>NZ_JPPQ01000069.1:2785510-2808559 GCF_000743655.1 Sphingobium sp. ba1
GAGATAGTCAGGCTCCGTATAGAATTGGACAGGTGCAATGGCGGTTTAACATAGTCTTTCTATATTACAATTCGCCGCATTGCAGCAACGACACAAGCATAGCGTTTAGCCCCTATACACTTTTATCTGCCAAGGCAGGCCGGTCGGCAATCGGGCAAGGGATGAATGATGAAAGTCGCCATGGTATTCGGGACTCGCCCGGAAGCGATCAAGATGTTCCCGGTCGTCCACGCCCTGCGCGCGCGATCCGGGGTCGAGACGCGGGTGATCGTGACCGCGCAGCATCGGGGGCTGCTGGATCAGGTATTGGCGATCGCGGGCATCGTGCCGGACATCGATCTCGACGTGATGGTGCCGAACCAGACACTCGACGGCTTGACCGCCAAGCTGATCGTCGAACTCGGCAAGGCCTTCGACGCCGAGAAGCCCGACCGTGTCGTCGTGCATGGCGATACGCTGACGACCATGGTGGCCAGCCTTGCGGCTTATTATCGCAAGATTCCGGTGGCGCATGTCGAGGCAGGCCTGCGCAGCGGCGACATTCATCATCCCTGGCCCGAAGAGGTGAATCGCCGCGTGGTCGCCTGCATCGCCGACATGAATTTCGCGCCGACGCAGGCGGCGGCCGATGCACTGTTGGCCGAAAGCCGAGCCGCGGCCAGCATCCATATTACCGGCAATACCGTGATCGACGCTTTGCTGGCGACGCGCGAGCGCGTGCTGGCGGACCCGTTGCTGGCACATGGGCTGGATGCCTTGGCAGCGCGTTTCACGGGCAAGCGGATCATCGCTGTCACCAGCCACCGGCGCGAGAATTTCGGCGGCGGGATGGAGGCGATCGCCCGGTCCATCGCGGACATTGCGGCGCGGCCCGATGTCGCGGTCATCTTCCCGGTCCACCCCAACCCCCATGTCCGGCCGGTCATGGATGCGGTGCTGGGCGACTTGCCCAATGTCGCGATGATCGAGCCGCTCGACTATCCGCATTTCGTGCGATTGCTCGATATGTGCCATCTGGTGCTGACCGACAGCGGTGGCGTGCAGGAGGAAGCCCCGTCGCTGGGCAAGCCCGTATTGGTGATGCGCGAGACGACGGAGCGGCCCGAAGGCGTGGATGCGGGCACGGCCAAGCTGGTGGGCGCGGATCGCGACCGGATCGTCCGCGAGGTGCTGGCGCTGCTGGACGACAGCCAAGCCTATGACGCGATGGCACGGGCGCATAATCCCTTTGGCGATGGCAAGGCGGCGGAGCGCATTGCGCGCGTCATCGCAGGGGAATAGGCTACTACGTTACCGAAATATTCAGCCTTTCCGGGCAGAAGGTCGGCCAGATCATCGCCGTAAAAGGACTGCCACTTCATGCCCGTCGACACCAAGCAGAAGGTTTCCGTCATTGGCCTTGGCTATATCGGCTTGCCGACTGCTGCGCTGATCGCGCGCGGGGGCTGTCAGGTGGTGGGCGTCGATGTGTCCGCCCATGTGGTGGAGACGGTCAATTCGGGCCGGGTGCATATCGAGGAAGTCGATCTCGACGGGTTGGTGCAGGGCGTCGTGGCGCGCGGCAATCTGCGCGCGTCGCTGACCGTCGAGGAAAGCGATGTCTTCATCATCGCGGTGCCGACACCCGTGTCGGAAGACCATGCGCCCGACATCAGCTATGTCCTGCAAGCGGCCCGCACCATCGCGCCGGTGTTGAAGGCGGGCGACACGGTCATTCTGGAATCGACATCTCCGGTCGGCACGACGGAAGCGATGCGCGACGTGATCGGCGACATGCGACCGGACCTCAAGATGCCGGGTAGGGGTGTGCAGGGCGACATCGCCATTGCCTATTGCCCGGAACGCGTCTTGCCCGGACGCATCCTCGTCGAACTGATCGACAATGATCGCTGCATCGGCGGCATTACGCCCCGTTGCGCGCGCAAGGCGCTGGGCTTTTATCGCCAGTTCGTGCGCGGAGCCTGCATCACCACGACGGCGCGCGCGGCCGAAATGGTCAAGCTCGTCGAAAACAGCTTCCGCGACGTGAATATCGCCTTCGCCAACGAATTGTCGGTCATCGCCGAGAATATGGACATCGATGTGTGGGAGGTGATCCGTCTCGCCAACCGCCATCCGCGCGTCAATATCCTCTCGCCTGGTCCCGGCGTCGGCGGCCATTGCATCGCCGTTGACCCCTGGTTCATCGTCCACAGCGACCCGGAAAATGCGCGCATCATCCGCACCGCGCGCGAAGTGAATGACGGCAAGACCGACTATGTCGTGGCCAAGGCATCCGACATGATCGATGCTTTTCCGCATGAAAATGTCGCCTGCCTCGGCTTGGCCTTCAAAGCGAATATCGATGATTTCCGCGAAAGCCCGGCGGTGAAGGTCGCCGCCCGGCTTGCCCGCCGCTATGGTCGCCGCATCAAGCTCGTAGAACCCTATGCCCAGGCATTGCCGATGGAATTTGCCGGGACCGGCGCGGAATTGATGGATCTCGATACGGCTCTGGAACAATGTGGCGTATTCGTCATTCTTGTCGATCATGACATGTTCAAATCGGTTCCCGTCGACGAGCGCGCCGACAAGGCGGTCTATGACACGCGCGGCATCTGGTCGGATCAGCCGCGCCGGATCGCGGAGCCTGCACCGGGACGCATGGCACTCTAAGCGCCGGGGGCCATCCTCCGTCCGTCCCGCCTTTGGTTGCCATGTCCCTGTCGCGTCGCTAACCCCCGGTTTCAATTGGGGCATGACGGGGTGGCAGCGCCTATGACGCGCACGAACAGCATCAAACGCGTAATCGCGACACTGACGGCCTGTGGGCTGGTCGGGGGCTGTGCGACCGTGGAGGATGCGCCCCGCGGCGATGCAGCCTATGCCATTGTCACGGCACTGCCCGAAGTCGGTATCGATTATCGCATCGCGCCCGACGACGTGCTGCGCATCCAGGTCTATCATGAACCCGGCTTGTCGCTGGAAGATGCGCAGGTAAGTGCGAGCGGCATGGTCCGCATGCCGCTGATCGGCGATGTGCCCGTGGCAGGTCTGTCCGCCGGGGACGCGGCCGATGCCATCGCCGCGCGATTAGGCGAACGCTATCTGGTGTCGCCGCAGGTCACCTTGTTCGTTAAGAAGGCGGTGGGCCGTCGCGTGACGCTCGACGGTGAAGTCCGCGAACCGGGCCTGTATCCAGTCGAAGGACGATTGACGCTGAGCCAGGCGGTGGCACTGGGCAAGGGGCCGACCCGGCTCGCCAGCCTTTCACAAATCGTCGTGATCCGGCAGATCGAAGGCGAGCGGCAGGCCGCGATGTTCGACTTGGGGGCGATCCGCAAGGGCGAAGCGCCCGATCCTGAAATTCTGCCGGGCGATAGCATCATCATCGGCCTGTCGCGGGCCAAGGCGATCATCGGCGGCGGCCTGATCGCGCTGCCCGCTCTGGCAACGGGCTTCATTGCCCTGGATGGGGGGCGATGATGACACCGATCTTGACCGAGCGCGATCTCGACGCGACGCCGGGCCATGGCCGTGCCGCGCGGATGACGGCTGCGGCACGGCGGGGCTGGCTGGTGTTACGCCGCCATCGGGTCATCCTGTTCGTCACCATGGCGCTGTGCCTGCTGGCAGCGGTGCTGGCCATCCTGATGTCGACGCCGGATTATCGCGCAACGGCCTCGGTCGAAGTCGAGGATGTGCCGGCCGGGGCTGCAGGCGCAGGCACCACGCCGCGCGCGGCGACCGACAATATCGAAGCGATGATGCAGACCGAACTCGAAGTGCTGCGCAGCCGCGCGCTGGCGGAGGCGGTGGCCCAGGATCTGGCGCTGGTCGGCACGCCGACCTTTTTGAAGGGCATGGGGCATAGACGTCCCACCGGCGGCACAGGGAGCCTGAGCCAGCGCCAGGTCGAGCAGGAGCAGGTGGTGGCGTTGCTGCGCGACAATCTGGAAGTCGAACTGCCCGGCAAGTCGCGCGTGTTGCGCATCAGCTTCGTCAGCGCCGACCCTGTTCTATCGGCGCGCGTCGCCAACAGCTACGCCGACAATCTGATCCGGGCTGATCTGAAGCGCGGTTTCGAATCCGGTGTGCAGGCCCGACGTTTCCTGCTGGGCGAACTGGATGGCGCACGCCGCGATCTGTCACGGGCGGAACGCGAACTGGCGGTCTATGCTGCCCGAATGGGAATGGAGCCGGGCAAGGATGCACCGCCGTCCGAAGATAGCATCGCCACCCGGCTGGCGCAGCTCAATGCTTTTCGCGCGCAGGCGCTGGCCGACCGGATCGCCGCGCAAAAGACATGGGAGGGCGCGCGGCGCGCCAGCGTCGAGACGCTGCCCGAAGTGCTGAACAATGGCGCGATGCAGACTTTGATGGCGGAGCGGGCACAGGCGCGCGCGGCCTTGGTCGAAGAACGGCAGTTCCGCAAGGACGCCCATCCTGAAATGCGCGAAGCCCGCGCACGCCTCGCGGCGTTGGACGATCAGGCGCAGGAGATGGCCAACCGCATCCGTGCCTCTCTCAAAGAACGCTATGATGTCGCCGTCCATGGCGAAACCCAGATCACTGCCGAAATCGCGGATCTGGAGCGGCAGGGGCAGGCGGCGCAAGGGCGCGACGTGCAACTGGGCATCTATGAACGCTCGGTCGATACCTATCGGATGCTGCATGACAGCCTGCTCCAGCGCTATCGCGACATGGCCTCGCAAGCGGGGTTTCAGGCCGGGCGTATCCAGCCGCTCGACCGCGCCGCCGTTCCGACCAAGCCTTTTTCGCCGCGCATCGGCGTGACCTTGTTGCTGGCAGCGATCGGCGGCATTAGTCTTGGACTGCTGTTGGTGGCCGCGCGTCACATATTCGATGATGCGGTGACGTCAGCCGATACGCTGGCGGAGCGGGTCGGGCTGCCTTTGCTGGGTTCAGTGCCGGTAACCGGCGACAATCCGCAGCCGCCGGAGATTTTCGCGCCGATCGCTTCGTCGCTGCTGCTGGCATCGGCGGCTGGTTTGCCACGATCCATCCTGGTCACCAGCGCGCAGGAAGGGGAGGGCAAGTCGCTGACGCTCCATGCGCTGGCATTGGCCTTGGGGCGGATGGGCAAGCGCGTGCTGGTCATTGACGGCGACATGCGCCGCCCGGTGCAGCACAGCCTGTTCCGCATTACGCCGGTACGGGGCATCAGCGAAGTGCTGACCGGGCAGGCGAACGCGCAGGAGGCGATCATCGACAGCGGCGTACAGGGCGTGTTCCTGCTGCCTTGCGGTGCGGTGCCGCCCAATCCAGCCGAGTTGCTGGCGACCCCGGCGCTGGACGCCCTGTTGGATTCGGTCCGCGATGCCTATGATACGGTGCTAATAGACGCACCCCCGATCCTGGGGCTGGGCGATACGCCTCTGCTCGCCGCGCGGGTGCAGGCAAGCCTGCTGGTGGTCGAATGGGGCCGCAACCATCATGGCGGCCTGCGCGCCGCCGTGGAGCGACTGCGCCAGGCTGGCGGCACGCTGATCGGGGCAATCCTGACCAAGCAGCAAGGTCGCATGATGGAATATGATTATCACCGGGGCGGGTAGCATCCTCCCACATCCGTTCGGCCTGAGCGTGTCGAAGGCCCTTACTGCTTAATAAAAAAGCGCCGTCCCGATGGGAGGCGCTCTCTTTATACCGTATCTCGATGAACGGATCAGGCCCGCGCCATCAACCCTTCGACCAGCCCCTCGAACAGGCGCTTGCCGTCGGTCGCGCCATGGGCGGCTTCGATCACCCGTTCCGGGTGGGGCATCATGCCCAGAACATTGCCCTTGTCGTTCAATATGCCCGCGATGTTCCGCGCGGAACCGTTCACGCTTTCCGCATAACGCAGCGCAACTCGGCCTTCGCCTTCCAGCCGGTCGAGCGTCGCGTCGTCGGCGAAATAATTGCCGTCATGATGGGCGACGGGATAGGCAATGCGTTCGCCCGCCGCATAGCGGCTGGTGAAGGCGCTCTGCGCATTCTCCACCGTCAACGCGACGTCGCGGCACACGAAATGCCCACCGGCATTGCGCAGCAGAGCGCCGGGCAGCAAACCGCTCTCGGTCAGCACCTGGAACCCGTTGCAGATGCCCAACACAAAGGCACCGCGATCGGCTGCCTGCGCGACCGCCTGCATGACGGGCGAGCGCGCCGCCATCGCGCCGGAGCGCAGATAGTCGCCATAGGAAAAGCCGCCGGGCACGCCGATCAGGTCGATATCGTCGGGCAGCTCCGTATCACGATGCCACACCATGACCGGCTTGGCACCCGTCGCCGCCTCGAACGCCACCGCCAGGTCGCGGTCGCAATTGCTGCCGGGAAAGACGATGACCGCGCTCTTCATGGCTCAGGCGACCTTTTCGATGCGGTAGTTTTCGATCACTGTATTGGCCAGCAGCTTGCGGCACATGGCGTCGATATCCTCGTCGCTGGTGCCGTCGGCCAGGTCGAGTTCGATCAGCTTGCCCGCGCGCACGTCATTGACGCCGTCGAACCCCAGCCCTTCAAGCGCATGATGGATCGCACGGCCCTGCGGATCGAGCACACCGCCCTTGAGGGTGACGAAGATACGGGCTTTCATGAAGGGCGAACTCCTTGGGATCGACTTTGCGGTCCCCTAGTCCCGGTACAGCGGGGAGGCAAGCCATTATCCCGGCGGATAGCGTGGCGACAGCGGCAAAAGTCATTTTGCAAGAGGCGGCATTTTGCCTAAGCGACGGGCATGAACCCCGAAATATCCTATTATGTCTTTGCCATCATCGCGGTCATCCTGGCTGGCCTTGCCAAGGGCGGCTTTGCCGGGGTGGGTGCGCTTGCCATGCCGGTGATGGCGCTTGGCGTCGATCCGGTGCGCGGTGCGGCGATCCTCCTGCCCATATTGATCCTGCAGGATGCGGTGAGCGTCTGGGTGTATCGGCGCAGCTGGGACGGGGCGATCCTCAAGGTCATGCTGCCGGGTGCGGCGATCGGCATCTTGCTTGGCTGGTTTTTTGCGACCCGTGTGTCGGAAACCGCCGTCCTCGGCGTGTTGGGCGCAATATCGATATTGTTCGGTTTGCAGCGCTTGTGGGTGGAACGGGGCAATGCCGTAGTGTTGCCCTCCAATTCCCCCGGATGGGTCGGCGTCCTGTTCGGCATCGCCAGCGGCTTCACCAGCCAGATCGCCCATGCCGGGTCGCCACCGTTCCAGATGTGGGTGCTGCCCAAGCGGCTGCCGCGCGATATGCTGGTCGGGACGACGGCTTTGGCCTTCGCCGTGATGAACTGGATGAAGATGCCAGCCTATGCCGCGCTGGGGCAATTCACGCATGCGAACCTGATGGCGACCGCCATGCTGGTGCCGGTCGCGGTCGTCTCGACGCTGGCAGGGGTGGCGCTGGTGCGGCGAGTCGATCCGGCGCGCTTCTACACGCTCATCTATGGATTGATGGTGCTGCTGGGCATCAAGCTGGTGGTTGACGCCCTGATCGCCTGACCATCCATCCGTTCGTTTCGAGCGAAGTCGAGAAACGTCCACATAACGCTTCCCGCTTCTCGACTATGCTCGCAGCGAACGGCGGAAGAGGGCTGAAGGTCAGCCTTCTTCCTTCTCGCGCTTCTTACGATGGGTGTCGAGGTCGAGGACGGTGGTGTCCAGTCCTTCGGGCAACAGGCCTAAGCGACGCGCGACTTCCTGATAGGCTTCGACTTCGCCGCCCAGGTCGCGACGGAAGCGATCCTTGTCCAGCTTTTCGTTGGTGACCATGTCCCACAGGCGGCAGCCATCGGGGCTGATCTCGTCGGCCAGGATGACGCGGCTATAATCGCCGTCATACAAGCGACCGAACTCCAGCTTGAAGTCCACCAGGCGGATGCCGATGCCGGCGAACAGCCCGCACATGAAGTCGTTGATGCGGATCGCCATGTCGGCAATGTCGTGCATCTCTTCCTGCGTCGCCCAACCGAAGCAGGCGATATGCTCTTCGGAGATGAGCGGGTCGCCCAGCGCATCATCCTTGTAGCAATATTCGATCAGCGTGCGGGGCAGTTGCGTGCCTTCCTCGATCCCCAGCTTCTTGCTGAGCGATCCGGCGGCGACATTGCGCACGACGACTTCGATCGGCACGATCTCGACTTGGCGCACCAACTGCTCGCGCATGTTGAGGCGGCGAATGAAATGGGTCGGCACGCCGATCTGGCCGAGCAGGGTGAAGATATGCTCGGAAATCCGGTTGTTCAGCACGCCCTTGCCGGAAATCGTGCCCTTCTTCTGGGCGTTGAAGGCGGTGGCGTCATCCTTGAAATATTGGATGATCGTGCCAGGCTCAGGGCCTTCATAAAGGATCTTTGCCTTGCCTTCGTAAATCTGGCGGCGACGGGCCATGCGCGTTCCTGTCTGGTCAAAAATACTGCGCCCCGACAATCGCGAATCGATAAGGATCAGCGGGTGCCGGGGCTGCTTGGGCCTCGCCCATAGAGCAAAGCGCGCGAGCGTGCAATTGTGCGCCCCTGCGCTACAGCACGTCGCCGAACATCGCCCATAACAAGCCGAACCATGCGATCATGCCGACCGTCGCGATAACGACACCCGATCTGGCCTGCAAAGCAGCAACAAGGCCATTCGGTTCGTCGTCATCCTGCGTCATGCACCAGGATTAGCCTTCCGCAGGCTCCGGCTCAACCCGCGCCGTGTCCCGATCGACCGCCATCAGCCGTTCGGTAAAGGATTGCCGCCACCAGCTGATGTCCTGCTGTTCCACGCTATCCATCATCGCGCGCCAGCGCCGCTTGCGCTCGTCCAGCGGCATCGCAAGCGCCCGGTTGATCGCGTCGGACATTTCTTCCGGGCTGTACGGGTTGATGAGCAGCGCGTCCTTCAGCTGCAAGGCCGCCCCCGCAAAGCGCGAGAGGATCAGCACGCCGGGATCTTCAGGATCCTGCGCGGCGACATATTCCTTGGCGACCAGGTTCATGCCATCGCGCAGCGGCGTCACCAGCCCGATCTTGGCGGCGCGATAGATGCCGGCCAGCTTGTCGCGCGGATAGCCTTGATTGACGTAGCGGATCGGGGTCCAGTCCACATCGCTATATTCGCCGTTCAGCCGCCCGGCGAGCGAATCGAGGGTGGCGCGAATCTGCTGGTAGCTCTCTACGTCGCCGCGCGAAGGTGGCGCGACCTGGGTCAGCAGCACCTTGCGATGATGTTCGGGATGGTCCTTGAGGAAGCGGGCATAGCCGTTGAACCGCTCTTCCAGCCCCTTGCTATAGTCCAGCCGATCGACACCGACGATCATCGCGCGATCCTGCAGCGACGCGCGCAGGCGATCGCCCATGTCGCGTGCGGCTTTGCTGACGGCGGCTTCGGCAAATTCCTTGGCATTGATCCCGATCGGGCAAGCCACCGCCTGGATGGTGCGATCGCCCACGGTGACGAAATCACCCTCGACCCGGCCGCCCATTTCCTTCTCGACATAATGGCGGAAGGATTCGAGCCATTCCTCGGTATGGAAACCCACCACATCATAAGCGAACAGGCTGGACACCAGCTTGCTATGATGCGGCAGCGAGACCAGTAGGCGCGTCGGCGGCCAGGGAATGTGGAGGAAGAACCCCATCCGGTTGCGATGACCGCGATCACGCAGCATCTGCCCCAGCGGGATCATATGATAATCATGGACCCAGATGATGTCTTCGGGTTCGATCAGCGGGGCTGCCGTATCAGCGAAACGCTGATTGACGCGGTTATAGCCGCCCTCGAAATCGCGGGCATATTCGGCCAGGTCGATGCGGAAATGAAAGAGCGGCCACAGCGTCTTATTCGCATAGCCGTTATAATATTCGTCGATATCCTGTTCTTCCAGGTCGATCGTCGCGGTCTTGACCCCGTCGTCCTCGGCGAACCCGATATGCCCCGTGAAATGATCGGTCACTTCCCCCGACCAGCCGATCCAGGTGCCCCGGCTCTCCCGCAACGCCTCGGCGAGCGCAACCGCCAGGCCGCCCTGATTACCGGCCTTCGACGGGCGCGACACGCGGTTGGAAATGACTATCAGGCGGCTCATCGCATCATGCTCCACGGTTTGCTCAGCAGGACGGCGCAATTGATGATGCCGACCAACGAGTAGGTCTGGGGATAGTTACCCCATAATTCCCCGGTCACAGGGTCGATATCTTCCGACAGCAGCCCGGCGGCAGTACGCCGGGTCAACATCTCCTCGAACAGGGTGCGGGCTTCCTCCTGCCGTCCACTGCGATGCAGCGCTTCGATCAACCAGAAGGTGCAGACATTGAAGGCCGTGACCGGCTCGCCGAAATCATCGGGTGCGCTGTATCGCAGCATATCATTGCCCCGGCGCAGGTCCGCCTCCAGCGCGGCGAGCGTCCCCTGAAACATCGGATCGTCCGCGGTCAGGAAACGCAGGTCCAGCAATTGCAACAGCGAGGCGTCGCGCGAATCATCCTCGAAATTGGCGGAGATGGCGTTGCTGTCGCTGCGCCAGGCGGCGTCGAGAATATGGGCCTTCATCGTCTCGGCACGATTTTGCCAAAGGCCTGCGCGGACCGGCAGGTCGAGCGCCGTGGCGGCGTGCGCCAACCGGTCGCAGGCCGCCCAGCACATGACCGCGCTATAGCTGTGGACATGGGCGCGCGTGCGCAATTCCCATAGGCCTGCATCCGGCTTGTCATAGACTGCCCAGGCCCGTTCACCCACGGCTTCCAGCGCTTCGAAATCGGCGTGACCTGCCATACGGAGCAGGCGCTGGTCGATGAAGCCTTGCACCGAGGACAGCACGATCTGGCCATAGGCGTCATGCTGAACCTGTTCATAGGCCGCATTGCCGACCCGCACCGGCCCCATGCCGCGATAGCCCGGCAGGCTTTGTGCCTCCCATTCGGTCAAGGTCGCATTGCCGCGCACATCGTAGAGCGGCTGAATATGCCCACCCTTCGCATCATCGACGATATTGCGCAGATAGACGAGATAGCTTTCCAGCACGTCGAGCGCGCCGAGCCGATTCAGCGCCTCGACGGTGTAATAGGCGTCACGCACCCAGCAATAGCGATAGTCCCAGTTCCGGCCGCTATCGGCATGTTCGGGGATCGATGTCGTAAGCGCAGCGACGATCGCGCCGGTTTCCTCATGCTGGCATAGCTTGAGCGTAATGGCGGAGCGGATGACCGCTTCCTGCCATTCGGGCGGGATGGCGAGGCCACGGACCCACAGCCGCCATTCCTCGATCGTATCCTCCAGCATCCGCTCGATCGCCGGACGCAGGGCGTCGGAAAAGCCTTCGTCCGGTCCCATGAAGAAATGCATGTCCTGTTCCAGCCGGAACCAGCTTTCCTGCGCGATCAGGCCGATGGGGGCGTTGGTCGATACCCGCATCGCCATATAGGACAGCACCATGCGGATATGGTTGGAGCCGTAATTGATCGGCACAGGCTCGTTATTCCAGTTGGTGGTCGGACGCAGGCGCACGCGAATGCGGGGGCTTCCGGCTACCGGACGAACGATGCGAATGAACGCCACCGGCCGATACATCCGCCCCTTATGCTTGTGGCGCGGGCAGAAATCTAAAATCTCGATCGCATTGCCCTGCGCATCGGCCTGACGCGTGACCAGGATGGGGGTGTTGCGCAGATAGGATTGCTCGACCGAAACGCAATCTTCCAGTTCGATCGCCCAAAAACCGCGCGCTTGCGGGTCGTCCCAATCCTTGTCGTCCAGCAGCGCGGAAAAGACCGGGTCGCCATCGACGCGGGGGACACAGCCCCAGACCATCCGGCCCTTCCGGTCGATCAGGGCAGACGCCTGACAATTGCCGATCGGCCAGAGATCGAGCGAACGCGCCGCTCCGGCCATGAAAGTCTCGCTGGAATGTAGGATCGTTCTGCCCCCTTGCTGTCTGGTCGCACAGGCGCACCCCGATCAGTCTGACCGGGCGGCCCCCTCGGCGAGATAATGCCTGACATCGGCAACCTGTTCCAATGAGAAAGTCGCTAATGTATGTCGCGGCGGCCCGACCAGGATGCCCGAACCACCATGATCGACGGCAGCGGCAAAACCTTCCTCGTCAGTCACATCGTCGCCGATGAAGACGGGTCTACCACCTTTCATCGGGGCTTCGCGCATCAATTGTGTGACGGCGCTCCCTTTGTCGGCCCCACCAGGTCGCAGTTCGAACAGCATCTTGCCCCGCTGGACGGACAAGCCATGCTGTGTCGCCAAGGCATCGGCCAGGTCGCCCGCCGCCTGCTGCCAATCGGGCGCGCCGCGAAAATGCAACCCGACGCTGATCGATTTGCGCTCCACCAGCACGCCGACCTTATCCTGCGCAAAGACCTGAAAGGCCTCTTCCACCGCGTCGATCGCCGCCAGGCGCGGCGGGGCGTCGGCCGCTTCGCCAGGACGGGCAAATTCCAGGCCATGCGTGCCCGCCAGCAGGAAATCGCCAAAGCCCAGATCCCGCAGCGTCGCGATCGACCGACCGCTGACGATCGCCAGTCGCCCGTCCAGCCGTGCCCGCAACCCATGCAGCATCGGCAGGAGGTCATCACCCAGCACGACCCCATCGGGTGTTTCTGCAATCGGGGTCAGAGTCCCGTCGAAATCGAGGAAGAGCGCGGCGCCGGACAGCAACGCGGGCGGCGGGGGGGGGAGGTCGATGATCAGCACGGAAGGCAAAATGGCGTCTGTGCGCGAAACCGCAACCCTTGTTCTGCAACCGTCACAGCTTTTTGCGTCACCAGCCATCAATCGCCAATCCCCGTTTGCCAAGCGGCGCAGCCCTGCTATTCCCGCCGCGATGACCGATTTTCGCGATCCCTTCGACAGCATCAAGGACCATCCGTTCGACGCGGCGCTGTCGCAACGCTATCTCGTCTACGCGCTGTCCACCATCACCGCGCGCTCCTTGCCCGACCTGCGCGATGGGTTGAAGCCGGTCCATCGTCGGCTGCTCTGGGCCATGCGGCTGCTCAAGATGGAACCGGGCGGAGCGTCGCCCGATGTGCTGGTGGCCAATCCGGCACGCAACACGACCAGCTACAAGAAATGCGCCCGCGTCGTCGGCGACGTTATCGGCAAATATCACCCCCATGGCGACTCATCGGTCTATGACGCCATGGTACGGTTGGCGCAGGATTTTTCGCTGCGCATGCCCTTGGTCGATGGCCAGGGGAATTTCGGTAATATCGACGGCGATAACGCGGCCGCCATGCGCTATACCGAAGCCCGATTGACCCAGGCTGCGGCCGATCTGATGGCGGGGCTGGACGAAGGCACGGTCGATTATCGCGCCACCTATAATGGCGAGGATGAGGAACCGGAGGTTTTTCCCGGCCTGTTCCCCAACCTGCTCGCCAACGGGGCGAGCGGCATTGCGGTTGGCATGGCCACCAGCATTCCGCCGCACAATGTCGCCGAACTGATCGATGCCGCCAATCTGCTGATCGACAATCCCGATACCGATCATGCCAGGTTGATGCAGGTCGTCACCGGACCGGACTTCCCGACCGGCGGCGTACTGGTCGATAATGCCGCGATGATCTCGGAAGCCTATGCCACGGGTCGTGGCGGATTCCGCACGCGCGCGCGCTGGCACAAGGAAGAGGGCGGGCGTGGCACCTGGGTCGCGATCGTCACCGAAATTCCCTATCAGGTGCAAAAGTCCAAGCTGATCGAACAGATCGCGGCCCTGATCAACGATCGCAAGCTGCCGATCCTGGCCGATGTGCGCGACGAGAGCGACACCGAAATCCGCATCGTCATCGAACCGCGCGCCCGCACGGTCGATCCGCAGATGCTGATGGACAGCCTGTTCCGCCTGACCGACCTGGAAAATCGCTTCCCGCTCAACCTCAACGTGCTGGACGCCACGCATACGCCGCGCGTCATGGGGCTAAAATCCGTGCTGGTCGAATGGCTCAAGCATCAGATCGAGGTGCTGGTCCGGCGCGCCCAGCATCGACTGGAAAAGATCGCCGCCCGGCTCGACCTGCTCGACGGCTATATCATCGCCTATCTCAACCTCGATCGGGTGATCGCCATCATCCGTACCGAGGATGAGCCCAAGCCCGTGATGATCGCCGAGTTCGCGCTCAATGACCGGCAGGCCGAAGCCATCCTCAACATGCGGCTGCGCAGCCTGCGCAAGCTGGAGGAGATGGAATTGCGGCGCGAACATGCCGAGTTGGTCAAGGAAAAGGACGAGTTGGAGAAGCTGGTCGGCGACACCGGCCTGCAGCGCAAGCGCCTGAAGCGCGATCTGGCGGCGCTGCGCAAACGCTATGGCCCGGAGACTGATCTGGGGCGTCGCCGTACACTGGTCGAAGAAGCCGCCCCGGCCCGCGAAATCCCGCTCGAAGCGATGATCGAGCGGGAGCCGATCACTGTCATCCTGTCCGAGCGCGGCTGGATCCGTGCCATGAGCGGCCATCGCGATCTGGCGGCGGCCGACACGCTCAAGTTCAAGGAAGGCGATGGCCCGCATTATGCGTTCCACGCCTATACGACGGACAAGCTGCTGCTGGCGACCAGCACGGGCCGCATCTACACGCTGGGGTCCGACAAGTTGCCGGGCGGCCGCGGCTTTGGCGATCCGGTGCGGTCGCTGGTCGATATGGACAATGAGGGCACGATCGTCGCCTTCATGCCTGCCCGGACCAGTAAGGAATTATTGCTCGCCTCTTCCGATGGGCGCGGCTTCATTGCGGCGGTCAGCGACATCATTGCCGAAACGCGCAAGGGCAAGCAGGTCGTGAACATTCGCGCCGGCGCAAAGCTGGCCATCGTCCACCCCATCGCTCCGCAAGCGGACAGCGTCGCGATCATAGGGGAGAACCGTAAATTGCTGGTCTTCGCGCTGGATGAGATGCCGAAAATGGCACGGGGGCAGGGCGTACAGCTACAGCGCTATCGCGATGGCGGGCTGTCCGACGCCATCGCCTTCCGCCTGGCCGATGGACTGAGTTGGACGATGGGCGGCGACAGCGGTCGGACGCGCACCGAATCGGACATGACCCCCTGGAAAGTCGCGCGCGGCGCGGCCGGACGGATGCCGCCGACCGGATTTCCCCGTGACAATCGCTTTTAATGTCTGATTTATCCAAAGAGCGACCAGACGTTTCCTGAAAATTTACCGGTTCCCGATATCGCGGGGCCATGGAATCCATTGCGGCGTGCAATTGGCCAGTGAAAAGGTCCAGCGAAGATCCCCTCGGCGGGGGGGATGCTGCACAGGTTGATCAGATGGTCGCCAGCCGCCAATGGTTGGCAGCCTTGCCACAGCCGTCCGCCATCTTATCGGTGCAGGATGATGACGACATCGTCGTGCTGGAGGCCAATGCCGCGTTCACCGAGGCCTTCCGATCGCGTGGACTATCGCACATCATGGAACAGGTCGCTACCGAATGGCGCGATCGGGTCAAAAGTTTCATAAGGTCGGATCGACCCTGCGATAGCTTCGAACTGCGGCGCGACGGCGCGTTGGGGCCGGAATATTTCATGTGTACGATCGGGCGACTCCCCACCGATGGTCCACCCCATTTTCTCTTCACGGCGATCGATCGCACCAGCGACCGGACGATGGAGAAGAATCTGCGCCGTGAGCTTCTGTCGGATGGCTTGACGGCGCTCCCCAACCGGACCGGGTTCGGTGAAGAGATTGACGATCGGCTCAGTAACAGCGTCTGGCCGGACAATGCCCAATTTGGCATCATTGCAATCGATCTCAGTCGTTTCAGCCGCGTCAATGAATCGCTCGGCCCGATGGCGGGTGACGAACTGCTGATCACGGTGGCCAAGCGGCTGAAATCCAGCCTGCGGCAGGGCGATGTGCTGGCACGCATCGGCGGCAATGACTTTGCCATTTTTGCGCGTCTTAACAATGGCCTATCAGACGCTTTGCATATCGTGCAGAGGATCAGGGAAGCGCTCAGTTCCCCGATTCGGCTAAGCGATCTGCAGATCCGTGTGGACTGTGCCATTGGGTGTGCGCTGTCGATCGACCTGGACGATGATCCGGACGATGTGGTGCGCAAGGCACAAGCGGCGGTCAAGATCGCGAAGCGCAGCGGCAAGGTCGAAATCTATCGCAACGGCGTGTTGAAGGAAGCGCAACGGCGCTTTTCGATCGAGAGCCGGTTGCGCGAAGCGCTGGCCCATGGTGGCCTGACGCTGGCCTATCAGCCGCTCATCCATCTCCAGACGGGAGAGATTACGGGTTTCGAAGCGCTGGCGCGCTGGCATGACCCCGAATTGGGGCATGTCCCGCCAGTCGAATTCATTGCCGTCGCCGAGGAAAGCGGCCTGATCACGTCGCTTGGCCGCTGGGCCGCCTATGAAGCGGCACAGGCGCTATCACGCTGGGACGTGCGCTATGGTCAGCCCCTGCCCGTAGGCGTCAACGTCAACCTCTCGCCCATTCAGATGGCGCGCGATGATGTCGCCTCGATGTTCGAGGAAGCGTTGCGCTATTCGGGCGTCGCGGGCAGCCGATTGACGGCGGAACTCACTGAAAGCGCGATCATCGCCGACCCTGACAAGGCGCGCAAACTCTTGTTCGCGCTCAAGGATCTCCAGATGCCGATCGCTATGGACGATTTCGGCACTGGCTTTTCCAACCTCGCCAGCTTGCACAGCCTGCCGATCGATATTCTCAAGATCGACCGCAGTTTCGTGTCGTCCATGGCGGAGGATCGCGACAAGGCGGTCATCGTCCGCACCATCCTGTCGCTGGCCGAATCGCTCAACCTCAAGGTCACGGCCGAGGGTATCGAGACGCAGGAACTCGCGCTCGCCTTGCAGCAGATGGGCTGCTGGCAGGGGCAGGGCTATTATTTCGCCAAGCCGATGAACGAGGCGGATGCCTTCGATTATTGGCGCGCGCGCTGGAATTTCGAAACCGTCTGATCGGCGATCAGGCCGACGCGCGTCGCATCGGGAAAATTCTCTTCCACCCAGATTTTCTGCACTTCCTGCAAGGCCTTGGCGACATCCGGGCCGGGCGGCAGACCGCGCGCGATCAACGCACCGCCGCTGATCGGCAATGTCGGCGGCGTCCATCCGTCAAGCGAAACGAGCGCCGACAAGGGCCGGTCGACATCAAGCAAGAGCCGGTCGATCGCGCTTTCCATTCCCACTCGGTAGGCCAAGGCACGCGGCGCTTCATCCGCAGGGCCTGGTTCGACCGCCAGCGCCAGCCGCTTGCGCGCCTTGTTCGACAGTTTGAGCCGGGCGCCGATCTGATCCACGGCAGCCGGGTCAGGCGGTAACAGGGCGGCCAGTCGCCGGAGCGCCGAGGGTGGCGTCTCCGAAGCCGCCTCGCGCGCCATCACCGTCTCGACCCGGTCGATGCCTGCCATATCGACTTCGGGCAGAACCGCCCGCAATATGCCGCCATCTACCATCAGCCGCAGCGCGCGGAGAGGCGCGGCAACCGCCAGCAATTTGATCAACTCATCGGCAATGCGTTCGCGCGACAAAGCCATCAGGCTGTTGGCAGCAACGCGGCAGGCGGCATAGGCGTCATCGTCCACGACATCGCCGCCATAGCGGGCGAGAAAACGGAAATAGCGCAGGATGCGCAGATGATCCTCGGCAATGCGCGCCTCGGCGTCCCCTATGAAGCGCAGGCGTCGCGCCTCCAGATCGGCGACACCGCCGAAGAAATCCGTGACCTCCCGGCTCAACGGATCGGCATAGAGCGCATTGATGGTGAAATCGCGCCGCGCCGCATCTTCGCGCCAGTCGTCGGTATAGGCGATGGTCGCCCGGCGGCCGTCGGTGCTGACGTCCCGCCGCAGCGTGGTAATCTCCACCGGCCAGCCCGATAGCACCGCAGTAATGGTGCCATGGTCGATGCCCGTCGGCACCGCCTTGATCCCCGCCGCCTTGAGCCGATCGACCACATCATGCGGATCGAGCGTCGTCGCAATGTCCAGGTCGTTGACCGCAAGCCCCAGCAACCCGTCGCGCACCGCCCCGCCGACGAAGCGCGCTTGCCCCTGCGCCGCGCCCAGCGCGTGGAGCAGGCCATCGAGGCCTAGCCGGTGTCGCCACTCGGCGTCAGGCAGCAGGATGGTCATGGCCGAGCCTGCGCGAGAGGTTGGCGAGGATGGCTGCGGTCACGCCCCAGATGCGACGCTCTTGCCAGACAATCTCATAATAATGGCGCATAACCCCATCAAATTCCACGACATGGCGGGTGCGGTTGGCAGGGTCGAGGGCATAGGCCAGCGGCAGTTCGAACCAGTCGGCAACCTCGCTCTCCTGGGCCCGTAAAGGCAGGTCGGGCGGCACCACCGCCAGCACCGGGACGATGTCGAAACCCGTGAAGGTATGATAGCGATCCGACGTGCCGATGACCTGCGGCACATGGCGCGGCAGGCCGATTTCCTCCTCCGCCTCGCGCAAGGCACCTGCAATCTCATCGGCGTCCTCGGCATCGACACGGCCGCCCGGAAAAGCGATCTGCCCCGCATGTTTGCGCAAAGCTGCCGACCGCTGCGTCAGGATCAGGCCCGGCTCGCGCCGATCAGTGACCGCCACCAGCACCGCCGCCGGGGCCAGCGCGAGTGTCCCGTCGATGCGCGGATCGCGCGTGTCCGACAGCAGCACATCCGTCTCGCGCTGATGCCCTTCCCTGAGCGCGGCGCGCAGCCGCTCCGCCAGCGTCATGCGGTCCCATCCAGCGGAAAGAAGCGGCCATGGCTCCACAGGCCGACCCGATCGCCCGCTTCCTGCAGCGCCATGTTCATCATCTCATAATAGACGCTGCGGTTAATGAGCGCTTCCAGCCCGCCCCGCACATGGAGATAGGGGTGGGGACCATCCGCCGTTTCGCGCACGACCAGTGCATGGTCCGGCCCCGCTGCGATAAGGTCGCCGGTGTTGAGGCGGAAGGCGAGCGCACGGTCCCGCCCTTCGCCTTCGCTCTTCAATTCGACGGCGACGAACGGCGCATCTTCCACCAGTATGTCGAGCTTCTCGACCGGCGTGACCAGCACATAGCTGCCGTCCGGTTCCCGGCGCAGGATCGTGGAAAACAGCCGCACCATCGCTTCTCGCCCGATCGGCGACCCCTGATGAAACCAGGTGCCATCGCGCGCGATCCGCATCTCGCTGTCGCCGCAATGGGCGGGATTCCATTGCTCAACCGGCGGCAGGCGCTTTTCATCGGCCAGCCGGGCAATATCGGCGAGGGACAGGGTGGCGAGGTCGGGGAGGGGCTCCATGGGCATGGGATCGAGATAGGCACGGCCTTGCCCGAAGGCAAAGGGGTAATCAGGCCGCGACCGCGATTCTGGGGCCAAGCATCCCGATACCGCCCACCGGATGGCCATCGACCGACAAAGCCAGCAGGCGGCGCGGTTCGAACGGGCCGGGCGCGTCCCATCCGCCGGTGCCCTGCGCATCAAAGCCCCAGAATCGGCCATAATATTCCGGGTCGCCGATCATCATCAGCGGCTCGCTGCGCCGGGCGCGGGCGGCATCGATCACGGCGTCCATCATCGCGCGGCCATGGCCGCCCTTCTGATGGGCGGGATCGACCGCGACCGGGCCAATCATGATGAGCGGCATCTGCGTGCCATCCGCCTGCGTCAGCGCGACGGGCCAGCTTTGCAGCGATCCGATCAGCGCTCCGTCAGCGTCCAGCGTGGCGACGGACAAGTCAGGCAGCCAGGGCATCCCATCCCTGATCCGATACGCCGTGCGACCATGGCGATCCGGTCCGAAGGCGGCATCCAGCAGCGCCTCGATCGCCATGACAGGCTGACTATTCAAGGGAACAATCTGAGACACGTCTTGCCGATCCGCCATCAATGGCGCATGGACCGCGCCGGAAGCGGCGGGCTTTAGCGCTCGCGTCGCAAAATGAAAGACTAAAGAGGCCCGTCGCAACAGCAGCAACGGGCTGCATATGGCGGGCCATGCAGACTGGATTTGACGATTTTCTGACGTTGGAGGTCAATAATCTCCATGTCGATGTGCTGACCGGCATCTATTCGGAGGAGACGCATCTCCCCCAGCCGTTGCGCATTTCCATCCGCGCGCGGCTGAAGATCGCCGATCATTATGCGCCGGATACGCCGCTTGGCCAGTCCAAAAATTACATGGACCTCAAACATGCCGCGTCCACCGCGCTGCCCGAAGGCGTGCATTTCACGCTGATCGAGGCAGTGGCCGACCATATCATCGACACCATTTTCATGCAGGATGCCATGGTCAGCCATGTCGAGGTGAAGATCGTCAAGCTCGCCCTGTCCGAGCGTGGCGAAGAAATCGGCATCACGCTCGGACGCGGGCGGAAGTAAACGCCGCCCGGCTCTTAGGCCTTTTTGATCAGCCCGATCTCGATCAACCGCTCGGTCAGATAATCATGCGCGGTGATCGGCGGATCGCGGCGCGGATTCTCGGCGCTGACGCATTGCGGCAGCGCGTCGATCAGGAAATCCGGACGCAGATGCAGGAAGAAGGGCATCGAATAGCGCGAATGGCCGCGCCGCTCCGGTGGCGGATTGACGACGCGATGGCTGGTCGAAGGCAGCAGATGGTTGGTCAACCGCTGCAGCATGTCGCCGACATTGATCGCCAGCGCGCCGGGCGGCGGCACCACCGGCAACCAGTTGCCGTTGCGATCCTTCAACTCCAGTCCACCTTCCTCCGCGCCCAATAGCAGGGTGATGAGGTTGATGTCCTCATGCGCGCCCGCACGAATGCCCGGAGCCTGCGGCGATACGGGGGGATAATGGAGCAGGCGCAGGATCGAATTGCCCTTGTCGATCGGCCCGTCGAACCAGCGTTCGGGCAAGTCGAGATACAGCGCGATCGCCGACAGCAATTCCGCGCCGACGCGATCGAACTCGCGATAGAGCGGGGCGAACACTGCCTTGAACTCCGGCATGTCGTCCGGCCAGACATTAGGCGGCATGGTTTGCGCCAGCGGATCGCCCGCAGGCAGATCCCGGCCGACATGCCAGAATTCCTTGAGGTCATTCTCGCTCGCGCCCTTGGCGATTTCCGTGCCGAACGCAGTATAGCCGCGCTGCCCGCCATTATTCTTCGCGTCATAGCGGCACTTGACCGTATCGGGCAGGGCGAAGAATTCCCTCGCCATCGCCCATCCGGCGTCGATTAACGGCTGGTCCATCCCATGGTCGCGCACCATCGCGAAACCGAACTGCTGGAAGGACCGGCCGAACGCCTGGGCAAAATCGGCTTTGTCCAATTCTGCCATGGACAGGACCGGGACTTGGTCGATCATCGTCTGCGACACGTCATTATCTCCAAAAAATCGTCGCTGCGCGCCCTCTGCTGGCGGCGCGGCGGTGCATGACGCCATCCTTGATCGGCCAACGACGCTGATGCAAGGAGGCAGAATGAACTATTGGCTGATGAAATCGGAACCCGACGTATTTTCCTATGACGACCTGGTCACCAAGGGAAAGGCGGAATGGGACGGCGTGCGCAACCATGCGGCGCAGGGGCATATGAAGGCGATGCGCAAGGGCGACCTGGCCTTCTTCTATCACAGCAATATCGGGGTGGAGGCGGTCGGCATCATGACGATCATCGAAGAGGCTGCGCCCGATAGCACCGACGATAGCGGAAAATGGATCGCGGTGCATGTCGCGCCGCATCGGAAACTGGATCGCCCGGTCACGCTCAAGGCCATGAAGGCTGATCCGGCGCTCGCCGACATGGTCATGCTGCGCCAGTCGCGCCTGTCGGTGTCGCCACTGACACAAACGCAGTTTGAGCATATCGTCGCCATGTCCAAGGGATGAGGGTCTCCGCAGGCGGATTGCGTTCGGCGCAACCGCATGGTCGTTCTTTGCGATTGCTGTCATGCCGCGCTGCAACATAAAAGCGTCGTCAACAGAACAAGAATATACAGAGGTGTTTGATCGGCATTCACAAGGAGAAAACCCATGCGAATGCTGTCCAAGTTTGTTGCCGCCAGCGCCCTGAGCGCTTTTGTTGCCATCGCCGCCCCTGCCCAGGCTGAAGAAGCTGGCAAGCAGCGCTTCACGCACGAAGGTTATACCTATGTGTATGAAGTAAAAGACACGAAAACCGGCAAGCTGATTTCCGGTCGTCGTTTCCCTGATGCCGTCGCGTTCAACCTCTCGGTCAAGAACGGCCGCGTGTCGGGCGTGTCGGGCGGCCAGAATGTCGCGTTCAAGGTCGACGAAGCGCGCGGCGCAGCGTCGAACTGATTTTTCGATCCGTCGAATAAAAAAAGGCGGCGTCCGACGGGACGCCGCCTTTTTTGTTAGCGGCAGCGACGCTTGCTGTCGATTTCCTTGCCCAACAGCGCGCCGCCAGCGGCACCAAGCAATGTGCCGGTCGTGCGTTCGCCGCGCGTATCGATGGCGCGACCCAGCAGGGCACCGCCCACGCCACCGACGATCAGGCCGGTCGTGCCGTTGGATTTACGGCAATAGGTGCGCCCGTCGCGACCGCGCCACTCCTTGTAGCGATGATTCTTGCGCGCTTCCGCACCTTCGATCGGGATCGCCATCGACATCGGGATGGCCAGCGAAACGGCCGCCAGGGCCAGCATTGCTTTACGCATGAAATTCTCCTCCATTTGCGTGACTTGATGCTTGAACCCCCGCATATTGATCGAGGTTGCATTAACGTCTGACAACGACGTAAGCAGTTGTACTAAAATCGATAAAAGTTGAGGTAAGCCGATGCGCGCGGACGACGAACGGGATGGACGGGCGCTGATCGCCGCGCTCGACCTCTCGCCCCACCCCGAAGGCGGCTGGTATCGCGAAACCTGGCGCGCTGCCGCTGCCCCTGGCGAACGCGCAGCGGGCACGGCGATCCTGTTCCTGCTCGAAGCCCATCAATCCTCCCATTGGCATAGGGTGGATGCGGACGAGCTTTGGTTCTGGCATGCCGGTGCGTCTTTATCGCTGTCCGTCGCGGCAGAGGGCGAACCGGCGCAGACGATTTCCCTCGGCCCGGACATCATGGCTGGGCAGATGCCGCAGGGCAGGGTGCCCGCTTATCATTGGCAGGCCGCAGCACCCCAGGGCGGCTGGACGCTGGTCAGTTGC
>NZ_JPPQ01000069.1:2808621-2816874 GCF_000743655.1 Sphingobium sp. ba1
GCCAAGCGTTTGAAGGAAGCGCAGAATACCGCAGCGATGCTGACCACGTATAATGACGTGGACATGACCAACATCATCGAGGCGCGCGCGAAGTATAAAGACCTGTTCGAAAAGAAGCATGGCGTCCGTCTGGGCTTCATGGGCTTCTTCACGAAAGCGGTCTGCATGGCGCTCCGCGACATTCCGGGCGTCAATGCGCAGATTGAAGGCGACGAGATCGTCTACAATAATTTCTGCGACATCTCGGTCGCGGTGTCGGCGCCCACCGGCCTCGTCGTTCCGGTCATCCGCAACGCGGAATCGCTCAGCGTCGCCGAGATCGAAAAGACCATTGGCGGCTTTGGCAAGAAGGCCAAGGAAGGCAAGCTGACCATGGAAGATATGAAGGGCGGCACCTTCACCATCTCCAATGGCGGCGTGTTCGGCTCGCTGCTGTCCAGCCCGATCATCAACCCGCCCCAGTCGGGCGTGCTGGGCCTGCACCGGATCGAAGACCGCCCGGTCGTTCGCGATGGTCAGATCGTGATCCGTCCGATGATGTATCTGGCGCTCAGCTATGATCATCGCATGGTCGACGGTCGCGAAGCGGTGACCTTCCTCGTCGCGGTCAAGAACGCGATCGAAGACCCGACCCGCCTGCTGATCGACCTGTAAAAGTCACAATCAGACACCATATCCGTTCGGGCTGAGCCTGTCGAAGCCCCGTCCTTTCTGTGCAAAGGACAAAAGAAGCAGTAATGCCCTTCGACAGGCTCAGGGCGAACGGAGAATAACATGTCCGATTTCGACTATGACGTTCTGGTGATCGGGTCCGGCCCCGGCGGTTATGTCGCCGCGATCCGCGCCGCGCAGTTGGGTCTCAAGACCGCCTGCGCCGAAAGCCGCGATACGCTGGGCGGCACCTGCCTCAATGTCGGCTGCATCCCGTCCAAGGCGATGCTGCACGCCTCCGAACTTTATGACGAAGCGGCCAATGGCACGCTCGCCAAGCTCGGCGTCAAGATCGACAAGATGAGCCTCGACCTGACCACCATGCAGGGCCAGCGCGCCGATGCGGTCAAGGGCCTGACCGGCGGCATCGAATTTCTGTTCAAGAAGAACAAGGTGACCTGGCTCAAGGGCCTGGCCAGCTTCACCGGCGCGAACACCGTCGAGATCAACGGCGAAAAGGTAACGGCCAAGAATATCGTCATCGCCACCGGCTCGTCGGTCACGCCACTTCCCGGTGTCGAAGTCGACAATGACGGCGGCAAGATCGTCGATTCGACCGGCGCGCTGGTGCTGGACAAGGTGCCGGGCCATCTAGTGGTCGTCGGCGGCGGTGTCATCGGCCTGGAAATGGGCAGCGTATGGCGTCGCCTGGGCGCCAAGGTCACCGTCGTCGAATATCTCGACCAGATCCTGCCCGGCATGGACGGTGAAGTCCGCAAGGAAGCCAACAAGATCTTCAAGAAGCAGGGCTTCGACTATAAGCTCGGCACCAAGGTCACCGGCGCGAAGGCGCATGACAAGGGCGTGACGCTGACCGTCGAACCCGCGGCCGGTGGGGACGCCGAAACGATCGAAGCCGATGTCGTGCTGGTATCGATCGGCCGCCGCCCCAACACCAACGGCCTTGGCCTCGACAAGATCGGCCTGGAACTGAACGCGCGCGGCCAGATCGAAACCGATCACGAGTTCGGCACGAAGGTTCCCGGCGTCTGGGCGATTGGCGACGTCATCCCCGGCCCGATGCTGGCGCACAAGGCTGAGGATGAAGGCATTGCGGTCGCCGAGAATATCGCGGGCCTGACCGGCATCGTGAATCACGACCTGATCCCCTCGGTCGTCTACACCAAGCCCGAAATCGCGGGCGTCGGCCTGACCGAAGAAGCCGCCAAGGAAAAGGGCGCGATCAAGGTCGGCAAATTCCCGATGATGGCCAACAGCCGCGCCAAGACCAACCACGAACCCGAAGGCTTCGTGAAGATCATCGCCGACGCCGACACCGACAAGGTGCTGGGCGTCTGGATCATCGCCACCCCCGCCGGCACGATGATCGCGCAGGCGGCGCAGGCGATGGAGTTCGGCGCATCGAGCGAAGACATCGCCTATACCTGCCATGCGCATCCCACGCACAGCGAAGCGATCAAGGAAGCCGCCATGGCGGTCACCGGCAAACCGATCCACATGTGATCGCCGCCAGCTTGCGCACATGAAAAAGGCCTCCGCAAAACGGAGGCCTTTTTCATGTCATTGCCTTGCAAGGGTCGGAAGCAGGACTGACTATGGCATTATAAGACCCCGTTCGTCCTGAGTAGCCATTGAGCGAAGTCGAAATGGCATATCGAAGGATCAGGCGCTGCATATAATGCTTCGATACGAGCCTTCGACAAGCTCAGTCTCTACTCAGCACGAACGGATGTTATATAACCGATCCAGAGTCATCATGGTTTATGATCAGATGGAGAGGTGTCACTCTATCGAGACAGAAAATAGCTCTGTCCCACAATCTGCCTGAAAAGCACGACGTTCACCCGCCCACTCCCCTATCGCCGATAGCGCCCCTCATCGACCCACCGCGCCGTCAGCGCCGCCGCCGCTTCCACATCCTGCGGGAAATCGACCTCCTGCCACGGCAACCCGTCGATCGACACGGTGCCCACCCGATTGCCCTTGGCGATGATGTCGATCGCGCGCAGATACCAGCGTTCCACCCCTTCGGGCGTCCGCATCATCTGGTTGATCTGGTTGCGGAAAATCGCCGGACCTTCGCCGGTGAACGCCAACATGCCGATCGATTCGGCATTGGTGTCGGGCGGTAGCAGCCGCTTGCCGATATGGTGCAGGCGGCCGCTCTCGTCGCGGTTCACCTTCATGTCGTCATCATCATAATCGCCGTCGGGCTTCACATCGACGGTGACAGTGATCGCATCGGTCGCCCCCGCGATCAACTTGGCGACGATCTCGTCCGACACGATGGTATCGCCATTCAGGATGATGAAGTCGCGGTCCATCTCTTCCCGCACGATCCAGCAGGTGCCGAGGTTATCGGCAACCTGGAAGAAAGGATTGAACACCGTGCGGATACGCGCGCCCGTCTCGCGATAGAGCTGCAACGCATGATCCTCGACCCGCTCGGTGCGGAAACCCGTCACCACCACGATGTCGGTCACGCCATTGGCGACCAAAGCGGCGACCTGCCAGCTGATGAGAGTACGCCCGTTAAATTCGATCATGCATTTGGGCACGTCGCGGGTCAGCGGCAACAGGCGTGAGCCTTGCCCGGCGGAAAGGATGATGGCTTTGCTGATCGTCATAGCGCGCGGCCTTAAACGGCAATTTGGCCGAAAAAAAGGCGGGGTTTGCACGACGGCCCCAACCCCCTAGACAGGCGCACGCCGGATGACCGGCATCCGGGTGAAAGGCCAGGGCAGACGTGAAGGTCAAACGCGGATCGGGGCAGGCAGGCGACGGCTTTTCGCGCATCCTGGCCAATACAGGCTGGCTGCTGGGCGGCAAGGGCGTCGGCGCGATCCTCAGCATCGCCTATCTCGCCATCGTCACCCGGACGCTCGGAGTCGCCGATTTCGGCCGCTTCGCCCTGGTGCTGAGCGCCGCGCAGGTGATCAAGACGCTGGTGTCCTTCGATAGCTGGCAGATCGTCGTCCGCTATGGCCAGCCACATCTGACCGCGGGCCATGGCGATGCGCTCAACCGGGTACTACGCTTCTGCATCCTCATCGACCTGGCATCGGCGGTCGCGGGCGGGCTGATCGCCGCCGCCATCCTGCTCCTGTTCGCCGACCTGCTGGAGGTCGGACCGCATATGGCCTGGCAGGTCTGGCTCTTCTGCATGGTGATGATGATCACCATCCGCTCCAGCCCGACCGGCCTGTTGCGCCTGTTCGACCGGTTCGACAGCGCCGCGCTCGCCGAAACCATGATCCCGGTGGGGCGGATGATCGGCGCCGGGGCGGCGCTGCTGTGGATGCCCGACATTACCGGCTTCCTCATCGCCTGGGCCTTTGCCGAACTGCTCTGCGCGCTCAGCTATTGGGGGCTGGCTTTGCGTGTCGGCCATGGCCGCATCGGCCATTGGCGCGCCGGACGGGCGCTCGATGCGCGCCGCGAAAATCCCGGCATCATCGGCTTCCTGACCGCCACCAATTTGCAGACCAGCCTGTCCTCGATCGGCCAGCAGGTCGCGGTGCTGATCGTCGGCGCCTTCGCCGGCCCCGTCGGCGCGGGCCTCTATCGCCTCGCCAACCAGCTCGCCAATTCGTTGACCAAGATCAGCAGCTTGCTGTCGCGCAGCATCTTCGTCGAACTGTCGCGCACCAGCAGCCATGGCAAGGACGCGCTCGGCGCGCTGTTCCGCCGCACCAACCGGCTGGCGCTGATCGCGGGCGCGGTCATCATCGCGCTGATCGCGACCATCGGCCGTCCGTTGCTGGGCTTCATCGCCGGGCCGGACTTCCTGCCCGCCTATCCGCTGCTGCTGCTGCTGGGCATCGCTGCCTGTATCGAACTGATCGGCGTCAGCTACCGCCCGCTGCTGATGGCGACCGATCGCGCGGGCCTGTCGCTGCGCATCACCTTCGTCGCGACCCTGTTGCTGCTCGGCCTGCAAGCTGCATTGCTACCGGTCTACGGCACGATCGGCGCAGCGGTCGCGAACATCGTCGCTGCGCTCGCCGGTTTCGCGATGATGGGCTGGGCCAGTCGCCGGGCCGTGGCGGGCGACAAGTAAGCCACCCACCGCCGTTCGTTTCGAGCGCAGTCGAGAAACCCTCGCGCTGGTTTCTCGACCACGCTCGAAACGAACGGGTAACTCAACCCTACCGCCTCGCCAATATCGCCTCGATCAAGTCCACATCCGCCTGCTTGTCCGCGTCGATGCACGCTTCGGGCTGCGCCATCGCCACCAGCCGCGCCACCAGGCCAAGACGCCGCCCGACCCGCGCCATGCCGCCCCGCAACGTCGAAATCCGCAACAGCGCGCCGATCAGCGCCAGCGGTCCGAAAGCGGACAGGATTTTCCACCCCTTCTTGCGGTCCTGCTCCACCTCCTGCCACAAGGCGATCACCGGCCGGGCCTTCTCACTGCCGAACCAGAAGATATTCGCACCCGACCAGCCGCCATCGCGAAATTTGAGCCAGGTCCGCCGCGATTGCGGATAGCGCGCCAGCAGCGTCGCCCGTTCGACCATAGCCACCGCAACATCCGCGCCCGTCGCCTCGGCAATGAACTGATCCAACATCGCCCGATCGAGCAGCACATGATCCGCCGTGGTCAGCAACAACGGAAAGGGCATATCGCCCGCCTCCATCAACGCCAGCAACGAAGAGGCAATCCCCGCCCCGCCCCGCTCGAACCGCACGCGCGGATGCGCGCCCAGCCACGCCGTTGCGGGATCAGTGGCAAAGGCATCGGCCCGCTGCGTCAGGACGATCACTTGCCCGATCGCAGGATGATCGAGCAGCGCACGCGCCGGGCGGTTGATCATCGGCTCGCCTGCGACCGGCGCGAGCGGCTTGACCGGCACGCCGGCGGCGATCGCCAGCGGATCGGGAATGGGCCGCGCACCCGCAAGCAGGATGGCAGTGACGGAAGCCGGAGCGGAAGCAATCATCCTCGCTCGTTACCCAAGCGACACCCGCGCGGGAAGCGGCTTATTTTCCGCTGGCGACCGGCGCGGCCGATGGCACTTCGGCAAAGGCCTGGCGCTGGCCCACGGGCAGCCCCTTGTAGCGCGCCAGTTGCGCGCGGAACGCCCGCAAATCATTGCCCGCCAACTGCGCCGTCGTCGTGAACTTCACCGACAACGGGTTTACCGTCGCGCCACCGCGATAAAGTTCATAATGGAGATGCGGCCCGGTCGATAGGCCGGTCGACCCGACATAGCCGATCACCTGCCCCCGGCGGACACGCTGGCCCGGCGCGGCGGCGATGCGGCTCATATGCGCATAGCCGCTGGCAATGCCGCCGCCATGCTGGATGCGCACATAATTACCATGCCCGCCATGCCGACCGGCATAGGCGGTCACGCCATCCGTGACCGCATAGATGGGCGATCCATAGCGCGCCGCGAAATCGATCCCCGCATGCATCCGGCTATAGCCCAAAATCGGGTGCCGCCGCATGCCATAGCTGGACGACATGCGCCCGGCGACCGGGGCCGACAGCACGCCGCGCCGCTCGCCAACGCCCGACGCCTCGAACCATTCGGTGCGGCCATTGCTGGTCCATTTGAGCATGTCGACCGATTTGCCGCGCGCGCGTTGCAACCCGGCATAAAGCAGGTCGCCCACTTCGATATCGCCCGTCTCCGCGCGGCGATATTCGGTCACGATGTCGTAGCGGTCCCCCGCGCCGATGCCGCCCAGATCGACCTGCCCCGCAATCACCCGCAGGAAAGCCTGCACCGCCTTGGGCGGGGCACCGGCGGCACGGGCCGAGCGATAGATGCTATCGCCCACCACGCCCTGAATGCGCAGCGGCGTATTATCGACGCGGATCGGGATGCGCCGCACCGACAGCACCCCGCCCGCCCGCTCCAGTTCCAGCGCCAGGTCGAGCCGCGCGCGGAACGCCAGCCGATCAAGCGGCCGGGGCCGGTCGCGGCTCGCGCGGCGGCCCAATATGATGTCGAGCCGCGTGCCCGGCTTCACCCCGTCACTGATATCCGCCCCGACCAGCGCATTGATCGTCGCCACGTCCCCACTGCTGACCCCCGCGCGCGACAAAGCGCGTGCCAGCGTGTCGCTGCTGCCGACCTGGGCATTGAGTTCGATCTGCGGCCGTTCGGGCGTCTGGCGCAATGGCTGCACCGCATCGGTCGCGCCCATCCGCCGCCCGCTGTCCGCACCCAGCGCCAGCGGCGTGATCATCTGGCTGCGCACTTCGTCATAGTGCGCTTCGGCCATCGTCCGGCCGGGCAGCCCCGGAATCGGCTTGAAACCGGGCGACAGATACAGCGCCGTCGCGCACAGCCCGAAACAGGTGGCGAGGCCCCGAAACCAGGTCGGGCTGCCGATCCGTTGGGCAAGGTCGGGGACCAGTTCCACCTCATCCGCCCATTCGCGCAGCCGCATCCGCCAGTCGCGCCGCGGCACCGGCGCAGGCTGGCGCAGCGAGTCGGCCAGCCATAGCGACATGGTGGCGCCGCCCTGCTGCGATCCGAACTGGCTATCCTGAAACAAACCGACGACCCCCAGGGGCATGATAGCATTGCTTGGCGACGCAACGGCCCCCGCGCCATGCGTCGGGCCAGACCCTTGTGAAGCGACAGGGTTAAAGTCAATTTAAGACGCGCCGATGACGCACCCGTCTGCGACGACCCGTGCCACGGACCCGATAGGAATGCACCAAGGTAGGGAACCCGCGAATCTCCTTGCTCCATCGCCCCCCATGCTCGACAGAGGGGCACCATGGTTGCCTTTGCCCGATCGCCCGTCACCGCCGTCCTGGGGCCAACCAATACCGGCAAGACCCATCTCGCGGTAGAGCGGATGTGCGGGCACAGCAGCGGCATGATGGGCTTCCCCCTCCGCCTGCTCGCCCGCGAAGTCTATGACCGGGTGGTCGCGATCAAAGGCCCGGCACAGGTCGCGCTGATCACCGGCGAGGAAAAGATCGTCCCGCCCCACGCCCGCTATTTCCTCTGCACCGCCGAATCCATGCCGATCACCGGCGATTATGCCTTCGTCGCGCTGGACGAAGCGCAACTGGGCGCAGACCCCGAACGCGGCCATATCTTCACTGACCGGCTGCTCCGCGCGCGCGGGCGCGAGGAAACCATGATCCTTGGCTCGGCCAGTATCGCCCGCACCGTCAAGGCGCTGGTCAAGGATGTCGAGATCATCGGCCGCCCGCGTTTCTCCACCTTGTCCTATGCCGGCGCGAAGAAGCTCTCGCGCCTGCCCAAACGCTCCGCCATCGTCGCCTTCTCGGCCGAGGAGGTCTATGCCGTCGCCGAAATGCTGCGGCGGTTCCGGGGCGGTGCCGCCGTGGTGATGGGCGCGCTGTCCCCCCGCACCCGCAATGCGCAGGTGCAGATGTTCCTTAATGGCGAGGTCGATTATCTCGTCGCCACCGACGCGATCGGCATGGGGCTGAACCTCGACGTCGCCCATGTCGCCTTCGCCTCGCTGCGCAAGTTCGACGGCCGCCGCACCCGCCGCCTGACGGTCAGCGAAATGGCACAGATCGCCGGGCGCGCCGGGCGGCATCACAAGGACGGCACCTTCGGCAGTCTGGGCGGCGAAGAC
>NZ_JPPQ01000069.1:2816884-2840469 GCF_000743655.1 Sphingobium sp. ba1
CATTGTGCCGAAACGGAACATTTGGGGGACAAGGGTTTAGCATGGCTGTCAGCCGCACCGTGAAGCGCACGCCGGAATGGCGCGAAATGCTCAAGCGCAGCTTGCTTCGCAGCGGCGCACTGATCGGCGCGATCCTGCTGATGCTGGCGACGCTGTTCGTGGCGCTGGCGCTGCTCAGCTATACGCCCAGTGACCCGTCGATGAATACGGTGGCGGGTGATCATGTCGCCAACATCATGCAGGGGCCGGGCGCGTGGACCGCCGATTTCCTGCTCTGGCTGCTGGGCGTGCCGGTGGCGTTCATCCTGCCGCTGATGGCCATCACTGCCCGCCGGATGTGGGGCGACCAGGATATGCGCAGCTGGAAGGGGCAGTTCGGCAAATGCCTGTTCGGCATCGTCCTCATCGGCATTGCCCTGTCGCTGTTTCAGGATGATCCGCTGGTCGGCCTGCCCGCAGGCTGGGGCGGAGTGATCGGTCTTGTCACCGCCAAGGGCGTGGCCAGTCTCACGGCGCAGGCGCCCGCCGCTGCCCCCTGGATAACCGGCCTATTGGTGGTCATGACGCTGATCGCGGGCCTGATCGCCTGCTATCGCAGCCTGGCGCTGGAAAAGCCGATCATCGCGCTGCGCCGTCCATCGCTACCCAAATTGGCGCTACCCCGCCCCACTTTGGCGTTGCCCGGTATTAGCACCAGCAGCGACGTCGAACCGGAAGCGGACGGGGCCGAGCGCGTCATCGCGCCCCGCAAGCAGGTCTCGAACGAACCCAAGCCGCCGATCACGATCCAGAGTCCCAAGCCCGCCGCGCCGCAGCGGCAGATGGCGCCGATCTCGCAGGACGATCTGTTCGGCCATAGCTCGCTGCCCTCGCCCGACCTGCTCAATCCCATTCCCGTCAACCAGGGCGGCAAGATCGACAAGGCTGCGTTGGAGCGCAATGCGCGGCTACTCGAATCGGTGCTCGATGATTTCCATGTGAAGGGCAATATCGTCGAGGTCCGACCCGGCCCGGTCGTGACCATGTATGAACTGGAGCCGGCCCCCGGCATCAAGGCAAGCCGCGTCATCGCGCTGGCCGACGATATCGCCCGCAACATGTCGGCGTTGTCGGCGCGCGTCGCGACGATTCCGGGGCGCACGGTGATCGGCATCGAATTGCCCAATGCCCATCGCGAAGGCGTGTCCTTCCGCGAACTCATCACCAGCGAGCAATTTGGCGGCGAAGGCACGCTGCCCATCATCCTGGGCAAGAATATTTCGGGCGAGCCGATCATCGCCGACCTTGCCCCCATGCCGCATCTGCTGATCGCGGGCACCACCGGGTCGGGCAAGTCGGTCGGCCTCAACGCCATGATCCTGTCGCTGCTCTACCGCATGACGCCGGACCAGCTGCGCCTGATCATGATCGATCCCAAGATGCTGGAATTGTCGACCTATGACGATATTCCTCATCTGCTCTCGCCGGTCGTCACCGAACCGCAAAAGGCGATCCGCGCGCTCAAATGGGCGGTCGAGCAGATGGAGGACCGCTATCGCATGATGGCGTCGATTTCCGTCCGTAACCTCGCCAATTATAATGAGAAGGTCCGCGCCGCCAAGGCCAAGGGTAAGCCGCTCGGTCGCCGCGTCCAAACCGGCTACGACCCCGAAAATGGCAAGCCCATCTATGAGGAAGAGCAGCTCGATTTCCAGCCGCTCCCGCAAATCGTGGTGGTCGTTGACGAACTCGCCGACCTGATGATGACGGCGGGCAAGGAAGTCGAATTCCTGATCCAGCGCCTGGCGCAAAAGGCGCGCGCAGCCGGTATCCACCTGATCCTTGCGACCCAGCGTCCCTCGGTCGACGTCATCACCGGCGTCATCAAGGCGAACCTGCCGACCCGGATCAGCTTCTTCGTAACGTCCAAGATCGACAGTCGCACCATTTTGGGCGAGCAGGGTGCCGAACAGCTGCTGGGCAAGGGCGACATGCTCTACATGCACGGCGGCAAGGGCCTGACCCGCGTCCATGGTCCCTTCGTTTCGGACGATGAAGTCCGCGTCGTCGCCGACCATTGGCGCGCGCAGGGCCAGCCCGACTATATCCAGGCGGTGACCGAAGAACCCGAAGAAGGCAGCTTCGCCCTCGACGGCGTGGACCTGGGCGATGACAGCCCCGACGCGCAACTGTTCCGCAAGGCGTGCCAGCTCGTGTTCGAGAATCAGAAGGCTTCGACCAGCTGGCTGCAACGCCAGCTCCGCGTAGGCTATAACAGCGCTGCGCGCCTCATTGAGAAGATGGAAGAGGAAGGCCTGGTCGGCCCGCCCAACCATGTCGGCCGCCGCGAGGTGCTGCGCGACGAAAATGGCAATCCGCTATAACGGTTCGACTCGCAACAGAGTCGGTTCATCGCAATATGATGCAGCGCAGGAGTCGGTGGCCGCAAAAAATGGTATATTTTGAGCAAGGGGATGAATCATGAGCCATAGCCTTGCCGCTGAAGTCGATGCCAACTACGATTATTTCCTCCGCCACCTTGGGGAGTTTTTGACTCACCATTCAGGCCGTTATGCGGTGTTGAAGGACAAGAAGGTTGTCGATTTTTTCGACAAGCCGGGTGACGCTTATCAATTCGCACGCGACAGCATCGACGATGGTGTTTTTTCGATTCAGGAAGTCACGGATGAACCCATAGATCTGGGTTTTTTCTCTCATGTCTCAAATTAAATGGTTGCATGCTGGTCGCAGGATAACATTGCCGGTTCGCATATTGCGGGCTGATAACCCGTTCGACATCACGTCCATCGATGCGATTGCGCTTGTGGATACCGGTGCAACCGTCAGTGGAATAGACGAGCGGATTGCGGAAAAATTGGGGCTGGAACCGTTGGGGAAGCGCCCCCTTCAGTCAGCGCATGGGCTGGCGCATACCGAACGCTTTATGTTTCGTATCGGACTAATGCCCGATGACACTGAAGATGCGCGCTTACCATATATTTTTGACGCAAGTTTTGGTTTCGGCCTGCGTGGAAGTGAGCATTTCACCGCCTTGATTGGTATGGACATATTGCGGCAATGCGACTTTTCGATGGATCGGAATGGACATTGCCGCCTCGCCTTTGGCTGAACGGCGGGGAACGGCCGGGTTCACAGGTCGTTCAAGCCGCGCCGCCTAAACCGCATCCGTAACAACCGGAGTTTCTGTCTGATGAAGCGCATCTCTCTGGCGCTGGCCATTGCGCCAGTCGCCTTCGCCCTGCCGATCGCCGTGCCTGCTTTGGCACAGGCGAACCAGTCCGATCTCACCAAGGTCAACGCCTATATCCGTGCCGTGACGACGATGACGGCCGATTTCACCCAGACCGACCGCAACGGCCAGACTCTGACCGGGCAGTTGACGATCAAGCAGCCGGGCAAGATCCGCTTTCAATATCAAAAGGGCGTGCCTTTGTTGATCGTGGGCGATGGCAAGGCACTGACGATGATCGATTATGAAGTACGCCAGGTGCAGCGCTGGCCGATCGGCAATTCGCCGCTGGGTGCGCTGCTCGACCCGTCCAAGGATTTGTCCAAATTCGGCAAGGTTGTACCAACCGGCGACCCCAGCATATTGAGCGTCGAGGCGCGCGATCCCAAGCGCCCTGAGTTCGGCACGATCACGATGATCTTCAAGCGGGATGCGGGCAGCCCGGCAGGCCTGCAACTTTATGGCTGGGTCGCGCTCGATTCGCAGAATAACCGCACCGCCGTTCGGCTGACGAACCAGCGCTATGGTGTGACGGTCGCGGATTCGACCTTTCGCTGGACCGACCCGCGACCGCGCGGCCGCTCGGCCGGGGGCTGAACCGAGCGCTTGGTGCGGCAGATCGATCGCTTTTCAAAACCGTTCATCTGCCGCTCATATGGCGGTCGCTAATCATAAACCAACGGCGCGAAACGGCATCGGGATTTCCCCCCTGTTACCCGGTCCGCTCTCGCCGCGAAGCGCTTCAAGGGCGCGATCGAGACCCCCGTTCCATGCCCCCGGAGCGGGGGTCTTACTCTGTCTGGCGCTTGCGCGCGCCACCGCGGCCTTCTAGGGCAAACCCATGGCCGACACTCTCTCCATTTGCTCCTGGAACATCAACAGCGTCCGTGCGCGCATCGACATCGTCGAACAGCTGCTGCAGCAGGAAGCCCCCGACATTCTCTGCCTTCAGGAAACCAAGGTGGTGAACGAGATTTTCCCCACCGACATGTTCCGGCGCATGGGCTATGTCCATCAGGTGCTGAATGGTCAGCGGATGCATCATGGCGTGGCGATCATGAGCAAGGTGCCGATCCACGAAGATGACCGGTTCGACTGGCAGGCCAATGGCGAAGCGCGCCATGTGGGCGTGCGCCTCGACAATGGCGTACGGATCGAGAATGTCTATGTACCCGCCGGCGGCGACATCGCCGACCGCACGGTCAATCCCAAATTCGGGCAGAAGCTCGACTTTCTGGAGCGGATGATCGAATGGTCGAGCGCGCTGGACAATAAACCGACCATCCTGACCGGCGACTTCAACATCGCGCCGCTGGAAAGCGATGTGTGGAGCCATAAGCAGTTGCTCAACGTCGTCAGCCATACGCCCGTCGAATGCGAGATATTGGCGCGGTTGCAGGCGTCGAACGACTGGGTCGATATCGGCCGCCATTTCCATCCTGCGCCTGCGCGTCTCTATACCTGGTGGAGCTATCGCGCCAAGGATTGGGCGGAGTCGGATCGCGGACGTCGGCTCGACCATATGTGGATGACCCGCGACGTCGCGGACAAGGCGGTCAGCCATCGCGTGGTCGAACCCGCGCGCAGCTGGATCAAGCCGTCCGACCATATCCCCATCATCACCGACTTCGTCTTCTGATGCGCACGCGCGATGCTGCACGAGCGATCGACGCGCTGCGGCGCGGCTGGGCGATCAGGATTGCCGGGGCGGATGGTGCCATCCGTCTGATGGCGATCGAAGGGGCGGATGCGGTAACACTGGCCGCCTTCGATCCGCAGGCGCGCGCCGACATCCTGATCTCCGCCGCTCGTGCCGAAACGCTCAAGCTCGCGAACCAACTGGCCGCTGCCGATCCTGATCTGCCGGTATTGGTCGAGCGGGCGCCCTGGATCGACGCCGACGTCGCGACCGCGATTTCCGATCCGGTCCTGGACCTCGCGTCGCCGCTCAAGGGGCCATTCCGCGCCCGCCCACTCGCCGCGCCCCAGGCGGCAAAGGCGGCGCTGCGGCTCGCGCGCCTTGCCGGCATCCTGCCCGCCTATTTCCTGACCGAAGGGGATGAGGCCGTCGATGTCACGGTCCAGGCCGATGATATCGACGCCTATGACGATGCGATCCATCTCGCTGTCGCCACGCGCGCCCGGCTGCCGGTGTCGGCCAGCGAGACGGCCGAGATCATCGCCTTCCGTAGTCCCGACGAACCGCGCGAGCATGTCGCCTTGGTGGTGGGCAAGCGCGATGCCTCGCCGCCCGTCGTTCGCCTGCATAGCGAATGCCTGACCGGTGATGTGCTGGGCAGCCTCAAATGCGATTGTGGACCGCAACTGCATCAGGCGTTGCACCAGATCGCCGATGCGCCCTGGGGCGTGCTGCTCTATCTGCGGCAGGAGGGGCGGGGCATCGGCCTCGTCAACAAGTTGCGCGCCTATGCGATGCAGGATCAGGGGTTCGATACGGTCGATGCCAATGTGCGCCTCGGCTTTGCGATCGACGCACGCGATTTTTCCGTCGCGGCGCGCATGCTCGACCTGCTCGGCGTGGCGCAGGTGCGGCTTTTGACAAATAATCCCAACAAGGTGGCAGGGCTGGAAGCGGCGGGCATCGGCGTGATCGAGCGCTTGCCGATCATCCTGCCGACCAACCCGCATAATGAACGCTATCTCGCCACCAAGCGCGACCGGACCGGCCACCAGCTATGAGTCTGATCCGCGTCGATGGCGGCGCGGGCCGCCTGACCTTCGGCGCTATGGCCATGGATTGCACGATCGGCCGGGGCGGCACCTGTGCGGCGGCGGACAAGCGCGAAGGCGATGGCTGCACCCCGCTTGGCCTTTGGCCGATCCGTGGCGTCCTGCTGCGGCCCGGCAAGGTCGATGCCGTCGCTATCCAATTGCCCTGGCGCTGGATCAGACCTGGTGATGGGTGGTCGGACGATCCCGCTGACCCTGCCTATAATCGCCCGGTCCGCCTGCCGCGCGGCTTCTCGGCCGAAAGCCTGATCCGTGCCGACGATGCCTATGACATCATCGTCGTGCTGGGCCATAATGACGGGTCACCCGTGCAGGGGCAGGGCAGTGCGATCTTCTTCCATTTGTCCGAAGGACGCCCCACGGCGGGCTGTGTCGCCATCGAACGCAACGACATGCTCCGGCTATTACCGCTGCTCGCGCCGGGTGACAGGATGGAGATCGTCGCCTAAGCCCGCGCCAGCGCCTCGCCAACCTCGCCGCCAGCGCCCTCCAGCAATCGCCGCTCCAATGTCTGGAGCCGCGCCTTGCTCTCGATCTTGCCGCCGAACAGGTCGGTGACGTAGAATGTATCGACCGCGCGCTCGCCATAGGTGGCGACATGCGCGCTGTGGACGGTCACCTTCGACTGGAACAATCCATTGGCAAGGCTGAACAGCAGCGCGGGCCGATCGCGCGCATTGACCTCGATCACCGTGAAGCGATTCGACGCCTTATTGTCGATCAGCACATTGGGCTCGATGCGGAAGGCCTCGGCGCGGGTCCGGGTCAACGGGCGCGCGCTCAGCTTGGTGATCAACCGGTGGCGGTTCGACAGCGAATCCTCGATCGCGTTGCGGATGCGGGTCAGCTGATCGGGGCTGTGAAACGCGCCACCCATCGGGTCCTGCACCAGGAAATTGTCGATCGCCACGCCATCGCGCGTCGTGTGAATGCGCGCGTCGATGATGTTGCCGCCGGCCAGATGGATGGCGCCTGCAATGCGATAGAATAGCCCTGGATGATCGGCGGCATAGACGGTCACCAACGTCGCGCCACGCTGCGGATAATAATGCGCCGCGATCGACAGCGGCGCGTCGCCCGCCGCCAGCATATGTTCGGCATTATGGATCAAGATATCGTCGGGTTCGGCGATCCAGTAGGATTCAGGGAGTCGCTTGCTGAACGCCTCGAACGTCGCTTCGTCCATATGGAGCGCCTGGCGCAGCGTCTTCTGCTTGGCGGTCACCCGCTCGCTGCGGCCCTTCTGCTTATGGCCCAGGCGCAGCAGTTCCTCTGCCGAATCATAGAGATCGCCCAGCAACTGCCGCTTCCAGCTGTTCCAGACGCCGGGGCCGACCGCGCGAATGTCCACCACGGTCAGACATAGCAAGAGCCGCAACCGTTCGGGGCTTTGCACCACGTCGACGAAATCGACGATCGTCTTGTAGTCCGCCAGGTCGCGCTTGAACGCCGTTGCCGACATCAGCAGATGGTAGCGTACCAGCCAGGCGACCGTTTCGGTTTCCGCCGGGGTAAGGCCAAGCCGCGGGCAGAGCTGCTCGGCCACCTGCGCGCCCAATATGCTGTGGTCGCCGCCGCGCCCCTTGGCGATGTCATGCAACAGCACGGCGATGTAGAGCACCCGGCGCGAGAGCAATTTGCCCATCAGGTCGGTGGCCAGCGGATGATCCTGCGCCAGTTCCCCCTTCTCGATCCGCGACAGCAGGCCGACAGCGCGGATGGTATGCTCATCGACCGTATAATGATGATACATGTCGAACTGCATTTGCGCGACGACCCGGCGGAAGTCGGGCACGAAGCGGCCGAACACGGTCGATTCGTTCATCCAGCGCAGCACCGTTTCCGGGTCGCGCGGCGACGTCAGTACATCCATGAAGGCGGCGTTGGCACGCGGGTCTTTACGGATCTTGGCGTTGATCAGCCCCGCGTCCCGGCTCGCCGCACGCATCGCGGCGGGGTGGATGGACAAGCCATGGCGATCGGCCAGCGCGAAAATCTCCACCAGTCGCACCGGGTCGGCCTGAAAGAAATCATCGCTCGGCAGCGCCAGCCGCCCCCGGTCCAGCACGAAGCCGTCGAGCTTCTTGGGCCGCCGGAAGATGGCGGGAATATAGCGCCGCCCCTTCGGCCCCATCTGGTCATCCAGATGCGCCAGGAACACCGCGGTCAGGTCGCCGACGATCTTCGCGTTCAGGAAATAATAGCGCATAAACCGCTCGACCCCGGACTGGCCGTGCCGCCCGGTAAAGCGCATCCGCGTCGCCGTTTCGAGTTGTAGGTCAAAGGTCAGCCGGTCTTCTGCACGCCCGGTGATGGTGTGCAGGTGACAGCGCACCGCCCAGAGGAAATCCTCCGCCTTCTGGAACTGGCGCAATTCGATCTGGGTCAGCAGGCCGACATCGACCAGTTCGGCGACCGATCGCACCCGGTTCACATATTTGCCGATCCAGAACAGCGTATGCAGGTCGCGCAGGCCGCCCTTGCCTTCCTTCACATTGGGTTCGACGACATAGCGGCTGTCGCCCATTCGCTTGTGGCGCTCGTCGCGCTCGACCAGCTTTTCGGTGACGAAGGCGCGGGCATTGCCTTGCATCACCTCTGCATCGAAGCGAACCGAGGTCTCTTCATACAGCGCCCGGTCGCCCCAGACATAGCGCGCTTCCAGCAAGGCGGTGCGCACCGTCAGGTCGGCCTTGGCCATTCGCATCGTCTCGTCGATCGACCGGCTGCTATGCCCGACCTTCAGCCCCAGATCCCAGAGCGAATAAAGCATCGATTCGATCACCTGCTCGGTCCAGCCGGTGGGCTTCCAGGGGGTGATAAAGCCGATATCGACGTCGCTATGCGGCGCCATCTCGCCCCGCCCATAGCCGCCCACCGCGATCAGCGCGATTCGCTCGCCGGTGCTGCGATTGCCTGAGGGGTAAAGATGATGTGTCGTTGCGTCATAGAGCAGGCGCAGAATCTGGTCGATCAGGAAGGCAAAGGCGGTCACCGTTTCGCGCCCGCGCGTGGGGCGCTGCTCCAACCTTCGCGCGACTTCCACCCGCCCCTCTTCCAACGCCGCCTTGAGTTCGCCGACGATCAGCCCGCGCAACCGCATGGGATCGCCCTTGTGCTCGTGCGCAAGGGCGTTGATGCTGTCGGAAATCGCGCGCCGGTCGATGATCGCACGGCGCGATCCCAAAGCGGGGAACTGCATGACCATGCGCGTTCTCTAGTCGGGCGTCGCGTCGGCTGCCAGTTGTTTCAATCGATATATGTGATCGAGTGCCTCACGCGGGGACAGAGCATCCGCATCGATCGCGGCGATGGCCGCGCGCACCGGATCGGGCGCAGCCTCTTCCTGCGCAGCCGCCGCCGCGAATAGGGGCAGATCGTTCAGTCCCGCCGCGATACCGCCGGTCTTCGCCTTGCCCGCTTCCAGCCGCGCCAGCACATCCTTGGCGCGCTTGAGCACCGGCGCGGGCAGCCCCGCCAGCCGCGCGACGGCCAGGCCATAGCTGCGGTCGGCCGGTCCCTGTGCCAATTCGTGCAGCAGCACCAGATCGCCCTTCCACTCCCGCGCGCGGACATGATGGAGCGATAGGGCAGACAGGCTTTCGGCCAGCCGCGTCAGTTCATGATAATGGGTGGCAAACAGACAGCGGCAACGATTGACCTCATGCACCGCCTCTACCACCGCCCAGGCGAGCGCCAGCCCGTCATAGGTGGACGTGCCGCGCCCCACTTCATCGAGAATGACGAAACTGCGCGTCGTCGCCTGCGCCAGGATCGCGGCGGTCTCGACCATCTCGACCATGAAGGTCGATCGCCCCTTGGCCAGATTGTCCGACGCGCCCACCCGGCTGAACAGCCGATCGACCAATGTCAGCGTTGCTGATTGCGCCGGGACATAGGCACCCGCCTGCGCCAGGATGACGATCAGCGCATTTTGCCGCAGGAAGGTCGACTTGCCGCCCATATTGGGGCCAGTGACCAGCCACAGCCGGTCGTCGGCGACCAGGCAGCAATCATTGGCGACGAACGCCTGGCCGTCGTGGCGCAGCGCATCCTCCACGACCGGATGCCGCCCGCCGCTGATCGACAGGCAGGGGTTGGACCCGTCATCGGCGATCAGATGGGGCCGCTGCCAGCCGCCCTCTGCTGCCCGTTCGGCGAGCGCCGCTGCCACGTCGAGCCGGGCGAGCGCCTGGCCCGCCCGCGCGATGTCGGCCTTGCGGTCCAGCACGGCGGCGATCAACTCTTCGAGATGCGCGGCTTCGGCGACCAGCGCATGGGCCCCCGCCTGCGCCACGCGCCCGGCTTCCTCATGCAGATCGACCGAATTGAAGCGCACGACGCCGGCCAGCGTCTGGCGGTGGGTGAAGCCGCTGGTCGGCACCATCAGCGCATCGGCGGCACGGGCAGGCACCTCGACATGATAGCCCAGCACGCCATTATGGCGGATCTTGAGCGTGGCAATGCCCGTCTGCTCGCGATATTTCGCCTCCAGCGCTGCAATCGCGCGGCGGCCGTCGCCTGCCATCCGGCGCAGTTCGTCCAGCGCCGGATCATAGCCATCAGCGATATAGCCGCCGTTCGCCGTCTCGGTCGGCGGCGCGGGCACCAGCGCGCGCGACAGCGCATCGACCAGCGCGCCATGGCCATCGAGAGCGGGCAGCAGCCGCGCCAGCAACAGCGGCGGATCAGGCAGGTGCCCCAGCCGTTCGCGCAACAGCCGCGCTTCACCCAGACCGTCGCGCAATTGCCCCAGATCGCGGGGCGAGCCACGCCCGACCGCCACCCGCCCCAGCGCGCGGCCGATATCGGGCAACGCCCGCAGCGCCGCGCGCAACTGGTCGCGCAACCCAGCATCGTCGTGGAACAGCTGCACCAGCCCCAGCCGCGCTTCGATCCGGTCGAGATCCATCAGCGGCGCGGACAAATCCTGCCCCAGCAGTCGCGCGCCCGCGCCCGTCACGGTGCGATCGACCGCCCCCAGCAGGCTGCCAGCGCGTGCGCCGCTGGTGGTCGCGACGATCTCCAGACTCTCGCGCGTCGCCGCGTCGATCGCGACATGGCCGCCGCTCGTCTGGCGCAAAGGTGGAGCCAGGAAGGGCAGGGTGCCCTTGCCCGCATGGTCGAGATAGGCGATCAGCCCACCCATCGCCGCCAGCTCCGCGCGGCCGAACTGGCCGAATCCATCGAGCGTCGCGACCGCGAACAGCCGCTTGAGCGCCGCTTCGGCGCGCGTGCTGGAAAAGGCCGTGCGATCGAACATATGCATGTCGGGCAGGTCGAGCGACGATCCTTCCGCCACCACCGTTTCACTGGGGCGCAGGCGCGCGAGTTCGGCATGAAGGTCGGCGGCGCGGCATGTCATCGTCTCGAACCGGCCGGTCGAAATGTCGGCGGCGGCGATCCCGATCTCGCTGTCTCCGCCGACCTGCGCCAGCGCGACGAGCATATTGTCGCGCCGGGAATCAAGCAACGTCTCCTCGGTCAGCGTGCCCGCCGTCACATAGCGCACGATGTCGCGCGCCACGAGCGTCTTGCCGCCCCGCGCCTTAGCCTGTGCCGGGGTTTCGGTCTGCTCGGCGATGGCGACGCGATGGCCCGCCTTGATCAGCCGCGCGAGATAGCCCTCAGCGCTATGGACCGGTACCCCGCACATCGGGATAGGCGCGCCATCATGCTCGCCCCGGCTGGTCAGCGCGATGTCGAGCGTGGCCGCCGCCGCCTTGGCATCATCGAAGAAGAGTTCGAAGAAATCGCCCATGCGGTAGAAGAGCAGGCAATCCTGCGCCTGGGCCTTGAGCGTCAGATATTGCGCCATCATGGGCGTAAGGGGTGGGGACGTGTCGGGGGCGCTGCGCATCCCGCCCGGATAGCGGCAAGGCGGCGCGCAGGAAAGAGCGCGAAAAAGCGGCCTTCTCGCACTTGCCCCCAAGCATGGCTTGCCGCTAGGGCCAAGGCAACGGACAGAAGAGGCGGATAATCGATGACCGACAAGTCGAGTGTGGAATTTTCCGAGCGCGAGGCGCTGTTTTTCCATTCGACCGGTCGCCCCGGCAAGATCGAGATCATCGCGTCCAAACCGATGGCGACGCAGCGCGACCTCAGCCTCGCTTATTCCCCCGGCGTCGCGGTGCCGGTGCTGGCGATCGCAAAAGACCCGGCCCTCGCCTATGACTATACCGCCAAGGGCAATCTGGTTGCGGTCATCACCAATGGCACGGCGATCCTGGGCCTTGGCAATCTCGGCGCCCTGGCGTCCAAGCCGGTAATGGAAGGCAAGGCGGTCCTCTTCAAGCGCTTTGCCGATGTGGATTCCATCGATATCGAACTCAAGACCGAAGATGTCGATCGCTTCATCGACGCGGTCGAATTGATGGAGCCGACCTTCGGCGGCATCAACCTTGAAGACATCAAGGCACCCGAATGCTTCATCATCGAACAGACGCTCAAGGAGCGGATGAACATTCCGGTCTTCCATGACGACCAGCATGGCACCGCGATCATCGCGGCGGCGGGCGTTATCAATGCCGCGATGCTGACCGGTCGTGAACTCAAAGACCTCAAGGTCGTGGTCAATGGCGCGGGCGCGGCGTCGATCGCCTGTACTGAACTCATCAAAGCCTTGGGCGTCGCCGGTGACAATGTCATCATGTGCGACAGCAAGGGCGTGATCTATCAGGGCCGTACCGAGGGCATGAACCAGTGGAAGTCGGCCCATGCGGTCAAGACCGACGCGCGCACGCTCAAGGAAGCGATGAAGGGCGCGGACGTGTTCTTGGGGCTGTCGGTCAAGGGCGCGGTGACGCCGGACATGGTCAAGGATATGGGCGACAAGCCGATCATCTTCGCCATGGCCAACCCGGACCCCGAAATCACCCCGCCCGATGCCAAGTCGGTGCGCCCTGAAGCGATCGTGGCGACCGGCCGGTCGGATTATCCCAACCAGGTCAACAATGTCATCGGTTTCCCCTTCATCTTCCGCGGCGCGCTCGACGTGCGCGCGACGACGATCAACGAAGCGATGAAGGTCGCCGCCGCCCATGCCATCGCCGAGCTGGCGCGCGAGCAGGTGCCCGAAGAAGTGGCCAAGGCCTATGGCCGCTCGCACAGCTTCGGCCCCGACTATATCATCCCCGCCCCTTTCGATCCGCGCTTGATGGAAGTGGTGCCGTCCGCCGTCGCGCAGGCCGCGATGGACAGCGGCGTGGCGCAAAAGCCGATCACCGACATGGCGGCCTATCGCCAGTCGCTCAAGGCCCGCCTCAACCCGACCACCTCGGTCCTGACTACCGCCTATGAAGTCGCGAAGGCCAATCCCAAGCGCGTCGTCTTCGCCGAAGCGGAGGAGGAAGTGGTGCTGCGCGCCGCTATCCAGTTCCGCGACCTGGGCTATGGCGTGCCGGTGCTGGTGGGACGCGGCGACGTGGTGGACAAGCTCAAGGCGCTGGGTGTGCGTGACCCGGATAGCTTTGAACTGCACAATAGCGTCAATTCGCCGCTCGTCCCCGAAATGGTCGATCTGCTTTACGCCCGGCTCCAGCGGCGCGGCTATCTGCGCCGCGATTGCGAACGGATGGTCAACCGCGATCGCAACATCTTCGGCACGTTGCTGGTGAAGATGGGCGTGGCCGATGCCATGATCACCGGCATGACCCGCCCCTATGCGCAAACCCTGCGCGAGGTGAAGCGGGTGATGGACCCGGCCGCCGGTCGCACGCCGTTCGGCATCCATGTCATGGTGGCCAAGGACAAGACGGTTTTCCTGGCGGACACCACGGTCAATGAACGCCCCACGGCGAGCGAACTGGCCGACATTGCCGAGGGCACCGTCGCGGTCGCGCGGCGCATGGGCCACGACCCGCGCGTCGCCTTCCTCTCCTACTCCAATTTCGGCAACCCGCCCGGCGCTTTCCTCGAAAATGTGCGCGGCGCGGTGAAATTGCTCGACGAACGCAATGTCGATTTCGAATATGAAGGCGAAATGACCGCCGACGTGGCGCTCAATCCCGCTGTCATGAAAAACTATCCGTTCAGCCGCCTGTCCGGGCCCGCCAATGTGCTGGTGATGCCGGGCCTGCAATCGGCCAATATCTCGGCCAAGCTGTTGCGCGAACTGGGCGGGACATCGATGATCGGGCCGGTATTGGTCGGCATGGAAAAATCGGTCCAGATCGCGACGATGGCGTCCAACGCCTCCGAGTTGCTGACGCTTGCGGTGCTGGCGGCGGGCGGGATCGCGCTCTGACCGACGCAGTCTATGGAATAAGTTGCAGGAGCGAGCGGGCATGAGCGACATGGTGAGTTTCGACAGCGCCACTTTCCGGCGCGTGCTCGGCCATTATCCCACGGGCGTCTGCGTCGTGACGGCGATGGAAGCCAGCGGGGCACCGGTCGGCATGGTGGTAGGGTCTTTCACCTCGGTATCGCTCGATCCGCCACTGGTGGCCTTCTTCCCCGCCAAATCGTCGAGCAGCTGGCCCCGGATCGAGGCGGTCGGCAAATTCTGCGTCAATATTCTGGCCAGTGACCAGCAGCCGTTGTGCCGCCAGATTGCCGCGCCAGGGCCGGACAAATTCGCCGGCATCGTGCATCGCGTGTCCGCCAATGGCTCCCCGATCCTCGATGATGTCGTCGCCTGGATCGATTGCGCGCTCGATGCGGTGCATGAGGCGGGGGACCATTATATCGTGCTGGGCAAGGTCGTGGCGCTGGAAGTCGACAGGCCGGAGCGGCCACTGCTGTTCTTCCAGGGCAGCTATGGCGAATTTTCGCTGATTGCCTGACGGTCGGGCGGGATGCCTGCCGTCTGGTCGGGAAAGGGGCTGTTCTTTCCTTTTGCGGCGGCCCAGACATAAGCGGGACATATTACGGGTCCTTAACGCCTTCTTCCTATGCAGGTGCGTTGCCCTCTGACCGGACTGCCCATGACCGCGCTGCTCATCACCGTCGATACAGAGCTGTCCTCTTCGCTGCATCAGCGCGGGGTGAGCCTGACCGACAATGTCAGCCGCTCGATCTGGGCGGAAGCAAAGGGAGAGGGGCATGGTATTGGCTGGCAGATGGACATGCTGGAACGCCATGGCCTTAAAGGCGTCTTCTTCCTCGATCCCATGCCCGCGCTGGTGCATGGCGCAGATTTCCTCGCGCCCATTGTCAAGGCGATCAAGAGCCGGGGCCATGAAGTGCAGATGCATATCCATACCGAATGGCTCGCCTGGGCCAAGCAGTCGCCCATCGGCGGACGGCAGGGGCGTAATATCGGCGATTTCTCGCTGGATGATCAGATCACCCTGCTGAGTCTTGCCAAGATGCTGTTGGAGCGGGCGGGTGCGCCCTCCATCACAGCCTTTCGTGCCGGCAATTTCGGCGCGAACGACGATACGCTGCGGGCGCTGGCGGCGATCGGCGTCGCGTGGGACAGTAGCGTCAATCCCGCCTATCTGGGACGCGAATGCAGCATCACCGCCGATCCAGCCGATATCGGCGCGCAGCGGTTGCAGGGCGTGGCCGAACTGCCGGTATCGGGCATCCATGATCGGCCCGGCCATTTTCGCCCGGCGCAAATCTGCGCCATGTCGGCGGCGGAAATGCGCGCCGGGTTGCGCCATGCCGCGCGTGAGGGGCAGGACGCCTTCACCGTCGTCACCCATAGTTTCGAAATGCTCTCGCGGGATAGGCAGCGCCCCAATGCCATGGTCAAGGCGCGGTTCGTGGCGCTGTGCCGCGAAGCCGCGCGCATGCCGCAGGTGCGGGGGGTCGGCTTCCGCGACCTGTCCCCGGCGATGGCCGATAATTCGCTACCATCGCAAAGCCGTGTTTCGCCCAGCCGGATACGCACCGGGCTGCGACTCGCACAGCAAGCCTGGGCGACCTGGCGCTACGAACATCGACTGGTTCCTGCGTGAGCCGCTATCCCGTCGCGCTCGTCCTCGGTCTGGAAAATGCCATCGGCCTGACGGTCGTGCGCGAACTGGGCGAAAAGGGCGTCCCCGTCCATGGCATCGCCCGCGAAGCGGCGCCCGTGGCTGCCGCGTCGCGCCATTGTGCTGCTATGACGATGCGTCCCTCTGGACCGATGGCCGACTGGCTGCCCGATCTGATCGCCACCACGGGGGCAGGGGCGGTCTTGGCCATTTCCGAATCCGACCTGCTGGAGCTTTCGGCTCTGCCGCCGGTGATCGACGGCTGCCATATGCTGGTGCCCCGGCCGGAGCCGCTGGCCAAGGTGCTGGACAAGCTGCGCACGCTGGAGATCGCGGCTGAGGTCGGCCTGTGCATCCCGCAAACCTGGCAACCGCGCGCGGGCGAGGATTTTGCCGCCCGTGTCGCGGCCATGCACTATCCGCTGGTCGCCAAATGGGCCAATCCCCCCGAAATCATGCCCATTTTGGAGCGGGTGGGGCTGGAATGGCTCAAGACCGAGTATATCCGCACGCCCCAGGAATTGGCGGCCTTGCTCGACCGCTACGCCCCGGTCGGTCATTGGCCGCTGATCCAGCAATATTGCCGGGGCGTCGGCCTTGGCCAAATGCTCTATATGGACGATGGCGAAGCGACCTTGCGTTTCCAGCATCGCCGCCTGCACGAATGGCCGCCCGAAGGCGGCGTGTCCACGCTCTGCCGCGCCGAGCCGGCCAACGCACATGCGGCGCAGATGCTGCTATCGGAAGCCCTGTTGCGCGCGCTCGATTGGCAGGGCCAAGCGATGGTCGAATATCGTTATGAAGCCGAAAGCGGCCGATATTGGCTGATGGAAGTCAATGGCCGCTTCTGGGGCAGCCTGCCGCTGGCGCGCCATTGCGGCGCGTTGTTCGCCTGGGAAGCCTATCGCCGCACCGTCCTTGGCCAAACCGATGTTGCGCCGACACCCCGTGACACGCTCCGCGCCCGCTATATGGTGCCCGAAACCAAGCGGCTTGCGCGCGTGTTGCTGTCGCCATCGCGGATCAGCGATCCCTTCTTCCAGCGTCGCCCACTGGCGGACCTGACCGCCTATCTGCTGACCTTCTTCGATCCGCGTGCGCGCTATTATGTGTTCAGCCTGTCCGATCCGCGCCCCTGGCTGCGCGACATGGCGCAGATGTTCAGGAAAGCCGTGTGCCGGGGAAAGCCCTGACCAGCGCGCCCACGGCCTGTTCGATCCGGGCAAGGCATTGCGCCATATAGCGGTCATCAAGCATATAGGGGTCATGCAGATGCGGTAGCATCGGCCGGGTCCATCGACCCAGCAACATGCGGGGCAGGGCCTCCAGCCGCGGATCGGCGGCCAAACGGTGCAATTGCCGCACCTCCATCGCCAGCAACAGGTCGCCGGATTCCGGCATATAATCGGCCAGATCGATGGCGCGATGCGTGCGCATGTCATGCCCCAACATGCTCGCCGCCGCGATGGCAGGACCATGCGCCTCGCGCCCGGTCGTTGTCGACAGACCAAAGGACGCGCTATTCAGCCCCGCGCCCCGCGCCACCACATCGGCAAAGGCGCTGCGACAGATATTTCCCTGGCATACGAACACCAATCGCCGCACCTGCGCAGGGTCGGGTGCAACGCTGGCGGATCGGCCAAGCGCCAATTGCGGATAGGATAAGGCAAGCCGCACTAGCCCGCGGAAAGTGCCGAACCGCGACCGGATCATGATGGAACAGCCTTGCAGCAAAAAATTGGCGGAGACGCCGGGATTCGAACCCGGGGAGCCCCATTCAGGGCTCGACGGTTTAGCAAACCGCTGGTTTCAGCCACTCACCCACGTCTCCGCACGAATTGTCTGCCGGGTAGGCGGACAATGGCTGGGGAGGGGCTATAGCGATGGCCTTCCTGCATGGCAACGGGTCTGTCACAGCTATTTTGCAGGCTCGGTCGCCATGGCTATTCGTTCCGGCGCAGAATCGACTCAGATTGGCGTTCGTTCATTGGCCTTTCAGCTTGAAAGCCGATAACCGGGGAAATGATTGAGCGCAGATTTTTCGGGGAGCAACGGGCATGAACAGCAAAATGGGGCAAATGGCCGCCCGTGTTGCGCGAGCAGGCACATGGGTCGTGGCGCTTGCCGGACTGGCGCTGACGCCCGTCGCGACGCAGGCGCAGGTCCGCACGATCGATCCCAATACGGCCATCGATGCCGATCTCGCGCCGCCGCCGCCCGCCAATAGCCAACCGACCGCGCCGGGCGTCGATTCCAGCGTCTATGATGGCCCACCGGCGATCGAAGATCCGGCGACGGCAACCGGCGCACCGGTAACTGCCAATTCACCGCCCGCCGCGCCCGATCCCACCATTTCCTACCAGGAAGACGATTTGATCGGCGCGGCCGAGGGCGTGTTCGGCAAAGGCGCTGAAGGACTGGCTGGCCTGATCGAGAAGGTGTTGAAGGACCAAGGGCGCCCCAACGCCTATATCGCCGGGCGCGAGGCATCGGGCGCGTTCGTCGTCGGTCTGCGTTATGGATCGGGCACATTGAACCATAAGGTCGAAGGCAAGCGCGAAGTCTATTGGACCGGCCCGTCGATCGGTTTCGACGTCGGCGGCAATGCGTCCAACACCTTCGTCCTCGTCTACAACCTCTATGACACGCAGGATCTCTATCACCGCTTCCCCGCCGCCGAAGGCACGGCCTATCTGGTGGGCGGCTTCACCGCCAGCTATCTGCGCTGGGGCAATGTGGTGCTGATCCCCATCCGGCTGGGCGTCGGCTATCGCTTGGGCGTCAATGCGGGCTATATGAAGTTCAGCGAAAAGCGGAACTGGCTGCCCTTCTAACCCGGTCTATAACGACAGGGCGAGTTGTTCGCCCTGCTCGACCGCTTCCTCCGCCTCCAGATTATGCACGCCCAGGCCCAGCAACCGCGCACCCATGCGCAGGGGCAATTGCGCCAGCAGCAATTCGCGCGCGGTCTGCGCCAGCAGGTCCGGCGATCGCACTGGCGCGGTGAAGCTGCGCGACCGAGTGATGATGCGGAAATCGGCGAACTTCACCTTCAGCACCACCGTCCGGCCCCAGGCCTGCGCCTTTTCGATCCGGGCCCATAGGCTGGCGGCGATCCGGTCTATCTCCGTAACCAACGCAGCCCGATCGGTCAGGTCGTCGGAAAATGTGTCCTCCACGCTGACGGATTTACGCCCTTCACGCTCGCGCACGGGCCGGTCATCCTCGCCCCGCGCCGCGCGATAATAATAGTCCGCCGAACTGCCGAAATGGGCCTGGAGAAAGCGCAGGTCGCGCGCGCGCAGGTCCGCCCCCGTCTCGATCCCCAATTCATGCATCCGCCGCGCGGTCACTGGCCCAATGCCGTGGATGCGCCGTACCGGCATCGCCGCGATGAAGGCCGCGCCTTCACTCGGCCGCACCACACACACGCCATCGGGCTTGTTCTGGTCCGATGCCAGTTTGGCGATCAGCTTGTTGTAGGACACGCCGGCCGAGGCGGTGAGGCCCGTTTCGGCGCGGATCAAATGCCGTATCTCTTCGGCCACCTGCGTTGCCGAGGCGATGCCCGGCTTGTTCACCGTCACGTCGAGATAGGCTTCATCCAGCGACAGCGGCTGGACGATGTCGGTATAGCGACTGAAAATTTCGCGAATATGGGTGGATGCCGCGCGATAGGCATCGAACCGGGGCGGGACGAAGATCAGACCAGGACAGAGCCGCCGCGCCCGCGCGCCGGGCATGGCCGATTTGACCCCGAATGTGCGCGCTTCATAGCTGGCCGTCGCCACCACGCCGCGCGGACCACCCCCGCCCACGGCGATCGGCTGGCCGCGAAGCGCAGGGTCGTCGCGCTGTTCCACCGACGCATAGAAAGCATCCATGTCGATATGGATGATCTTGCGCAGCGGTGGCGGCACGGGGTCCATGGCCCAATTCTATGGCATAATCAGAACAAAAGAGAAACAAAATTGCGCTGTGCTTATGACTTGTTCTTGAGCGCCAGCAGGGCCGCGAAGGGACCGGTCTGATCCTCGTTCAACACGCCGACCTCTTTGAGATAGGCGTCGGCATCGGGCGAGCGGGGATAGGGAGCCATGACCAACGCCATGGTTTCGGCCACGGCCTCGCCCATGTCGATGATCTGGCCGTCATAGCCGATCGTGTCGCAATCCTCGACATCCAGTTCCAGTTCGTCGCTGTCGATCACGTCGGTCCCTTCGACGATGAAGCGCAGCAGGAAATCGCTGTCGATCTGCTCCGGCACGGGCAGGCCGGTCGCGACGCAGGGCTGCGACAGCGTGGCGCGTATCCGGCCCCGCGCGACGATCGCGCCATTGTCCTCGCTAAGTCCGTAATCGGCTTCCAGCCGGTCAAGCGCAATCAGGCCGAAACGGCGCATCAAGGCCATGCGCTCGTCGGTCTTGGCCGCGATATGCACGCTGCCCGCGAGCCGACCGATTTGATCGACCTTGATCGGGCGCGAAAATTCAGGCGTGGGGACAGGGCTCATCCGATATCTCCCGCCAGCAAGGCATCGCGCGACAGGCCACCCAGCCGCGTCCAGTGCGCCCGCAGCGCGCCTTCGACATGGGTTAGCGCGATGTTCGACACAACTTCGCCGCGATACAGGTTGCGCACCAATGCCTCGCGCAAATCCGCTTCGCCCGCCAGCGCCGTGCGATAGGCGCTGATCCGCCCGCCAAGCGCGCTCATCATCCGTCCGACATGTTTGCCGACCACGACATCGCCAATCCCTTCCTGGCGCAACTGCCCATCCATATCGTCGACGAAGACTTCGGTCAGCCAGACGCTTTCTTGCGTCGCACCCTGTTCCTGCAACCGAACCAGCACCTGGCTCAAAATCGCGACGATCATGTCGAACCGGCCGTCCAGCGTGTCGGGTACGGCACCGTCCAGATACCAGTAGGGCTGGCGGCCTTCCGCGACGATGGCATGATAGAGCGGCATCAGACTGTCCTTGGGGTCGGTGCGCCCGAACAGTCTTTGCAGGAAGGAAGGGGAGGCGGTGGACATGCGGCAACGTCTTTTCATGGTGGATGGGCGGGCGGCGCGCGTTGCCCCATATTTCGCGCCCCTTGCCGGGGGCGGCGCATTTCCATATTGATCGCTGCGTCGCCCAATGCAATGGCGGCGTCATGTTTCTTGGGTTCGCGGGTCCGCCCCCGCAGGAGAAGTCGATGCGTCCGTTCAGCCGTCATTCCGCACAGGGGCGCATCCTGCTCGCCATAGGCCTTGGCGCGCTCGTGCTGGGCGCGTCGGGTTGCACCCGCGTTCGCACGCATCAGGGCTATCAGGTCGACAAGCTGCTGGTGGATTCGGTCCAGCCGGGCATCGACAATCGCGCCTCGGTCGAAGGCACGCTGGGCCGCCCGACCTTCACCTCGCAGTTCGGCGAGCAGGAATGGTATTATATTTCGCGCAGCATGCGCGCGCTGGCCTTCTCTAACCCCAAGCCCGTCGAACAGACCGTGCTGCGCGTCCGCTTCGATGCCGCCGGCAATGTCGCGGCGGTCGATCGCATGGGGCTGGAACAGGTCGCCAATATTTCGCCCTCGGGTGACAAGACCCCGACGCTCGGCCGCAACCGCAGCCTGTTCGACGAGATTTTCGGCAATATCGGTGCCGTCGGTGCCGGTGGCATGGGTGGTACCGGTGCAGGCGGTGGCGGCCCCGGCCCTAACGGCAGCTAAACCCTAGCCGCGCTGACCATCTAGCGGCTCTGGCGCCCGACTGGACAAGACACTATTGGCCTCTACGCAGCTTCCGATCGACGGATCGGGAGAATGATGTCGCTTTAGGGTTGCCTACCGGCATAGGAATGGGGAAGACGGTCATCATCATCGGATAGGCCTGCCATCCTCGTACCCGCATGGGTGTCGACCCGGAGAAGAATTTGTTTTTGGTCCTGCTTTGCCTCCTGCCATTCGTCGGCACCTTGCTGCTGTCGATCATGGGTGGGGCAGGCCGCAACGCACAGGCCGCGATAGCCGTCCTCCCCGCCATCGCCGGACTTGCCCTGCTGGGATGGTTCGCGCCGCTCGTGCTGAACGGCGGGGTGGCGCAATGGCATATGGCTTGGGTGCCGACATTGGGATTGGAACTCAGCCTGCGCCTCGACGCGCTGGGCTTGTTGTTTGCGGGCCTGATCCTGGGCATCGGCCTGCTCATCATCCTCTATGCGCGCTTCTATCTGTCCGCCAAGGACGCGATGGGCCGGTTCCTGGCGATGCTGCTGCTGTTTCAGGGGGCCATGCTGGGCATCGCTCTGTCGGGCAACATCTTGCTGTTGCTCATCTTCTGGGAACTGACCAGCCTGTCCTCCTTCCTGCTGATCGGCTTCCGCAGCGACACGGCTGAGGGGCGGCAGGGCGCGCGCATGGCGTTGGCGGTGACGGGCGGCGGTGGCCTCGCGCTCATTGGCGGTCTGCTATTGCTTGGCACGATCGCGGGATCGTTCGAACTGGCCGACATATTGGCGAGCGGCGACATCATCCGAGCGTCTGCGCTCTATCCCGTGGCGCTGATCCTGATCCTGCTGGGCTGCTTCACCAAGTCGGCGCAGTTCCCGTTTCACTTCTGGCTGCCCCACGCCATGGCTGCCCCGACGCCGGTCAGCGCCTATCTGCATAGCGCGACCATGGTGAAGGCGGGGGTGTTCCTGCTCGCGCGCTTCTGGCCGGTGCTGTCGGGGACCGACCTGTGGTTCTATCTGGTGACGACGACGGGGTTGGTCACGATGATCCTCGGTGCGGCCGTCGCCCTGTTCCGTCATGATCTCAAAGCGATCCTCGCTTATTCCACCATCAGCCATCTTGGCCTGCTGACCATGTTGTTCGGCTTCGGCACGCCGGTCGCCGCGATGGTCGGCGTTTTCCATCTGCTCAACCATGCCGTCTTCAAGGCCGCCTTGTTCATGAACGCGGGGATCGTCGATCATGAAACGGGCACGCGCGACATTCGCCTGCTGGGCGGGCTGGCGACGCTGATGCCGATCACCGCGACGCTGGGCATCGTCGCGTCCGCCTCCATGGCGGGCCTGCCCCCGTTTGCCGGTTTCCTGTCGAAGGAAATGATGCTGGAGGAAGCCGGGCATACCCTATGGGCAGGGCAGTCGTGGATCGTGCCGCTCGCCGCCGTGATCGGAGCCACGCTGTCGGTGGCCTATTCGCTACGCTATATTGTCCATCTCTATTTCGGGCCTCGCCCGGCGTCCTATCCTGCCCAGCCGCATGATCCGCCGTTCGGTCTATGGGCACCGTCCGCCTTGCTTGTCGTGCTGACCATCCTGGTCGGCCTGTTCCCGCAGACATTGACGGTGGGCCTCGTCACGCCCGCCGCCGCCATCGTCACCGGCGGCACCGCGCCGCCGTTCAAGCCCGCCCTCTGGCATGGCGTCACCCCCGCACTGGTGATGAGCATCGTGGCGGTCGCGGTCGGGGCGTTGATGCTGTGGCTTCATGGCCCCTTACTGCGGGCCTGGGACGCTCTGCGCCTGCCCGATGCCAAGCGGATGTTTGACCGGGCGCTGGAATGGCTGGTCGATCGGGCCAGCGACATGACGCGCGCCATCCACAATGGCTCGCTCCAACGGCAACTCAGCCTGCTGTTCCTGGTCGCGATCCTGGTCGGCGCGCTGGGCGTGTGGACCGGCGGCTACA
>NZ_JPPQ01000069.1:2840479-2853894 GCF_000743655.1 Sphingobium sp. ba1
GGTCCCTAGGCGGAAATGTCCGAAAAGACACGCTTGATTGGTGCGGACTAATTCCGCCCGTGCGGATCGAGGGCGCTGCGGCGGCGCGGGCGCGGGGCGACGGGCGACAGGGCCGAGGCGCGCGGTACGGTGCCGAGCGCCGGAGCGCCCATAAGCGCGGCCATATCCTCCAGCGCGGCAATGCGCTTTTCGGTCGCGGGGTGGGTGGAGAAAAGCTCGCTGACATGGGTCGGCACGATATAGAGCTGGGCAGCAGCCGGATTGCGCTGTGCCACCGGATTGGCGATGCGTTCGGCCTGGCCCGCAATCTTGGCGAGGGCGGAGGCGAGCGCACGGGGATTGCCGCTGATTTTAGCGCCGCCCGCGTCCGCGCCATATTCGCGATGGCGGCTGATCGCCATTTGCACGATCATTGCGGCGAAGGGCGCGACGATCACGGCCAGGATGGTGGCGATCATATTGCCATGGCCATTCTGATTGTCGCCGCTGCGGAAAAACAGGCCGAAATTGGCCAGCATCGAAATGGCACCCGCGATCGTCGCCACCATCGTCATGATCAAGGTGTCGCGATTTTGCACATGCGCCAGTTCATGCGCCATCACGCCCGCCACTTCGTCGCGGTTCAGCGTCGCGAGCAGGCCGGTGGTTGCGGCGACGGCGGCATGATCGGGATCGCGGCCGGTGGCGAAGGCATTGGGGGCAGGCTGGTCGATCAGATAGACGCGCGGCATCGGCAATCCGGCTCGCTGCGCCAGGTCGCGCACCAGCCCGTAAAATTCGGGCGCGCTATGGGCGTCCACTTCGCGGGCATTGTGCATCGACAGCACGATCTTGTCCGCGTTCCAGAAGGTAACGAGGTTCATGCCCGCCGCAACCAGCAGCGCGATGATCGCGCCGCCGCTGCCGCCCAGCATATAGCCCAGCCCCATGAACAGCGCCGTCAGCGCCGCCAGCAACATGGTGGTCTTCAACCCGTTCACTTGCACTTGCCTCCGTTGCAACCCAGATAGATCATCGCAGATGAATATGGGGTTGCTCCGGCAGCGCCGCAATCGAGAGGCAGCAGGATCATGGGAAGTTTCAACGGCAAGCGCCCCGCGCATGTGCAGGCTCCCGCGCACCTGTCGAAAAGCCCCCCCGTGCCGCAGCCCGACCCGATCGACGCCCCGACGCGCCATACCGAAGAGATGAGCCCGGTGCGCTATGGCGATTGGGAGCGGAAGGGAATTGCGATTGATTTTTGAGGCTTAGCGCCTTTCCTCCGCTCGCCGCCCTTTTTGCACGGCTGCCGCTGGCCCGTGCCCATGATGCGAGCGGACACATGTCCGGCTCTGGCCTTTTGTTCCGCCTCCTGTGCAGGAATTAGACAAAGGAGTGCGGGGCGTGGGGTTACAGTTAGTTTCCGATATGACGATGAAGCCGGTTTCGGATTATGCGCCGCAGGATGCCGCCCTGCTCTGCGCAGTGGGGCGACTGGTCTGCGCCTGGACGATGCTCGAACAAAGCCTGGAGGCCAAGATCGGCTTGCTGCGCGAGGCGATGGGCGACATTCGCACCGTGGGCGCACGCACCCGGCCGAGCATGGCCAAGCTGATGACCGAATTGCGCACGATGGTCGCGATGCGCGACCGGCGCAATGCCAGCGCGCTGACCGAAATCTCCGCAATCGAGCGCGACATGCAGCGGATCGACCGGTTCCGTTCGCTCATCATCAACGGATTTCAGCAACCGGCCGAGGGTGGCTTTACCTGCCGCGACGGGCGCAATACCCAGATTCATGTGTCGCTGGATCAGCTCGAAATCGAGATCGGGTCGCTTGATCATCTCGCTCAAAGGCTTTTGGCGGTTTAAGAGCCGCGCTAAGTGAACATGGCGGCTACGAAGACGTTATGGTCCTGTCGTAAGGCTTGACCTTTGCGACGGGGATGGCGATGCCTTGCTTCATCCCGCGTTGCAGCGAGAATGGAGTAGCATGTCCAACAAACCTATCCGCAAAGCCATTTTCCCGGTCGCGGGACTTGGCACTCGCTTCCTGCCCGCGACCAAGGCGGTGCCCAAGGAATTGCTGCCGGTCGTCGACCGTCCGTTGATCCAGTACGCGGTGGACGAAGCGTTGGAGGCAGGGATCGAGCAGATGATCTTCGTCACCGGGCGCGGCAAGGGCGCGATCGAGGATTATTTCGACATCGCCTATGAGACGGAGGCGACGCAGCGCGAGCGCGGCAAGGATTTGTCGGCGCTAGACGGGACGCGGTTGCTGCCGGGCAATGCGGTGTTCCTGCGCCAGCAGGAACCGCTGGGTCTGGGCCACGCCATCTGGTGCGCGCGCGACATCATCGGCGACGAACCCTTCGCCATCCTGCTGCCCGACGAGTTCATGAAGGGCGCGCCGGGCCACGGCTGCATGAAGCAGATGGTCGATGCCTATGAACAGGTCGGCGGCAATCTGGTCTGCGCGCTTGAAATTCCGATGGAACAGACGCCGAGCTACGGCGTGATCGATCCGGGTGCGCGCGATGGCGTGCTGACGGAGGTCAAGGGGCTGGTCGAAAAGCCTGCGCTCGGCACCGCGCCCTCCAATCTCATCCTGCCTGGCCGCTATATCCTGCAGCCCGACGTGATGAAAATCCTCGAAACGCAGGAAAAGGGGGCTGGCGGCGAAATCCAGCTGACCGATGCCATGGCCTCGCTGATCGGGCAGCAGCCTTTCCATGGCGTGACCTTTGACGGCCGCCGATTCGATTGCGGGTCGAAGGCGGGCTATGTCGAGGCCAATCTGGTGCTGGCACTGGAGCGTGAGGATATGGGCGACCATATTCGCGCGTTTGCTGCGGCAGAACTGGCGCGGGGCTAAAAAGAGATCCTCCCCCTGTGGGGGAGGTGGCTGGCGAAGCCAGACGGAGGGGTGTCGCCGTCTCGATAGGGTGACACCCCTCCGTCAGGGCTGCGCCCTGCCACCTCCCCTTACAGGGGAGGATTTTTTGTACTGGTCAGAACGGGACTTCGTCGTCCAGGTCATTGTCGAAATTGGGGCTGCCCGCGCCGCCGCGGCTGCCGCCGGCTGCGCCGCCCGAAGCGCGGCCGCCACCGAAGCCGCCGCCCTGGCCACCACCAAAGTCGTCGGCATCGCCCCCGCCATAGCCGCTCGATCCGCCGCTCCAGTCGCTCACGCCCTGCTGCGCGCGACCACCGCCGCCATAGCCGCCACCCTGACCGCCGCCGCCCGGCGCGCCGTCCAGCATGGTGAGGACCGAGCCGAGGCCCTGCAACACGACTTCGGTCGAATAGCGGTCGTTACCCGACTGATCCTGCCATTTGCGGGTGCGGAGCTGACCCTCGATATAGACTTTGCTGCCCTTGCGCAGGAAACGTTCGGCCACGCCGACCAGCCCTTCGGAGAAGATCGCGACCGTGTGCCATTCGGTACGCTCCTTCTTTTCGCCGGTCATCCGGTCCTTCCAGCTTTCGGATGTGGCGATGCGCAGGTTGCACACCTTGCCGCCATTCTGGAAGCTCTTGACCTCCGGGTCCGCGCCCAGATTGCCGACCAGAATGACCTTGTTGACAGACCCTGCCATGATTCCTCCGAATGCCTTGAAAGCGGCCCCTTATAGTCCGGCGGCCAGAGCAGTCCAGCGGGCGGCAACAGGAAACCTCAACACAACTTATTATCGCTAACGACTAGCAATATTAAAATATATTCGCATGCGGGCGGAAAGTCGCAATTGGCGCTTGCAAAAGAGGAAAGATTTTCGCATTTTCAGCGCGCGCTGGCGCTCTTGGCCGTCGCTTCGTTAAGAGTGATAGCCGCGCTACCATCGTTGGATCCTAGGGATTAGAAACCGAACGAATACTGACGCGGCCAACGACGAGTATGTTTGCAGACACACTCTAAATTGCCATAGCGCCAGCGTGTATAAGAACGGACATGAACCCGTTTCATACTTACCTCACTTTTTAAAAGCTGGTTGAAGACCAGCACCCCGAAGGCCCCTTGCCCTCCCGCCTAAAAGGACGCGTGGGAATCAGGAAAAAAGTGCGGTAGCGCGACTATCGATGGCATTATCAGACGCATGAAGATTTGCGTCAACCCTCGCTTAGAAATCCGTTCATGGTTTGTTGGCTGCTATTACAATCCGGCAGCCGTTGCAGTCCAGAAAGTCAGGCCCGCCGCGACATAGGCGAGCGCAAACAAATAGCCGACCATGAACATGGGCCATTTCCAGCCATTGGTTTCCCGCCGCGTGACGGCGATCGTCGAAATACATTGCGGCGCGAAGATGAACCAGGCGAGGAAGGCGAGCGCGGTGGGCAGCGGCCACTGGTCCTTGAGCCGGTCGCCCAGGCTTTTTTCCAGCAGTGCCTCGTCATCGCCTGCGTCGATCGAATAGACGGTGGCGAGGGCCGACACCGCCACTTCGCGCGCCGCCATGGCCGGGATGAGCGCCAGCGAAATGTCGCGGTTGAAGCCGATCGGCTCCAACACGACGGTCAGGCCATTGGCGATACGCCCGGCAACGGAATAATCGACCTGACTGACCGGGCTGCCATCGGGGACTTTGGGGAAGGTCAGCAACAGCCAGAGGATCACGGTCGAAGCGAAGATGATCGTGCCTGCGCGCTTGAGGAAGGTCATGGCCCGCTGCCACAAGCCAAGCAGGATGTCCTGCGCACGCGGCCATTGATATTTGGGCATTTCCATCAGGAAGCCGCCGCTTGCGCCCTTGGTCACGGTCATCCGCAGGATCAGCGCCACCAGCATCGCGCCGACGATGCCCGCGACATAGAGGCAGAAGAGGACGAAGCCCTGCAAGCCCACGCCCGGCAGCACGTCGCGCGCGGGGATGAAGGCCCCGATGATGACGGCATAGACCGGCAGGCGCGCCGAGCAGGTCATCAGCGGCGCGATGAGGATGGTCGTCAGCCGATCGCGCGGATCAGCGATCGTCCGCGTCGCCATGATGCCGGGAATCGCGCAGGCGAAGGAAGAGAGCAGGGGAATGAAGGCGCGGCCCGACAGGCCGACCTTGGCCATGATGCCATCCATCAGGAAGGCGGCGCGGACCATATAGCCGGTCGCTTCCAGCATGAGGATGAAGAAGAAGAGGATCAGAATCTGTGGCAGGAACACCACGACTGAGCCGACGCCGTTGATGACGCCATCGACCAGGAAGGAGCGGATGATGCCATCGGGCAGCGCGTCGCGTACGGTGCTGGCGGCGGCTTCGGCCACTCCCTCGATCATGGCGATCGGCGCTTCGGACCAGGCATAGACCGCCTGGAACATCACGAACAGCAAGGCGAGCAGCAGCAGCAGGCCGAACACGGGATGCAGCGCAACACGATCGACCGCCGCTGTGAGGCGACGCGAGGGGGTTTCGCGCACGATCCCGGCGCGGGCGATGCGCCGCGCTTCGGCGCGCAGGGTATCGAAATCGCGGTCGGGCGCTGCGGCGCGGACTGCGCGGCCCTCGCCCAGCATCTCGCCCAGTGCTTCGCGCAGATGATCGAGGCCGCGCTTGCGCACCGCGACGGTGGCAATCACCGGCACGCCCAGTTCGCGCGATAGGGTCGCGGCATCCAGTTCCAGCCCGTCGCGAGTGGCGAGATCGACCATGTTGAGCGCCACGATCGTCGGCAGGCCAAGCGCGATCAGTTCCAACGCGAACCGCAGATGATTGTCGAGATTGGCGGCATCGACCACGATCACCAGCGCGTCGGGGCGTTTTTCGCCCACCTGCTTGCCCATCACGACATCACGGGTCACCTGTTCGTCGGGGCTGCCGGGATCAAGGCTGTAGGTGCCGGGCAGGTCGACCAGTTCGATCGGGCGGCCATCGCTCAGCGACAGGCGGCCCGCCTTGCGCTCGACGGTGACACCGGGATAATTGCCGAGCTTCTGCCGCGCGCCGGTGAGCGCATTGAACAGCGCGCTTTTGCCGGCATTGGGATTGCCGACCAGCGCGACCAGGGGCAGCGCGCTCATGCGGCGCGGTCCTGATCGAGACTGTCAGGGCCAGTGCGGACAGTTACGGCGGCGGCATGGCTGCGGCGCATGGCGATCGTCATGCGGCCAACCTTGCAGGCGATCGGCCCGCGCCCGAAAATGCCGCCCCGATGCAGCGCTTCGACGCTCGCGCCTTCGCACAGGCCGAATTCGCGCAAGCGCTGGCCTTCGGAGGGGGACAGAGCGGACCAGTCGATCAGATCAACATAAGCGGGCTGGCGCAGCGGCAGGTCGGTCAGGCGCACGGTAAGGGATACTCTCAGCATGATTGCTGCGAGTGACTATCAATACCGATTGGGAAAGGCCAGCGCGAATCGCGTCTGCGTCAGATCGCGGGGTAGCGAAGCCGCCCGACGAAGCGCGCGAGGCTGAGCCGCTCGCCACCGCCGACGCCCTTGATCTTCGCCTTGAGCTTCTCGAAGCGCATGACGCCTTCGATCCGCCGGGCAAGGAAAGCGCGGCTGTCGGCATGGCCTTCGCTGGCGTCATCGACGAACACCAGCAGCGTGGCGGCATAGACGCCAGCCAGCGTCATCCGCTTGGTATAATGGGCCAGGTCCGTGCTGGTGTCGCCCGCCGCACGCCACATGGCATCGGCGGCGCGCCAGCCCAGCCGGGCGGCGCGCGCAGTGTTGGTCGGCATGGCGAGGATCGCCAGCGCACGGCGCAGCGCTTCCCGATCGGGCGCGACCAGGGCCAGCCGCGCTTCGACCAGCGCGATGATTTTCTTGCGGATCGACAGCGCGTCAAGCGTTTCGGGCGGCAGCGCATCCAGCATGGCCGCATCGATGCTGGCGAACCAGGCGTCGATCATGTCGACCGGGCCATCGGCGAAGGCGAGCGCGGCGATATCGGCATCCACGCCTTTTTCCGCCGCCGCCATGATGACGGCCTCCTTGCGCCAGCCGTCGAAGGCGGCGTGGCGAGCCAGCACGGGGGCCAGAAGGTCGCGGATTTCGTCGAGGGTCATGTCCTGGGTCATGACCGCAATCTAGGAGCGGGTGGGCAGTCGCACAAGCACCAGCGCCACCCCAACCGCAACCGTTCCGACCATGTCGGTGATGCTGAGCCATTCGCCGAACATCAGCCAGCCCAGTAGCACCGAGACGGCGGGTTGCAGCAACAGGCTCAACCCCAAGATCAGCGGCGAAAACCAGCCGATCGCATAGGTAAGCAGCCCCTGCCCGATCAACTGGCTCGACATGGCCAGGATCAGCAGCGGGGTCCAGTTGCCGGGCATGATCCGCTCGCCCAGCCACAGCGCGCAGAGCAGCAGGGTCGGCGCGCTGGCGACGCTCGATACCGCCAGCACCGACCAACTGTCGAGGCGGCCCCGCGCACGCTGGATGATCAGGATATAGGCGGTGTAGAGGATGCCCGCGAGCAGGCAGAGCAGATCGCCGCGCAGGTTGACCGGCGACAGGTCATAGCTGCCCCCCATCAATATCAGCGCGCCCGCGCCCGCCAGCAGCAGCGCGATCGCCTGGATCCGCGTCGGCCGCTGACGCAGCACCAGCAGCGCCCAGGCCGGGAGCAGCAGCGCGCTCATATTGCCGAAGAGCGTCGCATTGGCGACCTTGGTATGGATGATGCCCAGATGCCAGGCCGCAAGGTCGCCCGCAAACACCACGCCCGCCAGCAGCATCACGCCCCATTCGCGCCGCGTGGGCGGGGTACGGGTGAGCCGCGGGATCGCCAGCAGCAGCAGGACGGGTAACGCCAGCGTCAACCGCCAGAAGGCCGCCGCAACTGGCCCGACATCGGCCAGCCGCACCAGGACCGGGCCGAGCGACAACATGATGTTGGCCAGGATCAGCGCCAGAAAGGCCAGGCGCGGTATGTCCATCGGGGGTGCGGGGGTTGAACTGGGCATCGCGGCTCCCTAGCTGGCTTTGGCACCCAAGTCCCGTTGCAAATTGCAACCTTGAAAGTTCGGGAGATTCCATGACCAGCCTGTTCGACCCTATCCAGATCGGCACGATCGACGCGCCCAACCGCATCCTCATGGCGCCGCTGACCCGTGGCCGCGCGACCCGCGACCATGTGCCCACCCCGATCATGGTGGACTATTATCGCCAGCGCGCGGGCGCGGGCCTCATCATCAGCGAGGCGACCGGCGTTTCGCGCCAGGGGCTTGGCTGGCCCTATGCGCCCGGCCTCTGGTCCGACGAGCAGGTCACCGCCTGGCAACCCGTGACGCAGGCAGTGCATGAAGCCGGCGGGCGCATCATCGCCCAGCTATGGCATATGGGGCGGCAGGTTCATTCGAGCGTCACTGGCGAACAGCCGGTATCGTCCAGCGCCACCGCAACGGCGGGCGACGCGCATACATATGAGGGCAAGGCACCCTTCGAGACCGCCCGTCCGCTGGCGATCGAGGAAATCCCCGCGCTGATCGAAACCTATGTCCGGGCGGCGCACAATGCGATTCGCGCCGGGTTCGACGGGGTGCAGATCCACGCCGCCAACGGCTATCTGATCGACCAGTTCCTGCGCGACAATGCCAATTTCCGCGACGATGATTATGGTGGCAGCGTCGAAAACCGCGTTCGCCTGCTGCGCGAAGTCACCCAGGCGGTGGTCGATGCGATCGGTGCGGACAAGGTTTCGGTGCGCCTGTCACCCAATGGCGATAGTCAGGGCGTGGACGATAGCGATCCCGCTACGCTGTTCGCCCATGCCGCCGATGTGCTGAACGCGATCGGCATCGCCTCGCTCGAACTGCGCGAGCCGGGTCCGAACGGCACCTTCGGCGCGACCGACGTGCCGCGCCAGTCGCCGCTGATCCGCCAGCATTTCAAGGGGCCGCTGATCCTGAACAGCGATTATGACAAGGCGCGGGCGCAGGCCGATCTCGACAGCGGCCTTGCCGATGCGATCAGCTTTGGCCGTCCCTTCATGGCCAACCCCGATCTGGTCGAGCGGCTGCGCGACGATGCGCCGCTGACCCCGCCACAGCCTATGCCGACCTGGTATGGTCCCGGCGAGGCTGGCTATACCGACTACCCGACGCTGGAGGCGGTCGCTCCCACCGCCTGATCGGGTCGATAGTCGGCCGGACCGTCTCCCCCTCCGGCCGACTATCGCATTTTCAGATCGCGAGTTTAGACCGCGAACTTCTGGCGCAGGCCGAGCATGGCGATCGCTGCCTTGGCCGCCTCGCCGCCCTTGTCCTTTTCTGTCATCTTGGCGCGGGTCAGGGCCTGCGCCTCATTTTCCACGGTCAATATGCCGTTGCCGATCGGGATGCCGTCCATCGACAAGGCCATAAGGCCGCGTGCGCTTTCGTTCGACACCACTTCGAAATGATAGGTTTCGCCACGGATCACCACGCCGATGGCGATGAAGCCGTCATAGCGCCCGGTTTCCGCCGCCAGCGCCACCGCGCCCGGAATCTCCAGCGCGCCCGGCACCGTCACCACCTCATATTTATGCCCTTCATCGTCGAGCGCGGCGGTCGCACCTTCGATCAGCAGGTCGTTGAGATGGTCGTAGAAGCGCGCTTCGACGATCAGGAATTTGGCCATGATAAATCCTTTACAGCTCGATCGGACGTTGCCCAACCACGGCCAGGTCATAGCCGTCAAGCGCGATGAGGCTATGGTTGCTGTTGGTCAGCAGGATCATGTCATGTACGCCGAGTTCGGCCAATATCTGCGCGCCCGCGCCATAGTTGCGCAGTTCGTCCATGTCGCCCTGCGCGATGCCCGAATGATGCTGTAACATGCGGGTCAGCATGTCGGGTTCGTCGCCGCGCAGCACCACGATGATGCCTGCGCCTTCTTCGCCGATTATTTTCATCGAGCGGGCCAGCATTCCCGCGCGTGGCCCCTGCTGTCCGAACGTGTCGGTCAGCGGCGAAAACTGGTGCATCCGTACCAGCGTCGGCTGATCGGGCGTCACATGCCCCTTCTGAAGGGCCAGCTGTTCGGTCTGTGTCGCCTTGTTATAAAAGCTGATCGCCTTCCAGTCGCCGCCCCATTGGCTCTCAAAGGTCGTTTCCGCACGGCGTTCGACGATATGGTCATGGCGGCGGCGATAGGCGATGAGGTCGCGGATCGTGCCGATCTTCATCTTGTGCTTCTGGGCGAAGGGGATGAGGTCGTCCAGGCGCGCCATGGTGCCATCGTCCTTCATCACTTCGCAGATGACGCCCGATGGGTTCAGGCCCGCCAGACGGGCGACGTCCACGGCCGCTTCGGTATGGCCGGTGCGGACCAGCACGCCGCCATCCTTGGCCACCAGCGGAAAGACATGGCCCGGCGTCACGATATCGGCCTTGCCCTTCGACCCGTCGATCGCGACCGATACGGTGCGCGCGCGGTCGGCCGCACTGATGCCGGTGGTCACGCCTTCGCGCGCCTCGATCGATACGGTGAAGGCAGTTTCGTGGCGGGTGCCATTGTTGCGGCTCATGAGGCCTAGGCCCAATTCTTCGACCCGCGCCTTGGTCAGCGCCAGGCAGATGAGGCCGCGCCCATGGGTGGCCATGAAATTGATCGCGTCCGGCGTTGCCATTTGCGCGGGAATGACCAAGTCGCCCTCATTTTCGCGATCCTCGTCATCGACCAGGATGAACATGCGGCCATTGCGGGCTTCGTTGATGATCTCTTCCGGCGAGGCGAGCGCGGTGCCGCCCTCGCGCTTCAACAAATAGGCTTCCAGCTTGCCCAGCGTGTCGGCGGTCGGGTTCCAGTCGCCCTCGCCCAGCTTACGCAAGGAATTGGCATGGAGACCGGCGGCGCGCGCCAGGCCGGAACGGGACATGCCGCCGTCTGTGACGAGGCGGCGAACGGTATCGAGAAGTGCGGACGACATGGAAAACGACTCCTGCCCGGAAAGGACTGGAGCCGTATATCACATTTCAATGTGATAATTACAAGCCGCAATCACATTGCACGATTGCGAAGGCTCATCATCCGGTCGAGATAGCGCGCCAGCACGTCGATCTCCAGATTGAAGGCGCGCCCTTCCGGCAGCGCATTGAGCGTGGTGGCCGCAGCGGTGTGGGGGATGATGTTGACGCCGAAATGGACGCTGCCATCCGTCTGGTCTTCGACACTGTTCACGGTCAGCGAAATGCCGTCGAGCGTGATCGACCCCTTGGCCGCCAGCGCCGCTGCCAGCGCGGCGGGCGCGGCGATGATCAGACGCATCGAATCGCCTTCGGACGTCGCCGACACCAGATGCCCCACGCCATCGACATGGCCCGTGACGATATGCCCGCCCAGTTCATCGCCGACCTTGAGCGCGCGTTCGAGGTTCAGGCGACCTCCTTGCGCCCACAGGCCGGGCGCGGTGCGCTCTACCGTTTCGGCCGACAGGTCGACCGCGAACCAGTCCGCGCCCTTTTCCACCACCGTCAGACACGCGCCCGAACAGGCGATCGATGCGCCGATCGCGACGCTGTCCATCGCATAGCCGCTACCGATGACCAGCCGCAGGTCACCGCGCTGCTCCGCTGTGCGGATGGTGCCGATGTCGGTGATGATGCCGGTGAACATGCGTCCTGATCCATCTATTGAGGCCTGTGCCTCGGCCTCTAAGCGCTCCGAACCGCCTCGTAAACCTCAAGTCCATCGGTGCCCAGCCGCCGCGCGTCGATCAGCCGCCAGCGGCCATGCGCCTCGCTCAAGTCGGTCAGTCCGATGTCGCCGATGCCAGCAAAGCCATTGCCGATGAGGATCGGCGCGCGATAGAGCAGCAGACGATCGACCAGATCGGCGAGCAGGAAGGCCGCTGCCGTCGTCGCGCCGCCCTCGACCAGCAGATGATCGACCCGGTCGAGCGTCGCTATCTCCTCCGGCGTGCCGATCCGTTCCCAGCCATGGGGTGCCTCGCCCTGGCTCAGCAGGATGCGGCGCGGGCTGCGCCCTTCAAGCCCAGCGATCCGCACATCGAGTCGCGGCGCGTCGGCGCGCAGCGTGCCTCCGCCGACCAGAATTGCGTCGTGCCGCGCTCGTTCCATATGCGCGTGGGCGCGGGCTTGCGGTCCCGTGATCCAGCGGCTGGCGCCATTGGCGAGCGCGATTTGCCCGTCGAGCGAGAGGCCGAGCTTGAGCGTAACATGTGGCCGCCCCAGCGTCTGGCCCAAAACGAACCCCGCCATGGCGCGGGCGGCATCCTCTGCCATCAGGCCCATCTCGACCGCGATGCCCCGTTCGCGCAGCCAGGCCGCCCCCTGCCCGTCGGTGCGCGGATCGGGATCGCGCAGCGCGATCACCACGCGCGCCACGCCAGCGCGCGCCAGAAGGTCAGCGCAGCGCGGCCCGCGCGGGGACAAATGAAAACAGGGTTCCAGCGTCACATAACAGCAAGCGCCATGCGCCCGGTCGAGCGCCTGTTCCAGCGCCTGCGCCTCGGCGTGGGGTCGCCCGCCCTTTTGCGTCCAGCCGCGCCCCACGACCCGGCCGTCCCGCACGATGATGCAGCCGACATTGGGATTGGGGGTGGAAAGCCCGCGTCCGCGCCGCGACAGCGCGATGGCGGCGGCCATGAAGCGCCGGTCGGTGGCCGGGTCGGCTATCGGCATCGCTCCGCTCAGGGCTGTTGCGCCCCTTCGGCTTCCTTGGCCTTGGCGAGTCGTTCGTCCAGCATCGCGTTGATCCGCGTCAGCGCTTCCTTGCGCTTGGCACTGTTGCGCGCGGCGTCTTCGCGCCATTCGACCCCGACCATGTCGGCGAGCTTCTGCATATCCTTCTGCTCGGACGCCAGCGCCACTTCATAGCGGGCGATATCCATCTTCTGCTGCAGGATCACGGCCGCGTCGGATCGGTTGGCGTCCCAGCTTTTGACATAGATGATCTTGTTGCGGGTCGGCATCGTGTTGGTGTTGCCATCGACGATGAACGCCCAGATGATGACATAGGTGATCGCGGCCGACAGGCCCAGCAACGGCCATTTATGCGGCCGGCTTTCGCGAAAATAGCCCCACAGATCATTGGCTGCTCTTTTGGGGGAAACGGGACGGGGGAAAATCGCCATGTCGTCTATATAGGCCAGCCCGCGCCAGGATGCAAAAGGGTCCGTCACTTCTGGCGTAAATGGACGGCTTCCGCCCTGCCGAACGGACAGGGCGGGAACCGCAGCCTCTAGCGGTCCGTCAACGTGAACCGCACGGTCAATATTTTGGTCGTCGCCACCGCCACGCCATCGCGGGTCGCCGGGCGGAACCGCCATTTGCGCAGCGCGTGCCGTTCCGTCGCGCGCCAGAAACTCTCGTCGCTGGCGGCAATGCGGGCAATGTCGGTCACGCGGCCCTGCGCATTGATCGTCACCCGCACCGTCACGCTGCCCTCCAGCCCCTGGCGGATCATGACGCCGGGATAGTCGGGCTGGAACGCCGACAGCGCGCGCGGATCGATCGCCGCCTCGACCATCACCGGCTCGCGCGGCGGGTCGGCGGGCG
>NZ_JPPQ01000069.1:2853904-2862918 GCF_000743655.1 Sphingobium sp. ba1
GAGCAATGCGGCCATGACGAGCGGATCGACCACCGGACGCTAGAGGCGCAGCGGATTGAGGCGCAGGAGCGGGCCACCGCGGCGCATGATCGCGGTGACGAGGCCGAGGCGCTGCGGCAGACGGTGCGGGCGGTGGAACTGGACCGGGATCCGCTGCCGCAACTCTCTGCCGGGGCGTGGCAGATGAAGGAACGCGGCATCGAGGTTGCGGCCGTCCGGGTGTGGCGCGAGGTCAAGGCGCAGGCGGCCGAGGTTGCGCGTGTGGCGGAGGTTCTGGCCGGTCAGGTGCGGGACTGGATCGGGCGGGCGGTGGATCGCCTCGGGCCGCCGGCGCAGGGTCTGGTCTATGCCGGCGCTGCGGATCGGGATGGCCGGGAGGGGAGGCAGGACCTGGCCGCGCGGTTGCGCGAGGCATGGGAGGCCCGCCAGAGCCGCACCGCGTCCGATACCGTGGCCGCACCTGGTCAAACCCCGGAGCCGGAATCCGCCCGCAGCCTGGCCGAGCGGCTACGGGAGGCCGCGCAGGGGATCGACCGGGGAACGCTGGCCGAGGCCGCCGCGCGGTTGCAGGAAAGCCGGGAGGCCGAGGAACGCCAGCGGGTGCAGGAGGCCGAGCGTCTGAAGGAGCAAGAGCGGCAGCAGGAACGGTTGCGGGAGCGGGAAGCCCGCGACCACGACCGGGACAGCGGGCTTACCCATTGATCCGGCCAGCCCCGCCCCTACAGCCCGCAATGGAGCGAGCGGGCCGGGGCTGGCCTATCGACGGTTTGAGCCGATGCTGTTGAAAAACTCCGGCGGCCCTTCAGGACAGGGAGAAACCTGCGCGGCGACCAACAGGATGCGAGCGTAGCGACAATCAAGATGAGAATCGGTTGTAGGGGTGTCGGTGAAGGGCGGAGGGCGTAGCCCGAAGCCCGTAGCCGAGACCCCTACAACCGATGGCCCTTCAATGGAGGAGCCGCAGATCGTCGGGGCCGACCCAATATTCATTGGCATTTCCAGATTGGAGGGAGATGCCGTGAGTGCCGGGTTGCCACGTCAACGATCATCAAATGAGGCTTTTCATGAAATTGCGACTGACCAACCCGGTCCCGGTGGCTGCAGCGAAGTCTGGGTTCAGCACCGCGACGGGCTATCGGATTGCGAGCGATCCGGTGCTTTCTTCACACAGTAAAGCGCCCCGCGGCCGACGGCGACCTGATCCGTTGGAATCGATTTTCGAGAGCGAGATTGTACCAATGCTGAAGGCGGCGCCTGGCTTGCGGCCGGTGGCGATCTTCGAGGAGATGCGCCGTCGCTATCCCGATCTCGATTTTGGTGTCCGTCGCACGATGGAGCGTCGTATCCGCAACTGGCGGGCCGTTCATGGCCCGGAACAGGAAGTGATCTTCCGCCAGACCCATGAGCCGGGGCGAATGGGACTTTCCGACTTCACCGACATGAGGAGCCTCAAGGTAACGATCGCGGGTGCGCCCCTCGATCACCTGCTTTATCACTTTCGCCTGGTGTGGTCGGGCTTCGAACATGCCCATGTCATCCTGGGCGGCGAAAGCTATGTCGCATTGGCCGAGGGGCTGCAGAACGCGCTGTGGATGCTGGGCGGCGCGCCCGGTGAACACCGCAGCGACAGTCTGTCGGCCGCGTTTCGCAATCTTGATGCCGATGCCCGTGCGGACCTGACCACACGCTACGACGCCTTGTGCGAGCATTATGGCATGACACCGACCCGCAACAACCGCGGCATCGCGCATGAGAATGGCAGCGTCGAAAGCTCTCACGGTCATCTCAAGGCGGCGGTGGAAGATGCGCTGGCGATGCGTGGGTCGACCGACTTCGAGGACCTCGCGGCCTATCGCAGGTTCATCGACGAGATCGTTGCTCGAAAGAACCGGCGCAATGCCGCCCGCATCGACACCGAAAGGGCAACGCTCAAACCGCTGCCTGATCGTCGCACCAGCGACTACGAGGAACATATCCTTCCCGTCACCTCGTCCAGCACCTTCGTTCTGCGCAAGGTGTTCTACACGGTGCCGTCACGGTTGATCGGGCATCGACTGCGTGTGCGCCTCTACGATGACCGGCTCGATCTGTTCCTGGGCGGCAGTTATCTCATGACCCGGCCACGCGGTCGCCCGAAGAGTGCTACCGAACATGGCTATGTGGTGGATTACCGTCACGTGATCCATAGCCTCAGGCGCAAGCCGATGGCCCTGCTGCAGCTGACCTATCGCGACCAGTTGTTCCCACGCGAGGCGTACCGGTTCATGTTCGAACGGCTGCTCGAAACCATGTCCGAGCGTGACGCTTGCCGCCAGATGGTCGAGTTGCTGTCCATGGCCCATGAACGGGCCTGCGAGGCCGAGCTTGCCGATCTTCTCGCCCAGGACCTTGACGCAGGCCGGCTGCCTGACATCGCCGCGTTGCGAACGCGCTTCTCGCCTGATCCGGCCGCGCTGCCTGAGGTGGTGGTCGAGCTTGGCCCCCTGACCGACTACGATGCCCTGCTGCTGGGAGAGGCCGCATGACTAAGGCCCATAACGTCGATGCCCAGCGTCTGAGCTTCATCCTCAACGAACTGAGGCTTCCCGCCATCAAGGTGATCTGGCCCGAGTTTACCGAACGTGCCGACAAGGAGGGCTGGCCCGCCACCCGACTGCTCGCTGCACTTACCGAGCATGAAATGGCCGAACGTGACCGGCGTCGGATCGAACGTCATCTGAGCGAGGCACGCCTGCCTCCGGGCAAAACGCTCGACAGCTTCGCCTTTGATGCCGTGCCGATGGTCTCGCGGGCGCAGGTCACGGCCATGACCTCGGGCGACGGATGGCTGGAAAAGGGCGCCAATCTCATCTTGTTCGGCCCGCCGGGCGGAGGGAAGAGCCACTTGGCGGCAGCCATCGGCCTGCAACTTGTCCAGAACGGTTGGCGCGTGCTGTTCACCCGCACGTCCGAGCTGGTTCAGAAGCTTCAGGTCGCGCGCCGCGAACTGGCGCTCGAATCCGCCATCGCCAAGCTCGACAAATACCACCTGCTCATCCTGGACGACCTCGCCTATGTCGCCAAGGATCAGGCTGAAACCTCCGTGCTCTTCGAGTTGATCAGCGCCCGCTATGAGCGCCGATCCATGCTTATCACGGCCAACCAGCCCTTCGGCGAATGGAACCGGGTCTTCCCGGATCCCGCCATGACGCTCGCGGCCGTCGACCGTCTCGTTCACCACGCCATCATCTTCGAGATGAATGTCGAGAGCTATCGTCGCAGGGCCGCCCTCCAGCGACAAACAGGGGCTGGAAGGACACCGAAATACGCGACAATCAAATCCATCGAGAAAATGTCGATCAGCGACAATCAGAGCGAAGAATCGCCCTTGCCAGCGACAATCTAACCCGGCACGATCAACACGCCGCGACAATCTGTTCTCATCCTGATAGTCGCTGACCTCTCACCCAGATCGTCGCGCTATAGAGAAACCCGGGAAGTCGTTCCGATCCAGCGCGCGGGATTGCCGATAACCAATGGGAGTTCGGTCTTCGGGAGACGTATATTCCAGCCCAAAGCCGCCATTCGTCGGCAAGGGGCACGCGGTGCAAAATGTCAGATGAGAGCACAAAGCTCTACCCGGCCGCCATTGACGCGTATCGGGCAGTGATGACCTTTCACATGGCTTCTGATACTGCGCGGCATGGAACGAGAGCCGCAGTCGCAGGAAAACATGAACTATCCCATCCCTTCTGATATGAGCCGCAACACCTTGTTCAAAGAAGGCGACGTGTTCGTCCTGTTCGGCGAGTTGTTCGGGCGGGGATACGCTACAGGTCTTGTCGACGAGGCCCGCAAGGCCGGCATGAAGATCGTGGGGATCACGGTCGGTCGGCGGGAAGAGGATAACGCCCTCCGCGCACTGACGGCCGAAGAACTTGCAGAAGCCGAGGAGAAACTTGGCGGCACGATCATAAATGAACCGCTCATGGCGGGCTTTGACCTCGATGCGCCAGCAGGAGAGCCTACTCCGACCGAGCTTCTCAACAAGATGACGGTGGAGTCGTGGAAGGACGACAAGCTTGACTGGACGCATATCGAGATGTGTCGGAAGCATGGTGTCGACCGCTTCAAGACCACACTTGGTCGCGTTATGCGCGAACTGGACGGCATGATACCGGACGGCAAGAACGTGCTGTTTGCGCATACGATGGCGGGGGGCATTCCGAAGGCCAAAGCGTTCCTCGTAATCGCGAACCGCATCTACAAGGGCCGTGGCGCGCGGCACATGTCCTCGCAGACCTTGATCGAGAGCGATTTGGGCAAGCTAATTCTTCAGAACTTCAATGAAGTATCTGCCAACACCTTCCAGCACCTCCTTGACGCCAGTTCCCCTATTCGGGACCGGATCGAGGCGTCGGGAGGGCAGGTTCGCTATACGGCCTATGGCTATCACGGGACCGAAGTGCTGATCGGCGACGACTACCGCTGGCAGACATACACGAACTACACCCAAGGCTACGCAAAGATGCGATTGGAGGACATTGCCACGGAAGGTTGGGCTAATGGCGTGAAGGCGACTGTCTTCAATTGTCCAGAGATCCGGACCAACTCCTCGGACGTGTTCGCGGGCATCGAACTGTCGCTGCTTCCGTTGCTTCGCGCGCTACAGAAAGAGGGCGGCGGCGCGTGGGTCGAGGCGCTGTGGAACGAGTGTCAGGCGCTGCTGAAGGAAGGCGTGACGCTGGGCGATCTGTTGCAGAAAATATCGGATTACCAAAACCACGAGGCGATGCAACGCTTCTACGACTTCGCCTCATGGCCCTTGCCCAACAGCCCGGAACAGGCAGAGCAGACGATTGGCACGTCGGGCGAGATCGTTCAACTGCACAAAGACAATAAAGCGCTGGTCAGTGACGTGCTGAGCTATCATGTCGTGACCGCGACCGGGCAGCTGATCTTCGGCGAAACGGGTTCACCTGCCGGTCCCGTTCTTTGGCTGAACCATGATCTTGTAGCTCGCCAGCTTCTTGCAAACGAAGAAGCCTCGAAGAAGCCGGCGTAGCTTCCTATGGCGGCTTCGTCCGCATAGCAGACCTAGCTTTTGCCAAACATCCGCGCCCAGAATCCTGATTTCGGTCTCTGGTCGGTCAGGAGTGCGGTTGCCTGCTGACGCCATTTATCCCGGTCCTCGCGCAGGTCGGAGATTATCCCCTCTTTGTCTGCGAGGCGTTCATGTGCCGCCTCAAGGCGGGCTTGTAACTCCCTGACCAGACCGGAATTTTCTTTTCCGTCAGGTGTTTTCTCGGGTGTTTCCTTTTGTTCATCTGAAACAGTCGGTGGGTAAACCCTGTGCAGTTCTGCCGGGTCTATCTGGAAAGTCCCTGTTTCATCCTTGGTTGCAGATATTCTGCCTGATTTTATGGCTTTTGAGATCGTCGCCTTGGACTTTCCCGTTGCTTTCGCGGCATCGCCGAGGGTGTAAACCATGGGGTTTCCTGCTGTTCAGGTTTCCATGATGGTGGACTGTTCGCCTGTTCGCGTCCAGTCCTTCGGTGGCGCTGTCAGCGCAGCTTCTCTTGTTTTTTGCAGTATGCCACAAATGCCGCGCCGGGATTTTTCGGGGGGTTGCCCTTGGCGGTTTCCTCGTGAGCGTATGCCATCCAGTTAGACCGTAGGGTGTAGTAATCCCAACCGAGGGTTCGAGCGTGTGCTCTGGCCTGTTCCTCGGCCCATTCTGGGATGATGATTGGTGCAGAAAGATCGACCGGCGTAGAGCGAGGGCGCACTGTCACCATGTCGTTTTCGTCGATATCGAACTTGTAGAACGGTGTCACATCTGCCCGCATGATCTCGCGCAGGTTGTGGCGAAAGCGCTTTGCCGGGGCGTTGCTGCCTGTCTTGTTCTGGAGGTTTGCCAGCCCGATCTGCCACTTCGGGGAGTTGCCGCAGTGCTTACGGGCGATCTCATACAGGCGGCGCTCCAAGGGCCTGCGCAGGCGGAAGTAGTCATGGGTGATCGTCACCACCTGGTCAGTCTCTATCGCCCGCATCAGCCAGCGCGACAGCTTCACTTCGCAGTAGTCGAGGCGGAATCGCTCATCGTCAGTGCGGACAAAACCTCCTTCGTCTATCAGGGAGAATATCCGGGTTTCGATCTTGCCCCCGGACTTGATGTTGGTGACGAACTGCGCGCCTTGCAGGCGAGCGAAGGCATCCTCAAGGCGCTTGTAGTGGTTCCCGCCGATAGGCCGGTTTGTGGCAACAGACAGCTCTCGCGCTGAGAACCGGACTGTATCGCCAATCGGTTCCCCCCGATTTTTCCGGGCCATCAGCTGGCTGATGGTGAAGATGAGAATGTCCTTGTCGAAGATCGTTGGCAGGCCGAGGCCAGAGGGCCGGATTTTCAGAACGTTGTCACCGTTCCGATATTCGAGGTGCCGCATGTCCGGCTTCGTTGCCAGCGAGAACAACGGGTGCTCCATCGACGCCATGTCATCCTTCGGCACCGCATCAGCGATATCGAGCACGAAGAAATCCAAGTTTGGGTGCCGATCTGGAAGCAGGCTCATACGGCGTAACTTTGACCTATCAGGAACTATTTTGTTTGACCTATCAGGAACGGTTGTTGATGGGAAGGCAGTTTGACCCTTTCGGAACCAAAGTTTGACCCTTTCGGAACCAAAGTTTGACCCTTTCGGAACCAAAATGCCGGTTTATGCTATTTTTCACAGGTGCTTATGAGCCGCGTAACTTACTCCGTAGGTAACACTAATAACACTAGAGCCTCCTGCAATTTCGAGGATCAAGGGCCTTACCCAAAAGGGTAAGGCGGTGCGGCGCGCACCGGGCGCTTCGCCCCCTGCGCCGCTTGCGGTCGCGGGAACGCGACCGCTGGCACCACCAGCGCCCAGATTGCATCTTGGTACTTATTGGTATATATTGGGATCTGCTTAGAACAAGAAGGGGGCGGCGATGGCCCGCAATACATCCGTGTCCCTCGGGGACCATTTCACCACGTTCATCGACATGCAGGTGCAGGCCGGGCGCTACGGATCGGCCAGCGATGTGGTGCGGGCAGGGCTGCGGCTGCTGCAAGAGCATGAGGCCAAGGTGAAGGCGCTGGAAGTCGCCCTGATCGAGGGCGAGGAATCCGGCGAACCGCAGCCCTTTGACTTCGAAGCGTTCAAGAAGCGGAAGCGGGCGGAGTATGAGGGCAGATGAAGGCCCTTTCCTTCTCGCCTCGGGCAGAAGTCGACATTGACGGTATCTGGGACTACAGCGCCGACAACTGGGGGCCGGATCAGGCTGACCGCTACACCGACGAAATCCGGGATGCCTGCCATGCGCTGGCATCGGGCCGGAAGCAGGGGCGGGCGACGAATGTTCGCCTTGGCTATCGCAAATGCCCCACCGGCTCGCATGTGATCTATTTCCGCGACCGGGGGGACTGGCTGGAGATTGTCCGCGTCCTGCATAGCGCACAGGACGCGGAGCGGCACCTGTGAGCCGTCACTCCCCGGCTGGCTGTGTCGGTGGTGAAACCATGAAGATGCAGTATCGGCTTCCGTCCCGCTGATCGGCGAATTCACCGCCTGCGGACAGGCAGTAGATGCGAGGATGCTGGCCGAAGGCTTTGGCATCGCCTCTGCCGGTGATCCAGAAGGCTGCCAGCGCGCCGATAAGCGCTCCTGCGGCCCCGATCGAGGTCAGCCAGACCCAGAACCCGCCGAACCAGCGCCACGCCTCCCTGCGGGCCTCTCCTGCGGCCTGTGAGAGGCTCCTGGCCGTTTGGAGGATCTCGGCATGGGATTCCCTGATAGCCCCTCTGGCGGCGTCCTGCGCGGCTTCTATGGCGGCGCGGTTGGTCTTGGCGGTGGCGAGCTGCAGCTGGCCCTCAAGGCGCTGTTCCAGCCGCTTGCCGGTTTGCGCCATGTTGTCGAGGCTCTTGGCGATGGTCGCGTTGAGGTGTTCGGCCTCGTCCCTGTCGAGGCTGGTGCGTTGCAGGTTCTCGATCTGGCGGCGCAGCGCGCCAATATCATCGACCAGAACCAGGAACGGATCGGTGTTGCCGCTCATGCCTCACCCGCCCCGGCGCTTTGCACCCTGGCATCGAGGTCGGCCAGCAGTCCGGCGATTTCCTTCTGGTCCACGTCCCGGGTTGCGTGTTTGCGCAGGGTGGATGCCAGCCATTTGGAAATCTTGGGGTCTTTCAGGGCTTCGGTGGTGACGATGGCGCCGACGATGATCTTTCGGCGGGTGTCGCTGGCTTTCTGACGGGTTTTGAGCCGCGCCAGCTTCGCTTGCGCATCTGCAATCTGCTGGTCGATGGTGCGCGCCATTCTTCCGCCCTTCCTCTTTACAATCGTTGAATTTGTGCCGCGTAGTGGATAGCGTGTCAAACACGAAGTGCCCACTTATACAAACGCTGCGCGTTTGTGTGGGCAAGGGAACCCTGCGTTTCCCTTGAACCCTTAGCCAAGTGCAGCGCGGAAATGGCGATCTACCACCTTCGGGCCACGATGATTTCCCGCTCTGCCGGTCGCAGCGCCACAGCGGCAGCGGCCTACCGCGTGGGCGAACGGATCGAGGATCACCGCACCGGGCTGACCTTCGATTACCGTGCGCGCGGTGGCGTCGATCACGTCGAAACCCTCGCCCCTGCCAATGCGCCCGCATGGGTGCAGGACCGGGCGGCGCTGTGGAATGCGGTCGAGGCGGCAGAGACCCGGAAGAATTCGCAGGTTGCCCGCGAAATCCGGGTGGCTCTGCCTGCCGAGCTGGACCATGCGCAGCGCGTCGAGCTGGTGCGCGCGTTCTGCCAGCGCGAGTTCGTGGCCCGTGGCATGGTGGCCGACATCGCCCTTCATGCGCCGGGGCGCGAAGGCGATGATCGCAACCACCATGCCCATATCCTGCTGACCACCCGCGAAATCGGCCCCGAGGGGTTCGGGGCGAAGAACCGGGACTGGAACGCGGTCGAGATGCTGGAAGGATGGCGTGAGGCATGGGCGCGGGAGAGCAACCGCGCCCTT
>NZ_JPPQ01000069.1:2862928-2873315 GCF_000743655.1 Sphingobium sp. ba1
TGCATCTGCCCGTCCCGCTGCGCTTCCTCGACCCCATGCGTTCGGGGCCGATGATTTACGAAGTGCCCGGCTATTTCAAGACGGGCGGCGTCGAAGTCCGCCTGCCGGGCGCGGTTCGCTATCGGGATGGCATCGTAGCCTAACCCACCTTTCAACGGGGGAAGCGGGGCGGCGTTCGGGGAACCGGATTGCCGCCCCTTTTCACAGGAGCATGACATGAAATTGAAGAACATCACCACCGGCCCGCGCGGCGTCTATGTCGATGGCGTCCTGCGCATCATCGAGCCTGGCGCTACCGTTGAGGGCGTGACCAAGGACGAAGCGGAAAGCGTCAAGGACTGGTTCGCGATCGAGGAAGCGTCAAAGCCGGTCGCTAAACCGCAGCCCAAGCCGCGAGCCTCCGACAAGGAAGGCTGATCCATGCCATACACCCGCCTTTCCTTGGCCGACTTCACCGCGAAATACACCGCCTTCACGACGCTGACCGAGCCGCCCTATGCTGCATGGGCAACGGACGCTGAGGCGGACATCACCGACCGCTATGGCAGCTACCAGCAACGCGCGACCGAACTGATGACGGCGCATTATCTGGCGTTGCAAACTATCGGCATGGACGAAGTTTCTGGGCTGATCGCGACCGGGGCGACATCGTTCAAATCGTCCACCTTTAGCGCGACGCTATCCGATAGCGTGATTGCCGCCCGCGCCAAGGGCGACCTCAAATCCACCTCCTACGGCCAGCAGCTTGCGCAGATCCAGCGTCGGCTATTTGGCGGACCCTACTTGATCGGATGCCCATCATAATGGACATGGCAGCCGCCTTCGCCGACATCGGACTGGCCTTCAACGCTGCGTTTGGTGGGCCGTTCTATGATGCTGAAATCATCACGCAATCGGACATGGATACGGCCTACGACATCGGCGGCTCGATCATCCCCGGCGCAAGCGATCCCGTCCGGCGCACATGCAAGGCGCAGGTCGATCAGGCAACCGAAGCCATGCGCGCGACCGAAGGATATACCCAGCAGACGCGCCGCATCATCGTCCTGGCCGCGACCTTGGATGGTGGGATCAATACCGATGACACGATTGAAATTCTGGCCGGGCCATTTGCGGGCGTGTGGATGATCGATCAGGTTGGGCGGGACACGGTTGCGGCCGGATGGGATTTGATGGGGCGGAAGGCGTGATGGCGAAGATGGCAGGCCGCGACAAATACACGCGCATGATAAAGCAGATCGGGCCGGGCGCTGTCCAAGAGGTCGGGAAAGTCATGTTTGCACTTGGGGAGGCTGTTCAGGTCGATGCCCAGATATCAATCACCTCCGGCGCTGTCAGCGGGAAAGGGCACGTCGCCTCACGCCCTGGTGAGGCTCCCAGCAACGACACTGGTACGCTGGCCAACAATATTGAGACAGTCAGTGTCGGGGAATTGCGGGTCGAAGTTTCGTCTAACGCCCCGTATTCGGCTGCTTTGGAATACGGGACGTCACGCATTGAGGAGCGGCCTTTCATGAGGCCTGCGCTAGCCAAGAATCGCAAGTTGATTGCTGCAACGATTGATGCCGCTGTAGCCCGCGCGGTAAAGAGGGCAAAGACCAATGGCTAAGGATCACACTCTACCAGTTAGGCGGGCAATATTAACGGCGCTCAAGTCTGATGAACTGCTAACGTCCATTGTCCCGGCGTCGCAAATCTATCCAGGAACGGCGCGGAATCCCCAATGGCCCTTCATACGATACGGCGTTCCATCCGTGGAACCAATGCGTGCATCCTGCGTCGATGGCTCAATATTGACGGTATCGGTTCACGGTTTCGCTAAGCCCAGGTATGTCGGTAACGATCCCCGCAAGGCAATAATAGAATCAGCCGAGGATAGGGCCGCAAAGATCGGACCAGCCATTGCCAAGGTGCTGGGTGGTATTCGGATTGCGATCGACGGCGACGCTAGCGCCTATGGCATCGTGAATTGGCGCGGCTCACGGCTGATGCGTGACGGCGCGGAAGATGACGCTTGGCATACGGTGCAGGATTTTAGGGTGCGGGTTATTTCTTAGAATGCTCTCGCTGTTCAGGTTCGCTCAAACCTTGGATCGCTTTTTCCATACGCAGCATCATTTCTTTTTCCACTTTGGCAACCTGCTCAGACACAATCTCAACGAGCATCATCCGCTGATCATAATCTGATTGGGCGGCGTGGTCGAACGATCGCTCCAGGCGGGCGACGATTTCCGCGTTCAGTGAACGTTTGTTTGCTTCTGCGGCCACCACGATACCATCCCGTAATTCGGCAGGAAGCCGAATTTTCATCTGTGCGTCGCTTGCGTGCATGAGTCTCTCCGAATTTATTCCGCATATGGACCACGATGGTGTTGACATCAATGAACCACCGTGGTTTATCCATGGTGGAACCACGGTGGTTCAATAGGAGATGTTATGAGCAGAGAGATACCGCCTTTTGGGCTGCGTATGCCCGATAATCTCAAGCAGGGATTAAAGCGACTGGCCGAAGAGCGCCGCCGCTCGATGAACGCGCAGATCGTCACAATGTTGGAAAGCGGCTTGGCCGCAGAGAAAGTGGCGTCGGGTCAGAATTGAGCCTCTACCCGACGCCTGATCAAAAGGAACCAACCCAATGAACGATATGACCATAGGGTCTTTTGGAGGCGATGGCCAGCCCCAGACCATGAGCAGCCGCGAGATTGCGGAACTGACCGGCAAGCGCCACGACCATGTAATGCGGGATATACGCGTCATGCTGGTCGAACTGTATGGCGAAGAGGGTCTCCCCAAATTTGGGGGCACCTACCGCAACGAGCAAAATGGGCAGGAATACCCCTGCTTCAACCTTCCCAAACGCGAAAGCCTGATCCTCGTCTCTGGCTATGACGTGAACATGCGGGCCAAGATCATCGACCGCTGGCAAATGCTAGAGGATCGCCGTTCGCCACACGCGATGCTGAACGACACGTCTGTCCTTCGCTCCCTCTTGCTCGAAAATGTCGAGAAGGTGATCGCGTTGCAAACCCGCGTCGCGGAGGACGCGCCCAAGGTGGCATTCGCGGAGCAGGTAGCAACTGCGCCAGACGCGATCCCGCTGGGGCAGGCGGCGAAGATACTTGGAACCGGACGAAACCGGCTCGCTGCCTTCCTGCGCGAGAAGGGTTGGATGACGCGGCTGAACGAGCCATATCAGGACAAGATCAACGCCGGGATCATGGACGTGAAGATCGGCAGTTGGGAGCATCCTGAAAAAGGCCTCCAGCGGAGCGTCACGGCGCTCATTACCGGCAAGGGGCTTGCGAAGCTGCATCAGCTTTTCACGGCCCACTAACGCAGAACGGCGCGGGTGTACGAGACCCGCGCCGTTCCTAACCCTCAACGATCAATAGGAGTGATCGCCATGGCTTCGAACGTCATAGCCTTCCGCGCGCGCCAAGGAAAGCGCCGCCTCATCATTGCGAACGACAACGATCTACCGCCCTTCCCCTCCGCTGCTGCCGGGAGGGCGTCATGAACGATCGTCGCAACTTCCTGCGCGGCATGGTGGCGCTGTCCGCCGCTGCCATCCCGGTTGTCACGCAGGCCGCAACGCTGGACCCGTGGGACCGGTTCGAGGCCGGTCTGGCCATCATCGCGCCGAACGCCCCCAAGGCAGTTTTCAATTCGAAGTCTGCGGGGATGAAGCCGGAATGGATCTACAGCATCGTGACGCTGGACACGCCCGCGCATCCTATCCTGCTGTTCCAGCGGCCGGATGGGGAGTTTTTCTCTATCGGCCCGCAGGATGTTTGGATGAAGGCTGACAATATCCCGGCGCTTGGGTGAGTGTGGGGTGGCCTGAAAGGGCTACCCTACATTTGTGATCTTAGTCGGACATTCATGCATCTAGCGTCACTTCCCGACTTGTAGAGGCGAAAGTCTTTTTCATTTCCTTCTTTGAGATAGGCATCTGCGATCTTTTTTGATGCTTCACAGAGTTCGCTAGGCTGCCCACCTGCGCGTTCTATCATGTCGTATTGTCGCTTTGCTTCGTCGGACTGTTTGGCGCACCCTGGGCCTAGCGCTAATATCGCTAACGCTATCCATTTCATAGACCGGGGACCGCGCCACTGGCCTTGACCGATGCACTTGTGGCGCGTCCATTCAGTCTCGACATGATCAAGTCAATCTCTACGCCATTTTCGAGCCGGAGTGTAAATCCCCCCGCGCCAAAGGCCGCTTCGAGGTCATCTGGGTCGCCAGTAATTTGGCCATCCGCCCATTTGCGACGCCCATCGTTAAATAAATTCAAAGAGGTCTCGGCCACGCCCTTTTCTTCGCCATTGACCACAATAGCGCCGTGAAACTTGACCGTTCTGACGAGGCTCAAAGTCGATCTCCAATTAAGTTGCCGCAATGCACCGCCCGGCCTATCTACATGTGATGGCCGATGAAATAGCAGAACGAATGCTTAGCGCCCTTGTGGTCCAACTTATCCGCACGGGCAAGATGGACATTGACGATGTTTTTGCAGCAGCATCCAGCCTAGATGCTGCTGGCGACGATGAAGCTGCGCGCGCACTGAACTGCCTACCCCTCTATGCCGCAGCCCGCCCGCAATCCGAAATAGATGCCGATTGGCGGCGTCGGCAGATTGTCGAGCGAACGGCGTTCATCGCCAAGAAGTCTGAGGGTTATAAACCAGACGAGTGACGGGGTTTAGTCTCCAGCAAAATACGCTGGAGATGTAAATGAGCCTGCCAACCACGTTCGATTTTGCCCAGCTCAAATTGGGCGATGGTGCCACCCCTGAAAACTTCGTGATCGTTTGCGGCCTCGAAACCACCGGAATCAATGAGAGCGCGCAGACAAGCGATCGTTATGTACGCGACTGCGCGGCCCCTGCCACGCCCCCACGCCGTCGCCTGCGTGTCACCGGCGTCACCTGGGACATCTCTGGTAACGGAATGGCGAACGTCGATCAGTTCGCGCTTCTCAAGGCTGCGTTGGGCAAGCATCGCAACTGGGAAATCGTCCCGCTCGATACCACCGATCCTGACACGCCCGCTGGCGTTCCAATGGGCACCTTTTCCGGTCAGGCTGTCATGACGGCGCGCAATATCGGAACCGTCGCCGATGGGTTCGCAACACTGGAGCTTGCACTCGCGGGCGAGGGCGATCTCGATTGGGTGGCAGAGGCCTGATGCAAACTGCGGTCGAACTGGACTTCGCAGACGGCACCTACCTGTTTGACCTGAAACTGCCGCAACTCGCGGAATTGCAGGAAAAGCGCAAGGTCGGCGTCTTCGCGCTCTACGGTCGGGTCATGAAGGGGCGCGGCTTCATTGAAGATGTGCCAGTTGCGATCACTGAGGCGGGCGAGGCTTTTGCAGAGGACTTGTGGGAGACAATCCGGCTCGGATTAATCGGTGGCGGCGCTGGCCATGTTGACGGGAAGGATGTGGCGGTTAGCGCCATAACTGCCCGCAGGCTGGTAGAGAACTATTGCCAATCTGCTCCGCTCAAGGAAAGCTGGGCGCTCGCAGCAGCCATCCTTATGGCTCGCGTGGAGGGCTACACCCCCCCAAAAGCGGAGCCGGGCAGCGACCCGGCATCCGAACAGGCGACGGAATAGACATCGGCGAGGTAATCGCAAATTGCGCCGTCATGGGCCGCGATTGGCGCGAGATGTCGTGGCGGGAATACCTCACCACGATCTGGAACTGGAACCGTGTTCACTCAGACCAAAAGCTGGAGCCTGACACAGCGAGGCTCAAGGCTATCGCTGGCGCAGGACTGAACTGATGGCAAATCCTGAATCTGTTGTCCTTCGCATAGAAGCCCAGACCGGTAGCGCGGATCGTTCGCTGCAACAGCATGCCGCTGCCGCTGATCGTGCGATGACGGCAGTGGAACGATCAGCCTCAAAGGCGGAAGCTGCGATCAGGCAGGCCTCAGTTGTCGTTGTGGACAAAACAGCCCTAATGTCCAACGGCACGCGCAATTTGGGCAGGCAGTTCGCGGATGTGGGCGCATCACTCGCAAGTGGCTCGTCCCCTTTCATGGTGCTGGCGCAGCAAGCCCCTCAGGTTGCAGATGCCCTGACCGACATGGGCGGGCGCGCTGGGAAAGTAGCGGCTTTTTTCACGGGACCGTGGGGCGCGGCGCTGTTGGCCGCAGGCTCGGTCATAGGCGTCTTGGCCGGGAAAGTTCTCGAAGGCGGTGACACCGTTGAAGGCCTGACCGCCAAACTGGAGGCGAACGCAGCCAAAGCGCGCATGGCCGCCGACGCTCAGAAAATCTTTGAGACGAGCCTATATGGCGCGGCTGATGCCAGCGCCAAGCTCAGCAAGCAACTGGCGCAACAGAACCAGACTCAATTGCAGGTTGCGCAGAGCGCTCTTGCCGCCGCGCAGGCTATACGCCAGCAGAATATTCAGAACCTCCGTAAGGAAATAACCGATGCCGCCTCGGCTCGGAGGATAGCGCAAAGCGTCGCTGATCCTTCCAATTTTGTGCAGGGCGGCACGGTGGGCGGATCGAGTGGATTTGGCCAGAGCTTGGCGCGCGGCAGGGCTACAGAAGCGCTAACCAAGGCAGTCGAGCGCGAAAAAGTCGCAACTCAGGGGTTGGTTGACGCGACAAAGGCGGTCGTAGAGGCCCGTGTCCCGCTGTTGGACGTGAAGGCCTTGGCGTCATCGGACGCTTCCGCCGCATCTGCACTTCGCCATCAAGAGGCATTGGGCAGGCTGCGCGATGAATTCCGGCGCACGGGCGATGAATCTGCTTACCTCGCTGGCCGCACCCGGATCGAAAACCAGCTTACTGCCGAACAGGAGGCTATCCAAAAGCGGGAAAGCGATGCTCGCAAGGCAGGCACCCAAGCGAAGCGTGACGCCGCTAAAGCGTCGAGGGAGGCCGCGAAAGAGGCTCGCGAGGAAGCCCAAGCGCAACGCGAGTTGCAGCAGACGTTAGAAAGGGTTGTCAGCAAATATGACCCTCTGCGGGCCATCGCGCTCGAAACTGGCCGAGCAATGGCTGACATCGACAAACTTCGTTTCGAAGGCCTGATAACCGCTACCGACGCACTGACCTACAAACTGTCCCTTGCCCGCGAGCAGGCCAAGGCGGTCGCTGATTCTATGTGGAAGCAGCAGGAGCAGCGCTGGATCGATGTAGGCTTTACTGCGCAGGACATGGATGGCTCCCGCGTCCGCAAAGACATTGATCAGCGGGTGGAGCAAGAACGAGAGGCTAACCAGCGCATAGCCGACGATTTCCGGCAAAAGCAAGAATCGCAAATTCGGACGCTGGCCACCATTTTTGAAGATGGCTTCCGGGGCGGCACAGACGCGATTTGGCAGGACTTCAAAACGATAGGCCTTCGCATCCTGGCAGAGATGATAGCCCGGTGGGCGGTGGCAAAGCTATCACCGGGTGGCGCTCCATCCGGTTCGGGAGGCGGGGATATAGGCTCTTTGCTGGCAACAGCAACGCGGTCAGTTCTCGGCTTTGAGGGTGGCGGCTACACAGGCGACGGCCCGCGTGGCAAGGTCGCTGGCGTGGTCCACAAGGGCGAGTGGGTGGTTGATGCTGACACCGTCAAGAAGGTCGGCACTGAAAACTTGCGCGCGTTGGGGAGCGGTAACGGCAGGGCCATAGCGGCCATATCAGCCGCGCCCAACATCTCGGCCAGCGCCACCCCGCGCCAGACCATCGTGCATCAAACCGTGCAAGTGGACGCCCGCAATAGTGTCAACCCCGATGGCTTTGCGCGCCAAATCCTCTCGGTATCGGCGCAGCAGGCGCAGCAGGCAGCGGCGGGAATGGGCCAAGGCATCATCAAGGCCGTGCCGCAGCGCATCGCCCAATATCAGCAGGACGGCACCTGATGGCCTTCTATCGGGAATCCATTGTTGTCCGCATTGATTGTGATCCGCCTGCGCTGCTTCATAGCGGCCTCGGCCCGTTGCTTATCCCCGCCGACATTGTGGTGCCGGAGGATGCGATTGCCATTGGTGGCGGCGAGTTGGTCAGCGTGCCGGATTTCCAGCAGTTGATGAACGGCACTGCGGAGCGTCTGGAGTTCACCGTATCAGGCGTGAGCGAAGAAACCGTGCGCCTTGCACTGGACGACGCCCCATCGGTTCGCGGCGCGCGGGTAGATATCGGGCGCGCTGATTTCGATGAGGCGTGGCAGCTTATTGGCGTCGAGTGGGAAGCGACATTCGAGGCGCGCAGCCTGTCAATCAGTCGTCCGGCATCCGATGGCAATTCAATCACGCGGTCCATTTCGTTGACCATTGTCGCAGGTGACAGCACCCGCGCGCGCGCGCCGAACGCATTTTTTACTGATGCCGACCAGCGTCGCCGCAGCCCGACCGACGCGATTTTCTCGCACGTCGCAGGAATCAGCGCCGGGACAAGCCGACGCTTTGGGCCGTCCGATGCCTGACCTGGGTGGATATCTCGCAGAGGTCGGCGGAAAGCCTTGGGTGTGGGGCGCGGCGGACTGCTGCACATTCCCTGCCGATTGGCTCATCCTGTGCGGCAGGGGTGACCCGATGGCCAAATGGCGCGGCGCATATAAGGATGAAACCGGGTGCGCGGCGCTGATCGATGAGGCTGGCGGCCTACTCCCCCTCTGGATCGAAGGCTTGGGCGAACCTGATTACTGTGAGCCTGACATAGGCGATGTCGGCGTGGTTCAGATGTGGGGCCACGCAGCGGGCGCAATCTATACCGGCAAGCGATGGGCCGTCCGATCCGCGCGCGGGTGGGCTGCCGCATCTTTCGCGCCCGACGATGTGCTGGCGGTGTGGCGACATGGGTAAAACGCTGGGCAGCATCATCGCCGTAGGCTTTGCGGTAGGTATCAACGTCATCCCCGGCGTCGGTCAGGCGATCAGCGGCGCGTTATTCAGCGGCTTGACGGCGGGATTGGGTATCAGCGGTTTTGCCGCATACGGCATCGCCAGCACGGCTGTAGCCGCCCTTACCCTCGGCAGCGTCGCATACGGGCTTCAAGCGGGTGCGTCGTTGCTTGGGCTTGGGCCGTCACTCCCCAAACCGGACACCGCAGTCACGGCCATCAAGACACCGCGTCCACCTCGCGTTTCGTCCTACGGCAAAGGGCGGCTGTATTTTGCCTATGCGCTTTATGAAACCGCCAGCAACGGAACAGCCGTCGATGTTGGGGCGGTCCACGATGGCAAAATGAATGCGCTCATCGGCTTCTATTTGAATGATGATGCCGTCACGCTGTCGGGAAATACGGTAAATACGGGTGCCGACAAGCGCTATCAGAATGCAGCCATCTCGCTCTACTGGACCAATGGGAGCAACCCCGGCACCGCATTTTCTGCGGTTTCAGCGCTGATCCCTGATTGGGACCCGAATCATCGCGGCGATGGCGTTGTCATGCTGGCGCAGCTCTCTAAGCCAGTGAAGTCCAAGAAATTTCTTGAGACCTATCCAAATCAGGTGCCGGTTCCAAGCATGGTTGCGGAATGGCAACTGTGTCCAGACCCATATCACGCAGACCCTACCGACGAGGCGGGATGGACCTGGACGGAAAATGGCGTTCGCCAGTTGATGCACTACATGATCGTGCGCGAGGGGGTTGACTATGCGACCAAGATCGCGCCGACCATCGCATACTGGCGCGCGGCGGCTGATGTCTGTGATCAGGCCCGCGCGCTCAAAGGTGGTGGCACAGAGCCGCGCTATCGCTCGTGGCTGAGCCACAAGCACACAGACCCGCATGGCACCGTAAAGGCAGGGCTTCTTTCGACCTTCGACGGCTGGATCGCCCCCCGATCGGACGGCGCTCTAGTGATCTATGCGGGCGAGTATTACGATCCGACCGTCACCATCGGCCCGGCTGAAATAACATCCTACGACTGGAATGGCGTCGGCGTGGACGACGACAAGGCCATCAACGAAATCGTTTGTTCCTACATCTCTGCCGAGCATGACTATAGCAGCGTTGAGACGGACGCATGGCGTGATGAAAGCGACATTTCCGCACGCGGGCAGGTTCTCAGCGGAAACTTTGACCCGCAAGTGCCATCATGGGGCCAGGTGCGCGCGCTTGCCAAAATCAAGATGGCGCGGACGAACTCGCATTACAGCGGGACCATCACCACGAATGTTGCTGGCCGGAACGTTCGTGGTCAGCGCTTCATCAATTTGCTGATAGAGGACGCGGGCCGGGTCTTTTTCGATGGCCCCGCCGAAATAACAGCCCTGACACGCAACCTTATGACGGGCGGCGTCACTTTTACATGGGTGGCGGTCAATCCCGCGATGTATGCATGGAATGCTGCGACCGAGGAAGGCGACCCGGCAGCTGTAGGCGACCGCATTGCCCCCACCCCCCTCCCCGCCCCCACCATCACCACAG
>NZ_JPPQ01000069.1:2873325-2882312 GCF_000743655.1 Sphingobium sp. ba1
TGATCGTACCGCCGGCAACGCGCGCCGCCGACTGGCAGTTGACCAGCACCTGCGCCTGATTGGCGAAATTGACGGTGGATGGTGTCGGGGGAGTGGCAAACTGGCTGACGTCGCCAGGGTCAGACGCGCCGACGACCAGGCCGTTCTGGCCCCAGGTCAGCGCGCGCCATTCACCCGAACCGTCGGCGTTGAAGCGCGCGACATAGAGCGTGCCATTGTCCAGCAGGTCGACATTGTTGGCCCGGTTGGCCGTGGAAAAGGCGCGATCGGGGATGAATTTATAGATGCAGCCCGGCGTCGAATCGTCGCCCATGTAAATGGCGACGCGGCTGTCGCTATTGGCCATATAGGCCGTGTTTTCATGGCTGAAACGACCAAGCGCGGTGCGCTTCGTCGGGGCGGCCAGTTCCTGATAGGGGTCGATTTCGACCACCCAGCCATAGTCATTTTCGGGCTGGGTCGGATCAAGATAATTGTCGGTGGTTTCTTCGCAGGTGAGGTAGGTGCCCCAGGGGGTGCGGCCCGACGCGCAGTTGTTCAACATGCCCTTGACCTGACCCGACAGCAGACCCGAAGCGGGGCCGCTCACGCGGTAAAGGTCATTGCCGGTATAGCGCTTGTTGAAGCGCGAGCCCGCCTTGACCGACCATTTGCCGTCGCTGCCCTTGGCGATTTCAACGACCGAAATGCCGACGGCCGACAGAGCGAGCGCCTTCTGGTCAGCGGTTGCGGTCGCGGCATCATAGCTGCCGCCCATCAGGATGTTGAAGTCGGGATATTCGTGGTTCAGCGCCAGCAGGCCGCCGGCGTTCGCATCCGTACCCGACAGTTCGAAATATTCCATGCCGTCATGGTTGCCGCCAGCCCATTTCTCGGCATCGGCAGGCGTCGGGAAATTGCCCGAATAGGGGGTGCCGGTTTCGACCGAATCACCAGCCTTCAGCAGCACGTCGACGGTGTAGCCCGTGGGCACGGTAACGGTGTCATTCTGATTGGCGGCGACACCCGCGAAGGTGATGGCGTAGCTGTCGGTCGGGGTGGGCGTTGGGGTCGGCGTGGGCGTCGGGGTTGGCGTCGCCGAATCATTGTCATCATCGCCGCAGGCCGCCAGCGTGCCCAGCATCGGCAGGATCGAAAGGCCCATCAGGCCGTTCTTGAGGATCGTGCGGCGGGCCGGATTGGCGGCGACGATCGCCTCCAGGCTGTTGTCGCCCATGGCGATGGTCGGCTGCGCATCGCGGAAAGGCGCGCGCGCTTCGTCGGTCAGATGAGACATTAGGAATTTACCCCTGTGCTGTGACAGGCTGTCGGCCGGCGGCCGCGCCCTTGACCCAGGAGTTGGCAGAGAAGGATGACGTGTCGGGGGCGTGACGAAGTAGCGGTGATGAAATATGTATGACAAAACAGCGACGTGTCGGACCCGTCTATTACAATAGCGCGCTGACCTGCGCGATGAAGCGCAGCACCGAGATCGGCTTGGACACATAGGCCTGCGCCCCTGCCGCGCGAATCCGGTCCTCGTCGCCCTTTCCGGCATAGGCGGTCACCGCCATGATCGGCACGGCTGCGAGGCGCGCGTCGGCTTTCAAGGAAATGATCAGGTCCAGGCCGCTGACATGGGGCAAGTGAATGTCGGTGATGACGAGGTCGGGCAGGAAGGCCTGCGCCTGCGCCAGGACGTCGCGCCCGTCGCGCAGCGGCAGCACGTCATAGTCATGCGCCCGCAGCAGATCGCAAAAAAGTTTGAGATTGAGTTCGTTGTCCTCGACAACGAGCACGCGCTTTGCCACCAGTCACCCACGATTTTAACGATCATCCCAAGGCAAGCACGCCGTCAACGCGGCTTTCCCGTAGAGAAACACCCATGCGACCCGACCAACCGAATGGCAAGCAGGATAGCGTTGAAGACGCGATGACGCTGGCGTTGATGGCGCTGGGCTGGACGCTGGCGGAGGAATCGCGGGCGGACCGGTTGCTGGCACTGACCGGGATCGACGTCGAAACCTTGCGCGCGGGCGTGGGCGATCCGGCGATCATGGCGGCCATCCTCGCCTTTCTGGCCAATCATGAGCCGGACCTGATCGCCTGTGCCCAGGCGATCGACACCACACCCGCCGCGCTGATCGCGGCGCAGGAGATTTTGAGCCGATGACCCGCCCCCTGATCATCACCGATTGCGACGAGGTGCTGTTGCACATGGTCGTGCCGCTGCGCGCCTGGTTGGATGAGACGCATGCGGTGGATTTCGACATGCGCGAACGCGGCTTTGCCGAAGCGCTGCGCCACAAGGATAGTGGCCTGGTGCTGGAGCGCGAGCATGTGTGGCAATTGCTGATCGCCTTTTTCGATACGGAAATGCATCGACAGTCGCCGATCGCGGGCGCGGTCGAGGCATTGGGGCGCCTGGCGCAGGTCGCCGACATCGAAGTGTTGACCAATATTGGCGAGCGCCATCACCAGCAGCGCGTCGAACAGCTCGCTGCTTATGGCCTGAACATGCCGGTCCACTGGAATAACGGGCCGAAAGGTCGCCCGCTCGCCCGCATCGTGGCGGCGCGTGCGCCCAGCGTCGCGCTGTTCATCGACGACCTGGCCGAACATCATGAATCGGTCGCGCGGCATGCGCCCGATGTGTGGCGGCTGCACTTTGTCGGCGAGCCGGATATCGCCGCCGACGTGCCCGATGCCCCCCATGCCCATGCGCGGATCGACAATTGGGTCGAGGCCGAAGCCTGGATCATGGACCGGCTGGCCCAGTGTCCGGCCCCCCTTCCCCTTATCCCCACTGATGGAGCCTTATCATGAGCATCGACGCCCGCCTTGCCGAACTCGGCATCACCCTGCCCCAGGCCGCCACCCCGGTCGCCGCCTATGTGTCGAGCGTGGAAGCAGGCGGCATGTTGCATATTTCCGGGCAGATCTCGCTGGCACCCGACGGCCTGATGACCGGGCGCCTGGGTGAAGACCGCGACCTAGACTATGGCGTTGCCGCCGCGCGGATCTGTGGCCTCAATCTGATCGCCCAGATGAAAGCGGCGCTCGGCAGCCTCGACCGGGTCGAACGGGTCGTGAAGCTTGGTGCCTTCATCAGCAGCGCGTCCTCCTTCACGGATCAGCCCAAGGTCGCCAATGGCGCGTCCGAATTGATGGTCGATGTGTTCGGCGACGCGGGCAAGCATGCACGCAGCGCCGTGGGTGTGCCTGTTCTGCCGCTCGGCGCGGTTGTCGAAATCGACGCGATCGTCCTTGTCCGGGCTGCCTGATCGGCGACGTTTATGGTCGTGCCTGCCCTTGCGTAATGGCGGGCACGGCCCAATTTTCACTTCCGTGACCTGTAAAGCCCGGCAAGATCATCAGAACGTGCGCCCGTGACGGAATGGGTCGCGCGCATTGCCGCGGGCGTCGCCGACCTGCCGCGTGATCAGTGGGATGCCTGCGCGGGATCGGCCAACCCCTTCGTCTGCTGGGATTTCCTCACCGCGCTGGAACGATCGGGTAGCGTTGGCGAAGGGACCGGGTGGCAGCCCTTGCCACTGGTGATCGATGGCCCCGATGGACGAATCGTAGCCGCCGTGTCGGCCTATGGCAAAAGCCATAGCCAGGGCGAATATGTGTTCGACCATGGCTGGGCCGATGCCTGGGAACGGGCCGGTGGGCGCTACTATCCCAAGATCCAGATCGCCGCGCCTTTCTCGCCCGTGCCTGGCCCCCGGTTGCTGCTGCGCGACGAGGCCTTTGCCCCGGCGTTGATTGCCGGTGTCGAGACGCTGGTGGAGCGCAACAGCCTGTCATCGGCGCATGCGACCTTTGTGGAGGCCGATCAGGTGCCGCTGTTCGAATCGGCGGGGTGGTTGATTCGCGAAGACAGTCAGTTTCACTGGACCAATCGCGGCTATGGCGATTTCGGCGATTTCCTGGCCGACCTGTCGAGCGAGAAGCGCAAGAATATCCGCAAGGAGCGGGCGCGGGCGGTCGCGGGGCTGGAGATCGTTCACCTGACCGGCCGCGCGCTCACCGAAGCGCACTGGGACATATTCTGGGATTTCTATCAGGATACCGGCGCGCGCAAATGGGGAACGCCCTACCTCACGCGATCCTTCTTCTCGCTGCTGAGCGAGACGATGGCGGACAAGGTGCTGCTGGTCCTGGCGCTGCGCGAGGGGCGGGCGATTGCGGGCGCGCTCAACCTGATCGGCGGCGATGCGCTCTATGGCCGCTATTGGGGGTGCAGCGAGGATGTGCCCAACCTGCATTTCGAACTATGCTATTATCAGGCGATCGACATCGCCATCGCGCGCGGAATCAAGCGCGTGGAGGCAGGTGCGCAGGGCGGGCACAAACTGGCGCGGGGCTATGCGCCGGAACCCACTTGGTCAGCCCATCATATCCCTAATCCCGGTTTCCGCCGCGCGGTCGCGGACTTCCTGGCCGCCGAGCGGGCGGGCGTGCAGCAGGACCGCCAATGGCTGGCGGAGCGGACGCCGTTCAGGAAAGGGTAGCGGTCAGGCGACGCCGATCTGCGTCGTCACCATCCAGGCGCGGGCCTGACGCTGCGCTTCGGCAATCTGGCGTGCGGTCATTTCCTCGGCGATTTCGGCGCGCATCGATTGGCCTTCTTCGCTGCCGCGCAGAGCGGCCAGGTTGAACCATTTATGGGCTTCGACAAGGTCGACCGGCATGCCGCCGGTGCCGCAGCTATAGGCGACACCCAGGTCAAAACAGGCTTCTGCCGATCCGCTCGTCGCGTGCGACAGACGGCTTTCCATCAGAAACTGCGCGCTCTTGCTACTATTGCCCATAATGTTCTTCCCCTTGCCCAGCTAATTCAATGGATCGACCCTGCGGTTTTTCATTGCGGGCAGGTTGGACCAGCATCCGATAAAAAATGGTTAACGCCTGCGGCGGGATTTCCTGCGAATGGCGCAAAGAACCGGGCGTAGTAGGGTTAATGCGGCCGGAGGTGAGCGTCAGGAAGAGACAGATAAGGGGTGGCGTCGTTTGGCCTTCATCCCCATAGCCATGCCATGGCCCAATCGTCCCCCCAGCCCGCAACGCCGGGCGAAAAGCAGATCGGTTTCCGCGAGTTCGTGCTGCTGTGCGCGTGCCTGATGGCGATGAACGCGCTGTCGACCGACCCGATGCTGCCCGCTTTGCCCGCGATCAGTCTCGATCTGGCGATCCCGCAGCCCAATGACCGGCAATTGATCATCAGCCTTTATTTTCTGGGGTTGGGGCTTGGCTCCCTGTTGTTCGGCGTCTTGTCCGACCGATTCGGGCGCAAGAGCGTGTTGGGATGGTCGATGGCGCTGTTCATCATGGCATCGATCGCGTGCGCGGTGGCACCGAGTTTCACCATGCTGCTCATCGGCCGCACCTGCGCGGGCTTTTTTGCAGGCGCCAGTCGAGTCGTCACCGTCGGTATCGTGCGCGACCGGTTCAAGGGCGACGCCATGGCGCGGGTCATGTCGTTGATTTTCGCGGTGTTCATGCTGATCCCAGTGATGGCACCGAGTTTCGGTCAGGCGATCTTGTGGATCGCGCCGTGGCGCTGGATCTTCTGGGCGCTGGCGATCCAGGCGAGCCTGATCCTGTTGTGGATGCTGATCCGCATGCCCGAAACGCTGCACCCCGATAACCGGATGCGGATCACCCCGCGCACATTATGGACAACGGTCGGCATGGTGATGCGGACGCGCAGCTCGATCGGCTATATGCTGGCGAGCGGCGTGGTGATGGGGGGGCTCATCGGCTTCATCCTGTCGGTGCAGCAGATTTTCTTCGACATTTTCGACGCAGAGGGCTTTTTCCCGATCGGCTTTGCCCTGATCGCCGGATCGATGGGGGTGGGCAGCCTGATCAACAGCCGCCTGGTGTCGCGATTCGGTGCCCGGCGGCTGAGCCAAGGCGCGCTGATCATCTTCATCCTGATCGCCCTCGTGCATAGCGGCGTGATCTGGGCGGGGCGTGAAACATTGGTCACCTTCATGGTGCTGCAGGCGATGACGATGATGACGGTCGCCTTCACCGCGTCCAATTTCAGCGCCATTTCGATGGAGCCCTTCTCCAGGGGCGCGGGCATCGCTTCCTCCTTTCAGGCTTTTCTCACGACGGCCTTGTCGAGCGCGCTGGGCACGATCGTCGGCCAGGCATTCAATGGCACCACCCTGCCGCTGACGCTGGGCCTGCTGGTGTTCGGAAGCTTGTCCTTCCTGATCGTCGTCTGGGCCGAGCGCGGCAAGATGTTCACGCGGCCCAATATGAGCAGCCTGCGCGACATCGAATTCAAGGCGCTGCATTGAACCTTTGAAGCCAACAGCACATGGACGGACAGGCACAAAAAAAGGGGCGGTTTCCCGCCCCTTTTTCGTTGGTCGATCAGGCGTCCTGCCCGCCCGGCGTATGCGCGCCGGGTAGCGGCGGCACGGGTTGGGGCGGGATGCCCGCATCATGCTCCGGCACATCCCCATCATTACCGCGCCCAACATGACTGCGGCTGCGGCTGTAGGCGAAATAGACGATGAGGCCGAGGGTAGCCCAGCCAACGAACATCAGCTTGGTTTCGACACCCAGGCTCCAGAACAGATACATGCAGCCTGCGATTGCTACCGGCGCCGTGAACAGGATCGCCGGGGTGCGGAACGGGCGGGCACGATTGGGGTCGGTCCGACGCAGCATCATCACCGCGATCGACACGGCGGCGAAGGCGAAGAGCGTACCGGAGTTGGAGATGTCCGCCAATATGCCGACCGGGAAGAAGGCCGCGAACAGCGCCACGAAGACACCGGTCATGATGGTGATGACATAAGGCGTCTTGTAGGTCGGGTGAACCTTCGAAAACATTGCAGGCAACAGGCCGTCGCGGCTCATGACGAAGAAGATGCGGGTCTGGCCGAACATCATCATCAAGATGACGGACGGCAGAGCGAGGCCGGCGGCCAAGCCGAGCAGGTTGCCGATCTGCGGCCAACCGATTTCACGCAAGGTCCAGGCGAGCGCTTCCTTCGAGCAGGTGACCGCTTCCGTGCCAGCGGCGGCCAGGGCGGCGCATTGCGCCGACAGGGCGGTCGATCCGGGCGCGAGGGCGATTCCGCCCTGGGCGATCGGAATGCCTGTTTCGGTGACGGGCTGCGCGCCCACCGTGCCGATGACGCCAGCGGCGACCAGCATGTAGAAGATGGTGCAGATGGCGAGCGAGCCGATCAGGCCGATCGGCATGTTACGCTGCGGGTTCTTGGTTTCTTCGGCAGCGGTGGAGACGGCGTCGAAACCGACATAGGCGAAGAAGATCGAGGCCGCCGCAGCCGATATGCCGGAGAAGCCGAGCGGAGCGAATGGCGTGAATTTTTCCATGTTCATGACCGGCAGGGCCAGCACGATGAACAGGGTCAGCGCGGCGACCTTGATCAACACCAGCACGGCATTGACCGACGCGCTCTCCTTGGTGCCGATGACCAGCAGCCAGGTGACGAGGCCGGCGATCAGCATGGCAGGCAGGTTGACCATGCCGCCATCAAAGGGCCCGCGCGTCAGGAGATCAGGGATATCCATCGCGAATGTATGTTCGATCAGGCCGACGACATAGCCGGACCAGCCCACCGATACCGCGCCTGCCGCAACGGCATATTCCAGGATCAAGGCCCAACCGACCATCCAGGCGATCAACTCGCCCATGACGGCATAGCTATAGGTATAGGCGGAACCGGAGACCGGCACCATGGCGGCCATTTCGGCATAGCAGAGCGCTGCCACGGCGCAGACGAAACCGGCGATGACGAAGCTGAGCATCATGCCCGGTCCCGCCTTTTGTGCGGCTTCGGCCGTCAGCACGAAAATGCCGGTGCCGATCACGGCGCCGATGCCCAACATCGTCAGCTGGAATGCACCCAGCGACCGATGCAGCGATTTCTTCTCGGCCGTCGCCAATATGGCGTCGAGAGATTTTACCCGCCCGAATATCATCAATGAAACCCTTTTATCGATATCTTGCCTGGGCGGTCGGTGGCCCCGTCCCCCTATGCTCTGATAGGTGAGACTATCGCCTAAATCGTCCCGCGCAAGTATGTTGCGTGGCGATGACATGAATGTCGGCAGTGAATAAGGGGAACAGCGTGGTTGAATTGATCCGGGCGCGGAGTTTGGCAGACCTTCCGCACGGCTTCGCTGGTCGGCGCGGCGGCTGTTCGACCGGGCTCTATGCCGGCGCGAATGTCGGGCTTGGATCGGAGGATGATCCTGCCCTGGTGCGGCGCAATCGCGATCTGGTGCGGGACGCGGTTCTGCCGGGATCGACGCTGATGACGGTGCATCAGGTCCATTCTGCCGACGTTGTGTCGGTTGATGCGTCGTTTGCTGATGACGCTCGGCCTACTGCCGATGCCCTTGTGACCGACAGGCCTGGGCTGTTGCTGGGCATATTGACCGCGGATTGCGTGCCAGTGCTGTTTGCCGATCCTGATGCGGGAGTCGTGGGCGCTGCGCATGCCGGATGGAAGGGCGCCATCGGCGGCGTAACCGACCGGACGATTGCGGCGATGGAGACGTTAGGCGCTGGCAGGGGCGCGATCGTTGCGGCGATCGGGCCGTGCATTGGCCGTGCGTCCTATGAGGTGACCGATGCCTTTGCGCTGCGGTTCGAGGCGGAGGACGGTGCCAATGAGCGTTTCTTTTCGGAAGGGCGCGTCGGGCATCGCCAGTTCGACATTGCCGCCTATGTGGCGGCGCGCGTGGCGGGCGCTGGCGTTGGTCGGGTCGAACTGCTCGATGAGGATACGTACAGCCAGGCTGATCGTTTTTTCAGCTATCGGCGGTCGTGCCATCTGGGTGAGGCGGATTACGGCCGTCAGCTATCGGTGATTGGTTTGGGTTTGTGATGAGGGCTAGACGCAAAAAAGCCCGCCTTTGAGGGCGGGCGTATTGTGTGCGTTGGTGTGGTTGCGGGAGTAGGATTTGAACCTACGACCTTCAGGTTATGAGCCTGACGAGCTACC
>NZ_JPPQ01000069.1:2882322-2895863 GCF_000743655.1 Sphingobium sp. ba1
CTCGAAGCGAACGGAAACCTCTATGCTGGCATGAAAAAAAGGCCGGAAGATCGCTCTCCCGGCCCTTTCTTATCCTGCGGCGTTAAGCCTTACCCCACAAACGCCCGCTCGATCACGAACTGCCCCGGCGCCGCATTCGACCCTTCGGTAAAGCCATTCGCTTCGAACCAGGCCGCGAACTGCTTGATCATCTCCATGCTGCCGCACATCATGATCCGGTCGGTTTCGGGGTCGAACTTGGCCGGCCCCTCAAGCCCCTCGAACAGCGCGCCGCTCTCGACCAGCTTGTCGATCCGCACAGTGTTGCGGAAAGCCTCGCGCGTCACGGTCGGCACATAATGGAACTGGGTCGCGGCCTGCTCAGCCACCAACGGGTCTTCCGCCAGCTTGCTTTCCAACTCGTCATGGAAGGCCAGGTCGCTCACCCGGCGCACCGAATGGACGACGACGACCTGCTCGTAAAATTCATAGACGTCCGGGTCACGCGCGAGGCTCAGGAACGGTGCCAGACCCGTGCCGGTCGACAGCATGAACAACCGCTTGCCCGGCAACAGCGCGTCGGTGACCAGCGTGCCGGTCGGCTTGCGGCCAAGGTAAATCTGGTCGCCCGGCTCAATCAACTGCAACTTGCTCGTCAGCGGGCCGTCCTGCACCTTGATCGACAGGAATTCCAGTTCCTCGTCCCAGGCGGGGCTGGCGACCGAATAGGCGCGCAACAGCGGCTTGCCATTTTCGCCCTTCAGGCCGATCATCACGAACTCGCCCGACCGGAAGCGGAAGCTCGCCGGGCGCGAAATGCGGAAGCTGAACAGATGCTCGTTCCAATGCCGCACCGACAGCACGGTTTCCACCGAGAGTGCGCCGGTCGGTTCGAGTACCGGCTTTTCGATCGTCACGTCGTTCAAGACCTTCTTCCTTGCCAAGCCGCCCGCACAGGCGTCGCCAATTGCCGTAGCTAGTTGCGTATCGTTCGCAACAACCAATAAGCATGGCGAATGGAGCCATCGCGGCATGAAGGCAAGGCCAAAAAAACTTGGGGGGCCGATAGCTGACCCCCCGCCAGCGTCAGGCGATCAGCCGAACAGCCCCTTGGCGATCCCGCCCAGTTCGTTCATCGGATTGCCGTCGCCATCGCGGTCGAACAGGCCGCCCAGCTTGCCCATGATCGCTTCGGGGCCGCCGAACGATCCCATCAATTCCTGCAACTTGTCGGCCGACACACCATGTTCGGCGGCCACCTCGGCCAGCGCCGAAATGCTGGTATCGCCCGACCCGATCTTGGCGCTGATCTCGGTCATCAGGCCCTGCATCTGTTCGGGCGTCATCCCGATCTGCGCGGCCACCGCTTCCAGTCCGCCCATCTTGCCGATCATATCACCAAACATGTCCACTACTCCCGCTGGATGTTGACCGACAGCATAGCACCCCCGCCCCGCCGCCAAAAGCAAAAGAGCCGGAAGGTCACCCCTCCGGCTCTCGCATAGCCCTGAATCAAGTCGCAGCCGTTATGCCGCGGTGAGCGCCGCGCTGCGCACGCCTTCATCGACATGCTCTTCGAACTGCGCGAAATTGTCGACGAACTGCTTGACCAGCACGGCGGCGGTTTCGTCATAGGCGCTGGCGTCCGCCCACATGGCGCGCGGGTCAAGGATGGTAGGCTCCACGCCCGCCACTGCGACCGGCACTTCAAACCCGAAATTGGGATCAGTGCGGAACTCGGCATCGTTCAGGCTGCCGTCGAGCGCGGCGTTGAGCAGCGCACGGGTGACCTTGATCGGCATCCGCTTGATGCCGGGCATCGTCGCCTTGCCACCCGCCCAACCGGTGTTGACCAGCCAGCAGGTGACCCCGCCCTTGTTGATCCGTTCCTTGAGCAGATTGCCATAGACGGACGGATGACGCGGCATGAACGGCGCGCCGAAGCAGGTCGAGAAGGTCGCGGTCGGCTCGGTCACGCCAATCTCCGTGCCCGCCACCCGCGCGGTATAGCCCGACAGGAAATGATACATCGCCTGTTCGGGCGTCAGCCGCGCGATCGGCGGCAGCACGCCATAGGCGTCGGCGGTCAGGAAGATGATGTTCTTGGGCACCGGCCCCAGATTCTTCTCCGACGTGTTGGGGATGAAGTCGATCGGATAGGAACCCCGGCTGTTTTCGGCCAGCGTGTTGTCGTCCAGGTCGATCTCGCGCGTTTCCGCGTCGATCACGACATTCTCCAGCACCGTGCCGAAGCGCTTGGTGGTGGCGAAAATCTCCGGCTCGGCCTCGGCCGACAGGTTGATCATCTTGGCATAGCAGCCGCCCTCGAAATTGAAGACCGCCGTGTCCGACCAGCCATGTTCGTCATCGCCGATCAACGTGCGCGACGCATCGGCCGACAGCGTCGTCTTGCCCGTGCCCGACAGGCCGAAGAAGACCGCCGTGTCGCCGTTCGGGCCGATATTGGCCGAACAATGCATCGGCATCACGCCCTTCACCGGCAGCAGATAGTTGAGGATGCCGAACACCGACTTCTTCATTTCGCCCGCATAAGCGGTGCCGCCGATCAGGATCAGCTTCTCGGTGAAGTTGACCGCCACCACCTTCTCGCTGCGGCAGCCATGACGCGCCGGGTCGGCCTTGAAGGTCGGCAGGTCGATGATCGTATATTCCGGCGCGAAGTCGGCCAGTTCGTCGGCACCCGGACGCACCAGCAGCGTGCGGATGAACAGATTATGCCAGGCGCGCTCGTTGATGACGCGTACATTGACGCGATGTTCGGGCTGCGATCCGCCGAACAGGTCGGCTACGTAGAGCGTGTCCTTTTCGCCCAGCGCCTTGAAGAAGTCCGCCTTCAGCGCCGCGAAATGCTCCGGCGTCATCGCGACATTGGTGCTGCCCCACCAGACCGTCGATTCGGTCTCGGCGTCGCGGACGATGAATTTGTCCTTGGCCGATCGGCCGGTATGTTTGCCGGTCTTGACGACCAGCGGGCCGTCCTTGGACAATATGCCCTCGCCATTGCGGATGGCCGCTTCGACCAGCGGGGCGGTGCCCATATTCCAGAATTGGGTGGCATGGGTGGAAATGCCCTGGTCTGCCAGGGTGAATGAGGATTTGGCCTGCACGCCTTTGCTCCTGAATATGAATGCCGTGTCGCACATATATTATTCTTTGCGACCGATCCGCCCCTATGCGCCGTTTGTCTATATCATGGCGTCATCCTCGCAGACCGACATGGCAATAGGGGCTTGGACCAAAATCGTCAAATCCCTGTCACACAGGCTTTGTCCCGAATATCGACGGTTATGCCGCATCGCCGCCGTCACCCGCTTTCTTGCAGGCGCGCGCCGCATGGTCTAACGCTCTGCCCCACTTGGATCAGCTGGGAAACCGCATGACTGCAACCATCGCCTTGGTGGATGACGACAAGAATATCCTGACCTCCGTCTCGATCGCGCTTCAGTCGGAAGGCTTCATGACGCGGATCTATTCCGATCCCGAAGGCGCGCTCAAGGCGTTGCTGGACAATCCGGCGGATCTGGCCGTCTTCGATATCAAGATGCCGCGCATGGATGGCCTGGAACTGCTGCGCCGCCTGCGGGAAAAGACGCAGATGCCCGTCATCTTCCTGACGTCGAAGGCGGACGAGCTGGACGAAGCGCTAGGCCTCGCCATGGGGGCGGACGATTATATCGCCAAGCCGTTCTCGCAACGGCTGCTGATCGCGCGCATCCGCGCGATCCTGCGCCGCGCCGAAGTGCGGGGCGCGCCCGATACGCCGGATCAGCCGGTCGCCGACCCGATCATTCGCGGGCGGCTGGAAATGGACCCGGCGCGCCATCGGGTGAAGTGGAACGGGCAGGATGTGACGTTGACCGTCACTGAATTTCTGATCCTCGAAACGCTGGCCGCCCGCCCCGGCGTGGTCAAGAACCGCAACCAGTTGATGGACGCCGCCTATCAGGACGACGTCTATGTCGATGACCGCACGATCGACAGCCATATCAAGCGGCTGCGCCGCAAATTCCGCGAGGTGGATTCCGATTTCAACGCAATCGACACACTCTATGGCGCCGGCTACCGATTCTCCGAAGAAGGATGACGCGCCCATGGCGATGCGCTGGTCGGGGCGATTGAGCCTCACGCCGCGCATCCTGGCGGTCAATGTCTTTGCGCTCGCGCTCTTGGCGGGCGGCTTCTTCTATCTCGACAGCTATCGCACCCGGATCATCGATTCGCGGCTGGAACAATCGGCGCGCGAACTGAAGCTGCTGGCGATCAGCCTGGAAAATGCGCCTGCCGACCGCCACGACGCCCTGATAGCCGCCTATGCCCGCCAGACCGGCGACCGGGTGCGCCGCTATGCGCCCGGCGGCGGCCTGATCGCCGACAGCTTCACGATGGATGCACCGCGCTATCGGTTGCGGTCGCCGTCGGAAGAGGAATGGCAACGCCATGTCGCCCGCTTCCTCGACAAGGCGGTGGACCGTATCGTCTCGGCCAGTCGACCGCCCGATTTCGTCGAACCGGCCGTGGACCGGGCCGATGCCTGGCCCGAACTGCTGCTGGCGCGCAAGACCGGCAAGCCGACCGCGATGAACCGCTACGCGCCCGATCGCACCTTCATGATCTCGGCGGGCGCCTCCGTGCGGGACGGCACCGCCCTGCTCGCCACCGAAAATGCGCGCGACATCACCCGCACCGTGCGCGCCGAGCGGCTGCGCCTTGGCCTCGTTCTTGCCGTTGCAATGCTCGCCTCGACCCTGCTCTCGCTGTTCCTCGCCCGCACCATCGTCCAGCCGCTCCAGCGCCTCGCCCGTGCCGCCGTCCGCGTTCGCCTCGGCCGCGCGCGCGAAGTCACCGTGCCACGCCTGCCCGAACGGCGCGACGAGATCGGCATGCTGGCCCGTGCCCTGTCCGACATGAGCATTGCCCTGCGCCAGCGGATCGACGCCACCGACGCCTTTGCCGCCGATGTCAGCCATGAACTCAAAAACCCCATCGCCTCGCTCCGCTCCGCGCTCGATGCGCTCGACCGGGTCGACCGGCCGGACCTGCGCGCGCAATTGATGGCCATCGCCCAGGATGACGTCCGCCGCCTCGACCGGCTCATAACCGACATTGCCGAAGCCTCGCGCGTCGATGCCGAACTGTCGCGCACCCGGTTCGAGCCGATCGACCTTGGCCTGCTCATCGAAACCATGGTCATCGCCCGCGAAGCGCGCGGCGTGCCCCGTGGCGTCCGCCTCGCCTTCGCCCGTCCGCGCAAGAATGTGGCGGTGGTGCTGGGCGAGGAGCAACGGCTGGTCCGCGTGCTCGACAATCTGATCGACAATGCCATCTCCTTCTCGCCCGACGGCGGCCTCGTCCAGATCATCGCCACCGTCGCCGATGATCAGATACTGGTCAGCGTCGAGGATGAAGGACCGGGCGTCCCCGTCACCGAGCGCGAACATGTCTTCCGCCGCTTTCACAGCGTCCGGCCGGAGGGGGAAAGTTTCGGCAAGCATAGCGGCCTTGGCCTCGCCATCGCCCGCTCCATCGTGGAGGGGCATCAGGGCCGCATCAGCATCGGCGATCGCGAGGATGCGCAGCAGGGTGCGCGCTTCATCCTGCGCCTGCCCATGGCGGTCGCGCGCGACCCCGGCATCGCGTCCGAATAGCGCGGCGTCCCTGCACGGGACGACGCTTACCAATGTCGTTTGCATGACTGCCAACACAGGGTAGAAGGGCCGCCGACTTATGGCCCGCGCATTGTCCTCCGAAACGCTGCATGCGACCAGCGTGGCCATAGAAGGCCGCGCCCTGTTGCTGTGCGGCAAAAGCGGCATCGGCAAGTCCGACCTAGCCCTGCGCCTCATCGATCGCGGCGCGACCCTGATCAGCGACGACTATACGCTGCTCAAGCGCGTCGACGGCCAGTTGCTCGCCAGCGCGCCGGAACGGATTGCGGGCCAGATCGAGATACGCGGCATGGGCATCGTCACCATGCCCCATGTCGACGATGTGCCCGTTGCCTTGCTCATCGACCTGTTCGACAAGGTCGACCGCATGCCGCTCGAACCCTTGCTGCGCACCATTGCGGGCCTGCCGATCCCGGTCTGGAAGGTCGCCCCGTTCGAAACCTCCGCCCCGATCAAGGTCGAATGGCTGCTCCGCGCGGTGCCGATTACATGACCCTCTCCCACCCCAAATCCATCCTCTTGCTCTCCGGCCTGTCGGGCGCGGGCAAGACTACCGCGCTCAAGACGCTGGAGGATATGGGCTGGGAAGTGGTCGACAATCTCCCCCTCGTCCTGCTCGACCGGCTGCTCGACACCCCCCTGCCCGCTGGCTATGCGGGCGAGGATGAGCGCCCGCTGGCGCTCGGCATCGACGCACGCACCCGCGGCTTCGACGCCGGTGCCATCGTCCGGCGGATCAAGGCCCTGCGCGAACGCCATGGCCATGATGTCGAAACCCTGTTCCTTGATTGCTCCGACAGCGAATTGGAGCGCCGCTTCGCCGAAACCCGCCGCCGCCACCCACTCGCGCTCGATCGCCCCGCCGCCGACGGCATCGCCCGCGAACGTGAACTGACCGAAGCGCTGCGTCGCTGGTCGACTCAGGTGATAGACACCACCAGCTTCACCAGCAACGCCCTGCAACAGGAAATCCGCAGCCGCTTCTCGCGCGAGCGGCTGTCCGATCCGGTGCTGACCATCTTGTCGTTCGGCTTTTCGCGTGGCGTGCCCCGCAATGCCGACCTGATGTTCGACATGCGCTTCCTGCGCAATCCGCACTGGGACGAAGCCTTGCGCCCGCGCACCGGCCTCGACTCCGACGTCGCCGCCTATATCGCGGCTGACCCGGCCTATGAGCAGGCGGTGAGCAAGATCGAGGATCTGCTCGCCACGCTTCTGCCGCGCTATGCGGAGGGCGGGAAAGCCTATATCACCATCGCCTTCGGCTGCACCGGCGGCAAGCACCGTTCGGTCCATGTTGCCGATCGTGTCGCACGCTACTTGCAAGATGCGGGCTTTTCGCCCACGGTCCTGCACCGCAATATTGAATCGACGCCGCAGGATAGTCTGGAGAAGCGTCGTCCGGGAGGCCCGAAAGCAACGTCATGAAGCAGGTGGGCCGCAAAAGCAGATGATCGGACTCGTACTCGTCACTCATGGGTCGCTCGCGACCGAATTTGTCGTCGCGATGGAGCATGTCGTCGGCCCCCAGCAGCAGATCGAAACGATCTGCATCGGGCCGGAAGACGATATGGAGCTGCGCCGCGCGGACATCGCGACCGCGGTGGCGCGCGTCAATGATGGCAGCGGCGTCATCCTGCTCACCGACCTGTTCGGCGGCACCCCTTCCAACCTCGCCATCTCGCTGCTGAAAGCCGGCGAGATCGAGGTGATCGCAGGCATCAACCTGCCCATGCTCATCCGCCTGGAAAGCGCGCGCAAGGTCATGGACGTGCGCGCCGCCGTCGCCGCCGCGCGCGAGGCAGGCCAGAAATATATCAGCGTCGCGTCGGAACTGTTGGGCAGCACCACATGAATGAAATCAGCCAGGAAGTCCGTATCAGCAACAAGCGCGGCCTCCACGCCCGCGCCAGCGCCAAATTCGTGACCCTGGCGAGCGGCCTGCCCGCCGACATCATCGTCAGCAAGGATGGCAGCCACGTCACCGGCACGTCGATCATGGGCCTCATGATGCTGGGCGCCGCCATGGGCGACAGCATCACCATCAAAGCCACTGGCCCCGAAGCGCATGATTCGCTCGGCAAGCTGGTGAGCCTGGTCGAAGACAAATTCGGCGAAGAGTGAAAACACGCTCTCCATCTTTCCCTTGATGGACAGTTAGATAGCGGCATAATCCCCTCTGGTCCGTCTTGCGGCTAAAAAGGGAGCGTTCGCCATGTCCTTGACCGTCCGCATCCTTGTCGCGCTGATCCTGGGCTTGGCGGGTGGTATCGCCCTTGCTGAAGGGGGTCAGGGGTGGGACGTACCGCTGCTGTCCGTCGCGCAGCCGATCGGCAAGGCGTGGCTTAACGGCCTGCAAATGCCGCTCATCCCCCTCATTTTCGCGCTGCTGGTCACCGGCATTGCGCAGGCGGCCACGACCGCGCGCACCAATGGCATGGCCGGGCGCGCCATTGGCCTGTTCGCCCTGCTGCTGGTCGCCTCCTCCACTGTCGCTGCGCTCGTCGGGCCGTTGCTGCTGCAGCTCTGGCCTGTGCCTTCGGGCGCGGTCGGCATGTTGACGGGGGCGCAGGGCGCGGCGGAGGTGCCCGGCGTGCGGCCGTCAGCCGACTGGCTGCTGGGCTTCATCCCCGCCAATCCGATCAAGGCGGCCGCCGAAGGCGAGGTCGTCGCCGTCGTGCTGTTCGCGCTCATCTTCGGCTTTGCCGTCACCCGGATCACGGACGCGCGCCGCGCGCAATTGACCGGCCTGTTCGACGCGCTGACCGATGCGCTGCTTGTCGTGGTGCAATGGGTGTTGTGGCTTGCCCCGATCGGCGTGTTCGCGCTGGCGCTGGTGGCGGGCGCGCGGTCGGGCCTCGCCACCGCTGGCGCGCTGCTCCACTATATCGGCTTCATCGTGCTGATCTGCCTGGTCGTCACCCTGCTCGTCTATCCGCTGGTGGCACTGCTAGGCCGGATCGCGCCCGGACGTTTTGCGCGCGCCGCCTTCCCCGCGCAGGCCATCGCCTTCTCGACCCAAAGCTCGATCGCCTCGCTGCCCGCCATGATCCAGGCAAGCGACGGGCCGTTGGACGTCCGCCCGACCACGCGCAGCATCGTCCTGCCGCTCGCCATATCGCTGTTCCGCATCACCAGCCCGCCCGCTAATCTCAGCGTCGCCCTCTATGTGGCGGCGATGAACGGGGTCCTGCTGGGACCAGTGCAATTGGCCATGGGCGTGGCGGTCGCCGCGATCGTCAGCCTCGCCTCGGTGGGCCTGCCCGGCCAAGTCAGTTTCTTCACCACCACCGGCCCCATCTGCCTCGCCATGGGCGTGCCGGTGGAGGCGCTGCCGCTGCTGCTGGCGGTGGAGACGGTGCCCGACATCTTCCGCACCGTCGGCAATGTCACCGCCGACATGGCGGTAACGCGGATCATCGATCAGAACGGCGTTATGGCACCCGACGCGCCGTCATTATCTTGATCGGCGCTTCGAGCATCTGGCCCTTCATCACGCCCTCGCCCGCTGTCGCGGATTTGGGTGCGGCCAGAATGGTTTTCACCACGTCCATCCCTTCGACCACATGGGCGAACACGGCAAAGCCCTGATTGTCGCCCGGCGCGTCCGGCTGGGCGTCCATGGCGGGCATCTTGCCCAGCACGATGAAGAAATCGCCGGTCGCGCTCCCCGGCGCATAGCGCGCCATCGACAGCGCGCCCTCATCATGGGTGAGGCCGGTCTGGCTGGTCGGTTCATGCTTAATTGGCGGCCGGATGCGCTTGGGGTCATTCTGTGCCCCGCCCTGCACGAAGCCATAATCGGCCGCGCCGACGCCGCGATAAAAGACGGTGCCGTCCAACCGCTTCTGATCGACATAAGCGAGGAAATTGGCGGCGGTGACAGGCGCCTTGTCGGCATGGACCGCGATCACGATCCGGCCCGCTGCGGTGTCGAGCGCTACCCGCACATCGGCGGGTGCCTGCGCCAAGGCGGGCGAGAGGGTGAGGAGTGCGGCGAGCCAAAGCGCGATGGAGCGAATCATACCGCCAGCCTAGCCCTTCACGCGCCCGACGCCAGCCCCTCAGCCCTCCAGCTGGCGCAACAGCGCGCGGACGTCGGCGTCGATATCGGGATTGCTCTCGCGCAACTGTTCGATCGTGCGGACCGCATGGATCACCGTGCTATGATCGCGCCCGCCAAAGATGCGGCCGATCTCCGGCAACGAACGCGGCGTCATCTTCTTGGCGAGATACATGGCCACCTGGCGCGGGCGCGCCACCGCGCGGGCGCGCCGCTTGGAGCGCATTTCCGACACGTCGATGCGAAAATGGGCGGCGCACACCTTCTGGATTTCGTCCACGGTGATGCGCCGGGCATTGGCCCGCACGGCGTCGGCCAGCATCCCCTGCGCGAAATCCAGGTCGATCGCCCGGCCGGTCAACTGGCCATAGGCGACGAGCTTGTTGAACGCGCCTTCCAGTTCGCGGACGTTCGACCGGATCGAACGGGCGAGAAAGTCGATAACGGCATCCGGTACCGGCGGATCGCCCGCAACGGCGCGCTTGGCTTCGAGGATCGCCAGGCGCAGCTCAAGGCTGGCGGGCTGGATATCCGCCACCAGGCCACCGGCGAGGCGCGACAGGATGCGCGGATCGATCGATTCGAGCGCCTGGGGTGCCCGGTCAGCGGTCACGACGATGCGCGCGCCGGTGTCGATCAGATCGTTGATCGTGTGGAGAAATTCCTCCTGCGTCGACCCCTTGCCCGCAATGAACTGAATATCGTCGATCAACAGCAGCCGCGCCGCGCGCAACCGCGCCTTGAACGCCATCGTTTCATTGGCGCGCATCGCATTGACGAACTCCATCATGAAACGCTCGGCCGACATGTACAGAACCGGCGCGCCGGGCGAATGGGCGGCAAAGGCCGCTGCAATCGCGTGCAGCAGATGCGTCTTGCCCTGGCCAGTGCCGCCCTGGATGAACAGCGGGCTGAACCGCGGCTGCGCCTCGGCTGCCATGGCCTTTGCGGCCGAGCAGGCCAGTTGGTTGCTCTCGCCCACCACGAAGTCGCCAAAGCCATGGCGCGGCGTGAAATTGACGGCGCTGGCGACGGCTTGCGGCAACAGGTCGATGACCGGCTCCACGGCCGTGACGTCGAGCAGTCGCGGGCCGCTGGCGTCGGGCGCGCGCAGCACGCGGATGTCGCGCACCTCTGCCCCGGCGCTGCGCCAGGCCATGCGCAGGCGGTCGCCAAACTGGCCCGTCACGAAATTCGCGCTGAAATCGGTGGCGACCAGCAAATCGAGCGTTTGCGAATCCGGGCAATAGTCGCCCAGTCGAACCGGCTTGAGCCATTGGTCGAACATGCGCGCGCCAATGTCGCGGCGCAGACCGGCGCGGATCATCGTCCAGGTGGTTTCGAGGTCGGCATGTGCCTGTACCCCTGCATCCTCCTGCCAATCCACCACGCCTATATTTTCCGTCATTATCGTGCCGACCCTACCAATATGCCCCCTGCCTTGGGCAGGAACCAGCGACGCGAACGAACCCGCCGGCAAAAGCCCCTGCTTTGCCGAGTCCATCCCATCCACTGACTAAATGACGGCCGCACAGAGATGATTCGACGGCGGCCGGATGTCGAAAATAGACAGGGGCGCTCCCCCGGATCAAGGGCGCGGCGGTTCAAAAAAATGAAATAAAGCCGTTGACTCGGCAAACCCGCAGAAAAGGGTTAGTTGCGAAAATATCGCCTTTTTTGAGTTAGTTATTTGGTTATTATCTTGAGGCTACCAGTCGAATCGCGGGAATTGCTTGTGTCCGCTGTGTGACCGTCTTGTGAATGAACATGAAAAAGCCCGCTTCCCTGATGGGAGCGGGCTTGTTCAGTCCCTGAAAACGGGAAAAGGCTTAGGCGAGCGCGCTGACAGCCTTGGTCAGGCGGCCGAACTTCCGCGAAGCCGTGTTCTTGTGCATCACGCCGCGCGCAACGCCGCGTGCCATTTCCGGCTGAACCGACTGCAGCGCGGTGGCGGCAGCGTCCTTGTCACCAGCGGCGAGGGCGGATTCCACCTTCTTCACCAGGGTGCGGATCCGGCTGATGCGGGCACCATTGATTGCGGCGCGACGTTCGTTGCGGCGGATGCGCTTCTTGGCTTGCGGCGTATTGGCCATTTAGAGTCCTCGGTTCTCGTCAATATTTGAAAAGAGACCAGTCGGACTCGCCAACCCGCCTCATGAAGGTGCGCGCCTTACAAGGGTTCGTTCCAGTCGTCAACCAGTCGGACCCGCTTCACCGCTGACATGTCGGACAGAAAAAGGTGGATCGCCCGCCATCGACACGGCGCTGCACCGTGCCGCCACAGGGGCATGGTTCGCCTTCGCGACCATAGACGCGCCATTGCTTGGAAAAATAGCCCAACTCCCCGTCCGGCCGCGCATAATCGCGCAGCGTCGATCCGCCCGCGACGATCGCGGCGGCCAACACCGTGCGAATCGAATCGACCAGCAGGGCAAGGCGCGGGCGACTGATCTTCCCCGCCGCTCGCGTCGGCGCTATGCCCGCCATATTCAGCGCTTCGCACACATAGATATTGCCCAGCCCGGCCACGATTCGCTGGTCGAGCAACGCCGCCTTGATCGACGTCGCCTTGCCCTTCAGCACGGCCGCCAGATGGGCGGCATCGAAATCCGGCCCCAAGGGTTCCGGCCCCATCCGCGTGAACGGGCCATAGGCTTCCCACGCCTCGCTGCGCACCAGATCGATAAAGCCGAAGCGGCGCGGATCGTTGAGCGCTAATTGTCGCCCTGCCCCGGTTTCCAGGATCAGATGATCGTGCGTGCCGATCTCGGTCGGGTCCACCCGCCAGCGGCCCGACATGCCCAGATGAAAAATCATCATGTCGCCCCGGTCGGTGGCGATCAGCCCATATTTGGCGCGCCGGGTGAGCGCTATGACGCTCGCCCCCGTCAAACGCTGGCGCAGGTCCACGGGAATTGGAAAGCGCAGGTCCGCGCGGCGCGGCTCGACACGGGCGAGAACGGCGCCCTCCAGCACGGATCGAAGGCCCGCAACGGTGGTTTCGACTTCGGGAAGCTCTGGCATAAGGACCATCTAGGCAAGAGCGCTTCCAATTCCCAGCTTCTTGGCTGGAATGGCACGCAATCTCTGTCTAGAGGATCAGGCATGAACGAAACAGCATCCTTTGGCTATCGGGACGTCGATGCCGCCGAAAAACAGGGCATGGTCCGCGAGGTCTTTTCCAATGTCGCGGCCAAATATGATCTGATGAACGACGCCATGTCGGTGGGCGCGCATCGTTTGTGGAAGGATCAGTTCGTCGCTCGCGTCAAACCGCGGCCGGGCGAAGCGATCCTCGACATGGCGGGTGGCACCGGCGACATCGCCTTTCGCATGCATAAATATGGGGCCGACGTCACCGTGTCGGACATCAACCCCGAAATGCTGGGCGTGGGCATGGAACGCGCCAAGAAGAAGGGGCTGGAGGGCTTGCTCTGGTCGGAACAGAATGCCGAGCAACTGACCTTCGCCGATCGCAGTTTCGACGCCTATACGATCGCCTTTGGCATCCGCAACGTGACGCATATCGACCAGGCATTGGCGGAAGCGCATCGCGTGCTGAAATTTGGCGGGCGCTTCTTCTGCCTTGAATTTTCGACCACGACCTGGCCGGGCTTTTCGGACGTGTACGACGTCTATTCGCACAAGCTGGTCCCGCAGCTGGGCAAGCTGTTTGCCAATGATGCCGACAGCTATCGCTATCTGATCGAATCGATCCGCCGCTTCCCGCCCATGCCCCAGTTCGAGGGCATGATCCGCGACGCCGGGTTCGTGCAGACCAAGGTCGAACCGATCCTGGGCGGCCTGGTCGC
>NZ_JPPQ01000069.1:2895873-2908828 GCF_000743655.1 Sphingobium sp. ba1
CCGCCACGACGATAATGGTGCTTTCCTTGGCTTCCGTGGCGTCGCATCGGATGTGACGGTACAGCGCGAATCGGCGGACAAGATTGCGCAACTGGCGCGGTTCGATCCGCTAACTGGCCTGCCCAACCGCAGCCATCTGCGCGAAGTGCTGGACCAGGCGGTAGCTGCCGCAGGCGCGCGCCGCCCCGGCTGCGCTTTCCTGATGGTCGATCTCGATCGGTTCAAGTCGGTCAACGATACCCTAGGCCATCAGATTGGCGATAAATTGCTGAGCGAGGTCGCTCGCCGTTTGAGCAAGGCCTGCCGTGGGCAGGAATTTTGCGGACGGATCGGCGGCGATGAATTTGCCGTGGTCGTGCCGTCCGCTCTCGACAATCATGCGATCGCCCAATTGGCAGACAGCATCATCGCCATATTGTCGGCCTCTTATCAAATCGATGGCCATATCCTCTATATCGGCGCGTCGATCGGATCGGCGCTGTCGCCGGTCGATGGGCGTGATTCCGAAGCGCTTATCCGCAGCGCGGACCTGGCATTGTATCGCGCCAAGGATGACGGCGGCGGGGTCCATTACGCCTATGAGCCGCAACTCCATGCCAAGGCCGAGGAACGCCGTCTGCTGGAACTGGCGCTGCGCGCGGCGCTGGAAAAGGACCAGATGCACGTTCTCTATCAGCCGGTGGTGCAGGCCGATAGCGGTCGGGTCGTCGGTTTCGAAGCTTTGGCACGCTGGACGCATCCCGAACTGGGGCCGATCTCGCCCGCCAAATTCGTGCCGGTGGCCGAAGAAGCGCGGTTGATCGCACCCATCGGTGAGTGGGTGTTGCGTACCGCCTGCATGGAAGCGGTGAATTGGCCCGATGACGTGCGGATCGCGGTCAATGTATCGGCCGAACAGTTGAGCCATCCGAGCTTCGTCGCGACCGTCGTGTCCGCCTTGGCGCAGAGCGGCCTGGACGCACGGCGGCTGGAACTGGAAGTCACCGAAAGCGTGTTCATGAGCGAAGATGCGGGTGCTTTGCGCGTGCTGGATCAGTTGCTTGGGCTGGGCATCCAGCTCTCGCTCGACGATTTCGGCACTGGCTACAGCTCGCTTGGCTATCTCAGCCGCACGCGCTTCACCACGATCAAGATCGACCGCAGTTTCGTGGTCGGCGCGTCCAAGGATGTGGCGGAAAGCCTGGCCATCATTCGCGCCGTCGTCACACTGGCCGATAGCCTGGGGATGGCGACGACGGCAGAAGGCGTGGAGACAGAGGCGGAACTGGCGATGGTATTGGCGCTGGGCTGCAAGAAGGTGCAGGGCTTCTATTTCGGACGGCCCATGTCCGCCGACGACGCAGGCGCTCTGTTTCTGGCGGCGCCCGAACGGCTGATCGCCTGATCAACCGCCCCGCAGCAACCGTTCGACAGTAGTCCAGAGCGCGGCAAAATCCTTGGCCGGGGGCGAATTGGGCGCAAAGCTCCCCAGCGGCTTGCGGCGCACCGTCATCTGCTCGATCATGCTGGCCATCGGGATAGCGGGCCAACCAGGATGTTCGTCCAGCGCCTTGCGATGCAGGCTGCGGCGGCGATCGACCATCGAATAGACCGGCAGGATCGGCGCATGCGCCCCGCCGCGTTCGACCAGATAGCGCGCGACCTCGCCCATGGCCCGCTGCGACAGGGGGGAGGGGATGACCGGAATGACGATCAGGTCAGCGGCGCGCAACACCTGCTCGCTGGTTTCAGTGAGGCCCGGCGGGCAATCGAGAATGATGCGGTCATAATCCTTGCCCAGGCTCTCGATCAGCTTGGACAGCCGCTTCTTCTTGTCCATCTCCCGGAAAAGATGATCGAGGCTGCGCAGCGACGTGTCCGCCGCGATCAGGTCCAGTCCCGGCACGGTCGAAGGCTGGATCAGTTTCCTGACCTCGACATCCTTGCTGAAGATCGCCTGCGCGGCATCGCGACTCTTGCTGTCGGTGGAGACAAGCCAACTGGACGCCGCCTGCGGATCGAGATCCCACAATAGGGTGCGGCGCTTCGATATGCTGGCCGATGCCCAGGCGAGATTGATCGCGAATGTGGTTTTGCCCACGCCACCTTTAAGGCTGTAGACGGCGATGGTCGCCAATGCCGGTTCCTTTGCCATGACGCGCGAAGCTACGGCTTCCGTCCGCCAAAGCAAGCGCTCAATCATCCTCATGTTACGCGACGGTGACGGTGACGCAATCCATGCCGATTGACAGTGTGGGCGCGGAAATGCATATGGCGACCGCGAATCATTCGCAATATCATTATAAGTAGATCATCGGGGGGCATCGCCATGCCAAAGTCGCACGTCATTCTTTTGTACATCACGGCATCGCCGCTTGCGCTGCTGCTCGTCGCGCCCGCACAGGCGCAGACCTCTGCGCCGTCCGATGCGACGGAAGCAGACCAGATCATCGTCACGGGTTCCTACACCACCAATGAGAAACTGGGGTCAGCGACGGGGCTGGGCCTGACCATTCAGGAGACGCCCCAGTCCGTGACGGTGATGACGGCGCAGCGGATGGAGGATCAGGCGATCCGAACGTTGAGCGATGTGATGAACAACGCGGCGGGCGTTTCGGTCAAGGCGCTGGACAGTTCGCGCAACGGCTTTTCGGCGCGCGGCTTCGACATCAATATCTATCAGATTGACGGCATTCCTGTGCAATGGGACCAGGGCTTCAGCGCGGGCGAATCCAATCTGGATGTCATCATCTATGAGCAGGTCGAAATCGTGCGCGGGGCCACGGGGCTGCTCACCGGCGTCGGCAATCCCTCGGCTTCGGTCAACCTGGTGCGCAAACATGCCGACAGCGACCATCTGACCGGAACGTTGACCGCTTCGGCAAGCCGCTGGGACAATATTTTCGTCATGGGTGATATCAGTGCGCCCATCACCGCCGATGGCGCGGTGCGCGGCCGGGTCGTGGCCAAATATGAGGAAGGCGACAGTTTCATTGACCGCCTGCACAACAAGAAGCTCGTGCTGTACGGCGTGATCGACGCTGACGTCACGGTGGACACGCATCTGCGCTTCGGGGCCAGCTATCAGGATCATGATGCCAGCGGCACCCAATGGGGCGGTTTGCCGACCTGGTTTTCCGATGGCTCCCGCACGGATTGGAGCCGGTCCCAAAGCATCGGTGCGGACTGGACGACATGGCCGGCGAAAAATGCCACCTATTTTGCCGATGCGACGCAGCAACTCGGCGAACGGTGGCAATTGCGCGTTTATGGCAATTATACGCAGAATAGCAGCGACATGCGATTGCTGTTTCTGTCGGGGCAGCCGGACAAGGATACGGGCCTTGGCATGACGGCCTCGCCCAGTCGCTTCGACGCGCGGCGCAACCAGTTCGATGTCGGCATCCGGCTGAATGGCAGCTACACGCTGTTTGGGCGCGACCATGAATTGATGGTCGGGGCAAGCTACGCCAAGCAGGATATGGACTTTTTCGGCTATGCGCGCAGCAATGTCGCGACGCCGGGTAATTTCCTGACCTGGGATGGCAGCTATGCCGAACCGACCTGGGGTGCGCGCAGCCATCAGGTGGACCTCGCCACCAAGCAATGGGGCTATTTCGCGTCGACGCGGGTCAATCTCGCGGATTCGTTCAAGCTCATATTGGGCGGACGACTGAATAGCTGGGATCGCACCGGCGGCTATTATGGCATGGTGATCGATTACGGCATCCGCGACAAGTTCACGCCCTATGCCGGGCTGCTGTACGATATTGCACCGGGCCATACACTCTATGCCAGCTATACCGACATTTTCCAGCCGCAGCAGATACGGAACCGCAACGGCCAGTTCCTCGATCCGCTATCGGGCAGCACCTATGAGGCCGGGCTCAAGAGCAGCTTCTTTGGCGGGCGACTGAACACAGCGCTGTCGGTTTTCCGCATCGAGCAGGATAATTTCGGCGTGCTGGACGGCGACATTCCGGTGCCGGGTACGGAAAATGAGCAAGCCTATCGGGCGATCAAGGGCGCCAGAAGCACCGGATTCGAAGTCGAGGCGAATGGCGAAGTGCTGCCCGGATGGTCGGTCAGCGGCAACTACACCCAGTTTCGCGCCAAGGATGCGAACGGCGCGCGCATCAACACGCTGTATGCGCAGAAGTTGTTGCGCCTATTCACCACCTATAAGCTGAACAGCCTCACAATAGGCGGTGGGGTCAATTGGGAAGGGTTGAGCTATACCGACGCGGTCAATCCGGTGACGGGAGTAGCGGAACGGCTAGAGGTCAAACCCTATGCGCTGGTTAACCTGATGGGCCGATATGAGTTCAAGCCTGGCCTGTCGGCTCAGGTCAATGTCGAAAATCTGTTCGACAAACATTATTATTCGCAGATAGGCTTTTACAACCAACATGCTTTCGGCGAGCCACGTAATGTCACGCTGACGCTGCAATATCGCTTTTGAGAAGGCGGAGGGCAGGCACGTCGCCTGCCCTTCGCTCCAGCGTCACAGAACGTCACGCGCCTTTTCGGGCGGCCGGGCAATGACCGCGCCCTTTTCCGTGATCACGATCGGTCGCTCGATCAGGATCGGGTGCGATATCATTGCATGAAGTATGTCCGAATCGCTGTCCGTATTGAGGCCGATCTCCTTCACCACGGCCTCTCCCTTGCGCAGCGCCTGCGCGGGGGTGACGCCAGCCTTGGCGAACAGCGCTTCGAGTTCGGCACGGCTCGGAGGGGTCTTGAGATAGTCGACGATCTCGACCTCCACGCCCGGCGTCGCTTGCAGGATCGCAAGCGCCTGGCGCGATTTCGAACAGCGGGGGTTATGCCAGATGCTGGCCTTCATGGCTGGCCGTCGCGGGCCAGCCATTCCTCCAGCCACTTGATCGTATAGTCGCCGTTGAGGAACTCAGGATCGCGCAGCAGCGCCTGATGCAACGGAATGGTGGTCTTCATCCCCTCGATCACATATTCCTCCAGCGCGCGTTTGAGGCGCATGATCGCGCCCTCGCGGGTGCGGCCATAGACGATCAGCTTGCCGATCATGGAGTCGTAATAAGGCGGCACCTTATAGCCTTGATACAGACCGCTATCGACGCGGACGTGCATGCCGCCGGGGACGTGATAGCTGGTCACGGTGCCGGGCGAGGGGGCGAAGGTGCGGGGGTCTTCGGCGTTGATGCGGCATTCGATCGCATGGCCCGAAAACACGATATCTTCCTGCGCAACCGACAGTGGCCGACCCTCGGCTATGCGGATCTGTTCGCGCACCAGGTCGACGCCGGTGATCATCTCGGTGACGGGATGTTCGACCTGCAGGCGGGTGTTCATTTCGATGAAGTAGAATTCCCCATCTTCCCACAGAAATTCGATCGTGCCCGCGCCGCGATAGGCCATGTCGGCCATCGCCTTGGCACATATGCCGCCGATACGCTCGCGATCGGCTTGGCCCAGCACCGGGGAGGGGGCTTCTTCCAACACCTTCTGGTGGCGGCGCTGGAGCGAACAGTCGCGCTCGCCCAGATGGATGGCATTGCCCTTACCGTCACCGAACACCTGGATTTCGATATGGCGGGGGTTGCCCAGATATTTTTCGAGATAGACGGTCGCGTCGCCGAACGCGGCCTTCGCTTCCGACCCGGCCTGCTGCATCAGCGTTTCCAGATCGTCGGGCGAGGTGCAGACCTTCATGCCGCGACCGCCGCCGCCGGACGCGGCCTTGATGATGACCGGATAGCCGGCCTTCTCCGCGATCGCCTTCGCTTCTTCCAGGTCGCTGATCGCGCCATCAGAACCGGGGACGAGCGGCAGGCCGAGCGCGCCAGCGGTGCGCTTCGCCTCGATCTTGTCGCCCATGGTGCGGATATGTTCGGGCTTCGGGCCGACGAAGGCGATGCCATGCGCTTCGACGATCTCGGCGAATTTGGCGTTTTCGCTCAGGAAGCCATAGCCCGGATGGATCGCGTCCGCGCCGGAGATTTCGGCGGCAGAGATGATCGCCGCGACGTTCAGATAGCTGTCGCGCGCCGCGGGCGGCCCGATGCAGATCGCCTCGTCGGCGAGGCGCACATGCATGGCGTCGGCGTCGGCGGTGGAATGGACCGCGACCGTCTTGATGCCCATTTCATGGCAGGCGCGATGGATGCGGAGCGCGATTTCGCCGCGATTGGCGATGAGCAGCTTTTCAATGGCCATGGGGTATAGCGGCCTTATTCGATCACGATGAGCGGCTGGTCGAACTCGACCGGCTGGCCATTGTCGACGAATACGGCCTTTACCGTGCCCGATACCGGCGCGGGAATCGCGTTCATGACCTTCATGGCTTCGACGATCAGCACGGTTTCACCCGCAGCAACCTGCGATCCAATGCGGGCGAAGGGCGCGGCGCCGGGTTCGGCCGACAGATAGGCGGTGCCGACGATCGGCGAGCGGACCAGCGTGCCGGCGGGCATGGCGGGTTCAGCGGCTGCCACGGGCGCGGCAACCGGTGCCGCTGCGACGGGGGCTGCGGGCGGCGCGGCATAGACGGGGGCCATGGCCCCGGCCTTGCGCGCGACGCGGATCTTGCGATCGCCGTCTTCGACCTCGATTTCGGTCAGGTTGGTGTCGTCCAGCAGCGCGGCCAGTTCGCGCACCAGGGTAACGTCCACCTGCATCGCGCCCTTGTCTTGCTTGTCGTTCATGGTTGACCCTTGTTTGCCATTCTAACGTATCTGTTGCGGCCAGCGCCTATGCCGGTTTGCGGCAAAGCGCAACTTTGTAACGTCCGGCCGATCGAGCGCAACGCCGTATCCGCCGATGCTATAGTTCCAGCGCCGCTTCGAGCGCGAGCATATAGGAGAGCGGCCCGAAGCCCGCGATCGTCCCCTTCGCCGCCATGCTGACATAGCTTTTATGGCGAAAAGGCTCGCGGGCATGGGGGTTGGACAGGTGAATTTCGATCACCGGCACGCTGATCGCCTTGATCGCATCATGCAGGGCGACGGAGGTGTGGGTCAGGCCGCCCGGATTGATGATAACCGCATGCGCGCCTTCGCCATGGGCTTCCTGCAGCCAGTCGATCAAATGGCCTTCATGGTTCGATTGGCGAAAATCGATGACGACATGCGCGCGGGTCGCCGCATCCTCCATACGCTCGGCAATGTCGTCGAGCGTGTCATAGCCATAGATTTCCGGCTCGCGCGTGCCCAGCAGATTGAGATTGGGGCCGTTGAGAACATAGATTTTGCGACTATCCGCCATGGCGATCCCCCTTGCATGTTGCGGCTGGGGCGATGCCGCCCCTATATGCGGCACAATCCTTAGCCTTTCGTGCCGCGCCAAGTCGAGGCACGTTTCCTTTTTGCAAGAACGGGACCGCATATCGTGAGCGTCGACGGCACCATATCCATCCATATCAATGGCGAGCATCGTCGCGTGCGCGAAGGGCTGACGCTGGCGGCGCTGGCAAGCGAACTGGGCTTCGTGCCGGAAAAGGTGGCGGTGGAGCGCAATCTGGCGGTCGTGCCGCGCTCGACCTTGCAGGACGTGATGGTCGAGGATGGCGATGAGCTGGAAATCGTGCATTTCGTCGGCGGTGGCGACATCGCTCCAGCGGGCGACGATAGTTGGAGCGTCGCGGGCAAGACCTTCCGATCGCGGCTGATCGTCGGCACCGGCAAATATAAGAGTTTCGAGCAGAATGCGGCGGCGGTCGCGGCGTCGGGGGCAGAAATCGTCACGGTCGCCGTGCGCCGCGTCAATGTGTCTGATCCCAAGGCGCCGATGCTGACCGACTATATCGACCCCAAGGTCATCACCTATCTGCCCAATACGGCGGGCTGTTTCACGGGCGAGGACGCCATCCGCACGCTGCGCCTGGCGCGGGAGGCGGGCGGTTGGGAGCTGGTGAAGCTCGAAGTGCTGGGTGAAGCGCGGACGCTTTATCCCGACATGGTCGAGACGCTGCGCGCGACCGAGATATTGGCCAAGGAAGGCTTCAAGCCAATGGTCTATTGCGTCGATGATCCGATCGCGGCCAAGCGGCTGGAGGATGTCGGCGCGGTCGCGATCATGCCGTTGGGCGCGCCGATCGGGTCGGGGCTGGGTATCCAGAACCGAGTGACGATCCGGCTGATCGTGGAGGGCACCAAGCTGCCGGTATTGGTCGATGCAGGGGTCGGCACCGCGTCGGAAGCGGCGCAGGCGATGGAACTGGGCTGTACCGGGGTGCTGATGAACACGGCAATCGCCGAGGCGAAAGACCCGGTGCTGATGGCTGCGGCGATGAAGGCCGGTGTCGAGGCGGGCCGTATGGCCTATCGCGCCGGGCGCATGGGCAAGCGTATGTATGCCGACCCGTCCAGCCCTCTGGCAGGATTGATCTGACGCGCTTTCGCGACCGCAGTAAATTGACCGGCGGCCCGCTTGTCCCCTATGGGCAGGATCACGTTGAGGAGGAGAATAAGCGATGGTGAACAAGCTCTACCCTGATGCGGCATCGGCTCTGGAAGGCCTCCTCTTCGACGGGATGCAGCTATGTGCGGGCGGGTTCGGCCTGTGCGGCATTCCCGAACGACTGATCGATGCGATCCGCGATTCGGGCGTCAAGGATTTGACCATCGCGTCCAACAATGCCGGGATCGATGGCGAGGGGCTGGGCAAGCTGTTGCGCACCCGGCAGGTCAAGAAGATGATTTCCTCCTATGTCGGCGAAAACAAAGAGTTTGAGCGGCAATATCTGGCGGGCGAGCTGGAGGTGGAGTTCTGCCCGCAGGGGACGCTGGCCGAGCGTTGCCGCGCAGGGGGCGCGGGCATTCCCGGCTTCTACACCAAGACGGGCGTCGGGACGGCCGTGGCCGAGGGCAAGGAAGTCAAGAATTTCGACGGGCAGGATTATATCCTGGAGCGCGGCATCTTCGCCGACGTGGCGATCATCAAGGGCTGGAAAGCCGATGAGAGCGGCAACCTGATTTTCCGCAAGACCGCGCGTAACTTCAACCAACCGATGGCGACGGCCGCGAAGATATGCGTTGCCGAGGTCGAGGAAGTGGTGCCGGTCGGCTCACTCGATCCCGATACGATCCATCTGCCCGGCATTTATGTGAAGCGCATGATCGTCGGCGCGCCCTATGACAAGAAGATCGAGTTTCGCACCGTAAGGCAGCGGGAAGCGGCGTGAGGGCAGTGGCGCTGCGCGCGGTAGCGGTGGCATCGTTGCTGACGATGGTTGCCGCCTGTGCGCCCATGCCGCAACCGATTGCCCCGCCGCCCGCCAATCCGCCCGCCGGGATGCAATATCTCTACGGGTCGGGCGAGGCGGCTGCGCTGTCGGTGCAGGCATTTGCCATGCTGGCGTCCCATGCCACCGCGACGGCCAAAGCGCGACCGGCGCAGTCCGTCGTGCTGACATCGGGTGCGTCGCTCGACCAGCCACGCTTCGTGCCGTGCGGGGACAAGCCTTTTGCCGCTGTGTTCGATGTCGACGAAACCGTGCTGCTGAACATCGGCTATGAATATCATGATGCGCGGTCGGGCAAAGGCTATGACGAAGCAGCATGGGATGCGTGGGAGCGCACTGGCGCAGGCGCGGTCAGCCCAGTGCCTGGCGCGGTCGCGGCGCTGGCGCAATTGCGGGCGGCGGGCGTGACCGTGGTGTTCAACACCAATCGTTCTGCCGCCAACGCAGCGGCAACGGCGCAGGCGATCAGCGCGGCGGGCCTTGGGCAGGCGGTGCATGGCCAGACGCTGTTCCTGCAAGGCGATGATGCCATGGGATCGGGCAAGGATGGGCGCCGGGCGACCATTGCTTCGCGCTATTGCGTGATTGCGCTGGGCGGTGACCAGCTCGGTGATTTTTCCGACCTATTCAATGCTGGCCAACCGGTCGCTGCCCGACGTGTGGCGACGACAACGCCTGCGATTGCGGCCTTGTGGGGAAGGGGTTGGTTCGTCCTGCCGAACCCTGTCTACGGCAGCGGCCTCAAAGGCGGATTTGACGATGTTTTTCCAATGGATAGAAGGTGGGCCTTGCCTACCGATGGGGAGAAGAACTGATGCCCTGGACTCGTGACGAAATGGCCGCACGCGCGGCAAAGGAACTCAAGGATGGCTTCTATGTGAATCTGGGCATCGGCATCCCCACGCTGGTGGCCAACCATATCCCCGCTGGCGTGGAAGTCACGCTCCAGTCCGAAAACGGGATGCTGGGCATCGGTCCCTTCCCGTTCGAGGGGGAGGAAGATGCCGACCTCATCAACGCGGGCAAGCAGACGATCAGCGAATTGCCGCAAACCGCCTATTTCTCCTCCGCTGACAGTTTTGCGATGATCCGTGGCGGGCATATCGACCTGACCGTGCTGGGCGCGATGGAAGTCGCGGAAAATGGCGACATTGCCAACTGGATGATCCCCGGCAAGATGATCAAGGGCATGGGCGGTGCCATGGATCTGGTCGCTGGCGTCAAGAAGATCATCGTGGTGATGGAGCATACGTCCAAAAATGGCGATCCCAAATTCATTCCTGCATGCACCCTGCCGCTGACCGGCCGCAATGTCGTGGACATGATCATCACTGACCTGTGCGTCTTCCAGCGGCCCGATCATGACAGCCCGTTCAAGCTGGTCGAACTGGCCCCCGGCGTCACGGCCGAGGATATAGCCGCCAAGACCACCGCGCATTTCGTGCAATAAGGGACGGCTGATGAGCCTCGATGGCACCTATGATGCGGGCAATCCGTTTGCCCTGATCATCGCAGGGAAAATCCCGGCGACCAAGCTGTATGAGGATGACGACACGCTCGCTTTTCTCGACATACAGCCGCAGTCGAAGGGGCATGCGCTGGTCATTTCCAAATGGTCGAAGGCGCGTAACATTCTGGAGATTGAGCCTGAGGCGCTGGCGCAGGTGATGGCGACGGTGCAGAAAGTCGCGTGCGCCATCCGCTCCGCGCTGAAGCCGGATGGCTTGCATATCGCGCAGTTCAATGGCGCACCGGCCGGGCAGACGGTGTTCCATCTGCATGTCCATATCGTGCCCCGCTGGGACGGGCAGGCCGCCGGGTTTGCCACCCATGGGCAGGGCGCGTTCGCCGATGCCGACGCGCTCGGCGCGCTTGCCGACGAGATTCGCGCGCAACTTTGATGGCTTGGCCCTTGATCTTCGGCGCGCACTGACATGGTGCTGCGTCCTTTCAATGCCCCCGGCGCGCGGCTCGCGCTGCGGTCCAAGCGTGCCAGCCCGAACCTGACAGGCGGCGCAGGCGATAGCGAGATCATCCTCGATCTGTCGCGGCTGCTCTCGCGTTCCTTTCATGCAGCACCCACCGGCATCGACCGCGTCGAATATGTCTATGCGCGCGAATTGCTGGAGCGCATGCCCGATCGCCTGTCCTTTGCGGCGGTTCATCCGGCGGGCGGCTATTATGGGCGGCTGAACAGCGCCGCGGTGCGCCAATTCCTGGCCTCGACAGCGGCTAAATGGCGCAATCCGGGCCTCTATGATGCGGCCGAAGGCAAAGCGGCGGCGATCCGCCATATGTTCGCCACCCGGCCGCGCCCGGTGCCGCGCGCTACCCGACCACGCATCTATCTGCAGGTTTCCCCACACCATCTGGACGATCCCAAGCAGGTCGGCGCGATCCTGCGGGCGGAAGGCGCGAAGTTCGTGACCTTGGTGCATGACGTGATTCCGCTCAGCCATCCAGAGTTCGCCCGACCGCAGGGGGCGGAGGAGCATTTGCGGCGCGTGCGGTCCATCGATGCCTTTGCCCATGGGATCATCGGCAACAGCCAGGCGACGATCGACGCGCTTGCCCCGCATATGCGGCGCGGGCTGGAGGGACGAGCGATCCGCGTCGCCCATTTCGGCGCAGACGCGCCCGACATATTCGGCGCCCCGCGCGAGGACGTCCCCGACCGCCCCTATTTCGTCTACATCTCCACCATAGAGCCACGCAAAAATCACCTGCTGCTGCTCAATATCTGGCGGCGCTTGATCGAGACGATGGGCGATGACGCACCCATGCTGGTGCTGATCGGTCGGCGCGGCTGGGAAAACGAAAATGTCATCGACATGCTGGAGCGCGGCGAAGTGCTACGTGGCCATGTGATCGAAGCGGGCGAGGTTTCCGACAACCGAATGCAGGCCTTGCTCGCCCATGCCCGCGCGATGCTGATGCCGTCCTTCATCGAAGGGTTCGGGATGCCGGTGGTCGAAGCGCTGGCGGCGGGCGTGCCGGTCATTTGCAGCGACATTATCGCCCATCGCGAGGTTGGCGGTGATGCACCCGATTATCTCGATCCTCTCGATGGATTAGGCTGGATGCGGATAATCTGTGCCTATGTCGCTGAAGATTCGCCGGAACGCGCGGCGCAGCGCGCGCGTATCGCGCAATGGCGCGCGCCGACATGGCGCGACTATTTCGACATTATCACGGGTCTTCTGGAAGAAGTGACAGAGTCTGTTTCTTGACGTGCGACTGGCCGCCGCGCATGGATGAACAGTGACGCTATCACCTTCGGATATGACAGCAGGGGCTGCGCGCCAGCCCCTAACTTTCCCGCCCTTTCTGCGGTCGCCCCCGTTTCCCGGTATCGCGCCTTCGGTCGCTGCGATTAGTGAGGCTGCCATCGAGTGTGATGGCGAGGTTCCCGATGACCTGCTCGACCTGATCCGAGATGCGCGCGTCGGTGGGGCATTCTGGGCCGGAGCCGACGACCCTTGGACACAGGTGGCGCAAGTGCAAAGCATAAAGGCGAGCGCCGACGATGACGTGGCGCTGGTCGCCGGACTGTTGGATGTGCCGGTGATTGGGCCGGATGGTGTGCGGATCGATCCTGCTCTGCTCCGCTCGACTCTGAAACGGCGCATTGCCGCTGCCCGCTACTGTGACTGTTTCAGTGGCGAGTCCGTCGATGCGGCGCAGGCGGTAGCGCAGCTGGCGGACTGGCGGCGGCATCTGGACGGCAATAGGGGGATCGCAGCCGCCTGTGGT
>NZ_JPPQ01000069.1:2908838-2925082 GCF_000743655.1 Sphingobium sp. ba1
CCAATCCATGGCGTTCTTCGACGGATGGACTGTGGATTTTTCGCGCCGCTCCCTGGCTGATCCTGCCGGCGCGACTGTTGGTCTGACGGCGGCCGAGTTCGCGTTGCTTGGCGTATTGCTTGATCATCCGCAAATCGTGCTCACGCGCGCGCGACTGATGGAGTTGGCAGGTGTGCGCGACGCGCCATCGTCCGATCGCAGCATCGACGTGCTGGTCAGCCGTTTGCGTCGAAAGCTGCAATCGGGCAACGAACCTGCCCCAATTGTTACCGTAAGACGTGCAGGCTATATGTTCAGCGCGGCGGTAGAGCGACGCTGACCCAATAAAACGACCGGAATTGCTGGTTTTTCGCAATGGCGATCACCCCGTAACGATTTTGCCATCCAGACATGTTTTTTAACAAAGCCGCTGCGACGCAGCAAAACCCGACTTCTACTGTCCGAGACTGAGCCGGTGCCCCCTGACCGGCATAGCAATAGAAGGATAGACCCCATGAACGAGCTTCTAGGCCGCGTCTTCAGCTTCGAAAAGCATGTGTTTCCCAATGAAAGCGCGCTTTACAATCGGCTGGCCAGCGATGGGCAGAGCCCCAAGGCGCTGATGATCTCCTGCGCCGACTCGCGGATCGTGCCCGAACATATCATGCAGGCACAGCCGGGCGATCTGTTCGTCTGCCGCAATGCTGGCAACATCGTGCCGCCGCATGCGACGCAGAATGGCGGCGTTACCTCCACCGTCGAATATGCGGTGATGGTGTTGGGCGTGCGTGACATCATCGTATGTGGCCACAGCGACTGCGGCGCTATGAAGGCGATGTCGACCAATGCTGACCTCTCCAAAATGCCCAACGTGGCGGCTTGGTTGCGTCATGCCCATGCCGCGCAGCAGGTTTGCAGCGAAAGCTATCCCGACACGCTGACCGACGCGGAAAAGTTGCGTAACATGGCGCTGGAAAATGTCGTCGTCCAGCTGGCCCATCTGCGCACCCATCCATCGGTCGCTTCGGGCATCGCGCGTGGCGATATTGCGCTGCACGGCTGGTATGTGGACATTCACGCCGGTCAGGTCTTGGGCCTCGACGGCGATACCGGCCGCTTCATGCCGCTCCGCGAGGATCAGCCCATGCCGATCGCGCTTCCCCACGCCCGCCGACTGGCTGGCGATGGCGAATATGCCCTGGCGGCGGAGTAAATCATGCTGAAAGCCTTTTCCGGCGGCACCTTCGGCCGCGACTTCACGGCGTCGATCGTCGTCTTTCTGGTGGCGATGCCGCTCTGCATGGGCATTGCCATTGCCTCCGGCGTTCCGCCGGAAAAGGGTCTGATTACCGGCATTATCGGCGGCATCGTCGTCGGCCTGCTGGCGGGTTCTCCGCTGCAGGTCAGCGGGCCTGCCGCTGGTCTTGCGGTCATCGTCTTTGAAATCGTGCGTGAACAGGGTCTCTCCGCACTGGGGCCGATCCTGATTCTGGCAGGTGCCATACAGGTGGTCGCGGGCTTGATGCGCGTCGGCGGCTGGTTTCGCGCGATTTCGCCGGCCGTTGTCCATGGCATGCTGGCTGGCATCGGCGTGTTGATCGTCGTTGGCCAATTCCATGTGTTATTCGATGACACGCCCCTGTCGAGCGGTCTAGCCAATTTGCTGGCCATGCCTGCGCAGTTGCTCGGTCTCTCCACTGGCGACACGGTAACGGCCTTCACCGTCGGCCTGGTTACCATTGGCGGCATGCTCGGCTGGGAGAAGTTCCGCCCTGCGTCGCTGAAGCTCGTCCCCGGCGCACTGGTGGGCGTATTGCTCGCGACCCTGGTTGCCTTCTTCCTCGCCCTTCCCGTCGCGCGGGTCGTGGTGCCCGAATCGATCGTGGCGGCTGTGAGCCTGCCGGAAGCAGGGTTGTTCGCGACGATGATGGACCCTGCGGTCATCACGATCGCCATCGCCATTGCGTTCATTGCCAGCGCCGAAACATTGCTGTCGGCCGCCGCCGTCGACCGGATGCATGATGGCGTGCGTACCGATTACAACCGGGAACTGAGCGCCCAGGGCGTCGGCAACCTGCTGTGTGGCTTTGCCGGGGCATTGCCCATGACCGGCGTTATCGTTCGCAGCTCGGCCAATGTGCAGGCGGGCGCTAAGACCCGCATGTCGGCGGTTTTGCACGGCGTCTGGATTTTGGGCTTTGTCGCCTTGCTGCCTTGGCTGCTGCGCGAAATCCCGATGGCGGCTCTGGCTGGTATTCTGGTCGTGACCGGTGTGCGCCTCGTCAGCGTCGATCACGTCCGGCACCTGCTTCACCGTTACGGTCCGTTGCCCGCGATCGTCTGGGCGGCCACGCTGATCTGCGTGGTTACCATGGACCTGCTGACGGGTGTTCTGGTTGGCATCGGCCTTTCGATGCTGGAACTCATCCCCCATCTGAGCCGCCTGCGCCTCAAGCTGGAGGATGAAAGCCGGGGTGATGCGCATGAAGTGGCGCTGCGCGGCAGCGCGACCTTCCTTACGCTACCCAAATTGTCGGCAAAGCTCGATTCGCTGCCAAAGGGCGGTCTGGTCATCCTCAATGTCGAACGTCTGGGCCATATCGATCATACGACCGCAGAGATGGTCCGCGAATGGGTCGAACGTCGGCGCGGAAGCGGGCTTCCGGTGGAATTGTTCGGTGCGACCGGACGGATGCGCCAACTGGTCGCCTGATTTTTCAAAATATCGGGCGATACAGGGTGTCGCCGCGCCACTACCCCCGGCGCGGCGGCATTTTTTGATTTTGTGTCGGCGTGGCAAGGCATTGAACTGTGCCCGTTATGCAACAGCGATACGCGCCATCTCGCAGATGCGAGAAAAACCTGTTTGACTGTGGGGCTATTTGAATAGACAAGGGTTATCCACCGGCACTGAGAGCGCAAGCAACAGACTTTCGGGTTGAGTGGAAGCAGGACGGAACATTCTTTCGTAAAGGGGAATGTTCATGAAGTATAAAATCGCCTGTGCCGCCCTCGCGCTCATGTCTAGCGTACCGGCTTTTGCTCAGGAAGAGCCCACCAGCCCCGTCACCGTGACCGGCAGCGTAGCGCTCGTTTCCGATTATCGTTTCCGTGGCGTGTCGCAGAGCGACAAGGGCATGGCCGTGCAAGGCGGCATCACCGCTACGCATGAAAGCGGGGCCTATGCTGGCACCTGGGCATCCAATCTCGGCGGCTGGGGTCGTTTTGGTGGTTCCAACATGGAACTTGACCTGTTCGCAGGCTACGCCATCCCACTCGGCGGCGCGACGCTCGACGTCGGTCTGACCTGGTATATGTACCCTTCGGGCGCTGATACCACGGACTTCGCCGAACCCTATATCAAGCTGTCCAGCACGGTTGGTCCCGTAAAGGGCCTGGTCGGTGTCGCCTACGCGCCCAAGCAGGAAGCCCTGGGCAACGTTTGCAGTGACGCGGCATGCACCGTGTTCAACCCCGGTGACAAGGAAGACAATCTCTACGTCTGGGCCGATGTCAGCGGTTCGGTGCCCAATACCCCGGTTACGCTGAAGGCGCATCTGGGCTGGTCGGACGGTAACCCCGGCCTTGGCCCGAACGGCACCTCGATCGCGCCGACCGGCAAATATCTCGACTGGTTGGTTGGTGCTGACGTCGCCATTCCGGGCACGCCGCTGACGTTGGGCATCGCCTATGTCGATACCGACATTGCCCGTGTCGAGGAAAATTATCTGCGCCCGAACTTCATGGTTTCCGGCGACAGCAAGGATATAGGCAAGTCGATTGCCCGCAGCCAGGTCGTCTTCTCGATCTCGGCCGCATTCTAATATCGTAAGGAACGCCGGGGCCAGCAACTGGTCCCGGCGTTTTGGCATCTGCGTGGCTTCGCTTAACGCATGACAAATTGTTGCTAAGCCGCTGGCAAGCGTCCGGTGCGTCTGATCCGGTTGACCCCCGAAACGGTCGGCCCTATCCCATGGCCATGACATCACGCGCCTTGCAGCATTCATGACCGCTCCGTCGATCATCCTCGTCGAAGACGACCCGCCGCTTCGCACTCTGACCGCCCGTGCTTTGCAGGAGCATGGTTATGAAGTGCGTCCCGCTTCGTCTGGCCCGGAAATGTGGGTTGCGTTCGATGCTGGCCCTGTCGATCTCGTCGTGCTCGACGTCATGCTGCCCGGCACCAACGGCATCGACCTGTGCCGCCAGATCCGCCGCAAGAGCGATGTCCCCATCATTTTCATCAGCGCCAAGGGCAGCGAAACGGACAGGATTGTCGGCCTGGAATTGGGTGCGGATGATTATCTGCCCAAGCCATTCGGCACGCGCGAACTGATCGCCCGCATCAGGGCCATCCTGCGCCGGGTGGGACTTGAGCGTGGCCCGGACGAACATCGCGAGAATGAAGCGCGGTTCGACGGCTGGGTCGTGAATTTTCCGCGCCGCGAGTTGCGATCCCCGACCGGCGGGCTGGTCGATCTGACGGGCGCGGAATTCGATCTGCTTGGCAGTTTTCTGAGCCATCCACAGCGGGTCATCGCCCGCGAGCGCCTGATCGAACTGTCGCGGACCCGCATGGGTGACAGCAGCGATCGCAGCATCGACGTGCTGGTCAGTCGCCTGCGTCGCAAATTATCGACCGAGGATCGGGGCGCTCCGATCACGACCGTGCGCGGCGTAGGCTATATGTTCAATGCAGAGGTCAGCCGCGCTTGAGGTGGCACATGCACGGATCGCTGGGGCTGGTTGGCCGCCTCTTCGCGATCCTGCTCCTGACCTTGACGCTGGAATTTGCCGTCGGCACGCTGATCTACGAACGGGCAAGCCAGATATCGCTGCAGGATGACGAAGCACGGCGGCTGGCCGAACATCTAGTCATCGCCCGCAAATTATTGACCGAACAGCCGCCTGCTGAGCGACGTGCCATGGGCGTTCAACTGACCACCGATCGCTACGATGTTCATTGGTCGGCTGCATCGCCGCCGCCGCCGCCGCTGTCGCCCGAACTGGAACGGATGCGGCAGCAGATCATCGCGTGGGAGCCGACACTCGAACGCTCGCGCCTCTGGCTGCGGCTCACGTCGCCCAGCCGCCATTCGGAAATCAATGGCGGACTGCAACTGCCCGATGGCAGTTGGCTCTATTTCGGCATGCATCATGGCGGCGGCAAATGGGCCTTCACCATTGGCCGAATGGGCCTCGCCCTGATCCCGGTGCTGGCGCTGTTGGTGGCGGGATGGATATTGATTCGTCGCACATTGGCACCATTACGGGAGTTGACGCGAGCAACGGAGAAGATCGGCCTTGGTGCCGAAGTCATCCTGCCGGAAGCGGGAACCAGCGACGTGCGCGAACTGATCCGCGCGTTCAACGCCATGCAGACTCGCATCCATCGCCTGATCAACGAACGCACCGAGACATTGGCGGCGGTCGGCCATGACCTGCGCACCCCGCTTTCCCGGTTGCAGTTGCGGCTGGAAACGGTGCGGCAGGATGATGTCCGCGAAGCCATGGATGGCGATCTCGAAGAGATGGGGGCCATGATCGAATCGCTGCTCGATTTTCTGGGCGGGGAGAAGAATCCTGAGCCTCTGGTCCGGGCAGACCTGGCCGTCACGATCGCGACCGTGGTCGATGCGTTCCAGGATCATGGGCAGGATGTCGATTATAGCGGGCCGGACCATCTGGAGATGGAGATTCATGCGCTTTCGCTGCGCCGTGCCGTCCGCAACCTGATCGAAAATGCGCTCCATTATGGGCAGCGGGCGCGCGTCTCCCTGCTGCGGGTGGGGGACGAGGTGCTGATCCGCATCGACGATGATGGTCCCGGCATACCGCGCGATCAGATCGGCGAAGTGCTCAAGCCTTTCGCCCGGCTCGATACCGCGCGGCAGCGTAACACGCGCGGTCTGGGGCTGGGGCTGGCGATCGTGCAGAAAGCGGTGGAACTGGAACGCGCGCAGTTGACGCTGATCAATCGCCCCGAAGGCGGACTGCGGGCAGAAATCTGCCTGCAGCGGCCCAAGAACGTGCGGCGCTAACTCCGCTTATTTTCCCGCGCAGCTATCTCCCTCGCCCGCGATCAGATCCAGGCAGCGCCCATCGATCTGATCCTGCGCGATCGGCAGGCCGATCAGCGCGGCCAGACTGGGCATGATGTCCACCGTCTCGACGCCCAATGGCTGTTCGAAGCCGCGCATGTCCTTGCGCCAGAACAGGATCGGTACGCGACGGTCACTATCCCATGGGCTGCCATGCGTGGCGACTGAACCCATTACCGCCTGTTCGGGGATCGACATGACCCGCGACTTGAGCAGCAGGAGCAGGTCGCCCGACCGCGTCGGATCGAAGCTGGCACGCGCCTTCTGGATCAGGGTCCAGTTTTCGGGGGGGGCAACAGGAGAGGGGGTGGCGGCGATCTCGGCCTTGGTTAAGGCGGCGGCGACCTGCGGATGGGCACGAAGCAGCGCCAGCGTGGCAGCCTCCACCTTCGCGCGCTGGGCGGACGTCAGCCCTTTGTTGAAATAGAGGTCACCCGATGGGCCATCGCCCCAGATCAGGGTCTTGCCCGCAAGGCCGGTGCGCTGCGCTATGGCCGCGTTCAGCGCCTTGGGCGTGAGCGCGGTGTCGACGCGGCTTTCCATCGGCATGGCGTTCAGGCGATGCCGTTCGGGCAAGTCATGCCCGCCATGATCCGCGGTCAGCACCACGACATAATCGATGCCGTCCTTGTCGAGCCGGTCGAAAAAGGCACCCAGTTCCCGGTCCAGACGATCGACTTGGATGCAGCTTTCGGTCCCTTCGGTGCCGTAGCTATGACCGATATAGTCGGTGGCGGACAGGCCGATGGAGATGATGTCGGTCTGCGCCTGCTGACCCAGCGCCATCGTTTCGACGGCGGCCGCCGCGAATGCGAGCGTCATGGCATCCTGTTCAGGCGAGATGCGGAAGCCCTTATAATCGCCCGCAGCACGCGCGAAGCGGCCCGTGCCCACGGTGCGGTCGCCCGCGCGCACAGCAAAATCCTTGGCCACGCATTGGGCGGGCAGATCGAAGCCGGGATTGGGCTGCGCCAGTTGCCGGGCCATCGCCTCATTCACCTTGGCGACCAGCGGCGGGGTAGCTACACCCTTGTAGCTGACATAGCCCTGAGGCCCTCCCAGCCACCAGACCTGGTCTGCGGTCGGCCCGCCCATCATGATCGCGGCGCGATCCTTGCCTGAAATCGACACCACGCGGGTCGCAGGATTGGCCGCTTTCATGCGTCCGCCCAATGTCGGTACTTTGAGATGGACGGGCGACGCGACATAGGCGTCGCTGCTGCTGTCCGGCTGGGTTTCGTCCTCGGCGCAGTAGACCGCTTTGTCGGGGCGCGCGGCGTTCAGGTCGAACCAGCTATTGGCGATGATGCCCGTGCGCGACGGACGGCTGCCGGTCAGGATGGTGCTGTGGCCGGGGCAGGTTTCCGTCGCGGCATGGCTTTGAAAGCCGTTCGGAAAGACCGCGCCCTGGGTCAGTCGCTTGAGACCGCCGCTATAATATTGGCGATATTCGCTGAACAAGTCGGCGGAAAATTGATCGACGCTGATTGCGACGATCAGCTTCGGCGGAGCGGCGGTTGTAGCCGGGGCAGGCGTCTGCGCCGCAATCGGCAGGGCGGTGGCCAGCAGCAGGGCGGCGGCGACATGTTTCAACATTTCCTGTACCTTCTCCAGCCTTGACGGCGAACGCCCCCGGACCTAGCCCGCTCTCACCCACTCGACCAGAGGCCCGATGCGGATTTTTCATGGCATATTGATGACGTTGGCGTTGCTGTTCGCCGCGCCCGCTGCGCTGGCCCAGGGCGCGTTCGGGGGCGGGGCACCGCATATCGCCGCGCGGCTGGTGGCCGAAAGCGCCGCGCCGCAGCCGGGCAAGGGCACGACCATCGCCTTTGCCATGACGCCTGAAGCAGGATGGCACGGCTATTGGGAAAATCCGGGCGATGCAGGCCTTGGGATGAGCGTCGAATGGACGCTCCCGAAAGGCGTCAGCGTTGGCGCGTTGCGCTATCCCGTCCCTGAAACGCTGCTGATCTCCGGCCTGATGAACCATGTGTATGAAGGCCCCCATGGCCTATTGGCGAACCTGACCGTCGCGCCCGACGTGGCACCGGGCACCCGTTTGCCGGTCCGGGTGAAGGCGCAATGGTTGGCTTGCACCGACAAAGTGTGCGTGCCTGAACGCGGGGAAATGGCGCTCGACTTGGTGGCGGGTGAGGGGCAGGCCAGCGCCGCTGATCGCGCCCGGTTCGATGCCTGGCGCACGCATCTCCCCCGGCCGTTGGGCAGTATGGCGACTTATGCCATAGCCGACGGCAAGCTGCGCCTGTCAGTGCCCTTTCCGGCGGATGCAGAGGCGCGCGATATTCATCTCTTTCCGCTGGCAGAGGGCCTCACCCGCTATGCCGCGCCGCAAAGCATCACCCGCGATGGCGATCGTCTGCTGATCGAGACGGATGCGGGCGAAAGCGGCTTGGGTGGCAACGTCCAAGCGGTGTTGCGAACCGGCGATCATGTCGGTTTCCTGCTGACAGCGCAGCCGGGCGCGGTTGCCGCATCGTCGGGCGGGGGGCAGGCGGTGGCGATCCTGGCCGCGCTCGGTGGCGCCTTGCTTGGCGGCTTGCTGCTCAACATCATGCCCTGCGTCTTTCCGATCCTGGGCCTCAAGGTCATGAAACTGGCCAAGGCCGGAGGCGACGAGCGCGTGGTGCGGCATGAGGCGCTCGCTTACACTGCGGGTGTGATCGCGACCTGTCTTGCTCTGGGCGGAGCTTTGCTCGCCTTGCGTGCAGCGGGAACAGCGGCGGGCTGGGCGTTCCAGTTGCAGGATCCGCGTATCATCCTCGGCCTGTTGTTGCTGGTAACGCTCATCGCCTTCAATCTGGCCGGCCTGTTCGATTTTCGTGCGATTGGCGGCGGTGATCGATTGGCGGGGAAGGGCGGCTTGGCCGGGTCGTTCTGGACCGGCGCGCTGGTCGCTTTCGTCGCGACTCCCTGCACGGGGCCGTTCATGGCGGCTGCCATGGGCGCCGCGCTGCTGCTGCCGCTGGTCGCTGCGCTGGCAGTGTTCGCCGGCTTGGGGCTAGGGCTGGCGCTGCCCTTCCTGCTGCTCGCCTATGTCCCCGCTTTGCGGCGGCGTTTGCCTAAGCCCGGCGCGTGGATGGGCCGCCTTCAGAAAATTCTCGCTATCCCGATGTTCCTGACCGCGCTCGGCCTTGCCTGGCTATTGGGGCAGCAGCGCGGCGTTTCGGGCATGACGATCGGTCTGGCGGCAGCGCTCCTGCTGGCGCTTCTGCTCTGGTGGCTGGGCATGCGGCAGCGCGCAGGTCGGGGGGGCGGACTGATTGCTGCGTTGCTTGGTGTGGTGTTGCTGGCCGCAGCAGCGGTGACATTGCCGACGCAAGCCCCCGCGGAAACAGCAAGCGCCAATCAGGTCGCGTTCGACGAGGCGCAGCTGGCCAGTCTGCGCGCGGCGAACAAGCCCGTTTTCCTCTATTTCACCGCCGACTGGTGCCTGACCTGCAAGGCCAATGAAGCCGCCGCCATCGACCGTGCCGAAACGCGCGCGCGTTTCGAACAAGGCGGTGTAACCGTCATGGTTGGCGACTGGACCAATGCCGACCCCGCCATCACCCGCTTCTTGGAAGCGCAGGGCCGTTCGGGCGTGCCGCTCTACCTCTGGTATGCGCCGGGTAAGGAGGCGCAGACCTTGCCGCAATTGCTGAGCGTAGCGACGCTGACCGGACTGGTACGCTGATGGCCAAGATACGCGCCGATCAGTTGCTCGTCGATCTGGGCCTGGCGGAAAGCCGCGCCCGCGCGCAGGCGTTGATCCTGGCAGGCCATGTCTTCCTCGGCGATCGCAAGGTGGAGAAAGCCGGTCAGCAAGTCGCGCCGGACGCTGCGATCGACGTGCGCGGCCGCGACCATCCCTGGGTCTCGCGCGGGGGCATCAAGCTTGCCCACGCGCTCGATACATTCGCTATCGACGTGACCGGCCAAGTTGCGATCGACGTGGGCAGTTCGACCGGCGGCTTTACCGACGTGCTGCTGACCAATGGCGCGGCCAAGATCTATGCGGTCGATAGCGGCACCAATCAGCTCGCCTGGAAATTGCGCTCGGACGATCGGGTGATCGTCCACGAACAGACCAGTGCGCGCATATTGACGGAAACGCACATCCCGGAGCCGGTCGATTGTATCGTCTGCGACGCGAGTTTCATCGCTCTGTCCAAGGTGCTGGAACGCCCGTTGACATTCGCCCGGCCTGGCGCGTCCCTGGTAGCGTTGATAAAACCGCAGTTCGAAGCGGGCCGTGGCGAAGTCGGCAAGGGCGGGGTCGTGCGCGATATCGCAATCCACGATCGGGTTTGCGCGGAGGTCCGGGCATGGATCGATGCGCAGGGGTGGACCGTTATCGGCCTGACACAAAGTCCGATTACGGGTCCACAGGGCAATGTCGAATTTCTCATCTACGCCCGGCTTGGTGGATAAACGCCCCATGTTCGTTTCTCGCCAGTAAGTTCATCCAGCGGCAAAAGGTCATGTTGTGCCGCTTGCAAAGGCCCGTTAGCCCCCTCCTATGCGATTTCCCCATCTCCTCGCCTTTACAGCGCTTTGCCTTGCCGGTTGCGGCAGTGAAAAGGCGCAGCAACCGCGCGCCGTTCCGCTGGTGGAGGCGGCACCGGTTGCCACCGCAACCTTTACCGACCGCCTGGAAGCGGTCGGCACGGCCCTTGCCAACGAGCAGGTGGTTTTGTCCGCGCCGGTGACGGAGCGGATCACATCGATCAATTTCGCTGATGGTGCTTATGTCAAAAAGGGTCAGGTGATCGCGACGCTCGCCGTTGGGCAGGAAAAGGCCGAGCTTGCGGCCGCCGAGGCGCAGGCCTTGCAGGCCCGCCAGCAATTGGAGCGGGTCCAGTCACTCAAGACGCGCGGCTTTGCTACGGCTTCGTCGCTCGATCAGCAACTCGCGCTGGCCAACGCAGCGCGCGCCAGTGCTGATCAGGCGCGCGCGTCTATCGGTGACCGAGTGATCCGGGCGCCCTTTGCGGGATGGGCCAGTTTGCGGATTGTCTCGCCCGGTGCGATCGTGTCCGCTGGCACCGCCATCGCGACGGTCAGCGACGTGTCACGCATCAAGCTTGACTTCACCATCCCGGAGACACGGCTATCGTCGATCCAGGCCGGTCAGTCGATCAAGGCGATCTCCGCCGCCTGGCCCGACCGGCCCTATACTGGCACGATCGCGACGATCGATCCGGTGATCGACCCCGCCACGCGGGCAGTGCGGGTCCGGGCGATCTTGCCAAACCCTGACCGGACGCTGAAACCCGGCATGTTGCTGACCGTCAGCGTCGCATCGCGCCAGCGCCAGTCACTGGCCTTGCCCGAACTGGCGATCGTCGGTGATGGCGAAGACCGGTTCGTGTTCCTGCTCGAAGGTCGCAAGGTGAAGCGGGTCAAGGTCGATACCGGCATTCGCCAGGATGGACAGGTCGAGATATTGGGCGGCCTGAAGGCGGGGCAGCAGGTCGTGACCGAGGGTGTGGTGAAACTGAGCGATGGCGCGACGGTGCGCCTGGCGGGTGACAAGCCAGCGCCTTCGCGCAAGCCTGCGGGCTAGAGCAGTCATGCAACTGTCCGATCTCTCCGTCCGCCGCCCGGTCTTCGCGGCTGTTATCGCCATCTTGCTCTGCATCGTCGGCGTGGTTGGCTATTTGAGCCTGTCGGTGCGGGAATATCCCGATACGGACCCGCCGATCGTCTCGGTGGAAACAGGATATACCGGCGCCGCCGCGTCGGTCGTCGAAACCCGTATCACCCAGTTGATCGAGGATGCGGTCGCGGGTGTGCAGGGCATCAGGACGATCACCTCCCGGTCGCAGGACGGCACGTCCGACATCAGCATCGAGTTCGATCCGTCACGCGATATCGACACGGCGGCTAATGATGTGCGCGACCGTGTCGGTTCCGTGGTGGAGGACTTGCCCGAAGACGCGTTGGCTCCTGAAATTCGCAAGGTCGATGCGGATGCGCGGCCGATCCTGTTTCTGGCCTTCTCCCGCCCCGGTTGGACCTCGATTCAACTCAGCGACTATATCGACCGCAACGTTGCGGACCGCTTCTCTGCCATCGATGGCGTGGCGCGGGTTACCATTGGTGGCGAGGCGCGGCCTTCGACCCGTGTGTGGATGAATGCCGAGCGGCTGGCTGCCTTTGGTCTGACGCCAGCCGACGTGGAAAACGCCCTGCGTGCGCAGAATGTCGAATTACCCGCCGGTCGCTTTGAATCGAAGGATCAGAATCAGACGCTGCGCGTCGAACGGGCGTTTGCTACGACCGCGCAGTTCGCCAGCTTGGTCGTCGGCCGTGGTGCCGACGGATACCAGGTCAAGCTGGGCGACGTCGCGCGGATCGAGGAGGCGGCGGAAAATCCCTATAACAGCTTCCGATCCAACGCCGGGACGGCCGTGGGATTGGGCATCGTGCGCCAGTCGGGTGCCAATACGCTGGACGTCGCCGACAAGGCGAAGGCTTTGGCAGAGGAATTGCGACCAACCCTGCCCGAAGGCATGCGCGTTGCCGTCGGGTCCGACGAGTCCCTCTTCATCAGCCGTGCCATTGCCAACGTCTACGACACGCTGATCGAGGCGGCGCTGCTCGTCATTCTCGTCATCTTCCTGTTTCTGGGCTCGGTGCGCGCTACCATCATCCCGGCCATTACCGTGCCGATCTGTCTGTTGGCGACCTGTGCTGTCATGTGGTTGGCGGGCCTGTCGATCAACCTGCTGACATTGCTGGCGTTCGTGTTGGCCATTGGCCTCGTCGTGGATGACGCCATCGTCGTGCTTGAGAATGTCTATCACCGCATCGAACAGGGCGAAGACCCGCTTCTTGCGTCCTATCTTGGTACGCGGCAGGTGGGTTTCGCCATCATCTCGACCACTTTGGTCGTGTGTGCGGTGTTCGTGCCGGTGATGTTCCTCGCCGGACAGACGGGGTTGCTGTTCCGTGAACTGGCTATCGCGATGGTCGCGGCCATTGCTTTTTCGGGCTTCATTTCCCTCAGCCTTGCACCCATGCTCTGCTCCAAATTGCTCAACAATGCGGAGCGCGGGCGTTTGGCGCGCTGGGTCGATGCACGGTTTCAGAGGATCGAAGGCGGCTATCGCAAGTGGCTGGATCGGGTGCTCAACAAGCCCCTGATCCCACTCATCGGGGTCGGCCTTTTCCTCGCCATCGCAGGCGGTTTGTTCACCCTGTTGCCCAACGAATTGGCACCGGCCGAAGATACAGGTGTCGTCGACAGCCAGATCAGCGCGCCCGAAGGCACCGGCTATGCCCGGATGCTGACCTATATGCGCAAGATCGAGGATGAACTCTCGCCGTTGCGCAAGGATGGCACGCTTCAAAATCTGATTATCCGCACGCCAAGCGGCTTTGGTACGACCGACGACTTCAACGGCGGCAATGTCATCGCCTTCCTCCGACCTTGGGAGGATCGCACGATCACAACGGCGGAAGTCGCGACCATCATCAACAATGTCATCGCCAACCAGCCAGGCGTGCGCGGCAATGCCGCACCGCGCTCTGGCTTGGGACGCGGGCGCGGCCTGCCGGTCAATATCGTGCTTGCAGGCTCTACCTACGAAGGCCTGGTCGCGGCACGCGATCGCATCACCGCGGCCGCCGCCAACTATCCGGGTTTGATCAACCTCGACAGCGACTATAAGGAAACCAAACCGCAAATGCGGATCGACGTCGATCAGCAGCGCGCCGGCGATCTGGGCGTGTCGGTTAACGATGTCAGCCAAGCGCTGCAAAGCCTGCTCGGCTCCCGCCGCGTGACTACCTATGTCGATCGGGGCGAGGAATATCGTGTCATCGTGCAAGCCGAAGACGAAGGGCGGCAAACCCTCGCCGATCTGGAACGGATCAATGTCCGCACCCGCACCGGGGCGCTGGTGCCACTGTCGTCCGTCGTGACCGTGCGTGAAGTCGCAGGGCCACGTCAGCTTAACCGGTTCAACAAGCTCCGCGCGATCACTTTGACCGCGGCCCTTGCACCGGGAACCTCGCTTGGGGACGCGCTCACATTTCTGGAGAATGAAGCACGGCAAGCGCCCGAAGTGCTGGCCATCGGCTATCGCGGCGAAAGCCAGTCGTTGCGGGAAACCGGCGGATCGATCTGGTTGATTTTCGGCCTCACCATCCTCGTCGTCTTTCTGCTACTCGCCGCGCAATTTGAGAGCTTCATCCATCCCGGTGTCATCATCGCCACAGTGCCGCTCGCCGTGGCGGGCGGCGTGATTGGGCTGATCATCACTGGGGGCACGATCAATCTCTACAGCCAGATCGGTATCGTCATGCTCGTGGGGCTGGCAGCCAAGAACGGCATTCTGATCGTCGAGTTCGCCAACCAGTTGCGCGACGAAGGCATGGAGGTGGGGCAGGCCATTCGCGAGGCCGCGACCCGCCGCCTGCGTCCCATCCTCATGACCTCGATCGCGACGGTCATCGGCGCAGTGCCGCTGGTCATCCGCGGCGGGGCGGGAGCGGCGGCGCGCCAGTCGATCGGTGTGGTCATCGTATCGGGCGTCAGCTTGGCGACACTGATCACATTATTCCTCATCCCCATCTTCTATTCGCGCGTTGCCAAGCGCACGGTTTCCCCGCAAACCGTCGGCCGAAAGCTGGATTCGGCGCTGAAGGACGCGCCTGAACCGGCGGAATGAGGGTTATGGAGAAGCGTTGCCGATGAACGAGATCGCGTCCCCCGGCCAGTTGCGCCTCGCTTATCTGCGTTGGTCCCTGCTTACCGTTCCGGCCATTGTACTGTTAGGCTTCCTGTCGGGACGGCTGGCCAATAGCGGCTATGGCAATCGTTGGTTCGATGCGTTGGAAAAGCCCGCATTGATGCCGCCCGGCTGGCTGTTCGGTGTCGCCTGGACCATTCTCTACATATTGATGGGTCTTGCGCTGGCCATCGTTCTGCATGCGCGCGGCGCGAAGGGGCGGGGGCCAGCCATTGTCCTGTTCCTGGTGCAGCTGCTCATGAACCTTGCTTGGTCGCCTTTATTCTTTCGCGCGCATCAGGTCGGCAGCGCGCTGATGTTGATATTGGCGCTGATCGTCGTTGTCGCGATAACCATATGGCTGTTTACCCGGATACGCCGTGTCGCCGGTTTGCTGCTGCTCCCCTATCTGGCGTGGCTCGCTTTTGCTTCCTTCCTCAATTATGAGATCGGACGGCTCAATCCCGATGCTGAGACCCTTGTTGCACCGGCGCTTAGCACCCAGATATGATTTTTGGCGCGGGTTTCATCGCGTCGCCGCAAAGGACAAGAGCAATGCAGAGCGAAAGCCGCTTTTTCGATGATCTGGCCAAGCTGGTGAACGGTGCCGCCGGTACTGTTGCGGGCATGAGCCGCGAGTTCGAGGCCAATGCCCGTGAAAAGGCCAAGGAATGGATTGGCGGCATGGAGTTCGTGTCGCGCGAGGAATTTGATGCGGTGAAAGCCATGGCTGCCGCCGCGCGGGAAGAGGTTGAATTGCTCAAGGCCCGCCTCGACGCGCTGGAGGGGCGGACGTCCGAACCCGTCACCAAGACGGTCAAGGCGAGCAAGCCAAAGGGAAGCGACGCACTCTGATCCTGTCTGTCCTTTCGCCTTATCCGGTGATAAGGCGCGGCGATGATGGATAGTGACGAGTTTGAACATGGCGGTCAGGAGGCCGCTCCGATCGATATGCTGGCGGCCTTTTACGAGGCGCATGGCTGGAGCTACGAGCAGGTTGGCGAGGATGAGATCGTCGCCAACACGCAAGGGTCTTGGGCGCAATATGAATTGCGCGGCATTTGGCGCGATGAAGACCAGGTGTTGCAGCTATTGGCCATGCCCGACATCCGCGTCACCGATGAGAAGCGCAGCGTCATTTACGAAACGCTGGGGCTGATCAACGAACAGCTTTGGCTCGGTCATTTTGAACTTTGGTCCTCCAGCGGCATCATTCTGTTCCGTCATGGGGCGCTGCTGGGCGCAGGCGGCACGCTGACGCTCGACCAGGCGCAACTGCTGGTCGAAACGGCGATCGACGAATGCGAACGCTTCTATCCCGTGTTCCAGTTCGTATTGTGGGGCGGCAAATCCCCGTCGGAAGCGATTTCCGCCAGTTTGATCGAAACGCGCGGCGAAGCCTGAGCCGATGACGATCTGGCCC
>NZ_JPPQ01000069.1:2925141-2925599 GCF_000743655.1 Sphingobium sp. ba1
CTGGACGCGGGCGGAGTGAAGCCGCAACCGACCCGCTTTGCCGTGCGGCCGATGCTGGTCGACCTGGCCGAGAATTTTCAGCCCTTGGCGGCGGAAAAGGGACTCGTGCTGCGGGTTGGGCCAGGCGACGGTTGGGTCGAGACGGATCGCAGCCTGTTGCGGTCGATCGTCCAGAATTTCCTGTCCAACGCCATCCGCTATACCGACCAGGGCCGCATCCTCGTTGCCGTGCGACGGCGGGGTGCGGCGGTGCGCATCGAGATATGGGATAGCGGGATCGGCATTGCGCCCGACAAGCTGGCGCTGATCTTTCGTGAGTTCGAGCGGCTGGGTCAGGGGAGCGAAAGCGGCATCGGGCTGGGGCTGGCGATCGTGGAGCGATCGGCCGCTTTGATCGGCGGGACAGTGGCGGTGCGGTCCTGGCCCGGCAAGGGGAGTTGCTTTGCAATCAGCCTGCC
>NZ_JPPQ01000069.1:2925609-2926083 GCF_000743655.1 Sphingobium sp. ba1
AGCTATTCCCCCACCGCCGACGCCGAAGCTGCCATCGGCCGGGCTGGCGTGGTGCTGGACCTGATGGTGCAGAATGGCGTCATCAGCGCGGCGGACAAGGCGGCGGCCGACATTGCCAATGTCGCGCTCGCGCCCGAACCGCCGCAGAACAGCGTGCGCTATTTCACCGACTGGGCGTTGCCGCAACTCGATGTGCTGATCGACGAGTCCAACGAACCGCTGGAAGTCTACACCACCATCGACCTCAGCATGCAAAATGCGGCGACGGCGGCGGTTAAGGCCAATGTGCCGTCGGGTACGCAGGGCGCGCTGGTCAGCCTGGACCGCGATGGCGCGGTGCGGGCGCTGGTCGGCGGCCTTGATTATGTCACGTCCAACTATAACCGCGCGACCACAGCGACGCGGCAGCCGGGATCGGCGTGGAAGATCTTCGTCTATATGGCCGCGCTGGAGGCGGGCTATACGCCTGACACC
>NZ_JPPQ01000069.1:2926093-2926908 GCF_000743655.1 Sphingobium sp. ba1
AAGGTCGCATAGAGTTTCGGGCTCTGCATCAGCCGATCGGCGGCCAATATGTTGATATAGCCGCGCCCCTGCTCATCCACCCGCAGCATGTCGTTGATGTCGAGCGCAGGCTCGCCAAAGAAATGGTCGCCGCCCTGGGCTTCGAGCTGCAGCAATTGCCGCTGGATCGCGCCGACGCTCGCCTTGGTCACATTGCCATAGCGCGCCGACAGCGTCCCGGCATTCTCCGCGCAATAGGCCAGCATCGCCTGCAAATCGCCAAGGTCGAGCAGCAGCAGCCCTTCCTCGTCGGCATAGCGGAAAGCGATCGTCAGCACGCCTTCCTGCGTTTCATTGAGCCCCATCAGTTGCGCCAGCAGCAACGGCCCCATCTCGCTGACGGTAGTGCGAACGGGATGACCCTGTTCCCCATAGAGATCCCAGAAGATCGCCGGATTGTCGCTATAACTATAGTCGGTCAGCCCGATCTCGGCCGCCCGCGCCACCAGCTTGTCGGCATTTTTGAACGTCGGCGAACCCGCCATGGCAATGCCCGACAGGTCGCCTTTCACATCGGACAGGAACACCGGGACGCCCAGCGCCGAAAAACTCTCGGCAATCCCCTGCAACGTCACCGTCTTGCCCGTGCCGGTCGCCCCCGCGATCAGCCCATGGCGATTGGCGCGGCGCAGGTTGAGCAACTGGCGCACGCCGCCATCCTTGTCCGGCGCGCCCAGCCCGATGAAAATGCCGTCGCTCATGTGCCGCTGCCCCCAAAAAAAAACGTCACCCCCACAGCTGCGGGGGTGACGAAAATTAGGCAGAGTTTGGCACCT
>NZ_JPPQ01000069.1:2926918-2928396 GCF_000743655.1 Sphingobium sp. ba1
TTACGCCGCTACGTTGAAAGCAGGCGCAAAATTGTGCCTTGCAACATGATGCGAATCGGGAGATAACATAGGCGTCGCGCGATGAAGCGCGCCTATATCTGGATGCGCTCTCCCAAGGACGGGACCGCCATCCCCATCCACATCGCAGCAAAGCCGCTGACCGGACTACGCCCTTCGTGCGTGCGTCCGGCCTGCGGCTTTTTTCGTGTCCATTTCCGTTTATTGGGGGACGTATCATGGCTACCGCTTATTGGGATCGCGACAAGGAGGGTGAACAGCCCGCCGCCGCGATCAGCTTCTGGAAGGCCGGCCACACGCCGACCCTTGTTGCCGCCTTTCTCTATTTCGACCTCGCCTTCATGGTGTGGGTGCTGCTCGGCCCGCTTGCGCCGATGATCGCACAGACATTGGCGCTGACCCCGGCCGAAAAAGGCCTAATGGTCGCCACGCCGACATTGATGGGCGCGCTGCTCCGCGTCGTGAACGGCCTGCTGGTCGACCGGATCGGGCCGAAAATGTCGGGCGCGATCAGCCAGTTGATCGTGATTGCCGGGTTGTTTGTGGCCTGGCTGATGGGGGTCAGCAGCTTTGAAGGCACGCTGGCGCTGGGGGTCGTGCTGGGCTTTGCGGGCGCGAGCTTCGCGATCGCGTTGCCGCTGGCGAGCCGCTGGTATCCGCCTGAGCATCAGGGCAAGGCGATGGGCCTGGCGGGCATGGGCAATTCGGGCACCGTGCTGGCGGCATTGTTCGCGCCGGGGCTAGCCAAATTATTCGGCTGGAACGCGGTGCTGGGCCTCGCCTGCATCCCGCTGACCATCGTGTTCGTCATCTATATGATCATGGCGAAGGACGCGCCCAACGCGCCGCCGCCCAAGAAGATGATCGACTATTTCCAGCCGCTGAAACAGGCCGATGCCTGGTTGCTGATGGCCTTTTATGCGGTGACGTTCGGCGGTTTCGTTGGCCTCGCCGCCAGCCTGCCGATCTACTTTACCGACCAATTCGGCCTGACGCCGGTGATGGCGGGCTATTGCACCGCAGGCTGCGTGTTCGCCGGGTCGCTGGTTCGCCCGATCGGTGGGGCGCTGGCTGACAAGATTGGCGGCGTAAGAACGCTGATGATCGTTTATCTGATTGCCGCGATCGCGCTGGCAGGCGTCGCCTTTGCCACGACGCTGGTGACGGCGCTTGGCCTCTTCGTCCTCGCCATGCTGGCGCTGGGCACGGGCAATGGATCGGTTTTCCAGTTGGTGCCGCAGCGGTTCCAGGCGGAAATCGGCGTGATGACCGGCCTTGTCGGCATGGCAGGCGGGATTGGCGGCTTCTACCTTGCCAGTTCGCTCGGCTTTGCCAAGCAATTGACCGGCAGCTTTTCGGCCGGGTTCCTGATCTTCGCTGGCCTTGCGGTCGTCGCCTTCATCGGCGTGGCGCTGGTCAAGGCGCGGTGGCGGGCGACCTGGACCAGCGGCGCACGCATC
>NZ_JPPQ01000069.1:2928406-2931193 GCF_000743655.1 Sphingobium sp. ba1
GGCGCGCGCCATTCATGATGTGTTCCGCCCGATCGTGGAGGCGCGCTATGAGGGCTGGCATGCGCGCGGGCAAGCGCCGCATCGCGACATTCTCCAGTCGCTGATCGAGGCGAAACATCCCGAAACCGGGGAATCCTTCACCTGCAATCAGGTGATGGAGCAGGTGTCGACTATCTTCCTCGCGGGGCATGAGACATCGGCCAGCACCATGACCTGGGCGCTCTATATGCTCGCCGAATGTCGGCATATTCAGGATCGGGTGCGGGCGGAAATAGCGGCTGTGGCGGGCGACGCGCCGCTGACCGCGCCTATGCTCAAGGAAATGGGGCAGTTGCGCAATATCTTCCGCGAGACGCTGCGCCTCTATCCGCCCGTCTCCTTCCTACCGCGCGAAGTCACTTGTCCCATGGATATGCGCGACAAGCATCTGGAGACTGGATCAATGCTGGTGGTCGCGCCGTGGCTGACCCAGCGCAACAAGGATAATTGGGCCTGCCCCCATGCCTTCGACCCCGATCGCTTCGATGATCCCGCCAATGCCGACATGGTGAAGCAGGCCTGGTTCCCGTTCGGCCGGGGGCCGCGCGTGTGCGTCGGGGCGGGCTTTGCCCAGCAGGAGGTGATGACGGTGATCGCGGCGGTCGTGCGGCGCTTTGCCCTGAGCGTGCCGCCGGGGTTCAAGCCCGAACCGATCAGCCGCCTGACCATTCGGCCGAGGACGGGGATGCCGTTGTTGTTCGGGGCTGTGGGCGATTAAGTGAGGGCTACGCCCCTCCCGCCATCTCCTCCTCCGGCACGACATCGACCATCAGTTGCAGGCTTTGCCCGCCGCCGCCGACGAACAGCCCGTCCATCGGCGCGACGTCGGCATAGTCGCGGCCCATGGCGACGAAGAGATGGCCGTCGCCGGTGATGACGCCATTGGTGGGATCAAAGCCGATCCAGCCCCGCGTCCGCCCGCACCATAGCATGACCCAGGCGTGCATCGCGTCCGCCCCGATCAGGCGCGGCTTGCCGGGCGGCGGGTAGGTGCGCAGATAGCCGCTGACATAGGCGGCGGGCAGCCCGGCGAGGCGCAGCGCCACCACCATGACATGGGCGAAATCCTGGCACACGCCATGGCGCGCGGCAAAGGCGTCGGCGACCGGGGTGGCTGCGTCGGTGCTGCCTGGTTCATAGCGAAATTCGGCGCGGATGCGCTGCGCTAGGTCGAGCGCGGCGGCGACGATCGGCCGGTCAGGCGACAGGCCATCGCCGACCCAGGCACCGATGTCAGCCAACAGCGGCGCGCGCACCGAGGCATAGAGATAATGGGCGGGTGCCGCTGGTCCCATGTCGCGTTCGGCCAGCGCCGCCTGTGCCACTGCGCCGATGGTGGGATCATCCGCTTGCGGCACGATCGCGCCGCCCTGCACGCCGATGCGGAAGCGGCTTTCGATGGTGAGCTGGCGGATCGGGCTTTCGATCACCAGCCGGGCGACATGGACCGGCCAGGCACCGGGGCGCGAATCGATCGCCGACGGCAGCGGATCGACCTCCAGCGCATAGTCGGACGTCCATTGTCCCGGCCACGGCGCGGGCCGCAGCCGCAGGTTGAAGCGGGCCAGCCGCATCGGGCTGGCATAGCGCAGGATGGTGCGGTGCCGGACATGGTAGATCATGACAGCAGGTCCATCGTCTCGGTCTTGCGCACTTGCAGGAAATAGCGCTGGCCGATCGCGTCGGAGAGGCCGAGCAGCCGGTTTTCGACATCGGCGATATCGGCCATGGTCAGCATGTCGCCGGTCAGCGGCGCGAGCCGCGCCACCAGCGCATCGGCGCGGCGCAGCGGTTCTTCGGGCATGCCGTCGGCGCGCAACGTGGGCAGCGCGGCGATATGCTCTGCCAGTCGTGCCGCCTGATAGACGATGGCGCGCGGATTATGCGGCTCCAGCGCGACGAGATCGCGCACCGGCGGCAGCGCCGGGCCGGTCAGATAGCGGGTGCGATAGCTGATCTGGCTGTCCTGCAGGTCGAGCAGCACGGTCAGGTCGTCGGCGCTGGCCCCGTCGCTGCCGAACAGGGTGACGAGGTGACAGCCATTGATCGCGCGCTCCATCCGGCGGCCCATATCATGGAAGCGCCAGGCTTCGGTGCGCGCCATATTCTCCGCCGCCAGGCCCGACAGCGCGGAAATCCGCTCGATCATGCGCGAGGTGGCGTCGAGCAGCGTCTCGGTCACCGCGCCGTCGAAGCGGGGCAGTGGCAAGCGCACCAGCCGCCACACGTCGCTGGCCAGCCGGTCGCGCAGCCCTTCGCCGATATTGGCGACCCGCCCCATCAGCGTCCGCACGCTGCCGCTCTGGTTGGCGTCGCCCAGCGCGATGGCGCAAAGCGGACCGACCGCGCCGCGACTGCCGGGGATCGCGCCCCACAAAGCCAGTTGCCCGACCAGCCGCGCCATGGTGGGTGAGGCAAGCGAGGGGCCGATGTCCGCCTCGATCGATCCGCCAACGATCGCGCGGATCAGCCGCAGCGTCATTTCGGTGCGCTCGATATAGCGGCCCAGCCAGAAGAGATTGTCCGCCGCCTTAGCCGGCAGCATCCCGCCCACCCGCCGGATCGCGGGCGCGCCGCCCGATCCCAGCAGCGTGTCGGGCGGCACGGGCTGGCTGTCGATGACGCACATGTCGGCGGACATGTCGCCCCGCCCCATGAGCGCGGCGCGGATGTCGCCATGGCCCGCGAGGCGCGCGAAAGCACCCGGCATCACGCGCCATTGGCCGAGCGCATCGCGCGCCACGAACA
>NZ_JPPQ01000069.1:2931203-2934349 GCF_000743655.1 Sphingobium sp. ba1
ATCCACAGATTTGCGTGTGGCACCGTCATGATTCTGTCCGATTTCGCTTGGAACGACTCGGACGAGGTGAGACCATCTCTCTATCGGAACATAGGGAAATGGCGCGATCCATTTCAGAAAATGCTGATTTATCAGTATTTTGTCTATGTGACTGATGGTCCGGCGATAGGGCAAGCCCGCAAGGGCGCAGCCAATAGCCGGGTCGGTCGTCAGGGCCGCTGCCGGGTACGCGCGAAAGTGAACGTCGGGCATCGGAACAGGTACGACCAGCGACGGGAAAGCAGCCCTTGGCTCACCCCGAAGCACCCGATGCGGCAGTCTTTCTTTGGGAAGGCGGTCGGATCGCAAACGCCGGGCCGATGATCGCATCCCGCCAGGGACGCGGATCGCTTGACCCGACGGACGTGGGGATCGGCAGCAATGCCGGTCCCCATTTTTGTTTTGAGTCTGATCGGGCGGACAATGGTGCCGGATGAGTGGCTTGGACTTTAACAGGTGTCTGGGACGCGGTTTGCTAGGTTTATGATTTCGGCCATGCGGCCTTCTAGGCGGATATCTACGCCTCGGCCTTGATCCTTGGGGATCAGGACGAGGGCGTCGATCAGGGAGCGGATGGCGGCTATCGCCTGGGCGCGGGCGGGGCCGTCGGATGCCAGGGCGGCATCGAGGGTCATCACATAGGCGCGGTAGCGGGAGCCGAGATCCGGGGATGGGGTGAGGGTGCTGCCTGTGGACAGGGCGTCGAGCTTGTCCTGGAGCGTGGCCAGTTCTTCGCGAGTCGAGCGCAGGCGGTCCTTTACCTCCTGAAATTCTCCTGCGCCGTCGGCGATGGCGTCGACCAGGCGGTTTGCGCGGGCCTTGCATTCTTCGATCTTGCGCTGGAGCGGGGCGCAGGATGTTTCCGCCTCCGCCAGCTTGCGCGCCATGCCCGCATTGTAGCGTTGAATGAAATGTTCGACGGCCTGGGTGTCGAGCATGATCGCCTGCAACTGGCCCAGGACGCGCCGTTCATATTCGTTGGTCGAGATGGTGCGGGTGTTGGTGCAGTCGCCGCGCGACTTGACGTTGGAGCAGCCCCAGCGGTTGACGCCCAGGACGATCCAGTTCGCGCCGCACAGGCCGCATTTGCCGAGGCCCGAGAGCAGCCGTTTGGGGCGGCGTTGCTTGTCGGCAGTGACGCCATCGAAGGTCGTATATTTGCGCTCGATCGCTTCCCAGGATGCGTCATCGATGATGCGCAGGTGGGGCACGTCGACATAGCGCCATTCGCCGGGTGGGTTTGATCGCACCACGCGCCGCCGGGTCTTGTGATGATAGACACGGTGCGTGCGATTATAGATCATCACGCCGCGATAGAGGTGGTTGCGCAGGATACCGTTGGCGCGGACGCGGTCGCCATGGAGCGTGCTGACACGCCATGGGCCGCCCCTGGGCGAAGGGATGCCTTCGGCATTGAGGCGTTTGACGATGGCATAGGCCGAGACGCCGGCCAGTGATTCGGCATAGATGCGGCGCACGATTTCAGCCTGTTCCTCGTCGATTTCGAGGATGCCGCGAATAATCTCTCCATCGGCCCCGATCGGCTTCACCACGCGGTAGCCGTAGGCGCGTCCCCCGGCATTGAAGCCGCGCCCGTGCTGCCCACGCTGGCCGCGACGAACACGATCGGCCAGATCCTTCAAGTAGCGGGCATCCATGAGCCCTTTGATTGCGCCGGTGATTTCATCGACGACGCCATCGGCCAGGGTGAAGAGGCGCGCGCCGTGATATTCGAGATGTTCCCGAACGGCGTGCGCGTCGCCGCCGTGGCGGGCGATGCGATCGGTCGCTTCGGCCAGCACCTGGTCAATGTCGCCGCGTTCGACGCGCGCCAGCATGGCGTTGAGGCCGGGACGTTGCATTTCGCCGATGCCCGCCCGGCCGCTGATTTCATCGTCGGAGAAGGTCGCGACGACTTCCCACCCATCCTTTTCCGCGCGTTCGCGCAGAGTGGCGAGCTGATCAGCGGTGGATTGGGCGTTCTGCAGGTCGCTGGAGTAGCGGGCGTAGAGGATCGTTCGCATCGATCAGGCCTGCGCGCGCGTTTGCGAAGTCGCGATCGACCATGAGGTCGGCGAGAGCCTCAACAATCTGCGCGAGCGCGGGGTCCAATGTCTGGTGCTTGCCCATGAGCTGTCCTTTCTAGCCACGAGGAGTACTCTGTATGCGGGGTGCGCGGGCCGGTTTGGCGCGCGGGGGTATCCAGTAGGTCGGGGCGAAATCCTGCGGCGCGCGCTGCTTGTCCCAGACGATCCAGACATAATCGACCTTGCCATGGGCGAAGGCGGCCGTGCCCATGGCGGCGATTTGATCGCCGGGGGGCATGGAGGGGCGTTCGCTCAAAATATAGATTCCGCTGGGCATATGTTCGGCAAAGAGACGGAAGCGGCCTGCGCTGGCCAGCCACTTGATCGGGACTAGGGCACAGACCTTATGCGTCGCGATCGACAAGGCGCGGCGGATGCATTTTTCAGCCAGGCCCCGAACCATGCGGCCATCCTGAAAAGAGAAGGGCGGGTTCATCATGACCGACAGGCCGCGCATCGCTTCGAGCATGTGGATCTGATCACCGAGGAAGTCGTGGCGGCCGAGGAAGCGCGGGCTGTTGCCCCGTTCGAACAGGTCGGTGCCGAAGGCGGTCAGGCCACGGTCGGCCAGGGCGTCAGGAATGTGGCACAGGCCCGCGAATGGATCGAGATAGGTGACGTCCGGGTCCATGGCGAGGATGTCGCACAGGGCATGCGTCACCCATTGTTCCTCCACATACCAGTCCCAGGGATGGCGGTTGTCGCCCGATCGGCGGGCGGTCAGTTCGGCGCTCACCATAGGTCGTCCGCCGATTCGAGGGCGGCGGGGTCGATGACCTGGCCATGGGCATATTCCATGCGGATGGCCGCGACATCGCGCCAGTCGAGGGTGTCGAGCCATTGCCAGGAGGCGGACAGGGTGCCGTCCAGCGTCATCGTCCAGACCCGTGGTTGTTCTGTACCCAAGTGCCACAGCCATTCGGGCGGCTGACCATGGGGTTGCAGCTCGTGCATGCGCTCCTCCGCTATGCGGCGATCGAGATCGGTTCTGGACATCGTCAGGGCGCGGCGGGTCATCGC
>NZ_JPPQ01000069.1:2934359-2936024 GCF_000743655.1 Sphingobium sp. ba1
CGAAAAAGGCAGACTGCCCGCCTCGACACCACACCCCTAAGGCCAGTCGCCGCCGCCTTGTCCCCCCTTTCAATGTAGGATTTTCTCTGGTCTATCCTCTGCGATGCGCCAGTCCTCTGCCCTTTCCACACCGCCCTCTACCGACCCCCGTCGCGTCGATGTCGCATGCATGGCGCATCACTGTCGCGTCGCTGTCGCGTCGCCGGGACGTTGCCATGGCTTCCCCGGTACAATTCGGACCAATCCACCCCAAAAATGCACCCTGCAACGGTGTGAATTTCACCCTGTGACCCTGAACACCCCAAAACCCCCAAGCGGTCTGCCGCTTTGCCTTTGGCGCGGAAGGCGTTAAAGCGCGGGCATGACATATCCCGCTCCCAAGGACTGGATCCTGGGCATTTCGCCCTATATCCCCGGTAAATCCGCCGCCGACGATGGCCGCCCGCTGATCAAGCTGTCGGCCAATGAAAATCCGCTGGGCACTGGCGCCGCCGCGCGGGCCGCGCTGGTTGCGGCGACCGCCGATCTTGCCAGCTATCCCGATCCCGCCGCGACCCGGTTGCGCGAGGCGATCGGCGCGGTGCATGGGTTGGACCCGGCGCAGATCATCTATGGCACGGGGTCGGACGAACTGCTGCATATTGCCGCCTCCGCCTATGCCGGGCCGGGCGATGAAATCCTCTATGTGCGCTATGGTTTTGCGGTCTATGACATCGCGGCCCGCCGGGTCGGCGCGACGCCGGTGATCGCGCCCGACAAGGACTATGCGACCGACGTGGACGCGCTGCTGGCTGCGGTGACCGACAAGACCAAGGTCGTGTTCCTCGCCAACCCCAATAACCCCACCGGCACGATGACCGGCCGCGAGGAGATTGCCCGGCTGCATGCGGGTCTGCGCCCCGACATATTGCTGGTGCTGGACCAGGCCTATGCCGAATATCTCGATGCGGGCGAGGATGATGGCGGCCTGGACCTGGCGAAGAATGCCACCAACATATTGGTCACGCGCACCTTCTCGAAAATCTATGGTCTGGCCGCCGAGCGCATCGGCTGGGGCTATGCCTGCCCGGCGATCATCGAAATTCTCCACCGCATCCGCGCGCCGTTCAATGTGACGACGGCGGGACAGGCCGCCGCCATCGCCGCGATCAACGACAGCGCCTGGGTCGAATCGAGCCGGACGCATAATGCGCGTTGGCGCGAATGGCTGGCGGGCGAAATCGGCGCCTTGTCCAACCACGGCCTGCGCGTGGTGCCGAGCAAGACCAATTTCCTGCTGATCCTGTTCGACGGCAAGCTGACCGCCGAAGCGGCGATGAAGGGGTTGTGGGACGAGGGCTATGCGACCCGCTGGCTGCCCGGCCAGGGGCTGCCCAACGGCCTGCGCATCACCATCGGCACGAAGGCGCAGACCCGCGCCGTCGCCGCAAAGCTGCGCGCCATGGCGGAAGCGGCCTGATAGGATGCTGCCTTTCGCTCGCGTCACCATCATCGGCCTGGGGCTGATCGGCTCCTCGCTCGCCCGCGCGATCCGGGCGAACATGCCTACCGTGCGGGTGACGGGCCATGACGCCGATCCGCAGGTGCGCGAGACCGCACGGCGCATCGACCTGTGCGACGATGTCACGGACACGGCGGGTGCGTCGGTGACCGACGCCGATCTGG
>NZ_JPPQ01000069.1:2936034-2938526 GCF_000743655.1 Sphingobium sp. ba1
ACCATAAATGCCGCGTTCAAGCATTGGCTGCCGCCTTCGCCTCGATTTTGGAAGATTATCGCGCAGATTTTCCTGCGCAACTGCAACACATGCCGCGCACGATCCATATTCTGTCCGCTAGCCTGCCGAGAGGAAAGCCGCGCCATGGACATTTTCAACCCCGATCTCATCGCCTTGCCGCAGGGCAGCAATTTCATCGGCGGGCGGCGTGTCATCGGGCGCGGTCCCGCCATCCCGGTACGGCGGCCCTCTGATGGACGGGTCTATGCCGATCTCGACAGCGTGGACGAAGCGCAACTGGGCGAGGCAGTCGAGGATGCGCAGCGCGCCTATAAGAGCAGCGGCTGGGCACAGACCGACCCGCGCGGGCGGATGCGCGTGCTGCGTCGCTGGGCCGACCTGATCGAGGCCGACATGGAGACGCTCGCCCCGCTCGAAGCGCTCGGCTCCACCCGGATGATCCACGAAATTCGCGCCTGGGACGTGACCTATACCGCCGAAACCGTCCGCTTCTTTGCCGAATGGGCGGACAAGGTCGGCGGCGAGGTGGCGGCGACCACGCCCGACAAGCTCGGCCTCACTATCCACGAACCCTATGGCGTCGTCGCGGCTATCGCGCCGTGGAACCTGCCACTGGTCATGGCCGCCTGGAAAATCGCGCCCGCCATCGCAGCGGGCAACAGCATCGTCCTCAAACCATCGGAAATGACGCCGTTCAGCATCGTGCGCCTTGCCGAACTGGCGATCGAAGCGGGCCTGCCTGCGGGCATCTTCAACATCGTGCAGGGCGATGGGCGATCGGTCGGCGATCCGCTGGTCCGCCGACCCGAAGTGGCTAAGGTCACCTTCACCGGATCGACCGCGACCGGCGCGGCGATCATGACCGCCTGCGCCCAGACCGGGCCAAAGCCGGTTACGCTGGAACTCGGCGGCAAAAGCCCGCAGATCATCTTCGCCGACGCCGCGCTGGACAAGGCGGCGGCGATCGTCGCGCGGGCGATCACGCTCAATGCGGGCCAGGTCTGCGTCGCTGGCTCCCGCCTGCTGGTGCAGGAGAGTGTCGCAGACCAAGTCATCGATCGCATCATCACGTCTTTTGCTGCGCACAAAATGGGCCCCACCTGGGCCAGCGACAGCACGCTTGGCCCCATCATTTCGGAAGGGCAGCTCGACCGGATCGATGGCATAGTCCAGCGCGCCGTGGCCGCTGGCGCGCACGTCCTGACCGGCGGTGGTCGCGCCGCCGCGCCGCAGGATGGCAGCTATTTCCAGCCCACTTTGCTGCAATATGCTGCGCAGCAAAGCGAGGCGGTGCAGGGTGAGATTTTCGGCCCCGTACTGACCGTCCAGACCTTTGCCGACGATGATCAAGCCTATGCGCTGGCCAATGACAACGCCTATGGCCTCGCCGCTGGTGTACATACCACGGACGTCGCGCGCGCCCTGCGCGCCACCCGTTCGCTTGAAGCTGGGACCATCTGGGTCAATCGCTATGGCCGCAGCAACGACTTCATCCTGCCCACCGGCGGCTATAAGCAATCAGGCATCGGCAAGGATCTGGGGCGGGAAGCCTATCTCGCCAACCTCAAGACCAAGGTCGCGCTGATCGAGTTCTGAAGGCAGGGCGTGCCCGAAAGACCATGTCGCGCCGACGGCATGGGCATGGGAAGCGCACCACATGAACACAGCCCTCCCCCACGGTGATCGCGCCGCCACTGGTGACGCTCGCGTGACGGTGTGGTATGATGGCGCATGTCCCTTATGCCGCCGCGAAATTGATCTGATGCGCCGATTGGACCGGCGCGACCGGTTGCATTTTGTCGACGTAGCGCGCGACGGCGCTACTTGCCCGATCGACCGTGCCGCCCTGCTGGCGCGCTTCCACGCCTGCGAGGATGGCCGGATGCTGGAGGGCGCAGCGGCCTTCGCCGCCATGTGGCGCGCCATTCCGCTGCTCCGTCCCTTGGGCCTGCTCGCGCGCTATCGCCCCGTTCTGGCGCTGCTCGACCGGCTTTACACCTACTTCCTGCGCTGGCGACCGGCGCTGCAAAGGCGGCTACGATGAGCGATCGCTATCGCAAAGTGCCCTCGGCCCGACTGTCGCGCTTTGCCGCCTTCGGTCAGATGGCGGGCGGCGTAGCATCCGGCATGGTGGCGGAGGGCGCAAGGCGGCTGGCGCGCGGGGAGCGACCGCAAATGCGCGACCTGTTGCTCACGCCCGGCAATGCGCAGCGCGTGACCGAACAATTGTCGCGCCTGCGCGGCGCGGCGATGAAGCTTGGACAGATGATCTCGCTCGACGCGGGCGACATGCTGCCGCCGGAACTGACGGCGATCCTCGCCAAGTTGCGCGACAATGCCCATCATATGCCGCCTGCCCAATTGCAAAAGGTGCTGGCAACGCAATGGGGGCAGGACTGGCGGCGGCGCTTTGCCCATTTCGAAGCCAGCCCGATCGCGGCCGCCTCGATCGGCCAGGTCCATCGCGCCCG
>NZ_JPPQ01000069.1:2938536-2939777 GCF_000743655.1 Sphingobium sp. ba1
GGGAATGTCGAAAACAAAATCAACTTCCGCGCTTCCCGCATCTTCCTTTTCCTGTTCGCCAAACAGTCCGTCTTTGATGGCTGGAAATTCCTCCGGCGGGTCACCGGAAACCGAAAGATCGTGCAACGATTGTTGCGCGTCATGGATGACGCTCCACAACTCGATGCCATCCTCAGCACCATGCACGGCACTATACATCAAGCCCTCATGCAACTGGCAACTGACTATGCGCTTGGTAGGAAACGATAATTTGATCGGCTGCGTTGCTGCCCACTCAAAGTCGTTAGACCAGATTATGCTCCAGCCATTGCGCAATTGAACGGCAGAAAAAGGGCTTTCATTCGCCTCATCAGCTTCGCCAGTGTCTTTGAAGTCCAAAGCCTCCAGCAAAGCGGCTTTTTCGACGGACTCAAAAGCTAACCATGAGATTCTAAAGCCCACGATCCTACTCCTTCAAAATCACGCAGCCGCCGCCGTCAAATTCAAGAACACATCTTCCAGATCCGGGTCGCGGGTCACCACGTCGACGATCGCCAGCCCGCTCGCCTGCACGGCGCTCAGTACCTGGCCCGCATTGGCGCGGTCCTTGAGGTAGGTGATGGTCAGCGTGCGCTCGCCCGTCAGTTCGATCTTTTCAAAGCAGGGGGCATCCGGCACCATGGTCACGTCGCGGTCGACCGTCACCTGCACCACCTTTTCCTGCGCCATCGCCAGCAATTCGCGGGTGGGCTTGTCGGTGATCAGCTGGCCATGGTTGATGATGCCGATGCGGTCGCACAGTTGCTCGGCTTCTTCGAGATAATGGGTCGTCAGCACGATCGTCACGCCCAGGGCGTTGAGTTCACGCACATATTCCCACAATTGCTGGCGCAATTGCACGTCAACGCCTGCGGTCGGTTCGTCCAGCACCAGGATCGGCGGGCTATGCACCATCGCCTTGGCCACCAGCAGGCGGCGTTTCATGCCGCCCGACAGCGTGCGGGCATAGGCGGTGGCCTTGTCCTCCAGATGGACGGCGCGCAGCAATTCCATCGACCGGCGCTTGTCCTTGGGCACGCCATAGAAGCCCGCCTGATTCTCCAGCGTTTCGAACGGCGTGAAGAAGGGATCGAACACGATTTCCTGCGGCACGATGCCGATGCTGTTCTTTGCATTGCGCGGATTGGCGTCGATGTCGAAGCCCCAGATGCTGACCGACCCTGATGTCTTGTTCACCATCCCGGCCAATATGTTGATCGTGG
>NZ_JPPQ01000069.1:2939787-2942107 GCF_000743655.1 Sphingobium sp. ba1
TGGCGGCGTGGCTCGATCGCACGGTGTGACTGTCCTACAGCGGCGCGACAGGCTATGATCGGACGTCCGCGCACTGTGACTTTGCGATAGGATCAGAGACGCGCAAGAATATGTCGAAATCAGCGGGAAATGTGCGAAGTTAAGCGATCCGTCTCCATCATCGGGAACGTCCCGGTCCTTGGCTCGTCCTAGCTGCATAAGGAGAATTTCCATGCCGCTGACCGCCCCGCAGGACATCGCCACCCTGCTCACCGAAACCCGCACCATCGCGCTGGTCGGCATCTCCGATCGGCCGGAACGGGCCAGCTATCGCGTCATGGCTGTCCTTCAGGACCATGGCTATCGCGTCCTGCCGGTCAATCCGCAGATTGCGGGCGAACATGTCCATGGCGAATTTGTCTGGGGCCGCCTGTCCGACATCGGTGAACCGATCGACATGGTGGATATTTTCCGGCGCAGCGAAGCCGCCGGAGAGGCCGTGGACGACGCCATCGCCGCCGGCGCAAAGGCGGTCTGGATGCAACTTGGCGTCGTTGACGAGGCCGCCGCTACCCGCGCCGAAGCGGCGGGCCTCAAGGTGGTGATGGACCGCTGTCCGGCAATCGAAATACCCCGTCTGGGCATCGTGCCGGTCAGCGCCGATTAACGCTTTCCACCCGGCCATCGCGCCCCTATCAGTCGGGCCATGGCCCGCCCCCCGCGCACACTATCGGACAGCCGCAAGGGCATCGACCGGCGCACGCTGCTGGTCGGCGGCGGGGCTGCAGCGGGGTTGCTCATCGCCTGGGGCGTTTGGCCGCGTAGTTATCAGCCCAACCTCAATGCCGGTTCCGGCGAAACGATCGTCAACGCCTTCCTCAAGATCGACCGGACAGGGCAGGTGATCGTCATCGTGCCGCAAACCGAAACGGGGCAGGGGGTGACGACGGTCCTGCCGCAGATATTGGCCGACGAACTGGGCGCGGATTGGCGCACGGTCGCGGTCCAAAGCGCGCCGATCAGCCCGCTCTACGCCAATACGTTGCTGGCCCGCGAATGGCTGGCGAGCGACTGGACGCGCTTGCTGGGCGATGCTGGCGATTGGGCGATCGGCCAATATGCAACGCGCAGCGGCCTGATGCTGACGGGCGGCGGCACGTCGGTCCCGATGTTCCACGACGCCTATCGCGATGCCGGTGCGGCCGCGCGCATCCTGCTATGCAAGGCGGCAGCGGCGCGCTGGTCGGTGCCGTGGGAAAGCTGCGATATCATAGAAGGACTGGTCTCCGACGGCAGCGAGCGGCGGCTGAAGATCGGCGAGCTGGTCGAGGAAGCGGCGCAATTCGACCTCCCCACCATCCTACCCTTGCGCCAGGGACAGGATGGGCGGTTGGCGGGGCAGGATGTCGCCCGGCTCGACACCCCCTCGAAGATCGATGGCAGCCATAATTTCGCCGCCGACATCCGCCTGCCGGACATGGTCCATGCCTCGATCCGGCAAGGGCCGATCGGCGACGCCGTCCTCGCCGGGCTGGACGAACGATCGGCAAGCAATGTCACAGGCTTCCTCAAACTGGTCCGCACCGAACGCTGGGTCGCCGCAGTCGCGACCAACTGGTGGGCGGCCAACAAGGCGCTGGATCTTGCCGATCCAGTCTTCACCCTGCGCGGCAAGCCGGTCGATAGCGCGTCGATTGACGCAGCGCTGGAAGCCGCCTTTTCCGGCTCCGCGGGCCGACGCCTCTATGCGCAGGGCGACCTGCTGCCGGTGTTCGAAGGCGCGACGATATTGGCCAGCGAATATCGGGTCGAAGCCGGGCTGCACCTCGCGCTCGAACCGCTCTGTGCCACGGCGCGGGTCGGGCAGGATGGCGCGGAAGTCTGGATGGCGACGCAGGCACCGGGCTTGGCGCGTGCCGCCATTGCCGCTGCGCTGGGCTTCTCCGAAACCGCCGTCACCCTCTATCCGCTGCATGCGGGCGGCTCCTTCGGGCGCAAGATGGACTGGGACGTCGGCGTGCAGGCCGCCTTGATCGCGCGCGATGTGGGCCGCCCGGTGCAACTGCTTTGGTCCCGGCTGGAGGATGTGGTGCAGGACCGGCCCAGTGCACCCGCGCAAGCGCGGATGGCCGCGAAGATCGGCCGTAATGGCGCGATTGAGGGCTGGCTGGCCAAGGTTGCGGCCCCCTGCGCCATGATCCAGACCTGGGCACGCATATCCGACGGCGCGCTGCCCCATGCGGCAGCGGCGCAGGCGGCGGACAAGGCATCCAGGCTGGCCGTGGCGGGCATGGCACCACCCTATGCGATTCCCAACTGGGCGGTGGATCATTATCCCGCC
>NZ_JPPQ01000069.1:2942117-2944111 GCF_000743655.1 Sphingobium sp. ba1
ATCGTCACGCTAGGCTTGATCGAAACTTGGTATGATCTGAAAACCAACACCTATCTTAATTTTACACCAAGCGAAGTCCTCGCAGGCAATCTTAGTCGGTTCGAGTGTCGCATCACTGATTATGCCGAAAATCTGGAAGCTGCTAAATATCTAATTGATTATTTGCGGACGCATTTCAATCCAAACCTAAAAATCATCGTTACAGTTAGTCCAGTGCCCTTAAATGTTTCCTTTTCTGGTCAAGACATCGCGCAGGCCAATACACTATCCAAATCGACGCTTAGGACCGTTGCGCAAAAGCTGGCGGACGAAGATGAGAATATAGATTATTTTCCATCATATGAAATGGTTACGTTGTCCAACCCGACTGACGCTTGGTTGCCGGACCATCGTCATGTCAGGCGCGAAATGGTTTCCCGTATCATGCAGACCTTTGTTCAGCATTATATTGGCTAGACGCTGCACTCAGGCGCTTATGCTAAGTGCCTGGCGTCCCTACCCTCACTCTAATTCCACCCAAGGATCAACCAACCCCACCCCCGTCGCCACAAAATCCCCGACATTGCGCGTCACCACCGTCAACCCGTGCACCAGCGCCGTCGCCGCGATCCAGCCGTCGCGTTCGCTCACCGGATCGGGGACATGCAGCCCGGCGCAAGCAACGGCTACCGCGCCGTCCATCGCCAGCACGCGCCCCGCAAAGCCGGGCGTCACGACCTGATCAAGCCAGCGGCGCAGGGTCGCCCCCTGCGCCGCATCCCGGCGCTCGACGCGCACAACGCCCAGTTCCAGTTCGAATAGCGTCATTGCCGAAATAAACGTCGTGCTGGGGTCGGTCGCCTTGAGCCATTCCACCACATTTGGCGCGGCCCGTCCCGACCGGATCTTGCGGCTTTCGGAAATGACGTTGGTATCGATCAGGAACATCAATCCAGCTCGGCGGCGCGCGCTGCGATCTGCGCCTTGGGCGGATCGAAATCGAAATCCTGCGCATCATCGGGCATCAGCACGTCGAACAGCGACGCACCATGCCCGGCCAGCCGCTCATAATCGCGGATCGCCAGCACGACGAGCGAGGGTTTGTTGCGGTCGGTAATGAACACAGGGCCGGACTGCGCCGCCCGTTTGATGCTGCCGGGGTCGCGGTTGAACTCCCGGCTGGTGAAGGTCGCGGTCATTGGCTCAGCCTCATGTCGTTACATACAGACATACTCGATATGGGCCGTCATGGTCAAGGCCGCCACTGCCCCACTTCCCCCTGTCCTACATCCCCCAACCCATGCCATGCTCCCCGTCATGCCAAACACGCCTGACCTGCTCCACTTCACCCCCGTCCAGTTGCAACGCCGCGCGCGCGGGTGGACGCCCGATGCCCAACATGCCTTCATCGATGCCCTGTCCCGATGCGGCGTCGTGGCGCAGGCGGCGCGGAGCGTTGGCTGTTCGCCGCGCTCGGCCTATTTGTTGCGGGCGCGGCCGGGGGCGGAAAGTTTCGCCGCCGCCTGGGACTGGGCGATCGAGATGGGGCTGGACGACCAGATGGGGCGCGCCGTGGCGCTGATCCGGGGCGACCGGCGGCAACCGCTGGTGCGCGGCGGCCGCGTCGTGGGCCATTATAGCAAGCCCGACCGCCGGGTCATGCTCGCCGCGCTGCGCGCCCTGTCCGCCTGCACCGATGGCAGCCGCGCCATGATGCCGCATAATGCCCGCATCGCCGCCCGCGCGACCGCGCAAGCGCCTTCCCCCGCCACAGCCGCCCCTTGTCACAATCGAACAGGCCGACGAAATAAAATGTCGAAATCTGCGGGAAATATGCGAAGTTAAGCGCTGACCATCCCCTTGTCGGAGCCTCATAGCATGACCGCCACGCGCCGCGATTTCCTTGTCGCCGGTTCCTCCGTCCTCGCTCTGTCGGCCCTCCCCGCCCGCGCCGCGACCGACACGCCCGACGCCCGCGCGCAAGCCACGCTCGCTACCATGGCCGAAGCCATGCC
>NZ_JPPQ01000069.1:2944172-2945295 GCF_000743655.1 Sphingobium sp. ba1
GCGGCGGTCATCGCGGTCGTGAAGGCGCAGCGCCAACGCTATCTGACGCTGGTCTATATCAGCGTCGTCGGCCTCGTCGTTTCGCTCGCCTTCGTCTATCTGTCGGCCCCGGACCTCGCCCTCACGCAAATTTCGGTGGAGGTGGTGACGATCCTGCTGTTGCTGCTGGCGCTCAACCTGATGCCCAAACAGCCGGTGCGCCTCTCCAGCAACAGTCTGCGGTTGCGCGACGGTCTGATCGGGCTGACCGGTGGCACGGTCGCAGGCCTGGCGGCCTGGGCCGTGATGACGCGCGAGCCCAATGATCCGATCTCCGCCTATCATTGGGAAAACAGCTATTCGGGCGGCGGTGGGACCAATGTGGTCAATGTCACACTCGTCGACTTCCGTGCCTTCGACACGTTCGGCGAAATTACGGTGCTGGGCATTGCCGCCCTCACCATCTTCGCGCTGCTGCAACCGGTGGCGCGTGGCCCCTCTGGCCAGCGCCTGCGCGAGTGGGTCGCGGATCTGCCCCGGTCGCCCGAACGCCATCCCATGATGTTCGCGGTCGCCGCCCGGCTCTTGCTGCCACTGGCAACGATGATCGGCCTCTTCATCTTCCTGCGCGGGCATAATCTGCCGGGCGGCGGCTTCATCGCCGGGCTGGTCGTCTCCATCGCGATGCTGATGCAATATATGGCGTCGGGCTTTGAATGGGCGGACCAGCGGCGGCGGGTCGACGAACATATGCTGATCGGCTTGGGTGTCACCATCGCCGCCCTGACCGGCCTTGGCTCGCTCTTTTTCGGCGCGCCGCTGTTCACTAGTGCTTTCGGCTATGTCACGCTGCCTTTGGTCGGAACATTTGAACTCGCGACGGCGATGCTGTTCGACGTCGGCGTCGCCATGACGGTGATCGGTGCGGTGATGCTCGCGCTGGCCGAACTCAGCCATATCGCCCAGCGCGCGGAAAAGGCGCTGGTGGAGGATGATGGCCCGATGGATATCGACCCGGCCAAATTGCGGGGACGCCGGGCATGAGTATCGAATTTCTGGTCGCCTCCGCCATTGCCGTGCTGACAGCGGCGGGCATCTATCTCGCTTTGCGCGGGCGCACCTTCCCGGTCGTGCTTGGCCTCGC
>NZ_JPPQ01000069.1:2945305-2948055 GCF_000743655.1 Sphingobium sp. ba1
GACAGCGGCACAAAGTCGAGAATATGTTCGGCAGGATCAAGGACTGGCGGCGCATCCACACGCGCTACGATCGTTGCGCCCATACCTTCATGTCCGCCATCTGCATCGCCGCGACCGTTATATTCTGGATCAATCAATGAGTCCTGACCCTAGCGGTCCGGGTCGCTTGCCTGCCAGCGCAGATGCACCGGCGCATCCTCCGGCCGCCACGGCGAAACCCGCCCCATGATCGCGCTGAACAGGTCCGACGTCAGATAGCGCGACAGCCAGTTTTGAAGGTTGGGCAGCGGCTGCATCGCAAACCAGGCCGGGTCGACAGCGGCGAACTGCCGCACGAACGGGATAATCGCGGCATCGGCGAACCCGCAGGCCGGGCCGCATAGATAAATCGACCCTGCCAACCGCTGTTCGATGTCGAGCAGAAATACCAATCCGCTCGCGCGATGCGTTTCGGCCTGCGTGCCATGGCGGTCGGGATATTTGTAGCGATCCAGATCATGTTTGAACGCGCCATCATTGGCCGCCACGAGCGCGGGATCGTCACGGCTCAGCCAGTCCTCTGGATCATGCTGCGCCAAAGCCCATCGCATGATGTCGATGCTCTGGTCGATGACGGTGTCATTGGGCAGGACCAGCACAGGGACGGTGCCCTTGGGCGAAGCGGTCAACATCGCGTCGGGCTTGGCCGACAGCTTCACTTCGCGCAGTTCCACAGCCATGGCGCTCACGGCCAGCGCCAGCCGCGCCCGCATCGCATAGGGACAGCGGCGAAAGCTGTAGAGAATCGGTGCTGGCATGCTGCGGTCACTCATGTTGGAGCCAAGGATAGGCACGGCATCAAAACCCCTTCCAATGTAGGAATTCCTCTGATCTATCCTGATAGATGGAACAGTCCCCCAAGCCACACCAGACGCACGCCATGGCCAGGCAGATCCGGTGTCGCGCCACTGGCGCGTTGCCGTCGCATCACTGTGACCCAATAGTGACTTCAGCCTTACCTGGACAGTACGTCGTCGGGACTATTGACGCACCATTGGGCCTTTTCACCCGACGACATCGTGAACATCGCCCTGTGACGCATCAGTGGCTAAACCGGCGGCGCTTCGGCGGCGGTGAACAGCGCGACCGCCTGTTCCAGCCGGGCGACGGCGCGGGTTTCCAGGTCCGGGGTGAAGCGGGGCAGGGGGATGGCGACGGCGAAGGCGCCGACCGCGACGCCATCGACCACCGCCGCCATGCCCAGACCGCAAATGCCCGGCGTATATTCCTCGCGCGTGCGCCCCACGCCCGACGCGCGGATCGCCGCCAACTCGGTGCGCAACGCCTGTTCGTCGGTCACGCTTTGCGGGGTGAACGGCTCCAGCGGCACCTGCGCGAAATAGGCATCGATCTCCTCGTCGCCCAGGCTCGCCAGCAACGCCTTGCCCGCGGCCAGGCTGTGCATCGGGATGCGCGTGCCCACGCTGATCGAATAGCGCAGCGACTGTTCCGCCGTCTCGGTGACGATCGCCACCAATTGCCACCCATCGCGCACGAAGAAGGAAGCGGTTTCGTTGGTCTGCGTCCGCAGCGACCGGACCAGCGGCCGCACCTTGTCCGCCAGCGACAGGGCGACGCGCGGCGACCCCAGCCGCGCCAGCGCCGGGCCGGGCAGGTAGCGCCGCCCCTCCCGCGCCAGATAATGCCGTTCCACCAATGTCGCGAGCAGATAGGACAGGCTGCTGACCGGAATGGCGAGGCCCGCCGCAATCTCCTGCGCCACCACACCAGCAGGACGCGCCACGACATATTCGATGATGTCGATGGTCCGCATCGCCGATTTGACGGTGGATGGCGTGGTGGCATTCATGATGGGCGCCCTCCGTTAAAAGGTCAGGCTACCGCGCCGTTCGGCAAAGCGCCATCCCGCCGGAGTGAGGACGAAGCGGTCGTGGAACGACCCGACCTTGGGCGCGCCATCGCCGGTGAACAGCAGCATCGCGCTTTCGCCGACGGCCTGCGTCGGGCTGATCACGTCGATCACGACGTTGGAACAGACATGCCGCGTCGTCCGTGCCGGGCGGGCGAGGAAGGCGGCGAGGATCGCTTCGCGCCCCTGCGTCCAATCGTCCGGCGCGGTCGGGCGCGCCATGCGGCCATCCTCGGCATAGAGGTCAGCCACGCCCTGCCAATCGGCCGCGTCGTTGAGATTGGCGTAGCGGGCGATCAGCCTGGCGCAATCCGCCTCGATCGCGCGGCGCTCCTCCTCGCTCACAGCCGCGCGTCCGCCAGGTCCGCACCAGCGCGGAGCGAACGCAGCTTCTTCCACGTCACCGCCGGGTCGATCTTGCCATATCCGGCAAAGGTGCCGAACCCGCAATCGGTGCTGGCGATCACTCGATCCTTGCCGACGATCCCGGCAAAGCGTTCGATCCGCTGGGCGATCAGTTCGGGATGTTCGACATAGTTGGAGCAGGTATCGATCAGGCCGGGGGCGAGGATCTTATGATCGGGGATGGTCGCGTCGCGCCACACCGCCCATTCATGTTCGTGGCACGGATTGGCGGCTTCGAACAGGACGGTGGCCGGGCGCGCGGGCAGGATGATGTCGATCACCTTTTCCAGCGGAATATCATGATCATGCGGGCCTTCATAATTGCCCCAGCAGATGCGCATCCGCATCCGTTCGGGCGGAATATTGGCGGTGGCGGCGTTGAGCGCATCGACATTGGCGGACGCGATCTTGAGGAACTCCTCGTCGCTGGCGTCCT
>NZ_JPPQ01000069.1:2948065-2949537 GCF_000743655.1 Sphingobium sp. ba1
GTCAGGGCGACGCGGTGCATGGTGTCTCGCTTACTCCTCTGCCTGGGCGCGTTCCAGTTCGGCGGGCTTGCGCTTGGCGAACAGCGCGCCGAGCTTCTTCTCTTCGTCCGCGGTCAGATCCTTGGCAGCGGTCGGGAACATCTCTTCCTCTTCCTCCTCGATATGATGGAGGTAGCGCTTCTTCATCTCGGCAAATTTCTTGCGCCAGGCTTCGCCGTTGAATTTCAGCCCGTCCAGTTCTTCGAGATAATCGTCGATTTCCTTATGTTCGGACACGCTATGCTGCGCATCTTCGCGCAGGTCCGGGCGCGACAACATAGTGGCGTAGAGGGTTTCCTCTTCCGCCGCAGCGTGGGCTGTCACTTCGACGGCGAATTGCGCGAATAATTTTTCGAGCTGATCGTCGCTTTCCGCCTTGGCCATCTTGTCGAAAAGCTGGCGATGGGCGTCATGATCCTGTTTCAGGCGATCGAAAATAGTGATGTCGGCCATGCTGGTTCCTCCCTGGTTCGAAGGATCACAACGACGCGAACGGCAATTGGCTCCCGCCGATCCGCCTTCAGCCGAACGCCTTCAGCCGAACAGCGCGCGGAAGATGATGGCGACGGGAATCCAGAGCGCCGCGCCGATCAGGCTGGCGGCCCAGAGTTGCACGACGTCGCGACGGAAGCGGAGCGCCAGGCCGCTGCGCGACAGGCTGCTGTGGTCGAGCATCTGCCAGCGCCGCTCCAGCCCGCGCGCGGCAATCGCATAGCCGCCGATCGCGACGATGACGCCCAGGTGCAGCACCAGCGATCCGCCCATTTTCGCGACGATGAAAATCTGCAACAGGCAGAATACCACCAGCGCCGCCGCCAGATGGCTGCTGATCCGCTTCGCAAAGCCGCCGCTGCGGCCCATTGCCTGATTGTCGAACATCGTCGCCAAGACCCGACCCCCTGAATGACGGAAAGCCAAAGAATTCCACGATCGCGACTCGGAAGCAACCGGAAAAGTCGCGGCTACACAAAGAGTTCGAGCTGGCTAGCGGGTGGCGTCATGCGCGCGCGCAGATCGGCGCGGTCAATGAGCGCCACCGGGCGCCAATCCACCGCCACCAGAAAGGGTCGCAGCTTCTTGATAGAGGTCGTCATCCGCGCGACATCGTCGAGCCGCAGGCGGCGATGGCGGCGGCTGGCGAGGATGCGATCGACCGCCTTGACCCCCAGGCCCGGCACCCGCAGCAGCGCTTCGCGCGGGGCGCGATTGACGTCGACCGGAAAGATGGCGCGATGGTTGAGCGCCCAGGCGAGCTTGGGATCGATGTCGAGCGGCAGGCAGCCGGTTTCCGCATCGGTCGCCGCCGCCACTTCGCTCGCGTCATAGCCATAGAAACGCATCATCCAGTCGGACTGGTAGAGCCGATGTTCGCGCATCAACGGCGGGCGCTTGAGCGGCAGCACGGCGCTGGGCGAGGGGATGGGAGAGAAAGC
>NZ_JPPQ01000069.1:2949547-2949785 GCF_000743655.1 Sphingobium sp. ba1
CGATGCGCGCGGCAAGACAGTCGCGCTGCTTGGCCTGACCTTCAAGCCCAACACCGACGACATGCGCGATGCGCCCAGCCTCGCCATCGTCCAGGCGCTGGAGGATGCGGGCGCGAAGATCGTCGCTTATGACCCCGAAGGCATGGACGTGGCCGCACCGATGATGCCCAGCGTCACCATGGCCAAGGACGCCTATGAAGCGGCGGAAGGCGCCGATGTGCTGGTGCTGGTCACCGAA
>NZ_JPPQ01000069.1:2949795-2958730 GCF_000743655.1 Sphingobium sp. ba1
CTTGCCGTTGGGCTTGCAGATCATCGGCAAGGCGCTGGACGAACAGACGGTGCTGAACGCGGGGTTGGCGATCGAGGAACGGGCTGGGTTTGTGGCGCGGCCGGACAAGTGGTGGTGAGATGGATCGGTGAAATCCTTGTCCAAATTATTGGAGAGGGATTCATCGAGGGTCTGATGCGGCGAAAATTTGGGCGAGGAAAGTCTCAGCCTTTGACGCGCGAAAGACAAAAAATTCTCGAACGGCGCGCTCAACAGCGTGTGAACAGACGGAAAAAGCGATGATTGAATCACCCCATCGCATCCAGCGCGTAACCGGCGATTGTAGATAGGGTTGCAAAGTGTTACCTTGGTAACACTGGAGATTGGGCAATGAACGCGCAGAGCAAGATCGACACTGGAACCATGACGAGCAAGGGTCAGATACTGATCCCCAAAGCCATGCGCGATGCCGCCGGTCTGGTGCCGGGACAGCCTTACAAGGTTGTGCTGAATGAAGCGGGGCAAGTGGTGGTTGCACCGCTGGGGTTCAGCCCTGAGGAAGCAGCGGAGCGAAGCCGACGGGTGCGCGAAGCGATCAACGCGATCGCCGGGAAATATCCCAATCCTGACGGCATGAGTACGGATGAGTATATGCGGGAAATACGGGGTAATTACGAACCGTGATCCTTGTCGACTCCAACGTTCTCATTGATGTTCTGGATCGTGATCCCCATTGGTTCGAATGGTCCGCTGCCAATATCAATCGTGCCGCATTTGGTGCCTATCTATTTGTAAACCCGGTAGTTATTGGCGAAATGGCGCCAAGGTTCGAGGCATTGGATGATCTGCGCGTTCTTCTGGCTGCGATGCTTATCGATGTGGAACCCTTGATGCCGGAGGGGGCATTTCTGGCGGGTAAAGCCTTTCAGGTTCATCGACGTCGAAAGCAACCGATGGCGGCTAAATCCATCCTCGCCGACTTTCTGATCGGTGGCCACGCGCAGTCTCTGAACGCGACCATCCTGACCCGTGACCCGCGTTTCTATCGCAGCTATTTTCCCGGCGTGCCGTTGATCACGCCTTCAAAGGACGACTGATGACTGAATCAACCTATCGCATCCAGGGCGCAACCGGCGAGTGGGAGGTCGTGATCGGCCTGGAGGTGCATGCCCAGATCACCACCAATGCCAAGCTGTTTTCCGGTGCCGCGACCGCGTTCGGGGCGGAACCCAATACGCAGGTGTCTCTGGTCGATGCGGCGATGCCCGGCATGTTGCCCGTGCCCAATCGCGAGTGCATCCGCCAGGCGGTGCGCACCGGCATGGCGATCGAGGCGCAGATCAACAGATGGTCGCGGTTCGACCGGAAAAATTATTTCTACGCCGATCTGCCGCAGGGCTATCAGATCAGCCAGCTCTATCACCCGATCGTGGGCGAAGGGCAGATCGAGATCGTGCTGGACGAGAAAAACCCGGAAACCAGCACCAAGGTCATCGGGGTCGAGCGCATCCATGTCGAGCAGGATGCCGGCAAGCTGATGCATGATCAGCATCCGACCAGCTCCTATGTCGACCTCAACCGGTCGGGCGTCGCGCTGATGGAGATCGTGTCGAAGCCGGACATGCGGTCGCCTACCGAAGCAGGGGCTTATCTGGCGAAGCTGCGGACGATTCTGCGCTATGTCGGGTCGTGCGACGGCAATATGGACCAGGGGTCGATGCGCGCCGACGTCAACGTGTCGGTGCGTAAGCCCGGCGAGGAATTCGGCACCCGCACCGAAACCAAGAACGTCAATTCCGTCCGCTTCGTCATGGCCGTGGTCGAGCATGAGGCGAACCGTCAGGTCGATGTGCTGGAGGCGGGCGGCAAGATCGTGCAGGAAACCCGGCTCTACGATCCCGACCGGGGTGAGACGCGGTCGATGCGGTCGAAGGAAGATGCGCATGACTATCGCTACTTCCCTGATCCCGACCTGTTGCCGATCGAACTGGACGAGGCCTTCCTGGCCGAATGCCGCGTCTCGCTGCCCGAACTGCCCGATGCCAAGCGCAAGCGCTATGAGCAGGCGCTCGGCCTGTCGGCCTATAATGCCGCGACTCTGACGGCGGACGCCGACACTGCGCGCTGGTTCGAACTGCTGGTGACGCAAAGCGCCGCCGCGCAGAAGAAGAGCGAGAGCGATGTCGCGAAGGCAGCGGCCAACTGGCTGCTGTCCGACCTTTATGGCGCGCTCAACCGCCTTGGCAAAAGCCTGGAGGAAAGCCCGGTCAGTCCCTCACAGGCGGCCGAATTGCTGGCGCTGGTCGCCGACGGCACGCTGTCGGGATCGCTCGCCAAGCAGGTGTTCGAAATCATGCTGGAAACCGGCGATGCACCAGCCAAGATCGTGGAAGATCGCGGCATGAAGCAGACGTCGGACACGGGCGCGATCGAGGCGGTGGTGGCCAAGGTTCTCGCGGACAATGGCGACAAGGTCGCGCAATATAAGGGCGGCAAGGAAGCGCTGTTCGGCTTCTTCGTCGGCCAGACGATGAAGGCAATGCAGGGCAAGGCCAACCCGCAGGTCGTGAATGAACTGGTGAAGAAGGGGTTGGCTTAACGCCAGCCCCTTAATATCGTTATTTAATTCGTATTGAAGTTCGATAAAACGACATAGCGAATTTTTTGATTGTCAGCCGTTATGACTTTTATCCGCGCACCTGGGTAAGCGATTTCGCTAGAAGCTGATAAGTCATATTCAGCCTCATTCGAGAAGGCCGGGCGAGCGATGCTGCCACTGCTTTCTCGGTATCCGATCTTGATGCGATCCCCAACACGACCACTATAGAGCAATGTCTGCTGCAGGTCGCGGTCTGACAGGACTGGCTGACGGGTTCTCTCAAACGAGTGTTCCGTATCGCATATGGGACCGTTTAAGCCGCCAGTAATAACGCATGTTTCCTGTTTCGTTTTCGAAACACGGATCGATTGCGGGAATGGTAATGGCAGGCCTAGTAAATCGCGGGCTTGAAGTAAATAACCTGCCCCCTCTCGGTTTGAGGACATCCGATAGGAGTGATATGTGCTACCTTTGTCTTCCGCAATTTGAGGATAGAATCCTTTGCTAAGCCTATATCCTTTGATATTATTTTCTGCGACCAGTTCAATTCCATCCTCTTCGGTATAAAATCCCTGCCGCAGCATGTCTTCGCCCAAAGACACCTGAGTTTCTTCGGCCAGTTTTGGAAAACTGATCGGCGTTCGAATAGGCGTGTAGTTTGGCGCAGGTGTAGACGCACATGCTGACAACCCAATCGTTGCCGTGACGAGAAGTAATGAACGCATTGAATAGCCCCCTTTTGAATTTAGGAGGTTAAAGGCTTCTCAACCGATAATTCAAGTACGGTGATCAATTATGGCAAGGGTAAAATAAATAAGGGGCGCCACCGGGTCTAGCGGTGACGCCCCTCTTTATGTCCGGCGCCCTTGGGGAGGGATATTGCCGGATCGGAAAGAACGGACCGGGAGGGTCTGTGGGGTGTGGCCCGTCCTTTCATAGTCAGGACGTCACAGGACGAAGTTTACCGTCGCTCTAAACGATATGGCGACGTGATTTTGTTGTTCCTCCGCGCCGAATTCGCCGCCCACGCGGAATGTTTCGGTGCCGCCATAGAGGCGGGCGCGGCCGGTCCAGCCATTGGTGCGGTCTTCGGCGGTCAGGGTGAAGCGGTCGCCATCCTTGAAATAGGCGACCGTATCGCCCAGCGATCCGCCGATGATCTGGCGGCGGCCGCCCTCCAGTTCCAGCCGCAGCCAGCCATCTTCCGGGTTCAAGCTGCCAAAGTCATAGCCCGCCGTGACCGTGCCGTTGGCGGTGGTTTCGTCGCTGGTGCGGTCCAGCACCGTGAGGTTGAAGGCATCGCCGCCGCCAGTCTCGCTATAGCCCTTCTCGGAAAGGCGATAATAGTCGATGCCGAGCGCCGGACGCAGGCTGAACCGGCCCATCTGCATCTGATAGGCGGCACCGGCGGTCGCCGAATAGAGCTTGCCATTCCAATCGCCATCGGCGGTGCGGGTGACGTCGCCATTGGAGAAATGGCGGGTGCCGGTGAAACCGATATGCGCCGCGGACAGGCGGGCGAAGGCCAGCAGCGGTCCCCATTGGCCGCGCCAGTGGGCCGCCAGCTCATATTGGTCGGAATCGACGGCATTGTCGGTGCCGCCGCCGGTGTCGCTACTATGGATATAGGCGAAGGAGCCACCGAATGCGCCGAGATCGGTCAGATATTCGGCGCCACCGCCCGCGCCCCAACCGTTGATATCGTAGGACGCGGTATTGCCCACGCTCTTGCTGCTGCCAAAGGCGACCTGTTGCAGCCAGAAGCCGAGGCGGCCGTCCTTGGTACGATAGATGCCGTTGGGGTCGGACAGGATGCGCGCGGTGGCTCTGGAACCCGATGTCACCGCTTCGAACGTGCCACCGGCATGATCGGGCAGCATCTGGCGCAGATTGGCGTTCAGCGTCTCGCCATCGCTGATGGCGAGATAGGCGTCGGCGATATCGGCGTCATTGTCGAGCGCATTGAAGATGGCGGAATAGGCGCTACCGAGCGAGCCGGTGAGGCCCAGGTCGGTCACGCTCTTGGCCGCGATCGAGAGGGTGACGGTGCCTGCCGTGGCATCGCCCGCGACGCTGCCCTTGAACATATAGGGCAGCAGGGTGGCGGTGCCGAGCGTCGGCGATCCGCTGAGCGATCCGGCGCGGACGATGACATAGTCGCCTTCCGCATCGCCGACCTGGCTGAGTTGCACCTTCACCTGCGATCCGCTGGCGAAGCTGGCTGCGCCTGCAACGTCATAGACGGTGTTGGCACCGGTCGCCGCATCGATGGCAACGCCGATGGTGGAGGTGCCGCTGGCCGACAGTGAACCCAGCGCGATGCTGCCCGTGCTGGTAGTGCTGAGCGTCCCGCCATTGAGCGTCACATCGACGTTGCCGCCATTGTTGATCGCCCCCGACAGGGACGAAGTGCCGTTCAGGACGAGCGTCCCGGCGCTGCCGCCGAAATCGACATTGCCCGTCAGGCTGGCGCTGTTGGCCACGGTCAGGCTGGACGTGCCGGTTCCGAACGCGACATTGCCGGTCAGGCTGGACGTTCCGGACAGGGCGACACTGTCATTGCCAGCGCCGAGGCTGAGGTTGCCGGTGATGCTGCCTGCCGACACGGTCAAGACGTCATTGCCCGACCCCAGCCGGACATCGCCGACGATCTGCGGCGCGGTGGCCGTAGCGGAGGCAAGCGCCTGCGTCAGGGTGACGCCGCTGCCGTTGGCGCTGAGGTCGATCGCGGTGTTGGTGAGGCCGCCGGTCGCGCTGATCCGGCCGGTGTTGGACAGGCTGGATACCGTGCCCGACGAATCGAGAATGGCGATCGCCGTGCCCTTTGCATTGTCGAGCGCCGATGCGGCGACAGCGCCGCTGACCTTGATCGCCGAGACCGATGCGCCTGCGTCGATTACGAGCCCGCGCGCGCTCGTCCCCGTCTTGGCCGATGCGCTTGCGCCGACGGTGCCGCTGACTTCGACCGTATCGGCCCGCGCGCCCGAACCCAGCCGCAGGGCGGTGGCATCGCTGTCGTAGGAGACGGCCGCGACCGTGCCTGCGACCAGCACGCCCTTGGCAATGTCGACATCGCCGCCCAGCCCGCCAATGACCAGGCCATTGGCCGCGACCCCGTCATAAACGCCATAGCCGCCAATGCCGCCATTGACGATCAGGCCATAGCCCGACGTATCGGCGGCTACCGCACCTATGTCCGTGTCGCTGTCCGCCGCGCCGATCTGCACGGCGGCTGCCGAGCCATAGGTGATGACCGAGGCCGTGCCTTCCGTGCTGTCGGTCAGGCCATCATCGTCGATATCGGTGTCATCTTCATCATCATCGTCGCTGGCGGTGGGCGGCACGTCGAAGATGATGCCGCCGCTGACATTGCCCGCTATCACCAGGGCCGATCCGCCCTGAAGCAGATCGTCGGCATCTAATTTGGTGACGTCGGACGGCCGGGTCGTCGTGCGATAGCCGGTGCTGGCGATGCTGCCCTGAATCTTGAGTGCGCCGTCGATGTCGCCAAGCAAGGCTGCGCCGATGCTGTTCGCGCCAACCGCCGTCGTCGTCCCGCGCAGGGTTACGTTACCGGTGACGTCATTGACCAGGACGCCGTTGCTGTTGTCGCCCGTGACGCTGATCGTGCCACTGGTGGCGAGGTTGCCGGTCAGAGGGCCGTCGAGGCGGATACCGTCCGACTGATTGCCTTCAATGCTGATGGTGCCGCTATGGGTGATGTCGCCGACATGGGGGGCGCCCGCCTGCAGCCAGATGCCCTTTTTATTCGTGCCCTTGGCGAACGGGCCGTCGATATCGCCGTCGGAGTCGCTGTCTGTGGCGGTATAGTCTTCGGTCAGCGTGATGGTGCCGCTGTTGGTGATCGCGCCGCTCGTGCCGGGGGTAATCAGGATGCCGGTGACATTATTGGCGTCGTTGATGGTGATGGTGCCCGCGTTCGAGACTTTGTTGTTGCTGTCGACCGTGACCGCCGTGCCGCTGGTCAGGGTGATCGACCCGGCCGAACTGATGGTGATATCGTCGCGCGCGCCGTTGGCGATGGTGGAGGTCTTGACGGCTGCTGTCGTCGCGGTGCTGATGGTCGTTTCCGCCATCGCCTGCGCCGCTGTCAGGGCCACCAGAACCGGCGCGATGGCCGTGCAGGCCAGTAGATGTCGCATATAGTCTCCTCTGCGTGCCGCGCTTGATATTCTGTGCGCGCGTGCGGGAGGGACGATGCCGAACTTGGTTTTCCGTGCCGTTTTGCGATGAATGGATGTTCAGAAAGCGAAATCGACGCCGATGCGCAGCGTGCGTGGGCGCAGCGGCGTATAATAGTCGGTATTAAGGTCGAACGGCGTGCCGAGCGAGAAGCGGTTGCCCTCGCTGTCGAACAGGTTGGTGAGCGATAGCGAATATTGCACCGGCCCGCGCGTCACGCTGGCCGAAAGGCTGGTATCGACATAATCGCCCTGGGTCTGGCCCAGTATCGGCCCGACGCCCAGCCGCGATTTGCCGACATAGCGGGCGGACCCTGTAAGATGGAGGTTCATCCGGTCGCTCAGCGGCGCGCGATAGTCGAAGGCGAGCCGTCCGCCCAGATTGGCGACATTGGGCACGGCCAGCGATTGGTCATCATAGGACAGCGCCCGAATGAAGGCTGCCTGCCGGGTCAGGCGGCTATCATTATAGATGATGCTGCCGTCCAGCGTCAGGCGCGGGGTGGCGCGGGCAACGATGCGTCCTTCGAGCGTATAGATGCGCCCATCGCCGATATTAGCGGTGGTCGGCAGGCCGATCCGGTCGGTCACGTCGGCCTGGATGTCGCGCCAGTCGGTATAGGCGATATTGGCGCTGAGCGCGATCGTGTCGCGGCCGGGCAGGCCCATGCGGAAGCCGCTTTCGATGGTCGATATGCGGTCATTCTGGAAACGCCGCACCCGCTGATCATCGACGGCCAGGCCGCCGGGGCGAAAGCCCTGCTGAAAGCGGGCGTAGAGGGTGACGTTCGGGATCGCGTCGGTGAGCAAGGAGGCGGAGGGTAGGAAGATCGTCTCGCTGCGATCGGCCTGCGCTTCTGCCCGCGCGAGGTCCGCCGAGGAGAGGGCGGCGACCGGATCGAGCGCCTCGCCGGACAGGCGGCTGTTTGTCAGGCGGCCGCCGAAGGTGGCGATCAGTCCCCGGACCGGTTCGAAGGAGGCTTCGCCGAACAACGTCGCTTCCTTGACGCTGTTGCGCACGCCCGTCGCCGCCGCTGGCTGACCCCGGCCGAAAACGGGCACGCCGGGAAGCACCTCCGGCTGGATCAGGGCGGCGCCGAAGCCGGTCAGCGAGCGATAGATTTTCGACCTGCTTTGCAGGTAGGAGCCGCCCAATATCCAGCCCAGCCCATTGTCGAGATCCCGCACCAGCCGGTTTTCGGTGGAGAAGATGTCGACTTCATTGCGCTGGCGGAACAGCGCTGGTGGGCCGCCGGGCTGGGTCGCGTCATAGCTTTCGGACAGGTCGTGCCGCACGAAGCCGGTGGACGAGACGAAACGCAGGCTGTCCCATTGTTTTTCCAGGCGGACATTGCCGAGCAGATAGTCGGATCGATAGGGTTGGGCGACGGCGGAGGCGCGCTCCAGTCGGCCGACCGAGCGGGTCGCATATTGCGCGTCATCGCCCTCTATCTGTTGATAGACACCATTGAGATCGATCGTCCAGTCATCGTCCGGGGCAAAGCGCAGCGCGGCGCGACCACCCCAGGTACGGGTCCGGTTGACGTCCTCCTTCCCGCGATTGACGTCGTCGATATAGCCGCCGTCCTGCACGCCATAGCCCACGACCCGCAGCGCGAGTTTTTCAGCGACGATCGGCAGGTTGAGCGTTGCGGACAGATCGCCGCCGGGGTCGCCATGCTGGGTGGCAGAAAGCCCCGCCGATACTTGCCCGCCCATTTCGCCAAGATTGGGGGCGTTGGGCATGATGCGGATGATGCCGCCCAGCGATCCCGCGCCATAGAGCGTGCCCTGCGGCCCTTCCAGCACTTCGACCCGGCCGACATCATAAAGTTTGAGGTCGGGGTCGGGCGCGGCATAGTTCAACCGCATGTCGGCCAGATATTGGCCGGTGGTGGCCTGGGTCGGCCCGGCCACGCCGGAATCGGCGATGGCGCGGATGAACAGCTTGTTTCGGCCCGCACCAGCATGGGTGGAACTCAGACTAGCGACCCGCGCCAGCAAGGTGGCGGTGCCGCCTGCCGCTTCGCCGCTGGAAAAGGCGCGGCTGTCGAGCGCTTCGACCATGCCGGCATAGCGGGGCAGGGGCGTTTCGCGCTTCGAGGCAGTGACGATGATCTGGGCTTCGGGTTGATCGTCGGCGGGGGCGGCGGGG
>NZ_JPPQ01000069.1:2958740-2976272 GCF_000743655.1 Sphingobium sp. ba1
ACCTCCGCCATGGTAGGCATGCGCGACAGGCTGATCGTATCGCTCTCACGCGCGATCAATTCCGCCTTCTCGAAGGCGGCCAGCCAGCCTTCCATCGGCCATATCCCCCATTTCTGGCGAAACAGCCGCGCATTACGCACGATATCGCCCAGATGCTGCAGCGGCGGGTCGATCACATCATGATATTGATGAAACGCGCCCGTGCCCCCCAGGAATAGCAGGGGCAAGCCTGCCTCCCGCGCGCGGAAACCGAAATCGGTATCTTCCGCGCCATAGCCGGTAAACGCCTCATCGAACCCGCCCAGTTCGACGAACCGCTCGCGTCGAATGCCAAAGATCAACGACCAGAATAGCCCGGCATTATGTTCTTCGCGCAAGCCCGCCGCGGGAAAAGGGCGAACCGGGTGCGGCTTCGCGCATTGCATCAAAGCCGCCTCGTCCCACGCGCCGCGCGCATCCCTGGGACCAAGATAGAGCGCTTCGGCACAGATCAGCGCATCCTGCTCCGTCAACGCTTGCGCCATCGCCGCCGTCAGGCCCTGCATCGGAATGCAATCAACATCCAGAAACAACAGCATGTTGCCCCGCGCAGCCTGCGCCGCCGCATTGCGCGCCGCCGCGAGCGGCAGGCCCGGCTGATCGAGCCGCACGATATGCACGGGAAAGTCCATCGCCTCCACCGCGACGGGCGGATCGCTGCCCATATCCACGATCACCAGTTCGTCGGGCTGTTCCTCGCTCCGCCGCAACCCTTCGATCAATTGCGCCAGATGCCCCGGCCGGTTCTTGACGATCGTCAGGACGCTCATCGTCATGCCGACATGCGCCACAGATCGAGCCGATATTGGTCGCGGCGTTCCGCTGTGACGACCTCTATCGGTGCCGGCATTGCTGCACGAAATTTCTCCACCGCCTCGTCACCGCTTTGCGGATAGTCCGTTTCGCCCGTCCAATGGACCAGCAGTAGGTCGCCACCCGGTGCGCCATGGCTGCCCGCCCATTCGGCCGCGCGCCGGATATCCGCATCATCCCAATAATAAATGACTTCGGACAGGATGATCAGATCGAACGCCCCCCCCAGCGGCACTTGCGCGGGAAAGGTCATCCGGTTGAAGGAGACATGATCGAATACGGCACAACGCTCGCGCGCGCCGCCGAGCGCCGTTTCGCTGACATCGATCGCGACCAATGCCCGGCAATGCTCGGCCAATTGTCGCGTCAACATGCCCTTGGCGCAGCCAATCTCGAACACCAATTCATAGCGACGATCGCCCAGCGCCGCGATGCTATGGGCATATTTCGCCTGCTCATAAGCGCTGGTTTCCAGCGACCAGGGATCTTGCGTCCCTTGGAACATCTGCTCGAAATATTGGGGATCAAGGCTGCTAACATGCCGTGTCATGGCCGTCTCCGCACATAGAGTATATCGCGCGCGCCCATGCGGCGCTGTTCGGGCGACAGGCGAAAGCCGGGGCCATGCGCGGCGGTCAATTGGCTGCGATGCGCCGCCAGCGCCAAGCGCCGCTGTCCCGCCGCCATCGGCGCCGTATGGATCGCGCGCCGCATCTTCTGATCAGGCCTGTCAGCCCAGACCAGATATTCCGCCACCACCAGACGGCGCATCGCCCGCCCATGCACCGCATAGGCCAGCGCAGCCGCAGCTTCATGGTCGCAATGCGGCTCATGCCCGGCCGTGACTGCCAATGCATCGACCCGCCAACGCCTGCACAACGCTGCCAGATAACGCGCCGTCCGCTCGAACAGTGGATCGCCGGGACGTGCCGGGGCCGCATCCTTCCAGTCCAGATGCACGGGCCGCTGCGCCCGTCCACCCGCCAGTCGCTGCACTGCCCTGGTCGCCTCGCGCCGCCGGGCCGCCGCCAGCCGTTGCGCCGCGCCATGCGACCCCGCGCCATCGGTTAGATAGACTAGGCCCGCCAACCGCCCGGCCTTGGCCGTCTGCGCGATCAGCGCGCCCGCGCCCAACGTCTCGTCATCGGGATGCGGTGCCAACACCAGCCAGCGCAGGTCGCGCCACTGACGCGAGGACAGCGCAGCCGTCACCACAACAGATCCTCCGCGCCCCAGGCATCATGATCCAGCCAGGCAAGCGCCGCCTGATCCCGCGCATAATCGGGACCACCTTGGCGCAGATAGAGGCTTAAGTCGCGGCTGATCTTGTCGATCCGCTGCCCGTCCATCGCGCTGCGCGTGCCCACGATCCGCGCCGCAAGTTCCATGACATCCAGCGCCGCCCGCTCCACCACGCCGCGCGTCATCCGCGCAAAGGCCGGGCCATCGGTATCGTCCCGCGCCGCGCGCAGCGCCGCTTCGCGCACCCACAGATAGGCGGTGCGCGTGGCCGCCACCGCATCGGCGAATTTCGCGCGCTGCACCGGGTCGCCCCGCGCTGCCTCCGACATCGCCTTGCGCGTCTCGATCAGCAGCGCTTCGATGCCGCCCAGTTGCACCGCGGTAAGCCGCCACGCCCCGGTGGTGAACAGCGGCTCGCGATCATAATCGCCCGACCCGCCCAACATGTCTTCCGGCGCAACCATCATCCCGGTCAGATCATACAGCCCGCTGCCCGTCGCGCGCATCCCCCGCACCCGCCATTGCGACAAATCAGCCCGCGCCGCATCGTCCGCTGCAACCACGACCAATTGCCGCGCGCCGTCCTCCGGCTGCACAGTGATTATCGCATGCGCCAGCCCGCCCGCGCCCGTGGCGAAGGACTTGGCCCCTTGCAGCGTCCGACCCACCATCTGCACACCCGGCGGCGGCTCGGTCGCCCACATGCCATAAAAGGCCCCCGCATCCAGCCTCTGCCCAAGACTATGGTGTTGCGCGCCCGTCGCGAAATGATCGAACAGGATCATCGCATTGACATGCCCTTCATACAGCCGCCCAACGCTCAGGTCCGCGCGACCGATAACCCGCAGGACATCGAACAGGCATAGATGCCATGCGTCCTCGTCGCCGCCAAAATCAAGCCCGCCACTTGCGACCGGCGCAAAGCAGCGATGCAGGCCCGCCGCCGCCAGACATTGCATACTGTCGATCGGAAAGACCGGCGCGGCGTCATAGCGCGCCCCCAATTCCATCAGCCTCGGCGCAACAGCCGCAGCCCGCGCCGTCGGATGCGCGTCGTCCGCGATAGGGGAGGGCGCTACGCTCATGCCGCTGCCGCCTGTTCGCTAAGCCAGATCGCCGCCGTTCGCGCGCCTTGCGGATCGTGCAACCGCTTCCTCGCTTCCGGGGACAGTGCCTTCGCCTGCGCCAACAAGGACGGCCATGCCGCAGCCTCCGGCCAATCCTGCAGCACCACCGCCGCGCCCAGACGCGCCAGCCCGCTCGCCGTGGCCTGCTGCTCACCAAAGGGCCGCGCTTCGGGCAAGCAGATGAACGGCCGATCCGCGACCAATACCGCGCCGACCAGTCCTTCACCCGCTCCGCCGATCACCACATTGGCCGCCGCGATCTCCCGCGCCGCATCCTCAACCCAACCCGCAATATCCAGATTCGCCGGGCGATCGCCGACCGCCGACACCGACCCGATCACCCGCCATTGCAGATCCGGGCAAGCCCGCGCTGCCTCCGCCAATCGCGCGCCATCGCCCGACGCACCACCGCGCCCGATCACCACCAATATCCGGCCCGACGGCGGCACGTCTCCCGCTACGGCCGTCGTAATACCCGGCAGATAGCGCGTCCGCTCGCGCACCCAGGTCGGCGTCGACTCCAATTCCAGATCGGCATGAAAGGGGGCCAACAACCCCGCTGCCCCCCGAAAAGCCTCCAGATGCGGCGCATCGCTGCGCGCACCATTCAACCGGACACAGATGGTCGGTACCGATGCCAGCCGCGCCAGCATGGCCATTTCCACCGACACATCCACGACCATCAGCGCGGGCCGTTCCGTCGCGATCCATTGCGCCACCCGCGCCACGCGCAACCGCACGCCTTCATGGTCGATGGGCGCATAATGGAGCGCTGCGGGCCGCCTTTCGCTGCCATCCACGCCATTGAACAGGCCCGACAACGGCCGATCGTCGGGCAAATCGATCCCGGCCTCGCCAACCCCGGTCCCCAGCAATATGATCGGCCAGTCGCTCGCGGCGGCAATCGCCCGCGCGCGTGCCCTGTGTCCCGCACCATGATGATGGACATAATAGCCGATCGGTCGCCGCGTCATGTGCTGATCTCCAGCGGCATATCATGCGGCATCGGCGGCAACAACGGCTCGCGTCGCGCAATCAGCGCATGGCCATCCAACCGCGCGCGCAACCGCTTGCGCCATAGCGCTCGCTCGCGCCAATGGTGGAAGGCGGGGGCCATCGGCCGACTTCCATCCTCTGCGTCCCGGTAAAGCTGCTGCATGGCACTCGCCATGCCACCTTCCGCTCGCCCCTCCAGTCGCGGTGATACGGATATACGCACATCAGCCGGATGGGCGAGCCGCGCGCCACGCGCCAATGCCGCCGTCACCAACGCCCGATCCTCGCCCGTCGCGAGCAACGGTACGCCACCACAGGCCTGATAAGCAGAGGCCCGGATCGCCAGTGAAGCCCCCGTGTGATCGCCATGGCGCGGCGCAATATCCCAGGGCAGGGGATCGATCGCATCCTCTATCGCGCGCACCGCCGCCCAATAGGCATCCCATGCCGAACGCAGCGCCGAAACGGCCGGGGGCAGGGGTTCCTGGCTATCGATATCGATCCGTCCACCCACCATATCCGCACCCCGGTCCACAGCCTTGGCGATATTGCGCAGCCAATCGACCGGCGGCCGACTATCGGCGTCGGTACTGACCAGCACGCCATCTCCGGCCATCGCAATCCGCGACAGCCCCGCATCCATCGCCAACTTTCGCGCCGATCCGGCATGCGCCAGCTCCGGCGCGAAATCGGCAACGACCACCGCAATATCCAGCCGCGCGCCATATCGCCGTTGCGCCCTGCCGATCACGTCCAGACTGTCGTCACTCGTATTGTTGACGCCGATCGACACCATCACCGGATCCAGCCAGTCCTGCGCCGCCAGAGCGCCGAGCAGCACCGGTAACCGTTCGGCCTCGTTCCGTGCCGGCACACAGACGCAAAAATTGATCGCCGGCTCAACCATGCAGCATCGCACGCAAGGATTCCGGCGAGCATGGCGGCACCAGATGCATGGCCGCCCGCCCATCGCGCGGCACCGGCCTGCCCAAGTCGATCTGCTGCTGATAGAGCGCCTCATAGCTTTTCACCATGCGGTTGGCGTCGCACATCTGCTCCGCCCGCGCGCGACAGGCCCGCCGATCCAGCGCCAGCGCCGCGCGCCCCGCCTGCGCCAGCGACCCGACATCATCAGGCGCAGCCAGAACTCCACAACTGGAATCAAGAATTTCCGGTATCGCGCCCCGCGCAAAAGCAGCCACCGGCACGCCGCAGGCCAATGCCTCGGCCACGACCAGCCCATAGGGCTCGTCCCATAAAGGCGTACACAGAAACGCGCTGGCCCCAGCCACCAACTGCGCCAATTCGCTATGTGCCAGATGCCCGACATGGATGATGTCCGCGCCTAACGTAGGCGCTATCACCGTCCGATAATAATCCTCATCCAACACCGGCCCCGCTATGCGCAACGGCAAGCCGATAAGGCGCGCCGCCTCGATTGCCAGGTGCAACCCCTTTTCCGGGACGATGCGGCCATACCAGACCAGATAGGGCGCGCTGTCGGCCTGCGCGCGAAAGACGAATTTCCGCAAGTCGATCCCGTTGAGGATCACGGCATCGGCGGGCGCGACATGGCTCCACTGCGCCGCGACCGACTGCGATACCGCAACCAGCGCATGATTGGGCGCTTCGCACAGCCGAATACCGCTTTCCAGCCAGCAGAAGGGCGGCGTGTGCAGTGTCGTGACCATCGGCATCGGCAGACTGTCAGCCATGGTCAGCGGCAGATAATGGAGCGCATTATTGTGAATGATGTCGAAATCCCGGTTCCGCAAACCGGTCATCAGGCTGAGATACGCATGGTGCTCGCGAAAAAAGGCGATGTCGCTCGCTTCCGTCGTCCCGACCGACGTTATCGCCGTCTCCGTACAGATCGCCTCCAGCCCCAGTTCCGGCTCGGACCTGGATGACGCAAAGACGGTCACGGCATGACCGCGATCCCGCAGCGACCGGGCCAGAAGATGCGTATGCATCTCCAAACCGCCTGCGAACGGTTCCGCAATAGGATGCTTGAGATGGGCGATAATGCCAATCCGCATCAACGATATCCTTTGGACAAGAAGAGGGCCGGAGGCGAAAACGCATTCGCCCCCGGTTGATCGAAGATCGAGATCAGGCGTCGGGCACGGCGTCCAGATCCACGGTCATTTCCCGTGGCCAATGGCGCAGCCCGCGACAGGCGGTCAGCAGGCTCGTGGCATCTTTCGCTGTAGCAAGCGGCAGGCAGCCCTCGTCCAGATCGTCGGCGATACCCGCCTTTTCGAACAAGATCTGTGCCTCTGCCGTAAGCCCCATGAACTTGCAATGGGCAAAGGCGTCGGTGACGAAGTCCTTGGCCGCCGCATCCATCGCCAGCAACGCCGCACCATCCGCGGATGCGACCACCGCAACCGCATCATAGAGAACCGATGGTCCGCCATCGATCTTCTGCTTGGCCGCAACCGCCGTGCCATCGGACAGGGTAACGCCGCCGATCTTGGGCGCAATCACTTCATAAACCGCGCCTTCCTTGTCCACCGCCCTGACCAGCGCGTCGAACATCTTGGCATCGGCCCCATCGGCCAAAAGGATACCGAGCTTGCGGCCCTTGAAATTGTCCGGGCCATTTTTGAGGATGCTCAGCGCATCGGACGGCGGCAAGTCCATGATCGTGGCGCGCGCCGCCTTCGCAGGCTCCGGCAGGGCCATGCCCAAACCATCGGCGACAGTAGCCGCCAGTTCCTCATCGATATTACGCAGATGCGATACCGTCCGCGACCGGATGTCGGGCCGCTCGACCTTGCTCAGTTCGAACACGATCGCATCGCCGATATGCTTCTGCTCGATCGGCATCTGGCTGATATAGAATTGCCGCGCCTGGCTATAATGATCGGCAAAACTCTCCGACCGGACCCGTTGCTTGGGGCCGTCCTCGACCGTGGCGACACTGACGAAACCCTTGGCCGGATCTTCGCGCGGACCACCCTGTTCGGCGCCCCAGCTATTGGGCTCGTAATTGGCCCGACCCTTGGGATTGCGCATCGCCATATGCCCGTCCTGCTGGAAATGGGCCATCGGGCATTTGGGCGCATTGATGGGGATATGCGTGAAGTTGGGACCGCCCAGCCGCTTGAGCTGGGTGTCAAGATAGGAGAAATTGCGACCCTGCAGCAGCGGATCATTGCTGAAGTCGATGCCGGGCGGCACATTCTGCGTGCAGAAGGCGACCTGCTCGGTCTCGGCAAAGAAATTATCGACCACCCGATCAAGCACCAGCCGTCCGACGATCCGCACCGGGATCAATTCTTCGGGGATCAGCTTGGTCGCGTCGAGAACATCGAAATCGAAACTGTCGGCGAACGCATCGTCAAACAACTGCACGCCCAATTCCCATTCGGGGAAATCGCCCGCATTGATCGCGTCCCACAGGTCGCGGCGATGGAAATCCGGGTCGGCCCCGTTGATCTTGACCGCCTCGTTCCAGGCGACCGACTGCAAACCTTGCTTGGGCTTCCAATGGAATTTGACGAAGGTCGACTTGCCCTCGGCATCGACCAGGCGGAAAGTATGGACGCCAAACCCTTCCATAGTGCGCAGCGAGCGCGGGATCGCCCGGTCGGACATCGTCCACATCACCATATGCATGGCTTCGGGCGACAGGCTGATGAAATCCCAGAAATTGTCATGCGCGGTCTGCGCCTGTGGGAAATCCCGATCCGGCTCAGGCTTGGCGGCATGCACCAGATCGGGAAATTTGATCGCATCCTGAATGAAAAAGACCGGGATGTTATTGCCGACCAGATCCCAATTGCCTTCCTGCGTATAGAGCTTGACCGCAAAGCCGCGCACATCGCGGGCAAGGTCGGCTGACCCCTTCGATCCGGCAACAGTCGAAAAGCGCACGAACGCAGGCACCTTCTCGCCCACCCGCTGCAGCACATCGGCGCGCGTCACATCGCTCAGCGATTCCGTCAGCTCAAAATAGCCATGCGCGCCATAGCCGCGGGCATGAACGACGCGCTCCGGGATGCGCTCATGATCGAAATGAAACATCTTCTCGCGAAAATGCATATCTTCCAGCAGCGTCGGCCCGCGCGCGCCCTGTTTCAGCGAATTTTGGTTGTCCGCGACGGGAATGCCCTGGGCGGTCGTCAAGGTCGCAACGTCACCGCCTGCAATCTGATGGGTCTCGCCGCCATCCGCCTGCGGTTCGGCATAAACATCGGACACGCCATCGGCGGGCGGCGGGGGCGGGGCCATGCGGGCCGATTGCTCGGCGATCTTGCCGGATGCGCTGGCGGGTTTGTCTGACTTGGCCATGAGAATTCCTCAACTGGAGAGCGCGCACATAGGCGAACAAGGGCAATGCCATGCTCAGCGACATGCGCAGGGACGGTCTGCAGAAATGCTACGTCACGGAAACACTCGGCAACGTTGCAAGTTGCCGCGGTCTGGCAAATACTAATCTGCGTCATAACGTTTTGTGGCCATGGCTCGGATATACTGGCGCAGCGGGCCGTTTGGACTGTCACGGGCGATCGGGGCAAAGATCGCCATTATAGGTGAAGGACGATATATTGTTCACGGATCGGTTTTTGAAAGGACGTCGGGGCGTCCAACTGGGCGCGGAAGAACGCGCTGTATTGGAAGGTGCCATATCCGAAGTCCGCAGCATCGACGCGCGCGCTACCATCGTCAGCGCTGGCGACCCGTTATCCAACAGCACATTGCTGATCGACGGCTTCATGTGCCGCTATCTCGATGACCGGGAAGGCATGCGCCAACTTGTCGCGGTGCAAGTGCCGGGCGATTTCGTCGATCTCCACGCCTATCCGCTCAAGACGCTCGACCATGATGTCGCCACCCTGACCGCGGCCACCGTCGCGATCGTCCCCCACCGCGCCTTGGACGGCATCAACGCGACCATGCCGGAACTGACCCGAAAATTATGGTTCTCGACCCTGCTCGATGCCGCCATCCACCGGGCCTGGCTGTTCCGGCTCGGTCGGTTGGACGCAGTCGGCCGCGTCGCGCATTTTCTGAGCGAAACAAACGCCCGGCTTCTGCCCGTCGGCCTGAGCGACGGAAGCCGCTTTGCACTGGGCATCACCCAGAACGACATCGCCGAAATATGTGGCATCACCAACGTCCACGCCAATCGCGTCCTGCGCCAGTTGCGCGAGGAGGGGCTCTGCGTCTTCCGCTCGTCGCTCGTCGATATTCTCGACGTCCGGGGTCTCGCCAGGCGGGGGCAATTCAATCCCGACTATCTGTACATCGATGCCGATCCTACCAAACCCAACGAAAGCCAAGCCTCATGAGGTCTCCCCCTCCCATCGCCGGCACGCAGACGCGGCCCGGCATAGCCAGCGCGGAAGCCGGGCTGGTATTGCTCGACGGTCCCGACGGTATCGCCGTAACCATGACCGCTTACGCCGCATCGGAAACGGGCAAGAGCCTGATCGAAGCCGCCCAACGCGCCGAACATTGGACCGAGCCAGAGGTGTAGGAATATGCTGCGTTGCGGCAGAATGAAGAAATTTATCCTCACATCTCCATGAAGATAAGGGGAATAGGCATCATATTCCATTGTGCGATGCAGCAACTATCTGGGCGGTTCAGCCATTATAGCATAATATATGCGCAAGCCGCACCGGAGACCCCATGATGACCCGTCTAAGTTCCACCATTACCCAACTCGCCAAATTCCGGGCGATGGCCCACGGCGCGTCGGCCGATCCGGTCAAGGATCGCCTGGACGACCTGATCGCCTTCGGCAGCAACCCCGGTGCCCTGCGCGCCAGAATCTATGTGCCCGCAAATCTGGCCAAAGGCGCGGCGCTGGTCGTCGTCCTCCATGGCTGCACTCAGAATGCGGCGGGCTATGATCATGGCGCAGGCTGGTCGCAACTTGCCGATGAGCAGGGCTTTGCGCTGCTCTTCCCCGAACAGCAGCGCTCGAACAATCCCAACCTCTGCTTCAACTGGTTCTCGCCGGTCGATTCCCGGCGCGATTCCGGCGAAGCCCTGTCGATCCGCCAGATGATCGATACCATGGTTGCCACCCATGACATCGACCAAAGCCGCATCTTCGTGACCGGCCTGTCCGCGGGCGGCGCGATGACCTCGATCATGCTGGCCTGCTACCCCGAACTGTTCACGGGCGGCGCGATCATCGCCGGGCTGCCCTTTGGTTGCGCGGCGTCCGTCAACGACGCCTTCGCCCGCATGCGCGGCGAGGGCTATCCCGCTGACGACCGCCTGCCCGAACTGGTCAAGGCAGCGTCCGGCCATCAGGGACCATGGCCAACCATTTCCGTCTGGCAGGGCAGCGCCGACCAGACCGTCGCCCCCTCCAATGCCGACCGCATCCTCGCCCAGTGGCAGGCGCTGCACGGCGTTGATAGCTTGCCCACTGAGCGCGCAATCATCGACGGCAGCCCCCGCCGCACCTGGCGCGACAAAAAGGGCAGGGCGGTCATCGAGTCCTATGAGATTGTCGGTATGGGCCATGGCACGCCACTCAACACCGTCGGCCCGGACGGCCATGGCAACGCCGCGCCCTATATGCTGGAGGCAGGCATCTCCTCGACCGGACAGATCGCTCAGGCTTGGGGGCTGATGACCGCCACACCCGCCCGCAAATCCGCCCCCACGCCCGGCGAACGCATCCGGCCGCAACCCATGCACGCCAGAAAGCCAACCTCAAAGCCAGCGCACAAGGCGACCGGCGTCAGCGCCATCATCGAAGACGCGCTGCGCAAGGCCGGACTGATGCGATGATCGGATAGAGGGGCCGCGCCGGGAGGCCGGCCCCTCGGCGGATAGTTGACTGTAACAGCTGTTTGGTGTAGTCCTCATCTACGCCAGCAGGAGAGGCCCGATGTACAGCTACGTCCCCCCGATCGACGATTACCGCTTCCTGTTGACGCACGTCCTGCGCTTCGATGAAGCGATGGCCGATGTCGGCAAGGATGTGGACGCGGACCTCGCAGTCGCCGTGCTGGAAGAGGCGGGACGCCTCTGCGCCGACCGGCTCCAGCCCCTCAACCGAGAAGGCGACGAACAGGGCAGCCGCCTTGTAGACGGGGCCGTCGTCACCCCGCCCGGCTTTGCCGACGCCTATCGCGAATTCGTGGCGGCTGGCTGGCCCGCGCTCGCCGCGTCGCCGGACCATGGCGGGCAGGGGCTGCCCTTCATCCTCCAACTTTGGCTCGACGAAATGCTGTCGGCCACCAACCTGTCCTTCGGCCTTTTCCCCGGCCTGACGCGCGGCGCGGTGGAGGCGATCATCGCTCATGCCAGCGAAGACTTGAAAGCCGCCTATCTCGCCCCGCTGGTTAGCGGCGAATGGACCGGCGCAATGGCGCTGACCGAAAGCGGCGCAGGCACCGACCTGGCGCTGCTCAAGACCAAGGCCGTGCCGCTGGGCGATGGCCGCCACGCCGTGACCGGCCAGAAAATCTTCATCTCGTCGGGCGATCATGATTTTGGCGGCAATATCGTCCACCTCGTCCTCGCGCGCCTCCCCGACGCCCCGCCCGGCGTCAAGGGGATCAGCCTCTTCCTCGTCCCCAAATTCCTGCCCGACGCCGATGGCGGCTTCACCATCCGCAACAGCATGTCGGTCGGCGCGCTCGAAAAGAAGATGGGCATCCACGCCCAGCCCACCTGCGTCATGAATTATGACGAGGCGACCGGCTGGCTGGTGGGCGAACCGCATCGCGGCCTCGCCGCCATGTTCACGATGATGAACGCCGAACGATTGATGGTCGGCATCCAGGGGTTGGGCATTGCCGGCGCCGCCTATGGCCAAGCGGCAAGCTATGCCAAGGAACGGCTACAGGGCCGCAGCGCCGATGGCAGCCGCAACCCCGTGGCGATCATCGAACATGCCGATGTCCGCCGCATGCTGCTCACCATCCGTGCCTTTGTCGAGGCGGGCCGCGCACTGGCGGGCTGGACCGCGCTCCAACTCGATCGCGCCCACGCCCATTCCGATGCCGCCGAGCGCGCCAAGGCCGACGCGTTCGTCGCGCTGCTGACCCCGGTGGTCAAGGCGGCCTTCACTGACATGGGCTTTGAAAGCGCGGTGCAGGCGCAGCAGGTTTTTGGCGGCCATGGCTACATCCGCGAATGGGGCATGGAACAATATGTCCGCGACGCCCGCATCGCCCAGATTTACGAAGGCACCAACGGCGTGCAGGCGATGGATCTGGTCGCGCGCAAACTGCCCCTGTCCGGCGGCGCTGTGGTCGAAGGCTTTTTCGACCTGATCACCGCCGATCTCGACGCCACCGACCTGCCGATCGCGACCCGCACCCGTGAAGCGCTCGCTCGGTTACGCGATGTCACCGCCTCGCTACGCGGCGCATCGGTCGATGCGTCGGGCGCGGCTGATGCGTCGGGCGCGGCTGCGGTCGACTATCTGCGCCTCTTCGCCCTCGTCGCCATGGGTTGGATGTGGACCCGCATGGCCGCCGCCGCACAGGACGACACGCCGCTGCACCAGGCCAAACGGTCCGTCGCCGCCTTCTTCGCGCAGCGCATGCTGCCCCAGGCCGACGCCCTGGCCGCCAGCATCATGGCAGGCGAAGACACGTTGATGGCGCTGGGAGCGGACGCTTTTTAACCCGCGCCCTTGCCTCGGCGCGGGCGCAGCGCATCGCGCATGGCGATGTTGGAATTGATCCGCGTCACGCCGGGCATGCGCGACAATATCTCGCTATGGATGCGTTCATAGGCGTCCACACTGTCCGCCTCGACGCGCAGCCAATAATCGACCGCGCCGGTCATCAGGAAACATTCGCGGATTTCCGGGCATTGCCGCACCGCATGCTCGAACCGCGCGAGATAATCCTCGGTCTGCCGATCCAGCGTCACCTGTACTACGACATTGACCAGCGGGCTGTCATCGCGCCCGCCCGCGACGATCGTATAGCCGCGAATGACGCCCTGCGCTTCCAATTGCCGGATGCGCCGATGGCAGGCGGACGGCGACAGGCCGACCTCCGCTGCGATCTCCGCATTGGACCGGCGCGCATTGAGCTTGAGCAAGCGCAGGATGGCGCGGTCGGTCGTATCGAAGGAAATGGCCATATATGCGAATCTCTTGAACTATTCTGCGATTTCACAGCATGAAATGGAATATTCTTCGATCATTCGCCATCCCATTTCGAAGAAACGTGATCTACAGTGCCGCAAGATGAGAAGGGGAAGCGGCATGGATTTGCAGATGGCGGGCAATTTGCGCATCGACCTTGCCGCACTGGTCGCCAACTACCGGCTGATCGCGGCGCAGGTGGCGCCCGCCAGTGTCGCGGGCGTGGTCAAGGCCAATGCCTATGGACTCGGCGCAGCCGAAATATCACGCGCATTGCTCGATGCGGGCTGCCGCCACTTTTTCGTCGCCCATCTGTGCGAAGCCACCGCCTTGCGACCCCATCTGCCGACCGACGCCACCCTCTATATCCTCAATGGCGTGCAACCCGGCGCAGAGGCGGTTTGCGCAGCGATCGGCGCGTTGCCCGTCCTCAATTCGCTCGAACAGATTGACGGCTGGGCGGCAGTGGCCCGCACACAGGGCCATGCGCTCCCGGCGGTGATTCAGGTCGATAGTGGCATGTCGCGCCTCGGCCTCGCATCTGCAGAACTCGCCACCCTGCGCGATCAGCCGGATCGGCTGGCAGGCATCGACGTGCGACTGGTCATGACCCATCTCGCCTGCGCCGACCATCCCGACGACAGCTTCAACGAACATCAGCGCGCCACTTTCGATGCGATCGCCCGGCAATTCCCCGGCGTGCCCCGCTCCATCGACAATTCGGGCGGCGCCATGACGGCGGGCGTCACCCATGGCGACATCGTCCGCGCCGGCATCGCGCTTTATGGCGGCGCGCCCCATGGCGAGCCCAACCCGATGCACGCCGTTGTCTCTCTCGACGCCTATATCGTTCAATTGCGCACCGTCGAAGCCGGGGCTGGGGTCGGCTATGGCCTCACTCATCGCTTCGATCGCCCTTCGCACGTCGCTACCGTGTCGGTCGGCTATGCCGATGGCTGGCCCCGGCATCTGAGCAACCGGGGCTTTGCCTATATCGGTGGCGTGCGCGCGCCGATCGTCGGCCGCGTCTCGATGGACAGCCTCGCGCTCGATGTCACCGATGTCCCCGACTATCTCCTCTATCCTGCAGCAGCGGTCGAACTCATCGGTCCGCACCAGTCGATCGATGATGTCGCGGCACAAGCGGACACGATATCCTACGAGATTTTGACCCGGCTCGGCCCCCGCTACGCGCGCACCTATCTGCCCGCGCCCGCCGCCGCCATTCAGGAGCAATAAGCCATGAAGATCGTCATTTTGGGCGGCGGCGTCGTCGGCGTCACCTCCGCTTGGTATCTGTCACAGGCCGGCCATGAAGTCGTCGTCATCGACCGCCAGAGCGGCGTCGCGCAGGAAACCAGCTTCGCCAATGCGGGCGAAATCTCGCCCGGCTATGCCTCCCCCTGGGCCGCGCCCGGCATCCTGGCCAAGGCGATGCGCTGGCTGTTCATGCAGCATGCACCGCTGATCCTGCGCCCCAATATCGATATGGCGATGATCCGCTGGATGATCGCGATGCTCGGCAATTGTAACGCGGCCGACTATCGCATCAACAAGGGGCGGATGGTGCGCCTCGCCGAATATAGTCGTGATCAGTTGATCGCGCTGCGCGTCGCGACCCGCATCCGCTATGACGAACGCACCCAGGGCACGCTGCAACTCTTCCGCGAACAAAAGCAGCTGGACGGCATCGCCAAGGATATCGAGGTGCTGCGCGCCGACAATGTGCCGTTCGAAGTCCTCGACCGCGCCGGTTGCATCGCCGCCGAACCAGGCCTCGCCGCCAGCGCATCGCCGATCGCAGGCGGGCTTCGTTTGCCCAATGACGAAACCGGTGACTGTTTCAAATTCACCAATAGTCTCGCCGACATGGCCCGCGCACGCGGCGTCCAGTTCCTGATGGGCCGCACCATCCACGGATTGGCGCGCGAAGCCGGCCGGATCAGCCATGTCGTCACCAGCGATGGCCCCGTCACCGGCGATGCCTATCTCGTCGCCATGGGCAGTTTCTCGCCGCTGCTCCTCGCCCCGCTCGGCCTGCGTCTGCCGGTCTATCCGGTGAAGGGCTATTCGATCACCGTGCCGATCGTGCAGGAGGACGCCGCGCCGGTCTCGACCCTGCTCGATGAAAGCTACAAGGTCGCGATCACGCGGCTGGGCGATCGCATCCGGGTCGGCGGCATGGCCGAACTATCGGGCTATACCAATGACCTGCCGCAAGCGCGCCGCGACACGCTCGACCATAGTGTCGGCACGCTCTTCCCCGGCGCAGGGGACTTGTCGCAGGCCACCTTCTGGAGCGGCCTGCGGCCTATGACCCCTGATTCCACCCCGGTCATCGGCGCGACGCCGCTCGACAATCTGTTCCTCAACACCGGCCATGGCACGCTCGGCTGGACCATGGCCTGCGGATCAGGCCAGGTGATCGCCGACATCATCGGCGGCCGTCCCCCCGCGATCGAAACCGCTGATCTTGGTCTCGCCCGCTACCGCCGCTGACTTTTCAAGGAGAAGAATCATGACCATCACCCGCATCGAAACCGGCCCGCGTATGAGCGAAGCGGTCATCCATGGCGACACCGTCTATCTCGCGGGCCAGGTCGGCACGCCGGGCGAGAGCGTCACCAACCAGACGCAGGAAACGCTCGCCGAGATCGAGCGCTTGCTGGCGCTGGCGGGCAGCAGCAAAGCGAACATCCTGCGCGCCACCATCTGGCTCGCCGACATGGCCGATTTCACGGAAATGAACGCCGTCTGGGACGCCTGGATCGCGGACGTTCCCGCACCAACGCGTGCAACCGGCGAGGCGAAGCTCGCCGACCCAGGCTATAAGGTCGAAATCATCATCACCGCCGCCCGCGCCTGATGGACAAGGCTGTCCATCAGCGGGGCAGCGCCCTTGTGCCACCGGTAGCATAGCTGCTACGCCACCATCTATGGACCAACTCCCTGCCGCGACCCGCATTGCCGCAACCGACAATGTCGCCATCGCTCTGCGCGACCTCGACGCGGGCGAGACGGTGTCAATTTGTGAAACCAGTGTCCGGGTCGCTGTACGAATTGCGCGCGGCCATAAGGTCGCACTTCGCCCCATCGCGGCGGGGGAAGCCGTGCTGCGCTATGGCTGGCCCATCGGTACGGCGACGCAACCCGTCGCGCCGGGTGATCATGTCCACAGCCATAACCTCACCACCAACCTGAAGGCGGAAGAACCCTACACCTTCGTCCCCGTCCCATCGGCCGCCGCCGCTCCGACCTCCCGCTGGACCTTCCAGGGCTATCGTCGCGCCGACGGCTCGGTCGGCACCCGCAATGAAATATGGGTCATCCCGACCGTCGGCTGCGTCGCCCGCACTGCCGATCGCGTCGCACAGCAGGCCGCCATCCGCCACGCCGGGCGCGTCGATGCCATCCTTGCCTTCCCCCATCCGCTGGGCTGCTCGCAACTGGGCGATGATCTTGACGCCACCGCGCGCCTGCTCGCAGCACTCGCTTGCAATCCCAATGCCGCCGGCGTCCTGCTCATCGGGCTGGGCTGTGAAGAAAACCAGCTTGCCGCCCTGTTGCAACGCATCCCGCCAGACCGCCGAGACCGCATCCGCAGCGTCGGTGCACAGATCAGCGCCGACGAATATGCCGACGCCGCCACCGCCATCGACGCCCTGGTCGAAACCGCCGCGCAGGACGAGCGCGAGGAAGTCGGCATCGACGCCTTGCGCCTTGGCCTCAAATGCGGCGGCTCGGACGGCCTCTCTGGCCTGACCGCCAACCCCCTAATCGGTCGCGCCGCCGATGTCGTGACCGGCGCAGGCGGGCAAGCGATACTCACCGAAATCCCGGAAATATTCGGCGCCGAACGGCTGTTGATGCAGCGCGCCGCCGATGCCGACATCTTCGATGCGCTGGTTGCCTTGGTCAATCGCTTCAAGCGCTATTTCATCGACCATGGCGAGCCGATCTCGGAAAATCCCAGCCCCGGCAATGTCGCAGGCGGCATCACCACGCTAGAGGAAAAATCACTGGGCGCGGTGCAGAAGGGCGGCCATGCCCCGGTCACCGACGTCCTCGCTTATGGCGAAACCCTGCGCCGCCCTGGCCTAACGATCCTCGAAGCCCCCGGCAATGATGCCGTCTCCACGACGGCACTGGCAGCGGCGGGCGCGACCATCACGCTCTTCTCCACCGGGCGCGGCACCCCGCTCGGCAGCCCGATCCCGACGCTCAAACTTGCCA
>NZ_JPPQ01000069.1:2976282-2984051 GCF_000743655.1 Sphingobium sp. ba1
TAGACGCCGATCATCTTGGCCCCCGCCACGATCAGGACCAGCGCCAGGGCGCGCACGATCATGGTCGATGGCAGGCGGATACCCAATGTCGTGCCCACGAGCGCACCCGCGAGCGCGGACCCGGCAAAGAGCGGCAGCGTCTCTGGCAGCTGTTGCAGCGAGGCCAGATTGCCGAGCAGCCCGGAAATCGAATTGACGAGGATGAACACCGCCGCGATGCCCGATGCAGCGCGCGGTGTTGCCCAGCCCAAAAACAGCAGCAGCGGCGACAGGAAAATGCCGCCGCCCGTACCCGTCAGGCCCGACAACAGGCCGATACCCGCCCCCGCCGCGATCGCCGCGATAATGGGTGGGTCTTTGACATCGCCTGCCGTGCCGAGCGGCTTTGGCCACAACAAGCGGGCAGCCGACAGCCATAGGACCACACCCACCAGCGGACGATAGAAATGCGTGGGCAGGATGATGCCCCCGCCGATGAACGCCATGGGGATGGCCCCGATCAAAAAGGGCCAGAGCGTGCGCCAGCGGAACAGCCCGGCATGAACGAAGCGGGCGGAGGTGAAGGTCGCCACGATGACGTTGAGAACCAGCGCCGTAGGACGCATCACCTGCGCCGGCAGGCCGAACAACGCCATCAACGCGATATAGGCCGACGCCCCGGCATGACCGACGCTGGAATAGAGCGCCGCGCCGAAGAAGATGCAGGCGGCAAGGGCATAGGTGGCGTCAATCATGATGAGCGCGCTCGCACTCCGGTCCCGCTCCTGTCAATCCCGCCCACCGGCAAACTCACCCGCTGTTGCGCAACGCCGTCGCGATCGCGTTGATCGACAGCTCTATGCCTTCCTTGATGCGTGGATCGTCCTCGCCCGCGCGGTGGCGTTTCAACAGTTCGACCTGCAGCAGGTTGAGCGGCTCGATATAGGGCAGGCGCAGCCGGATCGAGGTTTCCAGCGCTGCATTCTTCTCCAGCAGCCGCGACTGGCCCGTGGCCGCCAGCAGCCCGTCATGCGTCTGGTTCCACCCTTCGCGTATCCGCCCGAACAGCGTGTCGGCCATCCCCTGATCCTCGACCAGCGGCAGATATTGCGCGGCGATGCCCAGGTCCGACTTGGCCAGCACCATTTCCAGATTGGCGAGCGCGGATTTGAAAAAGGACCAATGCTGCGCCATGTCGGCGAGCAGCGCCTTGTCCTCGAACCCGGCCAGCGCCTGACCCACGCCATACCAGCCCGGCAGCATCACCCGCGCCTGCGCCCAGCTGAACACCCAGGGAATGGCGCGCAGATCCTCGATGGCATTGCTCTTGGTGCGGCTCGCCGGACGCGATCCGATCTTGAGGCCGGAAATTTCCTGGATCGGCGTCAATTGCCGGAAAAACTCCTTGAACCCCTCCGTGCCGTACACAAGGTCGCGATAGGCGGCGAAGGCGTTTTTCGACAATTCATCCATCGCAGCGGTAAAGCGCGCGGCGTCCCGCTCCGAAATCCCCTCCGGCTCCAGGCTGGCGAGCAGGGTCGCGCTGGTCATCGCCTCCAAATTGGTCATGGCGACATCGCGCGACCCGAATTTGGCGGCGATCATCTCGCCCTGTTCGGTGATGCGGATGCGGCCCTGCACCGTCCCGCGCGGTTGCGCCTGGATCGCGGCGAAGGCCGACCCGCCGCCACGGCCCACCGCGCCACCGCGCCCATGGAACAGCTGCATCGCCGCGCCCGCATCGGCAAAGACCGGGGCAAGCGCCTGGCTCGCCTTGTAGAGGCTCCAGGTCGACGTGATATAGCCGCCATCCTTGTTGCTGTCGGAATAGCCGATCATCACTTCCTGATGCCCGCGCGACTGCACCACGCCCGCAATTTCGGGCAGGCCGAAATAGGCGGACATGATCGCGGGCGCGGCCTCCAGATCGCCGATCGTCTCGAACAGCGGGATCGCCATGATCGCGGCCTGCGGCGGCGCGCCATCCACGCCCGCCTGCCACAGCCCGGCTTCCTTCAGCAGGATATTGACCTCCAGCATGTCGGACACGCTTTCGGCCTTGGAAATGATATAATGGGTGATGCATTGCGGGCCATAGACGCGATGCGCCTCCGCCGCGGCATGGACGATCGCCAGTTCCGACGCGGTTTCCTCGCCATAAGCCGAAAAGCGCGACCCCAACGGCCGGTTGCTCGCCAACTCCTTGCGCAGCAACGCGATGCGCGCATATTCGTCGAGCGTGGCATAGTCCGGCTCGACCCCGGCGACCTTGAGCAATTCACCCACCACTCGCTCATGCACGTCGCTATTCTGCCGCATGTCGAGCGTGGCGAGGTGAAAGCCGAACGTCTCGACCGCGCGGATCAACCGGCCCAGCGCCCCGCCGCTCGACAACGCACCATTGCCCTCGCTCGCCAGCCCCTGCGCCACCGTCACCAGATCGCGGCGGAAATCCTGCGGCATGGCATAGGCCTTGCCCTTGAGCGCCGACGGCCGGGCGGGCTGCGTACCGGTCAGCGCGGTGCAGGTCGCGGCGAGCCTAGCATAAATGCCCGATATGGCGCGACGATAGGGCTCGTCCCCCCGGCTGGGCGACGCATCGCCGCTGGCCTCGGCCAGATCCAGCACCGCCTGGGGCACATGCGCCAATTCGGTCGACAGCGAGAGTTCCGCCCCCAGAGCGTGCAACGCATCGAGATAATAAGCGATCGCCGCCTGGCAGCCGCGCTGCAGCGCATGGCGCAACTGCGGCGCCTGAACGAAGGGATTGCCGTCGCGGTCGCCGCCGATCCAGCTCCCCACGCGCAGGAAACTTTGCGGCCGCGCGCCCAGCACCCGCTCCCACCGGGCATACAATGCGGGCAGCACCGGCAGGAAGGTGTCGCGGAAATAGGCCAGCACATTGTCGATCTCGTCCGCGACGAACAATTTTTCGCGACGCAGCGGGCGGGTCTGCCACAGCAGGGCGATCTGGCGGAAAATCGCCTCGTCCAGATTTTCGCCATCCTCGGTCTCGTCGCGGCCCGCATCCTTGAGCAGCATCAGGTCGGCGATGCGGTTCTTATGATCGATCATGCTCTTGCGCCGCACCTCGGTCGGGTGGGCGGTCAGCACCGGCACGATCAAGCTGTGCGACAGCAAGTCCAGTACCGCGTCGCGGCCAATGCCATGCGACTCCAGCCGCGCCAGCACCGACGCGACATCCGCGCCCGGCTCGGCGGCGATGCCCTGCCGGTCCTCGGCCAGGTTGGCGAGCATCGAAAACAGCATGAACCCGCGCACGAAATTGAGCGTATCATCCAGCGTCAGCGCATCCAGCCCGGTATCCGTCAGGTCCGCCCCCTGCACCCCGCGCGCCCGATCGACCGACGCCGACCGGATATATTCGGTCTGCTTGTAGAGGCTCTCCCCCCCATAAGCCCGGATCACGTCGCCCAGCAGGCGCCCCAGAAAGCGGATGTCGGGATTCTGCGTGATCGCAGGGGCGGAGGGGGAGGGGGAAAGAGTCGCCATGGGACGCGATGCTGCATTGCAACAGGGAATGGGTCAAGCGGAGGATGTAGGGGCGGGAGCAATTGGCAAAGCGAATGTCGTGCCTTGCCCTCTCCCGCCTCCGCGGGAGAGGCTACGAAGACTTGGCAGCTTGCTGCCTAGTCGCAGTCGGTGAGGGTCTTTCTTGCCGACTTCCAAGGGTTCATCAGGCTGCAAAAGCCGGAGACTGTTCAATCGGGAGGCCAAATATGCCCGCCTCGACGAGGCGGATATAGATGCCTTGCTGGCAAGCGCAGCCACTTGTGTTACACTGTGTACGATCAGCGAAAAGGAATGCGACATGGCTGCCAGCACGACGATGACGATCCGGGTCACGCCCGATCTCAAGGAAAAGCTCGGCCGCCTCGCCCAGAATACGCGCCGCACCAAGTCCTACCTCGCCGCCGAAGCGGTCGAAGCCTATGTGAATCGCGAATTGCAGATCATCGAGGGTATAGAGCGGGGGCTTGCCGACAGGGAGGCGGGCCGGGTGACGCCGCATGACGCCGCGATGGACCGGATCGACGCCGCAATTGCCGCAGCCGCCAAAAATGCTGCATGAGGCATGTGCAATGGTCGGATGACGCGCTTGACGATCTGGAACGGCAAATCGTCCCTATCGCCAGAGACAATCCGGCCGCAGCGCGACGGGTCGCCAAGCGGATACGCGAGACGGGCGACGCCTTGGCCGACTATGCGACCGGCCACCCCGGCCGGGTCGGCGGCACCTACGAAAAGTCCGTCAACCGGCTTCCCTATATCCTCGCCTACGCGCTAAGCCGCGACGACACGGTGCTGACGATCCTCCATGTCATCCACACGTCGCGCAACTGGCGCTCCGATGATTGGCCCGAATGACGGGAATTGCCTGATTGTCGTGCGATTGCCGGGAGCGGAATGGTAAGTTCCAGGTAGAACACGTTATTCTAAGTCTTACTAAGGTTTTTTCACTGGCCCCTTGGCAGCGTTAATTGCTGCGACTTTTGCTTTAATTGCTGCTCGTGTGTTCCCGTATACTTCTTCAATCACATACTCGATCATGTCGAACGCATCCAAAACATCCTCGCGGGTGATACCACCGACATGACTGCCGGAATTGCCAATCCACTTTGTCGCAAGGAGAACGTCGGCGTTATCCTTATCTGTGGCTTCGAATTCCTTAATCCGCCCATGAAGCATGATGCGTTTGCCGGCTACATCGTGCGTCGCCATACCCCTATCATCCATGATAGATTCAACAGCTTGCCTAATCTGATTGGCCGCAGCTTCAGAACTTGCCCATATCAGCCTTGAAGCCTCTTTAAGAGCGTCCACTACAGGCTTAGGAGTGGATGACGACAATGCGATCGGGATCGGGCCGGGGCTGACATGCTCAACCTTGTAGTAATGCGTGGTCACATATTCGTCTCTGCCGATTTGATTGTAGTCGAGCGTTGATGTTCCCGCTACGGACCCGACCTCTCCGCACCCCGGCATACTGCACTGAATGAGGGCCGTGAAGCTATTGACGATCCAGTCAGGCTCCCAAGCATCATGAGTGTGCGCAGACTTTGACGGCCCGGTCTCTTCGCGTAGCAACTTATCTTTGATTACGGCGAAATGCCCTTTCCCGCATGTAGGGCAAGGCCAGTGGGGCAAATCATTGGTGAAGGTGTCTGCCCACATATTGCGGTCTACCGTCATGCGATTTTCTCTGCCTTCACGGCATCAAACACGGTTTCCGGTAACTTGTAGAGCCAGCCGCGTGTTTCATCGCTCCATTCACAGTCGAAAAGCCACGAACCCTCTACATAGCCATCAGTATGCGTAAGGCGGCGACCGAAGGCTCCCATTAGCCCTGCGAACTGTGCCGGACTGTATCCCGTGGCCTTCTGGAGCGCCTGCGCCGTTACCCATTCAGGGTGGGCTTTGACAAGATGCTCCAACGTCTGGCGCTGCTGCTGAGAAAGCGGACGACGACGAAAAACACGACGCGCCACATCAGTCTCGACATAAACCCTATCGCCCTCAGAAGCCTGCGCTCCTGTTGCAGATCCAGCAGAAAAAGCAGTCTGGTTAAGCGCTTGAATGGCAACTGAGCCGGTTTCCATTTTATTGACCACTTGACTGATTTCGTCCGGTGTCCCCTCAAAAACATACATTCGCATAATTGACCTCCATTGGCCGCTTTGGCCTTCAATGGCGAGTTGTATGCTCTTAAGAGAATGCTATGGCAATAACTAAAGAAGGCTCTGGAGTTATTTTAGCAAGATAGAGGGGCTCCGAAGGAATCTGATGCTTTGGCGGTCCGAGTGACCGACGACCCCCAATGCCAGGTTTTCCGTCATCCCCCTTGCCACAAAACCCCCTTTCCTACTTGCACATCCTCTGATCTATCCTTTCCGATGGACCAGCACCTCACTTCGCCGCCGCCACCCCCGGCCAGCCGCACCCACTGGACGCCCGCCAAGCAGCGGCGCTTTCTCGTTGCCCTGCTCGAAACCGGCACCGTCGCCACCGCCGCGCGCAGCGTCGGCATGTCGCCCACCAGCGCGCATCGCCTGCGCCGGCGGCTGGCGGGGACGATGTTCGACCAGAGCTGGGACTGGGCGCTGGCCCATTATGCGCAATGCATGGCCGATCCCTTCGCGCCGGACCCGCCGCCGCCCGCTGCGCCGCTGAGGTGATGATGGGGTTTGCAAAGCAGACCCTAAAATCCTCCCCTGGAAGGGGAGGGGGACCGTTCGCGAAGCGAATGGTGGAGGGGTGTCGCCCTATCGATAGCGTGACACCCCTCCGTCAGGGCTTCGCCCTGCCACCTCCCCTGCCAGGGGAGGATTGGTGTTGCTCGACACGCCAGGACCAGATTTACAAACCGCATGGTCGCCGGACGACAAGGCCCACGCCAGCCATCCCCCTGTCGCGTCATAGTGACCCAGGCGTGACTTCACCGTGACCCAACACGAACCTCACCGGGGCTTCACAGCGTCCTCACCTTTACGATTGGCCCGATTTTCCCGACGACGGTGTGAACTTCGCCCGATCCTTGGCAGACGCGCCACTGTCGCCACCGCCGCACCCCTCTTGCGCTCCCCCGCCCCCATGGGCCATGGGGTGGGCGTGACCGCCAGCATCAGCATAGGAACCGACAGCCACGGCAAGCCCGTGCTGGTCGACGTGGAGGAATTGCTCGCCACCCGGCTGCTCGTTCAGGGCAATTCGGGGTCGGGCAAGTCGCATCTGCTGCGCCGCCTGCTGGAGGAAAGCGCGCCGATGGTGCAGCAGGTGGTGATCGACCCGGAGGGGGATTTCGTCACGCTGGCCGACCGCTATGGCCATGTGGTGATCGACGCCGGCGACTATAATGAGCGCGAGATCGTCACCATGGCGACGCGGATTCGCGAACATCGCGCCTCGGTGGTGCTGAGCCTGGAGGCGCTGGAGATCGACGCGCAGATGAAGTGCGCCGCCTCCTTCCTTAACGCCCTGTTCGATGCGCCGCGCGACCATTGGTATCCCGCTTTGGTGGTGGTGGATGAGGCGCAGATGTTCGCCCCCGCCGCCGCTGGCGACGTGTCCGACGAGGCGCGACGGGTATCGCTGGCGGCGATGACCAATTTGATGTGCCGGGGGCGCAAGCGCGGGCTGGCGGGCGTGATCGCGACGCAGCGGCTGGCGAAACTCGCCAAGAATGTCGCCGCCGAAGCCTCCAACTTCCTGATGGGCCGCACCTTCCTCGACATCGACATGGCCCGCGCCGCCGACCTGCTGGGCATGGAGCGGCGGCAGGCCGAGCAGATTCGCGACCTAGAGCGCGGGCGCTTCCTGGCGCTGGGTCCGGCCATCTGCCGCCGCCCGGTGTCGGTGAAGATCGGCGCGGTCCATACCAGCACGCGCGGCGGCACCCACAAGCTGATGGCCCCGCCGGTGACGAGCGGTGAGGATTTTCAGGAATTGCTGTTCGCCCCCGAACCGCAGGATGCAGCCCCTATCGCCCCGCCGCGCGCCGATCCGCCGCCGCGCCCCGCCGAGGAGATCATCCGCGCGCTGGCCGATTCGCCCTCGGCCAAGCCCGCCGCGCCCGAACTGGATTTCGGCCAGAATGAGCCGGTGGTGATGGCGGTGCTGGAAGAGATCGTCGCTGATCTGGGCGATGCGGCCCCCAGCGTGTCGACCTTGTACCAGGATTTCGGCGTGCGCTGCCGGATGAAGGGGCTGCGCACCCCGCCGCTGGACCTGCCCGCCTTCCGCAAGCGCTTCGCCATGGCGCAGGCGGGGAT
>NZ_JPPQ01000069.1:2984061-2992711 GCF_000743655.1 Sphingobium sp. ba1
GATCCTGTGGCAGTGCGAAGCGATTTTGCTCGCCATGGGGCAGGATGCCGACCTGTCGCGCGATGCCGGACGATTGATGCACGGCATGCAATGGGCGCTGCTCCCCTTTCTCGGCTTCACCACGCTGCGCACCTTCATCGCAGCGCTGGAACGGCCGATCTGGGGCCCGCTCATCATGCTCTGCGCGCTCCCGTTCAACCTGCTGATTGGCTGGGCGCTGATCTTCGGCCATCTCGGCTTTCCGCCGCTTGGCCTGTTCGGCGCCGGGCTGGCGGGCACCATCTCGTCGGCCTTCCTCTTCTTCGGCCTGCTCGGCGTCATCCTGATCGACCGGCGTTTCCGTCGTTATCGCATCCTCGGTCGTTTCTGGACGCGCGACCGCGAAAGGCAGCGACAGGTATGGGCGCTCGGCCTGCCAATCGCGATCACGCTCGGCTTTGAAACCACCGTATTCAACGCCTCGGCGCTGCTCATGGGGTTGATCGACCGCGACTCGCTCGCCGCCCATGCGGTCGCGATCCAGATCGCCGCTCTGGTATTCATGGTGCCGATGGGCATAGGCCAGGCCGCCACCGTGCGCGTCGGCATCGCCCATGGGCGGCATGACCGCGCCGGGATCGGCCGCGCCGGGTGGCTGGCACTGATCCTCGGCACAGGCTTTGCCGCCGCCGCTGCCGCCGCGCTCATCCTGATGCCCCGCACTCTTGTGTCCGTCTTCCTCGACCTCGACAACCCGGCCAATGCCCGGACGATCAGCCTCGCCGTCAGCTTCCTCGCCATCGCCGCGCTGTTTCAGCTTGTCGATGCCGCACAGGCCGTCGGCGCGGGCGTGCTGCGCGGGTTGCAGGACACGACCATCCCGATGATCTTCGCGCTCATCGGCTATTGGGTGGTGGGGATCGGCCTCGGCAGCCTGCTCGCCTTTCCGCTCGGCATGGACGGCCTCGGCATTTGGCTCGGTCTCGCCAGCGGCCTTGGCGTTGTGGCCGTCATGCTGGTCATCCGCTGGTCCTTACGCGAACGGCTGGGCCTCGTCCCGGCCTGATTGCGTTGCGCGTCCATGGTGCGGCGCACAAAGCAATTGAAAGAATCGGCAAAATCAGTCATGAATCGGACATCATGCAAGCCCCGACCGAGATTTTTGAAGCGATCGCGCTCCAGAAGTGCCTGAAGGTGACCTATAACAAGATGGTCGTCACCCTGGCCCCGCACATCCTCTACACGCGCCATGACGAATTGTTCATCGACGCCGTGACCGTCGATCGCGACGGCACCCCCCCGCGCGAACTCAAGCTCGGCACGTTCAAGCTGGTCGGCCTGTCCGACCTCAAAGTGCTGGACGAGCAATTCGAGGCAATGCACGGCCTCTACGACCAGAATGACGACAAATACCGCAACGTTACCCTGTTCGCCGTAGCCCCGGAAAGCGCCGCCGCCTGATCGGCGGACGGCTACGCAACAATCCCACACCCGTCATGCTGAACTTGTTTCAGCATCCATTCGCTCTACGCTGGCCGTGTCTCACCCACGTAGAGCCAATGGATCCTGACTTACGTCAGGATGACGAACACTCCCCTCAGTCTTTTACTTCTTCAACCGATACCCCGTCCGGAACATCCAGGCGATAATGGCAATACACACCGCCAGCATTCCCGCGACGAACAACAGGCTGAACTCGATCCCCACATCGCCCTGGCCAAAGAAGGTCCAGCGGAACCCGGAGATCAGATAGACGATCGGGTTGAAGAAGGTGATCGTCCGCCACGGCTCGGCCAGCATCTGCACCGAATAAAAAGCCCCGCCCAGAAACGTCATCGGCATGATCAGCAGCATCGGGATCACCTGCAACTGCTCGAAACTCTGCGCCCATACGCCAAGGATGAAGCCGAACAGGCAGAAGCTGATCGCGATCAGCACCATGAACCCCGCCATCGCGAACGGGTGCGCGACCTGCACATCGACGAAAAGATGCGCGGTCAGGAAAATGATGCTGCCGACGATCAGCGACTTGGTCGCCGCCGCGCCGACATAGGCGATGATCGTCTCGGTCGCCGACACCGGCGCCGACAGCAATTCATAGATGGTGCCGGTGAATTTGGGCATATAGATGCCGAAACTCGCATTGAAGATGCTCTCGGTGAACATAGACATCATGATGAGGCCGGGCACGATGAAGGCGGCATAGGGAACCCCGTCCACCTCCGTCATCCGCGACCCGATCGCGCCGCCGAACACCACGAAATAGAGCGATGTCGTGATCACCGGCACGAGCAGTCCCGTCATCAACGTGCGCCGAAACCGGTGCAACTCGAACAGATAGATCGCCGCAATGGCGCGCAAATTCTGGAGCATCACGCCGCCTTCTCCTGATGAACCAGGCTCACGAAAATATCCTCCAGGCTGCTCTGCCGCGTATTCAGATCCTTATACGCGATGCCCAGGTCACCCAACCGCCGCAGCAACGACGACACCCCGGTCCGCTCCGCCGTCGTATCGAAAATATATTCGATCTCATGGCCATCATCTTTCAGCGTCACGTCCCATTCGGCCAGTTCGCCGGGCACACTCGTCAGCGGCTCGGCCAGCACGACGCTCAGCGTCTTCTTGCCCAGCTTTTTCATCAGCGCGACCTTATCCTCGACCAGCATCAACTCGCCGCGGTTGATCACCCCCACCCGGTCGGCCATTTCCTCGGCCTCCTCGATATAATGGGTGGTCAGGATGATGGTGACGCCGGTCTGGCGCAATTCGCCGATCAGCGTCCACATGTCGCGGCGCAACTCCACGTCCACGCCAGCGGTCGGCTCGTCCAGGAACAGCACGCGCGGCTCATGGCTCAGCGCCTTGGCGATCATCACCCGGCGCTTCATGCCGCCCGACAATTCCAATATCTTGCTGTTGCGCTTGTCCCACAGCGACAGGTCACGCAGCACCTTTTCGATATGGGCCGGATTGCGCGGCTTGCCGAACAGCCCCCGGCTGAACGTCACCGTGTCGATCACCCGTTCGAACTGGTCGGTGGACAATTCCTGCGGCACCAGCCCGATCGCCGACCGCGCCCCGCGATAGTCGCGCACAATGTCATGCCCGGCCACCGTCACGCTGCCGCCCGTCGCGCGCGCAATGCCGCAGATGATCGAAATCATCGTCGTCTTGCCCGCGCCATTGGGGCCCAGCAGCGCGAAAATCTCGCCCTCCTCGATGGTCAGGTCAACGCCCTTGAGCGCCTCAAATCCCGACGCATAGCGTTTGGTCAGGCCGTCGATGGTAATGATGGATGCCATGGATGGCTCAGCCCCTTTTTGCAGTGCGGCAAAGATAGGGAGAAGATTGCCAAACGCAACCTATTCGCCCTCCCTATTCTTCTCGACGTGTGAACCGAAAGACCGTCGCGGGCGGGAAATTGCGCACCGTCTGGCCGACACGCACGACGTCCAGCCCCAGCGCCTCGATCACCTCCCGATTGACCGGGTGCCGCATCGAATAGGTGAACTGCACGAAGCTGCCCCCCGGCTGCAACATGCGGAAGGACTCCGACAATATGTCGTGATGCATATAGCGGTCCATCGCCAGCAGCGGCAATCCGCTCACCACCACCTGATAATCGCCCGGTTCCCCCGCCGTCGCGGTCGACACGATCTGCGCCGGGGTTTCCAGCACCGATACCTGTGGAAAATGCCGCCGCAGCCCGCGCGCAAAGGCGGGGTTGATCTCCACCACCTCCAGCTTTTCGGGCGGCAGGCCAGTCTTCAGAATGGCGCGCGTGAACACGCCCGTTCCCCCGCCCAGTTCCAGCACCCGGCCATCGGTCGGATCGATCTGCGCCACCATTAGGCGGGCGAGATAGCGGCTGGACGGCACGACCGACGCGGTCTGGCGCGGCTTCTGGACCCAGGCGGCCAGGAAATCGAGATATTCGGTGGCGCGGGCGCGAAATTCCCCGCTCGGAAGAGCGATCGCCCGACTGCGCTTGGGCTTATGCTGCATGGGCGAAATACGACCGCTCTCTATCCATCGCGACTCCCTTAGCGAGCCGGAGCCGTCCCGTCGATTGGCTTTAGCGTTTGTATGCGTTCTTGCAGCCAATCGGCCACCGCCGCGATCCGCGCCAGCTTGCGCAGGTCGCCATGCATCACCAGCCAGAAGCTGCGTATAATCTCCACCCGGTCGGCCATCAACGGCACCAACCCTGCATCACGCCGCCCGATAAAGTCCGGCAACACGCCGATCCCCGCCCCTTCCGCGATCATCCGCTGCTGCATGATGATGCTGGTCGATCGCAAATGCGCTTCCAGCCCCGCCTCGACCTCGTCCAGATAATCCAGCTCCGGCGAAAAGATGAACTCCGGCACATAGCCGATCAGCGTATGGCCGCGCAGGGCAGCGGGCGTGTCCGGCCGCCCCGCCCGCGCCAGATAATCGGGCGCGGCATAAAGATGCAGCCGATAATCCCCCAGTCGCTGCACCATCAGTCGCCCCCGCTGCGGCCGCGCCAGCATCACCGCCATATCCGCCTCGCGCTTCGATGGATTAAGGAACCCCGACGCCGTGATCAGGTCCAGCCTTATGCCCGGATGCCGCCGGTTGAAATCGCCCATACCCGGTGCCAAGACCCAGGTGCCGAACCCCTCCGCCACCGACAGCCGCACTTGCCCGGCCAGCTTACGCTCCTGCCCGCGCATCTCCTCGACCGCCGCCAGCGCCGCGCTCTCGGCCGCCTCGGCATGGCCTAGCAATTCCTGCCCCCGCACCGTCAGGCTGCGCTCACCCGCGCCCATTTCGAACAATTCGGCGTCCAGCGCCTTCTCCAACCGCGCCAGCCGCCGCGCGATCGTGGTCGCGTCGATCCCCAGCGCGCGCGCCGCCGGTGCCACCTTGCGCGCCCGCGCCACCGCCAGAAACACGCGCAGGTCATCCCAATCGAACATGCCGCCCCACCCCTGCAAAATTGCAGGCCACCCATGCATAACTTCCCCATTGCTTGCAATAACGCAAGCAACCTAGAAGGCGGCAACAATTTGAGAGGATGCCTTCCATGCGTGAGATTTCGCACAAGCTCGCCTTCACCCATGACGCGCCAGCGACACGCTATAGCGACGTGTTCGATCCCAATAATGGCGGCGTGCAGGCCCGCGTGGCCTTGGGCGATGCGGCCCTGCTCGACCTGGCCGTCGCGGCTGCCAAGAAAGCGCAGCCCGCCTGGGCCGCCGTCAATCCGCAGCGCCGCGCCCGCGTCATGTTCAATTTCAAGGCGCTGGTCGAAGCGAACATGAACGAGCTGGCCCACTTGCTCAGCTCCGAACATGGCAAGGTGATCGCCGACTCCAAGGGCGACATTCAGCGCGGCCTCGAAGTCATCGAATTTTGCTGCGGCATCCCCCACGTCCTCAAGGGCGAATATACCCAGGGCGCAGGGCCGGGCATCGACGTCTACAGCTTCCGCCAGCCGATCGGCATCGGCGCTGGCATCACGCCCTTCAACTTCCCCGGCATGATTCCGCTCTGGATGTCGGGCGTCGCGATCGCGACCGGCAACGCCTTCATCCTCAAGCCCTCCGAACGTGACCCCTCGGTGCCTGTCCGCCTCGCCGAACTGTTCAGCGAAGCCGGCCTGCCCGACGGCATCCTGCAGGTCGTTCAGGGCGACAAGGAAATGGTCGACGCCATCCTCGACCACCCCGACATCAAGGGCGTCAGCTTCGTCGGCTCGTCCGACATCGCCCATTATGTCTATAATCGCGGCGTGGCCGCCGGAAAGCGCGTCCAGGCGATGGGCGGCGCGAAAAATCATGGCATCGTCATGCCCGACGCCGATCTCGACCAGGTGGTGAACGACCTGTCCGGCGCGGCCTTCGGTTCGGCGGGCGAGCGCTGCATGGCCCTCCCCGTCGTCGTGCCGGTCGGCGAAAAGACCGCCATCGCGCTGCGCGAAAAGCTCATCCCGGCGATCGAAGCCCTGCGCGTCGGCGTCTCCACCGATGCCGAAGCCCATTATGGCCCGGTCGTCACCGCCGCGCACAAGCAGAAGATCGAAAACTGGATTCAGACCGGCGTCGATGAAGGCGCGGAACTGGTGGTCGATGGCCGCGGCTTCACACTGCAAGGCCATGAGGAAGGCTTCTTCGTCGGCCCCACCCTGTTCGACCATGTCACCACCGGCATGAGCGCGTACAAGGAAGAGATTTTCGGCCCCGTCCTGCAAATGGTCCGTGCCGACAGTTTCGAAGAAGCCGTCGCCCTCCCCAGCCAGCATCAATATGGCAATGGCGTCGCCCTCTTCACCCGCAACGGCCACGCCGCCCGCGAATTCGCCGCCCGCGTCGATGTCGGCATGGTCGGCATCAACGTGCCGATCCCGGTCCCCGTCGCCTATCACACATTCGGCGGCTGGAAGCGCTCGGCCTTCGGCGACACCAACCAGCACGGCATGGAAGGCGTGAAATTCTGGACCAAGGTCAAGACAATTACCCAGCGCTGGCCCGACGGCGGCGTGGGCGATGCCGCCAATGCCTTCGTCATCCCGACGATGGGGTAAGGGGTTTGGGGGGAGAGGCACTACCTCTCCCCCCGTCATCCTGACGACCCGAAGGGCAGCGCAGCTAACGTCAGGATCCATTGGCTCTACGCCAGAGGCGGAAAACCCAGCATGACCGCCCGATCTTCCCAGAACGGATTATCCCTCTCGATGAGCGCGACCTTCCACGCCCTCTTCCATGCCTTTAACTGCTTTTCGCGCAGGATGGCCGCTTCCATCGTCTCGGCCATTTCATAATGAACCAGTCGCTTCACATTATAGCGCGATGTGAAGCCGGGAACCGCGCCGGTGCGATGTTGGTGCAACCTACCCATCAAATCAGATGTGACGCCGATATAGATCGTGGCATGACGACCACTGCTCAACAGATAGACGCAAGGTTGACGTTCCATTCCGGGGCCGCGCTAATGGATGCTGACTTCCGTCAGCATGACGGAAAATACAGTATGGACAAGCCATCATGACCCAATTCGACCTCACCGACGACCAACGCGAAATCCAGGAACTCGCGCGCCGCTTCACCGCCGACGCGATCACCCCGCACGCCGCCGAGTGGGACGAAAAACACATCTTCCCCCGCGACACGATCCGCGCGGCGGCAGAACTGGGTTTCGGCGGCATCTACGTCTCCGAAAGCGCCGGCGGCATCGGCCTTGGTCGCCTTGAAGCCGCGCTCATCATGGAAGCCATGGCCTATGGCTGCCCCTCCACCAGCGCCTTCATCTCGATCCACAATATGGCCGCGTGGATGATCGACAGCTATGGCAGCGACGCGCTCAAGGCCGCCTATCTGCCCGACCTCATCCCCATGACCCGCATCGCCAGCTATTGCCTGACCGAAGCCGGCGCAGGCTCGGACGCGGCCAGCCTCAAGACCAAGGCGGTCAAGGATGGCGACCATTATGTCGTCACCGGCTCCAAACAATTCATCTCCGGCGGCGGCGAGAATGAAGTCTATCTCGTCATGGTCCGCACCGGCCAGGAAGGGCCGAAGGGCATTAGCTGCCTCGTCATCGACAAGGACATGCCCGGCGTCAGCTTCGGCGCGCAGGAACGCAAGCTCGGCTGGCACAGCCAACCCACCGCCCAGGTGAATTTCGACGCCGTCCGCGTGCCCGTAGCCAATCTTGTGGGCGCCGAAGGCCAGGGCTTCGCCATCGCCATGGCGGGCCTGGATGGCGGCCGCCTCAATATTGGCGCCTGCTCGCTCGGCGGCGCGCAGCGCTGCATCGACGAAGCCGTCCAATATACCAAGGACCGCAAGCAATTCGGCCAGTCGATTGCGGACTTCCAGAATACCCAATTCACGCTCGCCGACATGGAAACCGAGCTTCAGGCCGCCCGCACGCTCCTATATGCCGCCGCCGTCAAGGTGACCGACAACGCCCCGGACAAGACCCGCTTCGCCGCCATGGCCAAGCGCTTCGCCACCGACACCGGCTCTTCCGTCGTCGACCGCGCGCTGCAACTCCATGGCGGTTATGGTTATCTGATGGACTATCCCGTCGAACGCTTCTGGCGCGACCTGCGCGTCCATTCCATCCTCGAAGGCACCAACCAGGTCATGCGCATGATCATCGCGCGGGACATGTTGCGGGATTAAACAAAAAAGCCGTTCGGGCTGAGCTTGTCGAAGCCCTCCACTTTTCTTCAAGAAAAACGGCCCTTCGACAGGCTCAGGGCGAACGGAAAGATAGGTCAGCGTGACAGACGACGTTCTCACTTTCATCGAAAACGGCCCCAACGGTGCTATAGCCCGCATCCGCCTCAACCGCCCCAAGGCGATCCACGCCCTGACGCCGGCCATGTGCGACGCCATCAACAGCGCCCTGCTCGCCTGGCGTACCGACGACAGCGTAACCGCCGTGATGATCGACCATGCCGAAGGTCGCGGCTTCTGCGCAGGCGGCGACATCGCGCTCATCGCCAATAGCGCCAAATCCGACTGCGTCGAAGCCGAACGCTTCTTCCATCTCGAATATCAAATGAACCATCTATTGTTCGTCTATGACAAGCCGATCGTCGCCTTCATCGACGGCATCGTCATGGGCGGCGGCGTCGGCATCTCCCTCCCCGCCCGTTACCGTGTCGCAACCGAGCGGACGACCTTCGCCC
>NZ_JPPQ01000069.1:2992772-3024054 GCF_000743655.1 Sphingobium sp. ba1
GCCCGCCAATTCGCCATTGCGCGAACAGTGGGAAAAGCTGTTCGGGGCAGGCAAGGTGCCAGCGACGCCGGTCGAGTGCGGGTCGGTGATGATTATCGGGCGGTTGTTGACGGAGGGGGATTTTCTGACACTGCTGTCGCCCGATCAGGTGGCGTTGCAGATCCGCAGCGGGCTGCTGACGCAGGTCGGGCCGCCGCTGGAAGGCAGCAAGCGCGTGGTAGGGATCACGACGCGGCGCAGCTGGCGCCCGACCGCGACGCAGCGGCGCTTTCTGGAAATGCTGGGCGAGGCGGCCAAGGGGGAGCGGGTGGCAGGCGCGCCGCCTGACTTGCGGGAATCGGGCTGGGTGTGAGGCTATCGCGGGTTGCCGGCCTCAAGCGCGGCGATGCGGCCCTTCAGACGATCAGCAAGCGAAGGGCGGATCGGCTGTCCGGCGAGCAATTTGCGCCATGTATTGTAGCTGATGCCGAAGCGGGCGTTAAGCGCTTCGTCGGTGCGGCCAGTTGCCAGCCTTTGCATCTGGAGGATCATCTCCTCCTCCAGATGCACGCCATTGCTGTTGTTCTGCTGCAGGATACGCGCCTCAGTCCAGGTTGATCCAGACCGCCTTCGTTTCCAAATAATCCTCGATATGGTGCGGGCCGGACTCGCGGCCGAAGCCGCTCATGCGATAGCCGCCGAAGGGGACGGCGGGGTCGAGCATCTGGTAGCAATTGACCCAGACGGACCCGGCGCGGATGCCACGCGCCATGCGGTGCGCGGTGGCCAGGTCGCGGGTCCATACGCCGCCTCCCAGGCCAAATTCGGTGGCGTTGGCGCGGGTTAGAACCTCCTCTACGTGCTCGAATGTGAAGGCGGAGAGCACCGGGCCGAAAATCTCTTCCCGCGCGATCGTCATGTCGTCGGCGACATGGGTGAAGATGGTGGGTTCGATGAAATAGCCGGCATCATAGCCAGCGCCGCTCATGCGATTGCCGCCGGTCAGCGGACGGGCACCTTCTGTATTCGCGCCGTCGATGAAGGCGAGGATCTTGTCCATCTGGGCCAGGGATACGACCGGTCCCATCTGGGTGGTCGGGCCAAGCGGATCGCCGACCTTGATCGTCTTCGTGAAGGCGGCGAGGCGCTCCATGACTTCGTCGTGGATTGAGCTTTGCACGAACAGGCGCGTGCCCGCGCTGCAAATCTGCCCGGCATTGGCGAACACGGCCATGGCGGCGGCAGGGACGGCCTTGTCGAGATCAGCGTCGGCAAAGACGATGTTGGGCGACTTGCCGCCCAGTTCCACCGTTACGCGCTTCATCGTTCCGGCGGCGGCGTGCAGGATTTTTTCACCGACGCCGGTGGAGCCGGTGAAGGCGATCTTGTCGACGTCCGGGTGGCTGGAGAGCGCCGCGCCTGCATCGCCAAGGCCCGTGACGATGTTGATGACGCCGTCCGGTACGCCCGCTTCCAGGCATAGTTCGCCAAAGCGCAGCGCGGAAAGGGGCGTCTGTTCAGCGGGCTTCATGACGAGGGTGCAGCCGGTGGCGAGTACCGGCCCCGCCTTCCACACCGACATGCCGATCGGGCCGTTCCATGGGTTGATTGCTGCGACCACGCCGATCGGTTCCTTGAGCGTGTGGGAGAGGACGTCGCCCATCGCGCTATTGTCGATCGTATCGCCCGCGATCAGCGTTGCCTGCCCCGCATAATAGCGCAGCAGCGCACCGGCGCGCGCCTTGCCCATGATTGTGCGGCTATAGGGTGCGCCAAGGTCCAGCGTGTCGAGCATCGCCAGTTCCTCGAAATGCTGTTCCACCAGATCGGCGAGGCGCAGCATGATGCGCTGGCGCTCCACCGGCTTCATGCGCCGCCATGGCCCCTCGAACGCGGCGCGGGCCGATTTGACCGCGCGGTCGACATCCTCCGCCCCGCCCTGCGCAACGGTAGCCAACAGATCGCCAGTGGCGGGATTGCGGGTCTCGAACCGCTGCCCCGACAATGCAGGGACGCGCTGGCCGCCGATCAGCATGTCCTGATGCGGGGTGTCGAGCAGGGCGGGGCGGGGGGGATGATAAGCTGGGTCATGAAGGGCTCTTTCAGGCGGCGATGTTGGATGTGACGGCGTCTTGCAGGATGAACTGCGCTGCGCGCTGAGCGATCATCATGGTGGGGGCGGAGGTGTTGCCGCTGATGATGTCCGGCATGACGGAAGCATCGACGACGCGCAGGCCCGACACGCCGCGCACGCGCAAGCGATTGTCCACGACGGCCATCGGGTCGCTGTCCGGCCCCATTTTACAGGTGCCGGTGGGGTGATAGGCAGTGTTGACGATCTTGCGCAGGGCGGCGTCGATCTCGGCGTCGCTTTGATGCTGAGCGCCCGGCTCGATTTCCGCACCAGTCATGGCGGCGAGTGCGGGCTGGGCGAAGATATGGCGGCAGGCGCGGAACCCGGCGATCAGCGTCTGCATGTCATAGGGATCGGCAAAGAAATTGGGATCGATGACCGGCTTGTCCTCCGGCCGGTTGCTGGCCAAGCGAACCGACCCGCTGCTTTTGGGACGCAGCAGCTGGATCAGCCCCATATAGCCGTGGCGGCGGGGGACCGAACGGGCGTCGAGCTTCAGCCCGGCGAGGAAGGTGATCTGAATATCCGGGCGACCCGTTCCGTCGGTGCAAAGGAAACCGCCGGCCTCCGCGACATTGGACGCCAGCATTCCTTCGCGCTTTAAGAGATATTTGAACGGGCTGGCCAGGATGCGGGGCAGAACCTTGGCCGATACGGCATAGGATTCCGCCGACGGGTTCTCCATCGCGACATGGACGGTGGGATGGTCCTGCAAATGCGCGCCGACGCCGGGCAAATGGTGGACCAGGTCGATGCCCATCTCGCGCAGATGATGCTGCGGCCCGATGCCTGACAGCATCAGCAGTTGCGGCGAATTGGTCGCACCCGCGCACAGGATGATCTCCCGCCGCGCCGCGATGGTGCTGCGCGCGCCGTTCGTCTCTATTTCCAGCCCCACCGCGCGACCCCGGTCGAACAGGATGCGGCGGACCATGGTGTCCGCCATGACGGTCAGGTTGGCGCGATCCAGTGCGGGGTGGAGGAAGGCGCGGGCGCTCGACAGGCGGGTGCCGTTGCGTTGGTTGAGGTCGTAACGGCCAAAGCCGTCCTGCCGATCGCTGGCAAAATCATCATTGCGGCGATGCCCGGCTTGTTCTGCCGCGTCGACGATTGCGGCGCTGACGGGGTTCCAGCTTTTGGGCTTCTGCACGTCCAGTTCGCCGCCCTTGCCGTGCCAGGGCGTATCGGGACCGGCGTAATTTTCGACCGCCTTGAACGCGGGCAGGACATCGTCATAGGCCCAGCCATCATTGCCCGCATCGGCCCAGGCGTCATAGTCCGCCCGTTGCCCGCGAATGTAGACGCCACCGTTGATGGCGCTGCATCCCCCGAACAGCTTGCCGCGCGGAAAGTTGATCGTACGGTCGTTGACGGCGGCGTTGCCGGTCAGCGCCTGTTTCCAGTTATATTTTGCGTGCGGCAGCAGGAAGATATTGCCGACCGGCATCGCGGTTTTGAGGTTCACCGGCCATTGTTTGTCGGATGGCCCGGCTTCGATCAGAGCGACGCGGTTGGCCGGGTCGGCGGACAGGCGATTGGCCATCAGGCTGCCCGCCGAGCCGGAGCCGATCACGATATAGTCGAAGCTGTCGCTCATATCTGTGCATCCTTGCGGCCGATGGCGGGCACATGGCCCCGCACGGCGATGAAGCCCAAGGCGTTGACCAGCATCAGGGCGGCGAGCGCGCCGAAGAAGCCGAGATTGCCCCAGTCGATGAGGAACGAGCCCGCCACCGCGCTGACGATCGCGCCGACCCGGCCCGCCGCGCCCATCAGGCCCAGGCCACGGGCGCGCAGGCCGGTGGGGAAAGCGTGTGCGCCCACCGCGAACATGGCCGACTGGGCTGCACTGGCGAACAGGCCGAGCGCGCCGAGGCAGGCAAGGACAGCGCCTTCGTTCCGCGCGCCGCTGATGGGGAGCAGGGCGAGCGTGGCGCAGACGGCCGCCCCGACGATCGCCATCAGGATCAGCACCGGGCGCGATCCGAAGCGGATGATGGCCAGCGACGCGATCATCGCGCCGATGGTGCCGCCGATGTTGAAACTGGTAAGGCCAAGGCTGGCGGTCTGGAGGCCGAAGCCCGCGCTGGTGAGCATGGTCGGCGCCCAGTTGAACATGAGATAGATCATGAACATGCCGGAGAACATCGCCACCGACAGCGCCAGCGTATCGCGCAACAGGGCCGTGCCGAACAGGTTGCGCATCGGTTCGTAGCGGGGTGCTTCCCCGGCGGCGAGCGGGATGTGGGCGACAGAGGCGGGATCAGGGTGCCCGATGCGGCGCAAGATGCGGTCGAGTTCAGCGGCGCGATCGGGCCGTTCCGCCAGATAGCGCGGGGATTCGGGCAGGATGAAACAGAGCCATGCGACGAAGATCATCGTCACGCTGCCGCCGAGATAGAAGAGCCAGCGCCAACCAAGGCCCGGCAGGATCAGCGCGGCCGCGACCCCGCCCAATATCCCGCCGATCGACACGCACACCACGCCGAAGGTGACGGCGACGCTGCGCCAGCGGACGGGGGTGAATTCGGCGATCATGGCGCTGGCGGTGCCGGGGACGCCGCCAAGGCCCACGCCCGCCAGCGTCTTGAGCGCGGCAACCTGCCACAATGCCGTGGAAAAGCCGGTAAGCAAGGTCGCAACGCCGAAGATGGCGACGCCGATGATGAGCGCGCCGCGCCGTCCGAAACGGTCGCCGACCCAGCCCGACGTCAGCGTGCCGATGGCCATGCCGACAAAGCCCAGCGCAAACACGGACCCCAATGCCGTGCGGTCGATGCCCCATTCCTGGAGCAAGGAGGGCGCGGCTAGGCCAAGCATCTGATTGTCGAGGCCGTCGAGAATGACGGTCGCGGCGATCATCAGCACGGACCAGATCTGGTAGGACGACATGGGTATGTCATCCAGCATCCCTTTACTGCTGCCTTTCATTGGGACGACCGCCAACACCTTCTCCTTATCCTGGGCCATGTGTGGCCGCTCTATTCATTTATCGACAGGCAATTGAAAAACCGGAATATCGCAATCAGATGTCGAGGACGAGGTTGGCACTTTTCGACCCCGAACAGCAGACCATGATCGACCTGTTGGCGGCTTTGTCGTCATCCGACAGGAAATGGTCGCGATGGTCGGGAATGCCGTCCAGCACCTTGACCTCGCAGGTGCCGCAAATTCCTTCCGAACAAGCAAAGCCGACATTGACACCGGCGCTGAGCAGCGCGTCGAGCATCGTTTCGCCTTCTTCCACCGCGATGGTCTTGCCGCTTTTGGCCAGTTCCAGCGTGTAGCCGCCCTCGGTCGCCATTTCGGTTTCGGCCGAGAAATATTCGATATGGGCGTGGCCCTTGGGCCGGTCGCAATTGATCGCCACGAAAGCATCGAGCATCCCGCCCGGACCGCAGCAATAGAGATGCGCGTCGGCAGGCGCAGCCGCGCAGATGGCCTTGAGGTCCAGGCGGCGGCCGCCGGGAATGCCGTCATAGGCGATTTCCACCTGGTCATAATCAGACAGGCGATCGACATAGGCGGCGCGCTCAGGCGAGGCGGCGACATAATGGAGTTCCCAGCTTTTGCCGAGTTTTTCGAGACGCGCGATCATGGGCAACATCGGCGTAATGCCGATCCCGCCACCGATCATCACGGTGTGGCTGGCATCCTCCACCATCGGAAAATTGTTTTTCGGTTCCGAGATGTCGAGGATCTGGCCGACCTGCCATTTTTCATGGATGTGGCGCGATCCGCCGCGACCGTCGATCGCATGATGGACGGCGATTTCATAATAGCCGCGAATGGCGGGATCATTGACCAACGAATAGCTGCGCGCCAAGCCGGGGGAAAGCTGCACGTCGATATGTGCGCCGGGATCGAAGGGCGGCATCAGCCCGCCATCGACCGGTTCGAGGATGTAGCTGTTGATGCCTTCGGCTTCCCAGCGGATATTCTTCAATCGTGCGCGCATCACCCTCTCCGTCCGGTGCGATGCGTCTCTTGGCAGGGCCGGGGCGCCATGGATCGGCGAACCGGACAAACCGCAATGCGTGTCGTCACCTCTGTCATCCTTGTCTGAGGCACCGGGGCATGGATCGCCCCGGCCCTTATATATGTGTCACTCAGCCGCTTCGACCTTGTCGGGCCAGCGTACCGCCTTGGCCAGTGCCGATTCATAGGCGTTGGCAAGCGTGTCGCTGGGGTCGTGCAGGAAGGAGCCTGCGCGCGCGCGATAGAAGATGCTGGGGTCTTCGATGCCCGGCGGCAGCGTGCCCTTGTTGGCGAGCGCACGGGCGGCCAGCAGCACGCGGCGGCGCACGCGGGCGATCATCTGGTCGGTCGGCGCCAGATTTTCAAAGCTGTGGTCGGTGATCGGTCCCATGCTTTCGGTCACCGCCTGATCCTGCATCGTGATGTTGGGGATGCCGGTGAACTGGGTGCCGTTGCGCTGGGATTCACGGTCGATCGCCCAGTCATTCTTCTCGCTATCGGGCGAGCGCCAGCGGCCAAACCAGTCGGTGGTCGTCGGCGCATATTCCAGCGGCGCGAACAAGGGCGTGCCGTCCTTGAGCGTCGAGGTATAGGCCGGGTTGCCCGCGTCCACGCCGCAGGTGATGTCGAACAGCATCGAATGTTCGTCGTCCATCGGCACCCAGGCGCGGGCAATGGCGCGGGTGGCGAAGCGATTGTTGGGCGTCTGCGTCCAGAAGGGGAACATATAGTGGGCGACGCGCCAGCTCATCTGGCCATCATCATTCGGGCGATAGCCACCATACATGACGCCCCAGTCGGCCTGCGCGACTTCATAATCGGGCGCGCGGTTGAGGACGGTCGGGCGCATCGGATGATCCTCATCCAGATCGTCTGCCTCAATCGAGCCGACATGCAGGAAGCCGACATGGCTGGTGTCGATGTCACCCTCCAGCGCCTGAAGCCAGTTGCAGTCGCGCTGCAGGCACCAGATTTCGGCGTCCGGGTGCATCGTCGCTTCGATTTCCGGCAAGGGCGGCGGGGCGGACTGGTTTTCGCCCATATAGACCCAGATCAGGCCGTTGGCTTCGTGCGTCTTATACGCTTTGGCATGGACCTTGTCCTTGAAGTCCATGCGGGCGGGGACGGACGGCATGTCGACGCACTTGCCGTCGACGTCGAACTTCCAGCCATGATAAACGCAGCGTATGCCGTTTTCTTCGTTGCGGCCGATGAACAGCGACGCGCAGCGATGTGGGCAGCGATGGTCCATGATGCCTACGCGGCCTGAGCTGTCGCGAAAGGCGATCAGCTTTTCGCACAGGATCATCAGGCGCAACGGATCGCCATCGGCGGCAACTTCGGACGACAGGCAGGCGGGCAGCCAATATTGGCGCATCATCGTGCCCATGACCGTGCCCGGTCCTACCCTGGTCATGTCGGCGCTATCTGTGGACTGCATGAGTTTTTCAGCCTCTTCCTTGCTTGTCATTGGCAGCGCCGCGTGAATCGAAGCCAGCGCCATTCCCTGATCCCTGACTAGAGCCACTCCACGCCCCGCCCCAATCGGAATGTGGTCGGACCATTCAATAACCGGGACGAAGCTATTGCGCCTCTTTTGTTTTTGCTGCTTCACGGTTGGCAGACGGCATCAAGCCGTGTTGTCAAGGGAGAGTCCGGGAATGCCTTTCAGCTTCAAAACATCCTGCGCCATAGGCGCGATCATCGCCGCGATGACGAGCGTGTCGGCCTTTGCGCAGGCCGACCCGCCAGTGCCGCAGGACGCCGCGCCCCAGCAGGCGATCTTCCCCGAAGACATCGTCGTCACCGCCGAGCGGCGCGAATCGACGGTGCGTGAAGTGCCCTTTTCCATTGCGGCGTTCGGCGGCGAATTGCTGCGCGAGGCGCAGGTCTACAGCCCCGCCGCGCTGACGCAGCAGATGCCGGGCATCACCATCAACACCGCCGACAAGTCGCTGTCGATCGTCGCGATCCGTGGCAATGTGTCGACGTTCCGCACCGCCACGCTGGACACGCCGGTTGCCTATTTCATGGACGACGTTTATTATGTGTTCAACAATGACCTGAACGCCAATTTCTACGACACCAACCGCGTCGAAGTGCTGCGCGGCCCGCAGGGGACATTGTTCGGACGTAATGTGGTGGGCGGCGCGATTGCGGTGGTCACCAACAATCCTGAATTCAACGATGATTATTTCGCCCAGATCAGTGGCGGCAATGGCGGCTTCGTGCGGACCGAAGGGATGCTGAACGGCGCGCTGGTAGAGGACAAGATCGCCGGACGCTTCGCGTTTAGCACTGAACATAGCGATGGCCTGATCGACACGCCCAACCAGTCGGGACGTTATGGCAAATATGACAGCTATTCGGCGCGCGGCAAGCTGCTGTTCCAGCCGACCGATACGCTGCAGGTCGTCCTGTCAGGCGATTATAGCTATACCAAAGGCAATGGCGGCGCGATCCAACTCGGCATTGGCGGCAATCAGGTCATTCCCGATACGTTCGGTGCCTATACCGATGACGAATGGACCAATAACGACTTCGTATCGTCGCCCTATCGCCAGCGGTTGCGCGGCGGCTATCTGCGCGGTGACCTCGACCTGCTCGGCGGCACGCTGACGTCAATCACCGGCTATCGCATGAACGACAGCCGCGCGATCAACGACGACGTGCCGGTGGGGACGGTCGTGCCGGTGTTCGACCGCCGCCAGGTGGTCAAGAACCGCAGCTTCACGCAGGAAGTGCGGTTCGCATCGGCACCGGGCCGTTTCTCCTATGTCGTGGGTGCCTATTTCCTGTCGGCGGATGTTTCGACGACCAACATCTTCTTCTACAGCCCGCTGCCCGGATCGGCCGTGCCCGGCAGCATCCGCCGCAATCCCGACGTCACCAACATCACGCGCGTCCAGGACGGCAATGTCCGCAGCCTGGCCGTGTTCGGCGAAGCGACGTTCGAAATCACCGACAATCTGGCCGTGGTTGCGGGCGGTCGCTATACTTCGGATCGCAAGAAGGTCGATTATCGTGCCTTTTCGACGACGGATGCAGGGGCCATTCCTGGTTTCGGCTTCCCCGGCGAAGTGCGCGCATCGGGCGGCCGCACCTGGGACGCCTTCACGCCGCGCTTCACTATCAAGTTCGAGCCGACCGAACAGATCAACATGTATGCGACCTATGCCAAGGGATTCAAATCGGGCGGCTTCGTCGACAATGCCTATCGCGACCCGACCATCCCGCTGGAGCCGGAAAATGCCGAAAATTATGAAATCGGTGCGAAATCCCGCCTGTTCGACAATAAACTGGATCTGAACGTCGCGCTGTTCCACCAGACGACCAAGAATCTCCAGAATTTTTCTGGCGCGGGCGGTATTGCCCATACCTATAATGGCACGCTCAAGATGAAGGGCATGGAGGTCGAATCCGTCATTCGCCCGGTCGAAGACCTGCGTCTGACCGCCAATTATACGCATCTGGTGGGCAAATATACCGACCTGCGCGATCCGCTGGTGAACCTCGATTATTCGGGCAATCCGGCCAAGTTCGCGCCGCGTGACAGCTTCACCGTCGGCGCGGCCTATACCGGGCGGCTGGGCAATGGCGCGACGTTGACGCCGCAGGCGGATTTCAACTTCTCCACCCGCATTTCGACCGACGACGCCAATACGCTGCGGCTCTATGACAATCTGCATCGCGACACGCGGGGGCGGACACTCAATGCCCGCCTGAATTATGAAACAGCCGATGGCCGTTTCCAGATCGGCCTATGGGGCAAGAACCTGACCAACAATTATCAGATCGTGAATGCGGACGACATCACCGCCTTCCTGGCCGTACCAGGCAATGGCACGACTTATTGGAAGATCTTTACCAACACGCCGCGGACCTACGGCCTGACGCTGTCGATCCGCCGCTGACGAACGGCATGGGCGGGGAGGGTGCGGCCTTCCCCGCCATTTCATTGCAGGACGATATCATGAGCGATCACTTCACGCTGCCTGCCAATGGCAGTTTTTCCTTTGCAGGCCGCACTGCGCTGGTGACCGGCGGCGGCCGTGGTGTGGGCGAGGCGGTGGCGCGCGAAATCCATGCCGGGGGCGGTCGCGTGGCCGTCAGCGATGTGGACAGCGCTGTGGCGCAGGCGGTAGCAGCCTCGCTCGATCCGTCGGGCGAGACGGCGATCGCCTTGACGCTGGACGTGCGGGAGAAGGCGCATTTCCTCGTTGCGCGGGATCAGATGGCGGGCCTGTGGGGCAAGGTCGACATCGTGGTGAACAATGCCGGCTTCGCCAAGCGCACGCCGACGCAGGACATCAGCCCCGAAGAGTTCGACGCGATCGTGCAGATCAACATGCGCAGCGTATTCCTGAGCTGCCAGATATTTTCCGACCATATGCGCGAGAATGGCTATGGCCGGATCGTCAATATCACGTCGCTCGCCGGGCAGAATGGCGGGACGGTGGCTTCCCCCCATTATGCCGCTTCCAAGGCCGGGGCGATCATGCTGACCAAATATTTCGCCCGCTATCTGGCCGGGACCGGCGTGACCGTGAACGCCATCGCGCCGGGACCGATCGACACGGCCAAGGCGCGACTGTCGGCGGAACAGATCGCACAGGTCGAGGGCGAGGTGCCGGTCGGCCGCTTCATGGAGGTGGGCGAGATTGCGGCGGCGACCGCACTGCTGGCTTCGGATCGCGGTGGGTTCTTCGTGGGCGCCACGCTGGACATGAATGGGGGGCTATATTTGCGGTGATCCCGCTTTACCGTCTTTGTTTCCCGCTTTTCTTATGGCGTTATGGGATTGCGATTGGCGGTTCTGCGCGGGCCATCCATAATAACCACCAACAATAGGGTAGCGCCGGAGCCGTGAACGGCCCGGCCGGATAATGGAGAGCAGCATGTTCATTTACAACGCATGGTATGTGGCCGCTTTCGCTGCCGATATCGAACCGGGCAAGACGCTGGGGCGCAAATATCTGAACAAGGCGGTCGTGCTGTTCCGCACCGAAAGCGGCGAGATCGCCGCGCTGGAGGACCGGTGCAGCCATCGGGCGATGCCGCTCTCTTCGGGCCATGTCGATGGCGACGTCATCCGCTGCTGCTATCATGGCGTGGAATTTGACGGGAAGGGCACCTGCACCCGCATCCCCAACCAGGCGCGCATTCCTGCCGCCGCCAATGTCCGCCATTATCCGGTGGTGGAGAAGGATCATCTGATCTGGATCTGGATGGGCGAACCGGCGCTGGCCGATCCGTCGATCATCGTCGACAGCCCGGAACATAATGATCCAGCCTGGACGTGGCGGCCCTATAATTTCCCGGTGAAGGCCAATTGGCAGCTGATCATCGACAATATCATGGACCTGACCCATGTGCCCTATATCCATGCGCGCACGATCGGCGGGAATCCGGAGCAGCATTATAATGCGGATACCAAGGTCGAGTTCGACGGTCGCAAGGTGACGTTGCTGCGCAAGATGCCCAATTCGATCCCGCCCAAATCCTATATCGACGCTGGCGGCTTCAAGGGCCGGGTTGATCGCTGGCAGGAAGTGCGGTTCGAGCCGGGCATCGGCATGACGTGCCGCGTCAACGCGGGGGGCTGTGATGCTGGCACCGGCGCCTATGAAGGCAAGCGCGACAATGGCTTCATGCTGGCCAACAACCATTTCATCACGCCGGAGACGGAAACGACCAGCCATTATCTGTGGACCATCTGCACCACTGCGCCCAAGGAAAGTGGTGTGCCGGACGTGCTGTTCGACCAGTTTTTCGATACCATCACCGAGGATGAGGAAACGCTCGAAGCGCAGCAGCGCCGGATCGACGACGAACCGGACCGGGCATTTGTGGGTATCGCCAGCGACGGCGCGGTCAACCAGGCGCGGCGACTGCTCAGCGCGATGCAGGAAGCGGAGGATGGCGGCAAGGTCGCGGCCTGAACCGTTCAGCCTTGCGTATATAAGTAACATAGCGGCTTGCCCTGTCCGGTGCGCCATGCTGTAGCGCCATCATGAAGATGCGCGAACTGGAGGATCGGACGGGGGTTCATCGGGAGACGATCCGCGTCTATCTGCGCGAAGGATTGATCCCGGAGCCGGAGCGGCCGCGCAAGACGGTTGCCGATTATGGCGAGGAGCATGTCCAGGCGATCCTGTCCGTGCGTCGGCTCCAGCGGGAGAACCGGCTGACGCTGGCACAGATCAAGGCGATCATCGGCGGTGAAGGTACCGAAGGCCGGGTCGAGGCCAGCGCGTTCGACCAGCTGGAGCAACTGGTCGCGCATCGCGTCGGCGTCGACGGGCCGCCGGTGACGATCGCGTCGCTGCTGGAACGCTATCCGCATGCGGCGGAGGATGCCCGCACGCTCGCGAAGATCGGCATATTGGATATCATCGAAACGGATCAGGGCGAGGCGCTGAGCATCACCTGCGCGCAGCTGGTGCGTATCTGGGGCGACATGCGCAAGGCCGGGTTCGATCAGCGGCTGGATTACACGCCCGACATACTGGGCTTTTACACCGAGGCGGCGGATTTCGTCGGACGCTGGGAAGCGTCGACCTTCATGGAGCGGGTCGACGGGCATATCGATGTGGCGGAAGCGGCCACCATGGTCGAACATGCGCTTCCGCTCATGCTCGATTTCTTCGGCCTGATGCGTCAGCGCGCTTTCTTCCGCCATGTCGAGGCGATCCGCGCCGGCAAGGAAACGGATCGCCCGGCGGGCAAGGTCACGCCATCGTCAGTACAGCCTTGACGCAGCGGCCATCATGCTGGTCCTCGATCGCTTGGTTGATGTCTTCCAGCCTGTAGGTCGTTATCAGTTTCTCGAATGGGAACAGCCCTTTGGCATTCAGCGCGATCAGTTCGGGCAGGAACGTCTGCGGGTCGGCATTGCCTTCGGTCACGCCGCAGATCGAGATGCCAAGCGACAGGAGGGTCAGGATGTTGAGGCTGATCGCCGCATCCAGCGCCCTGGGCACACCGACGATGGCAAGACGCCCCAGAGGGGCAAGAGAGGCCACGCCGGCGTCGATCGCCGGGACCGCGCCCGACGTGTCCAGCACGCAATCGACGCCTTGGGGCAACAGCTTGCGCAACTGTTCGGCGGTGTCGCCCGCGGTCACGTCGATGACATGGGTCGCGCCCAGGTCGAGCGCCATGGCGCGGCGTGTTGCCAAAGGATCGGCGACGATGATCTCCCCTGCGCCCGAAGCCTTCGCCGCCATGACGGCGCTCAGACCGACGGGGCCGCCGCCAGTGATCAGGATGGTCTCGCCAGTCTGAAGTTTGAGCGCCTTCATCACTGCACCCGCCCCGGTCATGATACCGCAGCCCAGCGGGCCAAGCAGTTCGAGCGGTGCTTCGGCCGGTACCTTCACCAGATTATGGGCGGCCGCGATGGCGTGACTGGCGAAGGAGGATTGGCCGAAGAAGTGACTGCTGACCGGCGCTACGCCGTCATGCAGGCAGGTCGAGCCGTCCGCCCGGCAGCCACCGAAGTTGAGTGCGGAAAAATCGCGGCAATAGGCGGGGTGCCCCGCAACACATTGGGGGCATTGGCGGCAGGCGGCAAAGCCCATCACGACGCGATCACCCGGCACGAGTGTGGTGACATCCGCGCCGACTGCCTCGACGATGCCTGCACCTTCATGGCCCAGCACAGCGGGCAGGGGCGTCGGCAGCAACTGATCGCGCACGACGATATCGGTATGGCACAGGCCCGTCGCGACGATCCGCACCAGCACTTCGTCGGCGCGCATATCGGACAGGGTGAGCTGCTCTAGCGTAAAGTCACCACCCGCTATCCGGGCGACAGCTGCCTTCACTTCCATGGGCCTTCTCCTATTCAATCTTTGGGTTCGTCATTCAGTTTCGGGGATGGGAACGGATGATTTGCGCCGTAAAGCCGCGTATTTTCTGCGATTCCCGTCCCTGAAAGGCCGAATGGTCCGACCTCTTTTTACGATTGACGAATCCGCTTGTCCATAGTTACGTAATGACAATACGTAATACGTAAGTGTCCTTAGGACAGCGTGTAGGAGAGGGTAGTTTCATGGCGACTTCGCTGGATGCCGACGTGCGTCCCATCATCCCCGACGACATTGCGCGGATCGTGATCGCACCCAAAAGCTATACGGACGACGCGACGATCTATGGTGCTTTTCGCTGGCTGCGCGAACATATGCCGCTGGGTATCGCACAGGTGCCTGGCTATGACCCGGTCTGGGTCGTCACCAAACATGCCGACATCAAGGAAGTGGAACGCAACGGCAAGCTGTTCCACAATGCCGATCACAACCCGATTCTGGTGGATCAGGCATCGGACGCCTTCACGCGGGACATTAATGGCGGGTCGATCCGCATCTTGTCGTCGCTGACCTATATGGACCCGCCCGAACATGCGTCCTACCGCACGCTGACGTCCAACTGGTTTCTGCCCGGCAAGATCAGCAAGCTGGAGGATCAGATCCGCGTGCTGGCGCGTCAGTCGGTGGACAATCTGCTGAGCTTCGATGGCGAATGCGATTTCGTCCGCGATTTTGCGCTGCACTATCCGCTGCGCGTCATCATGACGCTGTTCGGCGTGCCACCCGAAGACGAACCGCGGATGCTCAAGTTGACGCAGGAGTTTTTCGGCGTGCATGATCCCGAAGAACAGCGGCCCGAAATGGCGGCGGACCCGGTGGTCGCGGCAAAGCAATGGGCAGCCTCGATCGAGGATTTCTACACCTATTTCGACAAATTGAGTGCCGCCCGCCGGGAAAGGCCGACCGATGACCTGTTGTCGCTGATCGCCAATTCGCGGATCAACGGCGCGCCGATCCCGCGCGATGAGGCGAACGGCTATTATGTCGCGATCGCCACCGCGGGCCATGACACGACGTCGTCCTCGACCGCCGGTGGGCTGCACGGGATGATGGTCTATCCCGAAAATTGGGCCAAGGTGAAGGCGGACCCGTCGCTGATCCCTGGCCTCGTGGATGAGGCGATCCGCTGGACCAGTCCGGTCAAGCATTTCATGCGCAATGCCACCGCCGACACGCAGGTGCGCGGCATGGATATTCGCGCGATGGAACGGCTGATGATCTGTTACCCGTCGGGCAATCGCGACGAGGCGGTGTTTGACGACGCTGACCGCTTCGACATCACCCGCTCGCCCAATCCGCACATCGCCTTCGGCTTTGGTCCGCATATGTGCCTGGGCCAGCATCTCGCCAAGCTGGAGATGCGCATCCTGTTCGAGGAATTGCTGCCGCATCTCAGCTCGGTCGAAATGGCGGGCGATCCCCGCATGGTCGAGACGAACTTCGTCGGCGGGTACAAGGCGCTGCCGATCCGCTTCACGAAGAACTGACGCACATCGCCGCTGGATCACCGCCAAAGCGGCACCGGCGCTCAGGCCCAGGATGGGAACATCCAGGCGGTAAATGGGAGGAGTCTGAACATGACCAAGAGGTTTATCACGCTGGCCGCCACCGTATCGGCCGTTGCATTGCATGCGCAGGCCTGGGGCCAGACCGACGCTGCGCCACAGGCGACATCCTCGGGCCTTGGCGACATCGTCGTGACGGCACAGAAGCGCGAGCAGGCGATCAACGATGTGCCGCTGTCGATCACCGCGGCATCCGGCGAGAAGCTGGCGAACCAGGGCATCACCAATGTCGCGGATCTGGTAAAGATCGTGCCCGGCTTCAACTATACCGAGAGCGCGTTCGCAACGCCGGTCTACACATTGCGCGGCATCGGCTTTTACGACACCAGCCTCGCTGCCAAGCCCACCGTCAGCATCTATCAGGATCAGGTGCCGATCCCCTTTTCCATCATGACGCGTGGTGCGACGCTCGATCTGGAGCGCGTGGAAGTGCTGAAAGGGCCGCAGGGCACGCTGTTCGGATCGAACGCGACGGGCGGTGCAATCAACTATATCGCCGCCAAGCCGACATCGACCTTCAAAGCCGGTCTTGACGCGGGTCTGGACAGTTTCGGACAGGTGTCGGGTGGCGGTTTCATCAGCGGGCCGATCAGCGATACGCTGTCCGCACGCGTGGCGGTGCGGACCGAACAGGGCGGGGCATGGCAACGTAGCTACACGCGCGATGAAAAGCTCGGCGATCGCAACTTCACCACGGGCCGCATCCTGATCGACTTCGAGCCGTCCGACAGCGCACGCTTTTCGCTCAACCTCAACGGTTTCATCGACAAGAGCGATGGGCAGGCTGCGCAACTGATCGGTGTGGTGCCGCTGGGCAATCCCGCGCGGCTGGGGCCTCTGGCCACCTATCCTATCGCGCCGCGTAACAATCGTGATGCCGACTGGACGCCGGAACAAAAGCCCCGGCGTGACGACTGGTTCTATCAGGCCTCGTTCCGGGGGGATATCGATCTGACCGACGATGTGAGCCTGACCTCGATCAGCAGCTGGTCGGAATATCATAATGACCAGGATATCGACCCGGACGGCGTCGCCCTGCGTGACTATTTCTACAACACCACCGGAAAGATCACGGCACTGTCGCAGGAATTGCGTCTGCAAGGGCGGACTGGCGGCCTGACCTATATTCTGGGTGCCAATTATGCGCGCGAAAAAACCTATCAGCAGGATGATGCCGGTCCCTATGACCAATCGACATCGGCCTATAATTTCGTCGACGCCGGCCTTGGCATCCCCTTTTTCGTCTACAGCCAATATGCGCGCCAAAAATTCGTGAACAAGGCGGTGTTCGCCAATCTGGACTACGACATCGGTGACAGCATCACCGTGCATGGCGGGGTGCGTTATACCAAGACCAATATCGATTTTGCCGGTTGCACGGCCGATCGCGGCAATGCGTTGGGGCTGGGGATCGAAAATCTGATCAACTTCATTCGCGGCGGCGCAGGGCTGGCGCCCATCGATATTCCCACCAATGGCTGCGTGACGATCGACGGATCGACGCTGACCGTGGGCGAGGTGCGCAAGTCGCTGGACGAGGATAATATATCCTGGCGTGGGGGTGTCGATTACAAGCCGAGCAGGGACGTGCTGCTCTACGCTTCCGTCAGCAAAGGCTACAAGTCGGGTAGCTTTCCGCTGCTGTCGGCCAGCGATGCCAACCAGTTCAATCCCGTCACGCAGGAATCCGTGACCGCTTATGAACTCGGCGCGAAACTGACCTTGCTGGAGAACACCGCCCAGATCAACGGCGCACTCTTCTATTACGACTATAGCGACAAGCAGTTGAAGGGCCGCGTGATCGCTAATCCCAATGTGTTCGGCCCGCTCGAAGCGTTGGTGAACGTCCCGAAAAGCCGTGTAAAGGGCGCGGAAATTCAACTCGACCTCGCGCTGACCGATGGCCTGCGCGTCAGTATTGGCGCGACCTATCTCGACACGCGGATCAAGGGCAGTTTCGTCAACTATGACAGCTATGGCAGCCAGCTGGATTTTGGCGGATCGGCCTTTCCCTACACGCCCAAATTTCAGATCGTGACCGATGCCCAATATGACTGGGCGCTCAGCGACAACGTCGAGGCTTTCGTCGGTGCCAATCTGAATTTCCAGAGCGATACCAAGGCTGTGCTGGGCAATGCCCGCGCCACGCCATCGGCGGACCTAAGCGCGCAGGGTGGCCTGACGATCGAGGATTATACGCTGATCGATCTGCGCGCTGGCCTGTCCTTTGCCGACAAGCGCTACAAGATCAGCGCCTTCGTGCGGAATCTGGGCAACAGCTACTACTGGTCCAACGCCACGCGGATCACGGACACGACGGTCCGTTTTGCCGGACGACCACGCACGTTCGGCGCGACCCTGTCGGCGCGCTTCTGACCCGCTCCCCCCTGGGCCGCGCCCTGAAAGGCGGGCGCGGCTCTTTCTTTTCGATCCCCGGAGACATGTTCCATGACTGCACCCGTTTCGATCGCCGCTGGATTACATGGTGACGCCGGTTTCGAGGTCCGCCTTCCACAGCAAAAAATGTTGATCGGGCGATCATGGGAAGCGGCCGCGGACGGCCGCGTCATCGATGTAGAAGATCCGGCTATCGGCAAGGTGTTCGCCGCTGTTCCCGCAGGAACGGCCGCCGATGTTGATCGCGCGGTCACGGCAGCGCGGGCCGCGTTCGAATCAGCGGCCTGGAGCCGGATGCGCCCGCTGGATCGCGGCCGGATCATCGAGGCGATCGCGCGCAAGATCGAGGATCATGCACAGGAACTGGCGCTGCTTGAAAGCTATGACAATGGCAAGGCGGTGCATCATGCGCTGGCGGTGGACGTTCCCGCCGCCGTCGATATCTTTCGCTACATGGCGGGCTGGGCATCCAAGATTTATGGGCAGGTGAACCCGATTTCCGGCGATGGCCGCCAATATCACAGTTACTCGGTGCGCGAACCGATCGGTGTTGTCGGCCAAATCGTGCCGTGGAATTATCCGCTGGCGATGGCGGCCTGGAAGATCGCATCTGCACTGGCAGCGGGCTGTACCATCGTGCTGAAGCCGTCCGAAGTCACGCCACTGACCGCGCTGCGCCTCGCGGAACTGGCGCTGGAGGCGGGGCTGCCCGAAGGGGTGTTGAACATCGTCACCGGCTATGGGCATGAGGCTGGGCAGGCGCTGGTCGAGCATCCCGGCATCGACAAGATCGCCTTCACGGGATCGACCCGCGTCGGCAAGCAGATCGTCCAGACCTGTGCGAAAGACCTCAAGCGGGTCACGCTGGAACTCGGCGGCAAGTCACCCTCGCTCATCTTCGCCGATGCCGATCTCGACAAGGCGGCGATCGGCGCGGCGCTCGCCATTTTCTTCAATTCGGGACAGGTTTGCTTGGCCGCCTCGCGCCTCTATGTCGAACGGTCGGTGTTCGACAAGGTGGTCGATGGCATCGCGCAGGTCGCTAAGAGCTTCAAACTTGGCCATGGGCGCGATCCTGACACTATGCTCGGACCGCTGGTGTCGAAAGTGCAGCAGGGGCGCGTGCTGGACTTTATCGCGCAAGGCAAGGCGACCGGCGCGGACCTTGTCACAGGTGGCGGGACCGGGGACCGGGACGGCTATTTCGTCGAGCCGACGATCTTCGCCAATCCCGGTGCTGATGCCAGCATCGTGCGGGAGGAGATTTTTGGCCCGGTGCTGGTTGCGACCCCCTTCGACGATATCGATGACGTGGTCAGGCAAGCCAATGACTCCCGCTATGGCCTGGCTGCCAATATCTGGACCCGCGACCTGTCCCGCGCCCATCTGACCGCACGACGGCTTCAGGCCGGCACGGTCTGGATCAATACGCACGGGATGAACGATCCCTCCGCCCCATTTGGCGGCGTCAAGGAATCAGGCTGGGGCCGGGAGGTTGGTGAAGAAGGCGTCCTCCATTATACAGAGACAAAGACCGTGACCGCTCTTTTGGCCGATTGAAGCCGCCGCCGGGAATGATGGTTGTGGCGGGACGAGGATGTTCGTTTTGAGCGTGATCGTCGTGACGACCCGTGACGGGCAAGAACGTAGATTGTATGCCCATTTGGGCATCAGCATCATGGAAATCATCCGCAATGCCGGCGTTGATGAACTCATGGCACTGTGCGGAACCTCGGCGGGTGCTGTCAGTCTGGTTTTCCCACTAGCTGTCTGAGACCTGCCATTCCGGGACCGTCCAGTTTCTGTCATCGTCAAATGGTCGGTTGGGTAAGTTCTGGACGTCGGTTCCTGACAAGACCTGCGGTTCCGCATGGCGCTCACGAACGGCCGAATGTCGAAGGGTTTCGCGTGCTGGCAGGCGTACGAAATTCTTACAAGTACGACCCGCGGGGCTTCAAGCACTGGGCTATGGGGATTTCGGATTGGTGCCGTTAGGCGCACTGGCGCTATTGCTCGTCAGGTATGATCCGCGCAAACTAGGCGGACTATCTTTCGCCCGGTTCAAACGGTTTAGTCGGCGACAGTGCTGGAGGTCCTTTCGCGTTTCAATACCACTCAACCGAGCTTGAGGCTCGTACGATGAGATCCGCCAACCACCTCCTTGGACGGGTAATCAGTGCGGGATTTCGCGAAAAGGCGATGGCGATTTCGTCAGGCTGTTTTCCATTTCAATCCTATCACTGCCATCGCGGCACCTATTGTCAGATGACCGAACCAGGCGATCGCGCCATTAGCTGCCCCTAGTCCGGCCATGTCGGTCGCCAGCGCGACAAGTAGGACAGCGCCACCCGCCCCGCGAAGCCACGGCTGTGCCTGGCGCGACAGTGTGCGGCCCAGCATATCCTTCTGATGTCGCGCCATCGCGGCGCAGAGGCATCCGAACCCCAGGATGGACGCGCAAATCGCCAAAATATGGATCATGCTGTGATCAGTTCCTTTCTGTTCGGACGGTTTCTGTGCATCGTTTTAGGTTTAGCTCGTGCCGCCTTGCGCGCTGCCCAGCCCAAGGCGCAGGCCAGCGCTACCATCGCCATGTCGAAGGCGACGAACAGCCAGTCGCCAGTCATGAGGCCAGTTAGCATGTTACGCGGGACAGTCAGGGCGTTTACAATTGGCACGGCCACGAACAGGGCGGCGGCGCATGACAGGCTTTCGACCCATGCGCGCCGCTGCGGCCGGAAGCAGGCCCAGAAGAGGACGCCCGCCCATGCCAGAAACAGGCTGTTGATTTCCTATTCCGCGCGATCGGACATGGCGATGGGCAGCAGCCGATTGGCCAGGAAGTAGGTCGCCAGTCCTGCCGGAAGGCCGACGATCGCCGCGATATTGAGTCGCTCCACCAGACGGAATCCGAAATGGGGCTGCATCGGATCAGGCAACTTCGCGCGGCGCTTCACGGTCCATAACACCAGCCCGCTGCCGACCATGATCGTGCCGCCGATGCCGGAGAGGAAATAGAGCCAGCGCAAGCCCCAGTTGGCAAAGCGTCCGGCATGCAGGCCCACCATGACGCTCTGCGTCGCGAGTGCGCCGCCCTCCTGCGCGTGCCGATCCAGCAGCTTGCCGCTCGGCCCGGCGAAGACGATGCTCTCACCGCGCGCACCGATTGCGGTGGTGGCCGAACGACGCAGCGTGATGGTGGCTGTACTGTCGCCGGGGTTGGTAACTTGTATTGATCCCACCCCCGCGCCGCCCCATGTCCGGCTCGCGATCGCCATCAACGGGCTGACGTAGACCAACGGGGCGGCCACGCCGCTGCGCGGAACGCCCGCCCGGCCGGGGAAAAGTTCCTCGAAGAACCTCTCGGTGGACGCATAGTTCGCCATGACGCCCCAGGGCATATATTGGGTCGCCAGCGTGACCAGTCCGGTATAGGTGATCATCAGATAGAAGGGCAGGGCGAATACTGCCGTGACATTATGCGCGTCCAGCCAGCTTCGTTGCCCCTTGCCGAAACGCAGCATGAAGAAATCGGCGAAGATTTTTTTGTGCGTGACGATCCCGGACAGGATCGCGACGAGCATGAACATCGCCGCCACGCCGACGAGGTAGCGCGCCCATATGACCGGCATGTAGTGCAGGTCGAAATGGAAGCGATAGAGGAAGAAGCCACCGCGCGTTTCGCGAACCGTGACGGGATGTCCGCCGCCATCGAGCGTCGCGCTGGTGTCTCCTCGCTTGCGCCGGGTTGGCGGCTTGCCCTCCACCTTTTTGGGTTGCCAGAATATCTCGGTGGCCGGGTTGCGCGCGGAAGGAGGCGTGATGAACCAGCTTTCTGCGTCCGGTTGCCTAGCCTGAAGGTAATCGATGGCGGCCTGTGTGGCGTTGGCAGGATCGGCATTGGCCACCAGTTCCGGCCGCATCCAGCGGCTGATTTCCTGTTGGAAATAGGCGGCTGTGCCGGTCAGGAACATTGCGAACAACAGCCAGCCGAACATCAGGCCGGTCCATGTATGGAGCCAGGCCATCGACTGCCGGAAACTCTCCTTCACAGTCGTCCTCCAGTCAGTATCGAGATATACAGGGCAGCGCCCAGCAAAAGCAGCGCGCTGCCCAGGCCCATGCAGACGCGCAGCATCGATTTGGCCCAGAAGATGGCGACGATAATGCCCGCATAGATGGCGAACGAGGCGAGCGTTGCGGCGATGCTCGCCTCGGCGTGGCGCATCGGCAGCAGGCGGGCCAGGCAGGCGACGGCCAGCGCGGTGACGACATAGCCGCCGATGATCGCGGCGATTGCACGGACCAGCACATGCAAACGCTGACGTCTGGTGCCCGTTCGGGCTGGTGGAACCGTCACGGGGTCAGAAATGCCGCTGAAGCGAAACCATGAAGGTTCGCGGTTCGCCCGGTGTCGTGCGGGTCAGGGAAGCGGTGGGGAAATAGCGTTCGTTGAAGATATTGCGGATATTCGCCTGCACCGACCAGTCGTCGAATCTGTAGAAGATGGATCCATCAACCAGCACATAGCCGTCGAGCAGGAAGGGCTGCAACGCGCCCGCGACCGCCGACGCCGTGCTGGCCGCGCGGTTGCTTTCATGATGGAACCCGGCCCCCGCACCCAGATTGGCGAGCGGTCCCGACGGGATCGTATAGCGTGCCCACAGATCGACGATATGGCGGGGCACGCTGCCGAGGCGCGAACCGACGCGCAGGCGGTTGTCGGCAGTCACCTTGGCGTCGAGATAGGTATAGGCCGCCGTCAGTTCGATGCCGCTACCGGGACGCCATGCCATTTCCGCCTCGATGCCGCGCGTGCGCTGTTCGCCCGTCAGCACATAGACATTGGGCAGCACGGCGTCGGCCGTGGCGACATTGGCGCGGGTCAGAGAGAACAGCGTCATCATCCCGGTCAGCCGGCCATCGGATCGGGCGATCTTCACACCGCCCTCGTAATTGACGCCGCGTTCGGGCGGCAAAACCTTCTGGTCAACGTCGCGGTAGCTGAATTGCGGCGTGAAGGATTTGGAATAGTTGACATAGAGCGACGCCCATTCATTAAGGGCAAGCGTGGCCCCGGCCCGCGGGCTGAACGCTGTGGCTTTGGTCTTGGGACTTGCCACGCCGCCGCTCAGGTTGATCGCCGAGGCATCGTCCCATCGCCCGCCGACTGTCACCGTCAGAACATCGCCCAGCTTGATATGGTCCTGGACGTACAGCCCCAGTTGACGCGTCCGGCTGCCTGCGGTCGAGAAGGGAACGGCCGGATTGTGCGTGCTGACCGTCCCGTAAACCGGGGCGTAAAGGTTGAGATAATAGGGATTGCTGGTGTCGTAGAGATTGTAGTTGTCCGACCGGCGTCGGCCATAATCAAGTCCAGCCAGCAGATAATGGTTCAGAGGTCCGGTGTCGAAACGCGCACTGGCGTTGGTGTCGACGCGGAAATAGGTGCCATTCTCCTCGTACGGACCATAAAAGGCGCGGCTGACCCGGCTGTAGGCCGGGATGAGCGGGCTGATCGCGGTTGCCGGAATATCCTGGGTGTTGATGCCGGTGATGAACAGCCAATTGTCCCAGCTGTTGTGGAAATCCTGATAGCGCAGCGACTGATGGACCGCGACGGCCTCGCTGACCTGATGGTCGAACACATAGCCCAGATTCCAGTAGTCATTTTTCTGGACGGCGGGGTACATGGTGTCGTTGATGGACAGGCTGATCGGCAGCGGTCCGTTGGGATTGGGTAGCGCAGTGCCGTAAGCGGTAGTCGGCGACCAGGGACGGATGTCGTCCCTCTGATAGCGACCAAGCAGGGTCAGGCTAGTCCGGCTTCCCATTTGCCAACGCAGCGAGGGTGCGAGGAAGATGCGCTTCTGTCCCGACGAATGGACGAAGAAATCCTGGTCGCGATAGACCGCTGCCAGACGCGCGGTCAGCGTGCCGTCCGCTGTCAGTGGTGCGTTGGCATCGGCGCGGACCTCGATCAGATCATAGGAACCGGCACTCATGCCCAGATCGAGAAACGCATCCTCCTGTGGCCGTTTGCTGACAAGATTGACGATGCCCGATAGCGGCCCCTGCCCGAACAGGCCCGATGCCGGCCCCTTCACCACCTCGACCCGTTCCAGCCCGCTCATCTCGGACGTGCCATAGCCGGTATCATCGAGCAGCCCGTCGAGATAGGTCGCGCCGGATGAGGCATTGAACCCGCGAATGTTAAAACCGTCGAAGAATCCGTAGGTGTTATTGCGCGACACGCCCGCGACGCCTGCCAGCGCATCGCCGAGCCGCAGAGCCCCGCGATCGATCAGCGTTTGTTGCGAGACGATCGAGATCGCCTGGGAATTTTCAAGAAGCGGGATGTCGGCTTTCGACGCCATGGCGACATCGGGGTTCCTGGCCCCGGTGACAATGATCTCGTCCCGTTTGCTGTCGGCGTCCGGCGCCGGCTGTGCGCGTGCGCCTGCGGAAAGGCCGAGACAGGATGCGCTGAGCAACGCGCCGGTCAGTCTAGCTAAACTCTTCATCATTCACCCCCTTCGCCAAAGTTGGGGCGCTATAAGTATATATGCGATTGACTCGCAATATCATTAAATCTAGAGGCCGCGCTATGATGAAGGGGGTCTTCGATGACGCACAAATTGGTCCTGTCGCTCTTGTCCGCTACGACGATGACGGGAATGGCGGCCTGTCCTGCCGTTTTTGCAACGCAAGCCCATGCGGCCGAAGATGCGGCACGTCCCGATGCGAATGAGGCTTCATCGTGACCGGCCTAAAGCCGGACGAGGGTCAGAACAGGGTCAGCCAGGGCGGTGCTCTGGGTACGAAAGCTTTGCTGGATACCCCCTATTCGGTAACGGTAATCGACGCGGATGACATCGCCCGACGGCAAGCCAACAGCATTGGGCAGATCTTTGCCAACGATCCGTCCGTCTTTTCTTCCGCGCCGTCAGGATCGACCAACTGGTGGGGCACCCAGATCAGGGGGCTGGGCGTGCGCAACTATTATATCGATGATGTGCCGTTGCTGCTGTATTGGGGCGGCGACTTTCTGCTGGAGCCGATCGAAAGCGTTACGGCGCTGAAGGGCCTTACCGGCTTTATGTACGGCTTTGGCGCGCCGGGCGGCGTGATCAGCTACCAGACCAAGAGGCCGGCGGCGAAGTGCTTGACTCGCGGTGTGGTCAGTGCGCCGATCAGGAGTTGCGCCGGATCACGTTCGGCACGCGCCGTTGCAACTGCAAAGCGGAAAACACGGCTGGCAAAGGCGCGCAGGAGATTGGCGGTTTCCAAGCGGCCACGCCGTTCATGCTTCTGCAGTTCATGAAGAAGTTCCTGAGGCGTGATATCGGTGACAGGTCGCTTTCCGAAGTCTGCCCCCATAAGTTTCACAAACCAGCGCATCTTCTCCAGCGTCGGCTCAGCCAACCCCTCACGCGCTTTCTTCTCTATCAATTCCTCGGCCACGCTAGCGAAGCTGTTGCTGGCCCGAATGCTCGCCTCAATGCGGGCTTGTCGTTTGGCTACGTTGGGATCGATCGCATGAGCCAGTTGCCTACGGGCGGCATCCCTGGCAGCGCGCGCCTCGGCCAAGGTAATCTCGGGATACGCCCCGATCGACAGTTTCCGTTCTACGCCGTCGATCCGGTATTTGATTCGCCACAGCTTGCTGCCTCTTGGATTGACGAGCAGATACAAACCTTGGGAGTCAGTAACCTTGTAAGGCTTATCTGCGGGCTTGGCATTGCGGATAGCGGTATCGGTTAGCACCATTGGGGGCCTCGATTCTGCTGGGGCCTTTGAGGCCCCCAAATTAGGCCCCCATCATCCGCAATTGCAGGCAAACAAGGGCATCCACTGACAATCAGCGAATGCCCATAAACTACCGGAAATCAGGGATTTTTCAACTGCTGGCAGACGTCGCCAGACAGGATTTTGGAGGCCCGAGCCGGAATCGAACCGGCGTGCAAGGATTTGCAGTCCTCTGCGTAACCACTCCGCCATCGGGCCTCAGTCAAGTGGGTGGTCGCAAATGTGCGGCTTTGGCGGCAAAGTCAAGCGGAAGGGCAGCGGCCGATCCTAAGAATCTCGCGTGCCGTCATGTAAAGCCGCTTGGCGCGGGGGCTGCGCTGATTTAGAGGTCCGTTGATCCCCTTACTGTATTGCATTGCCAATACAGTTGTGCCAAGCCCACTGGACCAAGCGAGAAACTATCGTGACCGAGCAGAAACATTCTTCGATGCGGGCCGCCATGGTCGAAAGCCAGTTGCGCACCAGCGACGTCAACGACCCGCGCGTAATCGCGGCGATGGCGAAGGTGCCGCGCGAGGATTATGTGCCCGCGCATCGCCGCGCCATGACCTATATCGACCGCGCCATTCCGCTGGACGGCGGACGGGCGATCAATCCTCCGCTGGCCACCGGCCGCCTGCTGACTGAGGCGCAGGTCGTGCCGGGTGACAAGGTGCTGCTGATCGGGGCGGCAACCGGCTATTGCGCCGCGCTGCTGGCCGAAATGGGCGCGCAGGTGGTTGCGGTCGAGGAAGAGGGCGGGCCGGAAAGCATCGGTGCCGTGGTTACGCGCGGGCCGCTGAGTGCCGGGGCGGTCGATGGCGCACCCTATGACCTTCTGGTCATAGATGGCGCGGTAGAGGAAGTGCCCGCGACGCTCGTTCAGCAGCTTGTCGATGGCGGACGGGTGGTGACCGGCCTGATCGAGCGTGGCGTGACGCGCTTGTGCAGCGGCCGCGTGGTCGGCGGCGTGCTGGGGCTGTCCAGCATCGCCGACCTGGAAATGGTGGTGCTGCCGGGTTTTGCCACGCCGGAACAGTTTGTTTTTTGAGACAGGGATCATGACAGCAAAGCGACCATCATTTGGGCGGGTCACCGCTACAGCCTTGCTGTTATTGTCCACCAGCCTGTCGGGGCAGGCCATGGCCGAAACCCTGCAGGGTGCGCTGGCCAAGGCCTATGCCTCGAATCCCACGCTGACCGGTGCGCGCGCCGGGCAGCGGGCGACGGATGAGAATGTGCCGATTCAAAAGGCGGCGGGGCGTCCCGGTGCCGAAGTGACCGGCAGCTATTCCGAAAGCATCCTCAAGCCCACCATCAGTTTCACCTCGCCCCAGCGGACGGTGAATGCACAGGCACAGCTCAACGTGCCGCTCTATGCCGGGGGTGCCGTGCGCAACGGCGTCAAGGCGGCGAAGGTCCGGGTCGAAGCAGGGCAGGCGAACCTGCGCGGCACCGAGGCGAGCATTTTTTCGCAGGTCGTCGCCGCCTATATGGATGTGATCCGCGATAGCGCGATCGTGTCGCTGAACCTTGCCAATGTGCGCGTGCTGGAGGTCAATCTTCAAGCGACCAATGACCGCTTCGAAGTTGGCGACCTGACCCGCACCGACGTGGCGCAGTCACAATCGCGCCTCGCGCTGGCGCAATCGGATTTGCAGACGGCGCAGGCCAATCTCATCACCAGCCGGGAAAATTATATCGCGCTGGTCGGCAGCGCGCCGGACGATCTGGCACCGCCCCCGGCGCTGCCCGGCCTGCCTGCCACGTCGCAGACGGCGGTGCAGGTCGCGCTGGCCGACAATCCCGACATCATCGCGGCGGAAAAATCCCGCGACGCGGCCCGTTATGATGTGAAGGTGGCCAAGGCCGGCAATCTGCCGACGCTATCGGCCTTCACCCAGGCGGGCTACACCAACTATCTCGATACGCTGGAAAATGGCACGGTCGGCGGTGGGTCGCAGATCAACAAGCAGGCGCAGGCCGGGGTGCAGCTAAGCATTCCGCTCTATCAGGGGGGCCGAGTGGCGGCGCAGGTGCGACAGCGGCAAGCGCAACTGTCGCAGACGATGGAGCAGGAGATCGAGACGGAGCGCAGCGTGATCTCCCAGACCCGCGCTGCCTATGCCAGCTGGCAGGCGTCGCTCCAAACGATCGAATCGAGCCAGAAGGCCGTCGATGCATCGAGCCTGTCGCTGGAAGGCGTGCGCGCGGAAAATTCGGTCGGCAGCCGCACCATTCTCGACATCCTCGATGCCGAACAGGAAGCGCTCAACGCCCGTGTCCAGCTCGTGACGGCGCGGCGCAATGCCTATGTCGCAGGGTTCAGCCTGCTGGCGGCCATGGGCCATGCCGAAGCGGATGATCTGGGTCTGGAAGGTGGCGCGCTCTATGACCCGATGGTCAATTATGACCGGGTGAAGGGCAAATGGTTCGACTGGGACTATGGCACCACGCCTACGCCCGCCGCGACACGCACCGTTGACAGCGTGCCACAAAACGCCAATGTGAATCCCGAAACGGCACAGCGGCCCTGATCGGCTGCGGTCGGCGGCCGGACAAATTGGGGGCGACATGGGCGATATGAGCAAAGAACCCTCGATGGAGGAGATACTCTCGTCCATCAAGCGCATCATCGCCGAGGAAGGCGAGGAAGCGGCGCAGGCTGCTCCCCGCCGGGTTCGCGCCGATGCGGTACGCCCGGTCGCAGGGCCTGCGCCCGTCGATCTGGACAGTGATGAAATATTGGAACTGACCGAAGAGGTCGGTGTAGAGGACGCCATGCCTGCCCCCAAAGCCGCGTCGCCTAAGCCCACCAAGCCTTCCGCTGCGGCTGCCACGCCGGGCGCTGAGACGATATTGTCGGTCGAAAGCGAAGTCGCCGCGCGCCATTCGCTCTCCGCTTTGTCGTCGATGCTGGTCGCGCCGCAGGATGGTGGAGACAATACGCTCGACGGGCTGGTGCGCTCGCTGCTCAAGCCCATGCTCAAGGAATGGCTGGACGCCCGGCTGCCGGCCTTGGTCGAAGAGATGGTGGCCAAGGAGATTGCGCGGATCACCGCGCGCTGATCCTGTCTTAGCGCAAAGCGCTGACGCAATTCCTTTTATCATGCTATATCTAACCCGGTTCTGATGGCTGGGGGGATGGCAGCATGATGGTCCTGATCGCAGCGACGGCCTTCGTCGGTACGCATTTCATCCTGTCTCATCCTTTGCGTGCGCCGCTGGTGGCGCGGCTGGGGGAGAAGGGCTTTCTCGGCGTCTATTCATTGGTTGCGGCGATTACGCTGATCTGGATGATCGTCGCCTATCGCGCCGCACCGGTCACGCCGATGCTGTGGCCGGTCGGTGATGGATTGTGGGCGATCGCGACCGTCATCATGCTCGTCGCCTCGATCCTGCTGCTGGGGTCATTGGTTGGCAATCCGGCCATGCCCAACCCGGACGGGCCGATCATGGTCCCGGCAGAGGCGAAGGGCGTGTTCGCCATCACCCGCCATCCCATGATGTGGGCTTTCGCGATGTGGGGACTGGCGCATATCTTGGTCTATCCCGTCGCGGCGAATATCATCGTGTCGGTAGCAATCATCCTCCTGTCGCTGGTCGGTGCCGCTCTGCAGGACCGCAAGAAGGAAGTGCTGACCCCTGCGGCCTGGCAGCATTGGGAATCGCGGACGAGCTATTGGCCCTTTGCCGCTATCCTGGCTGGGCGCGCGCGGTTCGGACGGTTCGGGATGCATGCGCTGGCGGGCGGGCTGGTCGTCTGGCTGGCGGCGACCTGGGCGCATATGCCGCTGGCGGGCTGGCCTGCGGGCATATGGCGCTGGTTGGGCTGATCTTTCGGCTGGAATGGGGCGGCAAGGCGCATTAAGGCGCGGGGATGACCGAACTGCCCAAAACATTCGACCCCGCCGCAATCGAAACCCGCTGGTACGCCCATTGGGAGGAAAAAGGCCTGTTCCGCCCCGAACGGCCGGACGCGCAGCCCTATACCATCGTCAATCCGCCGCCGAACGTCACCGGCAGCCTGCATATCGGCCATGCGCTCGACAATACGTTGCAGGACATCATGATCCGCTACGAGCGGCTGCGCGGCAAGGATGCTTTGTGGGTGGTCGGCACCGACCATGCAGGCATCGCAACGCAGATGGTGGTCGAGCGGCAGATGAATGCGCGCGGCGAGAAGCGCACCGATTATAGCCGCGACGAATTTATCGCCAAGGTCTGGGACTGGAAGCAGGAAAGCGGCGGCACGATTACCGGCCAGCTGCGCCGGCTTGGCTGTTCGATGGACTGGAGCCGCGAACAATTCACCATGGACCCGCATTTCAGCAAGGCCGTGGTCAAGGTGTTCGTGGAACTGCACCAGCGCGGCCTGCTCTATCGCGACAAGCGGCTGGTCAATTGGGACCCGCATTTCCGATCGGCCATTTCCGACCTGGAGGTGGAGACGAAGGAGACGCAGGGCGGCTTCTGGCGGTTCAAATATCCGCTGGCCGATGGCGTTCGCCTGGCCGACGGGGCGGACCATATCGTGGTCGCGACGACACGGCCCGAAACGATGCTGGCCGACATGGCGGTCGCGGTCCATCCCGATGATCCGCGCTATCAGAGCGTGATCGGCAAGGAGATTTTGCAGCCGATCACCGGGCGGCGCTTGCGGATCGTGGGCGACGATTATGCCGACCCTGAACTGGGGTCCGGCGCGGTCAAGATCACGCCGGGGCATGATTTCAATGATTTCGAGGTGGGCAAGCGGGCAGGGATTGCGGCGGGCCAGATGCTCAATATGTTCGATGCCGATGCCAATGTCGTGCAGACGGCGGACGGTCTGGTGCCGGAAGCGTATCTGGGCCTGCACCGATTCAAGCGCGATGGCGTGGATGGCGCGCGCGAGGCCGTGGTTGCGGAAATGAAGGCCCTTGGCTTCCTCGTGCCGCACGTCACCAAGAATAAGGAAGGCGAGGAAGTCGCCGCCGACTTCGAACCGCGGGTAATCCAGACGCCGTTCGGGGACCGCTCCGGTGTGGTCATCGAACCCTGGCTGACCGACCAATGGTATGTCGATGCCGCCAAGCTGGCCGTCGCGCCGATGGAAGCAGTGCGCGACGGACGGATCGAGATCGTCCCAAAGACGTGGGAAAAGACCTTCTTCAACTGGATGGAGAATATTCAGCCTTGGTGTGTGTCACGGCAATTGTGGTGGGGGCACCAAATACCGGCTTGGTTTGGTCAGCCTCTAGGGTTGTTTGACTTCGATAAGCCGATGCACGAGCGCGTTGTCGATTATCGTCAAGCGCCGATTTTCGTGGCTGAGACCGAAGATGAAGCGATTAAGCAGGCGACTGCATTCTATCGCAACGATCCTCGATTTACCGGTAAAAGCGTCGCCGTTGAAGCACGCGTTGCAGGTGGCCATCGGCGTAATGGTGACGAAATTACCGTATATATTCATCGCGACCCCGACGTCCTCGACACCTGGTTCTCCTCGGCGCTGTGGCCGTTCGGGACGCTGGGCTGGCCGGAGAGCGCAACGGAAAAGCCCCTCCCCTTCAGGGGAGGGGTTGGGG
>NZ_JPPQ01000069.1:3024064-3050978 GCF_000743655.1 Sphingobium sp. ba1
TGTCGCTGACCGTCGGCAAGGGCGAAGTCGTCGGCCTGCTTGGCCCCAATGGCGCGGGCAAGACGACCTGTTTCTATTCGGTCATGGGCCTCGTTCGGCCCGATCGCGGCCGCGTGCTGCTCGACGGGCAGGATATTACCAGCCTGCCCATGTATCGCCGCGCGATTTTGGGCCTTGGCTATCTGCCGCAGGAAACCTCGATCTTTCGCGGCCTGACCGTCGCGCAGAATATCAGCGCGGTGCTGGAAATGGCGGAGCCGGACAAGGCATCGCGCGCCGCGCGGCTGGAGCAATTGCTCGACGAATTCGGCCTGACCCGGCTGCGGGATTCGGCGGCGATGGCGCTGTCGGGAGGCGAGCGCCGCCGGTGCGAGATTGCCCGCGCGCTGGCTGCCAATCCGTCCATCGTGCTGCTGGACGAACCCTTTGCGGGCATCGATCCGCTGTCGATCGCCGACATTCGCGACCTGGTGAAGCAGTTGAAGACGCGCGGCATCGGCGTGCTGATCACTGACCATAATGTCCGCGAGACGCTGGAAATCGTCGATCGCGCCTGCATCATCTATGACGGGCAAGTGCTGTTTACCGGCAGCCCGACCGAGTTGGTCGCCAATGCCGACGTTCGCCGCCTTTATCTCGGCGAGAATTTCTCGTTGTGATGTAAGATGAAGCGGGGGCATTTTCTTTCTGAGCCGCACCGGCCCGCACCCCCACCCGGCCTCCCACAGTATAGGCTGGCTGGGCGTCCGGGTGGGGGCGCGAGCCGGTGCGCCAGCACAAGGCGCGCTGCCTGATGGCGCTCGGCCCACGCCTCGACATTCGGCAGAGCCAGTCGCTCGTCATGACGCCGCAGTTGCAGCAGGCGATCAAGCTGCTGGCGCTGTCCAATCTGGAGATCGAGGCGTTCGTCGCGGGCGAGTTGGAGAAGAATCCGCTGCTCGAATCGGGGGGTGGCGATGATGGTCCGCCGCCAGCCGACGGTATCGACCGCGAGCTTGAGCGGCCGACGCTGGCCGCCGAAACCGGGGCGAGCGACGATCTGATCGCGCAGGGGCTGGGCGGCGCGGATAGTCCGCTCGATGTCGACCATGGTGCGGACACGTTCATCGATGATGGCCCTGGCGACCGGATGGCGAGCGCGCTGGGCGCTGGCGGCGGCGGCATGGACGCGATGACGGGCGGCTATGGCGACGAAGCGCCGGACTTCGACAGTTTCGCTGCGCCCGGCGCCAGCCTGCAGGAACATCTGATGGATCAGGCGCGCACCGCGCTGTCGGGCGTGGACCTGATCGTCGCGGCGCAACTGATCGGCCAGATCAGCGAGGCCGGCTATCTGGAGGCGGACCTGTTGCAGACGGCCCATGCGATGGGCCTGCCGCTGGTCGATGTCGAGCGGGTGCTGGGCGTCATCCACACATTCGACCCAACCGGCATCGGCGCACGGTCGCTGGCCGAATGCCTGGCGCTGCAGGCCAAGGAAGCCGACCGCTACGACCCCTGCATCGCGCGCCTGCTCGCCAATCTCGACCTGCTGGCCAAGGGCGCGCTGCCCCAGTTGCGCCGCATCTGCGGGGTGGATGAGGAGGATATGGCCGACATGATCGCCGAATTGCGCGGCTATGACCCCAAGCCAGGCCTTAAATTTTCGAGCGACCGCGCTGCGCCGGTCACGCCCGACCTGTTCGTGCGCCCTACCGCCGAAGGATGGAGCATCGAGGTCAACAGCGCCACCCTGCCCCGCGTGCTGGTCAACCGCAGCTATTATGTCGAACTGGCGACCGGCAAGCAGGACAAGAATGCCAAGGCGTGGCTCGCCGATTGCCTGGCCAGCGCCAATTGGCTGGTCAAGGCGCTCGACCAGCGGCAGAAGACCATCATCAAGGTCGCGAGCGAGATCGTCCGCTGCCAGGAGGATTTTTTCCGCAAGGGCGTCGCGCATTTGAAGCCGCTGACGCTGCGCACCGTCGCCGACACGATCAAAATGCATGAATCGACGGTCAGCCGGGTGACGTCGAACAAATATCTGTCCTGCCCGCGCGGCCAGTATGAACTCAAATATTTCTTCACCAGCGGCGTGTCGAACGCGGAAGGCGACGGCTCCGTCTCGGCCGAAGCGGTCAAGAGCCATATCAAGACGCTGATCATGGCCGAAGAGCCCCAGGCGATCCTGTCCGACGACACGCTGGTCGAGCTGCTGCGCGCGCGCGGCATGGACATAGCCCGCCGCACCGTCGCCAAATATCGCGAGGCGATGGGGATCGGATCGTCGGTGCAGAGGCGGCGGCAGAAGGCACTGAAGGGCAAGGCGGCCTGATCCCGTGAGGGTGAGATCAGGCCGAAGGGCAGTTTATCGCACCAGCAGCACGGGCGCGTGGACGGTGCGGATAAGGGTGGTGGTGGTACTGCCGACAATCAGGGTGCGGAGCGGCAAGTGGCCGTAGGCGCCCATGACCAGCAGTGCTTGTGGCATTGCTGCCATCCGTTCGGCGATGGCATCTTCCGGTTTGCCTGGCAGGATCGCCAAGGTGACGGAGGCGCTGGCTGACAAAGCGGTGCGCGCCTTGTCGAGCAACGCGCGATGCTTGTCGTCGTCGGGGCCGACCGTCACGACCTGGACCGGCATCCCGGCGAACAGGGGCGAGTTGGCGACCCGTTCCAGCGCGCGGTCGGCGGGCTTGCTGCCGTCATAGGCGAGAACGACGGATTGAGGCACCTGGACCGTGCGCGAGGCGATCAGCACCGGTTTGGCGCTGGCGCGCACGACGCGCTCGATCTTCGATCCGATATGGTCGGTCGCAAATTCATGGCTCGCGCCGCGCTTGCCGATGACAATGACGCGAGCATCCTCTTCCCGCTCGATGATCGTTTCGACGATGCCGCCATGGCGGTGGAGCGGCGCGATGGCGGTGGCCCCGTCGGCGCGCAAGCGATCAGCCATGGTGGCGAGCAGCACGCGGCCACGCTCGATCTGGAGCCGGGAGTCGGCTTCCTCCAGCCGGGTCAGTTCCTCCAGCAGTTCGCTCTTGGCCCCCAGGCCGATCGCGCCGCTCAGATCATGGCGCTGCGCCACGGAATCGCGGCGCTGGACGACATGGAGCAGTTCGACCGGCAGGTGAAGGCGCCTGGACGCCCAGGCGGCGAGGTCGCAGACGCTGGCGGCATAGGCCGAGGCGTCGATACAGGCGAGTATCTTGGTCATGGCGTCTCTCCTCAATGCGCGCCGAGTTGCGCGTCCGCACCCGGCTTGTCGTGCAGGGCATAGCGTTCGACCATTGCGGCGCTGGCGTCGTTGAGGCCGATCACCTCGACCAGCGTGCCTTCGCGACGGAATTTCAGGATCGCCTTGTCGAGCGTGCCGATCGCGGAGATATCCCAGAAATGCGCGTCGCTGACGTCGATCACGACATGGTCGATCACTTCCTTATAGTCGAAGGCGGCGGTGAAGCTGTCCGACGAGGCGAAGAACACCTGGCCCGCGACGCGGTAGGTGCGCGCCTTGCCATCGACCGAGAGCGTAGACGTGACCGTGAAGAGGCGCTTGACCTTGCTGGCGAAGAACAGCCCCGACAGGATGACACCCGCCAGCACGCCCTGCGCCAAGTCATGCGTCCACACGACGATGACGACGGTGGCGACCATCACAACCGAGGATTGCCACGGATTGGTCCGCAGATCCTTAATCGAGCGCCAACTGAACGTGCCGATCGACACCATGATCATCACCGCGACCAATGCGGGCATCGGGATCTGGGCCACCAGCGGGCCGAGCACGACGATCAGGAACAGAAGGAAGGTGCCCGCGACGAGGGTGGACAGGCGGGTCGAACCGCCCGACTTCACGTTGATGACCGATTGGCCGATCATCGCGCAACCGCCCATGCCGCCCAGGAAGCCGGTGGCGAAGTTGGCGATGCCCTGCCCCTTCATCTCGCGGCGCTTGTCCGACCCGGTGTCGGTCAGGTCATCGACGATCTGCGCCGTCATCATCGATTCCAGCAGGCCGACGGCCGCCATGGTCAGCGAATAGGGCAGGATGATCTGCAACGTCTCCAGCGTCAGCGGGACGTTGGGGATGAGGAAGGCCGGCAGGGTCGAGGGCAGTTCGCCCATATCGCCCACCGTGTTGACGTTGAGGGCACCATAGATGGACAGGATCGTCAGGATGACGATCGCGACCAGCGGCGAGGGCACGGCCCTGGTCAGGCGCGGGAAGAGATAGATGATGGCGAGGCCACCCGCGACCATCGCATAGGTGACCCAGGTCACGCCCATGAGCTGCGGCAATTGGGCGATGAAGATCAGGATCGCGAGCGCATTGACGAAGCCGGTGATGACTGAGCGCGAGACATATTGCATCAGCATGTCGAGCCGCAGGAACCCGGCGACGACCTGGATGATGCCCATCAGGATGGTGGCGGCGAACAAATATTCAACGCCATGGTCGCGGATCAGCGGCAGCACCAGCACCGCGATGGCGGCGGTGGCGGCGGAGATCATGCCGGGGCGACCACCGACAAGGGCGGTGATCACGGCGATGGAGAAGGAGGCGTAGAGGCCGACGCGCGGATCGACACCGGCGATGATCGAAAAGCCGATGGCTTCGGGGATCAGCGCCAGGGCGACGACGATCCCGGCGAGGATGTCGGCGCGCGGATTGGCGAGCCATTCGCGTTGCAGCGAGGCGATGGACAGCATTCAAAAAAACCTAGATTGGCTAGCGGGGCATCGCGTGTGTGCGCGGAAACGCTCAAAACTCGGAAAAGCGAAGCCCAAATTCGCTAATGGTTATCCCGGGGATAGGCGCCGGGCCGAGCCACCCGGCGAGGCCGGGTCCAATGGATGCGGTCCCCTTATCCAAGATGCAGGGCCGACGCAAGAGCGATAAGCCGGTCCCTATGTCAGACCGATGTCGCCAGCCCGGCCTTTTCGACATGGGTGGCGACAGGCTCGTTGCGGTCCTTGCGCTCCGAATAGCGGTCCACCAACTGGTCGGCATGGGGCCGCAGCAGGACGGTGAAGCGGACCAGTTCCTCCACCACATCGACGATGCGGTCATAATAAGGGGATGGCTTCATCCGACCGGCCTCGTCAAATTCTTCATAGGCCTTGGCGACTGAGGACTGGTTGGGAATGGTGAACATCCGCATCCAGCGGCCAAGGATGCGCAGCGTGTTGATGCTGTTGAAGGATTGCGACCCGGCCGACACCTGCATCACCGCCAGGGTGCGCCCCTGCGTCGGGCGCAGCCCTTTATAGGCCAGCGGCAGATGGTCGACCTGCGCCTTCATGATGCCAGTGATCTGGCCATGGCGTTCGGGGCTGCACCAGATTTGCCCTTCCGACCAGAGCGAATGGGCGCGCAGTTCGTGGACGGCGGGGTGATCGTCGCCCGCTACCTGATCGGGCAGCGGCAGGTCGCGCGGGTCGAAGATGCGGGTTTCGCAGCCGAAAAACTGGAGCAGGCGCGCGGATTCCTCGACCACCAGGCGCGAATAGGAGCGTTCGCGCAGCGATCCGTAGAGCAGCAGGATGCGCGGCGGCGGGTCGAGATCGCCTAAGCCCAGCGCGGGTTGGCGATGCGCATAGTCCGGGTGCAGCGCGGGCAGATGGTCGGCATCGGCCAGCGGGCGGAGATAATGGAACGGCAGGGTGTCGCTCATGCCTCAGCCTCCTCCGCAAAGCGCGACCGGGTGCGGTTGGCGAAGGCGACCAGCGAGAGCATCACCGGCACTTCGACCAGCACGCCGACGACGGTCGCCAACGCCGCGCCGCTCGACAGGCCGAACAGCCCGATCGCGACCGCGACCGCCAGCTCGAAGAAGTTGGACGTGCCGATCAGCGCGCACGGGGCCGCGATCCGGTGCGGCACCTTCCAGGCGAAGGCCCAGGCATAGGCCAGCGCGAAAATGCCATAGGATTGGAGGATGATCGGCACCGCGATCAGCGCGATCAGCAGTGGTTGCCCGACGATGGTTTCGGCCTGGAAGGCGAAGAGCAACACCACCGTCGCCAACAGGCCGATGATCGACCAGGGCTTGAGCCGGGAAGTGAAGGCATCGACCGCCGCCACGTTGCCGCCATGCGCGGCGATCACCCGATGCCGGGTCAAAGCCCCCGCCGCGAGCGGGATCACGACATAGAGCATAGTGGAAAGCAGCAGCGTTTCCCACGGCACCACGATGTCGGTGACGCCGAGCAGCAGCGCGACGATGGGCGCGAAGGCGACGATCATCACAAGGTCGTTCACCGACACCTGCACCAGCGTATAGGCCGGGTCGCCGCGCGTCATCTGCGACCAGACGAACACCATGGCCGTGCAGGGCGCTGCGCCCAGCAGGATCAGCCCGGCAATATATTGGTCGGCATCGTTGCGGGGGATGAGGTCGCTATAGAGATAGTCGAAGAACAGGACGGCAAGCGCCGCCATGGTGAAGGGCTTGACCAGCCAGTTGATGACGATGGTGATGATGAGGCCGCGCGGCTTGCGGCCGATGTCGCGGATGCTGCCGAAATCGACGCCGACCATCATCGGATAGATCATCGCCCAGATCAGCACCGCGACGATCAGGTTGACCGAGGCTATTTCCAACCCGGCGAGCATTGCGAAGGCACCGGGCGCGGCATTGCCCGCCACGATCCCGACTGCGATCGCGAGCGCGACCCACAGCGAAAGCCATCGTTCGAACAGGCCAAGCGGCGAGGCGGATGCGCCTTTGGCATCGGATGCGGTCAGGGTCATGCGCGCTGGCCCGTTGCGTCGACCACCTGCTCGCCATCTTCCTTGGCGAACGCGCCTTGCTGCGCCGCCGGGAGAATATCCAGCACCGCTTCGGACGGGCGGCAGAGTTTGACGCCCAGCGGCGAGACCACCAGCGGGCGGTTGATGAGGATGGGATGCGCCATCATCGCGTCGATCAGTGCGGCGTCGGACAGGCTGTCATCGTCCAGCCCCAATTTGGCAAAGGGCGTGCCCTTTTCGCGCAGCAGGGCGCGCGGCGTCATCCCGGCGCGGGCAATCAGGCTTTCGAGCAGCGCGCGCGACGGCGGGGTTTTCAGATATTCGATCACATGCGGTTCGATGCCCGCATTGCGGATCATCGCCAGCGTGTTGCGCGACGTCCCGCATTCTGGGTTATGATAGATGATGATGTCGTGGGTCATGCGTTGGCTCCTGCCTGGGCGCTGGCACCCTCGCCTTGGCCGATTTCCTTGAGCCTGCGCTGCGTCGCCATGGCATCCAGCGCGTCGAGCGGTAGTTCCAGAAAGAGCGTGATGCGGTTGCGCAGATAGCGCAGCGCGGTCAGGAAGGCGTCGCGCTGCCCCTCCCCTTCGACAGCAGCCGGGTCTTCGATGCCCCAATGGGCGGTCATGGGGTGGCCGATCCACACCGGGCAGGCCTCGCCCGCCGCATTGTCGCAGACGGTGAAGATGAAATCGAACTGCGGCGCACCGGGCGCGGCGAACTCGTCCCAGCTTTTCGAGCGCATGCCCTCCGTGTCGAACCCCAACCCCGACAGGACGGACAGGGCCATGGGATGAACCGCGCCCTTGGGCTGGCTGCCGGCGCTCCAGGCGCGAAAGCGGCCCGCGCCGAGTTTGTTCATCAGCGCTTCGCCCAGGATCGAGCGGGCCGAATTGCCGGTACATAGGAACAGGACATTATAGACTTTGTCGGTCATGCTGGGGCTCCTTCGGAAACGGCGTCGCACGAAATGGAAGAAAGAAGGCCGGCGCACAGCGTCGGGTCGCCCTGGCAGCAATCGGCCATCAGAAAGCCAAGCAAGCCCTGCATTCCGGCATAGTCGGCGGCATAGTGGATGAGGCGGCTGGTGCGCCAGGAGGTGGCGAGGCCTGCCTGTTCCAGCTTCGTCAGATGATGCGACATGGTGGAGGGCGGCACGTCCATCGCTTCCGCCAAGGCACCCGCAATCATGCCATCGGGACCGGCCTTTACCAACAGGCGGAAGACCGAAAGGCGGGTGTCCTGTGCCAGCGCGGCCAGCGCCGCGACGGCCTTGTCCTGATCCATGGCGAGTCCTTACTTCGATGATCGTCGAAATATGGCGCGGGACCGGACCCGTCAATGATATTTCGATAGATGTGAAAATATAGGCGTTCTGTAGCACCTCTGTCATGATTGGATGGAAGGGGGTGCGGCAAAGGAGTATCTTCATGGTCGCTGCCCGCCGTCTTGCCCGTTCGTCCGCCCTGGCCTTGCTGATCGCCGCCAGCCCGGCGTTGGCGCAACATGCCAGCACCACCGACGCCTATCGCGCGCAGGCGATGGCCGAGCTGGAACGGCTCAAGGCAGACGCACCGGTCGTCGGCAAGGCGCGCAACATCATCCTGTTCATCGGCGATGGCATGGGGGTCAGCACGCTGACGGCAGCGCGCATCCATCAGGGCCAGCGGCAGGGTGTGGACGGCGAATCCTTCGTGCCGACCATGGATCGGCTGTCCAGCACAGCGCTGGTCAAAACCTATTCGCATGACGGGCAGGTGTCGGATTCCGCGCCGACCGCCACGGCGATCCTGACCGGGGTCAAGACCCGCAACGGCGTCATCGGCGTCGGCCCGGAAGTGCCGGAAAATGACTGCGCGGCCAGCAAGGCACATCGCCTGCCCTCGCTGTTCGGCTTTGCGCAAGGTCAGGGCATGGCGACCGGGGTGATTTCGACCGCGCGCATCACCCATGCGACGCCCGCTGCCACCTATGCTCACACCGCCCAGCGCGATTGGGAGGCCGATGGCGACCTGACGGCCGACGCCCGCGCGCAGGGCTGTATCGACATTGCGCGACAGATGGTGGAGGGCGACGTGGGTGCCCGGCTCGACCTGATCCTGGGCGGGGGGCGCGCCAATTTCCTGCCGACCACCGCGCGCGATCCTGAATATGCCACCATTATGGGCAAGCGCACCGACCGCAAGGATCTGACCAAAGTCTGGCAGCGGCGCAATCCGCGCGGGGCTTATGTGTGGAATAGCGCGGATTTCGCCAAGGTCGACCTGACGCGCACGCCCCGCCTGCTCGGCCTGTTCGAGCCGGACCATATGCAATATGAGGCCGACCGCGCCAAGGACACAGGCGGCGAACCGTCGCTGGCGGACATGACCCGTTCGGCGATCACGATGTTGGGCAGCCGCGACAAGGGCTATGTGCTGCTGGTGGAAGCGGGCCGGATCGACCATGCCCATCATGCCGGGAACGCTCGCCGCGCGCTGGAAGACACGATCGCGCTGGACGAAGCTGTGAAGGTCGCGATGGACATGACCGATCGCGCGGATACGCTGGTGCTGGTCACGGCCGACCATAGCCACACGTTCGCGATCAGCGGCTATCCCGGCCGGGGCAACCCGATCCTGGGCGCGGTGACCAATGGTGGCCAGGCGCTCAAGGCCAAGGATGGCAAGGGCTATACGACATTGGGCTATGCCAATGGGCCGGGCGCGACGATCGATACCCCGCGCGCCGACCCGCTCCAGACCGACACCACCGCACTCGATTATCGCCAGCAGGCGCTGGTGCCACTAGGCTCGGAAACCCATGGTGGCGACGATGTCCTCGCCCGTGCTTCAGGGCCGATGGCGCATCTGGTCAAGGGCACGATCGAGCAGCACAGCCTCTATTATATCATGCGCGAGGCGTTGGCCGGGCCGACCGCCAAATAGCCCGTGGCGCATTCGTGCCAGCAACAGGTTGCACGATGGATCATGCACGATAGAAGGCGTGCATGACCCTTGATCATGACGACGCCGCCACGGCGCAATCACAGCCGGCACCGGCGTCTTCCGCAACAGCCTACAGCCCCGGCCGGGTTGCCAATGCCGCATTGGTGGTCGTCGGTATCATCGGCCTGGCATGGATCATGGTCGAACTGACCCGCTTCCTGATGCTGGTGTTCGCGGCGATCGTGATCGGTGCGGTGTTCGACACGATCGCCAACTGGCTGTGCCGCATCACCGGCATGAAGCGGTCGATGGCGCTCGCTTTGTCGGTCATCGGCATGATCACCCTGTTCGTGGGCGCCTTCGCGCTGTTCGGGTCGCAACTGGCGCAGGAATTCGACACGATCCGTGAAACCGTCCCCCGCGCGCTGCAAAGCGTGGAGGGGCTGCTCAACCGCTATGGTCTGGGCGAAAGGGCGCGGCAATTGGTCGAGGGTGGCGGCAAGGATGTGTCGCAACTGGTCTCGCAGGCGGGCGGCTATGCGCTGGCGGCGGGCAGCGGCCTTGCCGATTTCGTGCTGGTCCTGGTCGGTGCGATCTTCCTGGCGGGCGATCCCGCCACCTATCGCCGGGGTCTGCTGCTGCTCATCCCGAAGAGCGCCGAGGAAAAGGTAGCGCTGGCGCTGGACGATGCGTCGGGCGGCCTGCGCGGATGGATGGTGGGGCAGGCAGTGTCCTCGCTGGTCGTCGCTGCGTTCACCTGGGCAGGGCTTGCGCTGCTGGGCGTACCTGCTGCGGGCGGCCTGGGCGTGATCGCTGGCCTGCTCGACATCATTCCGATGATCGGACCAGTGATTTCGGGCGTGCCCGCCGTGCTGCTGGCCTTCACCGTGTCGCCGATGACCGCGCTGTGGACCCTGTTGCTCTTCCTCGTGATCCAGCAATTGCAGGGCAATTTCCTGCAGCCGATGATCCAGAAACATGCGGTCGACGTGCCACCGGCGGTGCTGCTGTTCGCCGTGTTCGCCGCCGGCCTGCTGTTCGGCTTCCTCGGCGTCCTGCTCGCCGCGCCCCTTACGGTGGTCGTGTTCGTCGCGGTGCAGCGCCTCTATGTGCAATCGATGCTGGGCAAATAGATCAAGGTCGCCGGGAGGGACTAAGCCATTATCGACGCTGCGCTTGTCCATTTTCAGCTCTAGGTCTGCGGTGTTGATCCAAGACCTTGTCCTCCCAAGTTGCGCCGCCGGATATTGTCTGACAAATAAGGTCTGATTTCTGCTGGCAGAGGACAGGCCTACTCATGGATATATCCCGTCGAACCGCTATATTCGCTACGGCTGCGGCTTCTCTTGCAGGCGTTGCACAACGGGCCGACGCGGAGACGCCGATGTCCCCCTCGCACTCAGGCTCGCAAGGGGCTGTACTGGCCCCGCGCCCGCCCATGGGTTGGAACAGCTGGAACAGTTTTGCCGGCACCATCACCGAGGATCAGGCGCTGGAGACCGCAGCGATCATGCGGGACGCCTTGCTGCCATCGGGCTATAACGTCTTCACGATCGACATTCAGTGGTATGAGCCGGAAGCGAGCAGCTATACCTATAATGCCAACCCGGTCCCGGCGCTGGACGCCCATGGGCGGCTAGTGCCCGCGCCCAATCGCTTTCCGTCGGCCAAGGGTGGTGCGGGCTTCGCGCCGATTGCCGCGAAGGTCCATGCGATGGGGCTGCAATTTGGCATTCATGTCATGCGCGGCATCTCTCGCCATGCGGTGAAGCTGAACTTGCCGATTCTGGGTACGAATGTCCGCGCGCAAGACATTGCCGACACCACATCTATCTGTGCGTGGAACCCCGATATGTTCGGCGTCGACATGACGAAGCCCGGCGCGCAGGCCTATTATGACGGGCTGTTCAAACTCTACGCTTCATGGGGTGTCGATTTCATCAAGATGGACGATATGAGCCGTCCCTACGACGCCCGTGCACCGGAAATAGAAGCAGCGGCGACAGCCATTACCCGCTGCGGGCGGCCGATGATCCTGAGCCTGTCCCCTGGCGAGACACCGGTGCTGCGCGGCGACCATGTCCGCCGCCACGCGCAGATGTGGCGCATTTCCGATGATTTCTGGGACGAATGGGCGCAATTGGAAGCGCAGTTCACGCGGCTGGAGAATTGGATCCCGTTTCGTGGTCCCGGCGCTTGGCCCGATGCGGACATGCTGCCGCTCGGCCGCATCGCCTTGGGCGAGCGGGTGTCGCGGTTCACGCCCGACGAACAGCAGACATTGATGACTTTATGGTCGATCACCCGATCGCCGTTGATAATGGGCGGCGACCTGCGCCACCTTGATGGGGCCACGCTGGCGCTGCTGACCAACCCCGAAGTGCTGGCGGTCAACCAGGCGAGCCAAGACAACCGCCCGCACTTTTTGGAAGACGGATTGCGGGTCTGGTCGGCGGTGTCCGAGGACGGGAAGGCGCGCTATCTTGCGCTGTTCAACCTTGGGACCAAGACGCGGGACGTTTCGGTGCCGCTGGCGAATGTCGGTGTCGACGGTTCTGCAGCGGCGCGCGATCTGTGGAAGCGACGCGATATCGGCCCGGTCACGGGCCATGTAGTCACGCGCCTTGCGCCGCATGCCAGCGCGTTGTTTCGCCTGAGTTAGGGGAGGGAACAACCCTGCATGCCTTGGATGTTCCGGCCGGATCAGAAGCCAGGAAACCGGTCATATCGGCACCCATCATCAGCGCCCTGTAGTCATATGACGACGACGAGCGCTTTGGTATGGAACGTTTTGCGTAAATGACATTGAGGGAAATGCCATTCAGGCGCTTTCCGGCATCTTCGCTGTAGAGAAACTGGTGATCCCAACGGGATTCGAACCCGTATCGCTGCCGTGAAAGGGCAGTGTCCTAACCGTTAGACGATGGGACCACATACAACCACCGGCGAAGCGCCGCTGCGAAGTGAGGGGGGCATTAGGAGGAGACGGCGCGGCGGTCAACCCCTTTTGCGGGCAAAAACGCGCCTGCCACTCAGTCGGCCCAGGCGGCGTCGTCCAGATGGAGTTCGGCGGCGGGACGGCTGCCCCAATCGTCGATCTTCGCCCGTCCAGCGACCCACAGCCGCCGGTCGTAGGGCGCGCCCAATATCGCCTGGCCCATGTCGCTTTCGGCCTGGCGAAAGGCGATGGTCTTGATCGACCGGCCGTCCGCGCCCGCCATGATTGCGCGCAGGTGGCCGTTGCCGACCACATCGGCCTTGACCACGCGCATCGGGCCAGCGGCGATCCGGGGGGCGGGCCAGCCTGCGCCATAGGGTCCACCCTGCTCGATCGCAGCGACGAATTCCGGGTTCACGCCAGCCGGGGCCAGCACCGCGTCGATCAGCAGCGCCCAGTCGTCGCGCGCGCGCGCCACAGCGCTTGCCAGTCGGTCGTCCAGAAAATCGGCAAGCGCATCGACCTTGTCTGCCGCGACGGTCAGCCCGGCCGCCATGGCATGGCCGCCGCCCGCGACCAGCAGACCGCTATCCTTGGCCGCCATCACCGCCGCGCCCAGATCCACGCCGGAGATCGACCGGCCCGATCCCTTGCCCACGCCATCCTCGTCCAGCGCGATGACGATGGCGGGTCGCCCAGCCTTTTCCTTGATCCGTCCCGCGACGATGCCGATGACGCCCGGATGCCAGCCCAGCCCGGCAATCACCGCGACGGCGCGATTGCCCTGCGCGTCGAGCAGCGCTTCGGCCTGTTCCTGCACCGTCGATTCGATCGCGCGGCGTTCCTCATTATAATGGTCGAGCTGCCCTGCGATCCGCGCCGCCTCGGCCGGGTCCAGCGTCGTAAGCAACCGCACGCCAAGATCCGCCTGCCCCACGCGCCCGCCCGCATTGATGCGCGGCCCCAGCGCAAAGCCCAGATCATGGCACAGCGGCGCGCGGGTCAGGCGACTGGCGTCGATCAGCGCGGCGAGGCCGATATTGCGCCGCTTGGCCATTACCTTCAGCCCCTGCGCCACGAAGGCCCGGTTGAGGCCGCGCAGTTGCGCCACATCCGCCACCGTGCCGAGCGCGACGATATCGAGCAATTCCATCAGTGCCGGTTCCGCCCGCGTCGCGAACCAGCCGCGCCCGCGCAACAGCCGCACCAGCGCCGCGCCCAGTAGGAATGCGACACCGACAGCGGCGAGATGGCCATGCGTCGCCGCTTCCTCCCCCTCGTCCAACCGATTGGGGTTCACTAGCGCCAGGGCTTCGGGCAACGCCGCGCTGCATTTATGATGATCGACCACCACGACATCGACCCCGGCTGCCTTCGCCATCGCCAGCGCCTCGAACGCCTGTGCGCCGCAATCGACAGTAACGATCAGGGTCGCCCCCTCGCCCGCCAGGCGCACCAGCGCCTCACCGGACGGGCCATAGCCCTCCATCAGCCGATCGGGGATATAGGGTTTGGCCTCCAGCCCCAGATCGCGCAGCAATCGGATCAGCAGCGCCGCGCTGGTCGCGCCGTCCACATCATAATCGCCGAAGATGCGCACATCCTCGCCGCGCTGCACCGCATCGGCCAGCCGCTCGGCCGCCGCGTCCATGTCGCGGAACAGGCTGGGATCGGGCATGAAGGCGCGGATTGTCGGGTTACGATGCGCCTCCAGCGCCTCGCGCGGGCAACCGCGCGCCATCAGCAATTGCGTGACCAGATCGTCGGGCAGATAGCCGGGGTCGCGCGCGTCCGCCCCTTCTCCGCGCCAACGCCAGGGCTGGCCCATCAGGGATCGCGAAATATTGAGCGCAAATGTCATGCGCTTGCTCTAGACGGGCCTTGGGCCGGTGGGAAGCGCCCCCGTCGCGGCTAATCGTCGCCTGATCGGAACCGGCGCAACCCCTTGAGCGTATTGAAAGTTCGTCGGCCAATCATAGGGCTGGCGATGAAGGGGCATCGCATTTTCATGATCAGACGGCAGGCACATCATGTCCGGCGCATGTTGGGCCTTATCCTCGTCACCGCGTCGCCCCTGCCTCTCATGGCGCAGACGACCAATGACCCTGTGCCTGCGCTCCCCTATGACGCGACAGCGAGCGAAGAACCGATCCTGCCCGACGATCAGTTTGAAGCGCGCCTGCCGCAGGTCGAAAATACCGACCCAGCAGCCCCTCTTCCATCCATCGACAGCTGGATCGACCAGCAGATGCCGCAACAGGCCGACGCGCCAACGCAGTTGCCGCCTGCGACCGAGCCCGCGCAGGAGGTCGAACTCGCCCAGCCCTTGGCCCCGCTCGACAGCGTGACCGTGCCCGCCAATGCCGCGTCCGACGATGATCCCAATGCCAAGCAGCCCGACATCCGCTATGCGAGCAGCATCGAAGGGTTCGGCAAGACTGGGCTGGAGGATGCGTTCAAGGATGCATCGACCCTGATCGATGGCGATGGCAAGGCGGAAACCGCAGCCATGGTGCAGGCGCGGGCGCAGGAGGATGAGAAACTCGCCGTGCGGCTGCTCTATTCCGAAGGCTATTATGACGCGACCGCGCTGGCCAGCCTCGATCAGACCGGCGACGGTACGCTCAAGGCGGTCGTTTCGGTGACACCTGGCAAACGCTACAAGCTCGGCGATATCGTCATCACCGCCGAGCCGACCGTACCGGCCGGACTGGTGCGGGACAGCCTGCCGCTCAAGACCGGCGACTATATCGTCGCCACCACGATCGAGGGTGCGGAGGCGAATGTCGCGCTGAAGCTGCCGGAAAATGGCTATGCCTTTGCCAAGGTTGGCGAACGCGACATCCTGCTCGATCCGGCGACCATAACGGGCGACTATACCCTGCCCGTCGACACCGGCCCGCGCGGCACATTCCGCAAGATTACCACGAGCGGCGACAAGCAGGCCTTTGGTGCCGACCATATGGAAGTCATCCGCCGCTACAAACCCGGCCAACTTTATGACAGCCGCAAGGTCGATGACCTGCGCAAGGCACTGGTGGCGACGGGCCTGTTCGCCAGCGTCGGCGTCGATCCGGTGCGCACCGGCGAAGCCGGACCCGATGGCACCGAATATGTCGATCTGCATGTCGAACAGGAGGCGGGTCCGCCGCGCACGCTGGCCGGCGAAGCAGGCTATGGCACCGGCCAGGGCTTTCGCGCGGAAGGCACCTGGACCCACCGTAATCTCTTTCCGGCCGAAGGCGCGCTGATCGCCAGCGTGGTTGCGGGCACGCAGGAACAGGGCGTGGCAGGCACATTCCGCCGCTCGAACGCAGGCAAGCGGGACCGCACGTTTCAGGCAGGCGCGCTACTCAACCATCAGAAATATGACGCCTATGAGGCCTTTACCGCTGGCCTCAACATCACTTGGGCGCGCCAGTCGACGCCGATCTTCCAGAAGCGCTGGACCTATAGCTATGGCGCGGAAATCCTGCTGTCGAACGAACAGACGACGATCGACGCTGCCACGGGTGAGAATAACCGCCTGACCTATTTCATTGGCGCGCTGCCGGTGCAGGTCGGCTATGACCGTTCCAACGACCTGCTCAACCCCACAAGGGGCTTCCGCGCCAATCTGCGCGTGTCACCCGAAGCCTCGCTGCAGGGCAATGTTTCGCCCTATGTGCGCAGCACGTTCGACTTGAGCGGCTATTTCCCGGTATCGGACAGCCTGGTCATCGCCGCGCGCACGCGCCTTGGCACCATCAACGGCGTGGCCCGCGATGATGTCGCGCCATCGCGGCGCATATATGCCGGTGGCGGTGGATCGGTGCGCGGCTTCGGGTTCCAGGAATTGGGACCGAAGGACGTGAACGCCGATCCGATCGGCGGCCGATCCGTCAATGAATTTGCGGTCGAGGGCCGCTATCGTTTCGGCAATTATGGCGTGGTCGCCTTTGTCGATGCGGGGCAGGTGTATGAAAGCCAGATCCCGGAATTTTCCAACATGCGCTACGGCGTGGGTCTGGGCGGTCGCTTCTATACCAATTTCGGTCCCTTCCGCGCCGACATCGCCATGCCGATCAACCGGCAACCGGGCGAATCCAAATTCGCCGTCTATATCGGGATCGGGCAGGCTTTCTGATGACGCAGGACGACACCCTCACCCCCGACCGGATCGACACGGTGCGCCAGGGTCGCCCCTTATGGCAGAAGATCGCGATCGGCGTTGTCGGCTTTATCGTCGCGATCGTCGTGCTGACGGGCGTGTTGCTGCTTGGCCTCAACACCCAGCCGGGCAAGAAATTCCTGATCCAGCAGATCGCCGCGTTCCAGATGGAATCGGGGATGGCGATCGAGGTCGGGCGGATCGATGGGTCCATTTATAGCGACATGGTCATCCACGACCTGATCCTGCGCGATCCCAAGGGTGTGTTCGCGGTCAGCCCGCGCGTGCATGTGGTGTGGAAGCCATTCCGCTACATCAACAACCATATCTCTGTCAGCCTGCTCGAAACGCCGTTGGTTGTGCTGGCGCGCAGTCCGCAGTTCAACGTCACGCCAACCGATCCCAACGCGCCGATCCTGCCCGACCTCGATATCGACGTCGATCGGATGAAGATCGGCAAGTTCATCCTCGCCCGGCCCGTCATCGGCCAGAAGCGCGAGATCGCCATCGATGGCGTCACGCATATTGCCGATGGCCGCGCGATCCTGTCCGCCGATGCCATCGTCGATAGCGGCGATCGGTTGCAGGCGAAGCTGGACGCCGTGCCGTCGCAGAACCGCCTGGCCATGAGCGGCACGTTGGCCGCGCCCAAGGGCGGCGTCATCGCCGCCATGTCGGGCCTGACGGACGGCATGACCGCAACCCTGGATGGCAAGGGCACCTGGCAGGCGTGGGACGGGCGCATCGTCGCCACCAGCCCCAAGGGCGAGCTTGCCAACGTCGCCATCGCCGCGCGCGATGGCAATTTCACCGCCAAAGGTCCGGTGCGTCCGGGCCTGGTGATGGCGGGCACCGTCGATCGCCTGACCGCACCGCAACTGGATGTCGATCTGTTCGCGGGTCTCAACGAACGGCGCGTGAACCTCAAAGGCACATTGCGTTCGCCTGCGCTGTCCGCCGATGCACAAGGCGTCATCGACCTGGCCGCCAGCCGTTTCAGCGCGCTGCGGATCAACGCCGCGCTGCTCACGCCCGGCGCGATCATGGAGAAGGTGCGGGGCCGCGATGTGCGCGCGTCGATCATTCTCGATGGGCCAATGGCGACGCCGTTCATCGACTATGACATCACCGCCAGAAATCTGGCATTCGACGCAACCGGTATCGAAAATCTGAAGGCCTCTGGCCGCGCGGTGATCGACACCGACCGCATCCGCATTCCCGTGAACGCCACGGCGAGCCGCGTGACCGGCCTGAATGCTGCGGCAGGCGGTCTGATGAACAATCTGCGCGTCAGGGGCGACTTCGCCTATGCGGGCGGCAAGCTGATCAGCGACAATCTCAAGATCGACAGCGACCGGATCGATGCCACCGCGATCATCCTCGCCGATCTCGACAACGCCCTCTATCGCGGGGCGCTTAAAGGCAGGGTCAACGATTATAAGATCGATGGCGTCGGCATCGTCAATCTCAATACCGATGTCGAACTGGTCCCCGGTCCCAAGGGCGGCTTTGGCCTGTCCGGCCGCTTCGGCGTGCGCACCGCGCGCTGGGAGAACGCCTCCGTCCGCGATTTCCTGGGCGGCAATGCCGTGGCCAGCGGCCGCATCGGCATGACACCGGAGGGCAAGTTCACGCTCGCAGGCCTCAAGGGCGCGGCGCCCAATTTCACGATTCAATCGGGGTCGGGCAGCTATGATACGGATGGCGCGATCGCCTTCGACGCGACTGCTTCCTCGCGCCAATATGGCCCGCTTGCGCTGACCGTGCGCGGGACAATGGAGCGGCCGCAAGCCGTGCTGCGCGCAGCGCGGCCCAATGTCGGCGTGCAATTGTCCGACGTCGTTGCGAAACTGAATGGCGAAGCGGCGGGCTATCGGCTGGAAGCCACCGGTGGGTCGCCCTATGGGCCATTCTTTGCCAATGTGCTGATCCGCACCGCCACGGGGCCGCTCACGATCGACGTCACCCGCGCGCGTTTCGCCGGTGTGGACATGAACGGCCGCATCCAGCAGAGCGCTGCCGGCCCCTTTACCGGCCAGCTGGCGATGAACGGCTCCGGCATCACCGGCGCGATCCGGCTCGCCGCGGTTGGCAAGGCGCAGGGCGTGAACGTCAATGCGACCGCCAGCAACGCCAAATTGCCGGGCGATGCGGAGATATTGATCGGCCGCGCGATCGTCACCGCCTCCATGGTACTGACCGACCAACCGCGCATCATCGCCGACGCCCAGATCGCCAACGCCGCCTATGGCGACTATATCGTGCGCAAGGCGCGGGCGAAGCTCGATTATCAGGGCGGGCGCGGCAAGGCCCAGCTAGTTGCGGACGGCTCCAGCGGCGTGCCCTTCTCGATCGCCGCCAACGCCGCGCTACGCCCCAATCTCTACGCCGTGGCGTTGCAGGGCAAGGCGGGCAACATCCCGTTCCGCCTAGCCCAGCCCGCGATCATCCGCACCGAGCCGAGCGGCTATCGCCTTGACCCAGCGACACTGGTCCTGCCGCAGGGCAAGGTCGATCTGGCCGGGCGCTTCGGCGGCACGACGGCAGTGCAGGCGCGCTTCAAGGATTTCGATCTCGCCATCGTCAACATGGCTGCCCCCGGCATGGGCATTGGCGGTCGCATGACGGGCGCGCTCGACTATGTGCAGGAGGGCAATGCCTTCCCGACCGCGACCACGAGCATTGCCATCGCCGATTTCCGCCGGTCGAGCCTGTCGGCCGTATCCGATCCCGTTTCGATGACGATGGAGGGCAAACTGTCCGCCGCAGGCGGCGACATGCGCGGGCTGATCCGGCGCGGCAGCGCGACGCTCGGCCGCTTCGTCGCGACGCTCGCCCCGCCCGGCCCCGGCGCAAGCTGGAGCGAACAGCTCCAGTCAGCCCCGCTCGGTGGTGGCATCCGCTATTCCGGCCCGGCCGATGTCCTCTTCTCCTTCGCAGGCCTGGCCGACCAGCAGCTGACCGGCGGCCTCGCCGTTGCTGCGGACTTTAGCGGGCGGCTGACGGCCCCGCGCGTCAACGGCATCGCCCGCGCCAATGCGCTGACCTATGAGAATGAGACGTTCGGCACTCGCGTCACGCAGATGAAGCTCGACGGGCGCTTCACCAACGACCGGCTCGACATCCGCGACTTTTCAGGGCGCGCTGGCGACGGAACGGTGCAGGCGTCCGGCACGGTAGGGCTGGCGGCGGATAGCGGATTTCCGATGAACATCGCGGTCAGGCTCGACCGCGCACGCTTGGCGCGCAGCGAAGCGATTACCAGCGTGGTGAGCGGATCACTGGCCATCACCAACAGCGCGGCCAATGGCGGCCTAATCAAGGGTGATCTCAGTCTGCCCGAAACCCGTTACAAGGTGGCCTGGCAGGGTGGCACGGAAATTCGTCAGCTCCAGGGCGTCCGTCGCAAGGGCGAAGGCACCGACATACTCGACCAGCGTATGGCCGCGCGCAAGACCGCGGCGCAGCCCGCCGACTGGAAGCTCGACATCCGCGTGCGGGCCGACAATGAAATTTATGTGACCGGCATGGGGTTGGATTCCGAATGGAAGACGGACATGCGCGTCACCGGCACCACCGCCAATCCGCGCGTCGTCGGCAAGCTGGAAGTGCTGCGGGGCCGCTACAGCTTCTCCGGCAAGCAATTCGACCTGGAGCAGGGCATCATCACTTTCAACGGGCCGATGATGAACCCCACGCTGGCGATCAAGGCGGAGACGCGGATCGATACGGTCACGGCGGGGCTGCAAGTCACCGGCAGCGCGCAGCAGCCCGACATCGCCTTCATCTCGACGCCCAGCCTGCCGCAGGATGAAATCCTCTCCCGCATCCTGTTCGGCGATAATGTCGCCAACCTGTCGGCGACGCAGGCGATCCAGTTGGCAGCGGCGCTGAACGGCCTGCGCGGCGGCAGCGGGGGACTCAATCCGATGGGCAAGCTGCAGGGCGCGACCGGCATCGACCGGATCGGCATCGTCGGCGGCGACGAGCAGACCGGGCGCGGGACATCGCTCGCAGTCGGCCAGCGCATCTCCAACGATATTTATGTGGAGATCATCACCGACTCGCGCGGCTTCACGGCGACCCAGTTGGAAATCGCCCTGTCGAAGACGCTCAGCCTGCTGTCCAAGACTGGCACCAACGCCGGGTCGTCAGCCAACCTGCGCTATTCGAAGGATTATTGAGGGCGCGTCATTCGGGCGTTCGCTGGATCGTCAGTCCGGTGAAATGCGCCAGGAAGGCATAGCTGTCGGCATATTCGTCGATCAGCTTGTCGATCGGTTTGCCCGCGCCATGGCCCGCACGATTTTCCACCCGCAATAGCCGGGGCCGATCCCCGACCGCTGCCGCCTGGAGGGCCGCCGCATATTTGAAGCTGTGCGCAGGCACGACCCGGTCGTCGGTGTCGGCCGTGGTCACCAGGATGGCGGGATAGTCCTTGCCGCCCAATATATTGTGGTAGGGCGAGTAGCTGTAGAGCAACGGAAAATCCTTGGCCCGGCCCGGCGAGCCATAATCATCGACCCAATAGCGCCCGGCGGTAAAACGGTCGAAACGCAGCATGTCCATGACCCCCACGGCAGGTAGGGCAGCGGCGAAAAGGTCGGGCCGCTGGTTGACCACGGCGCCCACCAGCAACCCGCCATTGGAGCGCCCCTCGATCGCCAGGCCATCCTTGGGCGTATAGCCATTGCTCTTGAGCCATTCGCCCGCCGCAATGAAATCGTCGAACACATTCTGCTTGTTCGCCCCGCGCCCGGCCTCATGCCACGCCTTGCCGAACTCGCCGCCACCGCGCAGATTGGCGATGGCATAGACCCCGCCCTGCTCCAGCCAGGCAAGCCGCGTCGCCGAATAGCCGGGCGTCAGGCTGATGTTGAAACCGCCATAACCATAGAGGATGGTCGGCGCGGCAATCGCTCGGTCCGCCAGCACCTTTTTGCGGATGATGGTGATCGGGATCGGCGTGCCGTCCTTGGACGGGTAGAGCCGCTGCTCGATGCCGAAATCATCGGGGTTGAAGGGCAGGTCGGGCTGCGCGAACACGCTGCTTTCCATGGTTGCGGTGTCGAACCGATAGATGCTGGACGGCGTTACGAAGCCGGAGAAGCTGAAGAATGTCTCCGGATCGCCGTCACGCCCGCCAAAGCCCGCCGCCGTGCCCATGCCCGGCAGGGGGACATCCGCCACCTTGCGCCCGTCCAACTCGACCAGTTCGGCAATCGTCTCCGCCTCGCTGACATAAGCCAGGACCAGCCGGTTGCCGACGAGCGACCCGCCCGCCAGCGTCTCGGCCCGCTCCGCCACCACTTCCCTCGCTCCCCGGCGCGGCCGCGCGGCGTCCAGAGTCACCAGCCGCGATCGGGCGGCGGATTTGTTGGTGATGAAGTAGAGCGTCGTTCCCCGGCTGCCGACCAGCCGCCAGTCATGCGTTGGTCCCTTGACCAGCAGGCGCGGCTTGACCGGGCCTCCGTCCAGCACGGCGACATGGACTTCACGCCGGCTGTCGATGCCTTCGAAACTGTTGATGACCAGCCAGCCGCCATCGCTCGTCACCTGCGCCTGATGGCTGAGCTTGGGCCGGTCGGGCGTTTCGTAGACAAGTTGGTCCTGCGCCTGTTCCGTGCCGATCCGATGGTAGAAAAGCTGCTGCCCCTCATTGGCGGAGCGAAACGTCTCGCCGTCCGCTGGGGGGGCATAGCGGGAATAGAAGAATCCCTCGCCCCGCCCGTCCCAGGCGATCTGCGAGAATTTCACCCATTCGACCCGTTCGTCCAGCGTTCGGCCGCTGTCCACGTCCAGCACGCGCAGGGTGCGCCAGTCGCTCCCCGCCTCCTGCATCGCATAAGCGAGGTAGCGGCCATCGGGGGACGGTGCCCATTCGGCGAGCGCGCTCGCGCCGTCCTTGGCCCAATCATTGGGATCGAGCAGCAAGCGTTGCGCACCCGCCAGCCCGTCGCGCACATAAAGCGGGGTCTGGTTTTGTAGACCCTTATTATAGCCGTAAAAATAGCGGCCTCCTGCCTTGCGCGGCACGGTGTAGCGGCCGTGCGACAACAAAGCCTGCATCCGCGCCTTGAGCGCATCGCGGCCCGGTAGCCCGTCGATATAGCGGCGGGTCAGGGCGTTTTCCTGAGCCACCCAGTCGCGCACGGCCGGATCGGCGCGCAGGTCGTTTTCGAGCCAGCGATAGGGGTCGGCGACCTTCACGCCGAAATGATCCTCGACCAGATCGAGCCGTCGTGCCGCGGGGTAGCGCAGGCTGCCATCCTGCGCGCCCGCATCGATGATAGCCGCGTTCGGCCCGGCCAGCGCAGGCGTCGCCGCCAGCAGCAGCGGCAGCAGGGTCAGGCGAAACACGCGCGCATCCTCTCACAGTCTTCTTTAACGCCAACAGGCCGCAGCTCTCTTGAGAGCCACGGCCTGTTGGTAAAGCAATATGGTCCGACTGTCAGGTCATGCCGACAGTCGCAACTGACGGATCAGGCTGCTTCCAGCTCATCCTCGTCTTCATTCTGCAGCGGGCCGGAATCCTGACCCTTGGCGCTGACGTCGCGATCGACCAATTCGATGATCGCCATCGGCGCAGCGTCCGACGCGCGGAAGCCAGCCTTGATCACGCGGGTATAGCCGCCGTTGCGATCCTTATAGCGTTCGGCCAGCGTCTCGAACAGCTTGATCAGCTGCGTGTCGTCCTGCAGCCGCGCATGGGCGAGACGACGGTTGGACAGGCCACCCTTCTTCGCCAGCGTGATCAGCTTTTCGACATAGGGACGCAGCGCCTTCGCCTTGACCGTGCCGGTCATGATCTGCTCATGCTTGATGAGCGAGGCGGCGAGGTTGCGCAGCAGCGCGTTACGATGGCCGGTAGCGCGTTGCAGCTTACGCTGACCCATTTTATGACGCATAATCTCTTCCTTCGTTCGTTAAGGGGCCGTTTGAGGTACCCCAGACCTGGCGGTGATAAGGGCCACCGCCGACAACCCTTGCCCAAAAAAGCGGCAAAGTTCACACCGTCACAGGAGCGAAATTCGCCTGCCCGGTCATCGCCCCTTCCCGCACGAATACGGAAAGGAGCGAGAGGATCAGCCCAGCAGCTCTTGTTCGAGCTTCTTGGCCATTTCCTCGATATTCTCAGGCGGCCAGCCGGGGATGTCCATGCCAAGGCGCAGGCCCATGGACGACAGCACTTCCTTGATTTCGTTCAGCGACTTGCGGCCGAAATTGGGGGTGCGCAGCATCTCGGCTTCGGTCTTCTGGACCAGATCGCCGATATAGATGATGTTGTCGTTCTTGAGGCAGTTGGCCGAGCGGACCGACAGTTCCAGTTCGTCCACCTTCTTGAGAAGATAGCGGTTGATCTGGTTGGTGTCGCCTTCGCTGTCCGACGTCGATGCGACGGCATGTCCGCCCTGCGACGGCGCTGCGGTCGGCAGTGCGTCTTCGAAGTGGACGAACAGCTGGAGCTGGTCCTGCAGGATACGGGCGGCGAAGGCCACAGCATCTTCCGGCGTGACGGTGCCGTCGGTTTCGACGGTCAGCGACAGCTTGTCATAGTCCAGTTCCTGGCCGACGCGGGTGTTATCCACCTTGTAGGCGACCTGACGGACCGGCGAGTAGAGCGCGTCGATCGGGATGAGGCCGATCGGCGCGTCGGCCGGGCGGTTGGCAACGGCGGGGACATAGCCCTTGCCGATGTCAGCCGTCAGTTCCATGTTGAGCGTCGCACCCTGGTCGAGATGGCAGATGACCAGATCGGGGTTCATCACCTCGATATCGCCGACGACGCTGATGTCGCCTGCCTTGACCACGGCCGGGCCGGTGGCGGAAAGCTGCAGGCGCTTTGGCCCGTCGCCTTCCATCCGCAGCGCAACCTGCTTGATGTTGAGGACGATATCGGTCACGTCCTCACGCACGCCAGCGAGCGACGAAAATTCGTGCAGGACGTTCTCGATCTTGATCGAGGTGACCGCCGCGCCCTGGAGCGAGGAAAGAAGAACCCGGCGTAGCGCGTTGCCAAGCGTCAGGCCGAAACCGCGCTCTAGTGGCTCGGCGACAAAGGTCGCCTTACGCTTGCCGTCGCTGGTTGGCTTGATTTCCAGCGCGTTGGGCTTCTTCAATTCCTGCCAGTTCTTCATGTTGACAGTCATGTAATTCCCCTGGGGATGTGGCCGAAACGCTTATGATCCTGGACCCGACAGGACGTTGCGGCCGATGCAGACGGGTAACGGGCGGCGCGTCCGCCGCCCGCCATATCGCTCAGCCGTGGTTAGACGCGGCGGCGCTTGGACGGACGCACGCCATTGTGCGGGATCGGCGTCACGTCGCGAATCGAAGTGATGTGGAAGCCGACGGCCTGCAGCGCGCGCAGAGCCGATTCACGACCCGAACCGGGGCCCTTGACTTCGACTTCCAGGGTACGGACGCCATGTTCGGCGGCCTTGCGGCCCGCGTCTTCGGCGCACACCTGGGCGGCGTACGGGGTTGACTTGCGGCTGCCCTTGAACCCCATCATGCCGGCCGAGGACCAGGAAATCGCATTGCCCTGGGCGTCGGTGATGGTCACCATGGTGTTGTTGAAGCTGGCGTTGACGTGCGCGACGCCGGCCGAGATATTCTTGCGCTCACGGCGCTTAATGCGCTGGGGTTCGCGTGCCATTTTGCTCTATCCTACTGAAATCGTTTAAAAGGAGAAGTCGCCGGAGGGTCAGGCCAAAAGGCCTGCGACCCTCAACGATTACTTCTTCTTACCGGCAATCGCCTTTGCCTTGCCCTTGCGGGTGCGCGCATTGGTGTGCGTGCGCTGGCCACGAACCGGCAGCCCCTTACGATGACGCAGGCCGCGATAGCAGGCCAGATCCATCAGGCGCTTGATGTTCATCGCGGTGTTGCGACGCAGATCGCCCTCGACCGTCAGGTCGGCGTCGATGGTTTCACGGATCTGGAGCACTTCGGCGTCCGAAAGATCCTGAATACGACGGCTCTGGTCGATGCCGAGCTTGGTGGCGATATCAACGGCGGTCTTGCGACCAATGCCGTGAATGTAGGTGAGCGCGATGATTACGCGCTTGTTGGTCGGGATGTTAACACCCGCAATACGTGCCATGGTACTTAAATCTCCTGCTCCACGGGGCGATTGGCGTCACCCCATCTCAAAGCGTCAAAGGCCGGTTTTCCTGGCGGAAAAGCGCGATCCATACTATCCTCCGAGACGCAAAAAAGACGGTCAGTGCGCAAAGCACTGCCGGTCACCTGCGTGTCGGGATCGGTCGCCACTAGCGATTCGGCCGCTTCCTGTCAACCGCGTGGCTGGTCTATTCGGCCGCGCGGGCAACCTTTATCTCGAACAGCTTGGGCCAGTTCTTGCCGGTCACGAACAGGCGATCCCTTTTACTGTCCCAGGCGATGCCATTGGCCACCGCTTCGCTGTCCGTCACCCCCGCCGCCTTGCGCAACGCGGCGATGTCGACCCAGTCGATCACGGCGCCATTGCGGGGGTCGATCCGGGCAATCTTCGTATCATACCAGATATTGGCCCAGATTTCGCCGCGCACATATTCCAGTTCGTTCAGTCGATCGACCGCCCGGCCGTTCCAGCTCACGGTGATGCGGCGCTGTTCGGTCAGCGTGTCAGGATCGAGGAAACGAAGTTGCGCGGTGCCATCGCTCATGATCAGGCTCTTGCCATCCTGGGTCAGGCCCCAGCCTTCGCCCTCATAGCGAAAGTCGGCGATCGGCGCGAAATCATCGAGCTGCCAGACGAAGCCGCGCCGGTGCCGCCAGGTCAGGCTGACGATCCGGTCGTTCCAATTGACCATGCCCTCCCCGAAATAGGGCCGCTCGATCGTGCGGCGGGCCAGTATCTTGCCCGTGCGCAGCGCCACTTTGCGAATGTCCGACCGGCCTTCCAGCCCCGTGCTTTCATAGAGCGCGCCGTCGTGGAAGAAGAGACCCTGGGTGAAAGCCGTCTCGTCATGCGGGTAGGTTTTGACCAGCGTCCAGGGCGTGTCGGCCAGGGCTGGCGTGGCGATGAGGGCGAGTAGGGCGAGAAGGAGCATCCGCCCCATGCGTCGGCAGGTCATTCCGCCACCTGCGCCGCTATGGCTTGCGCCAGCCAGTCCGGCAGTAGCGCGGGGTCCAGATCCTCCACCCGCCGC
>NZ_JPPQ01000069.1:3050988-3057683 GCF_000743655.1 Sphingobium sp. ba1
GTCTTTGCCGCCGCCGTTACCGAAATTTCCCATTTCGGCTTTGGCGGGGAAGCCCCCACCATCATCTATGATGCGGCCACGAAGAAGGCGTCGGTCATCAATGGTCAGGGGACAGCCCCCGCGCTTGCGACCGTCGATCAGTTCGCCGCGCTTGGCGTGATACCGGGCAACGGCCCCAATGGCGGCACGGTTCCTGCGATGGTCGACGCCATGGCGCTGGCGCTGCAGCTCAACGGCACGATGACGCTGGACCAGGTTATGGCACCCGCCGTCGAACTGGCGGACGGCTTCGTCATGTATAATTTCCTGGCCGAAGTATTCGTCAGCCAGCAGAAGGCGACATCCAAATATAAAAATGCCTATGACGCCTATTATCCCGGCGGCAGGCTGCCCCGCACCGGTGAGATATTTCGCCAGCCCAATCTCGCGCGCACGATGCGAACGATCGCGACTGCCGATCGGCAGGCCTTTGCCCGGACGAAGGATCGCAAGGCCGCGATCCAGGCCGGGCGCGATGCCTTCTACAAGGGCGACATCGCCCGCCGCATCGGTGCCGCTATGGAGGCGGACGGCGGGCTGATGCGCTATGCGGATCTGGCCAATTATAAGGGTAGGGTCGAACCACCGGCGACTGCGGAAGTGTTCGGCTATACCGTGTGCAAGGGTGGTTTCTGGAGCCAGGGACCAGCGCTGCTGCTGGCGCTCAACATCGCCGAAGCCGCCGGGATCGATGCGATGGAGCCGGGCAGTGACGCCTATCTGCATACGCTGGCCGAGGCGATCAAACTCGCCTTCGATGATCGCAACGCCTTCTTCGGCGATCCCGATTTCGCCAGCGTGCCGATGCAAGGCCTGCTGTCCAAACCCTATGCCGCCGCCCGCGCCAGGGACATCCGGCCGCAGGCATCACTGGAGCATCGCTATGGCGACCCGTGGGCCTTTGAGGGGCGCAAGCGCGACACGCCTTCCTTCCTACCGCGCATGTTGAAAAAGCCGCCCGTGCCCATCGCCGATACGACCGCGATCGAAGTGGTGGACCGCCACGGCAATCTGTTCAGCTGCACGCCAAGCTCCGGCTGGATGCTGGGCGGTGCCTATATTGCGGGCGATACCGGCGTGCCGATGAGCAACCGGATGACCATATTCGATCTCGATCCCGATAGTCCGAATGTCCTTGTTCCCGGCAAGCGACCACGCACGACACTATCGCCATCCTTGGTGTTGAAGGACGGTACGCCCTTCTTGGCGATCGGCACGCCGGGCGGCGACAATCAGGATCAGCAGATCATGAACGTCTTGCTGCGCGTCCTTGCCTTCGGCGAGCCGCTGCAGGCGGCGATTGAGGCACCACGGATCAATTCCAATCATTTCCATGGCTCCTTCGGCGTCAAGAAGGACGAGCCTGGCGTGTTGGAGATTGAGGATCGCGTGCCTCAAGCGGTGCGCGATGCGCTGAGCGCGCGGGGGCACAAGCTGGATGTATTGGGGCCATTCGGCGTCTCGACCGGCATCGTCGCTGCGGGCGTGGTGCCTGAAACCGGCACTTTGCGCGGCGGCGCGGATGTGCGGCGGGAACGCTACGTCTTTGGCTGGTAGGGAATGAACGGGGAAATCATATCATGAATATACGGCTCACATCCTTCGCCATCGCCCTGATGGTCGGCATTGCCAGTCCGGCCATCGCCCAACCTGCCAACCTGCCGCCGCCCGGTGGCGAGACACCGGTCGCCTTCGACGTGCATGAAGGGACGTCGATGGCCGTGTCCGTTTCGCCGAACGGCAAGTGGCTGGCCGTCGATCTGCAGGGCAGCCTCTGGATCATCCCGGTCAAAGGCGGCAAAGCCAGGCGGATCACCGACTATTTCAATGACGCGCGTCAGCCGGTCTGGTCGCCCGATGGGGAGCGGCTTGTCTATTTCGCCTATCGCGACGGCGGCTATGATCTGTGGAGCATCAAGCCCGACGGCAGCGACATGCACAAGCTGACCGAAGGCACGTTCGATGATCGCGAGCCGGTCTTTTCGCCGGACGGCAAGACGCTCGCCTTTTCGTCGGATCGTAGCGGAAATTATGACATCTGGACGCTCGACATCGCCACGGGCGCGATGAAGCAGGTCAGCAGCAATGCGCGCGAGGACCGGTTGCCGACCTGGTCACCCGATGGGGCGCGGATCGCTTATTCCGGCGGACAGGGCATGGCGAGCGCCATCTATGTCGTCGATCTGGCGACGGGCCAGGAAAGCCTGTTGAAGCAAGCCGAAGGAAAGGCCGAAGCGCCGTCATTCGGGCCATCGGGGCAACTGGCCTATGTCGTGCAGGACGACACGGGCAGCCATCTGGCGATCGACGGCAAGATCGTCAGCGGCAAGGAAAATGTCTTTCCCTTCCGCATAAGCTGGGATGGGGCAGGCGGCTATTTCTACGTGTCGGACGGCAAGATCCGCAGGGGTGGGGCAAAGGCGACCTCGACGATCGACTTCGCCGCCACGCTGGAGGTTGTGAAACCCAGTTATAAGCGGGCCAAGCGTGACTGGGATTCGACCGCGCCGCGCAAGGCGCTGGGCATCGTGCATCCGCGTATCTCCCCCGATGGCAGTCGCATCGCCTTCGTCGCGCTGGGCGATTTGTATGTCGTCTCGTCCAAGGGCGGGGTGCCGGAAAATCTGACCAAGGACGCCGCGCTCGACGCCGATCCGGCCTGGTCGCCCGATGGGCAGAGCATTGTGTTCAGTTCGGATCGTGTCGGTGGTCTGCCGCAGCTGTGGATCAAGGATCTGAAAACGGGCACGGATCGACAACTGACCAAGCTCGATACGCAGCCGCTCGGCGCGGCTTGGTCGCCCGATGGCACGCGCGTCGCTTTCATCGACGTCGATGGTCGTTGGGGCGTGGCGGGTGTCTGCGTGGTGGATGTCGCGACCGGCAAGGTCACACGGCTGCAGACCTCGCTTGGCCAGCCGGGCAGTCCGAGTTGGTCGTCGGACGGAAAATATGTAGCGATCAGCCTCTCCTACAAATTTTCCAACAGTTTCCGCGAGGGCACCAACCAGATCTATGTGATACCGGCTGATGGCAAGGGCGAGCCATTCTGGCAGATACCTCAGGCCAATATGTCACTCGACACGCGCAGCGGCAGCGGCCCCGCCTGGTCGCCCGACGGCACGAAGATGGCGGGCATCTATGAAGGACTGCTCAAGGTCTGGCCCGTGGACAAGGCGGGCAAGCCATTGGGGCCAGTGCGCAGCCAGACGAACGACACCGCCTTCTACCCGACCTGGACAGCGGATTCGAACACGCTTCTCTATCAATCCAACGACATGCTGAAGACGATCAACCTGGCGACCGGCGTCACGACCGACGTGCCGATCGACCTGCATTATCGTCTGGCCAAGCCGACGGGCCGCACCGTCGTCCATGTCAGCCATCTGATCGACTCCGTCACTGATGCGACCCAGCATGACAAAGACATCATCATCGACGGCAATCGTATCGCGCAGGTCCGCGATCATGACCCGGCGCTGCATGAGGGGGGCACGGTCATCGACGGCACCGGCCTTACCGCCATGCCCGGCCTCATCGAATATCATTCCCATGTCCAAAAGGATTTCGGCTCGAACCTGGAAAAGGCGTGGCTGGCCTATGGCATCACCACGGTCCGCGATCCCGGCACGCAAGTCTATGACGCCGTCGAGGATCGGGAAGCGGCGGAGGCAGGCGTGCGCCCCAGCCCGCGCCTCTATGTCGGGGGACCGCTGCTCGAATGGCAGCGTGTCTATTACAAGATGGGTGTGGCCGTTTCCGGACCAGCGCATCTCGAACGCGAACTCGAACGCGCCCGGCTGCTGCAATATGATGTCGTCAAAAGCTATGTCCGCATGCCCGACCTCTACCAGCGGCGCATCGTCGAGGCGGCGCACGACATGGGCATTCCCGTATCGGGCCATGAAATCTATCCGGCCGCCTATAGCGGCGTCGATGGCACCGAACATATGGGGGCGACCAGCCGCCGCGGCTATTCGCCCAAGCAAGGACCGGGCGGCATGGCCTATGACGATGTCATCCAACTGTTCGGCCGAAGTGGCCGGACGCTGACGCCCACCAATTTCGGGGCGCTGACCGGTTATCTGGAAAAGAACCCCGACTATCGAACCGATCCGCGCGTGAACCTCTATCCCAGCTGGGCGCGGGAAAGCGTGACGGGCGACAATGATCCCATGGCACGGATGGTTCGGCCGCTACTGGCAGGGGGCCTCATCAGCCTCAAGAAAATCTATGATGCAGGGGCGCAAGTCGTCGCGGGAACCGACACGATGATCGCGACCAATCTCCACGCGGAAATCGCCTCCTATGTCGATGCAGGCCTGACGCCATTCCAGGCGCTGCAGACGGCTACGGTCAACGCGGCCAAGGCGCTCAACCTTGATGCCGGGACACTGGAAGCCGGGAAGCTCGCGGACATCGCGCTGGTGGAAGGCGATCCGCGCGAGAATATCGCCAACAGCTTCAAGGTGCGCAGCGTGATCGCCAATGGAGTCGTCCACCATGTCGATGATCTGGTGAAGCCCAACCCGTGAAGGTCGCCCGATCGGGAAATAATTGGTGACCCCTACGAGAATCGAACTCGTGCTTCAGCCGTGAGAGGGCCGCGTCCTAACCGCTAGACGAAGGGGCCATGTGACCGCGCTCAGGCGGTCCACAGAGGCGCGCTTTAGGAAGACGGCGTAATCGCGTCAAGCGAAACAGCGTCCCACCGCCAACCGAGCCTCATAAAAAACCACCCCATGCAGAGCATGGGGTGGCCAAGGTTCAGGGAGGAGACGCCTCCAAAGGGGGAGGCGCCCATACGATACACCCGAAAGGGGGGCAGGTGCACCGCATGATTGATAGATAGGGCAGGATGCTTCGCCTTACAAGGGGGGAAGCACCGCCCTTTCTATCAATTATTTGAACCGTTTCGGGTTAATAGCTGGTTCAGGCTTCGGCCGGCTGCGGTGCGGCGGGAAGGGCGATCGGCCCCTTGCCCTGCGAAACCTGCGTTTCGAAAATTTCGCGCATCAGCTGCAACGAGAAGAGATGGGCGTAGATCAGTGGCAGCATGCCGTTCTGGTTGATCTTGCGCAGCTGGTCGCCGCGCATGTCGCGCAGCTTTTCCTCGTTGATCATGCGGAAGCCGCGATAGACGAAGGGCTGTTCGTTGACGGGCGTCTGAATCGACACTTCGCCATCCATCAGCAGGTCCATGTCCTGCAATTCGCGCACGAACTGGCTGGTGCGCGCGGCGGCCTGTTCGAAATCCTCGCAGAATTTCAGAACGCCCTGGGTCAGTTCGCTGGGCTTGCCGTCCTGGAACAGCGCGGTGCCTTCCTCGAACGCGCCGATCGCCGAGCTGGTCGGGTCGAAGCACAGCGACAATTCCTCGCTATCGGGACGCAGCTTGGCCAGCATCCAGGGATAGCGACGGACATAGGCGGGGACATAGGCCGGGCCGCGCAGCTTGCCTTCGTCATCGACAAAGACGTTCACGCCTTCGTTAAGGCCCATCAGCGCCAGCGGCACCGAATCGGCGCCCGACGAAAAGATGATCGGCACGAAGCGCTGGGCCGACACGAACTCGTCGATCGTCAACGGCACGGCATGCTGGCTGACCAGGAACGGTGCGGCATCGACCGTGCGGCTATGAAAATCGACATGGTCCACGCTGCTGAGCGGCAGCAGGTCGTTGTAGAAGATCGGCAGATTGTTCGCGGGCGCGCTGGCCATGATCAAATATCCATTCTTGCAGGCAGCGGTTTTTCAGGCACGCCGCAGGTCCGATGATTGGGGCAGGGCGATAATCACCTTGGCGACGCCGTGCAATCGCTTTGTCGCGGTCAGGCTTCTCCGGGCAACGGTATCAGCTTGCCGGGGTTCATGATGCCCTTGGGGTCGAACGCCGTCTTGATCGCGCGCAACGCGCCGATCCGCGCGGGACTGGCCAGTCGTCCGAGTTCCGCGCGCTTCATCTGGCCGATGCCATGCTCGGCCGAAATCGATCCGCCCGCTGCTACCACCGCATCATGGACGAAGGCGTTGATCGCCTGACCCTGCGCCGCGATCCACGCCGGACCGTCGCTGGTGCCCTTTGGCGCGCGGACATGAAAATGGACATTGCCATCGCCCAGATGCCCGAAGGAGGAGGCGGTCGTGCCGGGGAAGCGCGCCTGCGCCGCCTGCGCCGCGTCGATCATGAAGGCCGGCATCCGCGCGACCGGCACGCTAATGTCATATTGCAGCGCTGGCCCCTGCGCCTTTTCCGATTCCGACAGGGATTCGCGGATGCGCCAGAAAGCATCGGCCTGCGCCTCATTCGCAGCGATGGCCGCGTCGATCGCCAGCTCCCGCTCGAACGCATCGGTCAGCGCCTGTTCCAGCCGCTCGGCCGGGCTGGGGTCGTTCAGGTCGGCATGATCCACCTCGATCAGCACATGCCAAGGTGTGCGCGTCTCGATCGGGCTGCGCGTGCCGGGGATGTGCCCCAAAACGAAGCCCAGCGTTTCGTCGGCGATGACCTCGAACCCCTCCACGCTATCACCCAATTGCGCCTCGACCAGCCGCAGCAGCGCCAGCGCATCGGCGGGGGAAGCGACGCCAACCCAGCCGACGGCGCGGGCGGCAATGGCGGGGACCAGTCGCAACGCCGCCGCCGTGACGATGCC
>NZ_JPPQ01000069.1:3057693-3061498 GCF_000743655.1 Sphingobium sp. ba1
CTTCGCGTTCGGCGATCTCGCGACGCTGGCCCTGCCCGAAACCCGGCTCAAGGCCCGCCAGCAGCAATTGTCGCTGGCCAAGGATCTCGACTGGCATGTTGTCGACCGGCGCGGCAGTGGGGAGCGGGTGATATCCGACCCGGCGGAACTCAAGACACTCGACCTCAAGGCCCTGCCGCAAGGCGTCACGCGCGAACCCGATGTCGCAGCCTTCCGCGAGAAACTTGCCGATCCCGCGCGCGAAATGATCGGCGCGGAACAATGCGCATGGCTGGCGGACGAACTGAAGGCCCATAAGGATGCTCGCCGCCCGTGGTTCCTGTTCGGCAGCGCGACCATCCTGTCCAGCTACGTCTATCCCGATCTGACGAAGTTTCCCGATGGCAAGGTAGCGCTGGCGCCGATGTACGCCCTGACGCGCTATGGCCTGCCGCTTCTCAATGTCGATTCCTGGGACGGCTATGCCGGCGAGCGGGACAAGCTGTACGACCAGTTCGAGAAAAGCGGCGCGAACCTGCTCGTGCTGTCGGGCGACAGTCACATGGCCTGGATCAACGAACCCCATCGCGGGGACCGCCGGATTGGTCTCGAGCTTTCCGCCTCCACGCTGACCGGTCCTTCGATCGGGGAACTGCTCCTGCCGTCGGGGCCGGTCGGCGACGCCTTTGTCCACGACAATCGCGATATACGCTGGTGCGACACCAATGCCGTTGGTTTCGTAACGGTATCGCTGACACGCGACCGGGTGGAGGCCGACTTCGTCCGCGTCCTAACGCCGCGCCAGGCGATCGGAAAGCTCGACATCGCGCGCCATGCCAGCGCACGGATCGCCGAAGATGGGTTGAGCGGCTGGGAGATCAGCTGACCGAACGGCACTGCGTCGGAGCGATCCGGCGCAGTGCCAGCAGGCCGATGAGGCCAGCCAGGCATGAGGGCAGCGCGTAGATCGCCCGCAAGGTGGTTTCGCCTAGCCCATGCGCGGCACCCGGCAGGAAGCCGATAAAGGCGAGCGCCGTGAGCGCCCCGAAAACGCCCAGCGCGGCGGCGAGCTTGTTCGCGACATTGAACGGCGCATAGTGCGTGGCAGCAAAGCCATTGCCGCCCGATCGCACCAGATCCGACACCATCGCCCGCAGCAGCTATATAGTCCGCACCCCATGCGAAACTGCGGATGAGCAGATGGGCCAGCAGCAGCGCCCCGGTCCACCCGTGAATCCCCAGTGCCTCCTCTATGAAGAAGAGCGTCACCGCCCCTTCTGCCGCGTCGGCGGCGCCGAGCGCCCGCATAGAGCAACAGGATGAGCACCAGTTCCCGGCGCAGCAGTATCGGGACCAAGGAGTCTCGATTGCCTTGGTACATCCACATCGACGAGGAAAAGACCGCGAGGTCGCTGGCGCTCAAAGGCGCTTTTCTTGCTCCTTTCATGAACGGCTTGTCGCTGACATGGAACGACCGCCTTGCAGGATCTGATGATGATTGAGTTACAAATTACGACGCGGACTTTTTTGTACGAGAGATTCTATCCGTAAAACTGACTCACGGCATAGCAACCGGGCACAACAACTATCGGCTCGGGAGAAAATAGTCTCTGAGCCCAACCCACTATCGTCATTTGCTGCACAATGCCCGATGCTCGCCTGCGAACTTTCCCCTTACCGAAAAGCTTGGGCTACTTACTGAGCGCAGACGGACCAATACACAGCCACGCCTGATATCTCTCGCCGAAATTCGGACCTACACCGCACCTTGACCGCCATCATAAGCGTCAGGACGCAATGCAACATGTCCGCCGCCCAAATGTCATCAAATCGACCCGAAACGGACCGGAAATCGCAACTCGCTCCATTTAACGCGATGCTGCAAGTGCGAAATTGCGCGCTGCTTTGGGGATATTGGGTCATGAATATTTTGCACACGCGTTCGCGCGCCTGCCTGCTAGGCAGTGCCGGCCTGCTCGCTCTGGTAGTAAGCGCGCCCGCTTTTTCGCAGACGCCCACGCCCGCAGCAGACCAAGCGGCGCAGGTCGATGGCGAGGCAACGTCCATCGTCGTGACCGGTGTTAAGGCTACACGCTCTGCGACCGCCATTACCACAACCGAAATCCAGAAGATCCTGCCGGGCGTTGCGCCGTTCAAGGCGATCCAGACCCTGCCGGGTGTCATGTATGTGACTGCCGATCCGTGGGGCAACAACGAGCAGAACGCCTCGCTCTTCATCCATGGCTTCAGCGCTCAGCAGTTGGGCCATACCCTGGACGGCGTGCCGCTGGGCGATCAGAGCTACGGCAATTTCAACGGCCTCTCTCCGCAGCGCGCTATCATCTCCGAAAATGTCGGCAGCGTCGTTGTCGCCACCGGCACCGCGGAACTGGGCATCGCGTCGACCAGCAACCTGGGCGGCGGGATCGAGAATTTCTCCAGCGATCCGCGCCAGCAGATGGGCGCACAGTTGAACCACACTTTCGGCAGCTACGGGACGGCCCGCACATTCGTTCGCCTCGACAGCGGCGAGTTTGGCGACGGCAATAGCGGCTATGTCTCGGTCCTGCGCCATCGTGCGCGCGCCTGGGATTTCCGCGGCAAGCAGAAGGGCTGGGCCGCCAACGCCAAATTCGTCCATGACGACAGCAATGGCAAGCTGACCGCCTATTTCAGCTATTCCGACAAGCAGGAACCCAATGAGGACGCGACCACCGTCTTCAAGAACCCTACCAATGCGGCGCAGGCCTATCAGCCCTATACCCGCCCCTTCTTCTACCCCGATTTCGCCGGCGCGGTCGCTTATCTGAACGCCAGCGGCAATGTGCCGGCCGCCGAGGCGCAGAATTATCGCAACTATTACAGCGCCGCGATCCGGACCGATTATCTGGGCTACATCAAATATCAGGCCCATCTGTCCGACCAAGTCGACTGGTCGAACCAGGTATATTATCATAATAATGACGGCGCGGGCATCGTCGCCGGACCGATCACGGTCGCGGGCCTGCCCAACCTGTTCTCGCTCTATTTCCCCGGCCAGAATCTGAAGACGGCCACCGGCAATTCGGGCTATGCGATCCGTACCACCGAATATCGCATCGATCGCGGCGGCATCCTGTCCTCGATCGACGCGACGTTGGGCAACCATCAGATTCAGCTTGGTGCGTGGTACGAATATAACAGCTCGGCCGCCTATCGGAACTGGTATGCGCTCAATGTGACCCGGCCGCAGGACTACAACCCCTATTCGCTGCCGCCGCATGATCCGCTGTTCACCCAATATGCCAGCGAGATGCGCACCAATGTTCTGCAACTTCATGTGCAGGACAGCTGGCAGGTCACGCCCAGCCTGCTGGTCCAGGGCGGTTTCAAGTCCAGCCTGCAATTTGCCAGCGGCACCTTCCCGGTCCAGCCGATCATCGGATCGCTGCCTGGTTCGGCAAGCGCCCTGCCCGAAGGCGAGATCAACACCAAGCGCTGGTTCCTGCCCGCGATCGGCGCGAAGTGGGACTTCACCGACAGCGAGCAGGTCTATGTCAACGTGCAGAAGAACCTGCGCCACTTCCAGCCTTATGGCGGCGGCGGCGTCACGCCGTGGAGCAGCGGCAGCCAGGCGGCATTCGACAATCTGAAGTTCAATGGCCGCCCCGAAACCTCCTGGGTCTATGAAATCGGCCTACGCAGCCGCCGGACCATCGACAGTTCGTTCCTGACCGGGATCGAAGCGCAGGTGAACTATTATCATGTCGATTTCAGCGATCGCCTGCTTGGCATCACGCCTCCCGGCGCGATCGGCGGCATCGGCGGCAGTGGCATCAGCGGCGGC
>NZ_JPPQ01000069.1:3061508-3077963 GCF_000743655.1 Sphingobium sp. ba1
GCCATATGGGGCATTGGCGGCGGCGGGGCGTTGCTGTTCGCCGCGCTGGCCCTGTTCGTGTTCAAGCCGAGTTTCGACACGATCGAGGAACGCACGGCTTTGCCGCAGGACAAGAGCATCACAGGCAATGGCGCCTATGCCTGGGCCGGGGACAATATCTGCCGGGTCGACCTGCAGCGCAGCCGCCTCTCCGTTTCGCAGCCCAACGATATCGGGTTCAACTGGGCCGAAGGTGGCTGCGTCGATGGCGACACGCAATATGTCGCGAGTGGGACCAAATGGCAGCGCGCGAGTATCCCCGCGCAGGGCAATTTCGTGACCATGAGCGCGTTCGATCCGGTCAGTGGCACGCTGCGCGTCCAGCGCTGGCTGCCCGATATGGAGAATATGGCCAAGGCGCGCGCGCTGCTGGGCGACAAGCCTTTCCCCGGTTGCGGCAGTGACCCAGAAGCCCTGGCGCGCATCGCTACGCTGCAATCGGACCTGACCACGCTGCTGCCCGCCCAGCCCAATGAGCGGATCGTCTATCATTGCCAGAAGGGACGGCTTGCCCCGGCCGAAGCGGCGCAATAGCCGATTCGCGCGGGCGATAAAAACTCAGGCAAATGGCGCGCCCTTCCGACTAATGATGGAATCGCGCACCATGACTTGCATAGTCATAATCGCGCTGCTAACCGGCCCGACAACAAGGGGGACGGGCGTAACTGCTCCCCTCTCTTTTTGCATGACCGGCAAATCACCTGCCAGTAAGTCAATGGAGGACGGCAAGCGCGTGGAGACTAATGGCGGCATACAGGCCAGCCTCAGCGGCCGCTACGCGGTGGCGCTGTTCGATCTGGCTCGCGACGCGAACGCGCTCGACACGGTGGCGCAAAGCCTGTCCGGGTTGAAGGCGGCTATCGCCCAATCCCCTGATTTCAAGGGCCTTATCAACAGCCCCGTGCTGAGCCGGGACGCATCGGGCAAGACGATCGCGGCCGTGGCATCCGCCATGGGCATCGATCCGCTGACGACGAAATTCCTGGGCGTGCTGGCGCAGAACCGTCGCCTGGGGCAATTGGGCGCGGTCATCCGCACCTATGAAACGCTGCTGTCGAATCACAAGGGCGAGGCCCGCGCCGAAGTGACGAGCGCGCATCCGCTCGACGCGCAGCAGATCGCCGCGCTGGCACAAAATCTGCGCGCCCGCGTCGGCCGCACCGTCGCCGTCGATGCCAAAGTCGACCCCGCGATCCTGGGCGGGCTGGTCGTCAAGATCGGCAGCCAGATGATCGACAGCTCCATTCGTACCCGTTTGAATAGTCTCGCTATGGCGATGAAAGGCTGAACATGGATATCAACGCCGCAGAAATCTCGAAGGTCATCAAGGACCAGATCGCCAATTTCGGCACCGAAGCGCAGGTCAGCGAAGTCGGTTCCGTTCTGACCGTGGGTGACGGCATCGCCCGCGTCCATGGCCTCGACAACGTCCAGGCGGGCGAGATGGTCGAATTCGCCAACGGGATTCAGGGCATGGCGCTGAACCTGGAAGCCGACAATGTCGGTGTCGTGATCTTCGGGTCCGACAGCGAGATCAAGGAAGGCGACACCGTCAAGCGCACCGGCACCATCGTCGACGTGCCCGTCGGCAAGGGTCTGCTGGGTCGCGTCGTGGACGGCCTTGGTAATCCCATCGACGGCAAGGGTCCGATCGTGTCCGACCAGCGCATGCGCGTCGAGCGCAAGGCGCCCGGCATCATCCCGCGCACCTCGGTCCATGAGCCCGTGCAGACCGGCCTCAAGGCCATCGACACGCTCGTCCCCGTCGGCCGCGGCCAGCGCGAACTGATCATCGGCGATCGCCAGACCGGCAAGACCGCCGTCGCGATCGATACCTTCATCAACCAGAAGACCGCCAATGCGGGCGATGACGAGAGCAAGAAGCTCTACTGCATCTATGTCGCGATCGGCCAGAAGCGCTCGACCGTGGCGCAGATCGTCAAGCAGCTCGAAGAAAATGGCGCGATGGAATATTCGATCGTCGTCGCCGCTACCGCTTCCGAGCCTGCCCCGCTTCAATATCTTGCGCCCTATACCGGCGTGACCATGGGCGAATATTTCCGCGACAACGGCATGCACGCCGTCATCGTCTATGACGATCTGTCCAAGCAGGCCGTCGCCTATCGCCAGATGTCGCTGCTGCTGCGTCGTCCTCCGGGCCGCGAAGCCTATCCTGGCGACGTTTTCTATCTGCACAGCCGCTTGCTGGAGCGCGCGGCGAAGATGAACAGCGACAATGGATCGGGTTCGCTGACCGCGTTGCCCATCATCGAGACCCAGGCGGGCGACGTGTCGGCCTATATTCCGACCAACGTGATTTCGATCACCGACGGCCAGATCTTCCTCGAAACCAACCTCTTCTACCAGGGTATCCGCCCGGCCATCAACGTCGGCCTGTCGGTGTCGCGCGTCGGTTCCGCCGCGCAGACCAAGGCGATGAAGAAGGTGTCCGGCTCGATCAAGCTGGAGCTGGCGCAATATCGCGAAATGGCGGCCTTCGCCCAGTTCGGTTCGGACCTTGATGCTTCGACGCAGAAGCTGCTGAACCGTGGCGCGCGCCTGACCGAGCTGCTCAAGCAGGCGCAATTCTCGCCCCTGCCCTTCGAAGAGCAGACCGCGTCGATCTTCGCTGGCACCAACGGCTATCTCGACGGGATCGCCGTCAGCGATGTGAACCGCTATGAAGAGATGATGCTGGGCTATCTGCGCCACGAACATGCCGACGTGCTGGGCATGATCCGCGATACCAAGGATCTGGGTGACGAAGCCAAGAGCAAGCTCAAGGCCGCGCTCGACAGCTTCGGCAAGACGTTCGCGTGATCGCTCGCGCCGCTCTTCTGCTGGCGTGCGTCACCGCTGCTCCTGCGTTCGCGCAAGGATCGGCGGATGACGTCGCCTCGGGCGGCGCGCTCAATGGTCGCTGGACGGTCGATCTGTCGCCCGCCGGAGACAAAAGCTACGTCAAGACGATGGCGTTGACGCTTCAAGCGGACGGCAGCGTGTCGGGTAGCTTTTACGATAGCGACATTCAAACGGGGCGCTGGAAAGCCGGAAACGGCCGTACCTGCGTCAGCTTTCGGACGACGGACGGGGCCGGTCCCTATCACACGGCCGCTTGTCTGACAGGCGGCAAGGTGGAAGGGCAGACATGGGCCGAACATCGCAATTTCCTGTTCAACTGGAACGCCGAGCGCGCCCAATGACGGTAGTGAACAATGGCTAGTCTTAAAGAACTGAAGATCCGGATCGGGTCGGTCAAATCGACCCAGAAGATCACCAAGGCGAAGCAGATGGTCGCCGCCGCGAAGCTGCGCAAGGCGCAGGCCGCAGCGGAAGCCGCGCGTCCCTATAGCAGCCGTCTGGAAGCCGTGGTCGCCAGCCTCGCGTCGAAGATTGCGGGCGGTTCGGGCGAAGGCGCATCGCCGCTGCTGGCGGGCACCGGCAAGGATGAGGTGCATCTGCTGGTCGTCGCCAACTCCGACCGTGGCCTCGCTGGCGCGTTCAACGCGAACATCGTCAAGGCCGCACGCGTGAAGGCGGATGCGCTGATCGAGCAGGGCAAGACGGTGAAATTCTACCTGATCGGCCGCAAGGGTCGCCCGGTGATCAACCGCCTCTACCCCGGCGCGATCGTTGCCCAGTTCGATACCACCGGCGCCAAGCAGCCCGGCTATGATCAGGCGCAGGCGATCGCTAACGAGCTGACCACCATGTATCTGGACGGCAAGTTCGACATGGCGCACCTTTTCTATTCGCGCTTCAAGTCGGCCCTGTCGCAAATCCCGACCGAGCAGCAGATCATCCCCGTCAAGATCCCGGCCGATGCCGACCGCAACGCCATTGGCGCCACGGTGGAATATGAGCCGAGCGAGGAAGCGATCCTGGACGACCTGCTGCCGCGCAACATCGCGATCCAGCTGTTCAAGGCGCTGCTGGAAAACAACGCATCCGAACAGGGCGCGTCGATGAATGCGATGGACAATGCCACGCGCAACGCAGGCGACCTGATCAACAAGCTGACCATCCAGTATAACCGCAGCCGCCAGGCCGCGATCACCACTGAACTGGTCGAAATCATCTCGGGCGCGGAAGCCCTCTAAGTACACGCACGCAAGGAAGCAGTCATGGCAACCACCAACAATGTAGGCCGCATTTCGCAGGTCATCGGCGCCGTCGTCGACGTGACCTTCCCCGATGCGCTCCCGTTCATCCTCTCGGCGCTGGAAACCAGCAATAACGGACAGCGGCTGGTGCTCGAAGTCGCCCAGCATCTGGGCGAAAACACCGTCCGCACCATCGCGATGGATTCGACCGAAGGTCTGACCCGCGGCCAGGAAGTCACCGACACCGGCGCGCAGATCAGCGTTCCCGTCGGTCCGGCCACGCTCGGCCGCATTCTCAACGTCGTCGGTGAACCGATCGACGAACGCGGCCCGGTGCAGACCGAGATGCGCTCGCCCATCCATGCCAAGGCACCCGATTTCGTCGACCAGTCGACCGAAAGCTCAATCCTGGTCACCGGCATCAAGGTCATCGACCTTCTCGCCCCTTATGCCAAGGGCGGCAAGATCGGCCTGTTCGGCGGCGCGGGCGTGGGCAAGACGGTTCTCATTCAGGAACTCATCAACAACATCGCCAAGGGCCATGGCGGCACGTCGGTCTTCGCAGGCGTGGGTGAGCGGACCCGTGAGGGCAACGATCTCTATCACGAATTCCTCGACGCAGGCGTTATCGCCAAGGACGCCGATGGCAACGCCATTTCCGAAGGCTCCAAGGTTGCGCTGGTTTATGGCCAGATGAACGAGCCTCCAGGCGCGCGTGCCCGCGTTGCCCTGTCGGGCCTGACCATCGCCGAATATTTCCGCGACGTCGAAAATCAGGACGTGCTGTTCTTCGTCGACAATATCTTCCGCTTCACCCAGGCAGGCGCGGAAGTGTCCGCTCTGCTCGGCCGTATCCCGTCGGCCGTGGGCTATCAGCCGACGCTGGCGACCGACATGGGCCAGTTGCAGGAGCGCATCACCTCGACCAATAAGGGTTCGATCACTTCGATCCAGGCCGTGTACGTTCCCGCGGACGATCTTACCGATCCGGCACCGGCAACCTCGTTCGCGCATCTTGATGCGACCACGAACCTCAACCGCGCGATTTCGGAGCTGGGCATCTACCCGGCGGTCGATCCGCTCGATTCGACCAGCCGCATGCTGACCGCCCGCACCGTGGGCCAGGAACATTATGACACCGCCCGCGCGGTCCAGTCGATCCTGCAGAAGTATAAGTCGCTGCAGGACATCATCGCCATTCTGGGCATGGACGAGCTGTCCGAAGAGGATAAGCTGACCGTTGCCCGCGCGCGCAAGATCCAGAAGTTCCTTTCGCAGCCCTTCCACGTCGCCGAAGTCTTCACCGGCATCAGCGGCAAGTTCGTGCAGATCGAAGACACGGTGAAGTCGTTCAAGGCCGTGGTCGATGGCGAATATGACCATCTGCCCGAAAACGCCTTCTACATGGTCGGCGGCATCGACGAAGCCGTCGAGAAGGCCAAGAAGCTGGCCGCCGAAGCGGCGTAAGCAGAATCTATCTAGCCCTCTCCCGCCTTCGCGGGAGAGGGTTGGGTGAGGGTCTTCCTCTCTTTCTGGCAATGAGCGGAAAGACAGGAAGACCCTCACCGACTTTGACTAGGCAGCAAGCTGCCAAGTCTTCGTAGCCTCTCCCGCGAAGGCGGGAGAGGGCAAGAGGATCGAAAACATGGCACTGCATTTTGAACTCGTGACCCCCGAAAAGCTCGTTCGTGCGGCGGACGTGTGGCAGGTCGTGGTGCCGGGCACCGATGGCGACTTCGGCGTGCTGGAGGGCCATGCGCCTTTCATGTCGACCGTGCGCGACGGCAGCATCCAGATCTATGCGTCGGCAGGGGCCACGCCGGAGATTATTCCGGTCCAGGGCGGCTTTGCCGAGGTCAATGAAAAGGGCCTGACGGTGCTGGCCGAAAAGGCGGGTTGATCCTTCAGCGATAGAGCGGCGGGCATTGGCCCAACCGCATGAGGAGGGGTGCTGTTGGCGCCCCTTTTTATTGTCACCCTATGTTCGCCCCCGTGGGCGGGCACTGATTGGCCAATGCGCCATTAGCCATTTGTCAAAGTTTCCAATCTATTCACCTTATCCGACACCATCAGGCCGGCGACGGTCGCGAATTGCTGGCGGAGATATATGAGCGCCTTTGGACGGAAAAATGGACCTGCCGCGATCAAGACCGGCTTTGGCGTCGCCCGACCGATGCACGGCGGCAGCGCGAAGGAGGAGCCGCGCGGCGGCGACCAGTTCCCGCCACTCGACATAGCGTCGCTGCCCGGCGAGAGTTTCGACTCGTTGTCTGCCCCGACAAGCCAGATGCAGCGCAATGCCGATGCGATGATGCGCCTGTCCGATCGCGCCAATGCCGAGCATCTGCCCGACGCCGGGCCGCAAGGGTTCGAGGCGAGCGTCCACAAGATCAAGGAGCAGGTGCTGCCCCGCCTGCTGGAACGTGTCGACCCCGAAGCCGCGGCGACGCTGACCAAGGATGAGCTGGCGGAGGAATTCCGCCCGATCATCCTGGAGGTGCTGGCCGAACTCAAGCTCACCCTCAACCGGCGCGAACAATTCGCGCTGGAAAAGGTGCTGGTCGATGAATTGCTGGGCCTTGGCCCGCTCGAAGAATTGCTGAACGACCCGGACATCACCGACATCATGGTGAACGGACCGGACCAGACCTATATCGAAAAAAAGGGCAAGCTGGTCATCGCCCCGATCAAGTTCCGCGATGAGGAGCATCTGTTCCAGATCGCGCAGCGGATCGTCAACAAGGTCGGCCGCCGCGTCGATCAGACTACACCGCTGGCCGACGCCCGCCTGCCCGACGGCAGCCGCGTCAACGTGATCGTGCCGCCGCTGAGCCTCAAGGGCACGGCGATCTCGATCCGTAAATTTTCCGCCAAGCCGATTACGCTCGACATGCTGGCCAATTGGGGCGCGATGAGCCCCAAAATGGCGACCGCGCTCAAGATTGCCGGTGCCTGCCGGTTCAACATCGTCATTTCGGGCGGCACCGGTTCGGGCAAGACGACGATGCTTAACGCCCTGTCGAAAATGATCGATCCGGGTGAGCGCGTGCTGACGATCGAGGATGCGGCGGAACTGCGCCTGCAACAGCCGCACTGGCTGCCGCTCGAAACCCGCCCGGCCAATCTGGAAGGCAATGGCGCCATCACCATCGGCGATCTCGTCAAGAACGCCCTGCGTATGCGGCCGGACCGCATCATTCTGGGCGAAATTCGTGGCGCGGAATGTTTCGATCTGCTGGCGGCGATGAACACCGGCCATGATGGCTCTATGTGTACGCTGCACGCCAACAGCCCGCGCGAATGCCTGGGCCGTATGGAAAATATGATCCTGATGGGCGACATCAAAATCCCCAAGGAAGCAATTTCCAAGCAGATTGCCGATTCGGTCGACCTGATCATCCAGGTGAAACGCCTGCGCGACGGATCCCGCCGCATCACCAACGTCACCGAAGTCATCGGTATGGAGGGCGACGTCATCGTCACCCAGGAATTGTTCAAATTCGAATATCATGACGAGGATGACAGCGGGAAGATCGTCGGCGAATATCGCTCGATGGGCTTGCGTCCCTATACGCTCGACAAGGCGCGGATGTTCGGCTTCGACCAGCCGTTTCTGGAGGCGTGTCTGTAAGTTATGATGTTCGGGAGGGGTTTTCCCTTCCATTCCCCTTGCGCTTGGCACGGGCGGACGGCACATCAGCCTCTCCCTATAAGAGAGGATCCCCGATGAACCGTCTCGCCCGTACCGCACTTGTTGCAACCGCCCTTTGCCTTCCCCTCCTGCCGCTGGCCGCCCAGCATGCCGATCATGCCGCGCATCAGGCTGCCGACCCGATCGCGGCCGCTGTCGCCGCACCGAGCCGTACCCCGGCCAATGTCGCGCGCGACCAATATCGCCATCCGGCCGAGACGCTGGCCTTCTTCGGCGTCACCCCCACCCAGACCGTGGTGGAATATAGCCCCAGCGGTGGCTGGTATTCCGAAATCCTCGCACCCCTGCTGCGCGACAAGGGGCGTTTCTACGCGCTCCAGCCTAGCGGCCGTTATCTGGACGGCTACAAGACGTTCCTGGCCGCCAAGCCGACAGTCTATGACAAGGTGACGCTGGTTGCCCATCCCGATGCAGCCGGCACGATCCCGGCGGGGAGCGTGGATACGGTGCTGACCTTCCGCAACGTCCATAATATGGTCATGGCAGGCAGCGAAGCGGCAACCTTCAAGGCCTTCTTCGCGATGCTCAAGCCCGGCGGCACGCTGGGCGTGGTCGATCATCGCCTGCCCGAAGATCGCGACAGCGCGCTGGAAAAGAGCAGCGGCTATCTCAAAGTCTCGACCATCAAGCGGATTGCGCAGGAGGCAGGCTTTGAATTTGTCGAGGCGTCGGAAGTGAATGCCAACCCCAAGGATACGACCGATTGGGCCAAGGGCGTGTGGACATTGCCGCCTGGCCTCAGCCAGAAGGAGGTCGATCGCGACAAATATCTCGCTATTGGCGAGAGTGACCGGATGACGCTCAAATTCCGCAAGCCTGCGGCATAAGCCTTTCCTGACCAAGCCCGGTTGCGTCATCGCGCGACCGGGCTAAGGCGGGGGCGTGACCCTTGCCGCCCGCCCCCATCGCCCGCTCCTGGCCATCGGCCTACGCCTGACCGCGGTGATCTGCCTGTCGGCGATGTTCGTGACGGTGCGGATCGTCGACCAGCGCGGCGTGCATATCGTCGAATCGCTCTTTTACCGGCAGGCGCTTGCCCTGCCCTTCGTGATCGCCTGGCTTTCCATGTCCGGCGGACTGGGCGCGGTGCGGACACGGCGGATCGGCTTGCATGCCAGCCGGATGCTGCTGGGCATGACCGGCATGCTGCTCAATTTCCTGTCCTATATCCTGCTGTTGCCCGCCGAGGCGGCAACGATCGGCTTCACCATGCCGATTTTCGGCACCATCCTGTCGGCGCTGATCTTGCGCGAAGCTACGGGCGTGCATCGCTGGAGTGCAGTGCTGATCGGCTTTGTTGGCGTGCTGGTGATGATCCGGCCCGAAGCGGGGCATTTTCCGATGCAGGGCGTCGCGGTCGCGATCGTGGCCGCGATCGTGACCGCCAGCGTCAGCCTGGTGCTGCGCGCGCTGGGCCGGACGGAAAATGCTGGCGTGGTCGTATTCTGGTTCACCACGCTGTCGATGATCCCGCTGGGCATTGCCATGCCCTTCTTTGCGCAGAGCCATGATCCGCTGACATGGGGGCTGCTGCTGCTGATCGGCTGTGTCGGCGGGATCGCGCAGTTGTGCCTCACCGCATCGCTGCGATGGGGGCCGGTGTCTGTGGTGCTGCCGATGGATTATAGCGCGATCATCTGGACCACGTTGCTGGGCGTCGCGATCGGCGAGGATTGGCCGATGCTCACCACCTGGATCGGCGCGAGCCTGATCATCGCCAGCGGCCTGTATATTGCCTGGCGCGAACATCGTCGCGCCAGGCAATTGGTCGTCAGTTCAGCAGTTCAGCATCCAGACTGATCTCTGCCTTCAGCAACTTGGAGATCGGGCAGTTCGCCTTGGCCTTGCCCGCCAGTTCCTGGAAAGTAGCATCGTCGGTGCCGGGGATGGTCGCCTTGAGCGTCAAGTGGCTGGCCGTCACGGCAAAACCGTCATCCTGCTTTTCCAGCGTCACGACGGCATTGGTTTCCATCTTGTCCGCCGTCAGCCCGGCTTCGCCCAGGATCAGTGACAGCGCCATGGTGAAGCAGGAAGCGTGGGCGGCCGCGATCAGTTCTTCGGGGTTGCTGCCCGGCACACCTTCAAAGCGCGTGGCAAAGCCATAAGGGTAGGCGTCGAGCGCGCCGCTCTGGGTGGAGATGCTGCCCTTGCCGTCCTTGAGGCCACCACTCCAGGCCGCCGAACCGTTGCGATTGATCTTCATCGTGTCACTCCTCTTGTGTCAGCCATGGAACCCCAGCCCGCCCGCATGGTTGCATCAGTATAGCGACATTATGTGAGGAGAGTGACGATGGCCGAACTGGCTATGCACAATCGCGGCGACCTGATCGCATCGGACCGGGTCGAAGGCACCACGGTCTTCAACAAACAAGGCGAGAAACTCGGCAAGATTTCCAACTTCATGGTCGACAAGAAGAGCGGACAGGTGCGCTATGCCGTCCTGTCGTTCGGCGGGTTCCTCGGCATGGGCGAGGACCATTACCCCTTGCCCTGGTCGATGCTGGACTATGACGTGGAACAGGGCGGCTATGTCGTTGAACTGGACAAGCAACTGCTGGAGGATGCCCCCCGCTATGCCGACGAGCAGCGCCCCAATTATGACGACGGCTATGGTCGCAACGTCTATCAATATTATGGGCTGATCTACCCCTGGTAACAGCCCCCTTACCGCCTATCCCCAGGCGCGCGCGATCAACGGATCGCGTGCGCCTTTTTCTATGGTGGTCGCTTTCATCCCTATTCCGACCATCGAAAAACCGCCACTCCCTGCCGCTTGTCATTTGTCTATCTCATAGATAGAGTTATTGCAGGGGCGGAAGCAAGAGGAGTGAGTCATGAACCGATTCGGATATTCAAATGGCGCTCAACAGCCGGTGGTGCTTTTGGTCCCAGGCCTGAACAATAGCGGACCTGACCATTGGCAAACCCGGTGGGAGGAAAGCCGGGGCGATTGCCGACGGGTTGATCTGGGTCGTTGGGCCAGTCCCAACCGCAATGCCTGGGTTACCCGCCTGGACGCGGCGATCCGTGAGATTGACGGGCCGGTCGTGCTGGCCGCCCACAGCCTGGGCTGCATTACCGTAGGCTGGTGGGGGGCGTTACAAAGCCAGGCCTATGGCTGGCCGGTGATTGGCGCATTGCTCGTCGCGCCGCCCGATTGCGAACGGGTGGAAACGCCTGATACGATCGGTGGCTTTGGCCCGACACCCCAATCACCGCTGCCCTTCCCCTCCATCCTGGTGGCGAGCCGCGATGATCCCTATATTTTCTTCGAGCGCGCCCATAGCATCGGCAAATATTGGGGCAGCGCGTTCGTCGATGCCGGGCATTGCGGGCATATCAACGCGGAATCGGGACTGGGCGACTGGGCGTTCGGACAGGGCTTGCTGGACCGATTGATCGACAATGCGCGCGTTCGGCCGCTGCCCACCCACCGGGCTTTACCGACCACGCATCGCATCCGGGCGGCGACCCACGGGGCGGCGCATGCGTACCGCTAATCCTGCAGGCGAGAAGCTGACGTTGACGCCACCCTAATTTTCATTATTTGTCTACTTATAAAGTTGAGATAAAGGAGGGGCAGGAGGTATATATGACGGACCAAAGACCGATCGAATTGCGACACACCCATGCCGATACGCCGCGCATCGACATCGCCGCGAGCATCGAAAAGATACGCGATGCTTTGCAGGAACTGCGCTTCGGCTCGATCACGCTGACGGTGCATGACGCCCGCGTGGTGCAGATCGACGTGACGGAAAAGACCCGCCTCACCGCCTGACAACAGGATGGGGCAACATCTTGCCGGTTCGGGCCGCGCGCCGTCGCAGCCTTTAACACCGGCGCATCATTGGGGCCTTGAAGCCCGACCTACTCGGCCATGACCGGACCACCGGAATCGCCGCGATCACACATCCACCGGACAGCCGGACCTAAAGGGGATAATTATGATTGCGCGTTTCCTGTTGCTCGCCAGCGTGGCGAGCGCTTCCATCATCGTGCCTGCCGCTTATGCGCAGACGCAAGCCCCCGACGGGGCACCGGACCAGTCCGACGCCGAGGCTCAGCGGGTGCGCGGCGATGTGATTGTCGTTACTGCGCGGCGTCGCCAGGAAACGGCGCAGCAAGTGCCGCTCGCCATCTCGGTAATCCGGGGCGACAGCATCGAATCGACCGGTAACTTCAACATCGTGAAGTTGCAGCAACTGGCCCCGACGCTGCAGGTCTACACTACCAATCCGCGCAACACATCGGTCAACATCCGTGGCCTTGGCGTGCCGTTCGGCCTGACCAGCGACGGGTTCGAACAGGGTGTCGGCATCTATGTCGACGATGTCTATAATTCGCGCGTTGCCGCCGCGACCTTCGATTTTCTGGACGTGGCGCAGGTCGAAGTGCTGCGCGGGCCGCAAGGCACGCTCTATGGCAAGAACACGACTGCTGGCGCGATCAACATCACGACCAACCAGCCAACCTTCGATTTCGAGGGGCGCGCCGAACTGACCGTCGGCAACCTGAACTATAAGCAGGCCAAGGCCGCCATTTCCGGCCCGCTGTCCGACACGATCGCCGCGCGGATCGCGATCGCATCGACCAGCCGTCGCGGCACATTGTTCAACACCACCAGCGACCGGTGGATCAACGAGCAGGACAATCTGGGTATTCGTGGCCAATTGCTGTTCAAACCGAACGAAGACCTCAGCATCACATTGTCGGGCGATTACAGCAAGCAAGACCCGGAAGGCTTTGGCACCGCGTTCGTGCGCGTCGGTCGCACCCAGCGCGCGCTCAACCGGCAATATGACGCGCTGGTCGCGGCGATCAATGCCGCCAATCCGGGCCGCAACTACACGCCCAGTCGCAATGTCTATGATCGCCTCACCGATCTCGATTCCAGCCTGAACGCAGGCAACAAGATTGGCGGCGCGTCGGTGAAGGTGAACTGGGATCTTGGCTCGGGCAAATTCACCTCCGTCACCGCCTGGCGCTTCTGGGACTGGAAGCCGGAAAATGATCGCGATTTTACCGGCCTGTCGATCGTGTCCCGATCGCAAAATCCGTCGCAGCAGAACCAGTATAGCCAGGAATTTCGCTATAGTCAGGAAGGCGACAAGATCGATTTCGTGGTCGGCCTGTTCGGCTTCAAGCAGCGGATCGACACCCAGGGCACGGAGCAGCAGGGTGCGGATGCCAGTCGGTGGAGCCTGACCGGGGCACAAGCCAACGACCCCAGCATTCTTCAGGGGCTGACCGCCAGCAACACGCAATATCTCAAGTCGGATAGCGCGGCGCTGTTCGGTCAACTCAGCTGGAAGGTTACGGACGCGCTGACCATTCAGCCGGGTGCGCGGATCAATTATGACAAGAAATCAGGTTTCTACGAACGTATCGTGACCAATGGTCAGGGCCAGCGTATCAGTTGCGCCCCCACCCCGGCGGCGGGATCGGTGCTGGCCGCGCAATGCGGCGTCTATCAACCGCAGGTCAGCGCGCCGTCGGACAGCGCCTGGAACTTCACCTATGATTTCAATGTGAACTACAAGGTCGCCCGCGACGTGCTTGCCTATGCGACCTATGCCAAAAGCTTCAAGACGCTGGGCATCAACCAGAACGGTCTGCCGCTGAATGCCGACAATACAGTGAATGTTGATGCGGGCACGGTGGAGCCGGAGTCGGTCAACCATTATGAAATCGGTTTGAAGACCCAGTTGTGGGATCGTCGGGCGACCTTCAACCTCTCCGCCTTCCGTACCGACATCAGGAATTTCCAGGCGACGGTGAATGGTGGCCAGTTCGGCACGGTGCGCGGCTACCTCGCCAACGCGGGCAAGGTCCGGTCGCAGGGCATCGAAGCCGACTTCAAGATCACGCCGAGCGATCGCTTCAGCGCCTATGCCAACGGTGCCTATACGGATGCGAAGTATAAGAGATTCACCAACGCACCCTGCCCGCCCGAATTGTCGGGCGGCACGCTTCAGCCCGCCAGTGCAACGCCGGATTATTCGCAAGCCGGTGTCCCCGGCGCGCTCAGCCCGCGCCAGTGCGATATTTCGGGGCAGGCACTGCCCGGCGTGTCGAAATGGGCCTTCTCCTACGGCGCGGAGGTCAATGCGCCGGTCACTTTGCTGGCGAAGGAGGGCCAGGTCTATCTTGGCGTCGATGGCAATTATCGGTCGCGCTGGAATTCGAACGCCTCGCCTTCAATCTATACCGAGGTCAAGGGCTATGCGCTCACCAACGTCCGTGCGGGCTTCCGGGGTGAGGGCTTCGATGCCTTTGGCTGGGTCCGCAATGCCTTCGACGTCAACTATATCGAAACATTGCAGGTTGCGCCGGGCAATACCGGCTTGATCGCGGGCCAGCCCGGCGATCCGCAAACCTGGGGCGGTACGATCAAATTCTCCTTCTGACAGGCTCCCACCCTGCGGGTGCGATTCCCTGGATCGCACCCGTTTCTTTGCGCATTTGCGGCCCGGCCCAGGGTGGGGTAGAGCGCACCCATGTCCACGACCTTCACGATCGACACGGCGACCAGCCGCGCCACGCCCACCCCGGCCCCCATGAAGCGGCTGACCGTGCCCGCCATCCAGCGGCGCAAGTTCGAGGGCAAGACGACAGAGCCGCTGGTGATGCTGACCGCCTACACCGCGCGCCAGGCGCAGTTGCTCGATCCGCATTGCGACATGCTGCTGGTCGGCGATTCGCTGGGACAGGTCATCTATGGCCTGCCATCCACGCTGGCCGTCACGCTCGACATGATGTGCGCCCATGGCGCCGCCGTCGTGCGCGGCAGCTATCATAGCGTCGTCATCATCGACATGCCCTTTGGCAGCTATGAAGCGTCGCCGCAGCAGGCCTTTGCCAGCGCCAGCCGCATCATGGCGGAAACCGGCGCGGCGGCGGTCAAGCTGGAGGGCGGGCAGGCCATGGCGGAGACGATCAGCTTCCTTGGCCAGCGCGGCATCCCGGTCATGGCGCATATCGGCCTGACCCCGCAAGCGGTCAATGCGCTGGGCGGCTATGGCGCGCGGGGCAAGAGCCAGCAGGAACATGCCAAGATCATGGCCGATGCGCGCGCCGTCGCCGATGCCGGTGCCTTCGCCATGGTGCTGGAGGGAGTAATGGAGGAACTGGCCGTTGCCATCACCGACAGCGTCGATGTGCCGGTCATAGGCATCGGTGCGTCCGCCCATTGCGACGGACAGGTACTGGTGACGGAGGATATGCTGGGCATGTTCGAGCGTGTACCCCGTTTCGTCAAACGGTTCGACAATATCGCCCAAAGCATCGACGGCGCCGCCCAGCGTTACGCCGCCGATGTGCGCAGCCGCGCCTTCCCCACCGAAGAACAGGTCTATCGCCCGAAAAAGTGATTTGCCTGTGGCATAAGCGCCGCTATTGGTCGCGCCTTCTGCCCTTACATATTTCTGATCCATGTCCCGGAGAATGCAGTGGCCCTGACGCCGCAAAATAGTGAAGCCTTCATGCGTGAAGTCGACGAAGCCGTCCGGCAGGACCAGCTCACGTCCTTCTGGCAGCGCTATGGCCGTGTGCTTCTGGTCGTGCTGGTCCTGAGCCTCGCGGCTTTTGGCGGCTGGCTCTATTGGCAGCAGCATCAGCAGAGCCAGTCGCAGGCGGTGTCCGAAGAGATGGACGCCGTATTGACGACGGCTGCTGGTGGCGGAACGCCTGACGCCAAGCAACTCGATACGTTGACCAAGGCTGACCAGCCGGGCTATCGCGCGTCCGCGCAACTGCTCAAGGCCGGTGTGGCCGCGCGCAAGGGCGACGCCAAAAGCGCTATCGCGCTATACGCAGCCATGGCCGCCGACACTGGCCTCGACCAACCCTATCGCGATCTGGCGCTGATCCGCCAGACCGCATTGGAATTTGAGACGCTCAAGCCCCAGCAAGTGGTCGATCGCCTCAAGCCGCTCGCGGTCGAGGGTGCGCCCTGGTTCGGCAGCGCGGGCGAACTGGTCGCCATCGCCTATGCCAAGATGGGCAAGACCGATCTGGCTGGCCCCATGTTCGCCGCGCTTGCCAAGGACAGCAATGTGCCGCAGTCGATCCGTTCACGCGCGCGTCAGATGGCAGGCGTCATGGGGATCGACGCGGTAGAGATACCGGCCGAGCCGACGGAAGGGTAACGAGGCAATGGGACAGCATAAGATGAAGAGATTTGCGCCCATGGGCCGCGCCCTGACGCTTACCGCCATGATTATGATGGTCGCCGGGTGCGGCATCATCGGCGGCAAGAAGGGCGGACCCAAGACCCCCGTGGTCGGCAATCGCGTATCCATCCTGACCAGCGAACAGGGTGTCGAGGTCGAACCGAGCCTGGCCGACGTGCAGGTCACCCTGCCCGCCCCAGCCGTCAATGACAGCTGGTCGCAGCCGGGCGGTGACCCGTCCAAGGCGATGGGTCATGTCGCGCTGGGCGGTTCGCCGACGCAGCTATGGACCGCGACCATCGACGGCAGCTCGCCGCAGGCCCGGCTGGCCGCTTCGCCCGTCGTGGCGGGCGGAAAGCTGTTCGTCACGGATGCGGGCGCGCATGTCATTGCGTTCGATGCCGCGAGCGGGTCAAAATTATGGCAG
>NZ_JPPQ01000069.1:3077973-3085191 GCF_000743655.1 Sphingobium sp. ba1
CCTGCGCAACATCTATCCGCTCGCCGAAGTCACCGAGGCGGGCTTTACGCTGGCGCGCGTCGGTGGCGGCGCGACCCAGTGATCAGACCGCTATGATCTGGCCATGGCAGGAAGGGCGCGGCGATGACCGTGCCCTTCCCCGTTGGTATCACTGGATAATGGCGGCGTGTCTGATCGGGGTTGCGATGCTCGTCATACCGATCTTTGCGGCCTTCATCTGACCGGTCAGGCCTTGATCTTCCAGCCACGGCGCAACAGCGCATAGCATAGCCCGCCGAAGATCAGGTTCAGCGTCAGCAGCACGATGCTGCCGACGACGATGTCGGTGTCGGCCGCTGCGACGAAGCCATAGCGGAAGCCCGATATGATGTAGAAGAAAGGATTGGCGTGGCTTATCGCCTGGAAAAAGGGCGGCAAGCGGTCGATCGAATAGAAGGTGCCCGACAGCAAGGCCAGCGGCCCGATCACGAAATTGGTGATCGCCGCGCCATGATCGAACTTCTCCGCCCAGATTGATGTCAGCACGCCGAGAAACGCGACGAAGCTGGTGCCGAGCAGCCCGAACCAGACCACCGCCCATAAATGCGCCGGGGTCACATGCACGCCCGGCCACAACGCCATCGCGGCCCACAAGGCGCAGCCCACGAACACCGCGCGCGTCACGGACGATCCCGCCAGCGCGAACAGCAATTCGCCGACGGAAATCGGTGGCATCAGATAATCGACCAGCGTTCCCTGCACCTTGCCCACCATCAGCGCGAAGCTGGCATTGGCGAAACAGGCGTTGATCATGCCCATGACGATCAGGCCCGGCGCGATGAAATCGGCAAAGGGCACCGCTTCGCCGCGCAAGCCGACTGTCCGGCCGCTCCCGCCCAGCGCGACGATGAAAATCACCAGGAACATCAGCGTCGTGATCGCCGGTGCCCATACCGTCTGGAGTTGCACCTTCAGGAAGCGATGCACCTCTTTACGATACAGCGCCCAGGTTCCCGCCCAGTTGATGTTGCGGATCACAGGTACGCCAGGTTCGGCGAAGGGGGCGGCAACCGGGGTTGCGGGGGCAATTTTGGACTGGTCGTTCATGGTGGGATCGACTATCGGCTGGTGCGTTGTGCTGCAAGCGCGCCGTTCAAGGATTTGAACCTCACGCGCTCGTTCCCATATAGGGAAGCATATTGGAATTTGTGAGGAGTTTTTCATTGTCCTGGACCGACGAGCGTATCGACCAGCTCAAGGGGATGTGGGAGCGCGGCCTGACCGCCAGCCAGATCGCCGAAGAATTGGGCGGCGTCAGCCGCAATGCGGTGATTGGCAAGGCCCATCGCCTGGGCCTGCAATCGCGCCCGTCGCCCGTGAAGGCCAATGACGCGCCGAAGAAGGCTGCAGCCGCGCGTAAGCCCGTGGCCGCTGCCGAACCCGAAGCACCAGCGCAGCGTGCAGCGCCTGCGCCGGTAGCCCCTGCAACGCCAGCACCGGCGCGCGCCGCCGCACCGACGCCGCCGCCAGTGGCCGCTGCACCGGCGGCTGAACCAGTCGTGTCCGACGCGCCCCCTCCTCCACCCCAGCCGCGCATCGTTTCGGTTGGTCCGGGCGGGTTCTTGCGTCAGGGTCCGGGCGATCAGCAGGCGCCGATCCCGCCAGCGCCGCCGCGTCGCCTGGTTCCGGCCAAGCCCAGCGCAGAGATTGCCGACAAGACGTCGCTGCTCGACCTGACCGAGCGGATCTGTAAATGGCCGATGGGCCATCCGGGCGAACCCGACTTCCATTTCTGCGGGGTCGCGGTCAATCCGGGCTTCCCTTATTGCGTGGAACATTGCGGTCGCGCCTATCAGGCACAGTTGCCGCGCGGCACGCGTCGCCCTCCGCCGCCGCTTCCCTTTGGCGGCCCGCGCGTCCGATAATCCATAAAAAAGGCCGCCCCGAAAGGCGGCCTTTTTATTGTCCGATAGATAAAGGGCGGAGGCGAAGGCCCCCGCCCCTTTTCCGATCAGAAGCGGAAGCTGGTCGTGACCATGACGCTCTGCGTGTCGAACTTGTCGCCACGATTCATGCTCGCGCCGCCCGAAGGGGTGATGCGGAACGGATTGGTCGCAGGCGCGCTGCCTGCACCGACATCGACGCGATAGTCATCGACATTGTAGCGGGTCCACAGATAGCGGGCACCGATTGAGAAATTGTCAGAAACCTTGGCTTCGATACCGCCGCCCATGGTGTAGCCCCAGGCGTCTTCCTTCCGATCGACTTCGGTGAAGCTGTTGGCACCATTGCTGGTGGCGAAGCTGTTCTTCACCTTGGCATAAGCCAGACCGCCAGTGATGTACGGCATGATGCCGCCGGGGGTGGTGTAGCCCAAGCGCGCGCGCAGGTTACCATTCCAGTCGATCCGGCGCGTCATTTCATAGAAAGCCGGGGTCGTGGAATATTCGGTCACGCTGTCGCTGATATAGGCCTTACCGGCTTCGGCGACGACACCGGCGACGATGCTGCCGAACTGACGGTCGTAACCGACATGACCCATCCAACCGATAGCGTCCTTGTCATCGTTACAACCCGCACCCGGCGTTGCGCCACGGGCGGAACCGCCACATGTGCCGGGCGAAAAGGCATTGGCACCAGCGCCAGTGCGGATGATGTCGTCATATTCGCCGTCGGCATCGGCATCGAAGCGGATATGCTCTTCGCCGTCATTCTTCTGCCAGTTATAGCCGAACGAACCGCCGATATAGGGACCGGTCCAATCGACCGCACCGGTGCTGTCCTGCGCCATCACAGGGGTTGCCAGCACAAATGCCAGCGTGGCACCGAGCGGTGCAAAATGGCTCAACTTCATGTAAAATTCTCCTCGCCTGGGGGCGTCAATAACCCTCTTGCACGGCGCTAACGGTTTGAATGCGCGGTTTGTTTCACGCTTTATCGTAACTTTTCGTTGCTGTGCCGCATAAGACACAATGCTTGCGCGCCACGCCTGCCCGCCTATAGCTATTGTCATGTCCGAAGACCTGTTCGCTGCCGCACCATCACCCCCCCCTGAATATGATGCTTCCGCTATCGAGGTGCTGGAAGGGCTGGAGCCGGTGCGTCGCCGTCCCGGCATGTATATCGGCGGCACGGATGAGCGCGCGTTGCACCATCTCGCGTCCGAGGTGCTGGACAACAGCATGGACGAGGCGGTGGCGGGGCATGCCACCCGGATCGAAATCACGCTGGAACCGGGCAACCGGTTGACCATCATCGATAATGGGCGCGGCATTCCGGTCGATCCGCACCCGAAATTTCCCGGCAAGTCGGCGCTGGAAGTGATCATGACCACGCTCCATTCGGGCGGCAAGTTCACCGACAAGGCCTATGCCACGTCTGGCGGCCTGCATGGCGTGGGCATCAGCGTGGTCAACGCGCTGTCGAGCGACACCGTGGTCGAGGTCGCACGCAACAAGGAACTGTTCCGCCAAAGCTTCTCCCAGGGGCTGCCCGTCACTGCGTTGGAAAAGGTCGGCGGCGCGCCCAACCGGCGGGGCACGTCGGTCAGTTTCATCCCCGACACCGAAATCTTCGGCGAGCAGAAGTTCAAACCCGCGCGTCTGCATCGGCTCGCCCGGTCAAAGGCCTATCTGTTCGCTGGCGTCGAAATCCGCTGGAAATGCGCACCGGAGCTGGTCAACGACGATACGCCCACCGAAGCTGTCTTCCAGTTCCCCGGCGGCCTTGCCGATCATCTCAAGGAACAGGTCGGCGACCGCGAATGCGCGACCAGCGTGTTTTTCGCGGGCCATCAGGATTTTCCCGACAGCGCAGGGCGGGTCGAATGGGCGGTGGCCTGGCCGCTCTGGTCGGATGGCAGCTATAGCTGGTATTGCAACACCATCCCGACGCCCGATGGCGGCACGCATGAGGCCGGGATGCGCGCCGCGCTGGTCAAGGGCATCCGCGCCTTTGCCGACCTGGTGGGGCACAAGAAGGCGAAGGACATTACCGCCGACGACATCATGACGTCATCGGAAATCATGCTGTCAGTCTTCATCCGCGAACCGCAGTTCCAGAGCCAGACCAAGGACCGGCTGACATCGCCCGAAGCGGCGCGGCTCGTGGAAAATGCCGTTCGCGATCATTTCGACCATTATCTGACCGACCATATGGACCGGGGCAAGGCACTGCTGGCCTATGTGCTCGACCGCATGGACGAGCGTTTGAAGCGCAAGCAGGAGAAGGAGGTCAAGCGCAAGACGGCGACCAACAGCCGCAAGCTGCGCCTGCCCGGCAAGCTGACGGATTGTTCGAACGATGACCCGGAGGGCGCCGAGATCTTTCTGGTCGAAGGCGATTCTGCGGGCGGTTCTGCCAAGCAGGCACGCGACCGCAAGACGCAGGCGATCCTGCCCCTGCGCGGCAAGATATTGAACGTCGCATCGGCGAATAACGCGAAGATCCTGGCCAATCAGGAAATTGCCGACATGATCCTGGCGCTGGGATGCGGCACGCGCAAGGACTGCAACCCTGATCATTTGCGCTATGAGCGTATCGTCATCATGACCGACGCCGATGTCGATGGCGCGCATATCGCGACACTGTTGATGACCTTCTTCTTTCAGGAAATGCCCGAACTGGTGCGGCGCGGCCATCTCTATCTCGCCCAGCCGCCGCTCTATCGCCTCGTCGCGGGCGGCAAGAGCGCCTATGCCAAGGATGATGCCCATCGCGCCGCGCTGATGCAGACCAAGGAGTTCAAGGGCAAGAAGGTCGATGTCAGCCGCTTCAAGGGGTTGGGCGAAATGAACCCGATGCAGTTGCGCGAAACCACGATGGACCCCAAGACACGGATGCTGATCCGCATCACCCTACCCGCCGATGTCGAGGAGCGTGCGGGGGTGCGTGACCTGGTCGACCGCCTGATGGGGACGAACCCGGCGCATCGCTTCGCGTTCATTCAGGAGAATGCGGCGGCGGTGGACGAAGAGGCGATCGATGCTTGAACCGGCGTTGACAGGTGCATGATGGAGCACCCTGGGCTCCTGCTTTCGCAGGAGCACGACAGCTTCTGAGCTTGGTTTTTCTATTTTTGTTAAGCATCGCCCTCACCGCGCAGGCGGCCCCCAATCCCACTTATCAAACCCGCGCCGAACAACTGCTTGGCCTTCTCACGTCGCCCGGCGACGAGGCCGATTATTTCTCCTCCCTCTTTCTTGATGCTGTCCCTGTGGATCGCTGGCGCGCCGTTGCTGCCGACCTGCGCGCGCAGCATGGCAGACCGCTCGCGCTGGGGGCTGTGCGGCAGGATAGCGCCACTGCTGGGCAGGTCGAAATCCGTTACGAGCGCGCTACAGTCGGGTTCACCCTGGTCGTCGCTCCTCAGCCGCCGGGCCGCGTAGTGGGCCTGCGCATCGTCGGCGCACGAACGGCCAATGACAGCATGGCCAAGGTCATGGCGGAGATCGCCGCCCTCCCCGGTACGACCAGTTTCGCGGTTGCGACATTGGGCGAGGGTCCGCCCAAGCTGCGAGCGGCGCATCGCGCCGATGCCGCGATGGCCATCGGTTCCAGCTTCAAGCTGACCATCCTTTCCGAACTGGCACGCGCCGTAGGCGCTGGCGAACGCCGCTGGAGTGACGTTATTCCGCTTGGTGCGAAGAGCTTTTCCGGTCGCCTGCTGCACTGGCCCGACCGCGCGCCGATGACGCTGCACAGCCTCGCCACGGCGATGATCGCGGAAAGCGATAATAGCGCGACCGATACGCTGTTGCTGGCGCTGGGTCGCGACAAGGTGGACGCGATGCTTGCGACAACCGGTCATGCGAACCCGGATCAGGCGCTGCCCCTGCTGACCACCGCCGAAGCCTTTGCGCTCAAAATGCCCGCCAATGCCGATCTGCGAGGGCGCTATGCCACGGCTTCCCCCGACGCACGCCGGGCGCTGCTACGCGATGCGGCGTCACGCCTGACCGCCGACAAGGTGGATGTGGGTAGCGTGGCCGAAGTCCCCACGGCGATCGACAGCATCGAATGGTTCGCATCGCCAAAGGACATGATCGGCCTGCTCGCCTGGCTGCGTCTGCATGGCGGCGAGGCGCTGCCGGTCCTGGCCGTCAATCCAGGCATTCCGCCCGCCGACGCGAAACGCTGGCGCTATCTGGGCTATAAGGGCGGCAGCGAACCCGGCGTCATGGCGATGAACTTTCTGGCGCAAAGGCAGGACGGCTCATGGTATGCTGTCAGCAGCAGCTGGAACGATGCGGCTGCCCGGCTGGACGAGCCAAAGCTGGTGGCGCTGATGACGAGGGCGCTTAACTTGCTGGCGGAATGAGGTTTGTCTGGTTGGCGGGAATGGTATCGACCTCTTCCGCCAGCCAGCCCTGTGCCGCTTCCATGGTCAGGAACACCCGGACTCTGGGGTGGACCAGGGTTCGTTCCGCCTGCGCCTTGTTCAATTGGCTGCCCACGACCACCGCCGTTCGTCCGCTGGTAAGGGTCATGCCCCCGCGCATGATGCCCGCCAGCAGATCGGCGACGTCGTTTGCCTGCACCGGGAAGTCGAAGGATAGGACGAGGACGTTGAAATCGCCCCGGATCGCCCTTGCCTGTTGCGCCTTCGCCCCGACCTCTTTGGCGAAAGCCACCACGTTTTCCGGCGTCCAGAAGCCTTCGACCTTCATCGTCAGGCAGTTGGTCCGGGCGTCATATTCTACATCAAACATCAGGGTCTCGATTGAAGGAACTTAGGCGGTCAGCGCTTCAACCAGCGCCTTGACCTTCTTCTGCCGCCATTGCGGCAAAGGCGCGATCAGCCAGTAGCTGAGCAAACTCGGCATCGCCTCCCCCACCTGCCGCACCCGGCCTGCCGCCAGATCGGCCTGTACCAATAGCAACGGCACGCGCGCCCGGCCAAAGCCATTGGCCGCCGCCTCGATCGCCAGCCCGCCATCGGCCACCCGGATTATCGCGGGCTTGTCCCCCGCCGGGCAGCCGGGCCAGTCGATCCGCTGTTCGGGCCCGCCCTGCGCGGCTTCCACCGTGACGAACGCCGCCTCGCCCAGCTTCACGCCCTCATGCTCGCCCGCCGCATCGGTCAGGCGCAAGGCGAGGTCGAGATTGGCTTCGGTAAAGTCCAGCGCCTCGTCCGCCGCGATCAACTGGAACGTCAGGTCTGGCTGGTGCGCGGCATAGGCGGCCAGGCGCGGCTGGAGCCATTTGGCGGTGATGTCGCGGGGTGCGGCGATGGTGAGC
>NZ_JPPQ01000069.1:3085201-3108099 GCF_000743655.1 Sphingobium sp. ba1
GGGGCTGAGCCTCTTCTAACGCCGTTCGGTTCGAGCCAGGGTCGAGCGTAGTCGAGACCCGTGGTCGAGAACGTGCAGCGTCTGAAACCGCTTCCCAATCCCCTCGAATCAAGGCTTCTTTCTTTTTGCGCGACCAATCCTTCACCTGGCGCTCGCGCTCCAGCGCGTCGATCCGGTCCGTGAAGGTTTCGCTGAACACCAGTTCTACCGGGCGTCGATCATGCGTGTAGCCCGGAATTTCCCCGGACTGATGTTGGCCGATACGCCGTTCCAGATCGTCGGTGTGGCCCGTATAATAGCTGCCATCGGCGCAGCGGAGGATGTAAATCCAGAAACTCATGTTGCGCGTTGTTCTCGACAAGCTCGAACCGAACGGAGGGTGGTGTTCGGGGCGAACGGAGGCAGGAGCGTGTTCACCCACCCACTTCCTTCACCGTTCCAGCGAAATCCTCGAAATCCTTCGCATCCGTGAAGTCCTTATAGACGCTGGCGAAGCGGATATAGGCGACGCTGTCGAGGCGTTTGAGGCCTTCCATCACCATTTCACCGATCGCGCGGGCGGGGACTTCGGTGTCGCCGCTGGTTTCGAGTTGGCGCTGGATGCCGGAGATGAGTTTCTCGATGCGGCTGGGATCGATGGGACGCTTGCGGCAGGCGATGCCGATGGACCGCGCCAGCTTGTCGCGCTCGAACGCTTCCTTGCGGCCCTCGCTCTTGACCACCCAGATGTCGCGGAGCTGGATGCGCTCGAAGGTGGTGAAGCGCGCGGCGCACGCTTCACACTGGCGGCGACGGCGGATGGCGGCGCCATCTTCCGTCGGCCGGCTGTCCTTCACCTGGCTGTCTTCATGGGAACAGAAGGGGCAGCGCATGATCTAATCAATCTCCGTTCGTTTCGAGCGTGTCGAGAAACGTCTGTGCGAGCCTGTCTCGACTGCGCTCGACACGAACGGCCTGTTTTGTCCTCAGTAGATCGGAAACCTCCCGGTCAGCGCCAGCACCTTCTCGCGCACATGCGCTTCGACCTGGCCGTCGCCGTCATCGCCATTGCGCTTGAGGCCTTCGACGACCTGCGCGATCAACTCGCCGATCTCGCGGAATTCCGCTTCGCCGAAACCGCGCGTGGTGCCGGCCGGGGTGCCGAGGCGCACGCCCGACGTCACGAACGGGCTGGCGGTGTCGAACGGCACATTATTCTTGTTGCAGGTGATGTAGGCGCGGTCGAGCGCCTTTTCCGCAGCCTTGCCGGTGGTGTTCTTCGCGCGCAGATCGACCAGCATCAGGTGATTGTCGGTGCCGCCCGACACGATCGACAGGCCAGCATCCGCCAGCGTTGCGGCCAGCGTCTTGGCATTGGCGACGATCTGGTGGGCGTAGGCCTTGAACTCAGGCGTCAGTGCTTCCTTGAACGCTACCGCCTTGGCGGCGATGATGTGCATCAGCGGGCCACCCTGCAGGCCGGGGAAGATGGCGCTGTTGAACTTCTTGGCCAGTGCCTCGTCATTGCACAGGATGATGCCCGAACGGGGACCACGCAGCGACTTGTGGGTCGTGGTGGTGGTGACATGGGCGTGAGGGACGGGCGAGGGATGCGCGCCGCCCGCGACCAGGCCGGAGAAATGCGACATGTCGGCGAGCAGATAGGCACCCACTTCGTCGGCGATTTCGCGGAAGCGTTCGAAATCCCAGTGGCGCGAATAGGCGGTGCCGCCGCAGATGATGAGCTTGGGCTTGCTCTCGCGCGCGATGCGGGCGACCTCGTCCATGTCGATCATATGATCGTCAGCACGCACGCCATAGGCGATGGGGTTGAACCACTTGCCCGACATGTTGACCGGCGATCCATGGGTCAGATGGCCGCCCGACGACAGGTCAAGGCCCATGAAGGTGTCGCCCGGCTGGAGCAGGGCGAGGAACACGGCCTGGTTCATCTGGCTGCCGCTATTGGGCTGGACGTTGGCGAATTTCGCGCCGAACAGCTCTTTCGCCCGTTCGATCGCCAGCGTTTCGACGACGTCGGCATATTCGCAGCCGCCATAATAGCGCTTGCCCGGATAGCCTTCGGCATATTTGTTGGTGAAGATCGAGCCTGCGGCCTCCAGCACGGCTTTCGATGCGATATTTTCGGACGCGATCAGTTCGATCTTGTCCTGCTGGCGCTTCAATTCATGTTCGATCGCGCCGAAGATTTCGGGGTCCGCGCTGCTAAGCGATTCGCTGAAAAAGCCGTCCTGACGGATGGCCGGGCTGAGGGTGTCGATGCTCATCGAAATATCCTTTCAGAGCGCGGGCTGGGATAGTTTGTCGACGCGGCCGGCATGGCGGCCTCCGCCAAATTCAGTGGTAAGGAAGGCGATGACGCACGCCTTGGCCATGTCCACGCCAGTCAGGCGCGCGCCCATGGCCAGCACATTGGCGTCATTATGTTCGCGCGAGAGCGCCGCCGACAGCGGCTCGCCGACCAGCGCGCAGCGGCAGGCCGGGTTGCGATTGACCGCGATCGAAATGCCGATGCCCGACCCGCAGAGCGCAATGCCGCGATCCGCCGCGCCGGATGCCACCGCTGTCGCGAGTTTGTAACCATAATCGGGATAATCGACGCGGTCGGCGGTCGCCGGGCCAAGGTCGTTTACCTCATGCCCTTCGTCGCGCAGCCATTGCGCCAGTTCCGCCTTCAATTCGATGGCGGCATGGTCGGATGCGATGGCGATCTTCATCTGCGGTGCGTCCCTTCACCGATGGGGTGATTCGTTCCCGCGCCTCTTAGGGGCAGAAGCGGTAGATTGCCACCTTGGTCCGCCGCCCTTATGGGCAGAGGCATGACAGGCACGATCCTCTCCATCCTTATGCTGGCCGGGCTGCTGCTGACCGGCGGCGGGCTATATGTGATGTTCCGCTTGCGCGACCGCAAGCGCGGCGCGCTGATGATCATCGCGGGGCTGGTGATGTTCGGCAATGTCGCGATCACGGCGATACCGGGGCCGGACTTGCCGGGGCTGGAACGGCGCTGAGCCGCAGCGCCAGCGTCGCCAGCAGATCGGTCTGCGTCACCAGTCCCAGCAGGCGATGATCGGTGTCGACCACCACCGCAGCATGGCGCACACCGCTGCTGAACGGACCTATCAGGCGCGCGACCGGCGTATCGGCATGGACGAAGAGCGGCCGGTGGGCGACGTCGGCGACAAGTACGCCGTCCTGCAACAGGTCGCGGGCATTGATCATCCCCTGCACCCGGCCAGCATCGTCCAGCACCGGCAGCGACAGGAGATGGCGCGCCTGCATCAGCGTGCGGGCCTCTGTCACCGTCTGACTGGCGGCGATATGCAGCACGTCGCGCGCCATGATCTCATCGCACCGCGTCGCGCCATGCGTGCGTTCGGCCGCGCGCAACTGGGCATCGGCCAGCAAGGGGCGCAGGTCCGCCTCGTCCACGTCCAGCCTTGCGCCAAAGCCATGGAGCGCGTCGGCGATATCCTGCGCGCTGGGGGCGGCGCGCAGCAGGGGAGCGGGATCGGTGGTGGCGTGGGGCGACGGTGCCCTGGGCGGTACATGGGGATAGTTTTGGCCGACCATGCGGTGGAACAGCATCGCGACGATCAAGAGCAGCAGCGTGTTCGCGCCCACAGGCGTCAGGGCGAACAGATAGCCGGTGTCGCTTCCGGCCAGCACGGCAGACAGCGCGACAGCGCCGCCGGGCGGGTGGAGGCAGCGCAGCAGCGACATGATCGCGATCGCCCCGCCGACCGCTACGGCCGCGGCCATGGTCGGGTTGGGGATGATGTGGGCGATGGCGATGCCGACCAGCGCGGAGATGATGTTGCCGCCCAGCACCGGCCAGGGTTGCGCCAGCGGACTGGCGGGCACGGCGAACAGCAGCACCGCCGAGGCACCCATGGGGGCCACCAGCAGCGGATGGGCTAGGCCATTGCCGAGCATCAAGCCGCATAGCAGCCCGGTGATCGCGATCCCGCCGATCGCGCCGCTGGCGGCCTTGATCCGGTCGAGCAAGCCGGGACCGGGCGGGGCGGGTATGAAGCTGCTATAATAGCGGCTCCAGACCATGCGGGGCTTGGGTTCGGGCGTGTCGGACATGATCGCTGCGCTAACGGGCGGAAGCGAAGGATGCCACGCCGAATAATCAGGCCCGTTGAAAGTCTGGCTTTGCCTTTGCCCAAAGAAAAAGGGGCCACCTTGCGGCAGCCCCTTTTTCTGTTTCGCGGGCGTTGCCCCTCAACGGATCGGCGAGTCCGGGGACAGGCGCATGTCGAGATAATTGTCGACCGACTTCATCAGCTGGTCGAGTTCATGTTCGAAGAAGTGGTTGGCACCCCGGATTTCGTCATGATGGATGGTGATGCCCTTTTGCGTGCGCAGCTTGTCGACCAGTTTCTGGACGGCGCTGGCGGTCACGACTTCATCGGACGTGCCCTGCACGATGATGCCCGACGAGGGGCAGGGGGCGAGGAAGGAGAAGTCGTACATGTTGGCAGGCGGCGCGACCGAGATGAAGCCACGGATTTCCGGGCGGCGCATCAGCAATTGCATGCCGATCCAGGCGCCGAAGGAGAAGCCCGCAATCCAGGTGGTCTGCGCTTCGGGATGGAAGCTCTGGACCCAGTCGAGCGCGGCGGCGGCATCGGACAATTCGCCGATGCCGTTGTCGAACGTCCCCTGGCTGCGGCCGACGCCCCGGAAGTTGAAGCGCAGCACGGCAAAGCCACGCTTCACGAAGGTCTTGTAGAGCGCCTGGGTGATGCGGTCGTTCATGGTGCCGCCGCCCTGCGGATGCGGGTGCAGGATCATGGCGACCGGCGCACGCGGGCGGGGCGGGGGGCTGAAACGGCCTTCGAGACGGCCTTCGGGTCCGGTAAAGATTACGTCTGGCATGGCACCTGTTATCGTTCTGGGCCACTCGGCCCGGATGGGCAGGGCGGCAAATGGAGTCGCGACGGGCGCGCCAAGGGATGTGCTGGCGCAGCGCGGCAGACCGCCTATATAGAAGCCGCCGCCATTTCCGCAATCAATGAGTAGCCCCCTTGGCCGCCGACCGTCTCTATCTCGATCATGCCGCGACGACACCGATGCTGGCCCAGGCGCAGGCGGCGATGGTCGCCGCCATGGGCCATTGGGCCAACCCGTCCAGCCCCCATGCCGACGGCCGCGCCGCGCGCGCCGCGCTGGAGGATGCCCGCGCCCGGATCGCGGCGGCGCTGGGCTGGCAGGGCCATGTGATTTTCACGTCCGGGGCGAGCGAGGCGATCGCGATCGGGCTGGGCCGGACGAAGGCGCGGCGGGTCGTGACGTCTGCGGTGGAGCATGACGCGGTGCTGCGGGTGACGAAGGGGGCCGAGCGGCTGGCGGTGGATGGGGATGGCATAGTTAGAACACCCGTTCGGGCTGAGCCTGTCGAAGCCCCTTTCTGGCCTGAGGAAAAGGAAAGCCCTTCGACAAGCTCAAGGCGAACGGATCACAATATATTGTTCGCCATCCAGCATGTGAATAACGAGACTGGCGTGATCCAGCCGTTGGGTGAGCTTGATCGTTCCGGCGCGATCCTCTTCGCGGATTGCGCGCAGAGCGCGGGCAAGCTCCCGCTGCCCGATGCCGACATGATCGCGATCAGTGGGCATAAATTTGGGGGTCCGCCGGGTATTGGCGCGCTGCTGATCCGCGATCTGGCGCTCATTGAGGCGAGCGGCGGGCAGGAGCAGGGCTATCGCGCGGGGACCGAGAATCTGCCTGCGATCCTGGCGATGGCGGCGGCGCTGGAGGCGCGGGCGGACTGGTTGCCGGGTGCCGCCGCCCTGCGCGCACGGCTCGATGCGGGGATCGTGGCGGCAGGCGGGGTGATCGTCGCGCGCGATGCGCCGCGTATCGCGGCGATCGCCAGCTACCGGATGCCGGGCCTATCGGCGCGCGCGCAACTCATTCAGTTCGATATGGCGGGCATTTCGGTGTCGGCGGGTAGTGCCTGTTCGTCCGGTTCGCTCAAGACCAGCCATGTGCTGCACGCCATGGGCTGGGACGAGGCGGTGGCGAGCGAGGTGGTGCGGGTGAGCTTCGGGCCGCAGACGCACGAGGGCGATGTCGATCGCTTCCTGGCCGCCTGGACGGCGATGGCCGCGCGGGCGCGACGATGATCTATCTCGATTATCAGGCGACGACGCCGCTGGCTCCGCAAGCGTTCGACGCGATGGTGCCGTTGCTGCGCGACCAGTTCGCCAATCCGCACAGCGCGCATCGGCTGGGGCGGATGGCGGCGGCGCAGGTCGAGGTGGCGCGCGACGCGGTCGGCGCGCTGTTGCCATCCGGCGGGCGGCTGCTCTTCACGTCGGGCGCGACGGAGGCGCTCAACATCGCCATTCAGGGCGCGCCCAAAGGCCATATCGTGACGATCGCGACCGAACATGCGGCGGTGCTGGATACGGTGGAGGTCTTGGCACGCGCGGGGCGGACGGTGACGGTGCTGCCGGTCGGCGCGGATGGTGTCGTGGACCTGGATGCGGCCGCGCAGGCGATCCGGCCTGGCGTCGCGCTGGTGGCGGTGATGCTGGTCAATAATGAGATCGGCGTGATCCAGCCTGTCGCAGCGCTGGCGCAGTTGGCGCATCAGGCGGGCGCGCTGCTGCTGTGCGACGCGGTGCAGGGCTATGGCCGGGTGCCGATCCCCGACACCTGCGACATGGTCGCGATCAGCGCGCACAAGATCCATGGGCCAAAGGGGGTAGGGGCTTTGTGGCTGCGTGACGGGGTCAGTCCCGCGCCGCTCATCCATGGCGGCGGGCAGGAGGGTGGATTGCGCTCCGGCACGCTGTCGCCTGCGCTGTGCGCCGGATTCGGGGTTGCCGCGCGATTGATGCGCGAACGGGCGGAGGCCGACCGCGACCATGTCGAATCGCTGTCTGCCCTTGCCCGCACGCTGTTCGCCGACTGGACGATCAATGGCAGCATGACGGCGCGCTATCCGGGCAATCTCAACCTGCGCCGCGCCGGAATCGATGGCGCGCGATTGTTGTCGGATTGCCGCAATATCGCTTTTTCGCTCGGCAGCGCTTGCGCAAGCGGGTCCGGCAGGCCTAGCCATGTGCTGCGCGCACTGGGCCTGACAGACGCACAGGCGCGTGGATCGGTGCGGATCGGCTTTGGCCGCTACACGACACCGGCCGAACTGGAGAGCGCTGCGGAGGCATTGAACAAGGCGGCAGCCGCACAAGCGGCGCTGTAAAAAAGGGAGCGTCGCACCATCATGACCAGGGTTACCTTCATCAGCGCTGACGGGGAACGGCGACAGGAGGTCGATGCCCCGGCGGGATCGGTGCTGCTCGACATCGCACAGGCGGCGGGCCAGCCGCTCGAAGGCACGTGCGAGGGACAGATGGCCTGTTCCACCTGCCATGTCATCGTCGAAGCCACCGATTTTCCGCGCCTGGGCCGTGCCAGCGAGGATGAGGAGGATATGCTCGACCTCGCCGCGTCCGCCACGCGCACCAGCCGCCTGTCGTGCCAGATCATCCTCGCCGATGGGCTGGACCAGTTGACGGTGCGCATTCCGCCCGAATCCTATAATATGCAGGGTATGTGAAGTCGATGAAACGCCTGTCCGCGTTCGCCCTGCTGCTGCTGATCGCCGCGCCGTCCAGCGCTGCCGAGAAGCAGAAAAAGACCAAGGAGCCGGTGCCGACCGGTCAGCTTGATTCGCTGCTGCCGCCTGCGCCGCGCTATCTGGTGCCGCAATCGGCGCTGGCTCAGGTGCGCAATCCCAAGGAGATCGAGCAGGAAACCGGCGGGCGGCTGGGCGTTGCGCTGGTGGATAAGCAGGGCGCGCTGCTGCTGGGCTTCAACCGCGACGAGCCGTTCGCGATGTGCTCGACCTTCAAGGCGCCATTGGCGGCGGCGGTGCTGATCGGCGCGGAAGGCGGCAAGTTCGGGCTGGAGGGGGAGATATCCTTCAGCAAGGACGATATTCTCGATTATGCGCCGGTCGTGAAGGCGAACCGCAAGCGCGGCCGGATGAGCATGGCCGAACTGGCGCAGGCGGCGGTCGAGGTGAGCGACAATAGTGCGGCGAACCTGCTGTTGCCGATGCTGGGCGGGCCGCAGGGGCTGACAGCCTTCATGCGCGCCCATGGCGACAGCGTGACCCGGCTGGACCGCAACGAGCCGGACTTGAACGAGAATACCGAGGGCGATCCGCGCGACACGACCACGCCCGCCGCGATGGCGGGGCTGATGGGACGGCTGTTGTTCCGCGACATGCAGGGCGAGAGCGCCGAGCGGCTGCGCGGCTGGCTCAACGCCAGCAGCACGGGCGACAAGCGGATCAAGGCAGGCCTGCCCGAAGGCTGGACGTCGGGCAGCAAGACCGGCAGCTGCGGCACGGCCTATAATGATGTGGCGCTGGTCAAATCGCCGGCGGGCGATGAATATATATTGGCGATCTATCTCGATCGGCCGACGGTCGATGCCAAGAAGGCCGAGGCGGCGATTGCGGAAACGGCGCGGGCTGCGTTGGAATTTGTCGGGCAGGCGCAAAAGAGCGGGCTGGAATAGGAACGTTCTCCCGTTCCGCTCGTGTCGAGCGAAGTCGAGACACGCCCGCGTGACGCTCGCCGCTTCTCGACTTCGCTCGAAGCGAACGGCTTTGGTTGCCTCTTGCTATCCCATCACCCTTTCGCCATATGCGCCGCGGGAGTCGGGCGGACGTGATCGTCGCGAACCGGGTCAGGTCCTGACGGAAGCAGCCACAGTGATTTCGTCACGGGTCGTTCCGGCTCCCACCTTCCAGCCATCATCCCGCTTCGACAATGGCGGCCCGAACGGCTAGACCAGACCGATGTCCGATTCCCAGCAGCCCTACCGCGTCCTCGCGCGCAAATATCGACCGCGCAGCTTTCATGAGCTGATCGGGCAGGATGCGATGGTCCAGACGCTGGGCAATGCGATCCGGCGCGGGCGGCTGGCCCATGCCTTTTTGATGACGGGCGTGCGCGGGGTCGGCAAGACATCGACCGCGCGGCTGATCGCCAAGGCGCTGAACTGCATTGGTGCGGACGGGCAGGGCGGGCCGACGATCGACCCGTGCGGCGTCTGCGAACCCTGCACCGCGATCGCCGAGGGGCGGCATATCGACGTGGTCGAGATGGACGCCGCCAGCCATACCGGCGTCGATGACGTGCGCGAGATTATCGAGGCGGTGCGCTATGCCGCCGTCTCTGCGCGCTACAAGATCTACATCATCGACGAAGTCCATATGCTGTCCAAAAACGCCTTCAACGCGCTGTTGAAGACGCTGGAGGAGCCGCCCGCCCATGTGAAATTCCTGTTCGCGACGACCGAAGTGAACAAGGTGCCGGTTACGGTTCTGTCGCGCTGCCAGCGGTTCGACCTGCGGCGTATTCCGGCAGACCTGCTGGCCAGCCATTTTGCCCATGTGGTGGAGGCCGAAAAGGTCGCGGCGGAGCCGGATGCGCTGTCGCTGATCGCGCAGGCCGCCGAAGGGTCGGCGCGCGATGGCCTCTCCATCCTCGACCAGGCGATCGCCCATGCGGAAATGGGCGAGGGCGAGCCGGTCGTCACGGCGGCGCAAGTGCGCGACATGCTGGGCCTGTCGGATCGCGGCGCCGTGCGTCGCCTGCTGGGGCTGTTGCTGGAGGGTGATACCGCCGCGTTGCTGGCCGCCGTGCGCGACCAATATGCGCTGGGCGTCGAGCCGCTGGCGCTGATGCGCGGGCTGATGGAACTGGTCCATGCGGTGACGTTGGTGAAGGCGGGGCGCGATATCGCAAGCCCCGGCCAATCCGCCGAGGAACGCGACGCGCTCGCGGACTGGGCCGCGCAGATCGGCTTCGCGCCCTTGCATCGGCTGTGGCAATTGCTGGTCAAGGGGCATGACGAGGTGGCGAGCGCCATCCTGCCGATCGAAAGCTGTGAAATGGCGCTGCTGCGGGTGATGCATGCCGCGACCATGCCCGATCCGGGCGAGATTGCGCGGATGCTGCGCGAGGGCGGGCCTGTTGCTGCGGCAGCGCCGGGCGCGGTGGCTGCGACGACGGGCGCTGGCCCTGCCGCGCAATTGCCGGCGACTTTCCCCGATCTGATCGAAGCCTTCTGGCAGCGCGGCAAGGGGCAGTTGGCGCAGGAACTGCATGATAGCGTCGCGCTGGTGCGCTATGCGCCGCCCGAACTGGATTATCGGGGGGCACCCTCGCTATCGGCGGATTTCGCCGCGCGGATCGTGCCAGCGCTCAAGGAGGTGACGGGTGTTGCCTGGCGCGTGGCGCAGAGCGATGGCGAGGCGCAGCCGACCTTGTTAGCGCAGGAGCAGGCCGCGCAGGCCAATGCCCGCGCCACTATTCTCGAAACCCCGGTGGTGAAGGCGGCGATGGCGGCCTTTCCCGATGCGGAGCTGGACGACCGGCTCGAACAATGGAGTGTAGGACAATGAAGGATCTGAACGAAATCCTGGGCATGGCGAGCCGTGTGCAGGAAGAATTGCAGCGCGCGCAGGACAATCTCGACAAGCTGGAGGTCGAAGGCGCGGCGGGCGGCGGTCTCGTCAAGGTGAAGGCGTCGGCCAAGGGCCGCATCCTGGGCGTATCGATCGACGACAGCCTGCTGGCACCGTCGGAAAAGCAGATGCTCGAAGACCTGGTGACCGCCGCGTTCAACGACGCGCGCAAGAAGGCGGACGAGGTCAGCAATGCCGAAATGGGCAAGATGACCGCTGGCCTGCCCTTGCCCCCCGGCTTCAAACTGCCGTTCTGAGCGCGGATGTGCGCGAAGAGCCCTATAATAACCCTGGGTTCATCGTGACCGCATTATGACATCCCCTGATTGATTGACGCGATAGGCATCCCCATAAAGGCGATGAACCGTAGGACAGGCCCTATTTGGCCCGGAGTGTGAATGACTGTGCAATATCCCCTGCTGCCGCTGCGTGACATCGTCGTGTTTCCGCAGATGATCGTCCCGCTCTTCGTCGGTCGCGACAAGAGCGTTTCCGCGCTGGAAGCGGCGATGGAGGGCAATAAGGAAATCTTCCTGGTGTCGCAGCTCGACCCGGCCGAAGATGATCCAGGCCAGGATTCGCTCTATGATACGGGCGTCGTCGCGGTGGTATTGCAATTGCTCAAGCTGCCTGACGGCACGGTGCGCGTGCTGGTCGAGGGCAAGCATCGCGCGCGGCTGACGACGATGGCGGAGACGGGCACGCATCTGGTCGCCGATGTCGAAGCGATCGAGGATGTTGCTGCCGAAGGCCCGGAAGCTGCCGCGCTGATGCGTTCGGTCGCCGAGCAGTTCGAGAATTACGCCAAGCTCAACAAGAAGCTGCCCGCCGAAACCCCGGTGCAGTTGCGCGAGATCGAGGATGCCGGGCGGTTGGCCGATGCCGTGTCCGCCAACATCAACGTCAAGGTATCCGACAAGCAATCGCTGCTGGTCGAGGCCGATCCGGTCAAGCGGTTGGAGATGGTGTTCGCCTTCATGGAAGGCGAACTGGGCGTCTTGCAGGTCGAAAAGAAGATCCGTGGCCGCGTGAAGCGCCAGATGGAAAAGACCCAGCGCGAATATTATCTCAACGAGCAGCTAAAGGCGATCCAGCGCGAGCTGGGCAATGGCGAGGGCGAAGAGGGCGATGAACTGGCCGAACTGGCCGAGAAGATCGCCAAGACCAAGCTGAGCAAGGAAGCGCGGGCGAAAGCCACCGCCGAGTTGAAGAAGCTCAAGGGCATGCAGCCCATGTCGGCCGAAGCGACCGTGGTGCGCAACTATCTCGACGTGCTGTTGGGCTTGCCCTGGGGCAAGAAGGGCAAGGTCAAGAATGACCTCAAGCGCGCGCAGGATGTCCTCGATGAGGATCATTTCGCGCTCGACAAGGTCAAGGACCGGATCATCGAATATCTCGCCGTCCAGGCGCGCACCAATAAGCTCAAAGGCCCGATCCTGTGCCTCGTCGGCCCGCCGGGCGTGGGCAAGACCTCGCTTGGCCGTTCGATCGCCAAGGCGACCGGGCGCGAATTCGTGCGCCAGTCGCTGGGCGGCGTGCGCGACGAGGCGGAAATTCGCGGTCACCGCCGCACCTATATCGGCTCGCTGCCGGGCAAGATCGTGACGAACCTGAAGAAGGCGGGGACGATGAACCCGCTGTTCCTGCTCGACGAGATCGACAAGCTGGGCCAGGATTTCCGAGGCGATCCGGCGTCGGCACTGCTCGAAGTGTTGGACCCCGAACAGAATAGCAAGTTCCAGGACCATTATCTGGAGATCGACGTCGATCTTTCGGACATCATGTTCGTGACGACCGCTAACTCCTTGAATTTGCCGCAGGCCTTGCTTGACCGGATGGAGATCATCCGGCTGGAAGGCTATACCGAGGACGAGAAGGTCGAGATCGCGCAGCGACATCTGATCGCCAAGCAAATCGACGCCCATGGCCTCAAGGAAGGCGAGTTTGAGGTGACCGAGGCGGCCGTTCGCGACCTCATCCGTTACTATACCCGCGAGGCTGGCGTCCGCACGCTGGAGCGCGAAGTCGCACGTCTGGCGCGCAAGGCGCTGCGCAAGATTCTCGAAGGCGTCTATGAGAAGGTCGTCATCACGCCGGACACGCTCGCCGACTATGCCGGGGTGCGTAAATTCCGCCATGGCGTGGGCGAGGAAGAGCATCAGATCGGCGCGGTCACGGGCTTGGCATGGACTGAGGTCGGCGGCGAACTGCTGACGATCGAGGCGGTCACCGTGCCCGGCAAGGGCATGATCAAGACGACCGGCAAGCTCGGCGACGTGATGACCGAATCGATCCAGGCGGCCTTCTCTTATGTGAAGGCGCGCTCGCCCGGCTATGGCATCAAGCCCAGCATCTTCAACCGCAAGGACATCCACATCCATCTGCCCGAAGGCGCAGTGCCCAAGGATGGGCCTTCGGCGGGCATCGGCATGGTGACCTGCATCGTGTCAACGCTGACCGGCATCCCGGTGCATAAGGATGTCGCGATGACCGGCGAGGTGACCTTGCGCGGTCGCGTCCTGCCGATCGGCGGCTTGAAGGAAAAGCTGCTGGCGGCATTGCGCGGTGGCATCAAGACGGTGTTGATCCCGCAGGAAAATGAGAAAGACCTAACGGAAATTCCGGCCAATATCCGTGACGGGCTGGAAATCGTGCCCGTCAGCCATGTGGACGAAGTGCTGGCGCGCGCCTTGATGTCGGTGCCCGAAGCGATCGCCTGGACCGAAGAGGATGATCTGGCCGCGCAGCCGAGCAATGGCCAGGGGCGCGACGGGGACGCTACGCTGCGGCATTGATCGACGGGCCGATAGGGCAAAAGCGACGGGTTTCCGGCATTTTCATGCTGCATTGCGAAATTGCATGTGATCCGGGAACTTCGTCGCTTTCTCTTTGACAGCCACCGAAAGCTGCGCCTTATTGCCGCCTTTACGCCGCGATTCCTAAACTAACCAACAGCATCAGGGGGTTCCCAAGGCATGAACAAGCAGGATCTGATCAGCGCGGTTGCCGAGAGCAGCGGCCTTACCAAGAATGACGCGACCAAGGCTGTGGAAGGCGTGTTCGATGCCATCACCGGCGCGCTCAAGAAGGGCGACGAAGTGCGCCTGGTCGGCTTTGGCACTTTCTCCGTCACCCAGCGCAAGGCATCGACCGGCCGCAACCCGCGCACCGGCGAAACGATGACCATCAAGGCATCGACCCAACCCAAGTTCAAGGCCGGCAAGGGCCTCAAGGATTCGGTCAACTGACGGTCCGGGCATCGGCACAAGAGGCAGATGCCCGCGTCGCACGACCGTAAAGGCGTCGCGGCCTGAAAAAATCGAGAGTGCGTGATAACGGGAACTGAGCCGCACGCATGGGCGCAAGACAATAGGGTGGGTGCTGGATCAGCACTCACCCTTCTGCTTTTGGGCCAGGCGGGTTAGGGAAGCGGCATGAGGATGAGACGATTTGCCGCGCTGTGCGGCGCGGGCGCGATGGCGCTGCTGCTGTCGGCCTGTGGTGGCGGTCAATACCGGCCGGTGCGGGATGTGCCGGTCAAGATCGGCCCGCCCTATGTGGTGCGTGGCGTCACCTACACGCCTGCGGCTGATCCGGGTTATGACATGCTGGGCTATGCCAGCTGGTATGGATCGGAACCGGGCAATCGCACCGCCAATGGCGAACGCTTCCGTCCCGGCTGGGTGACCGCCGCGCATACCAGCCTGCCGCTGCCGAGCTACATCGAGGTGACGGCGCTGGACACCGGACGCACCATCGTCGTGCGGGTCAATGATCGCGGGCCTTTTTCCGGGCGCGGGCGGGTGATCGACCTGTCGCGCGGCGCGGCCGAGCAATTGGGCGTGCGGGCGCAGGGGCATGTGCCGGTGCGGGTGCGGCTGGTCGATCCGCCCGAAAAGGATCGCGCCCGGCTGCGCAAGGGCAAGGCGGCACCGGCGCGCCCCTCCGTGCCCGAAGCTACCCTGCGCAAATTGCGCGCGCAGTTGCGCGCGGCGGGGCTGTAAGCGGCGGAAAGCGCCGATCGCGGCATTTGCCTGCTTGACGGGGCGGGATGAGCCGCATATGTGCCCACATCTCGCGGGCCTTCTGGCCCCATGGCGATCGTAGCTCAGTTGGTTAGAGCGCCGGTTTGTGGTACCGGAGGTCGGGGGTTCAAGACCCCTCGATCGCCCCATTTTCTTCCTTCCGCCCTGATGCCGCGCATATTTGCCGGTCAGGCGGGAAGGGGCTTCGCAGCATCGCGATTGCGCCCTATAGCGCCCGGCATGACCGATGCGCGCGACAAGGGGCTGACCCTCAATCCCAAATATGACGATCATGGCCTGATCACGGCGGTGGTGACCGATGTGGACAGCGGCGACGTGCTGATGGTCGCGCATATGAATGCGCGGGCGCTGGCGCTGACGGTCGAGACGGGCCTCGCGCATTTCTGGTCGCGCAGCCGACACGCGCTGTGGAAGAAGGGCGAGACGTCGGGCAACATGCTGGCGGTGCGCGACATTCGCATCGATTGCGATCAGGATGCGGTTTGGGTGAAGGCGGTGCCTGCCGGGCCGACCTGCCACACTGGCGCGCGCTCCTGTTTCTTCCGCCGGGTCGGCCCCGATGGCCTGAGCGCAGTCGATTAGGGCGTCGATGCGGCGACCTGGCCTTGCCCTATCCTGCCTGATGCTGGCGGCGTGCCAGCCTGCCGCCGTTTCCAACGACATGGCGGCCGAGACGGGTGGTGGCCTGCCTGCGTCGGGGCTGGAGCGCGCCGCGATCGAAAGTGGCGTCATTACCGATGCGGCCAAGATTTCGCCGGTCGGGCTATTTCAGCGCCGCCATGAGGCGGGGCGCGATGCGTTGTGCGTGGTTCCCGGTGCCAAGGGGGCGCTGCGCTTCGGCCTGGAAGCCAATTTCGGCGAGCAACTCGCCTGCCGGGGGCAGGGGACCGCACGGCGTGCGGGCGACAAGCTGATCCTGCGCTTTGCTGGCGGCGATCGCTGCATCATCGTCGCCCAATATGATGGCGATCAGGTTGCGCTGCCGGGTGTCGTGGATCTCGCCTGTGCGCGGCTATGCGATGGGCGCGCCACGTTGGAAGGGGTCAGCTTCCCCCGGATCGCGGGTGATGCGGGCACGGCTTTGCGTGCGCAGGGGACAGGCGGCGACCCGCTCTGCAAAAGCTGAACGCGCCGGATCAATGGCCGATATAGCGTCCCGGCCGGTGGTTGACGATCAGCACGGCATTGATCGCCGCCGCCGACAGGACCGACAGCGCGAAGCGATCGGCGCTTAGCAGCGGTAGCGATGCCGCCAGGATGATGGCGTCACCGATCATCTGGGTGCGGCCCGCATTCCATCCCCGCGTCTTTTGCAGCGTGAGCGCGATGACGCCCAGCCCGCCGACGCCCGCGCCATGGCGCGCGATGGCGAGGATCCCGAAACCGATGATCGATCCGCCGAACAGCGCGGCAAAGAGCGGGCTGACCCGTGCCAGTTCCAGCGCCAGCGGCATCATCGTGCCCAGCCCCATGATCGCGATATTGGCGAACAGCGTTTTCAGGCCGAAGGCCGCGCCCATCGCCCGCCCGGCGAACAGGAAGAAGGGGATGTTGATCAGCAGGAACAGCGTCGCTGGCGACCAGTGGATCAGATAGGACAGCAGCAGCGCAATGCCCGCCATGCCGCCCGTCACCAGATTGGCCTGTTTCAGCAGCATCAGCCCCATGGCGATGAAGGCGCAGCCAAGCGCAATGGCATAGCCATCTTCGGCGAGATTGTGCGGGCGGGCGGCTGGGAAGGCGTGCGTGGGAGTCATGGCGTGTCCGTCAAGCGTTACGCCCCGGTCATCCTCTTGCCCTGCCGCTGCTCATACAGCGGACGCGCGCCACTGCAAGAGGCTGCGCTTATCCGCCGGTGTCGATCTGCGCCGGGCCATATTGGTCGATCGCTTGGAACAACAGGGTCAGCGCCGCGCGTTCCTCTGCCACGATCTCCGGCCGCCACACTTCGAACAACAGGATGACGCGGGTGTCGGCGCTGCGGTTCCAGGCCTCATGTTCGATACTGTCGTCGAAGATCAGCATCTCGCCCCGGTGCCAGGGCCGCGTTTCCGCGCCGACGCGCAGCGCGCAATCGGGGGGCGTCAGCAGTGGCAGGTGGCAGATGAGCCGCGTGTTGAGCAGGCCATGATGGGGTGCGATATGGGTGCCGGGCTTGAGCAGCGACCAGAGCGCCGTCGGCGATCGCCCTTCGATCACCGGCATCGGCGCATGGTCGAGCGCGGCCATGACGGCTGGGCAGCGCGTCGCATGGTCCGCCACCGGCGCGCCGCTCTGCCAGAAATAATAGGCGCCCCAACTGGGATCGTCGCGCAACTTGTTGTTGGGGGCCGGGCGCTCCTTCGATGTCTGGACATAGGGCGCGAAGTCCGGCGCGCCCGCGCGCACCGCCGCCAGTTCGGCGACGATCGCGTCGGTCATCGCCTCCATTGGCGCGACCCAGTCGAAATCGCTGCGCTCGTAAAAGGCGCGCTGGGGCAGGCCGGGGAAATAGAACATACTGGGCTGCTGCAGATATATCTCGCGCTTGCCGAGCAGCAGGTCGGTGGCGAGCGCGATGCGGGGCAGCGGTGGCAAGTCGCGGATCGCGGCGGTCAGATGATCCTCGAACTGCTGGCTCGATTGCGCGATGGAGCCCTGCGCCTGTTGCAGCAGCGGTTGCAGTTGCGGCGGCGCGCCATGGGCGGCCGCCTGCGCCAGCGCGGTGCGCCGCCAGCTGATCGCGCCACGATCGTCACCGCGCGCCTGCGCATTATGACCCATGGCGAGCAAAGCGGGCAGGTTGCGCGGATCGCCCGCCAGGATCGCGCGCAGGGCCTCCACCTCGCCATCCCGATCGCCGAGCCGATTGCAGACCTGCGCCAGCAGCATCGGCGGCGGCGCGGCCATCTGCGCCAGTGTCGCGCGCGCCTTGGCCGCGTTACCGCCGCGCAGCGCCACCAATGCGGCCTGGGCCAGCGCCTCTTCTCTTGCCTGATCGCTCATGCCCCTGCCTTATCGGGGAGCCTGATCTGGGACAAGCGCTGCGGCAAAGCGGCTTATTCGGCCGGAACCGCGATCATCCGCGTGGTCCGCTGTTGCAAAGCGATCGACAGGAGGAAGACGACGAGGCCGCCCAGCGCCAGCGCGGCACCGATCCAGCCGGTCGAGGTTAGGCCATAGCCCGCCGCGATCGCCATGCCGCCGAGCCACGGGCCAAGCGCATTGGCGACGTTGAAGGCGCTATGGTGCAGTGCCGCCGCGAGCGTCTGCGCATCGCCCGACACGTCCATCAACCGCGCCTGCAACGGCGTGCCAAGCCCGCCGCCCGCGCCGATCAGGAAGATGATGAGGCTGAGCGTCCAGATATTGCCCGCCATCAGGGGGAACAGCGCCAGCGCGCCCGCGCTCCACAACAGCACGAGGATGACGGTGCGGTTGAGCGCCCGGTCGGCCATCCATGCGGCGACAAGGTTGCCGATCGTCATGCCGACGCCAAAGATCATCAGGATCAGCGGCACCCAGACTTCGGATACCCCGGTCACCTCGATCATGGTCGAGGCGACATAGGTATAGACCGCGAACAGCCCGCCAAAACCGATTGCGCCGGTCAGCAGCGTCAGCCAGACCTGTGGCTTGGCGAGCGCGGTCAGTTCCCGCGCGGCGCTCGCCTTGGGGTCCCCCGCATCGCGCGGGGCGTAGAGCGCCACCAGCGTCATCGTCGCGATGGCAAGCGCGGTGACCACGAAGAAGCCTGAGCGCCAGCCCAGCGCCTGCCCCATCCAGTTGGCGACGGGGACACCCAGCACCGTGGCGATGGTCAGGCCCGACATCACCCGCGCAATCGCCTGCGCCCGCTTTTCGATCGGCACCAGCTTGGCGGCCACCAGCGCGGCGACGCCGAAATAGGCCCCATGCGGCACGCCGCTCAGGAAGCGGAAGACAAGCATCCAGCCATAGCTGGGCGACAGCGCCGACAAGCCATTGCCGATCGCGAACAAGGCCATCAGGCCGATCAACAAATGACGGCGCGGCAGGCGCGCGCCAAAGGCGGCGATCACCGGTGCGCCTGCCACCACGCCCAAAGCATAGGCGCTGATCGCATGGCCAGCGGTCGGCACGTCGATGCCAAGGTCGCGCGCGAAGAAGGGCAGCAGGCTCATCGCCGCAAATTCAGTGGTCCCGATCGCGAATGCGCCGACGGCGAGCGCGAAAAGAACGAGCGCGGGTTGCGCCTGGTGGGGGCGGGTGCCCATGGCTTTGCTCCATGCTGCAATGCAAAATAGCGGAAGCGCGGCAGATGGTCCCGCTGACAGCGCTGGTCAAGGGCGGCCGCGCTTGAGTTTATTGCAAGTGCTGCGGCGTGTTACGCAACACACGCCATCGTCGCAGGATAATGTCGCGGTGCGTTACGTCCCGACCTGCGCCTTGCTGACGTCGAGCCGCTTGCCGTTGGTGATGACCACGACATCACCCAATTTGGTCACGCCGAACAATTTTTGCGCGAAGGCGACGGGGACGCCGATGCAGCCATGGGTTGCCTTGCCCCATTGGACGTCGCTGCCATGGATGGCCACGCCGTCGCTGGTCAGGCGCAGCATATAGGGCATCGGCGCATTGTCGTAGAGGTTGGAATAATGGTCGGCGTCCTTCTGCGTGATCGGGAAGGCGCCCAGGGGGCTGGGCTTGTCGGTCGCGCCATAGAGGATGACGGCCGCGCCGATTTCATAGCCTGCGCGGAACACAGATAGCGTCTGCGCGCGCAGGTCGACGGTGATGATGACGGGGCCGGATGTCGGCGCGCCGCTTTCGTCCCAGGCATAGTCGCCATGGCGGAACGGGCCGTCGATCTTGAGGACGCGCTTGACCGTCAGCGCGCGCGGATCGATCGTCATCGGCTGATCGCTGCGCCGTTCGGCGGGTTTTGCCGGGGCAGGGGCGGGGGCAGGTGGTGCCTTTGCTATGGGCGCGGGCGGCGCGGGTTCTTCCGCTGCGGGGCGGTCGATCCAGCCGGACACAAGCAGGGCGACGCCCGCCAGCCCTGCGCCGATCGCCAGCTTGGGACCAGCGCTTTTCGCCAATGCTTTGAGCAGACCTGCCATATCATCCTCATATAAGATCCTCCCTTTTTTAGGGGGAGGGGCGCGCGCTATCGAGAGGGGGACACCCCTCCGTCTGGCTTCGCCAGCCACCTCCCCTGCCAGGGGAGGATCACTTCAGTCCGTCATAGCGGCAAAAGGTTAAGTTCAGCCTTCGCGCGCGACTTCCGCCGCTGCGATGGCGGTGAGGTTGAGGATGCCGCGCGAGGTGACGCCGGGGGTCAGGACATGAATGGGCTTGGTCAGGCCCATCAGCATCGGGCCAACGGTCGGCGAACTGGACGAGGCGGAGAGTGCTGTGAGCGTGATGTTCGCCGCATCGAGATTGGGCATGACCAGCAGATTGGCCGGCCCTTCGAAGCGCGAATCGGGGATCAGCTTCTCGCGCAGCGCCTGGCTCAAGGCCGCGTCGGCATGCATTTCGCCATCGACCGCGAGGTCGGGCGCGGCCTGCCGCACCAGTTTGAGCGCAGCGCGCATCTTGCGCGCGCTGTCGCTGTGCGAGGCACCGAAATTGGAGTGCGACAGCAGGGCGACGCGCGGGACCAGGCCGAAATGCTCCAGCTCGGTCGCCGCCAGCAAGGTCATTTCCGCAACCTGTTCGGGCGTCGGATTGGGCACCATATGGGTGTCGGTGATGAACAGCGCGCCCGCGTCGAGGATCAGCCCCGACAGCGCATAGACGCGGTTGCGACCCGGTACCCGGTCGATGATGCGCAGCGCATGTTCGACCTGGCCCCAATATTCCGAATTGCCGCCGATCAGCGCGGCGTCGACATGGCCCAAGCGCAGCAGCATAGCGGCGGTGACGCTGGGGCGGCGATAGACATGGCGCAGCACTTCGGCGGCGGGCACGCCCCGGCGCGAGGCGACGGCGCGATAGCCCTCGACCAGTTGCGCCATGATCTCATGATCGGTTTCGGGGTCGATCACCTCGACATCGCGGCCGAGTTCGAAACGCAGGCCAAGGTCGGGCAGCTTCTTGTTCAGGATGCGGCGGCGCGCGACGATGGTCGGGCGGACGATGCCTTCGTCCAGCGCGTCCTGAATGGCGCGCAGCACGCGCTCATCCTCGCCCTCGCCATAGACGATGCGGCGTGCGCCGCCACGTGCAGCCTCGAACACCGGCAGCATCAGCTGACCCGACCGAGTGTTCTGCCGCGTCAGGCGACGGCGATAGTCGTCCAGGTCGATCGGGCGGCGGGCGACGCCGCTGTCCATCGCCGCACGCGCCACGGCCACCGCAATCTCGCCGATCAGGCGCGGGTCGAAGGGGGTGGGGATGATATAGTCGGGGCCGAATACCAGCCTGCGCCCGCCATAGGCCTGCGCCACGCTGTCATGCGCGGGCATGCGGGCGAGGCTGGCGATCGCATCGGCGGCGGCGACCTTCATCGCTTCGTTGATCTGCGTCGCGCCGACATCCAGCGCGCCCCGGAAGATATAGGGGAAGCAAAGGACGTTGTTGACCTGGTTGGGATAGTCTGAACGGCCGGTGGCGATGATCGCATCGGGGCGCACTTCGCGCGCGGCTTCGGGGCGGATTTCGGGTTCCGGGTTGGCGAGCGCGAAGATCAGCGGGTTGGGGGCCATCAATGGCAACCATTCGGGCTTCAGGACGCCGGGGGCGGATAACCCCAGGAACAGATTGGCGCCCGGCAGCACGTCGGGCAGGGTGCGCGCATTGGTGACGCGGGCATAGCGCGCCATATTGGGCAACATGCCTTCGCGGCCCGAATGGATGACGCCATCCTTGTCGGTCATGGTGACATTGTCGACCGGCAGGCCCATCGACACGAGCAGGTCGACGCAGGCGAGTGCGGCCGCGCCTGCGCCCGACGTTACCAGCTTGGCATCGGCCAGCGTCTTGCCCTGAATCACCAGCGCGTTGCGCACGGCGGCGGCGACGACGATGGCGGTGCCATGCTGATCGTCATGAAAGACCGGAATATTCATCCGTTCCTTCAGCCGCGCCTCGATCGCGAAACATTCGGGCGCCTTGATATCCTCAAGGTTGATGCCGCCGAAGGTCGGCTCCATCAGGGCGACGGCTTCGATGAATTTTTCAGGGTCAGTGGTGTCGAGTTCGATGTCGAACACGTCGATATCGGCGAATTTCTTGAAGAGGACCGCCTTGCCTTCCATCACCGGCTTGGACGCCAGCGCGCCGATCGCGCCGAGGCCAAGGACGGCGGTGCCGTTGGAGATGACCGCGACCAGATTGCCGCGCGCGGTATAATCGAGAGCCTTGTCGGGATCGGCGGCGATCTCCATGCAGGGGGCGGCGACGCCGGGCGAATAGGCCAGCGCGAGATCGCGCTGGTTGACCATGCGTTTGGTCGGCTCGATCCGCAGCTTCCCCGGCTGGGGAAAGCGGTGATAGTCGAGGGCGGCGCGGCGGGTATTATCGTCCATGCGATGGGCCTTACGGGCTGCGTTCCGCAAGGGCAATGGTGGAACGCGCCCAGGGGGGCGTTGGCGCATATAGTCCGACAAGAAAATCGACAAAGGCGGTGATGGCGGCGGGCGGATTATGCTGTGGCAGTTGCACCGCGAACAGGCCGACATCCGCCGACCCTTCATGGTCCGGCACGATCTGCCGAACATCGCCGCGCGCCAGCGCGTCGCTGATATCCCAGAGCGAGCGCAGGGCGATGCCGCCGCCCGCGAGCGCCAGTTCGCGCACGACCTCGCTGCTGTTGGTGCGGACATGGCTGCGGCCCTCGACCGTCACCGGGCCTTTCGGGCCGACAAGGCGCCAAGGCATCTGGCCATCGGCGGCGAGCAGGCGGTGGGATTTGAGGTCGGCGAGGGTGGCGGGGGTGCCATAGCTGTCGAGATAGGCGGGCGCAGCGCACAGGATGCGGCGATTGGTCGCCAGCCGCCGCGCGGCCAGGCCCGGTCCCGGATCGGCGGTGATGCGAATGGCAAGGTCGACGCGCGTGTCGATCAGGTCGGCGAAATCGTCCGACAAGTTGATGGCGAGATCGACACGGGGATGGGCGTCCATGAAGCGCGGCAGCCAGGGGGCGAGATGCATGCGGCCAAAGGATGTGGGCGCGGTGATGCGCAGCGGTCCCGCGACGATCGCCGAGGTGCCCGACACGCGCCGCTCGGCTTCGTCCAGCGCCGCCAATATGCCGCGCAGATCGGCATGGAGCCGCTCGCCCGCCGGGGTCAGCGCCAGCCGCCGCGTGGTGCGGTGAACGAGGCGCGTGCCCAGCCGCTCCTCCAGCCGCGCGAGCCGCTTGGACATCATGGCGGGCG
>NZ_JPPQ01000069.1:3108109-3127600 GCF_000743655.1 Sphingobium sp. ba1
GGATGGCTTCGACAATCTCGTCCGACGCGCGGCGCAGCACCCGGTTATGGACGGTGTTGGCGGTCAGCGTCAGTCCTTCCATCAACGGCAGGCGGCTCGCCACCATGGTCGACAGCGTGCGCGCCATTCGCGCCGCATGCAGATCGCGGATCAGCTTGCCCAGCACCGGCAGCCCCAGCAAAGTCGCGTCGAACCGATAGCGGAACCGTTCATTTTTGAGCGCGCGCCAGAAGGCGACGCCGCCCAGGATCATCGCGATCAGCAACAGCCACCAATAGGCCGCCAGAAACGCCGACAATCCCATCACCATCCGCGTCAACAACGGCAATTCCTGCCCCACCGTGTCGAACTGCTCGACCACCTTGGGCACGACGAAGATCATCAACGCCGCCACCACGAACACCGCAAAGGTCGCGAGTACCGACGGATAAGCGATCGCGGTCAGCACTTTCGACCGCATCAACGCCTGCCGTTCCATCAGGTCGGACAATCGCTCCATGATAGTGGGCAGGCTGCCGGAGCTTTCGCCCGCCGAGATCATCGCGCGATAGAGCGGCGGAAAACTTTTCGGCTCCGCGCCCAGCGCATCGGCCAGCCGCCGCCCCTCCATCACGCCCGAATGGACTTTACCCACGACGGCGCGGACATGATCCTGCTCGCTCTGCCGCCCGATCGTGCGCAGCGATTCTTCCAGCGGACTGACCTGCGTCAGCGTCGCTAGTTGCCGCGTAAACAGCGTCAGTTCCTTGGCGCTCAAACGCGGGCTACGCAGCGACAGATTCGCGCGGCTGCGCGCGCTCTCGACCGCGCCCGGCTCCAGCGCGACGATGAACAGCTTGCGCGCGTCCAGCTTGGCGCGCGCCTCCTCGATGCTATCGGCCTTGATCGATCCCTTGCGGTCCTTGCCCGCAGGGTCGATCGCGACATAGTCATACTCAGCCATCGACGATCGTTTCCGCCTCGACCGAATCGCGCCGTGACACGCGGATCGCCTCTTCCGCCGTGGTCTGTCCGTCGCGCACCAAAGCGCGCGCGGCCGACCCCAGATTGGGCGCATTGAGGAAGGCATGGCGCGCGATCAGCGATTCGTCGCCACCGTCGTTGATCAGGCGGCGGATCGTATCATCGACGCGGATCGCCTCGAACACGCCGATCCGGCCCTTGTAACCCGTGCCGTTACATTCATCGCAGCCGCGCGCACGATAGATGATCGTGCCGGGGTCGAAACCCAGCAGCGCGCTGGCGGACTTGTCCGCCTGCACCGGCTCGCGGCAGCTCTGACACAATCGCCGCACCAGCCGCTGGGCAATCACCGCGCGCAGCGTGGAGGCCAGCAGGAACGGTTCGACCCGCATGTCGCGCATCCGCGTGATCGCGCCGACCGCGTCATTGGTATGGACGGTGGACAGCACCAGATGCCCGGTCAGCGACGCTTGCACCGCAATCTCCGCCGTCTCGCGATCACGGATTTCGCCGACCATCACCACATCGGGGTCCTGCCGCAAAATCGCGCGCAACCCGGCGGCAAAGGTCAAGCCGACCTTGGCATTCACCTGGGTCTGGCCAACGCCCTCCATCGCATATTCGACCGGATCTTCGACGGTCAGGATGTTGCGTGATCCGTCGTTCAACTGGCGCAAACCGGCATAGAGCGTGGTCGTCTTGCCCGACCCCGTAGGCCCGGTGACCAGAATGATGCCATTGGGTTCGCTCAGCCCCTCGCGGAAAATCCGGTCCGGCGTCCCGTTCATCCCCAACAGATCGAGCGTGATCCCCGCATTTTCCTTGTCGAGAATACGCAGCACCACCCGCTCGCCCGCCCGGCTTGGCAGGGTCGACACACGCACGTCGAGCAGCTTGCCACCCAGCGTCAGGCCGATGCGCCCATCTTGCGGCACGCGCCGTTCGGCAATGTCGAGCCGCGCCATCACCTTGATGCGGCTGACCACCACTGGCGCGACATGCGGCGGCATGCGCAGTGTTTCGCGCAACACGCCATCGACGCGCATACGGACGATAAGCCCCGTCTCATAGGGTTCGATATGAATATCCGACACGCCCTGGCGCGCCGCTTCGGCGATGATGCCGTTGATCAGGCGGATTGCGGGTGCATCGTCCGCACTGTCCAGCAGATCGTCGGCCGTTGGAATGTCAGCGGCAAGAATATCCAATTCGTCCGCGCCGACATCCAGCGATCCCGCCATGGCGGCCGCGCTGCCCTCCATCGCATAATGATTGGACAGATGCCGGTCGAACTCGGCGGGCGTCGTGAACACGACGTCGAAACTGCGCGCCAGATGACGCCGCACTTCGAGCAGCACGCGCGGATCGCTCCCCTCCCGCACGCCAATCGTCAGCCGCTCGCCTTCGATCGGCAGCATGACGACGCCATTCTTGCGCGCGAAGGTGTAGGGGATGTCGATGGGCCGCGGCGGCGCGGGGGGAAACGTCCCGATGCCGGAAGCAGCGTCCGCTGGCATGGCTGAACCCGTGTCGCTCACTGCTGACCTCCGCTTGGGGGCAGATCCACCGGCCGCACCACGCCGCTCGACTGCCGCACGATCGGCTCGATCACTTCCGGCTGCGCAGGCGCCACCACCGCATCGGTCGGCTGCGGCGGCAACGGCGGCGTTGCCCCCATATAGTCGCGGACCAGCTCATCGATGGTCGGCTCCATGTCGGGGTTGCGCTGCAACTGCATGCCCCGGACATAGCCATAACGCTGCTGCGTCAGCTTCTGTGCATCCTCCTTCGACCGCAAGATCGTCGGGCGGATGAACACCATCAGGTTCGTCTTGGTCCGGCTGCGGCTGCGCGACTTGAACAATTCGCCCAGACCCGGAATGTCCGACAGCAACGGAATCCGCTCGATCGTCTTGCGCTCATTATCGTCCAACAAGCCGCCCAGCGCCAATATCTCGCCATCATCGACCGTGACCGTGGTTTCGATCTCGCGCTTGTTGATGATCAGGTCGCTGCTCGAATTGCTCACCGGCCCGGCGACGCTCGACACTTCCTGCCGCAGGAACAGCTTGATCGCGCCGCCCGTATTGATCTGCGGCTTCACTTCCAGCTTGATGCCGACATCCTGCCGCTGGACGGTCCGGAACTGGTTATCGAAATTCTGGCTCAGCGCCTCGCCGGTCGTCACCGGCACCTGCTGCCCGACCAAAATCGACGCCTTCTGATTATCGAGCGTCATCACCGATGGCGTGGACAGCAGATTGCTCTCCGTATCGGACTTCACCGCATTGATGATCGCGCCGAAAATGCCATTCTTGCCGATGCTCCCACCAAGGCCCGCGATCGCCCCGGTCGCACTGGTCAGGCTGTTGATCGCCGCCTGCTGCAAGGTGCTGGCCAGGTCGCCGCTATTCTGCACCTCGGTCGTGGTCCGCGTGCCGTCGGGCGCGACCACAGTCGTTGTCGTCGTACCCAGCTGGGTCGCGCCATAGGCTCCCGCCAGTGTCAGCAAATTGGGCGATGCGTTGGAATAGTTGGAGGCAGCAAAGCCGGTCGAAGTGCTGCCGAGCAGGAATTGTACGCCGAGCTTCTTGGCCGCCGCATCGCTGATCTCGACGATGATCGCCTCCACCAGCACCTGTTCGCGGCGCGTGTCGATCTGGCGGATCGTCTCGCCCAGCATTCGCTGCACATCGCTATTGGCCGCAACGATAATCGCGTTCGCGCCTTCGTAACGGGTGACGATCGCCGGACCACGGGTCGAAATGCCACTCCCACTGGAGGAACCCGAAGACGCAGCCGCAACCGGGGCCGCAGCCTGCGCAGCGGGCGCGGCGCTGCCGCCCGCTGCTGGCGTGGAGGCGGTTACCGGCTGATTGGTCGACTGCCCCACCAACTGTTGCAACACCGGCAACAGCTTTTCGGCATCGGCATGTTCCAGCCAATAGACGCGGATTTCGGTGCCGCTCGCGGCCTGCTGGTCGAGCTGACGCGCCATGGCAGAGAGGCGGGCGACGGTATTGGCATCGCCCCGGATGGCAATCGCGTTGCTGCTATCGATCGGCACCACGGTAGCGGCCGAAGCCACCGCATTCTCCCCGCCACCGCTGCTCGCGACCAACGCCTGCAGTGACGTCGCAATCTCGCGCGCACCGGCATTTTTCAGCATCACCATCTGCGTTGCCGACGTGTCGCGATCGACCCGCGCGATCACCTGGCGGATGCGGGCGATATTATCGGCATAGTCCGCGACCACCACACTGTTGCCCGCACGATTGGCCGTGACCGACCCCTCCTTGCTGACGAGCGGGCGCAGCGTTTCCAACGCGCTCGCCGCATCGATCGAGCGCAGGCGGAACACCTCGGTCACGAAGCTGTTGCGGCTGGCACCCCGGCCGACGCTACTCGGTTGGCCCGACGCGCCATCGGCGGGCTGGATGCGATAGGCACCGCCCGGTGCGGGCACCGCAACCAGCCCATTGGCGCGCAGCGTGGACAGCACGATCTCGAAATATTCGGAACGCGACAGCGGCCGGTCGGTCACGACCGACACCTTCCCCTGCACCCGATTGTCGATGATGAAGGTGCGTCCCGTCACCCGCGCCGCGTCCTGAATGAAGGCGCGAATATCGGCATCGCGGACGTTGAGCGTCTGCTGCGCCATCAGCGGCGCGGCGATCGGCGTCGCCAGCGCGAGGGCAAGGGCGGCGGTGTGGAGGAGTTTGCGGGTCATTGGCCTTGCACGATCAGGTTGACGGAGGCGACGGCAGCGCCGCGCTCCACGGTCAGGGACAGGCGCGCACCGGGCGCGATCTGGTTCTGGATGGATTGCAGGTCGCCGATCGGCTGACCGTTGATCTGGGTGACGATGTCGCCGGGGCGGAAACCGGCGCTGGCAAAGCCCGGCCCCTTGGCGCTCACCGCCAAGCCTGTAACCCGGCCATTCTGCATCCGGGGGGCAAAGCCGATGTCGCGCTTCAGACTATCCGCCGTAGGCCCGGAGCCGATCGGCGCAACCGACCCTTCGCCCGGTGATGGTGATGCGTCGACAGAAGGCGCGCCACCTTCGGGCGCGGCGGCGGGTGCCGGGGTCGATTGATCGATGAAAATCTGCTCTTCCGCCCCGCCTCGGTCGATCGTCACATGGTCGAACGCGACAGCCTTCAACACCACACCGGGCATGATTTCATCGCCCACGGCAAAGCTGTTCTGCACGCCATCGGGCGACGCGATGATGGCCGATCCCAGCCCGGACCCTTCATTGACGCGCACGCCATAAAGGGTGAGCGCCAGCGACGTGACCACGCCATTGCCCGACGGTGTCGGCGCATCGCTGCGGAAGAAGGGGTCGAAGGACGCGAACAACGCCTGCCGCGCGCTGGGCGACAGGATTTGCGCTTGGCGCCCTTCCCATGGTCCGAAGCTGCCGACCGGCACCACGACTGCCCAGACGAGCCGCACCAATTGCAACGCCAGCAGCATCAACAGGCCGCGCTCCAACAGGCGCCACACGTCGAACGGCGGCAAGCCCCGCGGTCTACGCTCGCTCCACCCGCGCACAGTCTGGCCGAACGGCACTCGCATGATCTGATGAAGCCCCCTTTGATATGGGAGCCTGCTAGGCATTTCTTCTTACGGCAAGATGACGTTTATATGACTGTAATATGACATGGTAGTAGGCACGCACATCACTTGCATTTTGGCGGCTGAACGATAGCAACGGCGGCGTCTTTACCGCATCCGACCGCCATTGCAGGACCGACCATGACGGACCAGACCATAGCAGCCGTCGCCGACGGCGATCCCGCCTGGATCGGCGCGCACGCCCGCGTGCAGCGCGTGCCGAACAAGGAACTGACCCTGTTCATCCTGCGCGATTTTCTCTCCGCGCAGGATTGCGCCGCGCTGATCGAGCGAATCGACGCCCAGCGTCGCCCCTCCACCATCGCCGACGCCAATGGCGATGGCTATTTCCGCACCAGCGAAACCTGCGACCTCGATCACGGCGACCCGTTCGTCGCGGCCATCAACGCCCGGCTCGACGCCTTTGCGGGGATCGCGACCGCCTATGGCGAACCGATCCAGGGGCAGCGCTATGATGTCGGGCAGGAATTTAAGGCGCATACCGATTATTTCGACCCCAAGGGCGCGGACTATGCGACCTATTGCTCGGTCGCGGGCAACCGCACCTGGACCTTGATGGTCTATCTCAACGAACCGGCCGCCGGAGGCGCGACCCGCTTCACCAAGATCAGCAAGACGGTCCAGCCCCAGACCGGCAAATTGCTCGCCTGGAACAACCGTCTCGCACCCGGTCAACCCAACCCCGCCAGCATCCATCACGGCATGAAGGTACGCAGCGGCGTCAAGCATGTCATCACCAAATGGTATCGCGAAAAGCCCTGGGGCTGAACCGACCACTGGAAAGCCATAAGCGTCCAAACGCAAAACGACCGGCTCGCACGAAACGAGCCGGTCGCTTGGCAAACCGCAGGGCCGCGTGCAGGCGGCCCCTTGGCTTATATCAGAATGCCACCGTCATCGACGCGGCAATCGTGGTCCCGATCTTGTAGCGGTTATAATAGACGCGGTTACCATCCTGTTCCTGGAACTCCTGGAACTTGCGGCCCAATATGTTGCGGGCTTCGAACTTGAACTCGCTGTTTATGCCGCCCGGCAGCTTGACGCCCTGCCGCGCCACGAAGTCGAGTTGTACGCCCGGCCGTTCCTTGATGTCCGGCTGCAGGTTGGGACCACGGCTGGTCACGCGGTCGCTGGCATAGGTCAGCAAGAGCGTCTGCTGCGACAGCTTGTCCGTGTCTTCCAGGCCGATCTGCAGGTTGACCAGATGGTCCGACTGACCCGTCAACGGCACGCCGTCGAGGAAGAAGTCGGACGCGGCTGGCGGATCGCCCACGGTATAGGTGTAGGGGATAGTCGTATCGCCATCCTGCACCTTCAGTTCCGACTGGGTGTAGGTGTAGTTGCCGATCAGTACAATGCGGCGGCTCTGGAAGAAGGACGAATCCGACCAGCCGTCGAGCGGGATATATTTCTGCACTTCCAACTCGGCGCCATAGAGCGTCGCTTCGGGCGCATTGGCAAAGCTGGTGGTGACATTATAGGTGTCGGTGATCGTGGTGTAGGTTTCGATCGGATTGTCGATCTTCTTGTAGAAAGCCGCAACCGTGATCCGCTCGTCACGCCCCATATACCATTCCGCCCGAACGTCGGCGTTCCACAACTCGCTGTCCTGCAAGAAGGGGTTGCCGCGGAAGAAACGGTTGGATTCGGTGTCGAGATAAGGCTGGGCAATCAATTCGCGGAATTGCGGCCGGGCAATCGTCTTGGACGCACTGGCGCGCAACTGCAGACCCCTGGCCGCTTCAACCGTAACCGTCACGGCTGGCAGCCAATAATCGTTGCGGATCTCGTTGAACGGCGTCAGGCCCGTGCTGTAGACGTCCACGCCGGTTACCGACATATCGCCCTTTTCGTAGCGAACGCCCGCGTTGATCGACAGGCCGGGGAACAGTTCCGCCTGCACCTGGCCATAGCCGGCATGGGTCCGCAGCGCTGCGTCATAAACGGGGTAGTTGCCCGAAAATTCCAGCAAGCCGATATCATAGAGCTGGATCGACGCATCCGACAGCAGGAAGTCGGGACGCAATTGCTGCACGGGGATCGGCAGGTTCACCGCATCGAAGTGCAGTTCGTAACGCGACGACCGACGCTTGGTATCGTTGAAGGCATAGCCTGCCGTCAGCGAGAAGCCCGGTGCGATCTTGTAGCTCAGATCGACGCCCGCGAACCACAGATCTTCGTTCAGGTCGCTGAACGTGACCGACGCATCACCGCGTTGACGGTTGAGCGCATTGACGAAACGGTCACCGACCGGATCGATCGCCAGATCGCGATTGGTGCGAACATAGACGAACTCGCGCTCATAGGGCGCTTCCCGCTGCGAATTGGCAAAGCCGCCGCGCATGTCGAGGCTGAGCGCATCGGACAGCTTGAACTCACCGACCAACTGGGTGTCGATCAACTGCCGCTCATACCAGGCGGTATTCTGCTGCAGGAAATCGGCTTCCTGAATGGTGCCATCATTCTGACCGATCGCCAGCGCGCTGCGCTTCAACGTGTCGCGAATATAGAGGTTGGTCCAGCGCAGCTTCTGGTCGCCCAGTTCCAGTCCGAAGCCGACGAGGCCGTTGACCGTGATTTCATTGTCAGTGCTGACCTGATTATAGCTGCGGCCCGCACCGGCCGCGACGTCGAGCGACGCCTGCTGCAGGTTTTCGCGGGTGCGCCACTTGTTGCTGTAGGACGCGGTCGCGATCACACCCAACCGTCCGTCGCTGCCGACATCGACGGCGGTGCCGCCGTTGATCGAGCCCGAAAAGTTGAAGGGCGCGCTGTTGGTCCGCTGAACGACCGACGTGGCGGAGTTCAGGAACTGCATCGAAATGGCCTGCTGTTCGGCCCGGCTCAGATTCGGGAATGGCACGCCGCTATTGATCGCCTGCTGAAGCAGCGGCGGTACATCGCGCGAGCTGTCGTCGAAACCGGTCCAGTCGGACTTGGCCCCATAATGGGTATAGCCCATCTGGCCCGACGTTTCGGTATTGGCCGAGCTGCCGACGCCGATTTCCAGATAGCTTTCGCTCGGAATGGCCTTGGTCGTCAGGTTGATGACGCCGCCGCCGAATTCGCCGGGGAAGTTGACCGAATAGGTCTTCTGCACCAGCGTCGATGCGATCACGCTGGTCGGGAAAATGTCGAGCGGAACGACGCGCTTCAAGGGTTCGGGGCTTGGCAGCGGCGAGCCGTTGAGCAGGGCGAGCGAATAGCGATCGCCAAGACCACGGACATAGACATAGCCGCCCGACACGACTGACAGGCCCGTCACGCGCTGGAGCGAACCGGCGATATCGCCTTCGCCCGTGCGGCGGATGTCGGCGGCGGACAGTACGTTCACCACCTGCGGCGCGGCCTGCGACACATTGCTGGTGCGACGACCGGTGACGACGATGTCGGCACCAGGGATCGACACATCGACCCCGTCCTGCTGCGCGTCTTCTTGGGCAGCGGCGGGCGACACGGCACCACCGGCGTCGATTTGCGCCATGGCCGCAGGCGCGACCAGAGCGGATGAAATCAGGAGCAGGCGCGCCAGGCTGAGCGGCTTCGACATGCTAAATGTCCCCCTTTGGGATATGCAGTGCAAAAGAAGGCGGGGAAGCGCAGATGCACGCTCCCCCGCCCCTGTTGAGGTCGTGGGTCCGATCAGGTCGTCGGAATGGCGGTGCAGTTACCGCTGGTGCTGTCGAAGCTGGCGGTCACCGAGTTGCAGGTCCAACCGGCATACCAGGTGTCGCTGCTGTCCTTGACCGCACCGATATAGTTGGTGGTGTCGAACGCTGCGTCGAGCGTCTTGGGGTCGATCGCGGTGCGGGCCGTTTCGGTCGCACCGTTGATGAACAGGCTGGTCAGCGACGGCGTGTAGCTGATCGTGCTGTTCGCACCGGCTTCGAAGATCGACTGGACGGCGGCGGCATCGACGCCACGGCTGCCCTTGAACGGCGTGCTGTTGCACTGCATCACAACCGAGATGTAGCGCGGCTTGCCCGCGTCCTGCAGCGCCGTGTCGGCGTCGCGGGTCGTGGTCGTGCTGTCGATACGCAGGCAGCTGTTGGTCGGCGCAACGATGATGCCGTTGGCCAGCGTCAGGTCCGCACCGCCGCGCAGCAGCATGGCCGCACCGTTGCTGCCCGTGGTCGAACGGTGGATGTAGGTGAAGTTTGCCATCTTCAGATACTGACGCGGCAGCGCATCTTCGCCATTGTTCGCGGCCGAACCACCGTTGGAGTCGGTTTCGAGGAAGCCGTCGCCAATGTCGTTGCCAGCGCGCTGGGCGCTGATGACATATTGCACGGTGCCGCGATAGCCGACGTCGGAGTCGAAGTTATCGTCTTCGTTGCCGGTCAACACCAGATGCTTGAAGTGGACGTTGCCGCCGAAGGCTTCGATGCCATCGTCCGAGCTGTTGTGAACCTGGATGTGGTCAAGCTGCGTGCCGCTGCCGACGCCCGAAGGGGTCAGACCCTGCAATTCGCTGCCACCGGCGAGCGCGAAGCCCGAATAGCGGATCTGCACATAGGACATGCGACCCGAATTGTCGGCATCGTTGGCGCCGCCATACAGAGCGCCGCTGCTGCCTTCCGTGTCACGTTCGCACGCGACCGTGCCGGCCGCTGCTGCAGGCGCGATGCAATCGGTGATCCGCGCACGGCCAAGCAGCACGACGCCGCCCCACTGCTGCGACGTCTGATCGTCGGCGTTGCCCAGGACGTTCGATTCGCTGGTGAAGATGATCGGCTGCGATGGCGTGCCAACAGCATTGATCTTGTTGCCGCGGTTGACGGCCAGATAGGCCGCACCCGTGGTCGCAAATACGACAACGCCGGGCTCGATGTTCAGCGTGACTTCGGTGTTGGTGCTGGCGGCACCCTGGTCGGTGCCGACGTCGACACGGCCGGGGAGCGAGTAAAGAACACCGGCAACCTTCGGCAAGGTGGTGCTTTCGGTGAAGCGGGTCGGGAAACCACAGTTCAGCCAGGTGTTGCCATTCTTGTCCGAAATGGTGCCGCGCGCGGTCAGGTCAGCCGAGCCGGAGATGTTGGGGCATTCCGCCGCCGGGGTCACGCCGGTCGGCGTGGGGGTCGGCGTGGGGGTCGGGGTTGGCGTCGGCGTTGGCGTCGGCGCGGGAATGACGATGGTGCCTTCGCCGGGCGAGGAGATGTCGTCTGCGCCGCAAGCGCTCAGACCGACGCAAGCGCAGCTCGCCATCAGGATCGTTTGGATACGGTTAATCTTGGCCATGTCGTCTCCGCTCCGGCTGCTGCCGGGATATGTTCAGGATGCGGAGCGCAGGGGAAAATCGAATCGGATAACGCCCCCTGTCACCCTCAAGGAGGGCAATTAGGCGCGGGACGTGACAGGCTTGTTGGCATTCCATGACATTGGAGCGTCATTTATATGACGTTTATATGACTCACATGTCACTATGATGACAATGGCCATAAGGACAAGGGTAAGGGCGCCGCCCTTATGAGCGACACCCTTACCCTATAATATGAACTTGAATGCAAAGGTTGAATAATCAGCGCATGGCATAGTTCGTTTGCAGTCGACCCATCGCACGGCGCGCAATGTCGCGCGAAGACGCTTCTTCGCCATTGGCCAGCACCAGCACAGATTCGGGCGCAAAGCGCGCGCTCTTATAGGCATCATGCGCGTCGGCGACGCGACCCATGCCAAGATAGGCATGGCCCAGGTTGATCAGTCGAGCCGGATCGCTCGCCGCATCCGGGCGGACCGCGTTCAGCCGGCGCGCAGCCTTGTCGAAATCGCCGCGCATCAGTGATCCTGCGGCCAGGCGGCCATCGGGCACGCCCACGACGACGACCTCGTCCGGTGCGGCCTGAGCCATGCCCGGCGCGACACAGGCCAGCGCAAAACCCATCATTACCGCTACCGTCTTCATCCCAATTCTCCTGAAAAAAACTTCTTACTATAGCCAGGAGTATTTCATTTAGATGACATGGACGCAAGAGTGCGCATTTTCGATGAAACAGATTTGTTTCACGTAAAAACAGCAGCTTATGAATATTTCATCCCACTGTCATAAAAGCGTAATCGAAAGGACAGGTCCATGTCCATCGATTCGCGACGTGAGTCGCGGGTAAGGCTCCGGCGAAGATCGCACGCGAAGCCAAGAATAACGATGTCAGGGAATAAGGTCCGGGAGGTTCTGTTGCCCGGCCCTCCCGGAGGCCGCTGAATTCCCTTCTGTTGCCCGGTGGGTTCAACCGCGCTATTTTAGGGTAACGTCAGGCCGTGAGGCCCTCAGTTACGCTGCAATGGCGAGTGCTTCGTTATCGTTGGCACTTGTGAGTTTTGCACAGTTTAACGGCTTACACGGGCCGGGTAAAAACATCGCCTTTGAACACACGTCGATCCTAGTTCGGCCCCGTCAGACATCCCGCCGGGCATGAAGCCCATCGGGATATGTGGTGGAACCGCCGGGTACTGCCCCCGGGTCCGCTGCGTCTATTATACGACACAATTTATCACCATAGCCGGGCGAACCCGGCACGCTCTATATGCGCGTGCCCGCACGGCTTTTCAAGATGTTCCGTCAGCGTTGCGCGCCGACAGACTCTATCAGCCCGCCGACCGCGGCTGCCGCGCCAGGAACAGGGACGACCGCACCACAGGCGTATCGATCAGCTTGCCCTTCATCAACGTCCGCAATCGCTCGGCCCCGTCCGGGTTCAGCATCACGACCCGCGTACCCCCGGCCGGCAGCGCCTCGATGGTCGAAATCGCGAGAGTGTGGCGTTCGCACATGGCTTTGACGTCGGCCAGTTCCGCCTTGATATTGATGGCGCGGCTCATATGCCCTGGTCCTTCGAACCAGTGCGACAGCCTATATAATGGTTGAGATCGCCCAAGAGGGTCGCTCCTTGCTGGCAAGCGGGAGCGCGATCGTCTCTCGGTCACGCGAATGCTTGCAGGCAGGGTTCGCGTCGATGGCTGCCCATAGCAGGCGCAACGCCCCTCTGTCGCGCTGTTTCGGTTGCGATATTTCTTCACACGCCCCCGCTTCCCCTCGTCCGCAGACCGCCCTATAGCCTTGTCCCCATGATCCTCGTCATCGACAATTATGACAGCTTCACCTGGAACCTGGTCCATTATCTGATGGAACTGGGCGCGCGGGTCGAAGTCGTCCGCAACGACGCCATTTCGGCAGGCCAAGCTCTCTCCAGCGGTGCCAAGGCCTTCCTGCTCTCGCCCGGCCCCTGCACGCCGAACGAAGCGGGCGTCAGCCTCGACCTCGTCGCCGCCTGCGCCGACGCGGGCGCGCCGCTGCTCGGCGTATGCCTTGGCCATCAGGCGATCGGCCAGCATTTCGGCGGCAAGGTCGTGCGCGGCGGCCTGATGCACGGCAAGACCTCACCCGTCACCCATGACGGGACCGGCTTGTTCGCGGGCATCCCTTCGCCCTTCACCGCTACCCGCTACCACTCGCTGATCGTCGAGAATATTCCTGCCGAACTGGTGGTCAATGCGACCAGCGAGGATGGCTCGGTCATGGGCTTCCGCCACGCAACCCTGCCGATCCACTCGGTCCAATTCCACCCCGAAAGCATCGCGACCGAACATGGTCACGACATGCTGGCCAACTTCATGCGGATCGCAGGTATGAAGGTGAAGATGCGCGAAGCCGCCTGACGCCTGTCCTACTGGGATGGGCTTTGCTATGCTGCGCCGGTCACTTTCCAAATCTGTCGGCAATAGGAAATCATATTTCAAATTGTGCGGGAAAAGTGCGAAGTTAAGCCCTAACGGCCTCTCGACTTACTGGCCCTGTCCCGACTAAGGCGAAGCGTCATGACCCGCCTGCCCGACCCCTCCTCCTCGCCGCTCGACGCGCAGGCTGCCGCCATCGCCTTCGACCTGCTGTTCGATGCGGACCTGCCGGAAGCGGAGATCGCGACCTTCCTCGTCACTATGGCCCGACGCGGCGAAAGCGCCATCGAAATCGCCGCCGCCGCCCGCGCCATGCGCGCCCGCATGATCCCGGTCACCGCACCCGCTGGCGCGATCGACGTCTGCGGCACGGGTGGCGATGGCCATCATACGCTCAACGTTTCGACCGCCGTCTCGCTGGTGGTCGCCGCCGCTGGCGTGCCGGTCGCTAAACATGGCAACCGCGCCGCCTCCTCCAAGGCTGGAGCCGCCGATACGCTCGAAGCCCTCGGCCTGAACCTCGACCATGCCGCCACCACCGCCGAAGCGACGCTCGCGGACTTGGGCATCGGCTTCCTCTTCGCCCAAAACTACCACCCAGCGCTCAAGCGCCTCGGACCCATTCGCAAGGCGATCGGTGAGCGCACCATCTTCAACCTGATGGGACCGCTCGCCAATCCGGCGGGGGTCCGCCGCCAGCTCGTCGGCATCGCCCGCCCGGCCTATGTGCCCATCTATGCCGAGGCGCTGGCCGAACTGGGCGTCGACCGGGCCATGATCGTATCGGGCGACGAAGGCCTGGACGAACTCTCGCTGGCGGGCGGCAACGACATGGCCGAAGTCACGGGCCACCGCCTGATCGCGATGCACCGCATCACCGCCGCAGAGCTTGGCCTGTCCACCCACCCGGTCGAAGCCATCAGAGGCGGCGATGCAGCCCATAATGCCGCAGCCCTGCGCGCGCTGCTCCAGGGCGAGACCGGCCCTTATCGCGACGCGGTGCTGCTCAACGCCGCCGCCGCCCTTGTCGTCGCCGATGCCGTTGCCGACCTTCGCGAAGGCGTCGAGGAAGCCGCCGAGACGATCGACCGCGGCCTCGCCAACGCCCTGCTCAATTGCTGGATTGCCTATACATGACCAACAAGCTGATCGAGATTTGCGATTTCAAGCGCGAAGATGTTGCCCGACGCAAAGCCGTAACCAGCATCGCCGCGCTCCACGCCCGCGCCAGCGAACAAACGCCCCCACGCGGCTTCCGCAAAGCACTCGACGATGCGGCCCGCTCCGGCTTCGGCCTGATCGCGGAGGTCAAGAAGGCCAGCCCGTCCAAGGGCCTGATCCGCGAAGATTTCGATCCCCCCGCCCATGCCCAGGCCTATGCTGCGGGCGGCGCGGCCTGTCTGTCGGTGCTGACCGACGAACCCTATTTTCAGGGTCATGACGATTATCTGATGGCCGCCCGGTCTGCCTGCGCGCTGCCGGTCTTGCGCAAGGATTTTATCGTAGATCCCTGGCAGATTCTCGAAAGCCGCGCGCTCGGCGCCGACGCCATCCTCATCATCGTCGCTGCCCTGGATGACGGCCAGATGGCGGAGATAGAGGACACTGCGCTCGGCCTCGGCATGGACGCCCTGATAGAAGTGCATGACGAAGCCGAACTCGACCGCGCGCTCAAACTCCGCTCGCGCCTGATCGGCGTCAACAACCGAGACCTGCGCGACTTCACCGTCGATTTCGCCCGCACCTATGAACTGGTGGGGAAAGCCCCCGAAGGCTGCACCTTCGTCGCCGAAAGCGGCCTCACCGGCCATGCCGACCTCACCGCCATGGCCGACCATGGCGTCCGCTGCTTCCTTGTCGGGGAAACATTGATGCGCCAGGCCGATGTCGAAGCCGCCACCCGCCATCTGCTGACCGGCGCATGAGCGATCTCACCCATCTCGACCCCGACGGCACCGCGCGCATGGTCGATGTGTCGGCCAAGACCGTGACCGCGCGCGAAGCTGTCGCGGACGGGCGGATCGACATGAGCCAGGAAGCGGCCGCCGCTATCCTCGCTGGCCTGGTCAAGAAGGGCGATGTCCTCGCCGTCGCACGGGTCGCGGGCATCATGGCCGCCAAGCGCACCGCCGATCTCATCCCGCTCTGCCACCCGATCGCGCTCAGCGCCGTGACGATCGATTTCGACCTGGACGACACCGGCGTCCGCGTCACCGCGTCAGCCCGCACCGCAGGCCAGACCGGCGTCGAGATGGAAGCACTGACAGCCGCCTCTGTCGCCCTACTCACCATCTACGATATGGCCAAGGCGATCGACAAGGCGATGGTGATCGACGGCGTACGCTTGCTTAGCAAGACCGGCGGCAAGTCGGGCGACTGGCATAGGCCATGAGCCTGCTGCCCGTTACGGAGGCGCAAGCCCGCCTGTTCGCACTGGCCAACCGGCTGCCGGTCGAGGACGCGCCGGTAACGTGCTGCGCCGGACGCTGGCTCGCCCACGATGTCATCGCGCAGCGCGCTCAACCCTGGGCCGACCTCAGCGCCATGGACGGCTATGCCATACGCGCCGCCGAAGCGCCCGGCCCCTGGCGCGTCACCGCGACCAGCAGCGCAGGCGGCACGCCACCGCCACCGCTCGCGCCGGGCGAAGCCTGCCGCATCTTCACCGGCGCGCCTTTGCCCGAAGGGGCCGACGCCATCCTGATCCAGGAAAACGCAACCCGCGACGGCGATCACCTGAGCGCCAGCGCGGACCCGCTCCCTTCCGGCCGCCACGTCCGCCCCACCGCGTCGGACTTCACGCAGGGCGCACCCCTGCTCAAAGCGGGCTCGCGGCTAGGCCCGACCCAGATCGCGCTGGCCATACTGGGCGGCCATGGCTGCCTGCCCGTCGGACAGCGGCCCAAAGTCGCGCTGCTCTCGACCGGCGACGAACTGGTCCCGCCAGGCGCACCAACCCCGCCGGGCGCGCTCCCCTCCTCCAACGCCCCCATGCTCGCCGCCATGCTGGCCGCCTTGCCCTGCGACGTCATCGACCTCGGCATCGTCGCTGACGATCTCGACGCCATGGTCACAGCGCTTGATCGCGCGCGTCACGCCGACATCATCGTCTCGACCGGCGGCGCATCGGTCGGCGATCATGACATGGTCCGCCCCGCTTTCGCGCAAGCGGGCGGTACGCTCGATTTCTGGAAGATCGCCATGCGCCCTGGCAAGCCGCTGATGGCCGGACGCCTTGGCGACGCCCTGTTCCTGGGCCTGCCCGGCAACCCCGTCTCGGCCTTCGTCACCGGCACTCTGTTCCTGCTGCCTTTGGTCCGCCATATGGCGGGCGCAAGCGCTCCGCTCCCCCTCCTTCACGAAGCTCGCCTCGCTTCCCCCCTCCCCGCCACCGGCGACCGCGACGATTATCTCCGCGCCTTCCGCAGCGAAGGCGGCATCGTCTCGGTCACCTCGCAGGACAGCGCCGCCACCGCCGCCATGGCCCTGGCCGACTGTCTGATCCGCCGCCCCGCCGCTTCAACGCCCGCCGCCACCGGCGACACGGTGCAAATTCTGCCCCTGCCCTAGATCACCCGGCGCTTGACTAACCTTCATCTGTTTCCTATGCGTTCCTTATACGTTCCACGGAGGACCGCAGCCATGTTGACGCCCAAACAGCAGGAATTGCTGAGCTTCATTCAAACCCGGTTGGAAGAAGGCGGCGTGTCGCCCTCTTTCGAGGAGATGAAGGATGCGCTGGATCTGCGCTCCAAGTCGGGCATTCATCGCCTGATCAATGCGCTCGAAGAACGCGGCTTCATCCGCCGCCTGCCCAACCGCGCGCGCGCGCTTGAAGTCTTGAAGCTGCCCGATGCCATGCACCGCATCCCGGCCCCGGTCATTGCGCCCAAACCGCAGGTGTCGGCACCACAACTCATTGCCGCCAATGACGTCATCGAAATCCCGATGCACGGCCGGATCGCAGCAGGCGTCCCGATCGAAGCAATGGAAGGGCAGACGATGTTGTCGGTGCCCGCCGCGCTGCTCGGCGCGGGCGATCATTATGCGCTGGAAGTGTCCGGCGATTCGATGATGGAAGCCGGCATTCTCGACGGTGACTTCGCGCTGATCCAGCGGACCGAAGTCGCGCGCGAGGGCCAGATCGTCGTCGCCCTGATCGACGAAAATGAAGCCACGCTCAAATATTTCCGCCGCGAAGGGCAGAGGGTTCGGCTGGACCCGGCCAACAGCGCCTATGAGCCGCAAATCTACGACCCGCGCCAGGTCCAGATCCAGGGCAAACTGGCCGGACTGCTCCGCCGCTATAATTGAGGCCGGGGCCGCGCATCGAACGAGCGCGTTTTAGACGGAGCATAGCGGCGCGATCGCTTGGGGATGGGCGCGATCCAGGGATGCGCGTCACCCGGCTGGCGCACGATGCGAATGGTGGCATGGTCCAGATCAATGGCCATGCCACCGGTTCGCGCCAATAGGCGACGGTCGATCTTGAGCCAACGCGGGCGGCACCAGCGCGGCAGGCCACGATCGGCAATGACGATATCCGCCGCCGCGCAGTCGCGGGCGAAGGTCGCGCGGTCCACCAGCATGTTGCTGCGGGTCACGAGCAACTGCCACGGCCGACCACCCGCCATCAGCCCAACCGCGCATAAATCATCCGAACAACGCGCCTGCGGCAAGCGCGCGATCGGTTCCAGCGCACCATCATAGCCCGCGCTTTCCGACAAGACATCGCGCACATAATCGCCCGCCCCCGCACGCAATATCGCCATGCGACCATCAGGCGTCCGCACCGCAATATGGCGGCCATCGCCGGTCACCAATATGTCGGGCGGCGACAGCAGCAATATCGCGATGACCCCCGCCACCACCGGCCCCAGGCCCAGCCAACGCCACCGGCTGCGCCACAGCAAACACCAGAGCAGCCCCGCCATCATCCCCGCAAAAACGAACGTCGGCACCGACGGCGTCAACATCGTCGCCCAGGGACTGGCCGACACCCCATGGGCGATCATCAGTAACAGCGTCAGCGCCTGCTGCGTCAACCACCAAAAAGGCGCGCCAAGCCCGACCACATCGAACAGCAAGGCGAGCGCCTCCAGCGGCATCACGACAAAGGTCGTGAGCGGGATCGCGATTATATTGGCAAAGGCCCCCAACATGCCCGCCTTGTGAAAATGGAACAGCGCAATCGGCATCAGCACCAGTTCGATGACGAAGCCCGTGGCCAATGTCACCAACAGCATCCGGCCGGTCTTGCGCCAACGCGCCTCGTCCCGCGCAGCGGCAAAGGCGCGGAACCGCTTATGTTCGGCCAAGGCCACCAGCGCCGTGACGGCGGCAAAACTCATCTGAAAGCTCGGCCCGACCAGCGCTTCGGGCCAGATGATAAGCACGATCAGCGCACCCGTCGCCACCAGCCGCAGCGTGATCGCATCCCGCCCCATCGCTAGACCGCCCAGCACCAGCAGCGCCGCGATGCAGGACCGCACAGTCGGCACCTCCGCCCCCGTCAGCAACGTATAGCCGACCCCCGCCAGCGCGCCCCCCGTGGCCGCGATCAGCATCAAAGGCCAGTTGAGCGCCGCCCGGCGGCTGAGCGCCATCACCCGCATCAACAGAAAGATGACAGCCCCGATCAGCGCCGTCACATGCAACCCACTGATCGACAACAAATGCGCCAACCCGCTATTGCGCATCGCTTCGGCATCCACCTCGGCAATGGCCCCCTGATCGCCGGTCGCCAGTGCGATTGCGATGCCCTTCGCCGGATCGTCTACTTGTCCGGCAATATGCGTAAACAACCGCGCCCGCAGCCGCGGCGCACCTGTGGCAGGCCGCACCATCTCGATCGGCTTCAGCGCCTTGTCGGTCGCGCCTATGCCCTGGAAATAGGCCCGTGCGGCAAAATCATAGCCCCCCGGCACGCTGGGCGGCGCTGGCGGCATCAACCGCACCCGAAAGCGAATCCGCGCACCCTCGCCCAACCCATCGGGCACGTCGCTCTCCGCGATATTGACCCGGATGACTTGCGGCAGGGTCGGCGCGCCGACCGGCCGCAGCATCGCCCGCACCATCTGCTGCGCCGGAACCGCACGCACCGACAGGACATCGCCCGTGACCTGCACGAACGTCGCCCGCGCCAGCGGCGGCTCCCCCAGCATCAGTGCCTTCCCCCAGATGAGAACACACCCCATGCAGGCCAGCACCCCG
>NZ_JPPQ01000069.1:3127610-3132770 GCF_000743655.1 Sphingobium sp. ba1
CTGGGCGTCGAAAGCGAGGACGTTGCCGCGCTAGAGTCAGTCTATGCGGCGCGTGATGCTGCAAACGTGGCCTATGCGGCAGCAGGCTCGAATGACCTGATGCCGATGGTGCAGGGCATCGTGCGCGGCAAGGTCAATATCATCCTGACCTATGGCCAGTCGCCGGACCGGTCATCGCGCGGCTATCCGCCACTCACCACCACGCAACCCAGCTATTCGGACGAGCATGTCTATTCTTTAGGGCAAGCATGTCGCCCGACCAATTCTTTTAGCACCACCTATGGACCTCTGACCTCCAGCGCGATCTATCCGCTGCGCGCGGTCTCGCACAACGACGCTGGAACCATACTGGACAGCGCCGCGCTCGAAGCGCTTGGCCCTGATGCTTCGATCCCCGGCGAAGGCTCGGCGATCAGCGCGACTTATTGGCTGCGGCAGCAATGGCTCGCGTCGGTAGGGCTGGAAGAGGACGCGACCACGCCATTCATCCTGCTTTCTTGCGGTGTTGGCGGGCAATCGCTGGCATCCTTGAGCAAAGGTGCATCGCCCGAATATTACAACCGGATCATCAGCGGCCTGACACAAATTCGCGATCATGCGACCTTCGCGGGAAAAGAATTTAGCGTCGCGCTGATCAAATACACGCAGGGCGAGCAGGACTATGCCGATGGAACGGGCGGCGACCATCCTGACGTGGCTAGCTACATGGCGGGCGTCCAGCAGCTTCGTGATGACATAAACGCGGACATTGAGGCGATTTTTGCCAACGGCCAGAAGCCGCCTGCGTTCTTTATTTCGCAAACTAGCGGACGGTTGATGACAACCAGTTCGACCAACCTACATGTAGGAACTGCGCAACTTCGACTGGTTACAGAGGTGGACGGTTTTTTCCCCGTCACCCCGAATTTTCCAGTGGTCAATGTCACCAGCGCGCATCCCGACAACAACGGCTATCGCTGGCTAGGCCAGTATGAGGGGCGCGCTTGGTCGCAAGTTCTCGTCCATGGTCGCCGCCCCAATATCGTCTATCCGCGTCGCGCCACATGGGAGGCCGCAACGGGCGAGGTGATCATTGATCTTTGCTCAACCGGCGGGCCTGTTGTTTCTGGCCAGCCATGGGACGGCTTTACGCAAGTGGACCTCGATGATTTCGGGATCAGTGCAAAGGTCGGCGCAGACACGGTTGATCTCGAAAATGTGCGGTTGGTCGGCGCGATGACGATCGCTGCGATGCCAGCGGGAGCGCTGTTGGACCCCCCCCTCGTCCAGTTTGGCACTAAGCCCAATAGCAATGGATATATTTGCCTGCGCTGCCCCTCGCGGCAAGTAGCGCCGGAAGTCTACACCTTCATCCCTGACGCCGGTCAAGACCCGGCTGCGAACATCCCGGCGCTGATCGGAAAACCCTATAATCTGGACGATTGGTGCTGGGCCGCGTCCATCCAAGCGGAGGAAATCTAAATGGTCGATCTCATCAATGCGAACGCCGACGCCTTCGCCTATGCGCGCGTCATCCGCCCTCCGGTAACGTCCGGCCTGGAGTTCTGGAATTATTACGGAGGGGCAAGCGATCCGCGTCGGAATATGGTGCGCGGAAAACCAGCGGCCATCGTTCGGGGCGATCCTTCCGCCGATGGTGGCGACTTCTATATCCGCTGCGAGGGGATGATCGACTATATCCAGACGGCGGCTGCCGCGTCGGAGCAATTTACCCTTATCGCAGTTGCAAAGCCAGTGATGCCCGATGCTGGCAATGCACCGATCATTTCCAACACCAACTCTATTTCGCAGACCGGCATAGTGACAACCGGGGCGGGGATTTACTTCAACGATGCTGTCGAAGGCAATAATCTCATGCGCCTCACCGCACAGCAGGCAGGCAACAACGCCGGTGCGAACACAGTGGTTTTTGCATCTACGGCTGAATTTGATGCTTCGGTTGCTGGCGCACAGATGCATGTTGGTTGGTGCGAAGCTGATGGCAGGCGTCGCGCGAAGATCATGGGCACCACTTTGGCCGGGAGCACGCCAAGCGCCCTACCGGCAATGCTGGGGCAACCATACCGCATCGGTTCGCAATATAACGCGGGGTCGGATGGCATCGTGGATATCTATGCAGCGATCATCTACTCGCGCGCGCTCTCCGATGCTGAATTGGCCACGGTCTATGACTTCGTGCGGACCTTCTACGCGCGTCGCGGCATCACGATCTAGCCATGACCGACGAACCAACCACCGCGCAATGGCTGCTGGGAGGTGGGGGCCTTGTCGCGTGCGGCGCTGGCCTGAAATGGCTGCTGGAATGGTGGGGCAAGCGCGACGAGCGCCGACAGGAGCGCCTCTCGCGGGCCAACAGGGAAGAATCGGAAAAGGTGCAGACACTGAACGTCAGGCTGGATCTGCTCGAAGAAAAGATGAGCCGCCTCACCATCGCGGTCAACATCCTGATCGCCAAGGAATTTCGACAGGAGCCAAACAGCCCGGAGTTGCAGCAGGTGCGCGCGATCTTGGGCGATGCGTTTCCAATCCACCTCCATGTGCCTGCCGACATGGAAGAGAAGCTGGGGAAATTGTGATGACCGCCATAGAAGATGACGCCTTCGTCCGCCTGTTTCAGGAGCGCACCGGCCTAACGCCGGTTGATGGCTGGGCAGGCCGCGACACGATCGCCATGCTCGACAAGCTGGCGCCTCCGAAGCCTGCGCGAAGCGATGGGATGCCGGAGGATTACTGGCCGATGCTGGCCAAGATCGAAAGCGGCAACCAGCCTTATATCCAGGCGGCATCGTCCAGCGCGTCGGGCCTCTACCAGTTCATCCGGTCCACATGGATCGGCGAAGGTGGAAAATGGGGGCCAACGCTGCGGCCGGCGTTCGGCGGGTTGCGTCCATCGGAAGCGGAGCAGCTTGCCCGCGCCAAGTCATTCACCGCGAAGAACGCTGCCTATCTGCGCTCCCGTGGCGTGCCCATCAACAAGGCGACGCTCTATGCCGCGCACTTCCTTGGGCCGGTTACTGCCGGGGCGATCCTTGCCGCTCCCCTGACTGCCCGCGCCGACACGCTGGCCGGTGCAGCGGCGACCAAGGCAAACCCCTCGATCCTTTCCGGCAAGACCGTGGGCGACTTCGTTGATTGGCTGGAACGCAAGACGGGAGACAGGGCGAAATGAGCGACGTAACGACAACCCAAATCGCGGCTGGCGTTCGCCAGATCGTGCTTATCATCGGCGGCTATGCGATCGGCAAAGGCTGGCTGGACGGCGATACGGTCGAAATGTTGGGTGCCGTGGCCTTGGTCGCTGTCCCGCTCATCTGGGGGCAGATCAAGACCCGGCACATGGCGCAAAAGCCATGATCGCCATCGCCACCGCAATAGGATCCGGCTTCATCCTGGGCGCGGCAACCGTGGTGGGCCTGATCGTCATCGCCGCATGTGCAATCTGGAAGGATATACGATGAAGCCTGCAACATTCGCCCCGGCCTACGCTGCAATGTATCCTGCGCTAACCGAAATTGCGCGCCAGCATGGATATGCGATGGCGGTCCACGGGTCCATGGCGCGCGACTTCGATGTGGCCTGCATTCCTTGGATAGAAACCCCGTCCGAGCCTAAGGCCGTAGTAGCCGCCATTTGCGCTGAGTTCGCTATTCGGCAGATCGGTGAGCCGGAAACCAAGCATCATGGCAGGCTGGTATACACGCTCAGCGTCGAGTTCGGCGATTGCTTCATTGACCTGTCGTTTATGCCGATTCAGCAGCCATGATCCGCCTCATCCCCCTACTCCTGCTCACCGGCTGCGCAACCATGCGCGACCATGCCACCTGCGCCAATGCGTGAACGGCGCTGCGGATTGCTGAGCAGGCGGCAGCGAATTTTTGTCCGGCTCCGTTGCTGGCGCGGTAGGCTACAGCCGGTCGAGGCAAGCAACCAGCACGCGGGACATGGACGATACGCCTCCGCTATCCTCCCACTTTTCGACTGTGCGCGGCGGAACGCCCCAGGATTCAGCAAGCGCGCGTTGCGTCATCCCATGACGGGCGCGATAGTCTCGCACCGCGTCGGCAAGGCTGCGATCGACGTTGGCGCGGTTCGGGTGGTTGGTCATTTCAGTTCAGCGGCGCGGGTCGATGGGAAACCAGATTGACATCATCTTCGAACAGATCAACCGTGTTCTGGTATGGGCCTGCGCGGTCATAGTAGCGGACCTTGTAAGCGAGGCGTCCAGTCGTTTGGCAGCGCGTGCTACCCTCGATCGTGCAGGTGCCTTTGATACCGGCGACGGTAGCGATTGCATATTGTGCCATCTTCATTCTCCGCCCCTGATCAGCCGAGGCGCGCTTTCGACCTGCTGGGCCGATGCACATCATATATACGCAGATTAGCGTATGTGCAAGGGGGATTGTTGGTGGTGCGATTATTTTTGGGGATTAGGTGACGCGGCCTATCAGGAATCCTCACGGGCATCCTCATCTGCGTTGACCGCACATGCTGCAAACCAAGCCGCGTCGGTAGGACTATGCACCACTCCCGCCCACCAAATCAACCACCCTCATTCTCCTTTGCGATGGCTGCGGCAACCTCATCAAGAGCCTGCACGTAATGACTGCACCGTGACCTTTCCCGTCGATGCAACCTGACATCTTTTGCCCGCGCTTCATACTTGATACGCATTCGCAAGATGACGTTGCCCGCTTCCACCCGCGCCGCCAAGTCGTTCAAAATATCAGCGGTCATGATTGGGGTTCCTTCTTCATGATGGATATGCGCAGGGTGGTGATATCGAATCCGCGCGCTTCCAGTTCATCGACCAAGGATGGTTCGTAATCATAGCCGGGGCCAGGGAACTTAGGGCGAAGCGTCTTTTCGGTGATGGCGTGCATCATCAGGCTGGCAGTGCATCTCATGTCAGTGCCCGGCCCCCAAGCGACGCAAAGGTCTGGGTTGTTATAGCGGTCGGGTCGCCCATAGACGATCTTGATTTCGCCCGCCTTGGCAGTCGGTGTCCTGTAGCGTTTGGCTTTGCGCTTTGCCCCATCAACCATGCGTCTTCTCCAGGTAGGCTCTGAGGGTGAGGCCGAGAGGGGTGAGGCGGTCGGATTTGAGCGTTAGGAACTGCGCGATACCGGCTGGCCATGGATCGCTTGTCACGGCCACGGTCAT
>NZ_JPPQ01000069.1:3132780-3138954 GCF_000743655.1 Sphingobium sp. ba1
GCATAGGCACTGGCCAAGTGCAGCGGCGTCACCGCGATGCCATGGCCATAGGACACGGTCATCGTCGTGATCCGTCCCCAATTGGCGGGCCACAGCGTCCCGGCGCGCTCTTTCAGCTCGATCGGCGCGCGCTGGTCGAAATGCAGGGCGCGGAACAAGTCCTGCAACGGGGCCGCCCCCAGTTCGTCGGCGATGCGCGCGGTTGCGATGTTGGAACTATGGACCAATGTTTCCGGCACGTTGATCCACCGCCCCATGGCGTGATCGTCCTTGATGCGGAACCCAGCGATGGCGATCGGCGCGGTCGCATCATAGCGCTTGCTCATCGACGTTACGACGCCCTTGTCCATGGCGGCGGCGATCGACAGCGGCTTGAAGGTCGACCCCAGCTCGTAGCGCGCCTGCACGATCTGGTTGCACAGCGGCGACTGGCTGCAGCTCTTACCCGCATAATTTTGCAGCTTGTTGGGATCGAACACCGGGATGGATGCCATGGCGATCACTTCGCCGGTGTTGACGTCCAGGATGATCCCGCCTGCGCCACGGGCACGCTGCGACACCATCTGCGCGTACAGCTCGCTTTCCAGCGCGCCCTGCACCCGGCTGTCGATCGAAATGGCGAAGGGCTGGCCGCGCAGCGTCGCGTCGGTCAGCCGGTCGTTAAACGCCGATTCGACGCCCATCCCGCCGACGCCATTGCTGTCAGGGGCAAAGCCCAGAACATGTGCCGCCAGCGTCCGCTGCGGATAAAGGCGTTCCTTCTCGCGCGGAAATTCGATGCCGATTTCGCCCAGCGCATTCACTGCCGCCACCTGTTCGGGCAGCGCCCGACGGCGCAGATAGGCCCAGCCCTTGCCGGTCAGCTTCTTGTAGAAGACCGCCTCGGCTTCGTCGGGGAATATCTCGTGCAGCTTGCGCGCCAGTTCAGCGGGTTCGCCGATCAGCTTGGACGGGCGCACCGCCACCGAATAGGCATCCATCGTCCGCGCCAGCGGCACCCCGTTGCGATCGACGATATCGGCGCGCGCGGGCAGGAAAGCCGACAGCGCATCGTCGCCCTGGCCGCTCTGCGTGAAGATGCCGACCCAGAACAGCCGCCCGATCACGATCATCGTGATGAGCATGAACAGGATCAGCAACAGCATCAGCCGGTTATGCGCAACGGCGGTCAGGCTGACGCGCTGCCGCCCGACACGGGCATGGCCGGGCTGGACGATGATCGTGGCCATCAGCGCGCCCCCTTCTTGCGTTCGCGCGCCGCCTTGGCGCTCAAATCGCCCAACGTGCTGTCATCCAGCAGCTTGGCGTCGAGCATCGCCATCCGTTCCGCCTTGCGCGCGACCGGATTGGGCTTCGACACATCGGCATCGACCTTGGCCTGCACCGCAGGCGTGCGCGCTGGCGCGGCCTTGGCCAGCTTCTCGACATTGTCGGCGGCATGCGCCTCGCGAATGACGGCGATGTCGCTGCGGATCTGGGTCGCGGCGGGGCTGGCGGGCGCAGCCTGCGGCGCGGAAGGCAGGTCGGCGGGGGTCTCCACCATCGCTACCATCACGGGCGGGGCGACATAGTCCGGGCCATTGGGCTGCACCCCGTCCAGTTGCGCCAGTGCGAGCTCGCCCGCCAGATATTGTCCGGCGGTCGGCGTGCCATACATGAAATCATGCTGGTTCCAGCTTTCCAGCTGCCGCATCGAAGCGCGCGCGCTGAATTCCGTTTCCAGGTAACGGATCTCACCCTGCGTCCGCGCAATCTGCGCACGCACTCGCATCAGTTCGTTGCGCTCGGTCGCGACCTTGAGCGACACCATATAGGCCCCCAGCGCGCCCAGCGCGACCAGGATCACCCAGATCAGGCTCTGCAACCTCTTGACGGCGATCATGGACGGGCACTCCGGGCGGACGGGATAACGGGGGATTGGGCAACGGGGGCAGCGGTGCGGACGGCGCTGCGCAAAGTGGCGGATCGGGCGCGGGGGTTGCGCGCCAACTCCGCTTCACCGGCCCGCACCGCCTTGGCCGGCTTGGCAAAGGTCGGCGCAGCGCTCGCCTGCTTTTCGGGCATATGGCGCGATCCGCCCCCCTCGCCCCCGCTGCGATTGCGCAGGAACTGTTTGACGATGCGGTCCTCCAGGCTGTGGAAGGTGACGATCGCCAGGCGACCGCCCTCCTCCAGCAGCGCTTCGGCCGCTTCCAGCCCGCGCTCCAGTTCCTCCAATTCGCGATTCACATGAATGCGGATCGCCTGGAACGTGCGGGTCGCGGGGTCTTTCTTGTCATGCGGCTTGTGGCCCAACGCGCGGCGCACGACGCTGGCAAGCTGCGCCGTGCGCTCCAGCGGACGCGCCATCACGATCCCGCGGGCGACCCGGCGCGACCGCGGCTCGTCGCCATAGCGATAGATGACGTCGGCAATCTCTTCTTCGGCCGCTTCGTTCAGGAAATCGGCAGCGTTCATGCCCGCCTGGCTCATCGTCATGTCGAGCGGACCGTCAGCCTGAAAGGAAAAGCCGCGATCGGCCCGGTCGAGCTGCATCGAGGATACGCCGATATCGAGCGTCAGGCCCGACACCTTCTCGATGCCCTGTTCGGCCAGCAATTCGCGCATCCGCGAAAACTCGCCCGCGATCAGCAATATGTCGTTCGCCGCCGCGACGTCCTGGCCTTCGCGGATCGCATCGGGGTCGCGATCGAAGGCGATGACGCGCGCACCCTTGCCCGCCATGGCGCGCGAATAGCCACCCGCGCCGAACGTGCCATCGACATGGGTTTCGCCCGGCGCGATGGCCAGGGCGTCCAACACTTCATCCAGCAGCACGGGGATATGCGGAACGGTCTCGGTCACTTGCCGCCCTCTGCCGCGCGCGCATCGAGCCAGCGCTTTGCCTTGTTGCGGATGACTGCCGGACGATCGGGGCTGGCGACCAGCGCCTTGGGATCCCAGAGCTGGAAATAGAGGCCTACGCCCAGAAATACGACCGCGTCGGTGATGCCCACTTCTTCCTTGATATCGGGGTGCAGGAAGAAGCGGCCGCCATCGTCGAAATTCACGTCTTCGATCATGCTCAGGCGGTTTTCACGCTCCAGATCGCCGTTGAAGGGGCGGTTCGCCTCACGCGCCAGCCGTTCCAGTTCGGCGACTTCATCGAACAGGAACTGCTTATGCGACAGGCCAAAACCAGTGGCGCAGCCATTGGCCATGTGGATCGACAGGCACAGCCGGTTCTCGCCGCCGCTGGCCTGCTTGACCTGCTTGCGCATCTCCAGAGGCAGCACGAACCGGCCTTTGCCGTCCGCGACGCTGATTGCGTTGCCTGAATAGAGAATTGCGTCCGACACGGCGACTAGCGGCCCCTTTTCCATGGGGCACAGATTTCCTGCCCACGGAACCGCGATCGCGAATCCCGATGCACAGGACTGATCAACGCCTGATGAACCCCAATGCGAGATTACCTATCAAGCATGGGCTGGGCTGCAAAGGGAATTTTCGGGATTTACCGGGAAAACCCGGTCAAAAATGGGATCAACCGCTTTCTGGCGCTTCTCCTTCGGGATATACCTTCTTTGTTCTCGTGCCGCCGCCCGGCCTGACCCCGCGCAACAGCCCCGCACCCATCACGGCCCAGCCCAGCCCAGCCAGAATCGCCCAGCGCAGCGCCGCGACCACATCCGCCCCTTCGCGCATCCAGCGCCTGTCGTCGGGGATCGCTGCGCCCAACCATTGCGCAATGCGCGCGGGCGTGTCGGCGCTCCAGACGCGGGGGTCGAGCGGCCGGGCGGGATCGGCAAGCCACAGCCGATCATCGATCAGGTCCGCATCGCCCAGCAGCACGACCTCACCCCGGCCGATCCGCTTGCGCTGCACCAGGTCTCCGCCCTCCGCCATCTGCGCGCCCGACAGGGTGAGAAGGGCGCCATCCGGCAGGAACCAGCGCCGCTCCCCGTCCTCGATGCGATCGAACGCAAAGCCCCAATGGCCCAGCAACGGCTCCAACAAGCTGGTGGCGGGCGCGCGGCGACGGTCGCCCATGGGCAGGTCGGACGGCCAGCGCAGCAACGGATCGGCCAGCACCACCGCCCTGCCCCCGCCCCGCACCCAGCGATCGACCGCCACCAAGGCTTCGGGCGTCATCGCGCGCGGCTGGACGAGCAGCAGCAGGCGCGCACGCGACAGCTCCAATTGCTGTGCATCATCGATCGGCTGGACGGTGAAACGGGTACGCAGCACGGTGACGATCGCCGCATCGGCCCGTCCCTGCGCATCCCAGAACAAAGGCAGGGCGGTGATGACCGCCAGGGCCGGGCGATCGACGACAGGTTCGATCGGTTGCGCCGGGCCGCGCCACGCCAACAGGGCCGCCAGAGCCAGCAAGGCAATGCCACCGGCCACGCGTTTTGCGCGCAATGGCGCACCCTGCCGGACCAATGCACCACCAAACGCCGCTGATGATGCAACCAGGATCAAGCCGGTCGCCGCTACAGGGTCAGGCCACCGCCCCGCCGCGACCCCGCAAAAGAGCAAAGCGGACACGACGGCGCCCATAGTCCAGGCCAGCAGCGGCCATCCCTGCCTTGCCAGCAACAGCCCCATCGCCGCCATCACCGCCAGCGCGGGCCAGGCCCAATCCCATGGGTCGGTCTGTCCGGTCGCAAAGGCGCGCTGTAGTCCCGCGAGCAAAATCGCAAGGCCCGGCAGCCACAGGATCAGGACTCGCTTTAGCGCCGCCATCATGGGCGGCTTCCCCTGACCCTGTGCATCGGCGTCAGCGCGACGGCTGCGCGGGGTCGCGATCCATGGGATTACGCAAATTGGGGTCGGGCTCAAGGTCGGGGACCAAAGGTGCCTGCTCCGGCGCGGGCTGTACCCCCAGTTCGGCAAGCGGGTCTCTGGGCGACACGGCCGCATTGCTAGCCATCGTCGGCACCGCTGGTGGCGGCAGCGCCGCATCGTCCACCCGCGCCTTTTCGATCACGATATTGGCAAGGCCCACCAGCAACACGACGCCCGCCAGTCCGGTCAGGCCGATCTGGACGCGCTGCAACCCTTCCACGCGGCGGGGTGTCTCAGCCATGGGCTTGCTCATCTGTTTGTCGCCGCGACCCGTGTCGGCGCATCAGCCATTGTGCGGGAGCCAAGGGAAGACCGTCAACCCCTTCGCTTCGAGCCACTGGCGATTATAGAGCGTCGAGAGGTAACGGAAGCCGGTGTCGCACAATATGGTGACGATCCGCTTGCCCGGCCCCAATTGCCGCGCCAGCGCCACCGCGCCAGCGACATTGATCCCCGACGACAGACCAAGGCACAGCCCCTCTTCGCTCAGCAAGCGGCGGACCCATTCCAGCCCTTCCTCATCCGAAATGCGGAACTGCGTGTCGATCGGCGCGCCTTCCAGATTGGCGGTGATCCGCCCCTGCCCGATCCCTTCGGCGACCGACGATCCTTCGGCCTTCAATTCGCCATGGGCATAATAGTTGAACAGCGCCGCACCGTGCGGATCGCTGAGCGCGATGGTGATGCCCTCATCCTTGGCCTTGAGGCCAAGGCCAACGCCCGCGATCGTCCCGCCGGTTCCCGCCGCACAGGTGAAGCCGTCGATCCGCCCCTCCATCTGGGTCCAGATTTCTTCGGCCGTACCGACGATATGGGCTTTGCGATTGGCGATATTGTCGAACTGGTTGGCCCAGATCGCGCCTTCCGTCTCTTCCGCCATACGGCGCGAGGTGTGGACGAAATGGCCGGGGTTGGAATAAGGCGCGGCCGGCACCGTCACCAATTCGGCGCCCAGCGCGCGCAGCGTATCCATCTTCTCGCGGCTCTGGGTTTCGGGCATGACGATGATCGACTTATAGCCCTTGGCATTGGCGACGAGCGCCAGGCCAATGCCGGTATTGCCCGCCGTCCCCTCGACGATCGTGCCGCCCGGCTTCAACAGCCCGCGTTCCTCGGCATCATTGACGATGAACAGCGCGGCGCGGTCCTTGACCGACGCGCCGGGGTTGGCGAATTCGCACTTGGCGAAGATGTCGCAGCCCGTTTCCTGGGAAGGGCCGGTGAGGCGCACCATCGGCGTGTTGCCAATCAGCGCGAGACTATTGTTCTGGAGCAGCATGGCGTGACGCATAGCGGACGCAACGCGCCTTTGCCAAGCAAGGGAATGATGGCCCGGTGAAAGAG
>NZ_JPPQ01000069.1:3138964-3142148 GCF_000743655.1 Sphingobium sp. ba1
CGCCTATCGGACGGCGACCTATCTGATCGCTATTTGCGCACGCCGGGCGCGCTTGCGCTTTTGCGGACGCGCCCTATCTTGGCGGGTGAAAGAGAGTGCAGATGAACGACGAGAAAGACCCGCAGACCAATCCCTGGATCAAGAGCGCCATGATATGGGCCGGGGTGATCGTCGCCCTGCTGCTTTTCGTGTCGATGTTCGAACGGCCGACAGGGGCCGGTGGCAGCGAGATCGCCTATTCGGAATTCCGCGCCAAAGTGCAGGAAGGCCAGGTCAAGGACGTCGCCATCGCGCCGGACAAGATCACCGGAACTCTGGCCAACGGAGACCGCTTCGCGACGCTGCCCGTGGCCGATCCGGCGCTGACCGGCCTGCTCGACCAAAATGGTGTCAAATATTCAGGCCAGGCCGAAGCGCAGCCGAGCTTCTGGATGATCCTCGTCTATCAGTCGCTGCCGTTCCTGCTGATCCTGGGCATCGCGTTTTTCGTGTTGCGCCAGATGCAGAAGGGTGGCGGCGCGGGCGGCGCGATGGGCTTTGGCAAGTCCAAGGCCAAGCTGCTGACCGAAAAGCATGGCAAGGTCACCTTCCAGGACGTCGCGGGCATTGATGAAGCGCGCGAGGAGCTGGAGGAAATCGTCGAGTTCCTCAAAGATCCGACCAAGTTTGCACGTCTGGGTGGCAAGATACCCAAGGGCGCGTTGCTGGTCGGTTCGCCCGGCACCGGCAAGACGCTGCTGGCGCGCGCGATCGCGGGCGAGGCGGGCGTGCCTTTCTTCACCATCTCCGGCTCGGACTTTGTCGAAATGTTCGTCGGCGTGGGCGCAAGCCGCGTGCGCGACATGTTCGAACAGGCCAAGAAGAATGCGCCCTGCATCGTCTTCATCGATGAAATCGACGCGGTCGGTCGCCATCGTGGCGCGGGCCTGGGCAATGGCAATGACGAGCGCGAGCAGACGCTGAACCAATTGCTGGTCGAGATGGACGGTTTTGAGGCCAATGAAGGCATCATCATCGTCGCGGCCACCAACCGTCCCGACGTGCTGGACCCCGCGCTGCTGCGGCCGGGCCGCTTCGACCGTCAGGTCGTGGTGCCCCGTCCCGATATCGAAGGCCGCGAGAAGATCCTGGCCGTGCATATGAAGAAGGTGCCGCTGGCACCCGACGTCGAGCCGCGCACGATCGCGCGTGGCACGCCCGGCTTCTCCGGCGCGGACCTCGCCAACCTGGTCAACGAAGCGGCGCTGATGGCGGCGCGGCGGGGCAAGCGGCTGGTCGCCATGTCCGAGTTCGAATCGGCCAAGGACAAGGTGATGATGGGCGCGGAACGTCGCTCCATGGTCATGACCGATGATGAGAAGAAGATGACCGCCTATCATGAGGCGGGCCATGCGATCATCGCCGTGCATGAACCGGCGTCGGACCCGATCCACAAGGCAACGATCATCCCGCGCGGCCGTGCGCTGGGCATGGTGATGCGCCTGCCCGAACGCGACAGCTACAGCTATCACCGCGACAAGATGCATGCGAACATGGCCGTTGCCATGGGTGGCCGCGTCGCCGAGGAAATCATCTTCGGCTATGACAAGGTGTCGAGCGGTGCGTCGGGCGACATCCAGTACGCCACCAAGCTGGCGCGCGACATGGTCACCCAATGGGGCATGTCCGACAAGCTGGGGCCGCTGCAATATGAAGAGCAGCAGGGCGAGACGTTCCTTGGCTATTCGCAGAGCCAGCGCGTCCATATGTCGGACGAGACCGCCAAGCTGATCGACGCGGAAATTCGCGGGCTGGTGGAACAGGGCTATGCCCGTGCGCAGGAATTGCTGACGGGCCATGAGGACCAACTGCATTTGCTGGCCAATGCGCTGCTGGAATATGAGACGCTGAGCGGCGACGAGATCAAGGCGCTGCTCGAAAAGGGCGAGATCACCCGCGACGACGGGACCACGATCAAGCCTTCGGTCATGCCGGCGGCCGGATCGTCCATCCCCAAGACGCGCAAGCGCAAGGGGCCGTTCGGCGATCCGTCTCCTGCCGGGGCGTAAGCGGTGAGGATTTGAAAGAATGGGCGCTGCCGCAAGGTGGCGCCCTTTTTCTTGTTGATCGGGGGAGGGGCATCATGGAAGCGTTCGATGACATCCATGCGCGGTTGCGCGCCGTCATGCTGGACAATGCGCCGGGGCAGGTGTTGGCGAAGGATGAAGCGGGCGATCTGGTCGTGCGCACTGCTACCGTCGATCCCAAGACCGGGCAGCCGGGCTGGTTCGGGACGGTGACGATCAAGAAAAGCTATGTCGCCTATCATCTGATGCCGCTTTATACCGATGCGGCCTTGTCGGAGAGTGTCTCGCCTGGGTTGGCCAAGCGGCGGCAGGGGAAGACTTGCTTTAACTTCAAGGCGGTGGATGAAGTGTTGTTTGGCGAACTGGCGTTGCTGACGCGCAGGGCTGCGGGTTTGTAGCTGTTTTCCCAGTGTCGCGCAGAGCCGCGCAATGCATCCGGCAAAGGGACACTGGAAGCGGTGTAAGGGCGTCACCTTATTGAGAGCGTGACACCCCTCCGTCTGGCCTGCGGCCAGCCACCTCCCCTGCCAGGAGAGGATGACGAAGGGGGACGTCGCCTTAATCGTCACCCCGAAGGAGGAATGGTATTGGACGACCATTTTTGGTCACTCCGCCAGATCAGCCGCATCCTTGAAACCGGTCACTCATTCAGATGATAGATCGAAGGCTGACTGATCAAATCTGGTGAAAAACGGACGTAGATGCTATCTTTGCCCAGCGCTGCATGAAAATGAAGGAGGCCATGATCACCAAGTTTGTCGCTATGGTCGGAGTCCTATTTGCCCTCGCTGGCGTTTTTCTCAACGTGACCGCTAACCTGCTTTACGGCCGACCCTTTGTGCTCAGCGCGCAGTGTTGGTCGATAGCCATCAGCGTTTTCGCGGTTGGGTTCGGTGTAATGGTCGTCAGTCTCTGCTTCTATTCTGTCCGCGACCGCATTCGTAGGCGAAGGTAAGGTCGAACGCCCCCTGTTGGGTGTTTGTTGTCGAGCGTTTTTAGACCGCGCAGCATCTGCTATCCCCAGCCATCTCTCCAAAAGCTGCCCTTCTCAAATCCACCCTTAGCCCGTCTTATTCACCGGCGGCATGGGATGGGGTTGGCGGACGTGGCGTAAGTTA
>NZ_JPPQ01000069.1:3142158-3150896 GCF_000743655.1 Sphingobium sp. ba1
TCGACGCGATCGCGCCGGTCATCCACCATGACAGTATCGACATGGACCAGTGCTGGATGGCCAATCGCTGGGACAAGATCGGCCCCGGCGGCGGCGAGGGGAAGGATTATATCAACTGCCCGATGGACAAGGACCAATATCAGGCCTTCGTCCAGGGGCTGCTCGATGGCGAAAAGACCGAGTTCAAGGAGTGGGAGGCCAGCACCCCCTATTTCGAAGGCTGCATGCCGATCGAGGTGATGGCCTCGCGCGGGCCGGAAACGCTGCGCCATGGGCCGATGAAGCCGATGGGGCTGGACAATCCGCGCACCGGCCGCTGGCCCTATGCCGTGGTGCAGTTGCGGCAGGATAATGCGTCCGGCACGCTATGGAACATGGTCGGTTTCCAGACCAAGCTGAAACATGGCGCGCAGGTCGAACTGTTCCGCACCATCCCCGGCCTGCGGAACGCCGAGTTCGCGCGGCTGGGCGGACTGCATCGCAACACCTTCATCCAGTCGCCAAAGCTGCTCGACGCGACGCTGCGTCTCAAAAGCGCCCCGCATATCCGCTTCGCCGGGCAGATGACGGGGTGCGAAGGCTATGTCGAAAGCGCAGCGATCGGCCTCATCGCCGGGCGCTTCGCCGCGGCCGAACTACTGGGCCATACGCTGACGCCCCCGCCCGCCGACACGGCGCTCGGCGCGCTGCTCGGCCATGTAACGGGCAATGTCGCGACGGCCGACTATCAGCCGATGAACGTCAATTTCGGCCTGTTTCCGACGCTCGACGATGTGAAGAAAAAGCAGCGCAAGGAAGCCTACACCTCCCGCGCCCGCGCCTCCTTCGGCGCGTGGATGGGCGAGATGGCGATCGCCTGATGTGTCACACCGGCAAGGCGGTGGTATATTTGGTGGTCGACAGCGCAAAATGCGACGCGGCCCCCGCCACCGTCGGCTGGGCCAACAAAGTGTGCATCAAAAACTGGTTATAATCGGCGACGTCCGCCACCACGACCCGCAACAGATAGTCCCACTCGCCGGACATGGAAAAGCATTCGACGATTTCCGGGCAGGCATCGACAAAGGCTTCGAAAGCGCTGCGCGGTTCGCGGGCGTGGCTGCGCATGCGGATATTGCACAGCACATTGACCCCGCGATCGACCTTGGCGGGATCGACCAGCCGCACCGCACGGGTCAACACCCCCGCCGCCTCCAGCGCCTTGATCCGGCGCCAGCAGGACGCGGTCGATGCGCCGACCTGTTCGGCCAGTTGCGCATGGGGAATGGCGGCGTCGGCCTGCAATATGGCGATGATCCGCCGGTCGATCGCATCGATCTGATATTCCTGTTTCATATCTGGCCCATATATGATGAGATCATGTCCGATATTGCGCGGCAAAGCAGGATATTGAAACCCTTTTTCACTTGACCCATGCAATATTGTCGTCATGGCCCAAAACGACATAGAGCGCCCGCAAGGCACCGCCGAGGATTGGACGATCCCGCAGGATTGGGCCGCCTACACGCCGCAGGAACATGCGCTGTGGGACCGACTGTTCGCCCGTCAGGCGCAGATGCTCCCCGACCGCGCCGTGGCGGAGTTCATGGACGGTCTGGACGTGCTGCGGATGACTCGGCCGGGCATCCCCGATTTCGATGAGCTATCCGAACGGCTGATGAAGCTGACCGGCTGGCAGGTCGTCGCCGTCCCCGGCCTCGTCCCCGACCGGCTGTTCTTCGACCATCTCGCCAATCGCCGCTTCGTCGCCGGGCGCTTCCTGCGCACGCCCGACCAGATCGATTATCTGTCCGAACCCGACATTTTCCACGACGTCTTCGGCCACGTCCCCCTGCTCGCCAACCCCGCCTTCGCCGACTATATGCAGGCCTATGGCCAGGGCGGCCTGCGCGCTGATGGTCTGGGGGCGATCGACCGGCTGGCCCGGCTCTATTGGTACACCGTGGAGTTCGGCCTGCTCCGCCAGGGCGACGACCTCAAACTTTATGGCGCGGGCATCGTGTCGTCCCACGGCGAGTCCATCTACGCCCTGGACGATCCCTCCCCCAACCGGCTGGGCTTCGATCTCAAGCGGCTGATGCGCACCCGCTACCGCATCGACGATTATCAGCAGAGCTATTTCGTCATCGACAGTTTCGAGGATCTGCTGCGCCAGACGGTCGAGACCGACTTCGCCCCGCTCTACGCCCAATTGGACGGCCTGCCCGATCTCGACACCGACACCATCCTGCCGACCGACCGGGTCTTCACCCGCGGCACGCAGGCCTATGCCAAGATAAAAAAGGAAGAGGAGCCGCAATGACCGCGACGATCGACAATCCCCTGGGCCTCAACGGCTTTGAATTCGCCGAATTCACCTCGCCCGATCCGGCGGCGATGGCGGCGCAATTCGAGCAACTGGGCTTCGTGCCGACGCACCGTCATCCGACCAAGAATATCACCCGCTACAAGCAGGGCCGCATCAACCTGATGCTCAACCGCGACGATGCCGGACGCGTCGCTGCCTTTCGCGGGGTCCATGGTCCCTCCGCCAGCGCCATGGCCTTCCGCGTTGCCGATCCGCAGGCCGCGATGCGCTGGGCGCTCGACCATGGCGCGCAGGCGACCGAAGAGGATGACACGGTGATCCAGGGCATCGGCGGCTCCTATCTCTATTTCATGCCCGATGGCCAAGACCCCTATGCCGACTGGGCCGAATTCGCCGGCTGGCGGGAAGCGGAGGCGCAGAATAATGTCGGGCTCGACCTGCTCGACCATCTGACCCACAATGTCCGGCGCGGTCAGATGCAGGTGTGGAGCGAATTCTACCGCACCCTCTTTGGTTTCGAGGAGCAGAAATTCTTCGACATCAAGGGCAAGGCAACCGGCCTCACCAGCCAGGCGATGATCGCGCCCGACCGGGCGATCCGCATCCCGCTGAACGAGAGCCAGGACGATAACAGCCAGATCGAGGAGTTCATCCGCGACTATCATGGCGAGGGCATCCAGCATCTCGCCCTCACCACCGACAATATCTACGACACGGTCGAGAAATTGCGGGCGCGCGGCGTGCGGTTGCAGGATACGATCGAGACCTATTACGACCTGGTCGACAGCCGCGTCCCCGGCCATGGCGAGGATCTCGACCGGCTGCGCGCCAACCGCATCCTGATCGACGGCAGCGTAGAGACGGGAGAGGGCATCTTGCTACAGATCTTCACCGAAAATATGTTCGGCCCGATCTTCTTCGAAATCATCCAGCGCAAGGGCAATGACGGTTTCGGCAACGGTAATTTCCAGGCCTTGTTCGAAAGCATCGAACTCGACCAGATACGGCGCGGCGTCGTGTCGGTCGATGCCTGAACGCGACAGGGGGCGGCACCACCGCCCCCTGTTTTGGCATTAGCCGTTATGACTTGTAGATTACGCAAAGTCCGTTCGTGCTGAGTAGAGACTGAGCTTGTCGAAGGCTCGTATCGAAGCATCTGCGTCTGGCCCAATCCTTCGATACGTCATCTCGACTTCGCTCAATGACTACTCAGGACGAACGGGTTTGAACAATGTCGTCACACTCGAAGCCCGCCGCCCGCCAAAGCGCGCATAAAGCGTCGGCAGCACGAACAGGGTCAGCAGCGTCGCCGACACCAGCCCGCCGATCACCACCGTCGCCAGCGGCTTCTGCACCTCCGCCCCCGACCCGGTCGCCAGCGCCATCGGCACGAAGCCGAGCGATGCGACCAGCGCGGTCATCACCACCGGCCGCAGGCGACGCATCGCCCCCTGCTCGGCCGCCCGCGCCCGCTCCATGCCCTGCCCGATCAGCTCCTGGATAGCCGTGACCATCACCAGCCCGTTGAGCACCGCAATGCCCGACAGCGCGATGAAGCCCACCGCCGCCGATACGGAAAAGGGCATGCCCCGCAGGAACAGCGCCAGCACGCCCCCCACCAGCGCCAACGGCACGCCGGTAAAGACGATCATCGCGTCCCGCACATTGCCCAATGCTCCGTAGAGCAGCAGCAAAATCAGCACGAAACAGGCAGGCACCACCAGCAACAGCCGATCCCGCGCAGACGCCAGATTTTCGAACTGCCCACCCCATTCGAGATAGGCCCCCGCCGGCAAGCGCATATCGGATGCGATCTCCGCCTGTGCATCCGCCACCACGCTCGCGACGTCGCGCCCGCGCACATTGGCCTGCACGACGATGCGGCGCTTGCCATTTTCGCGGCTGATCTGGTTGGGACCAGTCGTCACCGCGATCTCCGCCACGCTTGCCAGCGACACGAAGGCGCCATCAGGCGTCGGCACGGGAATCTGCCCCACCGCCTCGATATCGGCCCGCTGCGTATCGTCGAGCCGGATCGTCACCGCAAAGCGCCGATCCCCCTCGAAGATCATGCCCGCATCGCGCCCGCCGATCGCAGCAGCCACCACATCCTGCACCGCCTTGGCCGACAGGCCCATCGCCGCCAGCGCCTCACGCCGAGGCCGGATGTCCAGCATCGGCAGCCCCTCGGTCTGCTCGACCCGCACATCCACCGCGCCTTCCGTCCGCCGCAGGATCGTCGCGACCTGATTGGCGGTGCGGGCCATCGCGTCGGCATCGTCGCCAAACACTTTGACCGCCACGTCACCGCGCACGCCCGCAATCAGTTCGTTGAACCGCATCTGGATCGGCTGGCTGATTTCAAAGGCATTGCCGGGCAGCACCGCCAGCTTCTTCTCGACCGCTTCGACCAGTTCCGCCTTGGGCAATTTCGGGTCGGGCCATTCCGCACGCGGCTTCATGATGATGAACGTGTCCGAGATATTGGGCGGCATCGGGTCTGATGCCAGTTCCGCCGTCCCCGTCTTAGAAAAGACGAAGCGGACCTGCGGCAATGTGGCGATCGCCTTTTCGACATCGAACTGCATCGCCTGGCTTTGTTCGACCGACGTGCCCGGTATCCGCAGCAATTGCGCGGTCATGTCGCCCTCGTCCAGTTGCGGCAGAAACTCCTGCCCCAGCGTCAGGAACGCGCCGATCGCCAGGACGAATGCCGCCACCGCGACGCCCATGGTCCGCGTCGGCCGCTGCATCGCCTTGTCGAGGCCGGGTTCATAGCGGGTCTTGAGCCAGCCCATGATCCGCCCCTCCTTCTCCTCCACCGGCTTCGACAACAGCACCGCGAGCAGGGCCGGCACGAAAGTCAGCGACAGAATGAAGGCGCAGACCAGCGCCAGGATGACCGTCAGCGCCATCGGCGTGAAGGTCTTGCCCTCGATCCCCGTCAGCGTCAGCAGCGGCACATAAACGAGGATGATGATCGCCTGGCCATAGACCGACGGCCGGATCATCTCCCGCGCTGCGCCCACGACCACGGCCAGCCGCTCGTCCAGCGTCAGCACCCGGCCTTCGCGATGTTGCCCTTCGGCGATCCGCCGCAACGCATGTTCGACAATGATGACCGCGCCATCGACGATCAGGCCGAAGTCGAGCGCGCCCAGGCTCATGAGGTTGGCCGACACGCCCCCCTGCAACATACCGAAACTGGTCATCAACATGGTGATCGGGATGACCAACGCCGCGATCAGCGCCGCACGGAAATTACCCAGCAGCACGAACAGGACGACGACGACCAGCAACGCGCCTTCGGCCAAATTCTTGGCCACCGTATTGATGGTCGAATGGACGAGCGCGGTGCGGTCCAGTACCGGCTGGACGATGACGTCGGTAGGCAGGGAGGCGTTGATTTCCTCCAGCCGCCGGGCGACCGCCGATGCCACGGTGCGGCTATTCTCGCCGACCCGCATGACCGCCGTGCCGACCACGACCTCGCGCCCGTCTTCGGAGGCCGACCCCATGCGGATCGCCTGTCCCGTCCTGACCGTGGCGACCTGGCTCAGCAGGATCGGCACGCCCTCGCGCGTCGCGATCACGGTGCGGGACAGATCCTCCGCCCCGGTCAGCCGCGCATCGGATCGCACCGCCAGCCCCTCGCCATTGCGATCGACCACGCCCGCACCGACCGCATTGTTGTTTTCCTCCAGCGCCCGCGCCAGATCGTCGATGCCGATCCGCAACGCCGCCAGCCGCGCCAGATCGGGCACGACCTGAAATTGCTTCACATAGCCGCCGATCGAATCGACCCCGGCCAGGCCCGGCGTGTTCTTGAGCAGCGGCGCGACGATCCAGTCCTGCGCGGTGCGCAGATAGGTCGCCTGATCCGCCTGGCTCACCAGCCGCTCGCCCTCCGGCGTGATATAGCTGCCATCGGGTTGCAGCCCCGGCTCACCCGGATCATGCTGGTCATCCTTGCGATGGGCGAGGTGGACGGTCCACATATAGACCTCGCCCAGTCCCGTGGCGATCGGCCCCATTTCCGGCGTCACACCCGCAGGCAGGCTTTCGGCCAGCCCTGCCAGCCGCTCATTCACCTGCTGCCGGGCGAAATAGATGTCGGTGGAATCGGTGAAGACGGCGGTGATCTGGGCAAAGCCGTTGCGGCTCAGCGAGCGACTATATTCCAGCCCCTCAATCCCAGACAGCGCGGTTTCGATGGGAAAGGCGACCTGTTTCTCGACCAGTTCGGGCGAGAGCGACGGCGCGCGGACATTGACCTGCACCTGGTTGTTGGTGATGTCGGGCACTGCATCGATGGGCAGGCGCTGGAGCGCCCAGCCGCCGATAAGGCAGGCGATGAGGGTCAGCAACAGCACCAGCCAGCGCCGCGCGACCGCGAATGTGACGATCCGGTCAATCATCGATCAATGCCCATGTTCCGCTTCGCCCTTGCCGAGTTCGGCCTTGAGCGTGAAACTGCCGGTGGCGGCGATCCGCTCGCCGCCTTTCAGTCCCTTGGTGACGATGACACGATCGCCGCTGACTGGTCCGAGGTCGACCGGAACCGCCTGAAACCCGGTGCGGGTTCGCACGAACACGCTGCTCTTGCCTTCGACCGTCTGCACCGCGATCTGCGGCACGGCGATGGCGCGCCCGCCATCCCTGGACGGCAGGTCGACGGCGGCGGTGACATTCTCGCCCACGCGCCATTGCCCGTCGCGATTGTCGATCGTGGCGATGACCGGGACCAGCCGGGTCTGCGCGTCGAGAATGGGCGAGACGAAGCTGATGCGTGCCTGCGCCGTGCGCCTTGGCGCGGTCACCGTGACCATGCCGCCCGGTCGCAAGGTTGCGGCATCGGCCGCCGACAGCGACAAGGTGACTGAGAGCTTGCCAAGATTGGCGACGCGATACAGTTCGGTATCGGCCGCTACCACCTGCCCCAGTGTCGCGCTGCGGCTGACGACTTGCCCGCCGATTGGCGATGGCAGGCTGATGCGGTTGAGGCCACCGCCGGCGCGGCCCGTCGCGGCCAGTTGCTGCTGCGCCAGCCGCAGCGCGATCCCCGCCTCGGTCGCGGTCGTGCGCGCCGCGATCAGATCCTGTTCGGGCGATACTTTTTCGGCAAACAGCCTTTGCTCCCGCCCCAAATTGCTGCGCGACAGCGCCAGCCGGGCGCGGGCCGCCTCGATCTCGCCCTGCATCTGTGCCGCCTCGCGGCTTTCGATCACCGCCAGCGGATCGCCCCGCCGTACCGCCTCGCCCAGATTGCGATGCAGCGCGACGATCCGTCCGCCGACCGCCGCCGTCACCACCTGCATGCCTTGCGGATCGGCCTCGATCGTCGCGGGCAGGCTTGCCGCCCCGCCCGATCCCGCCATGCCGACGGGCACCAGCAATATGCCCGCGCTACGGATCTGCGCTTCGGACAGGGTGATTGCCCCCTCCTCTTCCGCATGATCCTCCTCGCCTTCCTCATCATGCTCTTCGGCGTGACCCGCCTCATCATGCGCTTCGTTCTGCGGTGCCGTCTCGCCACAGGCGGCCAGTAGCAGGAACAGCGGCAAGGCCGCCGATAATGTCCATTGTCTCATCGGATCAATCTTTCACGAACAAGGATGCCGGGGCGACCAGCCGGTCGCGGCGCGCCGAAGCATCATGATAGGTGGCCAGCGCATCGATCGCGGCCATGCGGGTGTCGAGCAAAGTGCGTTCGGCTTCGATCAGGTCGATCTGCCCGAACTTGCCCTCGCGATAGCCGATGCGCGCGATCCGCGCCGCTTCCTGCGCGGCGGCAAGCGCCGGGCCACTGGCGATGCGCGCCGCGGTTTCGGCATTGGCGACCTCCGCGTCTGCCGAAGCGATGGCCTGGTCGAGCTGGATTTCGGTCATCCGCCGGGTCGCATCGGCGCGTTGCCGCTCGGCCCGCGCCTGCGCCTGCGCCGCGCCGCCATTGTCGAAGATCTGCAACGGAATGTTGATGCCCATCAGCATCGCTGTGTCGTTGCTGCCCGACAGGCGGCGAGGGCCAGCGAACAGTTGCAGGTCAGGCACGCGTTGCGCGCCCGCCAGCCGCACTTGGGCATCGGCCGTCGCCACATCGAGCGCGGCAGCGCGTGCGGTCAGCATGTCGCGCATCGCCGCCCGGTCAACCGGCCCGGCAACCGCCAACGTCTCGAACCAGCGCAGGTCCAGCGCACCGGCCACCGGCGCACCGATCATCCGGCCCAGATTGGCGCGGGCGACATTGGCCAGCCGCTCGGCTTGTTCCTGCGTCGCCTGCGCATTGAGATGCGCCAGTTCGGCCCGCTGCGCCTCCAATGGCGACGCCCGTCCCGCACGAACGCGAACCTGCGCCGAGCGCAGCGCTTCCGCCGCGATCGCGACCTGCCGCTGCGCGACCGTCGCTCGCTCCGCTGCCGAAACGGCGGTG
>NZ_JPPQ01000069.1:3150906-3155178 GCF_000743655.1 Sphingobium sp. ba1
GCTGGCCTTGCCGAGCTGCTTGGTCGCAATGGCTGATCCGGGCGCAGCCCCCGGCCATGCGCCGACGCTGCGCATCGACAAATATCTCTGGTTCGTCCGGCTCTGCTCCAGCCGGTCAAGCGCCCAGAAACTGGCGGAGGACGGCCATATCCGCCTCAACGGCCGCCGCATCGACCGCGCCCACGCCCCCGTGCGCGCGCACGATCTCATCACCTTCCCCCACGGCACCACCGTCCGCGTCGTCCGCATCACCCACCTCCCCACCAGACGCGGCCCCGCAACCGAAGCGCGCGGCTGTTATGAGGAACTGACGGTCGGCGGGTGAAGGGCGGGGGCCATCCGCAATCGACCACTTGCGGACAGAAGCCTACGATGAGACAGTGTCGTTCATGAAAGATCGCCCTCGATATTGGACCCTTCAAACGCGAAAGCCACTGCATCCGGCAATTCCCACGCGGGCAAGGGAATTGCTCATGTTTTTTTGCGGCAGCCCTTTTCCTTGTCGCCGCCCCTGTGTATATTTTATTAGCCTATTTTCGTCACTTACTGACTGCTGACGAAGCAGTACAAATGGCCATCCCGCTTTGGTTTGGAGGCGGAGTGTTCGTTGTGGCCGGGTTGTTTTGTAGATGGTGGCGATTGAAGAAGCTGGAGATGTATATTCGGTTCAAACGAGATTTAGTTGCGGGCCTTTCCAAATCGGACTGACGGCAATCCACCCTTCGCCGTCATGCCGGGCTTGACCCGGCATCCATTGGCTCAACAGTTCGGCGTCACTGAGAGGGCGAGGCTAATAGACCCCGGATCGAGTCCGGGGTGACGCCGTTTGAGGGGCATCCCCCTCTAACCATGCCAGCCGTCCGCCATGGTGCCCCTCTCTCGACGCACCCCCCTTCTCCCCGCCGAGGCGGAGTTGGATGAGGGGGCTCGGCATTGATGCGGCGCGATGGTGTAAGGCTCAGGACACCCTCACTCCGCCTGTACCAGGAACCTGCCACCGCTCTGTCCTACATCCCAATCCCATGTTACCCTCCCCCCGGCACCGCTCTTTCCCATCGTCCACCCCGCTCCCACGACGCACGCCTGCAACGGTGTGAACTTCGCCGGATTCGCATCATCACGCGCCTATCCCGCCGTCCGCCCAATCCACCCCTGCGACGGTGTGAACTTTCGAGTCGGGCCGCAGGAAACCGGGCCTAAACCCCCGGCAACATTATCCTCATTGACCTTGGCCGTGCCTGCGCATAGCAGGACCGCGCTTTTCCAACCAAGAGTGACCAGACAATGACCTATGTCGTGACCGACAACTGCATCCGCTGCAAATATATGGATTGCGTCGAGGTCTGCCCCGTGGATTGTTTCTACGAGGGTGAGAATATGCTGGTCATCAATCCGAGCGAATGTATCGACTGCGGCGTGTGCGAGCCTGAATGCCCGGCCGAAGCGATCCTGCCCGATACCGAAAATGGCCTGGAAAAATGGCTGGAGCTGAATACCAAATATTCGGCCGAATGGCCCAACATCACGGTCAAGGGCGATGCCCCGGCCGACGCAGACGCCATGAAGGGCGTCGAGAACAAGCTGGAACAGTTCTTCTCGCCGGAACCCGGCACGGGTAGCTGACGGGCGCGCTGTCGCCGCCTTCGCCGTCCCATTTTGCGCCACACGCCCGCCCTTTATGTCCGGGGGTGGTAATTTTGTTACGAATCTGCTAAAAGCCGTCACAACGGACGGGCATATGCGCTCGCCCCTGGAGTATTAGCTTCATGTCTTGACGGTGGTGTCGCGGTCTTCCCTGCATGTGACCCCTATCGCATGTGCCCTGCGTCGGCCCCGTTCCCCGGTTGAATTGGAAAGGTTGCAAATGGCTGCCAAAGCGCTGTCCTTTGACGTTGGTGATTATGTCGTTTATCCCAAGCATGGCGTAGGCCGTGTAATCGAACTGCAGAAAGAGCAGATTGCAGGCATGGATCTGGAGCTGTACGTGCTCCGTTTCGAAAAAGAGCGCATGACGCTCCGCGTACCGACTAACAAGGCCGAAGGCGTCGGTATGCGCAAGCTGTCGTCCAACAAGACGCTCGAAGAATCGATGGAAACATTGAAGGGCAAGCCAAAGGTCAAGCGCACCATGTGGTCGCGCCGCGCGCAGGAATATGAAGCGAAGATCAATTCGGGCGACCTGGTGTCGATCGCCGAAGTGACCCGCGACCTGTTCCGCGCCGACGACCAGCCCGAACAAAGCTATTCCGAGCGTCAGATCTTCGAAGCGGCGTCCAGCCGCCTCGCCCGCGAACTGGCTGCGATGGAAGAAACCGACGAGCCTACCGCGCTCAAAAAGATCCTCGCGATCCTCAACGAAGCCGCACCCAAATATGCCAAGGTCGAAGGCTGATCGGCTTGGCTTAGGCCGCTAGCGGCTGGCCTAACGGAAAAGGGGCGTTCCGATATCATCGGGGCGCCCCTTCCTCGTCCGGGCCGGTCAATTGCCGCGATAGCTGCTATAGCCATAGGGGCTGACGACAACCGGCACATGATAATGGGCCTTCGCCTCGTCGGCGCGGAACGTGACGCTGATTTCCGGGAAAAATGGCTTCGCCGCCGACCCTGTATAGGCGGTCATGTCGAAACTGATGCGATAGATGCCGGGCGGCGTATCGATCCCTTCGCCAAAGCTGCGGATGCGTCCATTGCCATCGGTGCGCGCGGTGGCGACGCGGGTCCAGTTGCCGGCCGCATCCTTGCGCTCCAGCGTCGCAGGAATGTCGGCCCCACCAACGCCCTGCGCCAGATCGAGAACATGGGTGGAAATATCCGACGCCTGCGCGCCCAAAGGCGTCGCCAGAAAAGAGAGGGCTAAGGTAGCGGCAATCCTGTGACGCATCATGCTGGTCCTGATCCTGTGTATGTCGCTGATTTAAACGGCTCGACCACGCGGTAAACCAACCCGAAAGGCCATGGCTGTCAGGTTGGTATCGACACGAAGGCCCCCTTGGCGCGATCCTTGACGACCTTGTCGGCGCGGAACACGGAACCGCTCATGGTGATGTAAACGCCGGGTTCCGCCACCTGCGCAGTGGCGAAGGCCATGCCGAGGTTGAAGCTCGCATCGCTCTCCCCAAAGCGCGCGGGCGCAAGCGCGCCGACGAGGACGATCGTCTTGCCCTCGATGCCCGCCAGCGCCTTGGCCGTGTCGGTCATCGTATCGGTGCCATGGGTGATGACGATATGCTTTTCCGCCGCGGCCGCAATCCGCGCATAGATGAGCGCGCGATCGCGATCGTCCAGTTCAAGGCTGTCCTTGCGGGTCACTTCCTCGATCCGAAACGGCCGCTTGACCCGTGCCACGTCCAGCAGCTTGGCCATCACCGTTTCGCCCACCTGATAGTCGGACAGCGCATCGAAATAGACTTTGTCGATCGTTCCGCCGGTGGTCAGCAGCAATATGGGGGTGTCGGGCGACAGCATGGGAAAGCTCCAAACAGGGAAGACATGCACCTAGCGCAAATCCGCCCGTGCCGGAACTGGCCTATTCCCCCCGCGCCATCGCTTCGCCGCGATCCCGCGCCGCCGTCAATGTGTCGACCAGCAGCGTGCGCAGACGATCATCGACGTCGAGGACGTTCATGCCTTCGCGCGTCATGCCGCCGGGGCTGGCAACCCGATCGGCCAGTTGGGCCGGACTATCGCTGGCGCGGGCCGCCATATTGGCCGAACCTTGGACTGTCGCCAGCGCCATCCGAGCGGCCTGATCAGCGGGAATGCCGAGCGCTTCGCCTGCCTTGGCCAACGCGTCGATGAAGCGGAATACAAAGGCAGGACCACATCCCGACAGCGCCGTGACCTGGTTGAACAACGCTTCGTCCGTCACCCATTCGGCAAGGCCCAAGGGACGGATAAGAGTATCGACGGCATCCCTTGCCGAGGGTGCAGTACGGCGATCCGTGAAAAGCGCGGTCACGCCCTCGCCCAGCCCCACGGGCAGATTGGGCATGGCGCGCACAATGTCCCGAACCTGCGGGAAATACGCGCGCATATCCGCCAAAAGCGTGCCCGCCAAGATCGACACGATCCTCGTGTCAGCCGCGCATAGGGGCGCAAGTGATTCCGCCACATCGCCGATCTGATAGGGTTTCATGCCGAGCAGCACCGTGGTTCCAGCGGGCAATGCGGCGGGATAATCCGTCATCACCACCACGCCATCCGCCACCGCCTTACCGCTCGGACGCAGGACGGTAACGCGCGCAGGATCAAGGCCGCAAGCAAGCCAGCGCG
>NZ_JPPQ01000069.1:3155188-3167157 GCF_000743655.1 Sphingobium sp. ba1
TCAAGGACATCGACGGCGACTTCGCCTTCGAAACCTATTTCTCGCTCTCCTGCCAGAACTGCCCCGACGTGGTGCAGGCGCTCAACCTCATGAGCGTCCTCAACCCCCGCATCAGTCACGTCGCCATCGACGGCGCGCTGTTCAAGGAGGAGGTCGACAGCCGCAAGGTCATGGCCGTCCCCACCGTCTTCCTGAATGGCGAACCCTTCGCCAGCGGCCGGATGGAACTGGAACAGATCGTCGCGAAGATCGACAGCGGTGCCGCCACCCGCGCCGCCGAAAAGATCAAGGCGCAGGAACCCTTCGAAGTCCTCATCGTCGGCGGCGGTCCCGCTGGCGCGGCGGCGGCCATCTATACCGCGCGCAAGGGCATCCGCACCGGCGTCGCCGCCGAACGCTTCGGCGGCCAGGTGCTCGACACGATGGATATCGAAAATTTCATCTCGGTCTCGCGCACCGAAGGGCCAAAGCTCGCCTCCGCCATGGAAGCGCACGTCAAGGATTATGACGTCGAGATCATGAACCTGCAAAAGGCGGCGAAGCTGATCCCGACCCGCACCGAAGGCGGCTATCATGAGGTCGTGCTGGAAAATGGCGCCTCGCTAAAGGGCCGCACCCTCATCCTCTCGACCGGCGCGCGCTGGCGGCAGATGGGCGTGCCCGGCGAAGAGGAATATCGCAACAAGGGCGTCGCCTATTGCCCGCATTGCGATGGCCCGCTCTACAAGGGCAAGCGCGTCGCGGTGATCGGCGGCGGCAATAGCGGCGTCGAAGCCGCGATCGACCTCGCCGGCATCGTCGCCCATGTGACGCTGATCGAGTTTGACAGCCAGCTCCGCGCCGACGCGGTGCTGCAACGCAAGCTCGCCAGCCTGCCCAACGTCAAGATCATCACCTCGGCGCTGACGTCGAAGGTCGATGGCGATGGCGACCGCGTCACCGGCCTGTCCTACAAGGACCGCAACAGCGGCATCGAGCATGACGTCGCTCTGGAAGGCATCTTCGTCCAGATCGGCCTTGTCCCCAACACCGAATGGTTGAAGGATGCGGTCGCCCTGTCCCCCCGCGGAGAAATCGAAATCGACGCCCGCGGCGAAACCAGCGTCCCCGGCGTGTTTGCAGCGGGCGACTGCACGACGGTCCCCTACAAGCAGATCGTCATCGCCATGGGCGCAGGCTCGACGGCAGGCTTGTCGGCGTTCGATTACCTGATCCGTTTGCCCGCCAGCGAAGAGGCCGCGCAAGCGGCGTAAGGCCGGGCCCATTGCGCGGGGTTTGAAAGAACGGCCGATCCGGCAACGGGTCGGTCGTTTTTCGTGAGTGAGTGTCGAGAATATGCGTTCAGATGGCTTATTTTACTACACAAAAGCAGAATGTTCGCGAATCAACGGAAGGAGAATTCTATCCTGGATTTTTTTGCGAGGAATAATGCAATCTTATTATCGGCGATAGATGCTTGTTTTCTCTATCAATTTGCGCATATTCAACAAAACTTCTGGGGGCGAAAATGGCACTTCCAATGATCTATTCTAGGCGCAAGCGTATCGCGGAAAAAACTGATGCGGATGTTTATCAATACAATACGATATCTCCGAAGTTACGTCAGCAAATGCTATTTGTTTTCGATGCATGGGATCGAAATTTTAGATCAGGTACATCGCTTAGCCCCATTTATACATTCTCAGTTGAGAGCATGAGGACAGAACTCGGCACTACAAAACTTACGTTGGGGTGGACACCTGACTTTGCATTAGAGTTCAGAGAATGGTTTAGAAGTTGGACAGTCATAGACGACTTGCTCGATGCCATTGAATTTGTAATTCAAATTGCCGCTGTTTATGGTAATAATAGGGCATATAATTCTAAAGAATATTATCAAAACGGAGTTGCTGAATTAAACGCTCGAATGCTGGAAGACGGATTTGGTTTTCAAGTGGAAGGCGGTCAACTGATACAGCTTTGTTCGACGTTTTTGCATCAACACGCCACATTACCCGCCTTATCCCTTCTGGCTGGCACTGGATATGCCGAAGCCAACAAGGAGTTCCGACAGGCTTATCAAGAGTTTAATCAGGGCAATTATGATGATTGCATCCATGATTGCTGCAACGCCTTCGAGAGTGTCTTGAAGGTCATTCTAACAAAGAAAGGTTGGGTATTCAGTGCGAACGATCCTGCCAAGAAGTTGCTTGACGTAGCGTTCAGCAATCACCTCATTCCATCCTACATGCAAAATGAGTTCACTGGCCTTCGAACCATATTAGAAAGCGGTGTGCCGACCGTCCGCAATAAGGCCGGGGGCCACGGTGCAGGCACTACTCCACGCGTTATCCCGAAGCACATCGCATCCTTCCAGCTTCACCAGACTGCCGCAGCTATTGTACTGTTGGCAGATGCTTCAAATTGAGGAGCCTGCTGCCATGTGGCTTGGGAGCATAGTGTAAGCAATGATGCCTTAGGATGGCAGCCTTCTGCGTCTACATCTTGGAAATGCGGTACCCCTGTCTTAACGCCCAACCTATGCCTCAATCGCCCGACTAGCTGGTGACCGTTCGGCGCGCCTCTCAGCGTCACCGCATTCGCCTGTACGCTGCGAAGGGCCAGCAACATTTTCAGCATGTTCCCTCAAACCACTTCCTGCAACCGCCGCACCACCGGCTGCCCATTCTCACGCGCGCGCCACAGGTCGTAATTGGCCTGCATGGCCAGCCACGCCCGCGCTGTGCTTGTCCCCGCCTGTTCCAGCCGCAGCGCCAGATCAGGGCTGATCGCCGCTTTGCCATTCAGCACGCGCGAAAGGGCGACGCGCGACATGGCGAGACGGCTGGCCGCTTCGGTGACGGACAGGCCGAGCGCCATAATGACTTCATCACGCAGCAATTCGCCGGGATGGGGAGGGTTATGCATCATCGTCATGGCCTCAATGATAATCCTGATAATCGACAAGTTCGGCATCGGTGCCGACAAAGCGGAACGTCACGCGCCAGTTGCCATTGACCCACACCGACCAATGTCCCTTCAGATCGCCCTTCAGCGCGTGCAGTTTGAAGGACGGCAAATTCATATCCGCTGGCCCGGCCGCCACGTCGAGCAGGCCCAGGATATTGCGAATTTTCTTCGCATGGGATGCCTGAATGCCCCGCGTCGTGCCACTGGTATAAAAGGCCTCAAGCCCCTTGTGCCGGAACCCGATGATCATGACGAAGTGTATCGCGTATCGTTACGCGATGCAAGCGCGATCGGGACGGGCCTTGATCCCGGTCGATACCCCTGTCCTACATCCCCCAACCTATGCCATGCTCGCCCGGCTCTTTCTCCCGGTCCGCCCCCTCGTCCCTCGCGCGTGCCCCCGCACGCCACCCCACACTTCGCAAAAATTCGCCTATTGCGAAGTTCACGCCACCCGTCCGTCCCCCACACAAACCCTCGGCCAGCGACGGTGTGAACTTCACATGATTTTGCAAAATTGCGGAGCGCGCCTCCGGCCCGTCACCACCGCCCCCAACTCCCGAAAATCGCCGGATCGATCTCCAGACTCGGCGCAAACGCCCCCGCCCCGCCGCGCATGTCTCCGCCGCCCATGCCAAAGGTCACCACACTGCTGCCGGAATCGCCCAGCACCAGCGGATCGAGCATCAGCGCGGCGCTCAGCCGGTCGGTCGTCACTTCCGTCAACGTGCCGATCCGCGTCAGCGCAAACAGCTTTTGCGCAAAGGCATAAGGGAGCCGGATGCAGCCATGGCTGGCGGGGTAGCCCGGATTATGCCCCGCATGCAGCGCGATCCCGTCCCAGGTCAGTCGCTGCATGAAGGGCATCGGCGCATTGCTGTAGAGGTTGGAGCGGTGCCATTGCCGCTTTTGCAGGATCGGGAAGCTGCCGGTCGGCGTGGCTTTGTTTTTCGTCCCCGTCGACACGCTGGCCGCGCCGATCAGCCGGTCGCCGCGATAGACATGGACCTGTTGCCGCGCGAGGCTGACGATCAGGTAGAGCGGCCCGTCCGCGACCCCATCGTCGTTCCAAGTGAAAGCCCCCGGCTTGAGCGGTCCATCCGCCACCTGCGCCCGCACGGACGGCACACAAAAAGACGCGCAACACAGGAGAATAAGCAGCCGGAAGAAAAGCATAAGCCTTTCTTAACCATAACCCCGCCCCGCGCCAGAGGGGGAGAAAGCGCTTTATCGCATCGGTCCCGCCTTGGGACAGGGAGGTGGGGGAGTTGGGTTAGGAGGTTGGAGATAAACCAAGAGCCTCCACTCTCCGTTCGTGCTGAGTAGGGGCTGAGCGAAGTCGAAGACCCGTATCGAAGCATCATGCGACGCGCTTGATCCTTCGATACGCCATTTCGACTTCGCTCAATGGCTACTCAGGACGAACGGGAGGGGGAACACGGAAGAATGAGGAGAAACCCCCTAAAGCAGCACCAACTGCGCAACCGGCGCAAAGCTGCGCCGATGCAGCGGGGTCGGCCCATGCGTCCGCAGCGCGGCCAGATGCTGCGCGCTGCCATAGCCCTTGTTGCTGGCCCAGCCATAATGCGGATGCCGCGCCGCTGCCTCCACCATCATCCGGTCCCGCGCTTCCTTGGCCAGGATGGAGGCCGCGGCGATCGACAGGCTCTTGGCATCGCCACCGACGATCGCGCTCGACGCATGCGGCCAGTCCGGGCAGCGATTGCCATCGACCAGCACATGCGCGCAATCCCGCCCCAACGCCGCCACCGCACGGGTCATCGCCAACATCGTCGCCCAAAGGATATTGAGCCGGTCGATCTCCTCGACACTGGCAACCCCCAGCCCCCAGCACAGCGCCCGATCCTTGATCTCCACCTCCAGCGCCGCCCGGCGGGTCGCCGACAATTTCTTGCTGTCGTCCAACCCCTGTGGACAATCATCAGCGCGCAGGATCACGGCAGCCGCCACCACCGGCCCCGCCAACGGCCCCCGCCCCGCCTCATCCACCCCAGCGACAAGGCCGGGATGATACAGGCTTTCATGCGCAAAATCAGGCATGGAAAGTGAACGGCGCGCCCATCGGCCCATGCCCACCGCCAAAGCCCGGCGCCAGCATCAACGCCGCCCGCACATAATCCCGCGCCCGCGTGATCGCGTCAGGCAAAGCCATCCCCTGCCCCAACCCGGTCGCAATCGCGCTGGCCATGGTGCAGCCGGTGCCATGGGTATGCGGCGTATCAATCCGCGCATCGCTCCAGGTTTTGGCAACGCCGTCGGGCGCAATCAGCCGATCAGTGAGCATCGCCCCCTCGCCATGCCCGCCCTTGGCCAGGACATGGGTGCCAAAACGCGCCGCGATCTCCTCACCGCCGAGCGCCGCCAGTTCAGGAATATTGGGCGTTACCAAAGTCGCGATGGCCATCAACTTGTGGAAAGCCGCAATCGTATCCGCATCCGCCAACAGCGACCCGCTCGTCGCGACCATCACCGGATCAAAGACGATCGGAACGCCATCAAGCCCCGCCAGCCGCTCCGCCACCGCCATCGCCGTCTGCGCCGACCCGATCATACCGATCTTCACCGCATCGACGCCGATATCGCTGATACAGCTCTCCATCTGCGCCAGCACCATGTCGGTCGGGATCGGGTGAACCCCCTGCACCCCCAATGTATTCTGCGCCGTGATCGCCGTGATAGCCGTCATGGCAAAGCCGCCAAGCAGCGTCACGGTCTTGAGGTCCGCCTGAATCCCCGCGCCCCCGCCACTGTCGGACCCGGCGATGATCAAAATCCGCGCAGGCGTCATGGCTTATGCTTGCGTATGGTGGCCGCAGGATTGGCGGCCAGCGCCTTGCCCGTCCGCGTCGGCCGGTCCATCAACTCGCCGCCGCAATTGGGACAACGATCGTCCAGCGCCTCGGCACAGGTCGCGCAAAAGGTGCATTCGAACGAACAGATGAACGCGCCCGGCACATCGGCTGGCAAGTCCGCACCGCAGCGCTCGCAATCGGGGTGCATGTCAAGCATCGCCCATTTCCGTCATGCCAGCGCACGCTGGCATCTCTCTTTTCTTTTTACTCGAACCAAAACAAGCGAGATCCCAGCGTTCGCTGGGATGACGACGGGAATGGAGACTCACGCCGCCGCCCTCTCGACCGCAGCGCAGATCCGCTCGACCACGTCCCTCACCTGGTCCGCACTGTCGCCTTCCGCCATGACCCGGATCACAGGCTCCGTTCCCGACGGACGAATGACGAGGCGGCCCACACCGGCCAGTTCCGCCTCAGCCTGCGCGATGACGCGCTGCACGTCTCCATGCTCCAGCGGCTTGCCCCCGGCAAAGCGCACATTTTTGAGCAATTGCGGCACCGGATCGAACTGGTGCAATGTTTCGCTGGCGGGCTTGCCCGACCGCACCAGCGCGGCCAGCACCTGCAAGGCTGCAACCGTGCCGTCGCCGGTGGTCGCATAGTCGGACAGGATCATATGCCCCGACTGTTCCCCCCCGACATTGAACCCACCCTCGCGCATCCGCTCCAGCACATAGCGATCGCCGACCTTGGTGCGCTCCAGCGTGATCCCCTGCCCCGCCAGACAGCGTTCCAGGCCCAGATTGGACATCACCGTCGCCACCAGCCCACCGCCGCGCAACATCCCGTCGCGCGCGAAATTGGTCGCGATCAGCGCCATGATCTGATCGCCATCGACGATCTGGCCTTTCTCGTCGACCACGATCAGCCTGTCCGCATCGCCGTCCAGCGCAATGCCGATGTCGGCCCCCGACGAGACGACGGTTTCCTGGCACAGCAAGGGCGATGTCGATCCACAGCCGTCGTTGATGTTGGTGCCATTGGGGCTAACCCCCACCGCCACGACCGTCGCGCCCAATTCCCACAGCGCGGATGGCGCGACCTGATAGGCCGCACCATTGGCGCAATCGACCACGATCTTGAGGCCGTCGAGCCGCAGGTCGGCAGGGAAGCTGGACTTGACCGCATGGATATAGCGCCCGCGCGCGTCCTCGACCCGGCGCGCGCGGCCAATATCCTTGGACGGCGCAAGCGGAATCTCCTGCCCGATCAGCGCTTCGATCTTCAGTTCGTCCTCATCAGACAGTTTGTAACCATCCGGCCCGAACAGCTTGATACCATTGTCGAAATAGGGATTGTGGCTGGCCGAAATCATGACACCCAGGTCCGCGCGCATCGAATGAGCGAGCAGCGCGACGGCGGGCGTCGGGATCGGCCCGAACTGCACCACGTCCATGCCGACAGCGGTAAAGCCCGCGACCAGCGCATTTTCGACCATATAGCCCGACAGCCGCGTATCCTTACCGATCACGACGCGATGGCGATGGGCACCACGCAGGAAATGCGTGCCCGCCGCCATGCCGACCTTCATCGCCAGGTCTGGGGTCATGGGCCATTGGTTGGTGCGCCCGCGGATACCGTCGGTGCCGAAATATTGCCTGCTCATGCCCGTGTCATGCACCGGAGAGCTGCCCGGTATCAAGCCACAACCGCGACGCTGCAGCCGATAGGCGGGGCGCGGCAAGTTTTTCTTGATCGACAATCCACCCGTCGCCCGCCATCGGCGCAGGATGGAAAATTTCAACGCCATCGTCGATGCCATCTCGGCCGCCGTGTTCTTCAAGCTGCCGATGCTGGGGACGCAGATCGAATTGATCGTCCTCTACCTCGCGCTGCCGATGCTGTTCTTCACGCTATGGCTGGGCTTCCCGAATATCACCCAGGTCGGCCGCGCCATCCGCATCCTGCGCACCCAGCCCGAAAAGGGCGAAGCGGAGGGCGATGTCAGCCAATGGGCAGCGCTCAGCACCGCGCTGTCCGGCACGATCGGCCTGGGCAATATTGCGGGCGTCGCCGTCGCCCTGACGATGGGCGGGCCGGGCGCGATCCTGTGGATGTTCGTCATCGGTTGGTTCGCGATGACGGTGAAGATGGCGGAAGTCACGCTCGGCCTCAAATATCGCGTGTTCGACGCCCAGGGCCATGTCCATGGCGGCCCGATGTATGTCCTGAAGGCCGTCGGCGCAGCGCGCGGCTGGCCCAAGGTCGGGCTGGCGCTGGGCGGTGCCTACGCCTTTTTCGCTTTGTTCGGGGCGATCCCGATGGTGCAAGTCAACCAGAGTTTCGCACAGGTCAAGGTCGTCACAGGCCTCACCAACGGCTGGGGCTATGGCATTTTCCTCGCCTGTGCCGTGGCGCTGGTGACTCTTGGCGGCGCGGCCTGGCTGGGCGAAGTCGCCAAGCGGCTGACCCCGCTCAAGGTGGCCGTCTATCTGGTCGGGGTATTCGCCATCCTGATCCTGCACTTGGGCGCCATCCCCGGCGCGCTGGCGTTGATCTGGGACGGCGCTTGGACCGGCAGTGCGGCGACCGGTGGCGCGATCGGTGCCTTCGTCGCGGGCATGCGCCGCGCGGTCTTCGCCAGCGAGGCGGGTGTCGGTTCGGCAGTGATGGCGCACAGCCTCGCCCGCGCGCGCCGTCCCGTATCCGAAGGCCTGGTCGCGCTATTGGAGCCGCTGCTCGGCACGATGATCGTATGCGGTCTCGGCGGCTTGGCGCTGGTCGTGGCAGGCACATGGAATAGCGGGCTGGAAGGCATCGCCATCACCTCGGCCGCCTTCGCCCAGGTTTCGCCCTGGTTTCCCTGGCTGCTGGCTGTCGTGGTATTCCTGTTCGCTTATTCGACGCTGGTCGCTTGGGGCTTCTATGGGTTGCAGGCCTGGGGCTATCTGTTCGGCCACGGTACGCGCGCGCAATGGACGTACAAGATCCTCTACGTCGTCGCCCTGCCCCCTGCCGCCGCGATCGACCTGGGCCGGGTCGTCGGGATCGTCGATTCCAGCTTTTTCCTGATGGCCATTCCCAACGTCATCGCGCTCTATTTGTGCGCAGGGGAATTGCGGCGAGACGTGAAAGCCTATCTGACGCAAAAAGAAAGCCTCGCCGGTTAGGGCGGGGCTTCCTATTCATTTGGCAGCGGTGGCGTCAGATCTTGTCGCCGAGCGCACCCTTGACCGAACCAGCCACATCCTGACCGGTGCCCTTGACCTGCTGGGCCTTGCCCTCGGCTTCCAGACGATCATTATCGGTCGCCTTGCCAACGGCTTCCTTGACGTTGCCGGCCAGTTTGTTGCCAGCAGCCTTCAGCTTGTCAGTTGCTTCACCCATGTTCAGTCTCCTGTTGGTTGGTGTTGCCTATTCAACCGACAATCAGAATAAAGGTTGCCGTCAAACCGCTCCCGTAACGAAATCGCCGATAGCTGTTGCGATGATCACGGCTTGATGCCGAACCGCGCATAGTCCGCGTCGATGCGGGGGTTGATACGGCGCGCGATGGCGATGTCCTTGTCACCGTCGCTGGCCCGACCGAGCCGATGCAACACGATCCCGCGCATGAATTGACTCTCGTCCTTGCCTGGCACCTGGTCGAGGACGGCGGTCAAATCCTGAAGCGCGTCTTCATATTTGCCCATGCGGAACGACACCATGGCACGACTGTCGAGCGCTGCGACGCTGTACGTGCTGGTCTCGATCGCGCGGGTGCAATCCTTGAGCGCGCTATCGAGCATGATATCGCGCGTGCCCTTGATCCAGCAGCGCTCGTTGAGCAGCATGGTCAGGCCAGGCTTTTCCGCAATATGCGCGTCGAGCAGTTCGACCGCCTTGGCCGCATCGCCATAGGTGCCCAGCAGGCTGGCCTTGAGCCGGCGATAGGCATCGCGGGTTTCGCCGCCGATGGCGATCCGCTGATCCACCATCACCAGCGCCTCGTCCAGCTTGTCACTTTCGGCAAGATAAGTGGCAACCGCATTGATCGCGCCAATGGCAGACGGGTCGAGTTGCCGCGCCATCCGTGCATCGGCCAGCGCGCCGGGCACATCGCCCAGCCTGAAGCGCCGGTCAGCGCGGCTGAGATAAAGATCGACATCCGGCTCGATGGCAATCGCCTTGTCGAGATCGGCCAACGCCTTCTTTCGATCACCTACGCCCCAGCGGAAATTGGCGCGACTGCTATAGCCTGACACTTCCTCCGGGTCTTCGGCGATCGCCTTGGTGAACGCCTGCTCCCCCGCTTTGACCTGCGACCAGTTTGCCAACACCTCGTAAGGGGCATCCCAGTAGAAGGTCGGCTTGACCGGGGCGATCAAGCGCGGGGCCAATGCCTGCGCCGTGGCAAGCCGATCGCGTTCGTCGGGCACTTGCGCCGCCGCAATCTCGACCCCGGTCGAATCCATCCGCTCATCCAGTTCGAGTAGCCCGTCGCGCAGATGGACATTGCGCTTGATCGTGAAGCCCGCGATCGACTGGCTGACATTCTGGTCGCCTTCCAGCACATAGCCCTTGCCGCCATCGGGCAAGCGCAATTTCAGCCGATAGCGCACCCCCGACGGCGGCGGCGTCGCCACCGGAATATCGATCCACGCCGGACGCCCGCGATCAGGCGCGAAGCTGATGTCGTTGACGCCCCGGCCAATGCTACGCCGATGACGATTATCCTCCAGGCGCCAGGGCGTCGCCGTGACGCCGTGCGCTTTCAGCGTCGTGGTCGCCGTGGCGGCATCCATCGCGACACTGACGTCGCTGAACTGCGACTGTCCCATTTGCCGCATGAAGAATCCCCGCACCATGTCGGCGCGCTGCTTGGTATCGAGTTGGCCCAGGGCGACATTGATCATGGACGCCGCCGGGCCGCGCAACACGGCCACCGCATCGAAGACGCTGGGCAGCCGAACGCTACCGCTCTCGTCGGCCTCGATCGCAATGTCGATGATCGGCCGCGCGTTGGCGCGGGTCTGGATCGGCAGCAGGTCTGCACCCGCCGTCCGCACCGGCAGCACCGTGCCGAAAGGCGGCGTATCGCCCAGATCGTCGATCCGCGCGCCGCTGCCCGTGCCATCCATCCACAGCGTCTCGCCATCGATCGTCGCGCGCACAAGCACATGGTCGAACGCGGCGACGCTGGGCAACCGTTCCGGCACGAAATCACCCATGGCGGAACTGGCCAGCACTGGCTCCGCCTCTATCCCCATGCCCCGCAGCAATGCCAGCAACAGCAGTGTCTTGGCCTTGCAATCGCCATAGCGCAGCGTCCAGGTCTGCGCCGGGGTCTGGGGCACATAATTGCCACCATTCATGCCGATCGCCAGATAGCGGATACTATCCTGCACCAGTTGCAGCGCCGCGGCCGCCTTCGCGCGCGGCGACCCGCCCGACGCCTTCAGCCTGTCCAGTTTGCCCGCCAGCCCGCTACCCGGCGCGATCAGCCCCTCGGTCGCATAAAGCGGTGCCATCGTCTTCGATACATCGGCCCAGGACGCGAAGGTGGACAGTTCGAACAAGGGTGGATGGCGATAGCGCAGCGGCGCATCCTCCGGCATCTCCGGCTGCTTGACCAATGGCAGGGCGACGGTCAGTTCGTTGAACCCGCCCTTTTTCTGCTGCTTGACCACTGCATCCTTGGCCAGCAATTTCCACTTGGCCCCGCTGCGCTCATACCATTGGACACGCAGCCGCCCCTGTCCCATCCGCAACGGCGCAGCGAACAGCCCCATCGCACCCTGGACATGTCCACCGAGCGCATCATCCTTCATCGACGTCGTATAGCGCAGGCGGACAATATCGCCGACCTGCACCCCTTCGACCGCCAACGTCGCGGTAAGAACGCCAGTAATCTGCCGCGCTTCGAGATTTTCCTCGCGGCGCAGCACGGCAAAGCGCTTGTCGCCCGCCAGCGCATCGATCACCTGGTCACCGCGCAGGATCGACACTTCATGGATGATGAGGTCGCCCTTGTCGGGTGCCCATGGCAGGGTAAGCGAGGAGAGTTGCGCCAGCGCTTCGGCCGACCCTGCACGGGTCGCGACATCGGCATAGCTCCACAGGCGGCCATCCTCCACCCGCTGCTGGCTGTCGAACAACAGCATCGTCGGCGGTTCGCCCTCGAAGCTCGACAGCGGCGGCACGCTGGCCTTCTCCACCCAGGCGGGT
>NZ_JPPQ01000069.1:3167167-3184620 GCF_000743655.1 Sphingobium sp. ba1
GTGTAGCGCCCGCAGCCATCGCACAGCCGTTCGAGCCAATCCTGATCGGCATGCGGCTGGGCATCGAACACGCGCAGGTCCGGTTCGCGGGCGCTCGCGTCGGCCAGGGTCATGGCCGGCAGCAAGCCGATGGCCAACCCGTCGGCATCGACACTCGCGAGCCGGATCGCCCCGCGCACCGGTTCGACGATGACCGCCGGGCCGTTGCCGCCCGCCGCCCATTGGTCAGGCCGCGCGACCCGCAGCCGGTCCAGCGCCAGGAAGGGAAAATGCAGCGCCAGATAGCGGCGCGTCGCGGATGTCGTCATCGTCATGGCGTTCATCTGCCGCGTCTCCAAATTCGCCCCTGTTGCTGTCCCAATATAGTCGCCACGTCATTCCGTCCGGCCCTGCCCGGCGGCGCAGCAGGGTGATATCGAAGGCGCTTTGGCCCGGTGCCTGGCCCGACAGCGGGGCGGAGGGGGCCGCCGCCACGCGCCAGCGCGTTTCGGCGGCACTGGGCACCGGATCACCGCCGATCCGCAGCAGCAGCGCGGTCACGCCCGATGTTTCCGCCGCCAGCGCCAATCGACGGCTCGCGGTCAGGTCCAGCAAGGGCGCGGGGCCGCGCAGATCGATGAGCAGCGCGCCCAGCGCCGGGCAACGCAAAGCATCCACGGCGGCGCGCAGCAGCATGGCGTCGTCGGCCATCATGCCGATCAGCAACCGTTGCGGGTCCAGTCCCAGCGCCGCCAGCCCCGGACCATAAGGCGCACCCGCCACCCGCACCGCCGTCGCGTTGCGCAGCCACAATAAGGGTGCGTCGCGCCCAGCCTGACGCATCCAGAGCAGGGCGAGGCCAGCGGCGGCGCCTTCCTCTTCGACGCTGGCGAAAATCTCATGCACGCGGCCTTGCGCCAGTCCGCCGCCCAGTGCGGCGTCCATCATCGCCGGGCCACAGCTAAAGCGCGGCGAGGCTTCCGCCGCTGGTGCGCGGTCCAGCGTGGCGATATGCCGCTTGAGCGCGGCGAGACTGTGAATCGACTCGGTCATTCCACTTGTTCCCTTTATGTTCTTTTTCGGGGCAAGCGGGGTCACTGTCAATGCAGGAGCGATGATTGGAGTCGAATGGGGCGGCGACCGGGCCGCCCCATCGGACGACTATTCGGCGTCGACCTGCGTGACGCTGATCGACTGGGCGTTCATCTGGCCCCCGCCGAAGATGGTCATGAAGGCGATGTCGGTGGCGTCGCGGCCGACGGCGATGCGGACCATGGTTTCGACCGGCGCAAGGCCCGTCGAATCGACCAGATGCCAGGCGCCGTCGAGCCAGACTTCGACCACGGCGTGAAAGTCCGGTGGCTCAAGGCCGAGGGCATAGACCGACACCAGTCGCGCGGGAATGTCGCGCGAGCGGATCAGGGCGGCGGTCAGGTGGGCGAAGTCGCGGCAGACGCCTTGCTGGGCGACGAACGTGTCGGCGGCCGTGGTGGTGGCGTCGGAGCTGCCCGACACATAGACCAGATTCTCGTTCACCCATTGGACCAGCGCCTGCACCAAGGCGCCGCCCTCCAGGTCGGGGAAATGGCCGCAGACGAAGCTGACGAACCGGTCGGCTTCGCAATAGCGGCTCGGCCAGATGAAGGGCAGCACATCTTCGGGCAGGCTGGGAAGCGGGCTTTTGTCGAGGGTGGCAAGATCGACGGTCGGCCGCTCCACGTCCACGGTCGCGCGGAACGTGCTGACCATCCGGCCAGTGCCGGTACGGGTCCAGGTGCGGCGGCCAATGCCATTGCCGCCGACCTTGTTGGTCAAAGGCCCGGCATTCTGGATGATGTGGGACTGTTCGACGATGCGTTGGTCGGGCATCGCGGCGGCCTCCACCGCCAGGAGCACGTCGGTTGGCTGGGCGAAATCATAGTCCAGTATCGCTTCGATCGCGACGCGCATGGGATGCCTTTCTGTCAGGGAATATGCGCCAAACGCGCGGATAAGGAGTCCGGGTCCGCATGCTCCAAAAGCAACATTGCGAAGCCGCAGGCACAAGGCAAGGGGGATGGTGGCGGGCGCTTAACTTCGCACTTTTCCCGCACATTTCGACATATTCTTGCGTCCGGCCGATCCTATCGGAAAGCAGACCGCACCCGCCTCGCCGACCATGGTAAAAGGCCCGCCCCACCACGGGACGGGCCTTTTCAGTGCGTGAAGCGAAAGCGCACACGAACCGGGCTGTCTCGTCCGGCTGATCCGACCGGACAAGGCAGTCAGCCCTTATTCGTCATCGTCATCCGCTTCGGGTCCGGTCATTAGGGCTTCGGCTACCTGTTCGGTCTTGCCGCGGATCGCCTTTTCCAGCTTGTCGGCCAGTTCGGGATTGCCCTTGAGGAAAGTCTTCGAATTTTCGCGGCCCTGGCCGATGCGGATCGAGTCGTAGGAGAACCAGGCCCCCGACTTCTCGACGATCCCTGCTTTGACGCCGAGGTCGAGAATTTCGCCGATCTTCGAGATGCCTTCGCCATACATGATGTCGAATTCGACCTGCTTGAAGGGCGGGGCGACCTTGTTCTTGACCACCTTTACCTTGGTTGCGTTGCCGACGATATCGTCGCGATCCTTGATCTGTCCGGTGCGACGAATGTCGAGGCGGACCGAAGCGTAGAATTTGAGCGCGTTGCCGCCGGTCGTGGTTTCCGGGTTGCCGTACATCACGCCGATCTTCATCCGCACCTGGTTGATGAAGATGACCATGCATTTGGACCGCGAGATCGAGCCGGTCAGCTTGCGCAGCGCCTGGCTCATCAGGCGTGCCTGCAAACCGACATGGCTGTCGCCCATCTCGCCCTCGATTTCCGCGCGCGGCACCAGCGCCGCGACCGAATCGATCACCAGGATGTCGATGGCGTTCGAGCGCACCAGCGTATCGACGATTTCGAGCGCCTGCTCGCCCGTATCGGGCTGCGACACGATCAGTTCGTCGATGTTGACGCCCAGTTTCTTGGCATAGCCCGGATCAAGCGCATGTTCGGCGTCAACAAATGCGGCCGTACCGCCGATCTTCTGCGCTTCGGCGATGGCGTGCAGCGCCAGCGTCGTCTTGCCCGAACTTTCCGGGCCGTAAATCTCGATGATCCGCCCCTTGGGCAGGCCGCCAATGCCAAGCGCGATGTCGAGGCCGAGCGAGCCGGTCGAGATCGCTTCGATCTCCAGCTTCTCGCGCGACCCCAGCTTCATCGCGCTGCCCTTGCCAAAGGCGCGGTCGATCTGGGCCAGCGCCGCGTCCAATGCTTTCTGTCTGTCCATAGTCCCGTTCTTCTTGGAATCGATGAGGGATAGCATTGCGGTCATGAGCCAATCTCCTGTCAAGCGGAGCCGCCGACTCGGTCGGCGTCTTGGTCATGATGTATCTCTTTTGTTCTACCAGAACAAGAGGGGAACGGAAATTTCCTATCAGGCCGCGAATATCTTGCCGAGCGCCCGTTCGACCGCGCCGATCGTAAAGGGCTTGGCCAGTGTCGGTCGGTCGGCATGTGCCGGCGGCAGATCGTCGGCCATGCCGCCGGTCGCGAAGACGAAGGGGATCGACTGTTGCGCCAGCAGGTCGGCGACCGGCCAGCTTTTTTCACCATGAAGATTACAATCGACCAGCGCTGCGTCGAAACCACCGTCGCGCGCATAGGCGCAGGCTTCATCGACGCTGGCGGCCACCGCATGCAGTCGATAGCCCAATGCGTCGAGATAATCTTCCAGCATCATCCCGATCATCGCTTCATCTTCGACGATCAAAATGCTTTTGCCTTCAGTCATGCGTGGCAGTCCCCTGTTTGCGATGCTCGTCCGCTACCGTATCGCCGCAGGCTTGCCCAGCATAATTGCTCTGATCCAACGCAAGCTCAATCGATCGGCGACCTGACCGCCATCGCGTCGCGCGCGGCCTCCGCCAGCTGGCTGACGGAAAAGGGTTTGGGCAGGAAGGCCACATTGGCGATGTCGATCGATTTGCGCAATTGCTCCTCGGCATAGCCGGACATGAACAAGACCGGGAGGTCAGGCCGGGCGCGCCGGGCGCGGGCGACCATCGACGGGCCGTCCATATTGGGCATGACCACATCCGAAATGAGCAGGTCGATCTTGTCGGTGTTCGCCAGCACTTCCAGCCCCTGTTCGCCGTCATTGGCGGTCAGCACGGTATAGCCCTGCCGCGTCAGCGCGCGTTCGGCGACGGCGCGGACCATGTCTTCGTCCTCCACCAGCAGGATCGTGCCGGTGCCCCATGTCTCGCTGCGCTTGACCGGCGCCTTGACCGGCGCGACCTCCTGCGCATCGGCCCCGGCATAGACCGGCAGATAGATGACGAAGCTCGCCCCGCGCCCCATCTCCGATTCAGCGAAGATATAGCCGCCCGATTGCTTGACGATGCCATAGACGGTGGAAAGGCCAAGGCCGGTGCCCTTGCCCAATTCCTTGGTGGTGAAGAAGGGTTCGAAAATCTTGGCCAATATGTCGGGCGGGATGCCAAGCCCGGTGTCCGACACACGCAGCGCGCTATAGTCGCCGGCGGGCAAGATCTGCTGGCGCATCTCGCGCACCTTGATCGCGGGCACGGCATAGGTCTGGATATTGAGCGTGCCGCCTTCGGGCATGGCATCGCGGGCGTTGACCGCCAAGTTGACGATCACCTGCTCCATCTGGCCGGGGTCGGCACGCACTGCGCCGAGGTTACGGCCATGATTGACCTCCAGCTTCACATTTTCGCCAAGCAGGCGTTTCAAGAGGTTGGACACGTCGGCGACGATGTCGGGCAGTTGCAGGATTTGCGGGCGCAACGTCTGCTGGCGCGAAAAGGCGAGCAATTGCCGGGTCAGGCCCGCCGCGCGGTTGCTGTTCGACTTGATCTGTTGAAGATCGTCATAATCGCTGTCGCCGGGCGCATGGCGCATCAGCATCAGGTCGCAATGGCCGATGATCGCGGTCAGGATATTGTTGAAATCGTGGGCCACGCCACCCGCCAGCTGGCCGATCGCCTGCATCTTGGTCGCCTGCGCCACCTGCCGCTTGAGCTTGCTCTCCTCGCTATTGTCCTTGAGGCTGAGCAGCACCGCCGCTTCGCCCAGGCCGCGCACGCCCGCCAGGCTGAGCGCCACGGGTTCGTCGGGCTGGTCGCGCATCCGCACGGCGATGTCGCCCGACATTTGCGGGCCGACGGCAAAGCGCCGCACCGCGTCGGCGACCGCCGCCTGATCTTCCCGCACCACGAGATCGCCGGGATAGCTGGGCGTTTCGCCGGGCTTGAGGCCCACCACGCGCGCAAAGGCATTGTTGACGAACAGCACGCGTCCGTCGCGATCCGCCATGGCAAGGCCAAAGGGCAGCAGCGAGAGCAAAGTTTCGATATAGGAGAGCGCCGACGTGCCGCCGCCACCGGCCGGTTCGTCGATCAGCAGCAGCAACATCGGGCCGTCCTGCGCCGAACCCTGCGCGCCATTGGCCTGGGTCGCCCGCTTCAACGGCACTTGCAGCAAGCGGAGCGGCAGCCCGCCTTGCTCCTCGCGGGCCAGGAACAATCGCGACTTGTCGTCGACCCGCATATGCGCGGCGAAATCGCGGCCGATGATATTGGCATCGATCCGTCCGGCTGCCCGGAGCAGGAAAGCACCGTTGGCGGCGCGGATGCGGCCTTCGCCACCGATCATGACGGCCATCACGCCCGCTTCGCCCAATTGGCGGCCCGCCTCCCCGGTCAGCAGCCGGTGGACATCGTCCAGCGCGCTCGGCTGGCGGACCGGCGTGAAGCGCCAGAGCAGATAATCCTCCGCGCGGCCCGTGCGGGCGATATCAACGTCGAGCCGAAGCCCGCCCTGCGCCACCCCCTCGACCCGCGCTTCGCCATCGCGCCAGGCGGCGCGCGAGGCCAGCGACAGGCTCTCGGTCAGCGCCGCTTCGCCGGTGACGCCGGGCGGGGTGGGGTAGCCGGGGAACCATTGGCCGAACAGGTCGCTGGCGCAGACCAGCCGCCCGGCCCGATCCGTGACCGCGATCGCCATGCTGGAGGCGTCGGCCGCGGCGCGGGCCACGGTCCAGTCGGGGGTGGCTTCGCCCGCCACGACATGCGCAGGGTAAAGGCGGCGCGCCCAGGCCATCAATGCGGCAATGACCAGCAGGGTCGCCGCGAACCCGGCGGCCAGCGCGGCGTCACTGATCGCGTAGAAAACCAGCGCGGCCGAAAGCGCAGCCGCCAGCAGCAAGAGCGGCAGCGCGAGGCGCGAAGATGGCTGCGTCAGCCATGCTTCTCCATCCTTGTTCAGCCGCGCGGCCATGATCGGCCTTCCCCTTGCACCAGCATTGGTTCCCTATCGCCCCGGTTCAGACCGGCGCGATTTCTTCCCTTGCGCTGCTTTCGTGGACCTTGCCAATCCTCAATTTGCGCGCCTGCCACTTGCGGCCCATGCGATGGCGCCAGAACCAGTCAGCCACGACATAGCCGACGATCGCGGACACCACGGATATGATCGCGAGGCCCAGCAGCATCGCAGGCGCCGCTTCCGACACCAGCCAAGCGGTCCACTGGCCGATCGTCGCATGGTCATCGACCAGCGCCATGAAGCCCGATGCATCGGCGCTGCGGCCCAGCATCCAGTTGCCGATATAGACCGACAGCCATAAGATCAGCGGCGTCGTCGCGGGGTTGGACAGGAAGGTCATGGCGGCCGCGACCGGGATATTCGCGCGGAACGGCAGCGCCAGCAGCGCTGCCCCGGCAATCTGAATGCCGGGGATCAGCAGGAAGATGCCGACCAACAGCCCTAGCGCCACCCCGCGCGGCACCGAGCGGCGGGTAAAGCGCCAGAGCGAGGGTTCCAGCACCCGATGCGCGACCGGCGCCAGAAACTTGTTATGCTCCAGCGACTCGCGGGTCGGGGCGTTGGCGTGCCACCAGCGGCTGAAGCGATTGTCCATCAGCCCTTGTCCCGCATGATGCGCTGCTGGTCGCGCTTCCAGTCGCGGTCCTTGATCGTCTCGCGCTTGTCGTGGGTCTGCTTGCCCTTGGCCAGCGCCAGTTCGATCTTGGCCCGGCCCTGGCTGTTGAAATAGACCATCAGCGGGACCAGCGTCATGCCCTTGCGCGACACGGCGCTGTGCATTTTTTCGATCTCGCGTTCGTGCAACAGCAGCTTGCGGGGCCGCTTGGGCTCGTGGTTTTCGCGGTTACCATGGCTATATTCGGGGATGTTGCTGTTCACCAGAAACACCTGGTTACCCTTCACCTCGGCATAGCTTTCGGCGATATTGCCCTCGCCGCCGCGCAGCGCCTTCACTTCAGTGCCTTGCAGGGCGATGCCCGCCTCGAACACATCCTCGATAAAATAATCGAACCGTGCGCGCCGGTTTTCGGCGACGATCTTCTTCTTGTCGAAAGTGACGGGACGCGGGCGGGCCATAAATTAATCTAACACCAAATATCTAAACTGCCGTTCGTGCTGAGTAGGGGCTGAGCGAAGGCGAAGCTCCGTATCGAAGCATCGGCACGCCACTCAGTCCTTCGATACGGCATTTCGACAAGCTCAATGCCTACTCAGGACGAACGGAAGATGGGGTATGCACAGGCAATAACCAAATCCTTAAACCAGTCCCGCAATCTCCAGCGCGCGATCGACCGCCGACCGGCTCGATTCCGACGGCCAGGTGATCGGCAGGCGGACGTCGCCGGGCATGTCGGGCCGAACGCGCGTGAGCGCATATTTGACCGGGCCAGGTGAAGAATCGCTGAACAGAGCATCATGCAAGGGGTAGAGACGATCCTGCAGCGCCAAGGCACCATCCCAATCATGCGCGGCACAGGCGGCCTGAAAATCGGCGCACAGGCGCGGCGCGACATTGGCGGTGACGGAAATGCACCCCTTGCCGCCCATGGCATTGAATCCCAGCGCGGTTTCGTCATTGCCCGACAATTGGCAGAAATCCGGGTGGCAGGCGAGCCGCTGCGCGGTGACGCGCCCCAGATTGCCGGTGGCGTCCTTGATCCCGACGATCGTCTGAAATTCTTCGGACAGGCGATGGATCACCGGCACGCCGATGTCGGTGATGGTCCGGCTGGGCACATTATAGAGGATGATCGGCAGGGCGCAGCGTTCGGCCAGATAGGCGAAATGCTGATAGACGCCATCCTGGTTGGGCTTGTTATAATAAGGCGCGACAACCAGCGCAGCGTCGGCCCCCGCCCCTTGCGCGGCATACATATGCTCCAGCGCGATGCGCGTGTCGTTCGAGCCGCAGCCTGCGATGACGGGCACACGCCCCGCCGCCTGATCGACGCAGATCGCGATGACGCGATTATGCTCCTCGACCGTCATGGTTGCGCTTTCGCCGGTCGTGCCGCAGGGTACGAGCGCGCTCGATCCTTCCGCGATCTGCCAGTCGACCAACGCGCGAAACGCTGCTTCATCCACCCGTCCGTCGCGAAACGGGGTCACCAGAGCCGGAATTGAGCCGGAAAACATGATTTAACTCCTTCAATTCTCCGGGCGGCCGGGGCATGATCGGGCAAGCGGCGCGCTATAGCGCGTCATTCAGGGCCTGATAAGGATGCAATTGCGATTATGTCCAGCATGTCGACGCCCCCTCCTGTCGAAAGTACCCTGATTCGCATGCCCCTTATTGCCCTTTTGCTGTTCACCGCCGGCGCCAGCGCCCAGACCGAGGGACAGCCCCCCGCGCCGCCCGCCGCCTATCCGCCCGGTGCCGTGGTCCAGCCGCTGCCCGGACAGGCCACGCCGTCGAGCCAGTGGAACCAGGTCGCCAGCCGCGTCGGCCAGCCGAGCGACGGGGCCATCACGGCGACGATCAACCAGTGGCGCGCGCTGCAGCAGAGCGATGGCCTGGGCTTTTCCACCTATGCCAGTTTCATCACCACCCACCCCGGCTGGCCGGGCGAGGACCGGATGCGGCGCTTGGCTGAAACCGGGATCAACCCCGACAGCTATGATCCGCGCCAGGTGACCGCCTTCTTCGCGCGCTTCCCCGCGCGCACGGCGGTCGGCCATGCCCGCAACGCGACCGCTTTGATGCAGGTCGGCCGGATGGACGAGGCGCGGGTCGCCGCGCGCAATGCCTGGATCGGTGGATCGCTGAGCGCGGCCGACGAAGCGCGGTTGCTGTCCCTGTTCGGCACTGGCCTGACCGCGGCCGATCATGATCAGCGCGCCGACAAATTGCTGTGGGGCAATGATGTCAGCGGCGCGGAGCGGATATTGGCCTATGTCAGTCCGGCCCGCCGCCCGGTCTATCAGGCGCGCATCGCTTTCCGCCGCAAGAGCAGCGACGCGGCTATGTTGATGCAGATGGCCGAACCGGTCGGGGCGAGCGATGCCGGATTCGTCGCCGACAAGGCCGCCTGGCTGCGCGACACCGGCAACTGGGTGGCGGCGCGCCAATATCTCGCGAACCGCACCCCGCTGACCTATCGTCCGACCGACGCCGAGAAATTCTACGAAGTGCTGCTGGGGCAGGCGCGCGGCGCCGCCAATGACAGCCAGTGGAGCTTTGCCTATGGCATCGCCAGCAAGATCGACGATGCGGTGCCGCCCGGCATTGATGTGAGCGATCAGGCGCTGGGCGTGCGCGACGATTATACCAGCCTGGCCTGGCTGGCGGGCACGACGGCCTTCTACAATCTCAATCGCCCGACCGACGCGATGACGATGTTCCGTCGCTATGCGGACGCCGCCAAATCGCCGCAGACCAAGTCGAAGGGCTATTATTGGGCGGGGCGGGCCGCGTTGCAGGCGGGCGACCCTGCCACCGCCAACAATTATTTCGGCCAAGCCGGCATTTATCCCGATCAATTTTACGGGCAATTGTCGCTCGAACGGCTGGGCCGTCCGATCCCGCCGCCGCCCGCCGCCGAAAGGCCGGTGCAGATTTCCGCGGCCGACCGCGCCGCCTTCGAATCCCGCTCGGTCGTCCGCGCGGTCAAGGCGCTGGGGCAGATGGGCTATTGGCAGGATCAGGGCGTCTTTGCCCGCGCCATCGCCAACGGCGCCGACAATGATGTCGATCATGTCCTGGCGGGGCAACTGGCGCAGAATATCGGTCGCCCCGACATGAGCGTCATGGTGGGGCGTCGTGCGGTGTCGAGCGGCCTGACGGGCTATGGCGCGACCGCTTTCCCGCGCGTGCCCGTGCCGCCGCAGGCGCAGCATAGCTGGACCATGATCCACGCCATCGCGCGGCAGGAGAGCCAGTTCGACAAGCAGATCGTCAGCCATGCAGGGGCCCGCGGCCTGATGCAGTTGATGCCGGGCACCGCGCGCGAGCAGGCGGGCAAGATGGGCATGGGCTACAACCCGGCCTCGCTCAACGATCCCAGCTATAATATCATGCTGGGTTCGGGCTATTTTCAGCGGATGCTCGATTATTATGGCGGGGCTTATCCGCTCGCGGTTGCAGCCTATAATGCCGGGCCGGGCAATGTGAACAAATGGATCCGCGCCAATGGCGACCCGCGTATGCCGGGGGCCGACATGCTGCGCTGGATCGAGCAGATCCCGATTTTCGAGACCCGCAATTATGTGCAGCGGGTGCTGGAAAATGCGGTGGTCTATGAAGCGATGAACCCGGAACGGGCGCGGTTCCGCGGGACCAGCGCGGTATTGAGCCGCTATCTCGGCAAGCAGACGCCAGGGTAATTTTGGTTCACGCGGAGGCGCGAAGGCGCGGAGAAGAAAGGGGAAGCCCGCCTAATCTTCTCCGCGTCTCCGCGCCTCCGCGTGAACAAAATTGCCTAAAGCCCGTGACACGCGATAGGGCCATCCTATGACCACCCCCTATCCCAATTACATATCCCCCGAAGGCTTTGCGAAATTACGCGCGGAATATGACCATCTGCTGGGCGTCGAGCGCCCGGCGGTGGTCGAAGTGGTGAGCTGGGCGGCGGGCAATGGTGACCGGTCCGAAAATGGCGACTATCTTTATGGCCGCAAGCGGATGCGCGAGATTGATGGGCAGTTGAAACGCCTGTCAAAGAAGATGAAGGACGCCAAGGTCGTCGATGCCCGCCAGCAGCCAGACCAGAGCCGCGTCTATTTCGGCGCGACCGTCACCATCGCCGACGAGGATGACGCCCACCGCACTGTCACGCTGGTCGGCAATGACGAAACCGACGTCGATGCCGGCCGCATCGGCTGGTCCTCCCCCATCGCCCGCGCCCTGCGCGGTGCCGCCATCGGCGATGTGCGCCGCGTCATCCTGCCATCGGGCGAAAAGGAATATGAGGTGATGGCGATCCGCTATCCGGGGTGACGCCGCCATGCCGAAGGCATAAAAAAGGGGCCGATCATTGGCCCCTTTTTCAAATCTCATTTGGCTTTGGCGATTAGTTGCCCGGCATCGGCTGGGGCGCTGCACCCGGCGCGCCACCCTGCTGTTGCTGCATCATCTGCTGCATCTGCATGATTTCGGCGCGGGACTTGAAGTCGTGCAGTTCGACGTCGAACACCAGCACGGACCCTGCCGGGATCGGGCCAGCGGCCTGATCGCCGTAACCCAGTTCTGCCGGGATCCAGAGACGGTATTTACCGCCCTTCTTCATCTTCTGCAGGCCTTCGGAGAAGCCGGGCACGACGCCATCGACCGGCATTGGCGCCTGCGGATTCTCATCGAATACGGTGCCGTCGAGCAACGTGCCCTTATAGCCCACCAGCGCTACGTCGGCGGTGGTCGGGCTGGGGCCGGTGCCTTCGGTCAGGACCTTATATTGCAGACCCGATTCGGTCGTCACCACGCCTTCGGCATCGGCATTGTCCGCCAGGAATGCCGAGGGCGTCGATTCGACATGCTGCTGGCCCGCCCAGGCGAGACCGCCTGCCGCCAGCGCTATGGCAGCGACACCGATCCAGAGGCGCGTCAGCGACCCCTTGGCTATGGAACGAAGGGGAACAGCCGTCGTGGACATGGCGACAAGTCTCGCAATTAGGGGCGGGATAGCAGCAGGAAAGCGGGACGGCGCATGCCGCCCCGAACGGCGCTTACTTCGCGCCGTCGCGTTCGGCGCGCTTGCGGTCCATCTTGCGCGCGCGACGGACAGCAGCAGCCTTTTCACGGGCACGCTTTTCCGAAGGCTTCTCGTAGTGACGACGCAGCTTCATTTCGCGATACACGCCTTCACGCTGCAGCTTCTTCTTGAGCGCGCGGAGGGCCTGGTCGACATTATTGTCGCGAACGATGATCTGCATAAGTCCGTCTATCTCCAATCGAAAACGAGCGGTTCGCCGGGATTCTATGATCCGTCCCGACAGCCCGACCGAATAGCAAAGCCAATGAGTCGTCGCAGGTCACCCTACGCCGTGTGGAGCGCGCCCTACCAGTAGAGTCGCGGCACATCAACCCTTAAGCATGCAGAGTCTCGACTCCCATGCCGGAAAGGCCGATGATGTCGGGCAAGACTATAAGAGAGGATCGCCCATGGCCAGCGCCGCAGAACGCACCGACATGTCCACCGCCGAATGGGAAGCACGCCAGCAGCTTGCCGCCTGCTACCGCATTTTCGAGCATATGGGCTGGTCGGAACTGATCTACAATCACATCACCCTGCGCGTGCCGGGTGAGGACAATGCCTTCCTGATCAACCCGTTCGGGCTGGGTTATGCAGAGGTATGCGCATCCAACCTGGTCAAGATCGACATCGATGGCACGGTGCTGGATGGCAGCCCCTATCCGGTCAACCGCGCGGGCTTCACCCAGCATAGCGTCTTTCACCGCTATCTGCCCGACGCCCATTGCATCATCCACACCCATACGACGGCGGGGATGGCGGTCAGCGCGACGCGCGAAGGGTTGCGGCCGATCAGCTTCTACGCCGCCGCCTTTACCGGGCAGATCGCCTATCATGATTTCGAAGGCATCACGATTCGCCCCGAAGAGGGCGAACGGCTGGTCGCCAATCTGGGGGACAAGCGGGTGATGATGCTGCGCAACCATGGCACGCTGGTCATGGCCTCCACCCTGCCCGAAGCCTTTTTGAAACATTGGTCGCTCCAGCGCGCCTGCGAAATTCAGGTGGCAGCGGGCGCAGCGGGCACACCGATGGAGATCGCGCCAGAAGTGATCGCGGTGCATCAGCGCGACTTATCGGGGATTCAATTGCCGGTCGGGCCGGGCGTGCCCGATTTTCAGGCGATGGTGCGGGTGATCGACCGGATCGACAAAAGCTGGCGGGAGTGATTCGCCTGCGCTTAGCCTGACCGTTTGAACAGCCAGCCGATGCTTGCCCCGCCCGGCAGCGCCTCACTGGTCACCACCAGCTGGCGTGTCGGGTGCGGACGGCCATCGGCATCGACCCACAGGCTTTCCTCGACGCTCAGCACGCCCGTACCGGTGCGGAACTGCCAGAGTGCCCCCATATCGACGCGCAGCAGCGCACCCTGGCTGTCGGCGGTCAGCGTCGGCTCGACACCGGGCGCGAGATGGAAGCGCAGCATGACGGGCAGTTTCGACGGCTTGCGGCGTCGTTCGGCCGGGGTCAGCATATCCTCGCCCCGTATTTCCTTGCCGTCGCCACTGACTAGCAGCAGGCGGCGGTGGATATAGCCCAGCCGCCGGACATAGCCGTCGTGCGACAGGTCGACCCGGCTGCCATTGTCCAGCTCCTGCCGGTTCAACTCCACCTCGGTCACGCCCTTGCCCAGCGTGCCGTCGGGCAAGAGCGCGGTGCTGTTGCAATCGTCCAGCACCAGCGTGCTGTGCGCGGCGGTGGTGCGCAGTCCTTGGGCGAGGTCTGCGGGAATCCATGCCCCTTCCAGCCCCGCGCCGCCGCAATTGACGACCAGCCGATGCGGGCCGTCGCTGATTTCGATCGCGCCTGTAGACGCGCAACCGGCTTCGGCGAGCCGGGCAACCGGCGGCGGCGCGGCATCGACCTGCACAACGGTCGTGCCTGCCGCAATACGTTGATAGCCCCAGTCGCGCGCCTGCCGCAGCGGACGGCTGCGCACGCGGCTGGCCTGCACCACGGCGTTGACGGTGACAGGATCGATCGCGCCTGCACCCTGCCAGCTCCCCAACCCGCCATCGCCATGGATCAGGCCCAGCAGCGCCGGAACCGCGCGGCCAAGGCCTTCGTCCAGAAAGGCAGGTATCGTTTCGCGGCGGACGTCATAGACCGCACGCAGCATGGCAAGCGCCATCACCGCCTCGACCTGCGCCAAGGGTGATCGCGACACGATGCCGCCATCGGGGTGGAAGCTGCTCTCGATCGCGCGCTTGAGGCCCGCCTCGCCGAAAATCTTGCGGGACGCGCCGCCGGGGATCAGCATCGAGGCCGCGACGATAGCGCTCCAGGCGACGATGCGCGGCAGGCCCATCGCGGCCTTGTCGGCAATGCGGTCGAGATGCCGGGCGGTGCGGGCAATGCAGTTGAGAACCAGCGAGCGATAGACAAGGTCGCTCGATGACAGGATCAGCGGCGCATGGGCGGTCCAGAACAGCAGCCGCCAGCCCGCATTGTCGGCGCGCCAGGCCGGTTCGCTCGGCGTTTCGGCATGGGCCGCCAGCCAGCGCCGCATTACCCCTTCGGCGATCGGCGCGGCCTGCTCGCGGGTTGCCGTGCTGGCGAGATCGCGCAGCCAGCGGAAGCTGTGGATATGGTCGGCAAAAGCCGGGCCAAGATCGAGCCGGGCGAAATCGACCGTGTCGATGATCTGCTTGCGGCCGCGGAACAGGAAATAGCCAGCGCGGAGTGCCTGCCCCGCCCGCGCATCGCCGGGGATGTCGTCGTCGGGCACGGCCAGCAGCTTGAGCGGATATTTGCCGCGCAGCTTGCGGCCGTGGATCGGCGTCTTCCAGCTGAGCAGGTAGAAATGATTGGCGATCCGCTGCGCCAGCGACAGCCCTTTGTCATCCGCGACGCGGATGAGGCGCTTGCCCTGTTCTATTCCATCGTCCGTGGCCACGGGATCGGCCGCTTGCCCGGTGGAAGCGGGGGAGATGCGCCGCGCGTCGTTCACCCGCCCCGCAGCTTCCGAATATTGTCGGCATAGGCGTCCGGCCCGCCCCGGAAGGTAGCGGTGCCCGCGACCAGCACGTCGGCTCCCGCGGCGATGGCCATGGGCGCGGTGGTGAGGTCAATGCCGCCGTCGACCTGCAAGCGGATGTCGCGGCCCGACTTGTCGATCATCTTGCGGATCGCCTCGATCTTGCGCAGCTGGTTCATGATGAAGCTCTGCCCGCCGAAGCCGGGATTGACGCTCATTACAAGGATGAGGTCGACATCGTCGATCAGATAATCGAGCATCTTGGCCGGGGTGCCGGGGTTCAAAACCACACCCGCCTGCACGCCCAGCGACTTGATATGCTGGATCGAGCGGTGGATATGCGGCCCGGCTTCGGGATGAACGGTGATGATGTCCGCGCCGGCCTGCGCGAAGGCGTCGAGATATTGATCCACCGGCGAGATCATCAGATGGACGTCGAATGGCTTGGTGCTGTGCGGGCGCAGTGCCTTCACGACGGCGGGACCGATCGTGATGTTGGGCACGAAATGCCCGTCCATGACGTCGATATGCACCCAATCGCAGCCCGCAGCGTCGATAGCGCGAACCTCCTCGCCCAAGCGGGCGAAGTCGGCGGAGAGGATGGACGGGGAGATGAGAATGGGCGTGGTCATTAACCGTTTGCCTTAGCTACGGCTTGGGCGCAGGGCAACGGCGATTTGGCGATGAAACGATAAGTTTGTGCGGTGGGCCTAAAGCATCACGAAGACGGTCGGGTCGAGGCGGCGCGAGCAAGGGGCGCCGGGCGGCAGCAGTTGCTTGACGCCATGTAGCGCTGTGACGTCGCCGACTTCGTTCAGCAAGGGGGCCGCGATCAGGCGCAGGGCGCATTGGCCCATGCCGTCGGCCTGGTGAATATCGACATCGAGCGTGAAGCCGCGCTTGTGGCGGATGGCATAGCTGCGCAACCGTTCCATCGCTTCCCGCGATTCCGATGCGTACAGCGAGACGGACAAGGTTCGCGGTACGACGCTATGCCGTTCCAGCCCGAACATGTCATAGACGCCCGCCGTCCAGCTGAGCGTTTCGTTCGCCAGATCACAATGCCATAGGCCAAGGCCCCGTTCAGCCAGGGCGACGTCGTTGCGCGCCAGCGACGGATCGAGCGCAACCGGCGCCAGATAGTCATGCAGGTCGAACAGCGGCCAGCTATGATGCAGGGGCAGAGGCTCGATCGGTCTCAAGATGCACCTTTTCTATGAGGGCGGGCTGCAACGTAACTGTTTAATGGTTAAGGCTTAGTTCGCCGCCCTGGCAAGCCGTACAATGAAAAATCCGTCCGCGCCGCCGCGTTCGGCCAGCGTATCGGGCAAGGTGCGCAGCCAGCCGCCCGGCGTCGGGGCAAAGCCGTCGGGCAATTCGCCGGACCGCACCGGGTCGATGGCGAAATCGGGCCGCGCGGCGAGGAAGCGGGTGATCTGGTCTTCCCCCTCCGCCTGTTCCAGCGAGCAGGTGGCGTAGATGATGCGCCCGTCCGGCTTGACCCAATCGGCGGCGCGGGCGAGCAGGTCGCCCTGCAACGTCGCCAACTCCTCTATCTGGCGTGCGCCGATGCGGTGCAGCACGTCGGGGTGGCGGCGATAGATGCCGGTCGCGGTGCAGGGCGCGTCGAGCAGGATCGCATCGACCGGCGCGTCGGGCTGCCATATGCGCAGATCGGCCTGGGCGACCTGGGCGACAAGGCCGGTGCGCGTCAGGTTTTCGGTCAGCCTTTCCAGCCGCTTGGCGGACTGGTCGAGCGCGGTGACATGCCAGCCCGCCGCCGCCAACTGCATCGTCTTGCCGCCCGGTGCGGCGCACAGGTCGAGCGCGCTGCGCCCTGCCCCCTGCCCCAGCAACCGCGCGGCGCAGGAGGCGGCGATGTCCTGCACCCACCAGGCGCCTTCGGCAAAGCCGGGCAATTCGGGAATAGGAACGCCATCGGGCAAGCGGACATGGCCCGGCGCGAGGCTGGTGCCGCCCAATTCTTCGGTCCAGCGCGCGGTTTCCGCTGCGTCGCGCAGGCTGATGTCTACGGGCGGCCGGATTGCATAGGCGCGGGCCGCCGCCTCGACCATCGCCGCGCCCCATTGCGCGTCCCAGCGGGCGGCGACCTCGGCGGGTAGCGTGGGGGGTACGGGCAGCGTCGGCGCAGCGCGCGTCACCGTGCCGAACACGCCATGGACCAACTTGCGCGGGCCGCCATCGACCAGCGGCAGCGCGGTGGCGATTGCGGCATGGGGCGGCGTGTCGAGCGCCAGCGTCTGGACGAGCGCAATGCGCAACACCATCCGCGCCTTGGCATCGGGCGGCAAGACCTGCTGCGTCGCGCCGTCGATCAGCGCGTCGAGATCGGGCAGATGGCGCAGCGTTTCGGCAGCGATGGCATGGACCAGCGCGCGATCGGCGGGCGGCAATCCCTGCGCCGCGCCGTGCAGCGCCAGTTCGAGCGGA
>NZ_JPPQ01000069.1:3184630-3190195 GCF_000743655.1 Sphingobium sp. ba1
CTTGCGCCCGGTCGAAGATACCGGGGATCTTCGCGCCCCGCTCATCCGTGACCAAAGCGACATGATGGCCACGCGCCATCAGCTCTTCGGCTACCGCGTGCGCGGGAATCATATGACCCCCCGTCCCGCCAGCGGCCAGGACGAAGTGACGGGAAATGCTCATCGACCACTCCATTTGACGACCGTATGCCGACCCATGAAGGGGTTGCGTCGCGTGAAGGCGAGCAACAGGCCGACGCCGATGCAAAGCGCGAGCATAGAGGAGCCGCCATAGCTGATAAAGGGCAGCGTCATGCCCTTGGACGGAAATATCTGCGCATTGACGCCCATATTGATGATCGCCTGCAATCCGAACTGGGTGGTGAGGCCTGCGGCGGCCAAAATGGTGAACACATCCTCCTCGTCCAGCAGGCGCAACAGCACCCGCACAATGATGGCGAGATAGACGCAGGCGATGGCAATGCAGGCCAGCAGCCCGAACTCCTCGCCGATCACCGAGAAGATATAGTCGGTATGCGCTTCGGGCAGGCGGAACTTATGCTGCCCCCCGCCAGGCCCGACGCCAGTAAAGCCGCCATGGGTGATGGTGCGGAAGGCAAGGTCGGTCTGGTCCGGCCCCGCACTCTCGTCCACGCCGATGCCGAGGAAGTCGTTGAACCGCTGGCGGCCATTTTCATAGAACATATAGACCGCGACCAGCCCTGCGAGGCCTGCGCCGATCAGCGCGCCGATCGCCCGCATCGACACGCCCGACAGCAGCAGCAACACGCCCCAGCAGGCGCAGAAGATCACCGTCTGGCCGAAATCGGGCTGGCGCATCAGGACGAGCGCGATCAGCGCCGTGGTGACGCCCGTCAGCGGGATGACGGGCAGGGTCTGGTCCTTGCCACGCAGTGACAACAGCCAGGCCAGCGTCACCACATAAGCGGGCTTCAGAAACTCCGACGGCTGGAAACGGAAGCCGGGCAAATCGATCCACCGCTTCGCCCCGTTCACCGTACTGCCCAGCAGCGGCACCACCAGCAGCATCACGAAGAAGAACATAGCCATGAAGGTCGCCAGCCGCCGCGCCTGCGGCCGGGGCAGCATGGAAATGACCAGCATGATCGGCAGGCCAAGCAGCACAAAGAAGAGCTGGCGATAGAAATAGATCAGCGGATTGACCGCAATCTGCGCCGTCGACCGATCGATCGCGGCCACCGGCGAGGCAGCGGCCACCGCCACCAGCCCGATCGCCATCAGCGCGACGATGAGCGACAGGAGGACGCGGTCAATCTCCCAGAACCAGATGGCGAGCGCGGTGCGTTCGCGCGGCACGGTGCGGGTGCGAAACCCCTTCACCAGGTCGCCAGCTCTAGACATGCGCGTCGTCCCTTCCCTGTTCATGCCCTGCCCCCCGATGCCGTCTAGTCGAGCGCCGCGACGGCGGCGACGAACGCATCGCCGCGCGCCTCGAAATCGCGAAACTGGTCGAAACTGGCACAAGCGGGCGAGAGCAATATCACGTCGCCGGGCTGCGCGATGCGCGCGGCGCGGCGGACGGCGGCGCTTAGCATCTCGCTATCATCCACCGCCATAGAGGGGCGCAGCAGGTCAGCGAACATATGCCCCGCTTCGCCGATCGTATAGGCATGGGCGACATTGCCGAAATGGGGGACGCATTCGTCCAGATTGTCGGACTTGGCGACACCGCCGAGTATCCAGTGGATGCGGGGCTTACCGTCCTTCGCGGGCCAGGCGGCGAGCGCGGGCGCGGTCGAGGCCGCGTTGGTCGCCTTGCTATCGTTGACGTAAAGAACGCCGTTACGGGTCGCCACCGCCTGCATCCGGTGGGGAAGCGAGGCATAGCTGACGAGGGCATTGACCAGCGTCGCGTCGTCAATGTCGAGCGCCTTGGCGACAGCGATTGCGACAGCCGCATTCTGCGCGTTATGCGGCCCTTGCAAAGCGGGCCAGCCCAATTGGGTGTCGGGATCGATGTCTCTGACCCCAACCTCAATCACGTCATCCCAGCGAACGCTGGGATCTCTCTTTTCTTCCGTTGCCGAAGAAGAAGTGGGATTCCAGCGTGCGCTTGAATGACGGAGGTTTTCAGCGATGGCCCGGCTCGGTTCATCCTCGGTCGCGATCACCGCGACATGCCCCCCCGACTGCATCGCGAACAGCCGCGCCTTGGACGCCACATAACCCTCGAAGCCGTTATAGCGGTCAAGATGATCCGGCGTGATGTTGAGTAGCACCGCGACATCGCAGTCGAGGCTATAGGTCAAGTCGATCTGATAGCTGGACAGTTCCAGCACATAGACGCCCACCCCTTGCAGGTTCGGCTCCAGCGGTGGCTGGCCCAACACCGGCAGGCCGATATTGCCGCCCATGGTGGTCGGATAGCCCGCCTGTTCGATGATATGGTGGATCAGCGCGGTCGTGGTCGACTTGCCGTTGGTCCCGGTGATGCCGACCACCTTGTGCGGCGGCAGCGTCGGCCGGGCGAGCGCGAACAATTCGATGTCGCCGATGATCGGCACGCCGGCGATCTTCGCCCGCATGGCGATCGGATGCCGGTTCAGCGGCACGCCCGGCGACACGACGATCCCGTCGAAGCCGGTCAGGTCGATCTCCATCGGATCACCCAGTTCGGCCCGCCCTTCGACCTGCGCCCGCGCCGTTTCCTGACTGTCCCACGCCACAACCCGCGCGCCGCTGGCCAGCAGCGTTTCGACCGTGGCAAGGCCGGACCGCGCCAGCCCCAGCACGGCGTAGGTCTTGCCCGCAAAGACGTCCGAAACGATCATCGCAGCTTCAACGTGGCTAGACCGGCGAGCGCCAGCACGAAGGCGATGATCCAGAAGCGGATCACCACGGTCGGTTCGGCCCAGCCCAATTGCTCGAAATGATGGTGGATCGGCGCCATCTTGAACACGCGCTTGCCGGTGCGCTTGTAGAAGAAGACCTGGATGATGACCGACAGCGCCTCCACGACGAACAGGCCGCCGATGATGCCCAGCACGATTTCATGATGCGCCGTCACCGCAATCACGCCGATCGTCCCGCCCAGCGCCAGACTGCCCGTATCGCCCATGAACACGGCGGCGGGCGGCGCGTTGAACCACAGGAAGGCGAGGCCCGCCCCGATGATCGCGCCGCACAATATCGTCAGGTTGCCCGCCCCCGGCACATGCGGGATGCCCAGATATTCCGCGAAATCAGCGCGCCCGACCAGATAGACGATCAGCATGAAGGCGAGGCAGGCGATGATGACCGGCATCGTCGCCAGCCCGTCCAGCCCGTCGGTCAGGTTCACCGCATTACCGAACGCCACGATCACGAAGGCGGCAAAGCAGAAATAGAAGGGCCCAAGCTCGATCGCCGGGCCGTTGTAGAAGGGCACGTAGAGCGCGGTATTGCCATGGCTGTTGACGATCATCCACGCCGCGACACCCGCGATCAAAAATTCGAACGCCAGCCGCATCTTGCCCGACAGCCCCTTGTGGCTGGCCTTCGTCACCTTGTCATAATCGTCGAGAAAACCGATCGCGCCGAAACCCAACGTCACGAACAGACAGGCCCAGACATAGGTGGAAGACAAGTCCATCCACAGCAGCACCGAAATGATCATGGAGGTCAGGATCATCAGCCCGCCCATGGTCGGCGTGCCCCGCTTGGCCAGATGCGTCTGCGGGCCGTCATCGCGAATGGGTTGGCCCTTGCCCTGGCGGACGCGTAGCCAGCCGATGAATTTGGGGCCGATCACCAGACCGATGATGAGCGCGGTGAAGATCGCCGCGCCCGCGCGAAAGGACAAATAGCGGATGAGGTTGAAAATACCCTCGAAATCCATCGTCTGGGCAAGCCAGTACAGCATCAGTCTTGTTCTCCGTCGGCAAGGGCCGCGACCAGCCGGGACAGGCCGATGCCGTTCGATCCCTTGACCAGCAGCGCGTCGCTCGCGCGCAGTTCATTTTGGATGAGGGGGATGGCGCTCGCCGTATCGGCGACATGCGCGAAGGGCAGCACACCGTCCAGCGCATCGGCGAGCGGCTGCATTTCCGTGCCGACCAGGATGAGGTAATCGATCCCATTGTCGCGCAGCACGGGCGCGATGTCGGCATGGAGTTCGGCGCTGCGGCTGCCAAGTTCGCGCATCCCGCCCAGCACCGCCAACCGCCGGTCGGCCGTCTCGCGCCCCAACTGGCGCAGCGTCGCCGCCATCGACAGCGGGTTGGCATTATAGCTTTCATCGATCAGCAGCGCCGTGCCACCGCCGACCGACAGGGTCCGCCGCTCGCCCCGGCCCGGCAGGCCCGGCATCTCGGCCAGCGCCAGCCCCGCTGCGGCCAGATCGCCGCCGACCGCATCGACCGCCGCCAGCACCGCCAGCGCGTTGGACACCCAATGATCGCCAGGCGCGGCAATCGTGAAGCACAATTCGGCATCGGGCACCTTGGCCGTGACCAGCGTGCCACCACCCGGCGCGGGCACCGTTTCGCGCGCATGGACATCGGCCTGCGGACTGGTGCCAAAGGTCAGGATGCGCCCGGCATGACGCTCCGCCTTGTTGTAGAGCAGCGCCACATGCGGGCTGTCATAGGGAATGATCGCGGTGCCGCCCGGCTCCAGCCCCTCGAAAATCTCGGCCTTGGCCTCAGCGATCGCCGCTTCGGTGCCGAAAAATTCAATATGGGCGGGCGCGATGGCCGTGACGATGGCGACATGGGGCCGCACCTGCCGGGTCAGCGCGGCCAGTTCGCCCGCATGGTTCATACCCATTTCGAACACGCCGAATGCCGCCTCGCGCGCCATACGCGACAGGCTGAGCGGCACGCCGACATGATTGTTGTAGCTTTTGACCGAGCGGTGAACCTCGCCCGGATGCGCGCGGTCCAGCGCCTGGAACAATGCTTCCTTGGTCCCGGTCTTGCCGACCGACCCGGTGACGCCAATCACCTTGCCACTCATGCGCTTGCGCGACGCGCGGCCCAGCGCTTCGAGCGCGGCGGCGCTGTCGGGCACCAATATATGGGGATGATCCACCGGCTCGCTGACGATCGCCCCGGCCGCGCCCTGGGCAAAGGCCTTGTCGAGAAACTTATGCCCGTCGGTCGCCTCGCCCTTCATCGCGACGAACAGGTCGCCATCCGTCACTTCGCGGCTATCGAACGCCACGCCCGAAACGGCAAACGGCGCCGACGCGGCGCCGCCCGTTGCCTGAGCGATGTCTGCGGAGGTCCACAATGGCCCAGTCACGCGCCGTCCTCCCCGTTCGCTTCGAGCAGCTTCGAGCGAAGTCGAGAAGCGTCCGTCGAGAAGGCAGCGCATAGTTCTCGACAGGCTCGAACCGAACGGAGGACGGATGGCAGGCTCACTCCGCGCACTCCCGCGCGACGGTGACATCGTCAAAGGGCAGCACCCGGTCGCCTATGATCTGGCCCTGTTCATGCCCCTTGCCCGCCAGCAGCACGATGTCGTCCTTGCCCGCCAGCGCGATCGCGGCGGCAATGGCGGCACGTCGCCCGCCGATCTCCTCCGCCCCATGCGCACCGGCCATCACGGCGGCGCGGATCGCGG
>NZ_JPPQ01000069.1:3190205-3195655 GCF_000743655.1 Sphingobium sp. ba1
AAGCTGGCAGGGAATACGGGCATGATGTTACTGGGGATAGTCTTTCTCCTGTTTACCGCGAGTGGCGGGACGCTCTGGTATCTTGGAGGGAGGATACAGGCGAACCTGGAAGAAATCAGGAAGCAGGAAGAGACATTGCAGAAACTGAACGCGAAGACATGGGGCGTGGAGTTTGTGCAGGACGGGAACAGGAAATTCCTTGTCCTTCCGTACGGGAAATCAGCGGAGGTGATTCCCTTTCAGGGGAAAGAGTGGGTACATCTGAAGGAGTGACACAGAGTGACAGAGCTGGAAACACATTTGCTGAACGCCTTAGAGCAGCTGCAACAGGACTATATGCAGCGGCTGAGCGAATGGGAGAGCGCCTTCGTGGAATTGCAGAAGATGTTTTCGCTTACGCAACGGGACAACGCGATGCTGAACGAGCGGGTCATGCAGTTGAGTCAGCAGGTGCAGCACTTGAGCGAGCAGACAGAACGCTTGAGCCAGTTATACAGCGAGAACTGGAGATAAGAGAGGAACGGCTGATACAGGAGCGCGAACATGTGTTATCCCTGGAACGGGAGCGTCAGCCGGAAATACAGGAACGCACGCTGGATGGCCCTTCGCTGGGATGGTGAAACCATGAAAAATGGCAGCTTCAGTGGATTAAGTGGGGGTAATGTGGCCTGTACCCTCTGGTTGCATAGGTATTCATACGGTTAAAATTTATCAGGCGCGATCGCGGCAGTTTTTCGGGTGGTTTGTTGCCATTTTTACCTGTCTGCTGCCGTGATCGCGCTGAACGCGTTTTAGCGGTGCGTACAATTAAGGGATTATGGTAAATCCACTTACTGTCTGCCCTCGTAGCCATCGAGATAAACCGCAGAAATCGTGTCAGCCAGCAGCCTGGATTTTTTCGGGGTAAGGTCTTTGCTGCGGTAATCAGTACCCGCAAATTGAGTTGTGCCCCGGAGTGAGTTTAAAAATTCCTGGCTGTGAAACTGCTGAATGCGTTGTTGCACATCACTCCGTGATTTTCCTGTCGCTTTATCTTTAGCTCCCATATCCCAGAACTGCCGAAAAAAAGGCACCATCATTCGTGTTGTGTCGGCTTTTTGGGTGGAAAAGTTGGGATCAAAACCGTCATCAGAAGCATATACGTAATGCCGGGTATGTTGTTCCACGCTGCCCTTTGGGGTACAGGCTGTGAGAGCTACTGTTGCTGTTATCATGGCGATAAGACAAAGTTTGTTTCCGGTACGTCTCATGAGTGTCTCCCTACCTTAAAGTATTTATTCTCGGTGAGTTATTATCCGAAGACTATTTTATCATCAGTCTCTGACAGCGTTCAGCGACCGAACAACCTGGACCAGAATCCCCGTTTCTTTTCCAGTTCCAGTGCCTGCCTGAGCTGGGCTATCTCATTTTGTAGCTGTTCCCGTTCTGCTTCCTGGCGTCTGCGATCCATATCCTGTGCCTGTTTATCCTCAAGCATCAGCGTCAGGCATTGTTTCAGCTCATTCAGTTCCCGGAGAATGCGTTCTGTCTGCTGATCATGTGGATTTTCTGCATGTCCCTCACTGTGCCTTTCTGGTGTCTCATTCTGCTTTAATTCGCCGTATGCCCGGATCAGTTCACTGGTTTCAAACTCCCGTCGTCCGTCCCTGCCGGTACGGTAACTGACAAGGCCTGCGCGCATATCACGGTAAAACTGTGAACGCGATCTGCCTGTCATTTTTAGTGCGTCCCGGAGTGTGTGCCATGCCATAAAGTGACAGTGTCCCATAGATGTCTCATCTCATAGTTTCAGTAAAACATAATGAGGTCTGAGAACGGTAATGTTTGTGCTGGTTTTTGTGGCATCGGGCGAGAATAGCGCGTGGTGTGAAAGACTGTTTTTTTGATCGTTTTCACAAAAATGGAAGTCCACAGTCTTGACAGGGAAAATGCAGCGGCGTAGCTTTTATGCTGTATATAAAACCAGTGGTTATATGTACAGTATTTATTTTTAACTTATTGTTTTAAAAGTCAAAGAGGATTTTATAATGGAAACCGCGGTAGCGTACTATAAAGATGGTGTTCCTTATGATGATAAGGGACAGGTAATTATTACTCTTTTGAATGGTACTCCTGACGGGAGTGGCTCTGGCGGCGGAGGTGGAAAAGGAGGCAGTAAAAGTGAAAGTTCTGCAGCTATTCATGCAACTGCTAAATGGTCTACTGCTCAATTAAAGAAAACACAGGCAGAGCAGGCTGCCCGGGCAAAAGCTGCAGCGGAAGCACAGGCGAAAGCAAAGGCAAACAGGGATGCGCTGACTCAGCGCCTGAAGGATATCGTGAATGAGGCTCTTCGTCACAATGCCTCACGTACGCCTTCAGCAACAGAGCTTGCTCATGCTAATAATGCAGCTATGCAGGCGGAAGCAGAGCGTTTGCGCCTTGCGAAAGCAGAAGAAAAAGCCCGTAAAGAAGCGGAAGCAGCAGAAAAGGCTTTTCAGGAAGCAGAACAACGACGTAAAGAGATTGAACGGGAGAAGGCTGAAACAGAACGCCAGTTGAAACTGGCTGAAGCTGAAGAGAAACGACTGGCTGCATTGAGTGAAGAAGCTAAAGCTGTTGAGATCGCCCAAAAAAAACTTTCTGCTGCACAATCTGAAGTGGTGAAAATGGATGGAGAGATTAAGACTCTCAATTCTCGTTTAAGCTCCAGTATCCATGCCCGTGATGCAGAAATGAAAACGCTCGCTGGAAAACGAAATGAACTGGCTCAGGCATCCGCTAAATATAAAGAACTGGATGAGCTGGTCAAAAAACTATCACCAAGAGCCAATGATCCGCTTCAGAACCGTCCTTTTTTTGAAGCAACCAGACGACGGGTTGGGGCCGGTAAGATTAGAGAAGAAAAACAAAAACAGGTAACAGCATCAGAAACACGTATTAACCGGATAAATGCTGATATAACTCAGATCCAGAAGGCTATTTCTCAGGTCAGTAATAATCGTAATGCCGGTATCGCTCGTGTTCATGAAGCTGAAGAAAATTTGAAAAAAGCACAGAATAATCTCCTTAATTCACAGATTAAGGATGCTGTTGATGCAACAGTTAGCTTTTATCAAACGCTGACTGAAAAATATGGTGAAAAATATTCGAAAATGGCACAGGAACTTGCTGATAAGTCTAAAGGTAAGAAAATCGGCAATGTGAATGAAGCTCTCGCTGCTTTTGAAAAATACAAGGATGTTTTAAATAAGAAATTCAGCAAAGCCGATCGTGATGCTATTTTTAATGCGTTGGCATCGGTGAAGTATGATGACTGGGCTAAACATTTAGATCAGTTTGCCAAGTACTTGAAGATTACGGGGCATGTTTCTTTTGGATATGATGTGGTATCTGATATCCTAAAAATTAAGGATACAGGTGACTGGAAGCCACTATTTCTTACATTAGAGAAGAAAGCTGCAGATGCAGGGGTGAGTTATGTTGTTGCTTTACTTTTTAGCTTGCTTGCTGGAACTACATTAGGTATTTGGGGTATTGCTATTGTTACAGGAATTCCTTGCCGTGCTCAAGCTGCGGGCCGCGCCCGCCGCCAAAAACGTGCTTGATGCCATTGAGGTGCTGCGCGGCATGAACACCGACAACGCCCGCAAGCTGCCAGCCGATGCACCGACCGGCTTCATCAAGCCGCGCTGGCAGAAACTGGTGATGACCGACGCCGGCATCGACCGGCGCTACTACGAACTGTGCGCGCTGTCCGAGTTGAAGAACTCCCTGCGCTCGGGCGACATCTGGGTGCAGGGTTCACGCCAGTTCAAGGACTTCGAGGACTACCTGGTACCGCCCGAGAAGTTCACCAGCCTCAAGCAGTCCAGCGAATTGCCGCTGGCCGTGGCCACCGACTGCGAACAATATCTGCATGAGCGGCTGACGCTGCTGGAAGCACAACTTGCCACCGTCAACCGCATGGCGGCAGCCAACGACCTGCCGGATGCCATCATCACCGAGTCGGGCTTGAAGATCACGCCGCTGGATGCGGCGGTGCCCGACACCGCGCAGGCGCTGATAGACCAGACAGCCATGGTCCTGCCGCACGTCAAGATCACCGAACTGCTGCTCGAAGTCGATGAGTGGACGGGCTTCACCCGGCACTTCACGCACTTGAAATCGGGCGATCTGGCCAAGGACAAGAACCTGTTGTTGACCACGATCCTGGCCGACGCGATCAACCTGGGCCTGACCAAGATGGCCGAGTCCTGCCCCGGCACGACCTACGCGAAGCTCGCTTGGCTGCAAGCCTGGCATACCCGCGACGAAACGTACTCGACAGCGTTGGCTGAACTGGTCAACGCTCAGTTTCGGCATCCCTTTGCCGGGCACTGGGGCGATGGCACCACATCATCATCGGACGGACAGAATTTCCGAACCGCTAGCAAGGCAAAGAGCACGGGGCACATCAACCCAAAATATGGCAGCAGCCCAGGACGGACTTTCTACACCCACATCTCCGACCAATACGCGCCATTCCACACCAAGGTGGTCAATGTCGGCCTGCGCGACTCAACCTACGTGCTCGACGGCCTGCTGTACCACGAATCCGACCTGCGGATCGAGGAGCACTACACCGACACGGCGGGCTTCACCGATCACGTCTTCGCCCTGATGCACCTCTTGGGCTTCCGCTTCGCGCCGCGCATCCGCGACCTGGGCGACACCAAGCTCTACATCCCGAAGGGCGATGCCGCCTATGACGCGCTCAAGCCGATGATCGGCGGCACGCTCAACATCAAGCACGTCCGCGCCCATTGGGACGAAATCCTGCGGCTGGCCACCTCGATCAAGCAGGGCACGGTGACGGCCTCGCTGATGCTCAGGAAACTCGGCAGCTACCCGCGCCAGAACGGCTTGGCCGTCGCGCTGCGCGAGTTGGGCCGCATCGAGCGCACGCTGTTCATCCTCGACTGGCTGCAAAGCGTCGAGCTACGCCGCCGCGTGCATGCCGGGCTGAACAAGGGCGAGGCGCGCAATGCGCTGGCCCGTGCCGTGTTCTTCAACCGCCTTGGTGAAATCCGTGACCGCAGTTTCGAGCAGCAGCGCTACCGGGCCAGCGGCCTCAACCTGGTGACGGCGGCCATCGTGCTGTGGAACACGGTCTACCTGGAGCGTGCGGCGCATGCGTTGCGCGGCAATGGTCATGCCGTCGATGACTCGCTATTGCAGTACCTGTCGCCACTCGGCTGGGAGCACATCAACCTGACCGGTGATTACCTATGGCGCAGCAGCGCCAAGATCGGCGCGGGGAAGTTCAGGCCGCTACGGCCTCTGCAACCGGCTTAGCGTGCTTTATTTAATGAGATGGTCACTCCCTCCTTCCCGGTACTATGCTGAGGACAGGCTTTCATTCGGAGAACGGCTTTGTTGAATAAATCAGATTTCGGGTAAGTCTCCCCCGTAGCGGGTTGTGTTTTCAG
>NZ_JPPQ01000069.1:3195665-3203431 GCF_000743655.1 Sphingobium sp. ba1
TGGACCGTCGCGGCCTTCCACGCGCTGACGCTGGTGGCGATCGTCATCGTCTGGGCCAAGCTCTGGCCCGAATTTCTACTCCACGCGCTGGGCGCCCCCGCCGATGTGCGGCCGTCCGCCGGAGTCGCCGACAAGGTCGGCAGCCTGTTCCAGCGGCTCGGCGACCGCTGGCAACCGCTCGTCAATTTGAGCCGCTACATCGCCTGGAACGACATCTTGATGGTGCCGCTTGCGGTGCTGGGCATGGCTGCGATGCGCTGGCGCAGCATGATCCGGGGGCAGGAGATCGCGCTGCCGCTGGCGCTTGGATGCCTCGCGGGCTGCATGCTGGCACTGGCGCAGGGCTATGGCTGGGGCTTCCGCTATGCCCATGGCTTCATTGGGCCGTTCTGCCTGCTCGCAGGTCTCGGCTGGGCGCGGTTCCGCCCGCAAGACGCGCTGCGCCCGTTGCTCATCGGCCTGTGCATCACCGCGCTGGGCAGCATTTTCCTCGTCTGGCGCACCCACGCCTTCGTCGCCCCCTACGCCGCCAGCCATCGGCTGATCGATTCGAGCCAGGCCGATGTCGTGCTGATCGATCCGCGCGGCGGACTCTACGTCACGGATCTGGTGCGCGGCCGCAATGGCGTGCCGGGCAAGCCCATGGTCATGAACTTGGGCATGCTGACGCTCGATCAGGTTGATGAACTGTGCAAATCTTACGTCGTCGAGCTGTTCGACCGCGCCGAATTTCGCCCGCTGGGCGTGCCGCTCGCCCGCTGGAACCTCAGCCGCATGGACACGCTGCGCGCGCATATGAAGGAAGCGGGCTGCGACAAGCCGGTCCAGCCGCCGCTGCCTGAAACCTTCGAAGACGCGCTGAACGCCGCCGGCAACGCCATGTGAAAGGGCTTATTGCCCCTTCACATGCACCCGCTTGCCACCGATCCACGTCTCCAGCACCTGCGTCCCCCGAATGTCCGCAGGCCGTGCCGTGGAAATATCCCGGTCGATCAGCAGGAAGTCGGCGCGCTGTCCCGGCACCAGACTGCCGAACCGCTTTTCGGCAAAACCGGCAAAGGCCGCCTGGCGCGTAAAGCCGTCGAGCGCCGCGTCGAACCCGACCCGCTGCGTCGGCATCCACCCGCCCATCGGTTCGCCCTTGGCATCCTCGCGGCTCATGGCGACCGCGATACCGGCAAAGGGGTTGGGGCTCTCCACCGGCACATCCGATCCGAAGGCCAAAGGCACGCGATTGTCGAGCATCGCCTTCCACGCATAGGCTCCGCCCAGACGCGCTTCGCCCATACGGGTCGTCGCCATGCGCCAGTCGGACGCTTCATGCACCGGCTGCATCGACGCGACGATGCCGAACTGGGCAAAGCGCGGCAGATCGGCCGGGCTGACGATCTGGGCATGTTCGATCCGCCAGCGCCGGTCGCCCTTATAGGTTTCCGACAATTCCTGGATCGCATCCAATATTTCGCTATTGGCCGCATCGCCGATCGCATGGGTAGCGATCTGGAAATTGTCCATCGCCGCACGGCTCATCACATTGCGCAATTGCGTCGCCGATATCATCGGCAGCCCGCGTTGCCCCGGCGCATCGGCATAATCGGCCTTCAGCCACGCGCCGCGCGATCCCAGCGCCCCGTCCAGCACCAGCTTGATCCCGCCCAGCCGCAGCCGGTCGTCATAAAGCCATTGCGTCGGCTCCGGCCCGGCGATGAGCGTCATATTATCGAGACCTGCCGCATAGGCTATGATCCGCACGCGCAACGCCCCGCGATCGGCCGAGCGGCGAAAGGCCTGCCAATCCTCGATGCTCGTGCCCATATCGGCAATGCCAGTGACGCCCATCGCCAGCAAAGCGCGCTGCGCCTTTTCCAGCGCGATGTCGCGATCCTTGGGCGCAGGCGCAGGCACGACCTTCTCGATCAGCGCCATCGCCTGATCCACGAACACGCCCGCAGGTTTGCCCGCCGCCATCTCGATCCGGCCCCCGATGGGCGATTTGGTCGCGGCCGTCACGCCCGCAGCGCGGATCGCCGCGCTATTGGCCCAGCCCGCATGGCCATCGACACGTGAGAGCCATACCGGAATATCACCGACCGCTGCGTCCAGGTCGGCTGCCGTCGGAAAGCGGCCCAAGCCCCATTGTTCCTGGTTCCAGCCCGTCCCGATGATCCATTTGCGCCCCGGACTGGCTTGCGCATAGGCGCGGATCTTCGCCTGCGCCTCTTCCAGCGATCGTGTGTCCGACAGGTCCAGCGTTATGAGCGACAGGCCAAGGCTCATGACATGGCCATGCGCGTCGATCATGCCTGGGACCAGCGTCTTGCCGCCCGCATCCAGCTTGAACGACAGCCCCTTGGGCGGCTGCGGCCAGGGCTGGCCACGCTTCGGTTTCTTGGGCTTCTTATATTCCGGTTCCTGATAGCGGCCCGGAATCAGTCTCTCGACCTTGCCCTCATCATCAATCAGCAGCGCGCCGAAACGCACGACCTTGCCAGTGGGATCGACCGCAATGCCATTCACATTGTCGATGACGCCGGACGCGAGCGCAGGGAAGGGGAGGGCGGCAATCAGCCCCAGACCCAACACCCCAAATCCGTTCGCCCTGAGCCTGTCGAAGGGCCTTCCTTTCTTCGAGCGAGGTGCAGACAGAAAAGAGGCTTCGACAAGCTCAGCCCGAACGGACGTTGGGGCAATATTCACGCCTTGATAATCCGTCGCACCAGCGCGCTGGTATCCTGCCGATGGCCACCCATTGCCTGCACATCGGCGTAGAATTGATCGACCATCGCCGTCACCGGCAGCGTTGCGCCATTCGCCCGCGCCTCTTCCAGCGCCAGCCCCAGATCCTTGCGCATCCAATCCACCGCAAAGCCGAAATCGAAACTGTCCTGCGCCATCGTCTTCCATCGATTATCCATCTGCCAGCTTTGCGCCGCGCCGCCCGAAATCGCCTCGAACACGGTGTCGAGGTCGAGTTCGGCCGCCTGCGCAAAACGCATCGCTTCCGCCAGGCCCTGCAATACGCCCGCGATGCAGATTTGGTTCACCATCTTGGTCGTTTGCCCAGCGCCCGCGCCGCCGACATGGACGATCCGCGCGGCATAGGCCTGCATCACGATCTTCGCGGCGGTCACGGCGGGTTCCGTGCCGCCGCACATGATCGACAACCGGCCATTCTCGGCCCCGGCCTGTCCGCCGGACACCGGCGCATCGACGCTATGGATGCCCCGGCTTTCGCCTTCGACGAACAATTGCCGGGCGATCCGCGCGGAAACGGTAGTGTGGTCGATGAACAGGCTGCCCGGCTTCATCGTGCGGAATGCGCCTTCACGGCCCAGTGTCACTTGGGACAGGTCATCGTCGGTGCCGACACAACTGATCACGATCTCGGCCTCTTCCGCCGCCTTGGCCGGGCTGGTCGCGACCGTCCCGCCATAGGCTTCGGCCCAGCTTTTCGCCTTGCCGATGGAACGGTTGTAAACGGTCAGGCTGTGCCCGGCCTTCGCCAGATGTCCTGCAACCGGGCCGCCCATGACGCCCAGGCCGATAAACGCGATGTTAGCCATATGCCTCGTAGGATAAGTGCGTGGCGACCAGCCATAGGGGCAGTTTTCCGACAGTGCCAGTTTCTTCCACCGCAATTTTGCGTTAGGGCGCGACCATATGAACACGCTTGCCAAGATCGAGAGCGCCCCGCCGCTGCCCATCACCGTCGATGACGTGCTTGCCGCGCGCACCCGCATTGCCGGTGCGATCGTCAAGACGCCGACGCTGATCAGCCAGACGCTCTCGCAGATGCTCGGCTGCAACGTGTATCTGAAATTCGAAAATCTCCAGTTCACCGCCGCCTATAAGGAGCGCGGCGCGCTCAACCGCCTGCTGCAACTGGACGAGGCATCCAAGACCAAGGGCGTGATCGCGGCATCGGCGGGCAACCATGCGCAAGGCCTCGCTTATCATGGCAAGCGGCTGGGCGTCCCCGTGACCATCGTCATGCCGCTGACCACCCCGATCATCAAGGTGACGCAGACCCGCGGCCATGGGGCGACGGTCGTGCAATATGGTGAGAAGTTCGATGACGCCTATGCTCATGCGCGCTTGCTGGAAGTCGAACAGGGACTGACCTTCATCCATCCCTTCGACGAGCCGGACATCATGGCGGGGCAGGGCACCGTTGCACTCGAAATGCTGGAGGATGCGCCGGAAATCGACACGCTGATCATCCCGATCGGCGGCGGCGGCCTGTTTTCCGGCATGGCGACCGCCGCGCGCGCGATGAAGCCCGACATCCGCCTGATCGGCGTGCAGGCGGAACTCTATCCGTCGATGTACGACTATATCAAGGGCGAGCATCTGCCCTGCGACGGCGATACGCTGGCGGAGGGGATCGCGGTCAAGCAGCCCGGCGACAACACCCGTCTTGTGGTCGAACGGCTGGCGGACGACATGCTGCTGGTCACCGAACGGCGACTGGAAGAAGCGCTCAGCCTGTTGCTGCAGATCGAAAAGACCGTGGTCGAAGGGGCAGGGGCTGCGGGGCTCGCCGCGCTGCTGACCTATCGCGAACAATTTGTCGGGCGCAATGTCGGCCTCGTGCTGACCGGCGGCAATATCGACACCCGGCTGCTCGCTAACGTCCTGCTGCGCGATCTCGCCCGGTCGGGACGGCTCGCGCGGCTGCGCATCATCCTGCAGGATCGGCCCGGCGCGCTGTTCCATGTCGCCCGCATCTTCGATCAGGAAGCGGTCAACATCCTCGAACTGGCGCATCAGCGCATCTTCACCAACCTGCCGGCCAAGGGCTTGAGCCTCGACGTTGAGTGCGAGACGCGCGATCGCGCCCATCTTCAGCGGTTGATCGCCGCGCTTGGCGAAGCGGGCTATGAGGTCGCGCCGATCGAGGTTGCCTGACGGGCTGCAACCTTTTGTTAATATTTCGTGGTAAACGCCCTTTTCACGCGCGCATGGGGTCGGCATAGTCTGCGCATGACCCATTTCCGGCACAGCGATAAACAGGACAGAGGCGCGTGACCGCACCTTTCCGTTTCCCCCGCTTTTTCGTGACCAACCCCTCGCCCTGTCCCTATTTGCCGGGAAGGAGCGAGCGCAAGGTATTCACGGAATTGAGCGGCGACTACGCTGCCGAACTCAATGACGCGCTGGGCCGCATCGGTTTTCGCCGCAGCCAGAATGTCGCCTATCGCCCCAGTTGCGCCGACTGCACGGCCTGCGTCTCGGTCCGGGTGGTCGCCAATGAATTCAAGCCCAACGCGACCCAGCGCAAGCTCATCCGCCGCAACAGCGACTTGGTTGTCACCGCCTGCAAGCCCTGGTCCACAGAAGAACAGTTCGCTCTGCTCCAGCGCTATCTGAGCGCCCGGCATCCGGGCGGCGGCATGACCGAAATGGATGAAATGGACTTTGCCGACATGGTCGAACAGACCCCGGTCGACAGCCATATCATCGAATATCGCGAGCCCGGCGTCGATGGGCGCGTCGGCAAACTGGTCGGTGCCTGCCTGACCGACCGGCAGGGCGATGGCCTGTCGATGATCTACAGCTTCTTCGATACCGAAATCGATTATCGGCCGGGCCTCGGCAATTTCATTATCCTCGACCATATCCTGCGCGCAGGCACAGCGGGCCTGCCCTATGTGTATCTGGGCTATTGGGTCGAGGGGTCGCAGCGGATGCAATATAAGGTCCGCTACCGCCCGCTCGAAAAGCTAACGCGGAGCGGCTGGACCCGTTTCGATCCTGACGAGCAGGTCGAGGCGATTCGCGGCGTGGTCGCGCGCGATGAACCGCCCTTGCCGGTCGAACTGGCAGCCATCTTCCGCAAATAGCTATCGGCAGGGGGGCGGTACTCACCGCCCCCGATGCGTCATCAGCAGGCGCAGGACCGGCGTGTGCGCCGCGTGGACCGGCGCACCGGCACGGTTTCCGTGACATAGCTGGTCGTGGTCGTCGTGGTCATGACGGGCTGCACCGTCACCGTGGTCACGACCGGCGCGGGATAATAATAGCCGCCCGAAACATAACCGCCCTGACCGCCCATGGGCGCGCCACCATGCGACCAATGCGGCGCACCGGCATAGGCTGGCGCGTCATAATCCACGCCCGCACCCCGGACATCGCCTTCGAACCGGCCTTCATAGGTGCCGGTGGTGCGGCGACCATCTTCGGTGGTCCAGGTGCCGGTCCAGCGCCCCTCATATTCGTTGCTGCTGGTCACGCTGTCGTCGGCATAGCCATAGCCATCGTCATAGCTTGCACCGTGACGACGGGGCGGCGGCGGGGCGTTGCGGCGCGGCGCATCCTCGGCCTTGTCGATCGCCATGCCAGCGACCGCGCCAACTCCAGCGCCGATCAACGTCCCAGCCGTGCGATTGCCCCGCCCGGCAATGCGATTGCCCGCGACTCCGCCAACCACCGCTCCGATCGCGGCACCACCCACGCCATTGTCGCGGCGACGATCGTCATAAGTGCCGTTGTCGGGACCATAGCCGCCTTCGTAGCGATCCCAGTCGATGTTGCTGCGGCTGTCATAGACTCGGCCATAGCGATCGGTCATCACCGCATCGTCATAATAGCGCGACCAGCCATAGCCATAGGCCGGGGCGGGCAGGCCATAGGCACCGTAATTAGCGATATAATAGGTCGGGCTGATCCAATATCGCGGCAGGACATAGCCATAGACTGGCCGACGATAGCCGTTCCAGCCACCAGGTGCGCGCCATCCCGCCACCCAGCGGCCGTTATGGCGCTGGCCCCAACGCTGGCCGCCATTCCAATGATTGCCAGTACGGACTGTGTGGGTGCCGGGCTGGTTAGGCGTACCGGCCAGCGCCGGGCTGCCCGCGCCCGCAAGCGCGACGGTTGCGCTCAAAAGGAAAAGGCCGGATATCCGCATGGTTAACGCTCCCTGTTGTCCGGCACGCGAAGGCGCGCGCGCAGATCAAAATGCTAACGCTCCGGTTAGCATGATGATCCGCCGCTATCCATCAGCGGGACGCTGGATTCCTGTCCCGAAACGGGTCGGAACGCGCGCCAGGCATGGGAAAAACGGTTAACCCGTCAACCGACCCGCGCACCGATCACCGCGATCAGCGCTTCCAGCCCGGCAGCATCATCCGAGTCGAACCGCGCGGGCTTGGGGCTGTCGAGATCCAGCACGCCGACCACCCGCCCGTCGCGCACGATCGGCACGACGATTTCCGACGCGCTGGCCGCGTCGCAGGCGATATGGCCGGGAAAAGCGTGGACATCCTCCACCAATTGCGTCTCCCCCGTCGCCGCCGCCGCGCCGCATACACCCCGACCCATCGGAATGCGGATGCAGGCGGGCTTGCCCTGAAACGGCCCCAGCACCAGTTCGTCACCGACCAACCGATAAAACCCCGCCCAGTTCAGGTCCGGCAGAAACTGCCACAACAGCGCAGAAACATTGGCCATATTGGCCACGGAGTCCGGCTCGCCCCCTGTCAACGCATCGGCGGCGGACAGCAGGTCGGCATAAAGGGTCGCCTTGTCGGCGGCGTCAGTGGGGGCGAAGTCATACATGGGGCGGATATAGGCGCGCGGGCAAAAATCGCCAATCGATCGGTCAGGAAAATATGGGGCTTTCTCCAACAAAAAGCCGTTGTTTAAACGTGGCTCAATCCATCGACACTTTGCCGCGTCCCTGCTTGACCGTGCTGCGCGCTTTTTTGGAATCCACCCGCCGCGCCTTGGCGGCTTTGCCGGGCTTGGTCGCGATACGGCGGGCC
>NZ_JPPQ01000069.1:3203441-3207348 GCF_000743655.1 Sphingobium sp. ba1
AGGGAAGACGTTGTCCCATGCCGAAAATGGCTAGTTGGCGGTAATGGCGAGCGAGTGGCGTTCGTAGCGGTGGGCGATGAGCTCGAACAAGGCGCTGGTCTCGACCTGGTCCTTGCGGACGTAGGACAGATCGTCGAGCACGATGAGATCGAACTTGTCGAGCTTGTCGAGCATGGCGGGCAGGCTGAGGTCGCGGCGCGCGGACTGGAGCTTCTGGACCATGTCGGTGGTGGAGCAGAACAGGACGCGCCGCCCCGTGTCGATGAGGGCATGGCCAATGGCGGCAACTGCGTGCGTCTTGCCGGTCCCGCTCTGGCCGAACAGCAGCAGGTTGCCGCCGTTCTCGATCCAGTCGTCACCGGCGGCGAGGGACAAGAGGTGCGGTTTGCGGATGCCGGGGGCGGCGTCGAAATCGAAGGTGGCGAAGGTCTTGCCTGCGGGCAAGCCGGACTGGTCGCGATGGCGCTGGATGCGCCGGGAGGAGCGATCAGCCATCTCGATCTCGAGAAGCGAGGCCAGCAGGTTGGCGGCCGGCCAGCCATCGCGATCGGCGGTGTCGGTGAGGCGCTTCCAGTTGCGGTTGATGCTCGGCAGGCGCAAGGCCTTCAGCAGGGTAGGCAGTACGGCGGCGGCCTGATCCTTGGTGCGGGTCATCAGTGCACCTCCCCGCTGGCGATCAGGCTGTTGTAGCTGTGCAGATCGGGTGGCGGGATAGCGACATCGCGCTGCGATCTTGCGGTTGGCAGGAACTCGTCCCTGAGCGCATCGACATCGGGCAAGCGCCCGCTGTCGAGAGCCTCATCGATCCGCCGGGCCAGCACGTCGACACAGTCGCCCCTGGCGGCGATATCGAGCAGCGCGACGGCATCGCGGCAGGCCTGCCGTCCATCGAGTTGGGCATCGAAGGCTTGCCAGGCCCGCCGGTAGGCGTGATCGGGGAAGAGGGCTTCGCGGTAGACGAGGTTGCGCAGTGCACCGCGCTTGCGGCGCAGGTTACCGATCATGTGCCGGAAATCGATGCTATGCCCCCGGTGGGGATGACTGATCCGCACACGCGGCGTGGACATTACCCTGTCCGGACCGAGGAAGAGCTCGATGCGATCGTCAAAGAGATGCGCGTTGAGGCGCCGTCCGACGAGGCGGGAAGGCACCGAATAGGTAACCCGATCGATGGCGACGGTGCCGTTGCGGGTGACATCGACGGTGGCCATGGCGAAATCGGTGGTTCGCCTTGCGGGCAGCGCCTTGAGTACCCTGCGTTCTGCATCGATGCGCGCAGCATGCCGCCGGTTCTGTCTGGCGACCTGCGCCTCAACGAACTCGCGCCAGGCCTCGATGCTGACGAAATCGCGGCTGCCCCGCCGGCGTAAGGCCTGATCGAGCCGTCGCTTGAGATGGGCATGGGGACCTTCGATCGATCCGTTCTCGTGCGCCTCGCCGCGGTTGTTGCGGGTAGCAAGCATGCCGTAATGACGACACAGCTCGTCATAGCTTCGGGTGAAATCCCGCTGCGCATCGGCGTCGAGGTTTTTGTAGGCGGCTGACAGGGAATCGCTGCGGTGTTCGGCCGGCGCACCGCCCAGCTTCCACAACGCATCCTGCAGGTGCTCCGAAAGGGCGGCAAAGCTCTCCCCGCCCAGCACGACAGCCGCATGCTCCCAGCCACTCGCCGCCAAGCGGAAGTGGTAGAGGCGATAGGCCAGGGTCTCGCCGGCAACGGTGACCTTGAGACTGTCGCATACCGTGAAATCCGACAGGCCCTGCCGACCGGGCTCATGATGCTGCGGGAAGAAGATCTCCTTCTCGCCGCCGTGCAGTGCCCGCCAGCGGGCGATCCGGCGTTCCAGTGTTCGTCGTATCGCATCGGGAACAGCATCCTCGCCGAACTCGTCCTGGAGCGTCTCGAAGACCGTGACGGCAATGATACCGTCGATCTGGAGCAACTCCTCTATACGTGGCCAGAATGGCTCGAGCGGATCGGCGCGGGTGCGCCAGTGGCGCTCCTTCTTCTTCTGGGACGGAAGCTGCGGATCGTTCTCGATCCGGCGTGCGCTGCGTTCGCTGATACCGGCCTTGGCAGCCGCGACGGCCTGGGTGTGTTGGCGACGATGGGTCATGAAGAGAAATACCTGCTGATCGGAAATGTGGTGGCCCGGCATCGCAAACCCATCGCTCGTTGTTCGATGAGTGTTCCGATACCACCGCCCGCCACAGCCCCGATCTGCCCCCCGAAAGAAGGGGAAAAAGATCGCCACCGGTTGTCTGGTCCGCTCTCCGGTCGGGGCTGCGCCCCTCCCTACGATCAGACCAGACAACCGATCCTACCGGCCATCATAGTCGCCGCTCAACCGGCCATCGTAGTTGTCGCCGCGCAGATGCGTCCAAGCAAAGCACCGCGCCAACCTTGCCCGTGCACAGGCCGCTGGCCAGTCGTTCGAAACCGGGGCGGTCGACAGTGCCGCTGGCGGTCCGACCAAGGTCATCGTCGATCACCTCGACATCGTGAAATCCCCAGCGTCGCGCAACATCGACAAGCTCATATTGTCGGCGCTGGCTCTCCAGGTTGTTCTGGACCTGACCCGGGGTCGACTGTCGGACATACACCACAGCTTTGCGCTTGAGCACCGTGACTGGAAGGAGATCATTGCCCGTCATCGCTGGCCTCCTTCGCCGCGACGCCGGCTGCGGCCATCAAGAGGGTCGCCAGCCTGGCAACAACGGCGCTTCGCTGCGCCTCGCTCAGGCCTCGCATCTGCGGCGTATCGAGCGGCATGCTCAGCTGCTGGGTCAGCATCGATAGCGACGAGGGTCGTGGTAGTGCCTTCATGGCGCGCCTCCTGGATGGCCGTGAGTCCATCCGTCGAAGTCTGCCTGAAACCGCGATCGGTAAGCAGTCCATGAAGCTCTACAAGCCCAATCACCGCAACGCGCGGTTCGCCCATCTCCATGTCGGCGCACAACGCCCTGTCCAGCATCCACTCTGCGACCTGGATGATCTCACCCGGCCTGATCTCTACCCGGATGATCGCGCCATTGACCCGGTCCTCGCGGCCTTCATGCCGAAAACGACCGCCGTAATATGGATGCCAGCGATAATGAAACTCTACCATCTGCCCGACATGGGCAGAATGACCCTGCGATGGCCTTGGGCAGAAAATCATGGCTCTTCGCTGGGTCAGACCGCGGCGGTCAGCGCACCGCTTTCATGTTGACCCTCATTGGCACGGCGAAGCTCAACGACATCGATCCTCAGGCTCGGCTCGCCGATGTTCTCGCGCAGATCGCAGACATCCCATAAAGTCGTCTCCACGAACTGTTTCCCTGGAATTGGTGCGCCGCCGAAGATCAACGCAAAGCCGCCTGATCCGCGGCCTTCACCGAATGCCTACGCCCTTGCCGGCGAGAACAACGGTGAGGATTGCCATCAACCAGGCAGCATGCGGCGTCCAGCGCGACGACCGCGGAGAGAACCCTGGAGCCCGGCGCGCCCGCTGAAACGCTAAGGATCAGCTGTTGACGGTGGCGATTAGAGAACCCCGTGGACACGGCCCATGCTGGGCGGCGGGCTGATCGAGAGGACTGTTCAAGCATAAATTCTCCACTTGCAGGGGAAGATTCATGCTTACTGTCCCCGCAAAATCCTAATGATGTCACCGACCAGCGGCATCGGGTCGCGCCAGTCCCACACATAATAGCCGGTGCGCGGATGGAGATACTCCACCGCAAAGGCGATGCTCTCCCGCAGACGGCTCGGTGGCCTCTGCCCCGGCACGGACACGGCAGCGGGTGCGCGCAATATCTGTACGAGCCGCTTGGCATCCGGGATCGCGTAGCGGGCGCGGCGATTGCTATAGAGAGGCGGCGCGGCATCGCCAGCTTCGGGCACCGCCGCGCGATACTGTTCCCA
>NZ_JPPQ01000069.1:3207358-3212693 GCF_000743655.1 Sphingobium sp. ba1
TGCGTCCCGCCCGAAAGCGGACTCCGCGCAATCGACCAAACTCGGTCACTGTCGGTCCTGCTTGCAATTCCTCAAAGCAGACATGACACTGCTGTCCATGAAGCTGGCTGCAAAAATACTCGGCCTATTTTGGGCCGTCATCATACTGCCGGGAATGATCCTTGGTGCGCTGTGGTCAGGATCAATTCCGATGTGGCCCCCGGTAGTGTCGGGCACGGGTGCCGATCTGATCGACTGGGTCGTGCTTTTCTCGCTCGCATATGGAACACCGCTTATTGCGGGGAGCCTCTTCGTTCTTGGACGCCACCGAGCAAAAGAATGAAGCCGTTTGTGGCAAGCTGCTCGGCGGCACACGACCATTTGTTGCCGTTTGCCCCGTCGTAAACGCGATCCGAAACGAGACATTGCCCCGGCGCGGGGCAGAGCATTACATGGTCCGATGAAGCAAACAGTGGACATCGACCAGCTTACCCTCGCTAAAGATGGTGCCCAGCGCGTTCGCGCGGCCGTTTTACCGTTGCTTCCAGACATATGCGAGGCGTTGTGTGAACTTCCCTCTGAGCAGGCTGGCGTTCGTATCCACGGCATCGAATCCCTCAGGCCTATTCTGGCTGTTGACGGGGCAATAGGCGCTGTCGCAGCAGAATTCCTAGGGACGCGATGCCGCGCCGTCCGCGCGATCCTATTTGACAAAACCGTAGCAACGAACTGGTCGTTGGCGTGGCATCAGGACCGCACAATTTGTGTGAAACGGCGGATTGATGTCGAAGGTTATGGCCCTTGGACGACCAAAGGCGGAATGCAGCATGTCGCGCCTCCTTTTGAACTGCTGACTCGGATGGTAACGCTTCGCGTTCATCTGGATGATGTGCCCGCCGAAAATTCGCCATTGTTGATTGCTCTAGGCTCTCATGTCGCCGGGCGTGTGCCGATTGAAGAATATGATGATGTCGTTGCTCGGTGCGGCATTTACGCCTGCCTCGCCGCGGCTGGCGATGTGTGGGTGTATGCAACGCCAATCCTGCATGCGTCGGAGGCGGCGAGCGTGACGTGCCATCGGCGTGTCTTGCAGATTGACTATTCAGCAGATGAACTTACCGGCGGGTTGGAGTGGCTCGGCGTGTGATAGTAGGGTTCGACCAAAATCAGCCGCGTTTGGCGCGCCTCTGGCCTCTCCATTGCAGAAACGCATATGCTGCACAGACAACGACGCAAAGTTCTATGAACGATAATGCGGCATCCGCCACCAAATAAAAACCATGATTGTGGCGAAGGAATAATTCCAAATAATCTAGGGAAAACCAATAACCGAGTATGTATTCATTTAAATTTGCGAACGGCATTGTGAAATTAAACAAAAATCCCGAACCAAAATAGCTTTTTGCGGTTAAGGATTTCCATAATCCAAAACAGAGAGCTGCTGCATATAAGATTACGAAGGATAGGAATGATTTTTTCATTTTATCGCTCGTTTTAAGACTTCCACACCTTGTGGCATATTTTACTATATTGAAATCCAAAGCTGACATTCCGCTACCCACTCTCCATCGTCATTTGCAGGTCCATTCGGCTTCGATCGTCGCAAGGACGGCTCGTCCGGTTTCAGTCGGAGAAGCGGACTGAGGAAAAGCGACCCATTGCTTGCATTCAACGATATTGGCATATTTCGAAAATGCGTAGCTATTCCAGTGAGACCTACTCCATTATCGCCATAATCGTTGCTACGATAGTTGGACTGACGATTGCCGATATTGCGGGCGGTTGGGGCTTTCCAAGGCTGCTATCGTGGGTTCTTGCGCTGTCAGCGGCAATTGTGATTGGTTGGATCACTGGCCGGTTGCAGCGCAGATTCAATCGAAAGCAGGACGGCAGGTAACCATCCAGTATCTCCTCTGGTTGACTGCAAACTAAGCAATTTAGTCGTATGTGGAGACGCTCGAATGCAGATTTTTCGAGGATTTACGCGGGCTTGCGACCCTTTGGCCTACATCATTGTGTAGACACTTTGTGTAGACATCATGCGGACGGGATCGTCTGGGTGACGATGGTCCGCAGTTTTCCGTGGTTTTTGGGAAAACTGGAGCGGGCGAAGGGACCGCATCCGTCGAGTTTTCGGGACCAGCGTTCACCACGATCATCTCCCCCGTATCGTCGCCTGCGGCCCCATCGATCTCCGGCATGATGTCGGCCACGCTGTCGTCCTGATCATCGGCGGAAGCATTAGGGTCTAACGCTGGTTCATGGTTGGAGCGTGCGGTGGTCATGCTGGTCTCGATGATGGGCGCGGATGGTGATGGCGATCGTGGTGACGGGATCGTCGCGATGCAGTGTGGGGATGTCGGTGGGGTCCCGAAGGATGCCGATCAGGCCGCCAGCGCCCGATATACCGATGCGCGGCCGATACCCATTTGCTTGGCGATCGCAGCGGCTCCCATACCGGTAGAGCGCAGTTCCTTGATCTTGGTGGGGTCGATCGATGCTGGACGGCCGCGATATTTCCCGGCAGCTTGTGCCTTGCGCACGCCTTCCATCTGGCGCTCATGCCGGATATCTGCCTCGAAATTGGCCACGGCGGCGAGCATAGCGAGCATCAAGCGTCCAGTGCTGGTATCGGTATCGACGCCGGGCTGGTTGAGGCAACGGAAGCCGACCCCCTTGGCCGTCAGGGTTTCGATGATACGGTGGAGGTCCGCGACACTCCTCGCAAGACGATCAAGCCGAGTGACGATCAGGGTGTCGCCATCTCGGGCGAAGGACGTGGCCATGGCGAGTTGCTCGCGATCGATGGTCGATCGGCCCGATACCTTTTCGCTGAAGACCTTCTCCGCCCCGGCAGCAGCCAATGCCTCGTGCTGGATATCCAGCGACTGCGATGTCGAACTCACGCGGGCATATCCGATCAGCATAGGGCCTCCTGTCTCGTTTGATCTTAGACCTGCACACTGGGTGGGGTCTCAAAATGCAATTCGGGTCTATTGATATGGGGATCGTGTGGGGTTGAGATATCCCATCAGATTTTACCCATGGGAGACAGATTCTCACGAAGTCCGATTCAGCTCAAGCACTTCTATTACTTCGATAATTTCTGGCATCAGGGTATAATCCGGCCGCAACGATGGGGAAGCGACGATGGACCTCTACGACCTGCGCCTCGGCGACTATGTCATCAGAGAAGATCGGTCTGAAGGCCGGTGGATCGGCGAGGTGCTGCACATCAGGGCGCGTGTCCAATATCTCAATGCTGGTTTCCCATGCCGTGATTGGGTCGATATCTCGACCGCGACAGCCTACCCATACCGCATCGACAATCCAGATCGGCCGCTGATCACCAAGGCGACGGCCGAGGATGTGCGGATGTATGGTCTGGCGGATCGTCCGAGGCGAAGCCTGCCGCAGATCAATGGTGGCCAACCATAGGCGGGCGGGATCGTGAGTGCAGATCATCAGGGCGGATATCGTTGATGTCGATCGTGCCGGTGGCATCGTCTGGGGATGATCGTCGAACCGGGATCGTCGTGGGATGTCATCTGGTACCAAGACCATCGCCATGGGATCGTCCCCTTCCGGATGATGAAGTGGTATCGGTTGTGCGTGGAAATATCAGGCGGAAATCATCTCGCACTTCATCGTCGGCGACCGATCGCGCACCAGCCGGATATATGAAGTCATGATCGTGGGCATCAGGGCTGCGGGGATGGTCGATCCGCTGCTCAAAATCTGGGGCAGGAATGTATCAGATTTTGAGCAAGGGGGACGATCCAGAGGAACGATGGCCAAGATGGTTGCGGACAGTGCATCATGGCACCGCCAAACTGGGCGAACCCTACATACCCTACACAAATTTTGACCGACCCTACACCCGCGAGAGGCGCAGAAAACGTAATTGCTCACGGGGTTGGCAGAAAAGTATTGCGCGGAGGTCGATTGGCTGATTCACCCTACGGATGTCACCGCCGCCGCTTCATGTGCTGACCGAAGCCGAGAAGAACGAGTTGCTGCTCGCGCAGCACGAGATGATCGAGCGACTGGTAGCGCGGATTTCTGAGTTGGAATCCCTGGTCGGCACGCCGCGCAAGACATCCAGGAATTCGCATATTCCGCCATCGAAGGACGACTTTGGCAAGCGCGGTGGCAAAGGCGGTAAGCCCAAGGCTGGCAAGCGCCCGCCGCGCGAAGGCAAGCACCGCCCATTGACCGAGACGCCGGACAAAACCGAACGCATCATGGCGGCAAGCTGCTGCCATTGCGGGACCGATATATCCTCGCAGGCCCAGCATTGCCGCCACCGCTACGATCATATCGACCTGCCGCCGATCCGTCCGATTGTGACCCGCATCGAATTGTTTGGTGCGCGCTGCGGGGGATGTGGCCGTCGCTACCGTGCCGCAGCACCGGCGGGCATGGAGCCGGGCACGCCGTTTGGCCCCGGCATCCGCTCGCTGCTGGCCTATCTGCATCACAGCCACCATGTCAGCTTCGAGCGACTTTCGCGCATTGCTGCGGAGCTGTTTGGCCTCACGATCTCCCAAGGGGCGATCGCCAACGCGTTCAGGCGTATGGAGGCCGGAATGACAGCAGCCACGAAGGCGATCACCGACAAGTTGCTCACGGCAAAGATTATCGCGTCCGATGAGACGTCCACGCGCACCAACGGCATTGCCCATTGGCAATGGGTCTTCCTCTCGAAAGACGCGGTTCTGCACAAGATCGCCCCGCGCCGGGCGCGCAGTGTTGCTGAGGAGGTGTTGGGCGGCCACCAACCTGATGTGTGGGTCTCCGATCGCTACGCTGGACAGCAGGAACTGGGCAAGGAGCATCAGGTCTGCCTCGCGCATGTCCTGCGCGATGTTCAGTATGCCATCGACTGCGGGGATACCGCCTTCGCCCCCAAAGTCCGCGACCACCTGCGCTGGGCGATCCGCATCGGCAAGCGACGAAGCAGCCTGAAGGACACAACGCTGGCCGCCTACGCTGCGAAGGCCGACAATCTGCTGACCCGCCTGGTACAGATGCCTGTCGCGCACCCTGCGGGACGTGTTCTGCTCAAACAAATCAAGGCTTGGCGAAGCAAGTTCTTCATCTTCCTCACCAACCGCAACGTCCCTGCGACCAACAATATATCAGAGCGCGAGATCCGCCCCTCAGTCGTGTTCCGCAAGGTCACCAACGGCTTCCGGTCCGACTGGGGCGCCCAGATCCACGCTGGATATCGATCCGTCACCGGAACCGCTCGTCTCAGCGGCAAATCGGCCCTCGTAGCCATCCGCGAACTCGTCGACGGCAGATTCATGGTCGCCTGATCAGCCCACCAATTGCCGACCCCGTGAGCAATTAC
>NZ_JPPQ01000070.1:0-6932 GCF_000743655.1 Sphingobium sp. ba1
GGGGAGAGGGGGAGCGAGGCGCAGCCGAGCGTCCCACCTCTCGCTTCGGACACCCTCACCCAACCCTCTCCCTCAAGGGAGAGGGCTAAGAGCGGCATGAAGAACACCGGCATCCCCGCCAACCGCATCGTCTTCTCCGAAAAATTCGCCTGCCCCGTCAGTGGCTTCACGATCGCAGAGATCGAGCCGCGCCTCTTCTCCTTCAACGCCCCCATGGGCGCCTGCCCCGCCTGCGATGGCCTGGGCGAGCGGCAGGAGTTCGACCCCGAACTCGTCGTCCCCAACGAAGCCCTCTCCCTCAAAAAGGGCGCGGTCGTCCCCTGGGCCAAGTCCAACCCGCCCAGCCCTTACTACATGCAAGTCCTCGGCTCCCTCGCCAAGGAATTCGGGTTCAGCCTCGACACCCCCTGGGCCGACCTGCCCGGCGAAGTGAAGCTCATCATCCTCCACGGCACCGGCGGCAAGCCGGTCACGCTCAAATTCATGGACGGCCGCAAAAGCTACGAAGTCAAGAAAGCGTTCGAGGGCGTCATCGGCAACCTCAACCGCCGCCTGCTCCAGACCGAATCCGCCTGGATGCGCGAGGAACTGAGCAAATATCAACGCGCCCAGCCCTGCGAGACCTGCCACGGCGCGCGCCTCAAGCCCGAAGCGCTCGCGGTCAAGATTGCGGGCGAGGACATCTCGCTCTCCACCCGCCGCAGCGTCGTGGACGCGCTCGCCTTCTTCACCGCGATGCCCGACAAGCTCAACGATCAGCAGAACCAGATCGCCCGCGCCATCCTCAAGGAAATCGTCGAGCGCCTCGGCTTCCTCAACAATGTCGGCCTCGATTATCTCAACCTCGACCGCACCAGCGGCACCCTGTCCGGCGGCGAATCCCAACGCATCCGCCTCGCCAGCCAAATCGGCTCCGGCCTCTCCGGCGTCCTCTACGTCCTCGACGAACCCTCGATCGGCCTGCATCAGCGCGACAATGACCGCCTGCTCGTCACGCTGAAACGCCTGCGCGACCTCGGCAACAGCGTCATCGTCGTCGAGCATGACGAGGACGCCATCCGCCACGCCGACTATATCGTCGATATGGGGCCGGGCGCCGGCATTCGCGGCGGCGAGATCGTCGCCCAGGGCACGCTCAAGCAGATCCTCAAAGCCAAAAACTCCCTCACCGCCGATTATCTCAACGGCACCCGCCGCATCGAAGTGCCCAAGAAACGCCGCAAGGGCACCGGCAAGAAGCTGACCGTCCACAACGCCCGCGCCAATAATCTGCGCGGCGTCACCGCGTCGATCCCGCTCGGCACCTTCACCTGCATCACCGGCGTCTCCGGCTCCGGCAAGTCCAGTTTCACCATCGACACGCTCTACGCCGCCTCCGCCCGCGCCCTCAACGGCGCGCGCATCCTGGCCGGCGCGCATGACAAGGTGACGGGCCTCGAACATTGCGACAAGGTGATCGACATCGACCAGTCGCCCATCGGCCGCACCCCCCGCTCCAACCCGGCCACCTATACCGGCGCCTTCACCAACATCCGCGACTGGTTCGCAGGGCTGCCCGAAAGCCAGGCGCGCGGCTACAAACCCGGCCGCTTCAGCTTCAACGTCAAGGGCGGCCGCTGCGAAGCCTGCACCGGCGATGGCCTGATCAAGATCGAGATGCACTTCCTCCCCGACGTCTATGTGACGTGCGACGTGTGCCACGGCGCGCGCTACAATCGCGAAACGCTGGAGGTGAAGTTCAAGGGCCACTCGATCGCCGACGTGCTCGACATGACGGTCGAGGACGCCGTCGAATTCTTCAAGGCCGTCCCCCCCATCCGCGACAAGATGGCCATGCTCGCCGAAGTGGGCCTGGGCTATGTCAAGGTCGGCCAGCAGGCCACGACCCTATCGGGCGGCGAAGCCCAGCGCGTCAAACTCGCCAAGGAACTCGCCCGCAGAGCCACCGGCCAGACGCTCTATATCTTGGACGAACCCACCACCGGCCTGCATTTCGAAGACGTCCGCAAACTGCTCGAAGTGCTCCACGCGCTGGTCGACCAGGGCAACAGCGTCGTGGTCATTGAACATAATCTGGACGTCATCAAGACCGCCGACTGGATCATCGACATGGGACCAGAGGGTGGGGTCAAAGGCGGCGAAGTCGTGGCCGAGGGCACCCCGGAAAAGGTCGCGAAGGAGCCACGCTCCTTTACGGGGCATTATCTCGCGCCGTTGCTGGGGTTGGCGAGTGTGGCGGCGGAGTGATCAAGAAGTCGTACCCGGAGGGCGTGCAGTCTGGGGTACTGTAGGATCAAGTATGCGCGGAGCGCGACATCATCAAGCGACGGATCGGGCAAATTTTAAATATTGGATAATATTGTATGTCTAATCCAAACATAGAAAAAATTGAGAAGCCATTTTATCAAAAAATGATCGACCTAAGAGATGGCTTAATGCTGATTAATGATAGTGTTCATAGATGTAGAGAGGGGCGTTTTTACTATTTAACTGCTATGTCATCTCAAATCAGAGCATTATTTTTGGAGAAACGCAGCGATTCCGATTCTCTTCTTATTTTTGTATCGGAAGCGCTTAAAATCGATATAAAAATATATTGTACGGCAGATGCTGAGGAACTGAAAAAATTTTCGCCGATTCCTGATCCCGTATTTTTAATGGCAGGACCACCTATATCATCTGAAAAGCAATTTTCAGGACAAATATCGTTAAGCATAGAAAGCTTCTTAAAGCACAAAGTAATATACTTTAAGAGTAAATTTTATACAATTGAGGATATAATAAGATTTTTTTCAAATAATAATGGAGGGTCTCATTATTCAAAATACCTTCCTAAAGAATTTGTTGAAATGCTACATATAGGAAGCGGACATTTTAATGCTCTAGTTAATTTGTTTATTCAAATTGGGCAGGCCATTGTAATGTTTGGGTCAAAAATTATTTCTAGTTTCTCAAATCAAGATATCTATATTATTGCAGGAATCACTCAAATTCCTAAAGAAAGCATGGTTATTGTTGATGCAATAGACAAGGTAGATCGTTGCCGGTTTACTGTATCCATAAGACAAAACGGAGCTTTATCAATAGTTATTCAAGGAATGAATAACGAGAAAATTTTTCTAGATACAATTTCTTATTTAAACTGGTCTCGACCTGTAATATTTCATTTTTCGTGCAAAATAACTTACGATTTAAGAACAATTACATCTGTTTATGTGAACGATGTTGAAAAATGTCAGGTTATTTCAGATTTTCCGATTTTAATTTATTCGGAATGGGATTCTCTTGATGTACTTGTCAACAAAAGAAGAGGCGATGAAGAAGGTCAGCCGTTTGAAATATATTTAAAGTTCGTAGGAGTTTACGGGAAAAATGTTAGTCCTATTGAGAAAGCGCAAAATCTTTTATGGGCTGATGGACTAAGAGATCAAGCAGAATCGTCCGGCATATTAATAGGATCGGGTAGCTATATGCACGGTGAGATAGGAAATCCTAATTTTACCGAAATTGGAAATGATATTAAGACTGTGATGCAAAGCGAAGTCAGTTTCGCAGTAATTGAATGATTTAGAATTGAGTTGGCTTCAAACAGGGTACCGAAACGAGCCTCGAACTTACTCGGCTTGAACCAATCAGAGCCGCCGCGTAGGAATTTAGGTTAAAGGTACAACGACCTGGCTTCACCCCCTCACTCGCTCCGTCCCATGCCGCTACAAATAGTTGTAGGACAGAAGGTCAGCAAGCTTCAGGATCATCCGTGAGAGGGTTGAGCGCGAAGGATTCTTCGCGGATTTCGACATTCTTCAATGCCTCGATCGTCTCTTCGTCTAACTCGTGGACATACATAGCCTGACGATCCCGGCGCAAAAGGCGCTCATAATCCAACTGCTCAGGATGACCCAGCATCATCGATGCAAGCGCCACAGCCTCCCGAACATCGTCCTCACACAGATATGGGAAGTCCTCCACAACCTCCGCCATAGTCCCACCGCCAGCCAGCATCTCCCAAATGTCGCTGACACGCATCCGCGTACCCGCAATGATAGGCCGTCCGCCGCAGACGGCGGGATCGATAGCAATACGAGGGAAGCCTTTAATGGTCATCGGATGGAACCTATCAAATTGTCCGATACGGACAAATCTCGTCATCATCCGATATGGATAATTCGCGGCAGTTTCGCTATATTTTCTCCATGACCAAGCTAACCCCCATCGAGTCCGAATTTGCGACCAGCGAGGATGCCGAAGCGCATGATGCATGGGTCCGCGCCAAAGTGGAACGGGCGCTCGCCTCCACCAAGCAGCGCATCCCACACGGCGAAGTGATGGCCAAAGCGCAGGCCGTCCTCGATAAATATACATGACTCTGCCGGTCGTCTGGGATGATGAGGCCGAAGCAGCCTTGCTCGATATCCTTGACTATATCGGTCCCCGCAACAAGACAGCGGCGGATCGCCTCCACGCTGCCATTCGGCACGCCGCCGATAATCTGCCGCTGCATCCCTACGCGCACCGGCCAGGCCGCACGCCCGGCACGCGCGAGGTCGTCGTCCATCCCAACTATATCCTGATCTATCGCGTCGCCGCTGACGCCATAGAAGTGCTGGCCCTCGTTCACGCCCGCCAGCAATATCCCTGAACACCCTCGTCATTGCGACCGCAGCGAAGCAGTCCACTGTCGGGCCTTGCATTGCTTCGCTGTGCTCGCAATGATGATCTCTTTCGTTCCCATTTTGTTCTTTCCTACATCTCCCCTTTCTGCCTACCCTTGCCGCAAACCCCACAGCCGGAGGCGCGCGCACTCATGTCGTACCACTTCCCCACCCTCACCCCGTCGCCCGAAACCCGCGCCGATGGCTGGAGCCCCGCGCGCCAACGCCGCTTTCTTGAAACCCTCGCCGCCACCGGCGTCATCCGCCTCGCCTGCGAAGCGGTCCGCATCACGGCGCGCTCGGCCTATAATCTGCGCATTCGTCAGGACGGCGCGGCCTTTCGCCTGGGCTGGGACGCGGCGATCCTCATCGCCCGCGCGCGCCTCGCCGATGATCTGATGGCCCGCGCCATCATCGGCCAGACCGAAACCATCCGCAAGGATGAAGAGAATTTCGAAGTCACCCGCCACCGCCACGACAATCGCCTCGCCATGTCGATGCTGGCCCGGCTCGATCGCATGGCCGACTGCCCGACACCGGGCAGCGACGCCGCGCTCGCCCGCGTCGTCGCGCAGGATTTCGCCGCCTATCTCGACATGCTCTGCCCGGCCGACGGAGCGCAGGCGGAGGCCGACCAGCTCGGCCTGCCCCGCCCCGGTGCCGAAACGATGGCGCGCGACATGGACGATGCCCGCCTGCTCGACGGCACCAGCCCCGCCACGCCCGAAGCGGTCGAAACCGCCGCCACCGCGCTGTCGCCCGGCGCCTCCGCCGCGCTCTTCGTCGCCGCGCGCATGACGCTGATGACCGGCACGGCCAAGGCCGCGTATCCGCCCTTTTCCGCCTTCCAGGAACGGTGTGAACTTCCGCCCGATCCGCCCCGCGAACCGGAGCTGGACCTCACCACCCTGCCGCCCGACGAGGCCGTCACCCATCTGCGCGGCATCTGGTGGGACGAATTTCTCGAACAATGGCGCACTGATTATCCCCCTCCGCCCGACTTCGTTGGCGAGGAAAGCGACAGCGTCTATGAGATCGACGCCTATGAGCGTGACCTGACACCGGACGAGGAAGACGCCGTCAACGCCCGCATCGCCGCCGATCGCCGCCCCTATGAGGAAGCCGCCGCCCGCGCCCGCGACGCCTATTTCGGCACCGCCCAGGCCGCAGCATCCGGCTGAACGCGCAGCGTTCGGGGCTGAACGGGCAGTATTTGCGATCGCAAGAAAGGGGGCATCGGGTCGGCCGCGCGCACGCCATTTGCTATTTGCTGCGCCTTGCCCTACATAGGGGAGGCTACAGTCGCAAATCGACGGTTTTTGGCGCTTTGCGGCACCTTACTTCCTTCTTTCCCTGCCCCTTAGCAACCCGGCGCGTCCACACGGGGTTCGCCGACAGCAAAGAAGGAATAATTTATGAGCAGCATCACTGGCGTCGTCAAGTTCTTCAACGCCGACAAGGGCTATGGCTTCATCGCCCCCGACAATGGCGGCGCGGACGCGTTCGTTCACATCAGCGCCGTCGAGCGTGCTGGCCTGGCTACCCTGCGTGAAAAGGACCGCGTGTCCTATGACCTGGAGCAAGACAAGCGCGGCAAGATGGCTGCGGTGAATATCTCGCACGCCGAGTAATTCAGACGGCCTTCGGATCGGGCGCGGCGCTTTGCAAAAGAGCGCCACGCCCGCCCCACTTTCCCTTTTTCCAAGAGGAGACCCGACATGGCCGCCCCTGATTACCGCACCCTCGCTGCCAAGGCGCGCACGGACGCCGACGCCGCCACCCTCACTAATGTCCGCGACCGCTGCCTGCGCGCTGAAGCCGCATGGCTCGCCATGGCCGGCCGCCAGGATCTGACCGACGCGGGCCGCGCCCGCCGCGACAAGACCGCACCGGAAGCGCTCGACGCCGCCTGACAATCCACATCATTGCGGAACTCCTGGGGCCGCCGCCGGTTATGACTGGCGAACCCCATCCCCAAGGAGTATATCATGATCCGCACCCTGATTTTCGGCGCCATCGCAGGTTATGTTGGCAAGAAGCTGTATGACGACGGCAAGCTGACCCAGTTCAAGGACGACATCGTCGCCCGCTATGGCGAAGCCAAGGCGGAACTGGCCGACAAGAGCGACACCACGCTGCGTCCCACGACGCCTGCCATGACCAGCCCTTCGGTGGCATCGGCGACCAACTTCAACTGATTTACTTGGATACCGGCGGCCGCTCACCCCCCGTTCGCCGCCGGTCGCCGTCCGTCCTGAGCCGCCGCTCCCTCTAGCGGCT
>NZ_JPPQ01000070.1:6942-10455 GCF_000743655.1 Sphingobium sp. ba1
TCAAATCGCTTGGCAAAGCCAGTGCCGCACGGGCATACTGCGCCCGAGTGGTATCGGTCCACATCGTTGGTCTCCGGAAGTTTTCGCAAAAACCCCTGAATCAACGACTTGGGATGGCGTCAAGCTAACCCGCTGATACCACTCAACTTAATTTCGGATCAGGCTCTTAGCGGACGCTCGAGTCACAAATGGGGGGATCCAAAAACGGTCTTTCGTTCAGGTCGATCTTTGCCATCCCGGTCGCTTTTGATGCAAAAATCAAAACTTTTGCATCAACGAAATGGGCAACCACAATGCCATAAATTATCGAGAAGTTGACGGATTTACCGACGCTGGGATTTCATTAGAGCATGTCGTTCGACATGTGCCAGCAGCACTTCGATATCTTCACGACTGATATCGAAGCTTTCATGCATATCTTCCAGTGCCGCATCGATATCGGATGAATGAAAAGCTCGTGGAACGCGAGGCTCCGGCGTGAGGGCTGGTACGTGCGGATAGCTATGTGTGGTCATACGATGAAAGAACATAGCTATCGACACAAGTGCTATGGAATTGATCGCTACCGGCGCGAAAGCGAAGCTATATCCTGCTGCGTGAATGCCTTGGCTGCCAATTACTGCAGTAAGCGCAGCCGCGCCTCCCGGGGGATGTAGGCAGCGCAGTAGCGACATCACCAGAATCGCGCCGCCCACCGCGACGCCAGCGGCAAGTGTGATGTCTGGAAACAGATTGAACGCCCATACGCCAATCAAGGTTGAAATGGTGTTGCCGCCGACCACGGCCCAAGGCTGGGCTAGAGGGCTGGAAGGCACGGCAAATACCAATACCGCTGAAGCACCAAGGGGTGCGACAATGATCGGCAAATCCACAGCAGAAAGAGGAAGGCCAGCACAAACTACGATGGTAAGAGCGATGGCAATCGCAGCACCCAAACTTGCGATCAATCGATCTGGCAAGGTCGCGCCTGCAAGGATTGGCTTAAATATGTTTAGCACGATATCTGGGAAATTAGTTGTAGACTAAAGTGGTGCTGGCGCGGGGTACGTTCGAGAGCTGGATCGCTGCAGGGAGCCGTGAGCCAGCGGCAGCCTGCGCAAGAGTTTGTTGGTCCAACTCAGCGAGAAATACGCCCATAGCTTTGTTAAGCATACCTCTTAGACCACAGCTGCCGCGCAGGATGCAGTTTTCGCAATCGGCAAGATTCAGACATGGCTCGGTAAGTCTCACCACCTCACCAAGCGTGATAGTTTCGGCTGAACGCCCGAGACGAAATCCTCCGCTGCGCCCGCGCACGGTCTGGAGTAGACCAGCGTTGGAAAGCACATTTACTACCTTCATCGCATTATTGCGTGAAATAGCATGGTCGGCCGCCACTTGCGCGACCCCCAACAGCCCGTCTCCATCCCGAGCCGCTAGTGCTGCATGGAGCAAAATGCGTAGCGCGTAGTCGGTATGCGCGGTCAGGCGCATCTCAAATCTTGACCTTAAACATGCATGTGTATTGCATCTTTTTAGAGCAGGAGTATAGATGCATTCCATCTGCATGTTTATATGGAATTGCCCATGACCACGCCGCTTTCTGAACAGACTATCGCCATCGTCAAATCCACTGCGCCGATCCTGCAGGTTCATGGCGTGGAAATCACGACGCGCATGTACGAACGGCTGTTTGTCGATCCTGAAATCAAAGCCCTATTCGATATGGCGGCTCAAGAATCTGGCGAGCAGCCTAAGCGGCTTGCGGCTGCCATCCTTGCCTTCGCACAGAACGCCGACAAGCTTGAGGCGTTGAAACCCGCGATCGAACGCATCGCTGCGCGCCACGTCGCGACGCACATTAAGCCAGAGCATTACCCTGCCGTTGCGAACGCCCTGCTCCCGGCGATCAAGGACGTTCTTGGAGATGCGGTTGATGATACCGTGCTGAATGCATGGGGCGAGGCGTACTGGTTCCTTGCCGACGTTCTGAAGGCACGTGAAACCATGCTCTACACTGAGGCGGCGTGACATCGGAAATCATGCCATCAGAGGCCGCTGCCGAACTTCCCGAAGGCTTGGAGCCATATCGTCAGACTGACGTGTTTACAGAGGTTTCGATTCCAGCGGGCCTTCGTAAGGATCATTGTACGAAGCCAGGGGTATGGGGGCTGATACAGGTGGCGGAAGGCCGATTGCGCTATTGCGTAACCGATCCACGCCGAGTGGGTGCCGAACTTATACTGACGCCTGAGAGCAGACCAGGTTTGGTGGAGCCTACGATCCTCCATCATGTTGTGCCGCTTGGACCCGTCCGGTTTCATGTTCAATTCTACCGTCAGCTTTCCAAGGCTGTGCCGCTGTGTCGGTTTGAAGAACTGGCAACACGGGAAAACCGACTGCGCAGCGGAGCCACTGCGGCAGAGCCGCAAGATTAGTTTGCCCAACGGTGGCTTCGCCCACTATTATGGGCACTATCTGTGCATCAGATTTTTGCATCAGGGAGAGGCGCAGATTTCCGCCATTCTCGATCTGATGCACAAATTGTGATTTATGCATCAGATCGGAAACAGGCTTCGGGAAAGCCAATGTCAAAATTCGACGCACCGTCCATGACCGGTGATACCAACGGTCATGGACGATGATGCCGATCCGGCCTATCAAAGCGACGAGCTAATCACGCAATAAACAAGTATTGGAACGCCAACGACCAGAATTAGGAAAGCAAGGTTTAGGTCAATAAATCTACCCAGACGACTGAGCCTGCTGTTGGAATCGGTTTCATAATGTGTGGTCGCTTCGTCTTCTATTTCCAGAGAGAAATTGTTAGAAAAGAAGTGCTTGGGTCTTGAGCGTAACCGCTGGCGATTCTCTACGATGCGAATCCCATCGATATGGTGCGATAGGCGATGGTGCGGCTTTTCAGTAAATTCTGACATGTGCGATTCCCGCTTATTCGAGATCGCGGACGCGCTTCGCGCATCCGCGGGATCAAAATCGAATAGAGCCCGAACTCAAGCGGCAAATGTCCGCGAGCTCGGGCTAGCGGCGTGCGGCGAGTTGGCCGGCGTGATCAATGAACCGCTTATATGTCTCAAGCAGAGGCATCCAGCGAACATCGCGGTACACCTCCTTAATGTCAAATCGACGCGGCAGCCGATCGTTTATCTGTCCCCACCCGCGCAGTTCGCGCGCCGTGCGCAGGTTGTCGGGGGCTGATCGGGTAATCCAGACGGACATGGCTATGTCTGCCCCGCCATATTTTCCTTGCTACCATCCCGTGTCGCGATCCTGACTGCGGGCGCACAGTCGCAACGCTGTGGATCGTGGGCAAGCAGCTCACCCGTCGCAATCACTTCAAAGGTCCGGTTGTCGATGTAGCGCACAGGCTCGCCGTTGAGCAGCGTTGTCCAGGCCGAGCCGCGATGTTGTCGCGCTCCTACTCCCCCTTGCGAAGTGAAGAGGTGGCGGTGCTGGCTCTGTTGCAAAGATTGGCGGCAGTCAGAGGTAGGCTGTCGCTCTGCGCCGATCAGG
>NZ_JPPQ01000070.1:10465-13272 GCF_000743655.1 Sphingobium sp. ba1
CAGAGGAACGGCCGCGCAAGAATAGCCATGAATCTCGTCAAGGAAATGCTCGTTGGCGTGGACAATAAAGGGTTTCTGTTCCACGAGCGCGCATCCCGGCGCTCCGGTGCCGATCGCACTTTCGCTGAGGGAAACCCCGTTCCGGAAAAGACTCTCCAGTTCGCGGCACGGCCCTTCGGCGTCGCCGATCGAGCAAATGACAAATCCGCTGACGTCAAGGCAGGCCAGCACCCAATCCTGCGTGTGAAACGCTTTGTAAAGCCGTGTCATCTCCGGCATCGCATAGCGAATGAGCCGTTCACCCCTTTCTGTGGCGATCCGGCGTTCGCCAGGCGCCGCCATGTCGAACAACCTCTTGTCGGACGCGCTCAAACCCAGGCGTCTTGATCGCTCCCAGGAACGCGTGATCGGCTCGGGCACCCACTGCGACACGATACTCTCGCCCGAGAAGAAAAGATCTCGTGCCCTCCTTGTCTGGCGGACCTGTTCCAGATTCATGGATTGCCTCTCGTACCGTTGTCTTTCCGAACGGTGGGGTGCCCGGCGCCTGGACCGGACGGCGCTGATCCCTCTCTCCATTCGAACATCTTTATCGCCCGTCATGCTAGCTTGTTCGACGGACGCGAACAACCATCTCTCCTTCTCTGGAAGATCCGATCGTGCCGAAACAGATCGATGCCTGGCGATCACAAAAATGGTCGGCCAGGCGACACATGCGCCTGGCCGACCATAGTGGCTCAAGGGGAGAGGAATACTCAAGCCACCAAGCCCAGTTCAGCTTCCATCGTCTTGCGCATCTCGAACTTCTGCGCCTTGCCCGTGACCGTCATAGCGAAGCCCTCGACGATGCGGACATAGCGGGGAACCTTGTAGTGGGCGATCTTACCCCGGCAGTGGGCAATCACATCGTCGGCGCTCAGCCGATGGCCGGCTCGCGCTATGACCCATGCGCAGACTTCCTCACCAAATTTAGCGTCGCTGACGCCAAAGACCTGCACATCGACGATCAACGGGTGGCCAAGCAGGAATTCCTCGAGCTCGCGCGGATAGATATTCTCGCCGCCCCGGATGATCATGTCCTTGATGCGGCCGGTAATGCGAACATAGCCCCGCTCATCCATCACCGCGAGATCGCCCGAGTGCATCCATCCTTCCGCGTCGATGGCATCGTCGGTCTTTTCCGGATCGTTCCAATATCCCTGCATCACCGCATATCCGCGCGAGCAATATTCGCCCTGTTGGTTCACCTGCAATGTCTCGCCGTTCAACCCTACGATCTTTGCTTCGGCATGAGGGTGGACGCGGCCCACCGTCGCCACTCGCTCTGCGACGGGATCGTCTATCGACGTCTGCGTCGTCAGGGGACTGGTTTCGGTCATGCCATAGCCGATAGTCACCTCGCGCATGTTCAACCGATCCATGATCTGCTCCATCATGGCCGCCGGGCAAGGGGCGCCCGCCATGATCCCGGTGCGCAAGGACGAGACGTCGAACTGATCGAGGTCCGGATGGTTGAGGATCGTGATCAGCATGGTCGGCACTCCGTAAAGCGCCGTACAACGTTCATCTCGCACCGCCTCAAGTGTCATCCGCGCATCATAAGCCTCTCCGGGGTAGATCATCGCAGCCCCGCTCGTCACGGATGCAAGATTACCCAGGACCATGCCGAAGCAATGATAGAGCGGAACCGGAATGCAGATGCGGTCCTTGACGGTGAGATTGATGGTTTGTCCCGAAAAATAACCATTGTTGAGAATGTTGCGATGCGTAAGCGTTGCCCCCTTTGGAAAACCCGTCGTGCCGCTGGTGAATTGTATGTTGATGGCATCGTCCGGTCGCAGACTTTCCGATGCCGCGCCCAGCAGCAGGGGATCCGCCGACACGCGCAGTTGCTCCCAAGGAATGAAACCGTCATGTGCCTGCTCACCAAGCGAAATCACCAGGCGAAGGTCAGGTAAACTACGCGTTCCGATCTCGCGTAGCATGGCGATGTAGTTACTGCTTTTGAAGGCAGATGCCGTCACCAGCACGCTGCAGCCGACCTTTGCGAGCGCATACTCGATTTCGCTGACACGATAGGCAGGATTGATGTTTACCAGGATCGCGCCGATCTTGGCGGTCGCGAATTGAATCACGGTCCATTCGGCGCAATTGGGCGCCCAGATGCCGACCCGATCGCCGCGACGCACCCCATGATCGAGCAGTCCGCACGCGACCCGTTCCGCTTCGCGGTTCAGTTCCTGCCAGCTCCAGCATATATTCTGATGCCGGGAAACCAATGCCAGTTCACTCCCCCAGCGCCGGGCAGCCACCGATAGGGCTTCTCCCAGCGTCATCTCCAGCAGCGGAACATCAGCCGCGCCTTTCGCAATTGAGAGCACGGTCACCTCTTGATGTTGATCACTTGGAGCTGCGTATATTCGGCGAGGCCCTCGACGGACTGCTCGACACCCAGGCCGGAATTTTTGAAGCCGGCCATGGGGATGTGCGGGCCGATCGCGATATGCTGGTTGACCCACATCTGACCGCTTTCGATACGCTCGGCGATCGCCGCGGCGCGCTCGACATCTTTCGACCAGATGGATCCACCCAGGCCGTATTCGGAGGAATTGACGCAGCGTACCACGTCGTCCACATCCGAGAAGGCGATGACCGGCAATATGGGTCCGAATTGCTCTTCATCCACGATCGTATGGCCGTCGCTGATATCCCGGACGATGGTCGGTTGGATGAAATAGCCGGCTCGCTCCATGGCTTCGCCACCGGCGATGATCTTGCCGTCGCGCCGGGCCGCCTCCAGGAATCCC
>NZ_JPPQ01000070.1:13282-16440 GCF_000743655.1 Sphingobium sp. ba1
CCGGATCGGGCCGGTTGGTCGCGGCGTCGGGATAAGGCACCGCCTTGCCGTCGACCAACTCGGCCACCGTGAACGGCGCGTTGTCGCCCCATTGCGGGAAGTTGACAAAAATGCGCCCGTTGGGGGCGACGGTCACGCCAGTCGGCATCGCGCCATCGAAGGTCGCGACCTGTTCGATCTGGGGCGCGGATGCACTCTCGCGGGTCGTCGAGCAGGCGGCGAGCGTTAAAGCCGCGCCCGCGGCAAGAAGCAGTTTGACGGAGATTTTCATGGGATCATTTCCTTGAGAATGCGGCCCGCTTCCTGGGGCTCGGACCGGAGATATTGCGGGGGCGCCTTGACCGATGCGCCAAGCGCGGCGGCGGCGTGCCAGGGCCAGCGCGGATCCCACAGCGCAGCGCGGGCTATCGCTATGGCGTCGGCATGCCGGTCTTCGAGGATGCGCTCCGCCTGATGCGGATCGGTGATCATTCCGACCGCCACGACAGGCATGGCGACCGCGTCCTTGACCGTCCGCGCCAGCGGCACCTGATAGCCGGGGCCGACAGGGATCTGCTGGCGCGGGTCGAGGCCGCCGCCGGAGACGTGGATTGCCGAACAACCGCGCCGCTCCAGCTGCTGTGCAAACAATGCGGTTTCCTCCGCCGTCCAGCCGCCTTCAACCCAGTCGGTCCCGGAAACGCGGACGGTCACCGGGCGGTCGGCCGGAAATGCTTCGCGCACGGCATCGAACACTTCGAGCGGGAACCGCATCCGGTTGTCGAGGCTGCCGCCGTAGTCGTCGCCGCGCCGGTTGGAGATCGGCGAAAGAAACTCGTGGAGCAGATAGCCATGCGCGGCGTGGATCTGGATGGCTTCGATGCCGAGCCTGCCGGCGCGCCGGGCGGCATCCGCGAACGCCTCCCGGATGCGGGCAAGCCCTGACTCGTCCAGTTCGACAGGGGGATGGTCGTCCGGAGCGAATGGGATGGCGCTGGGTGCCACGGTCTGCCAGCCATTCTCCGCATCGGGGGCGATCTGCGTTCCGCCGTGCCACGGCTTGGCGCAGCTCGCCTTGCGGCCGGCATGGGCCAGCTGGATGATAAGCGGCATGTCCGACCAACGGCGCACACTTTCGAGCACGCTTCGCATCGCCGCTTCGGTACGGTCATCGTACAGGCCGACGTCACCGTAGGTGATGCGCCCTTCCGGGCTGACCGCGGTCGCCTCTATCGTCAGCGCGCCCGCGCCCGAGAGCGCCAACTCCCCGAGATGCATCTGGTGCCAGTCGGTCATCGCGCCGTCGACTGCCGAATACTGGCACATCGGCGCGATAACGATGCGGTTGGCGAGCCGCAGCCCGCCAACCTCAATCGTTTCGAACAATTTCGCCATCACCATTCGCCCGTGTTGGGCATGGAGGCCCAGGGTTCGACCGGAGCCTTGTGTTCGCCCTGCTGCAGCAGTTCGATCGAGATCCCGTCCGGAGAGCGGACGAACGCCATGTGCCCGTCGCGCGGGGGGCGATTGATCGTCACGCCGCCCGCCTGCAGCCGCGCGCAGATTTCGTAGATGTCGTCGACCTGATAGGCGAGATGGCCGAAGTTTCGGCCCCCCGTGTATGTCTCGGCAGGGCTGCCGTCCTCGGGCGGCCAGTTGTACGTCAGCTCGACCTCGGCATCGCCCTGCTCGCCGTCGCCGCGGAAATCCTCGTCGGCGGCAAGGTAGATCAGCGTGTAACGCCCGGCCTGGTTCTCCATGCGCCGGGTCTCCTTGAGGCCCAGCAGCGTGAAGAAACGGATCGACGACTCGGGATCGGCGACGCGCAGCATGGTGTGGAGATAGCGCATGATCAGGCGACCTTTTCCTTGAGGGCTTCCATCACGAGTTCCGCGGTGCGCGCCGCGCTGGCGGGGTTCTGACCGGTCACCAGATTGCCGTCGCGTAGGGCGAAGGGGGCAAAATCGGGGCCGCCCTCGTGCTTGCCCCCAAGTTCCTTGAGGCGCGTTTCGAGCAGGAACGGCACCGCCTGATCGAGGCCGACCGCGCGCTCCTCGCTGTCGGTGAAGCCCGCGACACGGCGGCCAGCCACGAGGGGCGTGCCATCGGCCTTCTTCGCCGAGACCAGCCCTGCCGGTCCATGACAGACGGCGGCGACGATCTTGCCTTCGCGGTCGAAGCGTTCGACCAGGCGGGCCAGTTCGTCGCTGCCGGGGTAATCGAACATGGTGCCGTGGCCACCGGGCAGGAACAGCGCGTCGTAGCCGCCGGGATCGATGCTGGTGAACACCGGCGTGCCGACAACCTCGGCCTTCAGGGCCTCGTCCTTCAGATAGCGCTCGACCGAAGCGTCGTTCTCGCCGTCGGCATTGACGCTGCGCTGGTCGACGGGGATGGCGCCGCCCTTGATCGAGGCAAGCGTCACCTCGGCGCCCGCATCGCGGAAGGCATAATACGGGGTGGTAAGTTCCTCGAGCCAGACACCCGTCGGTTCGGTGCCGGGGGTCATGCGGTCGGCGGAGGTGGCCACCATCAGAATGCGGGTCATCGTCAATTGTCCTGTTCCATTGATGTCGGGGACACGAGCAAACGCACCCGGCGCAGCCGCACCCGCCACAAAGACAGCTGTGAGAGCTTTCAGCAGTTGGCGGCGATTTTTCATTCGATCGTGCCTTTCGGCGGCTTAGATACGCCGGGAACGGCATCATGAAATCCAGCGGGAATGGCGGACGGCCATAAATCCGCTTATGGAACCGCAATGTCCCTCCTGCAGTTGCGCACCTTCGTCGAAGTCTACCGCCGTCGTTCACTGAGCGAGGCGGCCCGGGCAATCGGCATTACCCAACCGGCTGCGTCGCAGCACATCGCATCGCTCGAGGCGCAATTGGGCCGTCCCTTGTTTGATCGCCATTCGCGGGGTGTTCGACCAACAGCGATTGCCGACGATCTGGCGGCTTCGATCGGAAGCAGCCTCGACACGGCGGAATCGGCACTGGCCAGCGCGCGGGCCCGATCGTCGCGCATCTCGGGCACGGTCCACATCGCCGCACCGTCGGACCTGCTGGGAGAGATGATCACGCCCCGACTGGCTCCGCTGCTGGAAGCAGGGCTGGACCTGCGCCTGCATATCGGCGGGCGCGAGGCGCTTTATGCCATGCTCCTCGAAGACAGGGTGCATC
>NZ_JPPQ01000070.1:16450-18091 GCF_000743655.1 Sphingobium sp. ba1
ACCAGCCCCGACGTGCTGCTGGCCGACGAACCGACCGGCAATCTCGATTCCGAACGATCGGTTGAAATCATGGAATTGCTGACCGATCTCAATCAGAACAGCGGCATCACCGTGCTGATGGTCACCCACGAACCCGACATGGCCGCCTTCGCGCGAACCATCGTCCATTTCAAGGACGGCCTGGTCGAACGCATCGACAATGAGGTGCCGGCGTGATGGGGATAGCGATCAAGCCGTCTCCCCGCGGGGGAGAAGGATACGCAGCCTTAAGCGCGAAGCGACTTAGGCGGAGTTGGAAGAGGGGGGTATGCCCTCGCGGCGGATCGCTGCCCCCTCTCCAAGCGGGGCTAGCCAGCAAGCTGGCAAGCGCCGCTATCCTCTCCCCCAAGGGGCGAGGAGACTTGGGATGCTAGGCACCACCATCACCCTCGCCTTCCGCGCGATCAACCGCCACAAGCTGCGCAGCTTCCTCACGACGCTGGGCATCATCATCGGCGTTGCCGCCGTCGTCACCATGGTGACGCTCGGCAATGGCGCGACCGCGGCCGTGCGCGAGCAGATCAGCTCGCTCGGTGCCAACGTCCTGCAATTGCGGCCCGGCCAGGGCTTTGGTCGCGGCGGCGGCGGCCCCCGCCCGCCCGATTTCAAGCCTGCCGACCTCACCGCCATCCAGAATCAGTTGACCGGCGTGCGCGCCGTCGCGCCGCTGGTGCAGTCGAGCGGCACCGCCATCTATGAAGGCAATAACTGGTCCACCACCGTCTATGGCACGACATCGGCCTATTCCGAGGTGCAGCAATGGACCACCGATGTCGGCCGCCTTTTCCTGCCCGAAGAGGAAGAGGCCGGTCGTCCGGTCTGCATCATCGGCAATACCGTGCGCACCAACCTGTTCCAGGGCGCGGACCCGGTGGGCAAGCGGATGCGGATCAAGGGCATTTCCTGCCAGGTGATCGGCGCGCTCAAGACACGCGGCCAGGGCGGCTTTGGCGATCAGGACGATGTCGTCGTGATGCCGATCAAATTCGTGCAACGCCGCTTCACCGGCGACCGCGACATCAGCCAGATTATGGTCGCGGTGGACGATGCCTATGACACCAGCACCGTGCAGACGAGCCTGGAAGAACTCATGCGCGAACGGCGCAAGATCAAAGCCGGGTCCGAAGACAATTTCAACGTCTTCGACACCAAACAGATCAGCGACACGCTGACCGGCACCACCACCATCCTGACCCAGATCGTCGGCGCGGTGGCCGCCATCTCGCTGCTGGTCGGCGGCATCGGCATCATGAACATCATGCTGGTGTCGGTGACCGAGCGGACCCGCGAAATCGGCATCCGCCTCGCCATCGGCGCGGTCGCGCGCGAAGTGCTGATGCAGTTCCTGGTCGAAGCAATCGTGCTGTCCTGCCTTGGCGGCCTGATCGGCCTGCTGCTGGCGCTGGCCGCAACCGCCGCCATCGCCCCGCTGATGCAGGTGCCCTTCCTCTTCGACATCAAGGTCAACCTGATCGCCTTCGTCTTTTCGGCGGCGATCGGCGTCGTGTTCGGCTATTTCCCCGCCCGACGCGCAGCCGCCCTCAACCCCATCGACGCCCTCCGGCACGAATAGCAGACAGTTCATCCTCCACCGGCGGGGGA
>NZ_JPPQ01000070.1:18101-20161 GCF_000743655.1 Sphingobium sp. ba1
CGCCACGTCCATCAAGCGGTTGCCCGCCGCGCGCAGCAATTCCATCGCATAGCCGCAATCGGCCTGAATCTGCGCCTTGTCATAGCCGGTCAGCACCCGTTGCTGCGCGCTATCGTCCAGCAGCTCGGCGGCGCGGCGGATGTGGAGCCAAGCCGAATCGATCTCTATCGCCGCCCGGCCCATCAGGCCGACCAGCGCCTCCGACCCCGCCTGGCTGGCATAAGTCCACCCCACCACGGGCCGCCCGGCCATCGCCTGCGTCACGCCCTCCAGCAGAGCGCTCGCCGCGCCTAGCATCGGTGCCAGTACGCCCAGCGGAAACAGCGGCTCCATAGGCCAGCGGTCGCGCGGCTCCAGCCCTGGCATCGTTAGCAGCAGATCGGCCGATGGCGCGCGGCCCGTCCACAGGACCAGCGCTTCGGGCACGAACAGGTCGTCCGCCACGATCATGTTGCTGCCCGACCCGGCCATGCCTGCGACGTGCCAGTTATTCTCGATCCGGCATGCCGCATCGCGCAGGTCGAGGAAGGCCATGGCCGCTTCGCCCCCTTGCGCCGTGTCGACCATGACCCCATTGAGCGCCCAATCGGCGTGTAGGCAGCCCGATCCATAGCCCCAGCGGCCCGACATGCGATAGCCGCCCGTCACCGCCACCGCCTTGCCGGTCAGGGCCGAAGCGCTGCAAAACAGTTCGTCCCCAGTGCGGAACAGCAGGTCGGTTGCCGACGATGGCAGGGCCAGAGCGGTGCCAGTGATCCCCGACAGCAAGCCATAAGCCCAGGCGGTGCCGACACAGCCCTTGGCCAGTTCCGCCACCGTTTCGATATGGGTGATGAGGCGATGGCCAGGCCCGCCAGCACGACGCGGCGCCGTGATGTGAAACAGGCCGGATTCCTGTAGCGCCGCCATCACTGGTGCCACGATCCGCCGTTGCCGCTCACAATCGTCGGCATAACGTTCCAGCACGGGCCGCAGCGATGCCGCAACCCTGACAGGGTCCGTCACTTGGGCGACGCGCCTGTGTGTCTGCATCATTTCGACCGGCATGATCGGCTCCTCTCCATCCGCCTGGATATATAATGACATTATTGTCGTTATATGCAATGGCCAATCGTCGGTGGGATTTCATCTGCTGCTTTGGGAAGTCCCCCCTGCCTCCCGATAGGCAGAGTGAAGACAATTGCCTTATAGGGTCTGGCGCTAGCCATCCGAGAGCCGGCGAACGGCTGGCACCAAGAGAGGATTTTCATCCGATGCGTAAGATCGACTTGCCTGCTTTCGATGCCCCAGCCTTCGCTGCGGCCTATGGTCCCTGGGCCGTCATCGCGGGTGCTTCGGAAGGCACCGGCGCCTGCTATGCGCGGCAACTGGCCGCCATGGGCATCAACCTGGTGCTGGTGTCGCGCCGCCTGCCTGCGCTGGAAGCGCTAGGGCAGGAACTGGCCGCAGAACATGGCATCGCCTTTCGCGCATTGACCGCCGACCTGACGGAAATGGGCGAGGGATCGCGGCTGGTGGAGGCGACGGCCGATCTGGATATCGGCCTTTATATTTCCAACGCTGGGGCAGATGGCGCGGGCAACAGCTTCTTTGGCGTGCCGGTCGAACGGTCGCTGCGCCTGCTGACCATGAATGCGGCTAATGTGCTGGAGGCCGTCCATGGCTTTGGCAACCGGTTCCAGGCGCGTGGCAAGGGCGGTTTCGTCATCATGTCGTCGGGCGCGGGCCTGGGTGGGCAGCCATGGCTGGCGATGTATTCGGCGACCAAGGCTTTCGAATTGAACTTCGTGGAATCGCTGTGGGCCGAGCTGGACGGCCAGACTATCGACATTGTCGGCGTCGCCGCGCCGATCATGGACACGCCCACCCTGCGCCGCGCGACCGAAGGGCTGGGGATGGATTATAGCATCGCTTATGATCCGGCCGAAGTGTGCGCGCTGGCGCTCGCCATGCTGGGCAAGGAGCCGCTGGTGATCGTGCCCGATGGTCCCGACGAAAACAAAATCCCGCAGATCCAGGCCGACCGCAAAGCCCGCCTGCTGGCGCTGGCGGAATGGGGC
>NZ_JPPQ01000070.1:20171-25089 GCF_000743655.1 Sphingobium sp. ba1
GCAAGCGATCGGCGCGCGTCGCGGTCGCGGACGCACAGATCGACCGCGCCCGGATCGGAGCGGCCATCAGCATCGCCGACCTCACCCTCACCATCACGCAAAGCTACATCGAGGCCGCGGCGGCCGAGCGCCGGCTGATCGTCGCGCGTGAGCAGGCGCAGATCGCAGCCGAAGGCTTCCGGGTGGCGCGGGTGCGAGTCACCGGGGGTGCGGCGTCCCCGATCGACCAGCAGCGAGCGGACGTGTTGCGCATCAACGCGGAGACCGCGGTGGAGCGGGCGGCGCGCACGGCCGAGGTGTCGCGCGCCAACCTGGCGCGTTTGATCGGCCAGCCCGTGACGGGGCCGCTCGATACGGCATGGTTCGAGCGGATCGGCGGCTATGGCCCCACTCAGCTCATATCGGCCGAGGGCACGCTGGCGCTGGCGGCAGCCAACGCCGACGCGCGCACCGCGAGCGCCCAGGTCCGGCTTGCGCGCGCACAGCGCATCCCCGACGTGACGGTGAGTGCGAGCGCGCGGCGGCTTGAGGCGACGAACGACGTGGCGGCGGTGTTCGGCATATCGGTCCCGTTCCCGGTGTTCAACAACGGTACGGCGGCGATCAGCCAGGCGCGCGCCTTGCAGACCCAGGCCGAGGCGCAACGCCGGCTGGCGCTGTTGGAGGCCGAGCGGTCGATCGCGAGCGCGCAAGCCGAGCTTGCCAATGCGGCGACCAGCGCGCGCACGGCTGGAGGTCCGGCGCTTGCGGCGGCTGCCGAAGCCGCGCGCATCGCGCGCATCGGCTACACCGCGGGCAAGTTCAGCCAGCTCGACCTTTTGGAGGCCGAGCGGACGTTACGCGAAACCCGCGCGGCGGCGATCGACGCCCTTGCCGCATACCGTGACGCAGAGGCCCGCCTGGCGCGGCTGACCGCGCCCGCCACCTTATCGGCCGAGCAGACGCCCCCGAGTGCGCGCCCGGCCCTTCCCGGAGATATTCGATGATGACTCAAGACAAGCGCCTGTTGGGCGGCGTGGCGGCAGCGGTGCTCGTCGCCGCGGCCGGCGGGTTCACCGTCGCACGCTGGACGGCCGACACCCCGGCCGCGCCTGCGGCCGAGGCGACTAAGCCCGAGGCGGGCGAAGCGGAGGCGGCACCGAGCGACACGCTCGCGATGAACGCCGAAACGATAAAGCGAACAGGCATCACCACCGAGACCGTCAACCAGGGCGGCCTGGCGGCCGAGATCGTCTCACAAGCCACGGTCGCACCTTCCCCTATGGGTGAGGCGATCGTGACGGCGCGCGCGGGCGGCGCGGTGACGCGGGTATTCAAGCGATTGGGCGATGCCGTCAGGCGCGGCGAGGCGCTGGCGATCGTCGAGAGCCGCGACGCCGCGCAGATTGCCGCCGATCGCACGGCAGCGGGAGCCAAGGCGACGCTGGCGCAACGCAATCTGGCGCGCGAACACTACCTCTACGGCCAGAAGGTGTCCCCGCGCGTGGACCTCGAGAGGGCGCAGGCGGAAGCCGCGTCGGCGGCGGCCGAGGCGCGGCGCGCGAGCGTCGCGGCTGGTGCAGCCAACATAACCAGCGACGGGCGCGGTGTTGTCGTCGCCTCCCCGATCAGCGGGCGGGTGACTTCGGAGAATGTCAGCCTGGGCGCGTTCGTGCAGCCGGAGACCGAGCTGTTCCGCGTCGCCGACCCCAGCCAGATACAGATCGAGGCGGCGGTTGGGCCTGCGGAGGCGCAGCGGCTCGCGCCGGGTGACAGAGCGATCATCGACCTGCCGGATGGCACAACGACCAGCGCTCGCGTTCGCGCGGTGACGCCGACCTTGAGCGGCGAGACGCGCGCTGCGACCGCGGTGCTCGACGTGATCGGCGGCCGGCTACAGCCGGGGTTGGCGGTGCGCGTGCGGCTGTTCCCGAGCCGGGGCGGCGCATCGAGCGCGATCGTGGTGCCGGAGGAGGCGGTTCAGTCGCTCAATGCTCGCGATGTGGTGTTCGTCCGGACTCCCAAGGGGTTCAAGGCCGTCCCCGTCACCACGGGCCAGCGCAGCGCCGGGCGCATCGAGATCGTGTCGGGCCTGGCAGCCGGGCAAACCATCGCCACCAAGAACGCTTTCCTGCTCAAAGCCGAACTCGGCAAGGGCGCGGGCGAGGAAGAATAACAGATGATCGCCAATCTCATTGCGCTGGCCGTCCGCGCGCGTTGGGCAGTTCTGTTCATCTTCCTTGCAATCGCCGGCATCGGCATCTGGCAGCTCACCAAGCTGCCGGTCGACGCCGTGCCCGACATCACCAACAACCAGGTGCAGATTAACACCGTCGATCGGCGTCTCTCGCCGGTCGAGATGGAAAAGCTCGTCACCTACCCGATCGAAACCGCGCTCGCCGGCATTCCCGGCCTTGAGACGACCCGTTCGATTTCGCGCAACGGCTTTAGTCAGGTCAGTGCCATCTTCTCGGAAGGAACCGACCTTTATTTCGCGCGTCAGCAGGTAGGGGAACGGCTGACCCAGGCACGCGACACGCTTCCCGATGGCGTTCAGCCGCAAATTGGCCCGGTCACCACCGGGCTCGGCGAAATCGTGATGTATACGGTCCGGTACGCTAATCCGGGAGGAAAAGGAGCCAGGATCGCGCGCGGCCAGCCTGGCTGGCAATCTGACCGGAGCTACCTGACGCCGGAAGGCGATCGACTGACCAATGAAGTCGAGCAGGCCGGGTATCTGCGCACCGTGCAGGACTGGATCGTTCGCCCGCAGCTACGTTCCGTTCCCGGCGTAGCGGGCGTCGACTCGATCGGCGGATATGCCAAGACCTTCGTGGTCGAACCCGATCCGGTGAAGCTCGCGACCTATGGAATTTCCTACAGCGAGCTTGGCGAAGCCTTGGAGAACGCCAACCTGGCGGTGGGCGCCAATTATTACAATCGTGGTGGTGAGGGCTACCTTGTTCGCCTCGACGCGCGCGTGCGCTCGGTGGACGAGATCAAGAACGCCGTTGCCGCCACCCGAGGCGGCGTGCCGATCACGGTGGGACAGATCGCCAATGTCGAGAGCGGCGGCGATCTTCGCACTGGCGGGGGTAGCGTCAACGGCAAGGAAGCCGTGATCGGCACGGTTTTGATGTTGATCGGCCAAAATAGCCGGATCGTGGCGCAAGACGTTGCAACGAAACTCGATCAGATCGCGAAAACATTGCCCCCCGGCGTCGAAGTCGGGGTCGTGCTCGATCGTGCCAAGCTCGTCAACGCGACAGTCGCAACGGTCGAGCGCAATCTGACCGAAGGTGCGATCCTGGTGGCGGTCGCGCTGTTCCTGTTGCTCGGCAACTGGCGCGCCGCGCTGATCGCGGTGCTCGTCATCCCGTTCTCGTTCCTGATGATGGCAATGGGGATGAACGCTTTCCGTGTCCCCGGCAATTTGATGAGCCTGGGCGCGCTCGACTTCGGCCTGATCGTCGATGGCGCGGTCATTATCATCGAGAATTGCCTGTCTCGGCTCGCGCACCGGCAGGAGCATGAGGGGCGGCTGCTCACCCTTCGCGAGCGGCTTGAGGAGACCATGCGGGCCTCGCAGGAGATGATTAAGCCGACCGTGTTCGGCCAGGCGATCATCCTGCTCGCGTTCGCGCCGCTGCTCATGTTCACCGGCGTCGAGGGCAAGACGTTCTCGCCGATGGCGATCACCATCATGCTCGCGCTCGTCGCCGCGTTCATCCTGGCGCTGACTTTCGTGCCGGCAATGGTGGCTTTGCTGATCCGGGGCCGCGTTGCCGAGAAGGAAGTGTGGCTGATCGCCAAGACCAAAGCGCGCTATCTGCCCTTGCTCGACAGGGCAATCGCGCGCCCCTGGCCGTTCATCCTTGGCGGCTTGGCGTTCTTCCTCGCCGCGATCCCCGCCTTCGGGCTCCTCGGGAGCGAGTTCATTCCCCAGCTCGACGAGAAGAACATTGCGCTCGCGTCCACGCGCGTGCCGTCCGTCAGCCTGGAGCAGTCGCTCGCGATGCAGCGCGAGGTCGAGGCGGCAGTCACCAAGCTGCCCGAAGTCGAGCTGATGTTCTCGAAAACCGGCACGGCCGAGGTCGCGACCGATCCCATGCCGCCCAACATGTCGGACGGCTATGTCATCCTCAAGCCGCAGGATCAGTGGCCCGCAGGCGTCCATACCAAGGCCGAGGTCATCGAGCGGATCGAAAAGGCTTCGCGCGGCCAGCTCGGCCAGCTCTACGAAATGAGCCAGCCGATCCAGCTCCGCTTCAACGAGCTGATCGCGGGCGTCCGGGGTGACGTGGCGATCAAGCTCTATGGCGATGACCTCGACAAGATGGCGCAGACCGCCGGCGAGATGGTCCGCATCCTCCAGACGATTCCCGGTGCGGGCAGCGTCAAGGCCGACCAGGTTGGCGGTGCGCCCACGCTCGACGTGAAGCTCGATCGCGCCGCCATCGCGCGCTACGGCCTGACGGTGCGGGAGGTCGCCGACACGGTCTCCGCGGCGATGGGCGGACGCGAGTCCGGTCTGCTCTACGAAGGCGACCGGCGGTTCGATATCACGGTACGTGTGCCCGAAGCCACGCGGGTCAACCTGGATGAAATCCAGGCGCTGCCGGTGTTGCTCCCGAGCGAAGCCGGCCAAGCGCGCCAGCAGGTGCCGCTCGCCCAAGTCGCGCATATTAGCGTCACCGAAGGGCTGAATGAGATCAGGCGCGAGAACGGCAAGCGTCGCCTCGCCATTCAGGTCAACCTTCTAGGCCGCGATGCCGGGTCGTTCGTTGCGGAAGCGCAAGCCAAGATCGCGCAAGTCAGACTGCCCGCCGGCTACTATCTCGAATGGGGCGGACAGTTTCAGAGCCTCCAGGACGCGAGCCGCAGGCTCGCGGTTGTGGTGCCCTTGTGCTTCCTTGCCATCTTTGGCCTGCTCTACATC
>NZ_JPPQ01000070.1:25152-28705 GCF_000743655.1 Sphingobium sp. ba1
GCGCCGATCGGCTATCAGACCAATGCGCTCGTCTATGCCGCGGGCGATTATCGCTTTGCTGATTTCGTGCGGATCGGCGTGCCGATCAACATCGTCGTGGGCATCGCCGTGTGCAGCGCGCTGGTGCTGCTGGGCTAAGCGCCAATCCGGTGCGGTTGGCCCTGTTCGCAGGCCCGCCCATCCGCCAGACCGTGGCAAACGACAAGGAACTGATCCATGCCCAGCCTGCCCTTCACCCAGGTCGATGCTTTTGCCGATGCCCCCTTCACCGGCAATCCGGCCGCCGTGATGCCGCTCGATGCGTGGCTCGACGACGCTACGCTGCAGGCCATTGCGGCGGAGAATAATCTGTCCGAGACCGCCTTCACGCTGGCAACGCCGGATGATCCGGAGGCGGACCATGCGCTGCGCTGGTTCACGCCGACCGTCGAAGTGAAATTGTGCGGCCATGCTACGCTCGCCAGCGGCCATGTGCTGATGGGGCAGGGGGATGTGGTGCGTTTCCGCACGCGGCATGCGGGCATGTTGACCGTATCGCGCGCTGGCGATGGCTATGCGCTGTCGCTTCCGGCCTGGGATATGGCGCCCCGTGCTTTGCCGGAACTGGCGGCAGGGCTGGGGGGCACTCCAGTCGAGTCGCATTGGCGGGATGGTGGCTACAGCCTGTTCCTCTTCCCCGACGCAGCGGCTGTCCGTGCGCTCGCGCCGGACTATGCGGCCTTGAAGGCGCAGGGCGACGTCATGCTCATCGCCACCGCGCCGGGTGAGGATAGCGATATCGTCAGTCGCGTCTTCGTGCCGGGCGGCGGCGTGGATGAAGATCCGGTCACGGGGTCCGCCCATGGCCTGCTCACCCCCTTCTGGGCCAAGCGCCTCAACAAGACGACGCTCAGCGCGTTTCAGGCGTCGGGGCGCGGCGGTCGGCTTGGTTGCACCCTCGATGGCGACCGGGTGATCCTGACCGGCCAGTGCCGCACGGTGATCGAGGGCCGCTTCCACCTCTAGCCTGGAAACAGCCCGATCACGCGTGCCAGTGCCGCCTTCACCGCGGCCCGCTGTTCCTTGTGTGGTGACATGCCGATCCGTACCACGGTCAGGCGCTGGCTGGGCGACACGAGAATATATTGGCCATTATGCCCCACACAGCCGAACAGGCTGGTGGGGGCCAGGCCCGGCATCAGCGCGCTTTCGCTGCCTTCGCGGTTGAGCCAGAGGTGCGCGCCATAGGCCGGGTTGCGTTTCGATGGCGTGCGCATGAAGTCGACCCATTTTTCCGGCAATATCTGATGCCCGCTGGGGCCGCGCCCCTGCCGTCGCAGCAATTCGCCAAAGCGGCCATAGTCGCGCGCGGTCATATGCATCATGCTGCCGCCGATCATCGTGCCGGCCGCGTCATATTCGGGCGTCAGGCTGGGCAGCTTGCCCGGTGCCTTCAACCGTCCGTCGATGAACATCGCCATCGCCCGCCGCCGCACGTCGGGATCGCTGCTGTTGGTCAGCATCCGCGTCATCAGGTCGGACAGGATGATGCTGCTGCCGGTCGAATAGTCGAAGTGCGCGCCCGGTGCCTGCCCCAGCGGTTTGGCCTCGGCATAGGCGCGCATGTCCTGCGCGCCGTCGGTGAACAGCATCCGCACCGTGTCGCCGCTCTGGATCGGCTCGCCATCCTCGACATGATCGAGGCCGCTGGTCATCTGGAGCAATTGGCGCAGCGTGATCTTGCCGCGCGGATCGCCCGGCTGGCTCCACGCCGCCACCGGCACCGGCGCGTCGATCGCCAGCCGCCCGTCCGCCACCATCAGGCCCACCAATACCGCCGTGACGCTCTTGGCGATCGACCAGGACAGGAGTTTCGTGTCCGGCCCGAAACCCGGCGCATAGCGTTCTGCGACGATTTCGCCATCGCGCATCACCAGCAGCGCGCGGGTGTCGCCCATCGCCGCATCCTCGAACAAGGGGTCGATCGCGGCGCGCAGCGCAGCCTCCCCCACCGCCGCGTCGCGCGCCACATGGTAGAGCGGCTGAGGGTCGGCCGCGCGCACGCGCCACAGCCCGCCCGCGCCGACAAGGGCCACCAGGGCGGCGCCAAGACCAAGCCGCTTTACGCTGTTCCATTCGATCTTCATAAGCCGCGCCCTTAGCCATCCCCAACCGAGTCGGGAATATGCCGGGCCGCCGGACGATCATTTATCTTGCCCTTGTGCTTATCCTGTCGCTGCTCGCCGTGCTGGGCTGGCACTGGAGCGGTGTGCGCGATCGGGCTGAATTGGGTGCCGCCTATGGCGCGCGTCTCGCCTGTTCCTGCCGCTATGTCGAAGGGCGCGCGATGGGCAGTTGCGAGGATGACAAGGAACCGGGCATGGCGCTCGTCACGCTGACCGACCGGCCCGAAGACAAAGCGGTCGAGGCGCGCGTGCCCCTGATCGCCACGCGCACTGCCCGCTATCGACCCGGCTGGGGCTGCCTGCTCGATCCAACCTCTTAAGCGGCGGCAAGGCTGGCCCCCCGCGCTTTCCCCCGCTAAGGCCGCGTCATGCGGCCCGACATTCCCACGCTCCTCCACGACATTTTCGGCTTCACCCGCTTTCGCGGGGTGCAGGAACAGGTGGTCGCGCGCGTCATGGCGGGTCAGCCGACGCTGGCGATCATGCCGACCGGGGCGGGCAAGTCGCTCTGCTACCAATTGCCCTCGGTCGCGCTCGATGGCTGCTGCGTCGTCGTCTCGCCATTGATCGCGCTGATGCATGACCAGTTGCGCGCTGCCACCGCCGTCGGCATTCGCGCCGCCAGCCTGACCAGCGTCGATGCCGACTGGCGCGAGACGCAGGACCGGTTGCGCAACGGCGATCTCGACCTGCTCTATGTCGCGCCTGAACGTGCCAGCCAAGAGGGGTTTCGCAATCTGCTGCGATCGGCCAGGGTCGCGCTGTTCGCGATCGACGAAGCGCATTGCGTGTCCGAATGGGGCCATGATTTCCGCCCCGACTATCGCCTGCTGCGCCCGCTGCTCGACGAATTTCCCGATGTCCCCCGGCTGGCACTGACCGCCACGGCCGACGCGCATACGCGCAAGGATATTCTCGTCCAACTCGGCATTCCCGACGATGGCCTCATCATTTCGGGCTTCGACCGGCCCAATATCCGCTATGCCGTCCATCCCCGCGATGGCCTGACGCGGCAATTGGCCGATCTCGTCGCCGCCAATCCCGGCCCCGGCATCGTCTATGCGCAGACCCGCGCCGCGACCGAGAAACTCGCTGAAACGCTGGGGCGGGGCGGTCGCGCCGTGCGCGCCTATCATGCCGGGCTGGACCCCAAGGTGCGTGCCGCCAACCAGTCCGCCTTCATCGCCAGCGAGGATATGGTGATGGTCGCGACGGTCGCGTTCGGCATGGGGATCGACAAGCCTGACGTGCGTTTCGTCGCGCATGCCGGGCTGCCCAAGTCGATCGAGGGCTATTATCAGGAATCGGGCCGTGCGGGCCGCGACGGCGAACCGGCGGTCGCGCATCTTTTCTGGGGGGCGGAGGATTTCGCCCGCGCCCGCCAGCGG
>NZ_JPPQ01000070.1:28715-35689 GCF_000743655.1 Sphingobium sp. ba1
GTATGTTGCGTACCGTTATGATCGTCGCCGTTTCTGGTTGAGCAGTTCATAGGCCATCACCGCCGTCGCCACTGCCGCGTTCAGGCTGTCGGCCTTGCCCAGCATGGGCATCTTCACCAGCAGGTCGCATTCGGCTTCATAGGCGTCCGGCAGGCCCTGCGCTTCATTGCCGACGAGCAGGAAGGCCGGGCTTTGGTAGCGCGGCTCCTGATAGTCATGGGTTGCCTTGAGGCTGGTGCCGATGAGTTCGCCGGGGCCAGCGCGCAGCCAGGTCATGAATTCGGGCCAGCGCGCCTGGGTGATCGTCTGGGTGAACAGCGCGCCCATCGAGGCGCGGACCGATTCGACCGAGAAGGGATCGACGCAATCGTCGATCAGGATCAGGCCGCCCGCGCCCACCGCGTCGCCGGTGCGCAAGATGGTGCCAAGATTGCCGGGGTCGCGCAGCGATTGCGCGACGATCCAGATGTCCGCCTTGGTGCGATCAAGCGCATCCAAGGGCGTCAGCCGGTCGCGATAGACGCCGACCACGGCCTGGGCATTATCCTTGCCGCTGATCTTCGACAGGATGTCGGCGCTGGTTTCGATGACGTCGCCGCCCGCCGCTTCCATCGCCGCGATCAGCTCGGCCGCCAGCGGATGCGTAGACCCCGCGTGGAACAGCATTTCGGGCAGCACGCCTTCCTCACGCGCTTCGGTCAGGATGCGTAGGCCTTCGGCCAGGAACAGCCCTTCGGCCTTGCGGAACTTCTTTTCGCGCAAGGATCGGACACGCTTCACCAGCGGGTTTGAAAATCCGGTGATTTCGCGTGCCACGGTTGCTCGACGTCCCAATTGCCCAAGGAATGGGCTTCTCTATCGACGGAAACGACAAAAGGACAGAGGGCAGGGTCGGCTGGTCGTTCGGCGATGGATTTGATCGTCGATTTTTGCGAAGGAGCGCGCATGGACTCCCAAACGCCCCCGCCGCCGCTGCACGTCTCGCCCAAAATCGAGGATGGTTTTTTCCTGGGCGTCGTCGTGCTGGTGTCGATCGCCTTTCTGCTGGTGATCCAGCCCTTCTTCGCGGCGATATTGTGGGGCGTGATCGCGGCGATCCTGTTCGCGCCGATCTACCGCAATATATTGGAGAAAATGCCGACCCATCGCAACGGGGCGGCGTTGATCACGCTGTTCCTGATCCTGGGGATCGTCATCATCCCGGCCTTCGTGCTGGGGGCGGCGCTGTTGCAGGAAGCGGCCTATTTCTACGGCAAGGTCCAGTCGGGGGAAATCGACTTCGCCCGGCTGTTCTCGCAGATGATGGCGGCACTGCCCGACTGGTCGCGCCCCTATTTGCGGCGGTTGGGCCTGAGCAATTTCGATGCGGCGCAGGCGATGGTGACGAAGGGCATCACCAGCAGTTTCCGGGTGCTGGCGGCGCAGGCGTTCCAGATCGGCCAGAGCGCCTTCAGTTTCTTCATGGCGCTGGGCGTGATGCTGTACCTCTCTTACTTCCTGTTGCGCGATGGCGAAAAATTGTCGCAGCGCATCGTCGCCGCCGCACCGTTGCGCGCCAGCCAGCGGCAAGCGCTGATCCAGCAATTCGTCATCGTCATCCGGGCGACGATCAAGGGCAGCATCGTCGTCGCCATCGTTCAGGGGCTGATCGGCGGCATCGTCTTCTGGGCCTTGGGGATCGAAGGCGCGTTGCTCTGGGCGGTGCTGATGGGGGCGTTTTCGCTGTTGCCGGCGGTCGGCACCGCGATCGTGTGGGTGCCGGTCGCCATCTACCTGTTCGCCAGCGGCGCGATCTGGCAGGCGATCGTGCTGGTGGCGTGCGGCGTGCTGATCATCGGCATGGTCGACAATGTGCTGCGCCCGATCCTGGTCGGCCGCGATACGCGCATTCCCGATTATGTGGTGCTGATCACGACGCTGGGCGGGATCGAGCTGTTCGGCTTCAACGGCATCGTCATCGGCCCAGTGATCGCGGCGCTGTTCATCGCCACCTGGAACATCTTTACCCGGATGCGGCAGGTGGGTGGCCTCGCGGAAGGGTAAGGCACCGAGCGTCACCCGGCCCGCCGGGTGGCAGGCCGGGTGACGCTCGCTTTCGGTTAATCCTCGAAGCTGCGGGGCGCAGGCGCGATGACGGTCATATTGCCCGCGCCGATTTCGGTCACTTCGAGCGCGCGTTCGGCAACGCCGGAGCGCGAGAATCGGAAGGCGCCGTCGATGCCCGAAAAGCCGCCCGCGTCGCGCAGGCGCGCGGCGGGGAAGGCGCTGCCGGGCTTCCAGTCCTGCGCGATCCGCACCGTCAGCAGCACGGCGTCATAGCCAAGCGAAGACAGGCGAAAGGGCGCGCTGCCGTAGCGGGCGCGATATTTGGTGGCGAGCTGGCGATAGAGGCTGTCGGAAACGCTGGCGAACCAGGCACCGCGCAGCACGGGGCTGGCGGACAGCGAGCCTTCGGTATTCCATAATTCGGTGCCGAGTAGCCGCGCCGTCGCGCCGCCATTTTTGCGCACGATCGGCGCGATCTGGAGCGCGACGCGGCCGCTGTCGGCGATCAGCAGCGCGTCATAGCTGGAGGAAGCCTGCAATTTCTTGACCGCCGCCGTCATCGACGCGGGGCTGCGGTCGAAGGTCTGCATCGATACGACCGTGCCGCCCGCCTGTTCGACCGCGCGCAGCAGGGCATTGCCCGCCCGCTCGCCATAGGTGCCGCGCGGGATCAGCGCGCCGAACTGGCTCAGCCCCTTTTGCCGAGCAAAGCCGACGACGCGCTCGATCGACTGATTGGGGTTGTAGCCCATGATGTAGACGCCGCTGCCCGCGACGCCGCTGTCGTTGGAGAAGCTGATCACCGGCACATTGGCACGCGCCGCGATCGGCCCGATCACGCGGGCATCGTCGGCCAGCAAGGGGCCAAGGATCAGGCGGTTACCATCGGCCAGCGCCTTGTTGGCTGCCGCCGCCGCGCCCAGCGCGGTGTCATAGGTGGTGATGCGGACCTTGTCGGTCTTGGTATCCATCAGCGCCAGCGTGGTGGCGTTGGCGATCGACTGGCCGACGCCCGCATTGGTGCCGCTCATCGGCACCAGCAGCGCGACGCGATGGCGCAGCGTGTCGGTGGGCAGGCCTTCGGTCACATCGGGACGTGTCGGCTGAACCGGACCGGTGGGCGTCGTCGGGGCCGGTCCCTTGGGCACGATCGACTGACAGGCGGCGAGCATCAGGGCGCTCGCGGCGAAAGCCAGCCGTGCGCCGCGTTTGAGGGAAGCGAACAAGTCCGCTTGCCGGGAGGCATCCGTCTCTGTCATCTGGCGTCCTTATGGAAACTCAATCATCGGGTCTTGAACCTGGGCTTTATATCGTCGCGGGGCCGATCGGCAACCTTGGTGACCTTACTCCCCGCGCGGCGGAGGTGTTGCGGCTGGCCGATGTCGTCGCGGTCGAGGATACGCGGGTCAGCGCGCGGCTGCTCCGCCATGCAGGCTCTGATCGGCCGATGCTGCCCTATCATGACCATAGCGGCGAAAATGTGCGCCAGCGGCTGGTCGAGCGGATGGCGGGCGAATCAGTCGCCTTGCTGTCGGATGCGGGCACGCCGCTGATTTCCGATCCGGGCTACAAGCTGGTGCGCGACGCGCGGGCGGCGGGGCGCAGCATCACGACGCTGCCAGGGCCAAGCGCGGCGATCGCGGCGCTGACCCTGTCGGGACTGCCGACCGATCGGTTCCTGTTCATGGGTTTCCTGCCCAGCAAGGCCAAGGCGCGGGGCGATGCGCTGGATGAGGTGGCGGGATTGCGGGCGACTCTGGTCTTCTATGAAAGCGGGCCGCGCCTGTCGGAAAGCCTGTCGGCGATGGCGGCGCATCTGGGCGACCGGGAGGCGGCGGTCAGCCGGGAGATCAGCAAGACGTTCGAGGAAACGGCGTGCGGGACGCTCAGCGAACTGTCCGCCCGCTATGCCGAGGCCGCGCCCAAGGGCGAGATCGTGGTGACCGTCGGCCCACCGGGCGAAGCGCCGCCCGCGACTGCCGAAGATGCCGACGCCGCGCTGCGCGAGGCGCTGACCCGGCTGTCAGTGTCGAAGGCCGCGGGCGAGGTGGCCAAGAAACTGGGGCTGGATCGGCGCACGCTTTATGACCGGGCGACGGAATTGAAGGGGTGAAGCGCGAAAGCGCCGAGCGCCGCGACCGTCAGGCGGAGCGGATCGCCGCCTGGTGGCTGCGGCTCAAAGGCTGGCAGATCGTCGGGCGACGGATGCGGACGGCGGCGGGCGAGGTCGATCTGGTCGCGCGCAAGGGCACGATGCTGGCGTTCGTTGAGGTGAAGGCGCGGGGGAGCGCGGCGGAACTGGACCTGGCGATCGACGAACGGCGGTTGCGCCGGGTGGCGGCGGCGGCGGAAATATTGTGGCATGACCTCGGCAAAGCGGGCGACGATATGCGAATCGACGTCATCCTCCTTGCGCCGGGCCGCGCGCCACGCCATCTGGCGAATGTCTGGCATGGGGGGTGATCTGTCCTTCCATACACCCCTTCGTCACCCTGAACTTGTTTCAGGGTCCATTGGCTCTGCGGCTGCGGATATACGCGGCGGTAGGACGAATGGATGCTGAAACAAGTTCAGCATGACGAGTCATTATATGAGGATGACCCCAATGACGCAGCTCAACCCCCTGACCGTCGCGGTGCAGATGGACCCGATGGAGGGCATCAAGATCGCGGGCGATTCGACCTTCCACATCATGCTGGCGGGGCAGGCGCGGGGGCACCGGCTCTATCATTATCTCGCCCATGACCTGACGTTCCGCGACGGCCGGGTGCTGGCCAAGGCGCGGCCGGTGCATGTGCAGAAGGTGGATGGCGATCATTTCGCCTATGGGCCGGAAGAGATGATCGACCTGGGCCGCGATGTCGATGTCGTGCTGATGCGGCAAGACCCGCCCTTCGACCTGTCCTACATCACCGCCACCCATTTGCTGGAGCGGGTGCAGGATGAGACGCTGGTGGTCAACGATCCCGCCAGCGTCCGCAATGCGCCGGAAAAATTGTTCGTGCTGGATTATGCGCGCTTCATGCCGCCGACGATGATCACCCGCGACCTCGCCGAAGTGCGATCCTTCCTCGCCGAACATGGCGAGATCGTGGTCAAGCCGCTCTATGGCAATGGCGGCGTGGCGGTGTTTCATGTCGGCAAAAATGGCGCAAACCTCTCCTCGCTGGTGGAACTCTTCAACGCTTCATGGGTCGAGCCGTTCATGGTTCAGGCTTTCATTCCCGGCGTCGCGGAGGGCGACAAGCGCATCGTACTAGTCGATGGCGAAGTCGCGGGCGCGGTGAACCGGATTCCGGGCGCGGGCGAGATCCGGTCCAACCTGGCGGTCGGCGGCTCGGCGGCCAAGACCGTGCTGACCGACAAGGAGCGCGAAATCTGCGCGGCGATGGGGCCGGAACTCAAGCGGCGCGGCCTGTTGTTCGTGGGCATCGACGTGATCGGCGGCGAATGGCTGACCGAAATCAACGTGACCTCGCCGACTGGGATCGTGTCGATCGAGGCGTTCGACGGGACCGACACCGGCGGGCTGATCTGGGACGCGATCGACGCCCGACTCGCAGCGCGCGTGGCGGCTTGAGGTTTTTTTGTAACCTTTCGCCCGTTCGGGCTGAGCGTGTCGAAGCCCTGTCCTTTCTTTCAGGAACTGCGGCCCTTCGACAAGCTCAGGGCGAACGGCGGATAGGTCGGTACTTCGTTGCGGACGTCAGCGGCCTGCTGGCTGGTGGGCTGTGAGCGATATGTATGACTGACTGGGTGCTGCGCCTGATCGATGCGGGCGGCTATTGGGGCATTTTCCTGCTGATGGTGCTGGAAAATGTCTTTCCGCCGATTCCGTCCGAACTCATCATGGGCATTGGCGGCATTCGTGTCGGCCAGGGGCGGATGGATATGGGCTGGCTGTTGCTGGCTGGCACGATCGGCACAACGATCGGCAATTATTTCTGGTATATGATCGGCCATGTGCTGGGCTTTGCCCGGTTGAAGCCGCTGGTCGATCGCTATGGCCGCTGGGCGACGCTGGAGTGGCGCGATGTCGAGGCGCTGGATCGCCTGTTCGGCAAATATGGCCAGATCGTCGTGTTCGTGTTCCGCTTCATGCCCGCGCTGCGGACGATGATCTCGCTGCCCGCCGGACTGTTTCGGATGGGGCATATTAAATTCCTGGCCTGGACCGCTGGGGGGGCGCTGATCTGGAATATCATCCTCGCTTATGCCGGTTTCGTGCTGGGCCGCAATTTCAGCGAGATCGACAAATATATCGGCCCTGCCGCGACGATCTGCGTCATCGGGGCGGTGCTGATTTATCTATGGCGGCTCGCGACCTGGCGGCCGAAGGGTTAGGCGCGTGGGTGGGCGTTGCGATAGACGTCCATCAGATGCGCGGCATCGACCTGGGTATAGACCTGGGTCGATGACAGGCTGGCATGGCCGAGCAGTTCCTGCAAACTGCGCAGGTCTGCGCCGCGCCCCAGCAAATGCGTCGCGAAACTGTGGCGCAGGGCATGGGGCGTGGTGCGGTCCGACAGGCCCAGCCGCCCGCGCGCGCCCTGCACGGCGCGGCGGATCAGCGCAGGCGACAGCGGCCCGCCGCGCGCCCCCCGGAACAGCGCTTCGTCGCGGCTCATGGGGAAGGGGCATTGATCGACATAGGCCTCGATCGCCTGGCGCACTTGCGGCAGGAGCGGGACTTGCCGGGTCTTGTTGCGTTTGCCGGTGACGCGCAGCGTGTCGCCGAGCGGCAGCGCGGCGCCGGTCAGCCCCATGGCTTCGCCAATGCGCAGGCCCGCGCCGTAGAGCAGCAGCAGCACCGCCCAGTCGCGCGCGCCGATCCATGGCAGGCGCGCGATTTCCGCAATGTCCTGTGCCAGCGCGACGGCTTCGTCGGGCGAGATGGGGCGGGGGAGGCCGCGCTTGGCCCGTGGCCC
>NZ_JPPQ01000070.1:35699-37100 GCF_000743655.1 Sphingobium sp. ba1
CCTATAATGACGTTAGTGCGAGACAATGGGGGATTCTTCACATGCACCCTTCCCAAGTCCTGCCTAGCCACGACATGATCGCCGTCTATCGCCCCGGTGGCGTGATGCGCTGTCCCGATTGCGGGCAGAGCCAGTGGCTGATCGGTCGAGTAATGGCGGAATGCGCCTGTTGCGAAGCGGCCCTGCCGCTCGACCTGGGCTATCGGGCGTGGCTCGACACCGCCAACGCCCCGCCCCGATCCCTGCGCCTCTGATCAGCGGGCTTTTTCAGTCGCAATCCACCCTTTGATCTGGCTTTCCAGCACCGTCAGCGGCACCGCGCCTTGCGCCAGAACCGCGTCATGGAAGCGGCGCAGGTCGAACTTTGCGCCCAGGTCCGCTTCGGCCTTCGTCCGCAATGCCCTGATCCGGATTTCGCCGAGCTTGTAGCCCAGCGCCTGACCCGGCCAACTGATATAGCGATTGACCTCGGCATCGATATTGGCCGCGGACAGCGCGCTGTTGTCGGCCATGAAGGCGACGGCGCGCGCCTTGTCCCAGCCCTTGGCGTGGAGGCCGGTATCGACCACCAGGCGACAGGCTCGCCACATCTCGTAAGACAGGCGCCCCATCATTTTTTCAGGCGTGTCGTAGAGACCCATCTCCTCACCCAAATATTCGGTGTAGAGCGCCCATCCCTCGACATAGGCGGTGAAGCCCGCGAGATATTTGCGGAAGGGCGGGAGCGGCAATTCCTGTTGCAGGGCGATCTGGTTGTGATGGCCGGGCACCGCCTCATGCGCGGTGAGCGCGGGCAGTTCCCAGAAGGGGCGCTGGTCGAGCCTGGACGTGTTGACGAAGTACGTTCCCGCTATGCCGCTCTCCGGCGCACCGGGCATATAATAAGCAGTGGTCGTGCCTTCGGCCTCGGCCTCTGGAATGGGTTTGAGGCCGTAGGGCAGGCGTGGCAGGGTGTTGAAATAGCGTGGCAGCAGGCCATCGATCGCCTTGGCCTGGCGCGCGGCGACCTGGAGCAGTTCTTCGGGCGTCTTGGCATAGTAGCGTGGGTCGGTGCGCAGATGCTCGATGAAGGCGGCGCGGTTGGGATAGCCGGCCTTGGCTGCCACATCGTCCATGCGGGCGCGGATGCGGGCGACTTCGGACAGACCGATGGCGTGAATTTGGTCAGGGGTCAGGTCGGTCGTGGTATGCGTCCGAACCCGGCTGGCATACCAGGCCGCGCCGCCCGGCAGGGTGGAGGCGCTGTCGCTCTTGCGGCAGGCGGGCTGGTAATCTTTGACGAACAGGTCATGCCATTTGCCATATTCGGGCGTGATCACGTCGCGGATCAGGGTGATAGCGCGCGCCTGCATCGCGGACCAATCGGGGTCGCTGATCGTGCGGGGCTTGGGGCGGGTGAAC
>NZ_JPPQ01000070.1:37110-39699 GCF_000743655.1 Sphingobium sp. ba1
CCAGCCCCAGCGCCCCCAATATCAGCGCCCCCGAACATTGCGACCCGATCAACTGCCGCGCCGGGTCCAGCCTTATGCGCGCCATCAACGCCGCATCATTGGCCACCTCCAACCGCCGCGCCCCGCTACCGACCAGCACCACGTCCGCCTGCGCCGCCCATTCCAGCGGCTGCTGCGTCCGCACCTCAACCCCGTTCATCGACGTGACTATGGCGTCCGGCGCACATATCTCCGCCCGCCACCCCTTCACCCGGTTCAGCAACGCCAGCGCCACGAAACTGTCCAGCTCATTGAACCCATCAAACGTCAAAACCGCAACCCGCATCAGATCCTCCTGTCGATCCAATGCCCCTACCCCATCGCCAACCTCCCCGCCCGATCCGATCCCGACACATTGGCCCCAAACCTTCTCCCCCACGGGGAGAAGGATACGCAGCCTTATCCCGGCGAAGTCCGGGATTAGGCGAAGTTGGAAGAGGGGGCTCAACACCAGCCGCCAACCGCCAGACACCCGCCCCGAACTTGACCCCAAACCATATGAACCATATACGCTCCATATACGCTTCATATAGCAGGACACCCCATGGGCATCGTAAAAATCGCCGACGACCTCCACGAACACGCCCGCCGCGCCAGCGCGCCGATGTGCCGCTCCATCAATGCGCAGGCGGAATATTGGATGAAGATCGGCATGTTGGCCGAAGCCAATCCCACCCTCTCCTTCAATGACATCGTCCGCCAGCAATATGCCGCCGCCCATGTCGAACTGGCGCAACGGGCCGCCGCCTGAGATGGTCAAGACCCCCGACGAACTGGCGCTGATGCGGCAATCGGGCCAGCTGCTCGCCGCGGTCTTCACCATGCTCGACCGCCAGCCGCTCGCAGGCCTCTCGACCATGGCCGTCAACGATCTGGTCGACCGCTATATCACCCTGGACCTCGCCGCCCGCCCGGCGAGCAAGGGCCAATATGGCTTCCAATATGTGCTGAACTGCTCGATCAACCATGTCGTCTGCCATGGCGTGCCCGACGCCAACACCATCATCCGCGACGGCGACATCATCAATCTCGACATCACGCTGGAAAAAAACGGCTTTATCGCCGATTCCAGCAAAACCTATCTCGTCGGCGACGTCGCCCCCGCCGCCCGCCGCCTCGTCCGCGTCACGCAGGAAGCGCTCTGGCAGGGCATTGCCCAGGTCCGCCCCGGCGCACATCTGGGCGACATCGGCTTTGCGATCGAGCGCCATGCCAAACGCAACGGCTATAGCGTCGTGCGCGACTATTGCGGCCACGGCATCGGCCGCGAAATGCACGAAGAGCCGCAAGTCCTCCATTTCGGCCGCCCCGGCACGGGCCTGCCCTTGCGCGAAGGCATGGTCTTCACCATCGAACCGATGCTCAACCAGGGCAGCCGCAAAGTCTCGACCCAGGATGATGGCTGGACCGTCACCACCAACGACGGCAAACTCTCCGCCCAGTTCGAACACACCGTCGCCGTCACCCGCACCGGCGTCGAAGTCCTAACCCTCCGCCCCGACGAAACCCCGCTCTCGGCGCGTAGGGCGTAGTAGAACAATTTGCCCCCACTCATTCCGTTCGTCCTGAGTAGCTATTGAGCTTGTCGAAATAGCGTATCGAAGGATAAGCGCTACGCGGATGCTTCGATACTTGAACAGGTGAACATGCCCCCGGCATGTTCAGGACCATCCGGGGGATGGTCCGACCTGTTCAACTTCGACTTCGCTCAGCCCCTACTCAGCACGAACGGGCATTTGTAAGTACGAGGCGACAAATCCCACCCCCCAAACCTTCTCCCCCACGGGGAGAAGGATACGCAGCCTTGGCGGCGCAGCCGCTTAGGCGAAGTTGGAAGAGGGGGCTCGACGCTGGCGCATCATCCGACACGCTTCATCCCGATGAAGCCGAGCTATGAGAACGGCGAATGCTGGCCGTGTACAAAACGTCGATCAGCGTGAAACTTGCGTAAGGTCGCTGCCACATCGGCTACACCGCTTTGCTGGCCATGGCACGCTGACAATACCGCGCATGAAGAGCGATTTTCCGCAGGCCGGACAGGCAATGATAAAGGAGCGAATGCCCGCTATTACGAGCCAGGCAAGCGACAAAGGTAAAACCACCGCCAAAATCAACTGCGAGGATAAACCGAATGCGCTGAGGAGCAATGGCACTCCCCAGATGATCGCTAACATAGCGACGAATGTGCCGAACATGTGGCGGCGAGCGGTGCGATATACGCTTCCGGCTTTCTCATTATCCATGGCGATACGCTAGTCCAAGTGAATACCGGCGTCATCGAGAAACCGTTTGTCTACGCCCCTCTCACCCCCCAACCCGCACCCCAGACCGCGTATAATCAATCCGTATCCGCACCCAACTCCCCACCTGCGGCTTGCCATTCACGCGCGGGGGGCGGACCAGGAATTGCCAGGCGGCTAGCCGCACCGCGCGCGCATAGCCCGACCCCATCGGCGATTCGCCCAATATCTGGCAATTCTCGACATGATAATGGTCGACCGTCTTGCACGCGACCAAGCCCCAGCCTTCGGGCAAAAACACAAAGACACA
>NZ_JPPQ01000071.1:0-1628 GCF_000743655.1 Sphingobium sp. ba1
CGATCCGCACGCCGGCCACAGCATGCCGGTGTCACAGCCCAATTCAGGTCATACGGCGCAAGGTCATGAGCCTGGCATTCCCGACCCGCCGGTTGGCCCACCGCCCCCCGCCGCGCTCCACGGCCCTCCCAATGCAGCGGATGCCGTATTCGGGACCGGGGTGATGACCGATGCCCGAGGAATTTTGCGTCGCGAGCATGGCGACATCACCACTTACAACGTCCTGATCGATCAGATGGAGAGCCGCATCACAAAAGGCCGCGACGGCTACTTTATCAGTGCCCAAGGATGGTATGGCGGCGACATTGACCGGTTGTGGCTGAAAACAGAGATCGAATCGGATTTCAGAGAAAAGCCCGAGCAGGCTGAGGTCCAAGCGCTCTGGAGTCATGCGCTTGACCCTTGGTTTAACCTGCAAACCGGCATCCGCTATGATTTCGAGCCCAGCCCGGAACGTGCGCATCTGGTCGTCGGTATCCAAGGTCTGGCCCCTTACTGGTTCGAGGTCGATGGCGCGCTCTTTCTATCCGATAGGGGCGATCTTACAGCTCGTTTCGAGGCCGAATACGACCAGCGCATAACACAACGGCTGATCCTTCAACCTCGGGTCGAAGTCGACTTCGCGTTGCAGGACGTGCCAGAAATCGGTGTTGGTTCTGGCTTGTCAAAAGCGGAGGTCGGGCTCCGACTGCGCTACGAGATTGTCAAGGAATTCGCGCCTTACATCGGCGTGGAATATAATGAGACTTTCGGCGATACGGCTCGCTTCGAACGCGCGGCGGGCGGGGACGTTTCGCATCTGAGTTTCGTGGTTGGCATCCGGGCCTGGTTCTGAGGCTGGAGCGGGGGAGCCGGGAGGTTCCCCCTTGGCCATATGCTCTACCGGTCTTCAGCCGTGCCGCGCAAACACGCTCTGGCGACCACCGGTGGTGAAAGCTACGACCTCATAAGCGTCGCGTCGCCCGTCTGGCGTTTCCATCCCGGGTGAACCCGCGGGCATTCCAGGAACCGCCAATCCGATTATGTCAGACGGCTTCTCGCTCAGGAGCCGTAAAATGTCCGCCGCTGGCACATGTCCTTCGATGACATATCCAGCAGCCACTGTGGTGTGGCAAGACGCAAGCTCAAGCGGCACCCGCAGACGCGCTTTGACAGCGGCCATGTCCTCCGCATTGATCAGCCTGACCGTGAAGTCGCCTGTTGATTCGATCCGGTCGGCCCAAGCCGAACAACAGCCGCAGTTTGGATCCTTATGTACAAGGATCGGCACCGGTCCCGGCGCGGCTGCGCTGCACGCGCTGATCAACCCGCCCATCGCGGCGACAAGTCCCAACGCGCGTATACTGCCCACAAAGTGACGACGGCTCAAGAGCAGGCTATCCATTTAATCGTCCTTTCTAGAATGTTAAATATTTAGCGCCGCCAGACATGAACCAACCGCCCGCCCAACCCTGAAAAGCGGTAGCGATGGACACGATCTGAAGCGCCCTCAAGTGATGCGCGGGCTCCCGGCGGCCGGCCGGGTCGGATGCGGCCCCGAATAAAAGTGGCGCAGTCACGGTTGCAAGGTAATTGCTCACGGGGTTGGCAGAAAAGTATTGCGCGGAGGTCGATTGGCTGATTCACCC
>NZ_JPPQ01000071.1:1638-2521 GCF_000743655.1 Sphingobium sp. ba1
CCGTCGGCAGCGTCACAAGTTGAGCGTTGAAGAGATAGCTTTTGATCGCATCGGCCAGGCTCACCGCGCTGGCAGGCACCTCGACGATCTCGACGCAGGGCAGGGCGGCACGCAGATCGGCATAGAAGCCTTCCTTGTCCGCAAAGGCCAGTTCATGGGTGAACAACACCCGCTCATTGGCCACCGCCACGACATCATTGTGGAAAGCGCCCGCCGCAATCGCTTCCTCGGACTGCTGCACGAACAGCGTCCGCGCCGGGTCCAGCCCATGCCGTCGCGCCACCGCCTTGCTCGCCTCGACATGCTGGCGCGCGGGGAAGGGGCCACCGGACTGGCCATAGACGAAGATCTCGACCCCCGGTTGGTCATGCCGTTCGGCCAATCGCATATGATTGGCCGCGCCCTCGTCGCCAAAGGGCGGCGGCACCGGGCCATGGACGGCAAAGACGCTCTGGTCGGAAAAGGCGACCCGCAATTGCGCCAGCGTCTGCGGCCATTCATGGCTGCGGTGCGCCATCGTCACCAGATTCGCGACGGTCAAATGGGTGCGCCGGTCGCCTGTGTCACTGGCGGGCGACACTGTCGCCGCATTGGCCGCCCACATGGACGAGGCCGACATCGCCGCCGCACGAATATGCGGCTCGGCCGCCCCGACATCGGTTCCAAGCTGCGCCAGCCATGCCCCGTCGGGTCGCCATTGCGGCAGGAAGATGCCCTGCGTCAGCCCCAGCCGGATATTGCCGCGCATCTTCTCGATACCCTGCAACGCCGCCGCGCGCGGATGCGACACCGCGCCTGCATTGCGCGCCGAGGCCAGATTGCCGACGCTCAAGCCCGCATAATTGTGGCTCGGCCCGATCAGCCCGTCGAAATTAATCTCGGT
>NZ_JPPQ01000071.1:2531-3260 GCF_000743655.1 Sphingobium sp. ba1
AATGGGCCGATCCGCCGACTCGTGCCGGTCGATGTGCGCCAGTCCATGGCCAATGGCGGTGGTCCGGCCTGTCTGCGGCTGCGCGTCGTGGCCGATCCGGCGACGATCGATCCGCGCTTCCTGGTGGATGAGGCGAAGCTGGATGCCATCGCGGCCATCGTCGCGGCCTATTGGCCCGAAGATATTGCGCCCGACGGGCTGGGCGACACGACGTTGATCGCGCGCATCGAACAATCATGGTTAACGCTTGTTGACCATTTGCAGCTTTCGGGCGATCTGATGCCGTAATGGCGGGGGCCAAACGCCGGATGGAATCGGAATGGAACGGATCAAGCGTCTTTTCATCGTCAAGACCAAGTTCGAGGCGTTTCTGATCATCTATGCGCTCGCGCTGGGCGCGACCGAGCGCGGCCTTGCCTATATGCAGCAATATCCCGGCACCGGCGGACAGCTATTGGCGCTGGCCTGTACCGGTGCGGTATTCATGGGTGGCGGCATGATATTGGACACGCTCGAATATCGGCGCACCTACGGATAGCTGAGGGGCTTGCGCTGACGGCACTCGCCGGTCAGGGATGATGGCCATGGGTGCCATCATGTTGCAGGGAACCGGATCGGATGTGGGCAAGTCGGTGCTGGTCGCCGGGCTGTGCCGGGCGCTGGTGCGGCGCGGCTATCGAGTCCGGCCGTTCAAGCCGCAAAATATGTCCAACAATGCGGCGGTGACGG
>NZ_JPPQ01000071.1:3270-3977 GCF_000743655.1 Sphingobium sp. ba1
GCCATAGCGGCCTGTTGCCTCGCAGACGATATGGGGATGTTCAAGGGTCGCGAGCCGCCTTCTTAAAGCCGCGATCCCCGCCACCGAATTGGTACGGCGCCAAACCCCGTTAGCCCCCGGTAAGGCAATATCGAGTGCCGCCTTAGATACATCGACGGCAACATATTGGTTCGACATCATGTTTCTCCACCTTGCATACGAGCTCAAGGCTCAGGCAACCGTTCGAGACGATCATGGATGGAGCGGACGGCTTTGCTGAGGATCGCGAGCTTTATGCCCAAGGACAGGCACAGCCTATCCGCTCCGACCTGTCCGGGGTCATGACACCAGACAGGTCGGCACCAATTCAACCAAGGCTGAAATAAATGCCAACCCCAATATGCAAGGACAGGCATTGAGCGAAGTCGGAGTCGCAGACGACCGAAGGGCAAATGGCGTATCGAAGGATATAAAGCGCAGCCGACCCTTCGATACGGGTCTTCGACAAGCTCAGCCCCTACTCAGGGCGAACGGAGTGATGCGACTCAAAGTCATCATGCTCTAGATTAATAGCTGGACACCCCTCCGTCTGGCTGCGCCAGCCACCTCCCCCGCCGGGGGATCGTTGCGAAATGCGGATCGCTTACGAATCATCGTCATTCCCGCGAAGGCGGGAATCCATCTCCCACCTTATCGTCTTGATTTTAGGTCCGGAGATGGATCCCCGC
>NZ_JPPQ01000072.1:0-1562 GCF_000743655.1 Sphingobium sp. ba1
CTATATGCCGATGGTGCCCCAGGCGGTGATCGCGATGCTGGCCTGCGCGCGGATCGGCGCGATCCATTCGGTGGTGTTCGGCGGGTTCGCCGCGCCCGAACTCGCCAAGCGGATCGACGATGCGACGCCCGCTTTGCTGATGACGGCATCCTGCGGGATCGAAGGCAGCAAGGTCATCCCGTACAAGCCCCTGGTGGACAAGGCGCTGCAAATGGCGACCCACCGGATCGAGCGCGTCATCCTGTTGCAACGGCCCCAGGCGATCGCGCCGATGCAGGAGGGGCGCGACCTCGACTGGGCCGATACGCTGGCACAGGCGCAGCCGGTCGAGTGCTTGGCAGTAGAAGCGACCCATCCGCTCTATATTCTCTATACTTCGGGCACGACCGGCACGCCCAAGGGGGTGGTGCGGCAGAATGGCGGTCATGCGGTGGCGATCGCCTGGAGCATGGCGCATATCTATGGCATTCGTCCGGGCGAGGTGTTCTGGGCGGCGTCCGATGTCGGCTGGGTCGTGGGGCATAGCTATATCGCCTATGGGCCGTTGCTGGCAGGCGCGACGACATTGTTGTTCGAAGGCAAGCCAGTGGGCACGCCGGACGCAGGCACTTTCTGGCGGACCATTGTCCGCAACGATGTCCGCATCTTCTTCACCGCGCCCACCGCAATCCGCGCGGTGCGCAAGGAAGACCCGGAGGGCGACTATATCCGCCAGATCGGCACGGGCAATTTGCGTGCGCTGTTCCTGGCGGGCGAGCGGGCGGACCCGGACACGATCCATTGGGCCGAAGCGCAGCTCAACCTGCCGGTGACCGACCATTGGTGGCAGACGGAACTGGGCTGGCCTGCGCTCGCGACCTGCTTTGGCCTGGGCGATACGCGGCGCAAGGCGGGGAGCGCGGGCTTCCCGGTGCCAGGCTATGGCTTTCGCGTGGTGGACGATGGCGGCGTGGACGTTGCGCCCGGCGAAACGGGCAATGTGGTGATGACGCTGCCGCTGCCGCCGGGCTGCTATGCCGGGCTGTGGAACAATGAAGCGGGTTTTGCCAAGGCCTTTGCCGGTTTCCCCGGACATTATGAGACGGGCGATGCGGGCCATGTCGATGCCGACGGCTTCGTCAACATCATGGGGCGCACCGACGACATCATCAATGTCGCGGGCCACCGCCTGTCCACCGGGCAGATGGAGCAGATCGTCGCCTGTCATCCGCTGGTGTCCGAATGCGCGGTGATCGGCGTGGACGATGCGTTGAAAGGCATGGTGCCGATGGCCTTCGTCGTCGCGCGGACAGGCGAGTGGGACGCGTCGGCGCTGGGGGCCGAGATCATCAAGGCGGTGCGCGACGAACTGGGGCCGGTGGCGGCTCTGAAGGACGTGCATGTCGTCGGTGCCCTGCCCAAGACGCGGTCGGGCAAGATATTGCGCGCGGCACTGCGTCAGGTCGCGGCGGGGGAGCGGATCGCCATGCCCGCGACCATCGAAAGCCCGGCGGCGCTGGAGGCGATCATGGCGATATTCGCGAAGGTGGAGTGAGGGCGGCAGTGGCGGCGGTCAGACTGAC
>NZ_JPPQ01000073.1:0-3640 GCF_000743655.1 Sphingobium sp. ba1
CCGCCGGGCGTCCGTGAGAGCCCTTTTGGCAAATTATACCTTGCCTATCTGCGCGATCCCGCCGGTAATAAATTATGCGGGCTGCACCGCATCGGCTGATTGCGCTTGGGGCTTGTCGTGGCGGTTCAGGACAGGCCGGTCACTGGGACGGCCTGCACTGCCTCTGCCTCGAAACTGGCGATGGGATAGGCGCAATAATCGGCGGCATAATAGGCGCTCGGGCGGTGATTGCCCGACGCGCCCAGGCCGCCAAAGGGCATGTTGCCTGCCGCGCCGGTCGTCGGGCGATTGCGGTTGAGGACGCCCGCCCGGCTTTCCTCCACCATCCGCTGCCATAGCTGGTCATCCTGCGCAATCAGCCCCGCCGACAGGCCGAAGCTGGTCGCGTTGGCGGCGCGGATGGCGGCATCGAAGTCGGGCACCCGGACGATCGACAGGACGGGCGCGAAAATTTCCGCATCGGGCGTGTCCACGCCGGTCACGTCGAGCAAGGCGGGCGTGACGAAGGCGGCGCTGCGGCCCTCCACCCCGCCGAACGGACGGATGACCCGCGCGCCACGCGCGATCAGGTCGCTAACGGCGCGATGGGCACCAGCGGCGGCCGCGTCCGACACCAGCGGCCCCATGAACGCGTCGCCCGCTTCGTTCCAGGCGGCGATGGGCAAACGTGCGGCCATGGCATCGACCGCCTCGACGATCGCGTCGCCGGTCGCGCCTTCGGGCACGATCAGGCGGCGGGCGCAGGAGCAGCGCTGGCCGGTGGTGATGAAAGCGGAATTGACGATGATCGACGCGGCGGCCTCCGGGCTGTCCCAGGCGATCAGCGGATTGTTGCCGCCCAGTTCCAGCGCCATGATGACATGGGGCCGATCGACCAGCGCGCGGCGCAGGGCTGCGCCAGCGCCTGCCGATCCGGTGAACAGCAATCCGTCAATGTCGCCCGCGACCAATGCCTCGCCAGTGGCGCGTCCGCCCTGAACGACGGTCAGCAAGCCGTCCGGCAAGCCAGCAGCGGCCCAGGCATCGGCCATCGCCGCGCCGGTGGCAGGGGTGATTTCCGATGGCTTGAAGACGATGGCGTTGCCCGCGATCAGGGCGGGGACGATATGGCCGTTGGGCAAATGGCCGGGGAAATTATAGGGGCCAAGCACCGCCATCACGCCATGGCCGCGATGGCGCAGGACCGCGCGACCGAAAGGCATGGCGGCGGCGCGTTCGCCGGTGCGTTCGGCATGGGCGGCGATCGAGACATCGACCTTGGCGATCATCGACCCGATTTCAGCGTCGCTTTCCCACAATAGCTTGCCGGTTTCGCGCGAGATGAGTTCAGCCAGCGCAGCGCGCCGTTCGGCTAGAATGGCGGCATAGCGGCGCACGACGGCGACGCGATCCTCCACGGGCAGCGCGCGCCATTGGGGCAGGGCGGCGCGGGCGGTGGCGATCGCGCCATGGCAGGCGGCGGCATCGGCGACCGGGCCTTCCCAGACGAGGGCGCGCGAGGCGGGATCGAAGGATTGCAACATGGCGGTCATGCTCCTGCGCGCGTCATGGCGAAAATGCCGGTGGCGTTTCCGGTGTCGAAGGCGAGGTCGAGCTGACCTGTTGCCGGATCGATGTCGCGGCTGATGAACTCGAAGAAGGAGCCAGGGACGGCGCGGACCTGCCCATCGGCAAAGCTCCGCTCGACGCTGTCGGCGCGCAAGGCGGTCTGGCGCACGCGGCCGGTAGCGGAAATTTCCAGCCGGTCCTTGATCGGGTGGTCAGCGGCGCGCAGTCGATCGGCCAAGGCGGCGACATCGGCGACCCGGTCGGTGGCGTGGTTGAAGGCATTGCCCTCGGTCGCGATCCAGGCGGCTTCGTTGGAGCGGGAGAGCAGCAATTGATAGTCGGCAAAATCGGGCGCATCATGCTGACGGTCGAAGGCCGAGAGGATGGTGGGCAGCGCCGCCACGGCGTCGGCGAAGGAGACGGACCGGCCCGCCGCAAAATCGTCCAGCACCGCCAGCGCCTGCGCATCGAGCGGATCGCGCGAGGTGCCGAACAGGCGCGCGGCGGCATCGGCAAAGTCGGCATCGAAGCGGTCGACATGCAGTTCGGACAGGAAGAATTGCGGAATCGCGTCGGGATGGTCGGCATGGGTGTAGGCGCGGCCGGTCATTTTCAGCCGGTCGAGCGGATAGACGGTGGCCATGCGATAGCCGAGCGGCACGAAGATACGGGTGAAGGCGTCTTCGCCGCCGGGCAGCGCGCCGGTGGGGCCATCGGGCAGGCGGATGGTGCGGAGCGCGCCATGATCGAAGTTTACCCGGCGGCCCTGCGCCAGCGTGTCGGCGACATAAGCCGCACCGCTCGGCACGCGCCGCAACAGATTATCGAACAGCGAAACGTTCATAGCCATCGCGAAGGCGGCGCGCGTCACGGTGGGGCCGCGCTCGGCCAGCAGGGCAGGGGCGATGTGCAGCGCATCGAGCGCCTTTTGGCCGTCCATATCGCCCAGCACGGCTTTGGTCAGGGCGGCAATGACAGGTATATTCTCATTCGACATGGATAGGCTCCCGGTGACGCAGCCAGTATCGCAGGATAGGATGGGTGATGCAAACGGGGAGCCTTCATCAGTTGATGCGATTTTGGAATGAGTGAGGGGCGCAAATGGCTGCCGTCGATGACGGCGCTCGCCAGTTTCGAGGCGGCGGCGCGGCATGAAAGCTTCTCGCGCGCAGGCGACGAGATCGGCCTGACCCAGAGCGCGGTCAGTCGGCAGATCGCCTTGCTGGAGGAGCGGGTTCAGCGGCCGTTGTTCGACCGGATCGGGCGGCGGGTGCAACTCAATGAGGCCGGGCGCGCCTATGCCGTACAACTTGCGCCTGCGCTCGACGGCATCCGGCGCGCGACCCGCGCGGCGGCACAGCGGCGGGCGGGGTCTGCCTTGCGGATCGCGACGCTGCCCAGTTTCGGTATGCGCTGGCTAGCACCGCGCCTGCCGCATCTGAGCGCGAAGCATCCGCAACTGGTGGTGGATTTCGCGGCGCGCTCGGAACCGTTCGATTTCGCGCAGGAGGATTTCGACGCAGCGATCCATTTCGGCCTGCCGCAGGAATGGCCCGGCGTCGCGATGGATTTCCTGTTCCGTGAGGATGTCGTGCCGGTATGCGCGCCGGGCTGGCTGACGGTGCATCCGTTGCGTGCGCCCATCGACCTGCTGGATGCACCGCTGCTCAGCCAAAGTTCGCGGCGCGATGCCTGGCCGCGCTGGTTCGCGGCGGCGGGGGTGGACGCGGACGCGCTGCACCCCGGCCCGACATTCGAACATTTCCTGATGCTGGCGCAGGCGGCGGCGGCAGGCGCGGGTGTGGCGCTGATCCCCAGCTTCCTGATCCGGCCGGAACTGGATGCGGGGACGCTGGTCGTCCCCTTTGCCCGTCCGCTGTCGAGCGAGCGGGCCTATTATCTGGCCTATCCCGCCGATCCTCTGGCCAGCCCCGCCGTCGCGCAGTTTCGGGCGTGGATGCTGGCGCAGGTCGGGTAGGGCGCAGGGCTAACGTGCGTGAGGATGACCCATGGATGCTGTTCCCCGGCGAAGGTGTTGAGTTCCGTCTGATTAGCGAGGGCGTCGTTTGGGGACTGGTATTTGAGGCATCGC
>NZ_JPPQ01000074.1:0-2041 GCF_000743655.1 Sphingobium sp. ba1
GCCACCCCCGCCGATGATGGCGGCCCAGGAAATCATGGTGACGGGTCGCCGCGTCGCAACGCAAGAGGAACTGGGCGACCTCAAACTTTATCGTGTGCCGATGACGGTCGATCTCAATCCCAACGGCCAAAAGCAGGTCGCGCTCCTGCACCAGCGCGCGATCGCTTTCACCACCCTCTACACCGCGCGGCTATCGGCGCAGGGTGATGTCAGCGAGGGCGGCCCGCTCACCCGCACATTGCGCTTCACCAACCGGCGCGAAAGCGGGGCAGGGGTGCCGCTCCCGTCCGGCGGCCTGTCGCTGTTCGCGATGCGCGGGGTCGAATCGCTGTTGCTGGCGCAGGCGCGGATGCGTGACCAGGCGATCGGCGACAAGGTAGAGATCGCGGCGGGGCAAAGCCCGCACTTGCGCTACGAACGGACCTTCGATGAAAAAACGCAGCGATACGGTCTTCGGCTGATCAATAGCGGTGCCGAACCGCTGGTCGCGGAAATCATCGTGCAGGATGACGAAGCCAACCAACTCGTCGGATCACGTCCGCGCCTCGTCCGTCGCGACGGGGCTTGGCTCTGGACGGCTACCGTACCGGCGCAGGGAACGGCCCAACTCGACTACCGCCTGCGGACGCCCCGCTGACGATCAGGTCGCGGGCAAGGGGCGCGGCCGGTGATTCTCATCCAGCGCGACGAAGGTGAACAGGCCGCTGGTCAAATCGACCTGCTCCTGCTCCGCCCCGCGCGTCGCCACCACATCGATGCGGATGGCGAGCGAGGTCCGCCCGCGCCGCTCCTCATGGGCATAGACTGACACGACATCGCCCAGCAAAATCGGCGTGATGAACTTCATGCTCTCGATCGCGACGGTCGCCACGGCCCCCTGCGCGATTCGATGCGCGACGATGCCGCCCGCAATATCCATCTGGCTCAGCACCCAGCCGCCGAAAATATGGCCGTTGGCGTTGATGTCGGCGATGCGTGGCATGACCCGCAACACCACATCGTCGCGCTTGTCAGTCATCCAGCGGCACCTCGTCCTTCAACCGGTCCATCACCTGCTCGTCATGGCCGGTGCCATGCGACAGGAAGGCGAGCGCCATCAGCCCCGTGCCCAGCATGAAGGTCAGCCACACCCCCAATATGGTCGCGATGATCATATGGATCGGCATGGTTTCCGACCGATAATAGAGAAAGAGCAGCGCCAGCGCGGTGCAGGCCGCCCCGCCCAGCGCCATCCACGCCATGATGCGGCGAAACCGGGTCCAGGCCACGGCGGCGATCTGCGGATCATCGAGCGCTTGCTTGCGTGTCATCCCTTTTCTTTGGCCCGCGAAAGTGGGATCATCAAGCGCCTGAACCAAATTATAGGGCAGAAGGAGAGCAGCCATGACGATTGCAGCGATTTTGCGGGGCAAGGGGGGCGATGTCGTCCAGGTGCGGTCCACCGATACGGTGTTGTCCGCTGTCCAATTGCTCGCCGATCGGCGAATCGGCTGCGTTCCCGTGGTCGATGATGGCGAAGTGGTCGGCATCTTTTCCGAACGCGACCTTGTCTATCGCGTGGCGACCGATGGCGCCGCGGCGCTCGACCATCCGGTGGGCGACCTCATGACCTCGCCCGCCATCACCGTCGATGACAAGATGCCGGTGATCCATGGCCTCTCGCTGATGACCAAGCGGCGCATCCGCCACCTGCCGGTGGTGGTCGATGGCCAGTTGGTCGGCCTGATTTCGATCGGCGATCTGGTGAAATTCCGCATCGACAGCATCGAATCGGAAGCCAGCGCGCTGCGCGATTATATCCAGACGGCTTGAAAGAGGCGGCTGCCCCCTCGGTTCAGGCCGGTGCCTGGGCCGGGGGCGCGCGCCGCACCACCAGCGCGACCAGTTCCATCACCGTGGCGCGCGAACACAGCATCAACGCGGCAAGAAACGCGACGCCGCCCGTCGGCACCAATATCGCGAGCCGGATTGGCGCGGCCAGCGGCGGCAGCAGAAAATCAACCGCCATCACGACACCCGCCATCAACACCGAACAGCCCAG
>NZ_JPPQ01000075.1:0-1203 GCF_000743655.1 Sphingobium sp. ba1
AGGGGGAGGAGCCTTATGGGTCGCAATCATTGCATCTCGGTATAAGGCAATGAGCTTGCAGCGCCTCACGCCGCCGCGCGTTTCAACCTGTCGTTGATCGCCGCGCCGATCCCCTCCATCGGGACGGGCGCAACCGCGATCTTCACCGCGGCGCTCGCATCAGCGATGTGAAGCGCCGCGAACAGGCTGGCGGCGGCCTCCCGCACATTGGCGTCGGGGCTTAGGTTGATGTGGCAAGGCATCAGGCCGAAGCCGATCAGATATTCATCCTTCTCCGCCCGCAACGCATTCAATCGCACCGGTTTGGACGGCGCATAATGGCTCTCTAGCTGGCCGGGCGCCTCGATCTTGTGCGCGCCAGTGCCGATGACAACGGGAAGCCCGCTTGCCTCCTCCAGCATCGCGGCGGTGACAGGGCCGGGGCGCAGCAGCCGTACTTGGTCGGCGTCCGGCGCGGCGATGGTCGATTCCACGCCTTCGCTGGTCGGCCCCTCGTCCAATATCATCCGCACCTTGCCATTCAGGCTGGCCAGCACATGCTCGGCGCGCGTCGGGCTGATCGACCCGCTGCGATTGGCGGACGGTGCGGCGAGTGGCCGCCCACTCTCGCGGATCAGCGCGCGCATCGCCGGATGCGCGGGCAGCCGCAGCGCGACGGTGGGCAAGCCTGCCATCACCAACGGCGACAACCCGCTATCCGCCCGCACCGGCAGCACCAATGTCAGCGGCCCCGGCCAGAAACGGTCGGCAAGGCGCATGGCGACCGGGGAGAAATCCGCCAGCCGCTCGGCCATGGCCCGATCGGACACATGGACGATCAGCGGATTGAAACTCGGACGCCCCTTGGCGCTGTAGATTGCCGCAACGGCATGGCTGTCGGTGGCATCGGCGGCCAAGCCATAGACCGTCTCGGTGGGGACCGCCACCGGCTCACCGGCGCGGATCAACAGCGCTGCCTCGCGCAGCGCCTCGGCGCCATAGCGGCAGGATTTAGTGGAATAGGCTGGATTGGCGATGGTCACGGTCCCCGCGATATAGACCTCAGTAAACCCAAGTAAAAGTCCATTGCGACAGGAGAATGACATAAGCGGACCCGCGCTTGCCGTAACGATCATCGCTGGCTAAGCCCGGCGCATGAACGACGCCCTCCTGATCCGCATCGCCGACGCGCTCGACCGGCTCGCACCGCCGCCAGCCGCTTGC
>NZ_JPPQ01000076.1:0-3286 GCF_000743655.1 Sphingobium sp. ba1
GGGGCTTTGCGGGCGGAGGGGGGCGCGCCTGCGCACGCAAGGCCACGGAACGGCACACGGCGATGACCCTGTCTGATCCTCGGCATCATAGAGGTCGTAACAGTTGACCCGCCAGGATTTATTGTCCAGTCCATAGCCACTTAAGTCGGAGAAATGCTGTGGCCGTTACATTTGGTTCGCCTGGTGATGATGCATTTAACGGTACGGACGGTGATGACGAAATCTATGGCTGGACCGGTGCCGACATCATTTACGGCAATGGCGGCAACGACAAGCTGTGGTCCGGCACGGTCGACCCCTATGCGGGTGCCACGATAGACTGGACGGGCGTCGATATCGGCCTGGAGCATGACCAGATATTCGGGGGCGACGGCGATGACATCATCGGCGTCGGCACTGGCGACGATGTCGATGGTGGAGCGGGAACGGACCGGCTTTATTATTCCTTCTATGGCGCGACAGACGGGGTTACCATATCGACGTCCCAGTTTCTGGGCGAGGCACCGCGCATCGTCGCCGGTGGCACCATCCGCAACATAGAGATCGTGGTGCAGCTGGAGGGCAGTAGCGCCAGCGATGTGATCGATGCGGCGACCCAAAGCGAGCGGATCACGATCTTTGCCGGAGACGGTTTTGATAGCGTGACGGCGCATGACAGCAGCGTGACGCTCTATGGTGGTGCCGGCGATGACCGGTTTTTCAGTGGGACGGCGGCCGACTTTTTCAGCGGCGGCGAAGGAACCGACACGGTCGATTACAGCCGCTATGGCCAAGGCGTCACCGTCACCCTGGGTCAGTCAAACTGGGGCGAGGGGCCGGACGGCGATCAGTTTGTCGATGTCGAGCAGGTGGTGGGATCGGCCCATGCCGACACGATTTCCGGCAACGACCAGGCCAATAATTTGGAAGGTGGCGACGGCGATGACAGCCTGTTCGGGCTGGGCGGCGATGACCTGATGTTCGGGGGTGCCGGTAACGACCAGATGATGGGCGGAGACGGTGGAGACACGCTGTTCGGCGATGCAGGCGACGACCGCATGTCGGGGGAAGCCGGCAATGATTATCTGGTTGGCGGCAGCGGCAACGACCAGTTGTCCGGTGGCGACGGCGATGACGAACTGTCCGGCGGCCAGGGCAATGACCTGTTGGAAGGTGGGCGCGACAACGACACCATCTACGGCGGCATCGGTGACGATGTGGTCCGCGGCAATGATGGCGATGACAAGCTCTATGGCGACGGCGTCATCAGCAGCACTGGCGATGGCGACGATCTGATCGAAGGCGGAAATGGCAATGACCTGATCCGTGGCGGTGGCGGTGACGACACTCTTTATGGCGATTCGGGCAATGATGATCTTGCCGGGGGTAGTGGCAGCGACGTCATTTATGGCGGCGACGGCGACGACTGGATCGATGGTTTTGGCGAATATGGCTATGGCCTCGACGAGCATCCCGACATTCTTTTTGGCGGTGCGGGCAACGACCGCATCAGCATATCCTATGGCGACAGCGCCGATGGCGGGATCGGCGACGACAGCCTTTTCGTCAACTTTTATTCCGGCGCTACGAGTGGTGTGTCCGCTGACCTGACGCTGTTGACCAATGGCGGATCCCTGAACATCGGTGGAGGGACACTGTCTGGGTTCGAATATGTTAGCGGTTTGTCGTTGACCCAGTTCGATGATGTCGTCGTGGCGGGCGCGGTACGCAGCGCGGCCGAAGGGATCAGCATCGATGGTTGGGGCGGAAATGATGACCTGACCGGCAGCCTGGGCGTCGATATGATCTATGGCGGCGATGGCGATGACATCCTGCGCGGCGGGCTGGGGCGCAACAGCGAGGTTTCGCCGGGTCTTGATCGTTTGTTCGGCGAAGCGGGTAACGACACCATCCTGATCGATCGCGATGGCGCATTTGCCTTTGGCGGCGAGGGTGACGACCGCATCATCGGCGGCGATGGCGACGATGAGATACAGGGTGACAATGGCGATGACGTTCTGAGTGGCGGCGGCGGGAATGATGCTCTCGCCGGCGGGGACGGTGTCGATTCCTTGCAGGGCGGCTCCGGGGACGACATTTTGGACGGCGGCGCTGGCGACGATCGCCTGTTGCCGGGGACGGGCCACAATATCGTCGACGGCGGGGATGGGTTCGATACGGTGGTTCTTACGGGTGGCGTTGCAAGTTACAGCTATCTCGTGTCGGGCGCTTCGACTTTCGTCATAGGCGAAGAGGGCGCTTCGCGGATCGTGAATGTAGAACATGTCGCTTTTGCCAACGAGGCGCTGGGAAGTGCCGATCTGGCGGGCAGCTTGTCGGCGTTCGATGGGTTGCGCTATATCGCTGGCTATGGGGACTTGATCGCTGCCTTCGGACCCGATGCAGATAGCGCGACCGCGCATTATGTGGCGAGCGGCTTTGCCGAAGGGCGCGATGCCAAAGAGTTCGATGTGCTCGATTATATCGCAGGCTATGACGATCTGATCGCAGCTTTTGGCACCGATACGCAGGCGGCAACACGCCATTATATCGATGGCGGCTTTGTGGAGGGCCGCAGCGACGCGTTGTTTGATGGGCTGCAATATATCGCCTCCTATGGCGATCTGATCGAGGCATTCGGGACGGACGCGGACGCCGGGGCGCGCCATTTCATCCAGGGCGGTCGTGACGAGGGACGGAGCGACGATCTGTTCGACGGGCTGCAATATGTCGCGTCCCATGGCGATCTGATCGGCGCGATTGGTACGGATGTGGAGGCGGCGGCCGAGCATTTCATCAAAAACGGCTATGGCGAAGGCCGAATGGCCGACGATTTTGACGGCTTACGTTACATTGCGTCGAACGCGGACCTGATCGTCGCGCTGGGTGATGATGATGACGCGGCTGCGCGCCATTATATTCTGGCAGGGCAGCAAGAAGGCCGGGATGTCGACGGGTTCGATGCGTTGGCCTATGCGGCGGCCAATCCTGATCTGGCGGCAGCTTTTGGTACTGACGTCGATGCGCTGACCGAACATTATATCGACACGGGCTATTTTGAGCATCGTGTGGTGGCTCCGGGCGCCGATATGTTCATGGCGGCCTAAGCGGATCATCCCGCGAAATGTCTGGCCAAGTGCGTCTTGCTGGCGCACGTTCGGCGTTACCGTGCCTCTGCCTGATCCTGCCACCTGCATCGCCGCCGGGCTGGCGGACGGGCGGTGCGCCGATTGAGGATGTGATGCCATGACCGATCCTGTCCCACGCGATATCGTCATCATCGGGGGCGGGCAGATGGGGGTGGCGC
>NZ_JPPQ01000076.1:3296-4898 GCF_000743655.1 Sphingobium sp. ba1
TCAGCCATGGGCATAGCGACCAGTTTTGAGATTGAGAGCAACCAGCCGTCTGACTCGACAAAGCCAGTTTTGACGTCTCTGAGTTTTCCAAGTAGCGTGGATGTAACTGACGGTGGTAAATACCTGACGTTTACAGCAAGTGCCAGCGATGTTGGGTTGGGCGTGGATTATGTCTATGTAGGCTTTACCAAAAGTTGGCAGTCTAGTTCGAGCAGGACATCAGCCTTCGTTGCTTACGATAGCACTGATAGCTATGCCGATGGCGCTTCTTCTCGCGAATATTATATCGACGCGACATCCGGAGCAGGAACATACAGTATCGGCAATGTAACTGTGTATGACAAGGCTGGCAATTATAGATATTATGAAGCCTCTGAGCTGTCAGCTATGGGCATAGCGACCAGTTTTGAAATTCTGGACTTCAATGCTGGTGTTACGGCCACAGTTGCAGCATCCGGTGTTGTCGCCGAAGGCACAGGCGCAACGCTAATACCATTGCTGACGCTGAAAAATATCGGAGCTTACACAGGGACTGTAACGCTCGCCTTCGACGCCGAGCAGTCGACCATGACGGCCAGTGAGGTCAATGTTCCGAACTTCAACGGCCTCTACAGTATTTCGCAATCGCCCGCTCGCGATTATGTGATCGATCTGCCGGCGATCGGCGTCATCGACGACCTTCTCATCGAAGGTGATGAAATATTGGCATTCAAGGTGGCAGCCAGTGGGCAGATATTTTCGTCGGGCAGTGACAATATCATCGTGAAGGTCACCATTGCTGATAACGATCGCGTCGGTACGGTCGGCAATGACGTAATGAATGGAGATGAGGGGCATAATCTGTTCGTTGGTCTTGCGGGTAACGATGTGCTGAACGGGTTTGGGGGCGATGACTGGTTGCAAGGTGGTTTAGGCCATGACCGGCTGAATGGTGGCTTTGGCAATGACCGTCTGGACCCTGGCGCGGGGAACAACATCGTCGATGGAGGCGCTGGGAGCGATATGCTGGTGCTGGCCGGGGTCAAGGCGAGCTACAGCTACCTTTTGTCTGGCGGCTGGACCTTTGTGGTGGGCGAAGAAGGCGCCTCGCGAACTGTAAATGTAGAACAGGTTGCTTTTGCCAACGGCGTTTTGGGAAGCGCCGATCTGGCGGGCAGCTTGTCGGCGTTCGACGGGTTGCGCTATATCGCGGGCTATGGGGACCTGATCGCTGCCTTCGGATCCGATGCAGATAGCGCGACCGCGCATTATGTGGCGAGCGGCTTTGCCGAAGGGCGCGATGCCAAAGAGTTCGACGCGCTCGATTATATCGCAGGCTATGACGATCTGATCGCAGCTTTTGGTACCGATACGCAGGCCGCGACAAGCCATTATATCGATGGCGGCTTTGTCGAGGGCCGCAGCGACGCGTTGTTTGATGGGCTGCAATATATCGCCTCCTATGCCGATCTGATCGAGGCATTCGGAACGGACGCGGACGCCGGGGCGCGCCATTTCATCCAGGACGGTCGTGACGAGGGACGGAGCGACGATCTGTTCGATGGGCTGCAATATGTCGCGTCCCATGGCGATCTGATCGGCGCGATTGGTACGGATGTGGAG
>NZ_JPPQ01000077.1:0-3749 GCF_000743655.1 Sphingobium sp. ba1
CGATCCCGCCTTTGCGGACATGCCGGTCATTTTCCTGACCGACAGTTCGGGCCATGAGGCGGAGGAGGAGATGCGCGCGCTCGACCCCGCCGGGGTGTTGAGCAAGCCGTTCAATCCGCTGTCGCTGGCGATCGACATTCGCCTGATGGCCGATCGCTGGAGCGCGATGCACTGATTGCGTGCGGGTCGATCATGGCGCTAGGATGCGGCATGACAGACCCGCTTGCCATCACCCCCGCCGACATTTCCGACGCCGCCTGGATCATCGCGGCGGCGGCCGTCCGCACCCCGCTGATCGAGAATGACCGGCTCAATGCTTTGTGTGGGCGGCGGGTGCTGCTCAAGTTCGAGGGCGCGCAGCGGACGGGATCGTTCAAATTTCGTGGCGCCTTTAATCGGCTGGCGCGGCTGAATGCGGAAGAGCGGGCGGCGGGTGTGGTCGCCTGGTCTTCGGGCAATCATGCGCAGGGCGTTGCCGATGCCGCGCAGTTGCTCGGCATTGCGGCGACCATTGTGATGCCTGCCGATGCGCCCTCGATCAAGCTGGCCAATACGCGCGCGCTGGGGGCGGAGGTCGTGACCTATGACCGGCTGCGCGAGAGCCGCGAGGCGATTGCCACCGCGCTGGCGGAGCAACGGGGTGCGACGCTGGTGCCCTCGTTTGACGACCCCTTCATCATCGCCGGGCAAGGGACGGTCGGGCTGGAAATTGTCGAGCAGGTCAAGGATGCTGGCGCGACGCTGGGGCAGGTGCTGGTCTGTTGCGGCGGCGGCGGGCTGACGGCGGGGATTGCGACGGCGGTGAAGGCACAGGCGCCGGAGGTGGCGATCTATACGGTCGAACCGGCGGGGTTCGACGATACGGCCCGGTCGCTGCGCAGTGGCGTGCGCGAGGCGGTGGCGGCGGATGCGCGATCGATCTGCGATGCGTTGCAGGCACCGATGCCGGGCGCGATGACTTTTCCCATTAACAAGGCGCTGGTCACCGGCGGGCTGGTGGTGACTGACCGGCAGGTGCGGGACGCGATGCGCTTTGCCTTTTCGACACTCAAGCTGGTGGTCGAGCCGGGCGGGGCGGTGGCGCTGGCGGCGATGATGCAGGGGCTTGCGCCGCCGACCGACGGGGTCAGCGTGGTGGTGCTGTCGGGGAGCAATGTCGATCCGGTGGATTATGCGGCGATATTGACTGGGACGGATTGAGGTGCGGGCGTTTTGATCCGTTCGTTTCGAGCGAAGTCGAGAAACGTTTGCGCGGGCGTTTCTCGACTTCGCTCGAAACGAACGGGGTTTGAGGGCTGTCGCGTCAGTGGGCGATGACGCGGACGGCGAAGGCCGCGGCGGCGGCGCGGGTTTCGACGCCGAGTTTCTCGAAAATCTGTTCCAGATGCTTGTTCACGGTGCGCGGGCTGATGACCAATATCTCGCTGATGACGCGGTTGGGTTTGCCATAGCTGATCCAGAGCAGCACTTCGGCTTCGCGCTGGGTGAGGCCGAAATGGCTTTGCAGCCGGGCGATGTCGGCCAGCGGGTCGAGATGGTTGAGGCGGATCAGCACTTCGTCGCGGCGGGGGCGGCCGACGATGATGAGTTCGACGGTGTCGCCGCCGGGGCTTTCGGTCTTGACCGTGGTGCCCGATGGCAGGTCGTCGGGCAATAGGCGGGCGACGGGCGCGCGGAGCATGGCGGGAAGCGCGGTGTCGGTGCGCGACCAAGCGGGTTCGAGCGCTTCCATGAGCTTGTCGGCCCCCGGCGTGCGCCAGGAGAGCGCGCCATCCGCGCCAACGGCGATGAGATTGCGGCCCGTCGCGTCGAGCGCATAATGGCCGCCCTGGGTCTGGCGCGCATTGGCCATGTGGACGCGGACGCGGGCGAGCAATTCCTCGACCACGATGGGTTTGCGGACATAATCGACACCGCCTGCTTCGAGCGCGTGGACGACATGCTCGCTTTCGGTGAGGCCGGTCATGAAGATGATCGGCACCGGCGCGCCCTGGGGCAATTGCTTGATCGCGCGGGTGGTTTCAAAGCCGTCGAGGCCGGGCATCACCGCGTCCATCAGGATGAGGTCGGGCACGACGTGGTTCAGCAGTTCGAGCGCCGCTTCGCCACTGGTGGCGATAAGGACGGAGATGTTCGCGGCCTCCAGCGTGTCGGTGAGGAAGCGCAGGGATTCGGGCGTGTCGTCCACGACGAGGACGGTATCGGAGCGCGGCGTCGGGGTGGTCATTTTACGGCCCTTATGATTTTTATCAGCCCCTTGAGGTCGAAACGGTCGAGGTGGGCGAGCATTCGGGCGGCGAGCGGCTGGGCCTGGGGCACGGCTTGTTCCAGCGCGCGGATGCTCGATTCGATGCCGCGCACATGGCCGATGATCGCCTTTTGCTCGATATCGGCCAGGATCGGCAGGGCGTCGTCCGGCAGATCGGGCAACAGAAGGTCGTCGGGCGTGGGGGCTTCGGGTGGCGGCGCGTCGCCGGTCCAGCGGATGTGCAACTGGTCGGCGATCGCGTCCAGCAGCGCGTCGAGATCGACGGGTTTCATGAGGAACATATCATGCGCCGCGCGGCCGTCGCCGCCACGATGATATTCATGCGCGTTGGCCGACACCATGATGATCCGCACCTTGCCCCCCAGCGTTTCGCGTAGCGCTCGGCTGATGTCCCAGCCGGATTCGCCGGGCATGGAGATGTCGAGCAGCACGATGTCGGGCGCATCGCGCGCGGCGATGTCGAGGCCTGCGCGACCGCTGAGCGCTTCCATCACGGTGAAATCAAGCGGTTCGAGCAGGCCGCGCAGCACCGCGACCTGCGATGGATCATCATCGATCAGCAGCACCTTGCGCCGTTCGCCGACATAGCCGGAGATCCGGTCCACCGGGGGCGCGTCCTCGATCGGGTTGGCGACGTGGCCGAGCATCAGGCGGACGGTGAATTGGGTGCCTTTGCCCGTTTCGCTGACGACCGAGAGGTCGCCGCCCAATATTTGGACCAGTGCCTGGGTGATGGAGAGGCCAAGGCCAATGCCCTTTTGCCGTTGCGCGTCGGGGTTGCTGCCGCGCTCGAAGGGGTCGAACACGCGTTTCAAGTCATCGGGCGCGATGCCAAGGCCGGTGTCGATGATGTCGAAGGTCGCCATCTGGCTGCGATAGGCAACGCGGAAGGTGACGGAACCGGTGCGGGTGAATTTGATCGCGTTGGAGAGCAGGTTGATGAGGATCTGGCGCAGGCGTTTCTGGTCGGTGCGGACGAAATCGGGCAGTTTTTCGGGCCGCTCGAACAGAAATTCGATGCCCTTGGACTGGGCCTGCGGGCGGAACATGTTGGCGATCTGATCAACGAAAGGGGCAAGGCGGACGGTTTCGCTGCTGATGCGCAGGACGCCGCTCTCGACCTGGCTGATGTCGAGCAGCCCTTCGACGAGATTGGTCAGATGTTCGGCGCTGCGGCGGATGATCTTGGCGGCTTCGACGGGTGCGATGTCGTGGCCGCGCTCCATCAATTGCGCATAGCCGTAGATGCTGTTGAGCGGCGAACGGATTTCGTGGCTGACGCTGACGAGATAGCGGCTCTTGGCGGCATTGGCGGATTCGGCGGCTTCCTTCGCCTTTTGCAGTTCCGCGCCGGTGACGTCATGGGCGATTACCTCTTCCATCAGCTTTTGCACATGATGCTCGCTTTCCTGCATCGCGGTGCGGCGGCTTTGGTGGGCGAGGACGATCATCCAGGCGATGACCCCGCCGATGAGCGAGA
>NZ_JPPQ01000077.1:3759-5680 GCF_000743655.1 Sphingobium sp. ba1
GATGCGGGCGTCGCCAGCCTGCTCTTCACTGACGTTGGCCGTGACGGGATGCTCAAGGGCTGCAACATCGACGCCACCGTCGAACTGGCGCGCGCGACCGATATTCCGGTGATTGCCAGCGGCGGCGTGGCGGGCATCGCCGACATCCGCATATTGAGCCTGCATGCCGACGACGGGATCGAAGGCGTGATCACGGGCCGCGCGCTTTATGACGGGCGACTGGACCTCAAAGCCGCGATGGCGGTGGCGCGGGCGGCGGCGTGACCGTCCGCACGCGGGTCATACCCTGTCTCGACGTCGCCAATGGGCGCGTGGTCAAGGGCGTCAATTTTGTTGATTTGAAGGATGCGGGCGATCCGGTCGAGCAGGCGCGGCTCTATGATGCGGCCGGGGCGGACGAACTATGCTTTCTGGATATTACCGCGACGCATGAGGCGCGCGGGACCATATTGGACGTGGTGCGGCGGACGGCGGAAGTCTGCTTCATGCCGGTGACCGTGGGCGGCGGGGTGCGCAGCGCCGAGGATGCGCGCGCGCTGCTGCTGGCGGGGGCGGACAAGGTGGCGGTCAACAGCGCGGCGGTGGTGCGTCCCGAACTGGTCGCCGACATCGCCGATCGCTTCGGCAGCCAGTGCATCGTCGGATCTGTCGATGCGCGAAAGGTTGCGGAAGGCCGCTGGGAAATCTTCACCCATGGCGGGCGTCAGCCGACCGGGATCGACGCGCTGGACCATGCGCTGCGGCTGGCGGACCTGGGCGCGGGCGAATTGCTCGTGACCTCGATGGATGGGGATGGCACGCGCAAAGGCTATGACCTGGCGCTGACCCGCGCGATTGCCGACGCGGTGTCGGTGCCGGTGATCGCCAGCGGGGGTGTCGGCACGCTCGACCATCTGGTGGAAGGCGTAACGCAGGGTCATGCCAGCGCGGTGCTGGCGGCGTCGATCTTCCATTTCGGCCAGCATACGATCGGCGAGGCGCATCAGGCGCTGGCGGCGGCGGGCGTACCGGTGCGCGGCGGCTGATCACGGCGAAAGCGTCGATTTACTTTACAGTAACCATATCTGCCATCACGCCATTAACCCTTATTTTTTCCGATAAAGCTGGCATTTTGCGGTTTGGCACGCGCTCTGCATTATCCTTCTGCGTCTATCGTCAACCAATGGGGGTTTGGCGCAGGGAGGGTAAGGAAATGACTTTGAACAAGATGCTTTTGGCGGTCGGCGCGGCGGCATTCATGGGCGTTGCGGTGCCCGCACCGGCGCAGGCGACATGGTGCTGGTTCGGCAAGTGCGGCGGCACCAGCACGGGCGGCAACAGCTCCACCGGCGGCACCAGCACCGGCGGTTCGTCGGGCGGCACGCCGACCCCCGTGCCTGAGCCGGAACAGATGGCGCTGTTCGCCATGGGTGCAGCCGTGCTGGTCGGTCGCGTCATGGTGTCGCGCCGCAAGCGCAAGTAAATTTAGATTGACGGGTCGCGCGCGCGGCGCTTGATGCGCGGCATGCGCGCGACCCTTCACACCCTTGAACAGACCATCCGCCAACGGCGGACGGCGGACCCTTCCACCTCCTATGTCGCCAAGCTGACGGCGCGAGGCCGTGGCAAGATTGCGCAGAAGGTCGGCGAGGAGGCGGTCGAAACGGTGATCGCCGCGATGGCGGGCGACCGGGACGGCGCGATCGGCGAAAGTGCCGACCTGTTATTTCACCTCATCATATTGCTGGCCGACCTCGACATCAGCCTGGACGAGGTGATGGACGAACTCGACCGGCGCGAAGGCGTGTCGGGGATTGTTGAAAAGGCCGCGCGCCCCGCAGACTGACTCTTTTCCATCGGATAGATGTTGCGTGCCAGGCGTTGGGGCGTCAGCTTATTATCCTTACGGGGGAGATTATCATGGTACGTACTGTTATCGGCG
>NZ_JPPQ01000077.1:5686-6359 GCF_000743655.1 Sphingobium sp. ba1
CATGCGCCAGGCCAAAGCGCGCGGCATCCCGCTCGCCAGCACCATGGGCGGCGGTTATGGCGAGGACCGGATGCTGGTCGCCCGCCGCCACGCCGCCTGCATGATCCGCCTGGCGCAGGAAGCGGCTTAGTGGATGGGATCGGTGCCCACCATGGTCGCCTTCGTCTCCATCAGCTTAGCCGCGATCACACCCGCAATCGCGATGCCGACGAAGTCGCTGAACGCCAGATAGAGGATATAGCCCCAGGGCGCGTGGTTGAACACGGCCTGGCCGACATGCATCCACAGCACGGCGGCCAGCGGGAACAGGATCGCTACGCGCATCCGGTCGCCGAAATTGGTCGCGATGAAGCGCAGGGCCATGGCGATGATCACGCCGACGATCAGCGCCAGGATCAGCCCGCCGATCAGCGCGCCGCTGTCCATCACTGGAAAGCCGCCTTCATTGTAGAAAATCTGCGCGACCGGCCCCTTGCCGTAAAGCACGGTGCCCTGCGCCGAGGAGGGATCGGGAATGGTATAGACGCCGGTGCCGGTCGGCGTCAGCGCCTGGGCCATGGCGGCCTGCAGATTGGCGCTTGCCTGTTCGTCGGTGCGGCTGAGCGCGAGCGCGCTGAGCGGCGTGCCCCAGAAGATGAAGCCGGTAATGAACAAGGCGAACCCGCCGATCAGG
>NZ_JPPQ01000078.1:55-1293 GCF_000743655.1 Sphingobium sp. ba1
ATATAAAGATCATTTTGATATAAAAATTGACTTCAGCAAGTCCCCATCAAAATCTGATTTAGACATAGCTGAGCGTATGATCATGGATCATACATCTTTAAGCGTCGATCTGTCTGACTACAGCGATATCATTTCAGCACCGCAAAGATTGATCGAGGACATAGATCGCGTCGTTAGCATGGTGCGCTCACTGTTTGCGCAAGGTATCGATGGCACCAATGACGATATGCTTCGCCTTGCCGTAGATAGCGAACTTGCAGCCTTTCGGGAAGGGTATGAGCAATATTGTCGCATAGCGGGATCAGCGCATCTTCAACTGGAAATGGGTGACGTTGCTCACAGGCATTTGCAGGAGCGTTTTAATGCCGTTACCGATGAACTGAATGAGACTCAGTCCGCCGCCAACCGACAAGCGGAGGAATTGGCGGCGCGGATAAAGACCGCATCAGACGATCTGGAAAATAGTGTCTTGCGCCTACAAGAAGCAGAACGGGATTTGCAGGCAGAGCGTGCGCTCCATCAATCGCTGACCGATCAATTGGCACAGGCCATGGGGCGGATTGAAACGCTGGAGCAAGAGTTGGCGCAAAGCCGGGCCTATTATGGCGAGCTTGATCGCCGATATACGGAGAGCGAACAGGGCCGCATGTCCGTCGCGGCTGAAATGCAGGCAGCCCAGGAAAAATGCGCTGCCCTCGAACATGATGTTCAGCAGGAAGCGAATAGAGCGCGGGCGCTCAACGACCAGCTCGAAGTTGCAGAGGCTGATAAGCAGGCGCACCATCAGTCGCTGACCGGCCAATTGGCACAAGCCATGGAGCGGATTCAAACGCTGGAGATAGAGTTGGAACAAAGACAGGCGCGCTATGGCGCGCTTGAACGCCGATATGCGGAGAGCGAACAGGGCCGCATATCCGTTGCGACTAAAATGCAGGCAGCCTTGGAAAGATGTTCCGCTCTTGAACATGATGTTCAGCAGGCAAACCATGCGCTCGAACAGCAACGCGGAGAAATGCATCAGGCTCTCGCCGAAATTGAGTTTATTTCTAGCGGAAGGGCAGAAGAGTATGATGCCTTTGATCGCCGATGGTCTACTATGATGAATAGAATTAATAATAATTCATCTAAATAATAATAATTATTAATATTTTTAGTTAAATTTTCAACATTCTATATAATAATATAAATATATGATGGACGAAAAAAATATGTCATTTTGACGAAACACTTGATCCACT
>NZ_JPPQ01000079.1:0-2245 GCF_000743655.1 Sphingobium sp. ba1
TCGCCGAACACGGTGGGCCACTCGCCAAAGGCGAGGTTGGTGGTGATGATGACACTGGTCTGCTCATAGAGTTTGCTGATCAGGTGGAACAGCAACTGGCCGCCCGATCGGGCGAACGGCAGATAGCCCAGTTCGTCGAGTACGATCAGATCGAGACGGGATAGCTGGGCGGCGAGAGCGCCACTCTTGCCGATCCTGGCCTCCTCTTCGAGGCGGGTCACCAGATCGACCGTGTTGAAGTAGCGGCCCCGGGCGCCGGAGCGCACAACATTGGCGGTGATGGCGATGGCCAGATGGGTCTTTCCTGTGCCTGTGCCGCCGACCAGGACGATATTGCGCCGTGCGGGCAGGAACGTGCCGCTGTGCAATGAACGCACCAGCCCCTCGTTGATTGGGGTACCCTCGAACCGGAAGGCGTCGATGTCCTTCACGACGGGCAGCCTGGCAGCGGCCATCCGGTATCGGATCGACGCGGCATGACGATGCGTCGCCTCCACCCTCAGAAGATCGGTCAGTATCTCCATGGTGGTGCGCTGGCGCTGAATGCCGGTGGTGACGGCATCGTCGAACGCGCCTGCCATGCCCTTGAGGCCAAGCCCGCGCATGGCCTCGATCATGTCATGCCGCTGCATCGAAGGTCCTCAACTGGTCGTAACGGGCACAGTCGGCGATCGGGGGATGGCGCAAAGCGCTATCCTCGGAGGTGATGATCGTCAGCGGACGCGGGGGTTCCCGGCGTCGTGCCAGGATGTTGAGGATCAGGTCGTCGCTTGCCGTGCCCGTCGCCAGTGCCTCACGCACAGCGGCTTCGACAGGCTCCAGGCCATCGGTCAGTACGGCCGACAACACACGGACGAACCGGCGATCGGCATCGTCGCCATTACCCAGCTTGCGGCGCAGGCGGGCAAGCGCCGGTGGCAGATCCCAGTCCTGGAAGGGGGCACCGTTCCGCAGCGCGCCAGGCTTGCGGGCCAGCACTGGCAGATAATGCCAGGGGTCATAGATCGTGCGGTTGCGCCCAAAGTAGCGAGGATGTTCAGCGACAACCTCTTCGCCGCAGCGAACGACGATGCGATCGGCATAGGCGCGGACCTGCACCGTGCGTCGTGCCACCGTCGAGAGCACCGAGTAGCGGTTGCGGTCGAAGCTGATCAGGCAGGTGCCGGTCACGGCATGCTCGCTCTCATTGAAGCCGTCGAACGGTCCCAGCATCGGCTGCAGCGCAGATCGTTCGATCTCCAGCATCTGCGCCACGGTCAGCTCTCCCTGTTCGGGATGGGGCTGCCGTTCCGCCCAGCGCCGACACTCGGCCTCCAGCCAGCCATTGAGCTCTTCGAGACTGGCGAACCGCAACCGGGGCTGGAAGAAGCGACCCCGGATCGTCTGCACCTGGTTCTCGACCTGACCCTTCTCCCATCCCGCCGCAGGCGAGCAGGCCGTGGGCTCGACCATATAATGGTCGGTCATGATCAGGAACCGCCGGTTGAAGACGCGTTCCTTGCCGGTGAACACGCTCGTCACAGCCGTCTTCATATTATCGTAGATGCCGCGCCCTGGCACGCCGCCGAAGAAATCAAAGCCCCGCGCATGCGCGTCGAACAGCATCTCCTGGCTCTCACGAGGATAAGCCCGGACATAGACCGCGCGTGAGGCACACAGTCGCATATGCGCGACCTTCACCCGCATCGGTGCCCCGGCGATCTCAACATCTTCATGGCTCCAGTCGAACTGGTAGGCCTCGCCTGGCCTGAACATCAGCGGGATGAAGGCCGTGACACCATCGCCGGCATCTTTGCGCCGTTCCAACTTCCATCGCGCCGCGTAGCGCCGCACGGCATCGTAGGATCCCTCAAAGCCTTCGCGCACCAACAGATCATGGATCCGCGTCATCCGCAGCCGGTCACGCCTGCCGCGCAGCTCGTTCTCTTCCAGCAGCGTGTTGAGGCGATCCTGAAACGGACCGATCCTGGGCAGCGGCTGAACCTTGCGCTGATAATCAAAGGCGCCCTCCGGCGCTCGGACCGCTTTGCGGATGACCTTCCGCGACACATGCAGGTCCCGCGCGATCGCCTTGATCGCCTTGCCTCCGGCATACTCACGCCGGATCCGTAAAACTGTCTCCAAAACCAACATCCCGATCTCGCCGCCTGAAAATCCAGGAAGCTGCTTAAACCATCGAAATGAGGGGTCCCTTTTAGACGCCGATCACCCCGCTAACGGGGTCCCTTTTGCACGCCGATCCACA
>NZ_JPPQ01000080.1:0-2609 GCF_000743655.1 Sphingobium sp. ba1
CCTTGTCCGACAGCTCGGCGATGTCGCCCAGCAATTCGCCCAGTTCGCGCGACTTTGCGCCTTCATCCAGCGAAGCCACCAGCTCGATCGGCTGAGTGATGTTCGCCAGATAGCCTTTCAGCTGTCCTTTGAGATTTGCGTCCAACATCGTGCCTTGCTCCGTTGCATGAAAGCGGGCCGCCGCCGACCATTGAGGGGAGGGGGACGTGCGGCGGCCCTTCGGGGGATGGTGCGACCCAAAGACCCCGATGAGAATAGGATGACGGTTTAGATAGTGTTGAAGGGTCCGCCGGGTTACGTGCCCTTTGGGGCAACCCGGCGGCCGTTCAGGGCAGCGCGACCAAGGGGGCCGCGCTGCGGGTCGTTTTTAGATCTTGCCGACGAGGTCGAGCGAAGGGGCGAGGGTGGTTTCACCTTCTTCCCACTTGGCGGGGCAGACTTCACCGGGATGGGCGGCGACATACTGAGCCGCCTTCACCTTGCGGAGCAGTTCGGTCGCGTTGCGGCCGACGCCTTCCGAGGTGATTTCCATGAACTGGATCACGCCTTCGGGATCGACCAGGAAGGTCGCGCGGTCGGCAAGGCCGACGCCGGGGCGCATCACGTCGAAATTGTTGGTGATCTGGCCCGACTGGTCACCCAGCATGTAATAGTTGATCTTGCCGATGGCGGGCGAGGTGTCGTGCCAGGCCTTGTGGCTGAAATGGGTGTCAGTCGAAACCGAATAGACTTCGACGTTCAAGCCCTGGAGGGTCGGGTAGATGCCGGCCAGGTCTTCCAGTTCGGTGGGGCAGACGAAGGTGAAGTCGGCGGGGTAGAAAAAGAAGATCGCCCACTTGCCCTTCACGTCGGCATCGGTGACGTCGACGAACTTGCCTTCCTTGTAGGCGGTCGCTGCGAACGGCTTGATGGTGGTGTTGATGAGAGCCATGGGCTGTCCAGTTCCTTATGTGGGTTGCTGTTGCCTGACCCATGTAGGGAAGCGGGCACCTTAATGGAAATTGGTTTTCTCGGATGGGGTAAGTGAGAAAAGCGATCACAGCCGATCGGATTGATCGACCCACTCACCGCGCCATTGGCCGAGCGCCAGCATCATCGCGCGTTCGACCATGGCCTGCGCCTCTTCCGCCGAGAAGGTGGAGGGATCGAGGCAGAGTTCGAGCCAGAGGCCATCGACGAGCGCGGTCAGGCTGATCGCGGCGAGCCGGGCGCGGGCGGGCGGCATTTCGGGCACGGCGGCGAGCAGCAGGGTTTCGAGCTGGGCGCGAGTGGCGGCATAGACTTGCGCATGGACGGCGGCGATGGCGGGATCGCTTTTGACGAGGCTCCAGAAGGCGATCCAGGTGGCGAGCAGGTCCGGGTCCAATATGGGCGCGCGGAAATTGGCCTGGAGGCAGGCGCGCAGCCGGTCGCGCGGATCATCGCCGGCTTCCTCCACCGCCTGGTCGAGCGCGGCGGAGACGGTGGCGCCGACATCCAGATAGGTGGCGAGGATGAGCGCGTTGACGCCCTCGAAATAATGGGTGAGCAGGCCGGATGACACGCCCGCCTGCGCGCAGATCGCGCGGACGGAGGTTCCGCCGACGCCCTTTTCCGCGAGGCAGCGCGCGGTCGCTTCGATCAGGGCCTGACGCCGGACGTCGGGCGTTTCCCGGACGAATTTCGCCCTGGGTCGTTGCATCATGCTGTTCGTCATATCGTCCCCCGATCTGCGTGTTTGGCGATAGACGGCGGCGCTGGCAAGGCGACGTCTCAGGCGCGGAGGGATCGAATGTGCCGTTTCGCGACTTGTTCTGCCCGATAGCCAAGGAGATCGACCGATGACCTGCCGCCTCTCGCCCCGCTTCACGCTGCCGTTGCTGCTGGCTGGCGCGCTGCTGACTGGATGTGGTCCTGCGGCCGAGACGAACAATGTCGCTAACGCCACGGCCAATGCGCCGACGGTCGAGACGATCGAGGATAGCGACGCGATCAATAGCGCGGATGGCCCGGCGGGGCGCTTGCCGACCGACGACTGGATCGGCCGCTGGACCGGGCCGGAAGGGCTGTTCCTCGATATTCAGCCCGCGCCCGATGGGAAGCCGGGCAGCTATGCACTGACCAACAAGGATAATCTCGACCGGCAGGGTGATTATGCCGGCATGGCCGAAGGGGCGATGATCCGTTTCACGCGCGATGGGAAGGAACTGACGATCCGGCCGGGCACGGGGGCGGAGACGGGGTTCAAATATCTCGCGGACAAGACCGACTGCCTGATCGTGGTGGCCGGGCAGGAGGGCTATTGCCGATAGGCGGTGAGACGCGCGGCCCATGGTAGGGTCAGTGCGTCGAACTGTGCTGCGCGGCGGGCGGTGATGGCGAGGATGGCGATGGCCGCGATCAGGTTGACGGGGATCAGCGTCAGGTCCGACACCGTCCGGCCGAAGAGCGGCGCGAGCCAGGCATAAGCGAGCCATGTCGGCTCCCAGCGCAACGTGCTGCGTTCGAGTATGTCGGCTGTGACAAAGGCTATGGCGACGCCGAGCAACACATGGTCGTAATCCAGCACATAAGGGGTGCAGAGCAGAGCCGCGCTGAGGGCGGCCGCGCCGCGCAAGGCCATGCTGCCC
>NZ_JPPQ01000081.1:0-5258 GCF_000743655.1 Sphingobium sp. ba1
GGGCGAGATCATCGCGATCGAGAATTTCGGCGCGGGAGATATTGTTGAAGTGCAGCGGCCTTCGGTCGAGGGCAAGCCCGGCAAGCGTTTTATGGCGCCGATGCATGCGGTGACGCTGGAGGCGGAGCGGGCGGTGATTGACGCGCTGTTTGTGGAGTAGTATATACAGTGAGTATATACGAAGGGCATTGCCATGAGCGCGGAATATAAGGCCAAGGTCTTCAAGTCTGGCAACAGCCTGGCATTGCGCTTGCCCAAGGCCCTTGGTCTGAAAGAGGGCGCGGAAATGACCCTGCGTGAAGAGCAGGGCAAATATAGCTTCGAACCCGCGCATAGTGAGCGCAAGATCGACGTCAGCAAGTTCGCGGGCAAGGCCCCGTGGCTGGAACCCTTGCCGCGCGAGGATTTTGACGATTCCCTGCGCGACTGGCACCTGCTCGGCCGTGATGCGTCCGGGGCATGATGCGGCTGCTGGATACCAATAGCTGCATCTACGTCTTTACCGGCGTCTATCCCGCATTGATCGCGCGCGTGGCCGACCAGGTTGCGGGCAGTCTCTTCATCTCTTCCATCACCTATTGCGAACTGGCCTATGGCACGATGCGGGGTAAGCCGCCTGCGTCGGACGCGCTGGCGGCCTTTGTCGCGGAAGTGGGCGTCCTGCCTTTTGATGAGGCTGCGGCACAAGCCTATGCCGCCATGCCATTCAGGCGGGGTAGTTTCGATCGGCTCATTGCCGCGCATGCCTTGTCCCTCGATGCGGCGCTGGTGTCGCGCAAACTTGCCGATTTCAAGGACATCCCCGGTTTGCGCGTGGAAGACTGGACGCATTGATGCGATATTTTCTCCTTTCGCTCCTCGCCGTCATTCCGTGCGTTGCTCATGCCGCCGATGCGCAGAAGATCGCCGCAGCCATTCCTGAGATCGACCGGCTGTTTGCGGATTTTCAGGTGGATAGTCGTGCGCCGGGGTTGGTCTATGGCATCGTGGCAGACGGCAAGCTGGTCCATGTGAAGGGCTTGGGTGTGCAGGATCTGGTGCATAGGCGGCCGGTCACGCCCGACAGCCTGTTCCGCATTGCGTCGATGACCAAGGCATTCACCGCGCTCGCCATCCTGAAATTGCGGGAAGAGGGTAAGCTCGGCCTGGAGGATCTGGCCGAAACGCATGTGCCCGAAATGCGGGGATGGACCTATCCGACCAAGGACAGTCCGCGTATCCGCGTCCGCGACCTTTTGACGCACAGTGCCGGTCTGGTGGACGATAATCCCTGGGGGGATCGGCAGACGCCTTTGCCGGAAGCGGACTTTACCCGGATGCTGCAACAGGGTGTGCCGTTCAGCACCGCGCCCGGCACGCGCTATGAGTATAGCAATTTCGGCTATGCGCTGCTGGGGCGGATCATCGCCAATGTGTCGGGCCAGCCTTATCGCCGCTACGTCGAAGGCGGTTTGCTGGCCCCGCTCGGCATGACGTCGAGTGGCTATCAGGTGCGCGACTGGCCGGTCGAGCAGCGGGCGATCGGCTATCGTTGGGAGGATGGGCGCTGGAGCATCGAGCCGACCATGGCGGACGGGGCGTTCGGGGCGATGGGGGGCTTGCAGACCAGCGCCAAGGATTATGCGCGCTGGGTCGCCTTCCTGTTGTCGGCCTGGCCCGCGCGCGACGATGCGGAGGCGGGGCCGGTGGCGCGCGCTTCGGTGCGGATGTTGGCACAGGGGAGCAATTTCATGGGGGTCGCCCAGCGCAATGGCGCGAGCGGGGCGACGGCGTGCCGACAGGCGGCTGCCTACGGCTTTGCGATGCGGGTGGCGCAGGATTGCGACCTGGGGCTGACGCTGGCGCATGGTGGTGGCTATCCGGGCTATGGCAGCCATGTGATGCTGATGCCCGATCATGGCGTGGGCATCTTCGTTTTTACCAATCGCACCTATAATGGCGGCAGCGGCCCGGCCTGGGACGCGGCGGTAGCGTTGCACAAGGCGGGGGCGTTGATCGCGCGGACGATCCCTGTGTCGGCGCTGCTAGCGGACGGCTATGCGGCGGCGGGGCGCATCTATGCGGCGGGCGATGTGTTGGCGGCGCGTGATCGGCTGGCGATGAATTTCCTGATGGACCATGATGCGACGCAGTGGCGCAAAAGGATCGCGGCGGTGAAGCAGGAGGTGGGGGCATGTGCCAGTGATGCGCCGGTTGTCGCGACGGGCGCTCTGGCGGGACGCTTCACCTGGACGTGCGAGCGCGGGCGGGTGGCTGGCACGATCTTGCTGGCCCCGACGCCCGATGCGCAGATACAGTTACTGTCCTTTACGGTGCGGGCACCCTGACAGCAGCCGTCTGGACGCTGCGGCTGGCATCGCCTAAGCGCGAACCATGCCCCAGATATTCACAGCCCTCTATCTGATTGCCATGCTGGCCGCTGGCTGGCGCCTGTTCGGCCTTGGCTGGTCGCGGGGCGTCAAGATCGCGGCTGCGGTGGCGCTGGTCTGCCCGGTGCCGCTGCTGGTGCTGCTGCCCGGCCTCATTCATCCTGAGCGGCCCTTTGCCGACCTGTTGCGGACCATTGGCCTAACGCTGCTGTTGTGCGGGGCATTGTGCCTGGGCGGAGGCTGGTCGGCCGCCAAGATGCGGACACGGCGGCGATGAGCTTTACCGCGCAAGTCCTGACGCTCTACCCGGAGATGTTTCCGGGGCCGCTTGGTGTATCGCTGGCAGGGCGCGCGCTGGCCGAGGGGAAATGGGCCTGCGATCCTATCCACATCCGCGATTTTGCGACCGACAAGCATCGCACCGTGGACGATACGCCTGCGGGCGGTGGCGCGGGGATGGTGCTGCGCGCCGACATATTGGCAAAGGCGGTCGATCATGCGCTGGAGCGGCGGCCGGACCTGCCCGTCCTTGCCATGACGCCGCGCGGGGTGCCGATCACGCAGGCGCGGGTGCGCGAATTGGCGGAGGGGCCGGGCGCGACCATATTGTGCGGCCGGTTCGAGGGGTTTGACGAGCGGATTTTCGATGCCCGGCCGATCGAGCAGGTCAGCATGGGCGACATCATATTGTCGGGCGGCGAGATGGGCGCGCTGCTGCTGCTCGATGCTTGCGTCCGGCTGCTTCCCGGTGTAATGGGCGCGGCTTCCAGCGGAGTCGAGGAGTCCTTTGAAACGGGGCTGCTCGAATATCCGCACTATACCCGACCGGTCGAATGGGAGGGGCGCACGATCCCGCAGGTGTTGCGATCGGGGGATCATGCGAAGATCGCCGCCTGGCGGAAACAAAGGGCGGTCGATGATACACGGCTAAGGCGGCCGGACCTTTGGGAACGTCACAGCGGCGTTCGGGTCCAGTCGCCCTCTGGTGCGCAACGCGACTTGAAGGACTGACGTTTCATGAACATCCTCCAGCAGATCGAGGCGGAAAACATCGCCGCCCTCGGCAAAGAAATCCCCGAATTCCGCGCCGGCGACACGCTGCGCGTCGGCGTGAAGGTCGTCGAAGGCGAACGTAGCCGCGTCCAGAATTACGAAGGCGTGTGCATCGCGCGTTCGAACAAGGGCATGGGTTCGAACTTCACCGTGCGCAAGATTTCGTTCGGCGAAGGCGTGGAGCGCGTGTTCCCGCTCTATTCGCCCAACATCGATTCGATCACCGTCGTCCGTCGTGGCGTGGTGCGTCGTGCGAAGCTCTATTATCTGCGTGGCCGCACCGGCAAGCGCGCTCGCATCGCCGAGCGCCGCGACGTGCGCACCGAGGGTTGATCCTTCGGCTGTCCCACGGGATAGCGTAGAAACAGGAAAGGGCGGCGTTCCATCGGAGCGCCGCCCTTTTTCTTTTGCGCCGAATTATCGGCGGCTGGTCCACCATAGGCCCGCCAGGCTGATCGCAGCGGCGGCGGACATATAGAGGCCGACAAATTCGACGCCCTGGACCGCGATCAGCCAGGTGGCGACGATCGGGGCAAGCGCGCCGCCCAATATGCCGCCCAGATTGAAGGCGAAGGACGCGCCGGTATAACGCAGCTGGATCGGGAAGAGGGCGGGGAGATAGGCCCCCAGCGGTCCATAGACGAAGCCCATCAGGAACAGTGCGAGGCTGAGGATCAGGAAGATCGGCAGCAGCGTGCCCGCGCCCATCATCGGGCCGAAGATCAGCCCCATGAAGACCGTGCCGACACAGCCCCAGGCGAGGACGCGGGTCGGGCTGGTCTTGTCGGCCCACCAGCCTGCAATGAGGATGCTAAGCGCCATGAACAGGATCGCGCCAAGCTGGATCGAGAGGAAATCGCTGCGGTCGATGTTGAGCGTGGTGGTGCCGTAGCCGAGCGCGAAGGCGGTCGCGATATAATAGATGGCGAAACAGGCGACCACGGCGAAGGTGCCCGCGATCGCCGCGCCCAGATGATGTTTGAACAGCGATGCCAGCGGCATGGCGGGCGGCGGCGCTTCGGCCTGGGCGGCGGCAAATTCGGGGGTTTCAGTCAGTTTCAGGCGGACCCACAGGCCAAGGAACACCAGCACCGCGCTGCCGAGGAAGGGCAGGCGCCAGCCCCAGGCGAAAAATTCCTCCTCGGTCAGGATGGTGCCGAGGATCAGGAACAGGCCATTGGCGGCGATGAAGCCGACCGGCGCGCCCAGTTGCGGGAACATGCCGAAACGCGCGCGCCAGCCGGGCGGGGCATTTTCCACCGCCAGCAGCGCCGCGCCGCCCCATTCGCCGCCCAGGCCCAGCCCCTGGCCAAAGCGCAGCAGGCACAGGATGAGCGGCGCCCACCAGCCGATCTGCGCATGGGTGGGCAGGAAACCGATGGCCAGCGTGCAGCCACCCATCAGCATCAGCGAGGTGACCAGCGTGACCTTTCGCCCGACGCGGTCGCCATAATGGCCGAAGACAGCGGCACCAAGGGGGCGGGCGAAGAAGGCGAGCGCCAGGCTGCCATAGGAGGCCATGAGCTGCGCCGTCGGCGAGGAGGAGGGGAAGAAGAGCGCCGGGAAGATGAGGCTGGCGGCGGTGGCGTAGATGTAGAAGTCGTAAAATTCGACCGCCGTGCCGACCAGGCTGGCCGTCAGCACCCGCTTATGCCGCCACATTTCCCCAACGCCGCTCAGTTCCGCCATATCATGCCCCCTCTGTTATTCTTGCCAAAATCCTCCCCTGGTAGGGGAGGTGGCAGGGCGTAGCCCTGACGGAGGGGTGTCGCCCTCTCGATAGGGTGACACCCCTCCACCGGCTGCGCCGGTCCCCCTCCCCTTACAGGGGAGGAT
>NZ_JPPQ01000082.1:0-4294 GCF_000743655.1 Sphingobium sp. ba1
GCTCGATCTGCAAGCCGAACGACAGGCGGATGCCCGCCAGTTCGGACAGGCTGACACAGCCCAGTTCGGGACAGCCGAAACCGAGGTCGGCCAGCCCGAATAACGTGTCACCATCATCATACAGCTCGGTCGCCAGCCATGTCGCAGCACCCAGCGGGTTGAAGAATTTGACGACCGGCGCGGGGTCGGGTTCGTGGGTGCCGGTTTGCATCGCATCACGATGCGCTGCGGCATTCACGCGCAGCGCGGCGTGAAGCTCGGGGGTCAGAAGGATCATGCCGAGATCCTTTCGTCCTGCGGAGCTTGGCGTTCGCCGGTCTCATCGCGGGAAGTGTCGCCTTGGGTGGCCTCGGCCTGAACCGCTTCGGCTTGGGCGGCGGCGTGCCGCGCCAGCAGCCAGTCGGCGGCCTTGCTGGCGGCGCTGGCGGCGCGGAAGATTGCGCGATTGTCCTCGCGCAGCACCGCAAGTAATCGCGAGGTGTCGATAATGTGAAGGAACGCGGCCAGATTGGCTGATGTCTGCGGTTTCCGGCCAACATTCCTTCGCATTATTCAGAGCGTGTCGAGCCAGGCGAGTACGCTTGTATCGCGCTTCCAGGATGGCTTGCCGCCGGGTGTGGTCGGAGCGGCAACCTGTTCCAATGCCTTCCGTTTCGTTTCCAGATTGGCCCTCGCATAGTGGTTGGTCGTGTCGAGGCTCACATGGCCGAGCCAACTGCGGATGACCGTGACGTCGACGCCCGCCGAGATGAGGTGCACGGCGGTGGCGTGCCGGAAGGCGTGCGGCGTCACATGCTTGGCACGCAGCGTCGGCGTGGTTTCTGCCGCAGCCCTCACGTAGGCGGCAAGCTTGAACCGGACACCCGAGGCACTGAGCGGTTCGCCATAACGGTTGACGAACAGCCTCTGGTCCGGCGCCCGTGGCTGTCGCTCGAGCAGCTTACTCAGCAGCAGGACCGTTTCCGGCCAGAGCGGGCAGATGCGTTCCTTGCGGCCCTTGCCGGTCAGGCGCACGCAGCTCGGGCTTTCGAACCGGATCGCTTCGGGGCACAGATCGAGCGCTTCCTGTATTCGTGCGCCGCTGTTGTAGAGGAACGAGAGCAGCGCATGGTCGCGCATACCCTCGATCGTAGAACGGTCGGGCTGAGCGAGGATCGCCGTCACTTCCGCCGGATCGAGGTAGCAGGGCTCCGATACCGGCGCGCGCTTGATCGGGATGTTGAGGATTTCGACGCATTGCGCGATCGATGGGGGATACTTGGTGGCCACGAAGTGGAAGAAGCTGCGGAGCGCGGCAAGCCGGCAGTTGCGCGTGCCGATCGTACCGCCGCGTTCGTGCTCGGCATGGCTCAGGAACGCGGCGACCTCGCTGGCTGTCAGATCGGCCAGCGTGATCACCGCCACCTTCTTTCCAGCACGCTGCGCGACGAACCGCAGGTACAGCCGCCAGGTATCGCGGTATGATCGAACCGTATGGATGGACGCGTTGCGCTGTTCGACCAGCCATTCGTAGAAGAACGCGCGCAGCAGGTTCGGGAACGGGTCGGCCTTGCTCATGGCTGCGCCTCCTGCCCCAGGCTGAGGCATTGTGCGCCCACTGCACGGAACCGCTCGTTGGCGTGGTGCAGCAACTCCTGCGTGACCGTGATGTAGACCAGCGTGGAGTTGATATCCCGATGGCCGAGGTAGGTCGCAAGGAACGGCAAGCGCTCCTGCGGGTTGATGCCGGCGCGATACCATTCGAGGATGCGGTTCACGACCATCGAGTGGCGCAGGTCATGAAGGCGCGGTCCGGTGAAGCCGCGCGGCGGCTTCAGCCCGGCCCGGCGGATGACGTCGACCAGCAGCCAGGCGATGGCCTGGCTCGAGTATCGGGCACTGCGCTGCTCGTGCCAGAACAGTCCGGAGCGCGGTTCTTGCGATGCTCCGGCCCGCCGCCGCGCATCGATATAGGCCCGAAGCTCGGCCACCACGCTTTCGGACAGAGGCAGGATCCTCGTCTTGAAGAACTTGGTCTGCCGCACCGTGATCGTGCCGTTATCTAGGTCGATGTCGCCAAGATCGAGCCGGGCTACCTCGCCGCACCGCAGCCCCGCACAATAGGCCATCATGAGCATGGTATGGATGCTCAACGGGCGAAGCGGCACTCGCGGCGAGGGATAGGTTCGGGCGATATCGAGCATCCGCCGGACATCGGCGGGGGAGTAGATGTGGGGCTTGCGGAACTGCTTCGCCACTTGCTTGATCGGCCGCGAGTCCGGACGACGCGGCGGGATCGACGGGTCCCGGTGCCGGAGGATTTTTGCCAGGACGCGCTTCAGCCTCTCGCATTCGGCGGGATGATTGGGCGCCGACTTGGCGCTTGCCCAGTGTTCGAGCATCACACCTATCGGCTCATCTTGCAGGGCCGGGTTCAGTTGCAGGAACCTGTCGAACCGGACGAGCCACACGGGCTGACAGGTGTACTTGTAGCCGCGGCTCCGCATCAGATCGACGTGCTCGGCCATCATCGCGCCCAGGACGCTGCCGAACGGTTTGGGCCGATACAGCGCGGCAAGGGCCTGGTTCGGATCGGGCGACGCCAACGCGCGCCACACGGGCATGCACTGCTTGATATTGCATGCATCGCGCAGGTCGCCGACGGGATTGCGTTCGATCGCTCCGATTTCCAGAAGATGATCGAGGAACCGGTCGATGATGCGGGTGCGGTGCAGCCGCGTCGTCGCAGCCCATCGGGTTGACGACGCCTGAAGCCAGGCCACCAGCACGTCCTGGTCGAGTTCGGCGTGGCGCTCGACCTCGTCCTGGAAGCTGTTGAGCGCCTGCTTGTACACGGTGCGGGTCTTCGGTCTGCGCAGATCAAGGTCGGCCACATAGCGCTCGACCAACTGCCGCTCGGGATCGGGCCAGATCGTCATGACCGCACCTCCCGTCCCGGCACGCAGAGCGCGATATCCCTGAGGTCCTCGGTGGCCAGTTTGAGGTAGGGAGCGGTGGACTCGGCCGAACGGTGTCCGAGCATGTCTCCGATGATTTTCTGCGGCACCGCGGAGCGCAGCATTTCGACTGCGCGCGCATGGCGGAAGATGTGCGGACCACTCTTGCCTGGCGGCTCGACCCCGGCGTCATGAAGCCGCCGCCGCACCGCGCTGGCCAGCATCCCGAGCTTGCGATAGGGCGCGCGCGTGCGGATGAAGACTTCCCGGGCGTCGGTCTCGGGCCGTCCGGCGCGCAGATAGGCGAGCACCGCTTCGCCTACCGGCGCCATCAGGGGCAGGTACGAACAGGCCCGGGTCTTGGTGTGTCTGATGCGGATCGCTTCCGCGCGCCAGTCGATGTCTTCGATCCGCAGGTTGCGGATCTCGCTCGACCTCAGGCCATAAGTTGCGAGCAGTTGTAGGATCGCATGGTCCCGCAGCCCAATAGGCGTTTTGTCCTGCCCTGCAACTCGCAGGACAGCAGCGATCTGGTCCCGCTCAAGGATCGAGGGCACCCCCTCGTAGGCGTAAAGCAATGGGGCGATTACGTGCGGCGACAAGTCGATCGCGGTGCGACCCGTGCGGTGCAGATAGCGGAGGATCGAGCGAAGCCGCTCCGCGACATCCTTCACTGATTTGCGCGTCTGGTGGGGGGTGCGCGTTTCCATGTAACGGTCGATGTCGCCGACGGCCATTTCCATCAGGCTGTCGACGCCGCATCGATCAAGCTGCCAGGCGAGGAAGTTCCGGCCCTCCCACATCAATGCGTAGATACTGGGCTCCGCAAGGCCCCGTTCCTCGCGCAGCCAGGTCTCGTATTCGTCGCAGATCGCAAAGCGCAGCGCATCTGCTGCACAGGTTGCTTTCGGCGCGGGCGGCCACTGGCCCTGTGCAAGCCGCAGCAATGCGTGGATTCCAGAGCGCGGAATGGAGTGCCAGTACGGCCCCGGCGACCGACCATGGCGTTTGCGGAACATCGCGATCGCATGGTGCAGGTAGTGCGCCACCTGCGCCTCGGTCACCTCGGTGATCGGGATGCTCCGCCGGGCAAGATAGTCGAGGAACCCGCGCGCATAGGCGCAGTAGTTCCCGGCCACCACCGGGCTGTATCGTTGACTGATCAGTGCGACTTTGAGTTCGGCGATCAGTTCGCAATCGGTATTCGGCATCGAAGGCTCCTCTGCTGGTCAAACGACCGCAGAGGTTTGTCGTGAAATAATGCGAAGCAAAGACCATCAGATAACGGCGGAATTCTGCGGATTTCAGACGCTAAAGCCGCGTTCCTTCACATTATCGATACCTCGCGATTACTGGAA
>NZ_JPPQ01000083.1:0-4700 GCF_000743655.1 Sphingobium sp. ba1
GCGGCGCTGGCGCAGGGCTTGCCGCCGTCGCCCGCCGATGCGCCGGGACGCTGGCGCGCGTTGCAGCGGCGCGGCAAACGGCTTTCGGTGGTGCGCCTCGCCAAGGCGAGCTTCACCTATGCGGGCGGAATCGATTATCTCGCCTGGAAAATCAATCGCCATGCCGGGACGGCGATCACCATCAAGCCGTGGCAGCGACGCTGGCCGCTGCTGGGCGCGGTCACTCTGCTGCCTGCGCTGTTCCGTTCCGGGGCGATCCGCTGAGCGCTTGGCCCAGCGCTTGGCCCAGCGCCATCAGCGTATAGGGTTTGCGCAGCACGGCATGGCCCGCGAAATCGGCGCTTTCGGTCATGTCGCCGGCATAGCCGGTCACGAACAGCACAGGGATATGGGCATAGGCGGCGGGCAGCGCCTTGACCATTTCCGGCCCGGTCAGGTCGGGCATCAGCACGTCGCTGATGATGAGGCCGATGTCGCTATTATGGGATAGCAGCCGGGCGGCCTTCGACGGATGATCGCAGGCGATCGGCAGATGGCCAAGTTCGCCGAGCGCCGCCATCGTCTGATTGAGGACGCGCGGGTCGTCCTCTACCACCAGAATGCGGGTCGGTGGATGTTCGACGGCGGTTTGGGCGGTTTGTGCCTGTTGGCCGAGCGCATCGGCGGCGTCGCCGGTGCGGCGGGGCATGTAGAGATGGACGCTGGTGCCTTCGCCCGGATGCGAGTCGATGCGGATTTCGCCCTCGCACTGGCGCACGAAACCGAAAATCTGGCTGAGGCCAAGGCCGGTGCCCTTGCCTACCGGCTTGGTGGTGAAGAAGGGTTCGAACACCCGCGTCAGCACGTCGGCGCTCATGCCGCAGCCGTCGTCGGTGACGGTCAGCGTGACATAATCGCCCGCTTGGCACTCGCCAATCTCGTCCGCCGCCAGCGTCGCGCGGCCGGTGGACAGGGTCAGCTGGCCGCGCCCGTCCATCGCGTCGCGCGCATTGACGCACAGGTTGAGGATCGCATTTTCCATCTGATGCTGATCGACGAAGATGCGCCACCCCTGCGCATTTTGCGTGAAGCTGACGCGGATCTGATCGCCGATGGTGCGGTCGATCAGGTCTGCCATCCCCGATAGCAACGCATCGGGGTCGACGGCGCTGGGCAGCAGCGGTTCGGCGCGGGCGAAGGCGAGCAGGCGACGGGTGAGCGCGGAGGCGCGGCTCGCGCCCTCCATCGCATTGTCGAGATGGCGACCGGCTTCCTCCGGCTGTACCCGCATCTTGCGCTTGGCGAGTTCCAGTCCGCCGACGACGACCGCCAGCATATTGTTGAAGTCATGGGCAATGCCGCCGGTCAGCTGGCCCACCGCATCCATTTTCTGCATTTGCCGCAGATGGTCTTCGGCCGCCTCGCGCTCGGTCGATTCCTGCTTCAACCGCTCATAGGCTTCGGTCAGTTCGGCGGTACGCGCGCGGACGGCGGTGTCGAGCCGGTCGGCGCGCTCGCTTTCCGCTTCGGCAAGCCGCCGGGCATTACGCCGGTCGGTCAGCGCATTATTGGCAAACCAGGCGGCAAAGAGGACGCAGACGAGCAGGGCGAGGCCCAGCAGGCCGGACGTGCGGCCCATGGTTTCAGTGCGATCCCCCGCCAGCGTTACCGCCAGGCTGCGTTCGCGCAGGCGCGCATTTTCGGCCTTGATGACGATGTCGAGCAGGGCGGTGATGCGCTTGAGGTCACGCGAACTGCCGGCCTGATGAAAGCGGCCGAGCGCGCCGATCTTCTGACCATAGGTCGTGCGCAGGGCGATTTCGTTCAGCGTCTTGGTGCGGTCGTCAAAGGCCCGTTGCAGCGCCTGCACATTGCCGCGCTGCCAGCCGCTATGGCGCGTGGCATAGTTCAGCGCCTTGAGCTGGCTGGCCGCACCGCGCCACTGGTCCTGAAACAGGCGGCCGGTGTCGGTGTCGAGGCTGATGACATAGCGGGCCAGCGTCACTTCGGCGCGGGCGGTGCGCGCTTCGAACGCGCGGGCGAGGGCGATGATGTCGAAGCTGCGCCTCTGCTCCACCAACGCCTGCTGATGATCGCGGGTGGCGTTGCTGGCGCTATAGATGAGCGCGCCGAGTGAGCCGATCAGCAGCAGGACGAGCAGCAGCGGCAGGGCGCGGCGGGCCATGCCGCGCGCGCCGCTGCGCTCTGTGTCCGTGAAGTCGCCCTGTGCCATCGATTTTCACACTAGCCCAACCGCACCGCCAGCGAAACAACCTAGCGCAATGGTCAGGCGATGGCCCCCGTCGCCTTGCCAGCGGCTTCGAACATTGTGATGATCTGTTCGACCTGTTCGTCGCTATGCTCGGCGCACAGCGAACAGCGCAGCAGGAAGGTGCCGGTCGGGGTCGCCGGAGGGCGCGCCATATTGACGTAGAGGCCGAGTTCCAGCAGCGACTGCCAGATGGCGACGGCCTGCGCCTGATCGGTCAGGATGACCGCGATGATCGCCGATTGCGGGGTCTTGGTACCCAGCGTGAAGCCTAGGTCAGTCAGCCCCTGGTGCAGCCGCTTGCTGTTCTTCCACAGATGCGCGCGCTTGTCGCTCGCATGCATCAGCTTGCGGATGCTGGTGGCGGCGGTGGCGACGACGCTGGGTGGCAGCGAGGCGGTGAAGACATAGGGGCGGCAGACGAGGCGCATGATCTCGAACTTGGGATGGTTGGAGACACAGAAGCCGCCGACCGTGCCGACCGACTTGGAGAAGGTGCCGACAACGAAATCGATATCGTCCTCAACGCCCTGTTCTTCATAGACGCCCCGGCCGTTGGGACCGAAAAAGCCCATGCCATGGGCTTCATCGACCAGGATCATGCAATTGGGGTGCTGGCGGATCGCGGCGACCATCTCAGGCAGCGGGGCGATGTCGCCGAGCATCGAATAGACGCCCTCCAGCACCACGAGCTTCAAGGCGTCGGCGGGCAGGCGGGCGAGGCGCTTGGCCAGATCCTCGACGCTGTTGTGGCGGAAACGGACGATTTCGGCATCGCCCAGGAAGCAGCCGTCATAGATGGAGGCATGGCTGTCGGCATCGAGGATGACATAGTCGCCCTTGCCCGCCAGCGTCGAAATAATGCCGAGATTGGCCTGATAGCCGGTCGAAAACACCATCGCCGACGATGTGCCGTAAAATTCCTTGAGCGCCTTCTCGACTTCCGCATGGCCCTGATAAGTGCCGTTGAGGACGCGGCTGCCGGTCGTGCCAGCGCCAAATTCGTCCAGCGCCTTCTTGCCGGCGGCGACCACATCGGGATCGAACGTCATGCCCATATAATTATAGGTGCCGAGCAGGATGGTTTCCTTGCCCTTGATGATCGCGCGGGTGGGCGAGAGCACCTGGTCCATCACGATCGAGAAGGGATCGCGCACGCCGGTCGCGAGCAGCGCTTCGCGCTCCGCGATCAGGGGATCGAATTTGGAAAACAGGTCGCGCGTGGGGGTGAGCGTTGCGGCGTCGGTCATGATTAAAATCCGTCTTGGTCAAACCTCCGTTCGGTTCGAGCGTGTCGAGAACGAGGTGCCTTGTTCTCGACACGCTCGAACCGAACGGAGGGAGGGGAGGGCGCTTAGCCCTTCAGCTTCGCTACCGCGTCCACCAGCTGGCCGACCGTTTCGATCTCCGCCTGCATGTTCATGGTGATGAGGATGTCGAATTCATCCTCGATGGCGGCGACGAAATCCATCACGGTCAGGCTGTCCCATTCCAGGTCGCCTGCAAAGCTGGTGGTTTCGGTGAGGTCGACCCCCTTTTTGTTGAAGGGAGCGATCTGCGCCGCGACGCTGTCGAAAATTTCGGTGCGATCCGTCATTCTGGTCATTCTTTCCGTGAAAGCACGGCTTTTGCCGCCCGTGACCGCTCTTTGGCAAGGGAATAAGGCGGCAATCGGGCAGCATCGCGCCCGGAAATTGCGCGAGGGGCGCGGCGCTTAGCGGAAATTGTCCGCGTAAGCCTGCAATTTCAGTGTCTTGGGTGGGGTGGGGATGACGGTGTAGGCGATCCCCTGCTTTTGGGCATAGGCAATGGCCGCTTCCTGCGACGGGAAGCTGAGCTTCAATTGCTGCTGCGTGTCGCCTGATCCTGCCCATCCGGTCAGCGGATCGGGCGTCTTGGCTTGCGCGGGCGCATAGTCCAGCACCCATTTATGGGTCAGCGCCTTGCCCGACTGCATGGCATTTTTCTGGATCTGATAGATGCGCGCGTTCATCGCGAAGGACTCCGGTAAATCGTCCTGCTGCGTTGCACCACGGAGCGCGCGCAAGTCAAGACTTGCGGCGGGCATCTGCATTTTTGGTGCGCAATGTGGCGCTGGCGGCGGTGGGATCATCGGGCCAGGGGTGACGCGGGTAGCGGCCGCGCATTTCCTTGGCGACATCGCGCCAGTTGCCCGCCCAGAAGCCCGGCAGGTCGCGGGTGGTCTGGATCGGGCGGCCGGCGGGCGAGGTAAGCGAGAGGACCAAGGGAATGCGTTGATTGCCGACGGTGGGATGATCGGCGAGGCCATAGAGCGCCTGGACCCGCAATTCGACGCGCGGGCCGCCTTCGGCCGCATAGTCGATCGCGTGGGTGCTGCCTGCGGGGGAACGGAAATCGGGTGGGGCGAGGCGGTCGAGCTGTTGCTTGCCATCCCAGCCGATAAGGCCTTCCAGTATGGCGGACAGATGCG
>NZ_JPPQ01000083.1:4706-6359 GCF_000743655.1 Sphingobium sp. ba1
AAGCCCTGCGCCAGCGCCGCCTCCCCCAACCGCCGGTAGCGATCAGGATCGGCATCGACAATCGAAAGCGACCGCCCTTTCCGCTCCGCGCGCAATTCGGCCGCATAGGTCAGGGTGAAGCCGCAGCGCCACAAGTCTAGCACGTCGTCGTTCCCATCGGCCATCGGCCGAGCCAGCGACAACAGAGTCGGCGCGGCCTGCGCCACCGCGACGATCGCACGCTGCCGCGCCAGATCGTCGGCGGCCCACAACAGCCGCGCAGGCTGGGCAAAGCGCGCCCAGACCGAGACATTGTCCGCCGCCACACTGTTCAACCGCGCAAAGTCCGCTTCCGACAGGACGGCATATTTGGCGATCAATCCCTGATGTTCGAACGGAAAGACATTGGGCGGGATCAGCGCATTGGCGCGCGCCAGCCAGCTTTTGCCATAGGCCGCCGGATAGTCCGACACGATCAGGTAGAAATCGAGCATCAGCCCGTCGAGATTGGCTTCGCGCAGGCAAGAGCCATAGAAGAGCACCGCCCGCGACGCCTGCGGGTAGCGCGCCGCGATCGCGCCCGCCATCGCCGCCGCGCGCGGATCGGCAGGCTGGAGCAATTCGGCACGGACAAGATCGACAAGAGAACTGGGCATCGGCCCGCCCTTAGAGCGGATCGCGCGCGAAATGAAGAGGGGCAATCAGTCCCAGCGCAACGGCAGCGCGGTGCAGGCACCGACATTGCCGCCCTTCATCGTCACCGGACGGTCGGGGTCGAGCCGAACGGTCGGCATCCGCCCAAGCCATTCGCGCAGGAACACGATCACCTCCATCCGCGCAAGTCCCGCCCCCACGCAGCGATGCGCGCCCACGCCCATCGTCGTATGCCGCGTCGCATTGAGCTTGCGGTCGAACCGCACGGCTTCAGGCGCATCAAAACTCGCCGGGTCCAGATTATGCAGGACGCTCGGCAAATAGATGATGTCCCCCGCCTTCAGCGTCACACCATCGACCTCGACATCGGTGACGAGGTTGCGGCTGACCGAGACGGTGGGATAGCGACGCATCAATTCGTCGGCGGCATCGGGGATCAGTTCCGGCCGCGCGCGCAGCAACGCCTGGTCCTGCGGATGCCGTGCCAGATGCAGCGCGACCATGCCGACCATCGCCACCACCGTATCCAGTCCGCCGAACAGCAGGTTGCGGCACATGCGCCGTGCCTCATCCTCGCTCCATGCCCGGCCCTCGACCGGTTCGGACAGGATGCGGCTGAACAGGTCGGTCCCCGGATTGGCCATGCGCGCGGCGATATAGGGGGCGAGATAATCATCGGCCGCATCGCGCAGTTGCTCGACGGTCATCGACCCATCGGGTCGCGTGAGTTGCGAGCCCAACGCCCGCAAGCGCGGCCGGTCGGACAAAGGCACATCGATCAGCGTCAGGAAGATATGCAGCGGCAATATTTCGGCGAAATCCGCCACGAAGTCGCACGACCCCCGGTCGATCAACCCGTCGATCAATTCGCGCGCGACCTGCGTCACCTGCGGCTCCATCGCGACGACGAAGCGCGAAGCAAAGCCTTTCATCACCGCCATGCGAAAGGGCTGATGCTCCGGCGGGTCTTGTTGCAACGGAATGAACCGCATCACCTCGCCAAGCCCCGGCGTCACCGCC
>NZ_JPPQ01000083.1:6369-7263 GCF_000743655.1 Sphingobium sp. ba1
GCCAATGAAGATATCCGCCTGACTCTGCGCGATCCAGAACAGCTGCCCGCCCAGCAACGACGCGCCATAAATCACCATCGCCCCGGTCCCGCGAAAATCGAAGCTAGGAACCGGCCGGAAACCCGTCGCTATTATATAGCCGAGCCCCTTGATCCAGAAGCCCGCGATCGGCGCAAACACCAGCGTCCACACCCCCCAGTCGGACAGCGCCCCATAGAGCGCAACGGCCGCCGAGGCGAAGGCCGCGATCAGATTGACCAAGGCAGGCCGTTTGAAATCCAGCGCCCGTCCCATGATGGCTTCGGGAATCGAGATGAAGGGTGTGGATAGGTAGAGCAGCGCCTGCACCCGCAGCAGGTCCGCGACCATCGGCTGGTCATAATAGTCCGCCGCGATCGGCGCGATCGCCAGTTGCAGCGCCGCCAGTGCGCCATTGAGCAGCAGCATGATGCCAAATGCCTGCCGCAACCGGTGCGGCGTGACCGAATCGGACTGGACCAACGCGCTCACCAGGCCATAGCCATTCAAGAAGGTCGCAAAGTTCAGGATCACCTGCGTCATGGCGAACAGACCATAGTCCGCCGGATCGAGCAGGCGTATGACCGCCAGGGTCACGACCCAGCTCATCATCTGCGAGACGATCTGGCTGCCGGAGCGCCAGAAGATCGCGCTTCTTATGCGTGCGCCGAATCCCGCGTCATTCGCGTCGGCATCCTGCAAACTCATTCTACCTGTCACCCTTGGCCATGGTCGCGTCGAACCGGGTGTAGCCCTTAACCTGCAAAAATTTCTGAAACAAAAATGCAAAAAGCATTTGACGGGTCAGGCCTCCCCGCTTAGAGGCGTGTTCACCGGACGGGGCGCTGCCTTATGGAAGCGCTCTGGAAGGTTGCC
>NZ_JPPQ01000083.1:7273-19699 GCF_000743655.1 Sphingobium sp. ba1
GGCAGACGCTCGCGACCCGCCCCGATCTGGTCGGGGAGGAAGCGACGCTTGACCTGCTGCGCCTGCAGGACGCGCTCCCGCCCGTCCCCTTCGATACGATCCGCAAGCAGATTGAAACGAGCTTCGGCCGACCGCTGGAGGCCATCTATGCGCGCTTCGATGAAGCGCCGGTGGGTGCAGCGTCCATCGCGCAGGTGCATCGCGCGCTGACCACCGATGGCCGCGATGTCGCGGTCAAGGTCATCCGCCCCGGCGTCGCGGAGCAATTCAACCGCGACATCATGACCTATGAATGGGCAGCCGCCCATATCGAGCAACTGGGCGGCGAAATCGCCCGGCTGCGCCCGCGCCTCGTCATCGCCAATATGAAGCGCTGGACAGCGCGCGAACTCGACCTGCGGCGCGAAGCCGCCTCCGCGTCGGAACTCGCCGAAACGATGGTCGCCGAGCCCGGCTATCGCATTCCCACGATCGATTGGGATCGCACGACCGGCAAGGTCATGACGATGGAATGGATCGACGGGATCAAGATTTCCGACCGCGAGGCGCTGATCGCGGCGGGGCATGACCTGCCCGCCATCGCCGCGCGGCTGGTCAACGCCTTCCTGCGGCAGGCGATTGCGGAGGGATTCTTCCACGCCGACATGCATCAGGGCAATTTGTTCGTGACGGCCAATGGCGACATCGTCGCGATCGACTTCGGCATCATGGGGCGGATCGACCGGCGCGCGCGCATGTGGCTGGCGGAAATTCTCTACGGCCTGATCACCGGCAATTACAAGCGCGTCGCAGAAATCCATTTCGAGGCGCAATATGTGCCCGCGCACCATGATATGGCCGAATTCGCGACCGCCCTGCGCGCCGTGGGCGAACCGATGCGCGGCAAGCCGGTGCGCGAATTGTCGGTCGGCGGGATGCTGGACGGCCTGTTCGCCATCACCCGCGACTTCGACATGCAGACGCAGCCGCACTTGCTGTTGCTGCAAAAGACGATGGTGATGGTGGAGGGCGTGGCAACCTCGCTCGACCCCGACATCAACCTGTGGGAAACCAGCGGCCCCTATGTGAAGGGCTGGCTGCGCGACGAACTGGGGCCGGAGGCCAAGGCCGCCGATACGCTGATCGAAAATTGGCGCACCTTGCAGCGACTGCCGGGCCTCGTCCGCCGGATCGAAGATGCTTTCCCGGAGAAAGGCGGCGCACCGCCCCCGCCCCCGCTGACCGAAGTGAAGCTGATCCGCGTGGGCGGCGGCTGGCGCTATGCGGTGGTGGCGATCATGGCCGCGGCGGCTGGCGTTGGGGCGACATTGCTATTATCTTCATCGCTATGACCCGCGAAGAAGCCATTGCCCGGATCAAACCGCATGAGGCGGAACTGCGTGCAGCGGGAATCACCTCGCTTGCCCTGTTTGGATCGGTAGCGCGTGGTGAAGCGCGTGCGGATTCGGACGTTGATCTGATGTGTGAGATCGACAGCAATAGTCGCATGGGCCTGCTGGAGTTTATCGGCGTGCAGTTGCAACTGGCAGATTTCATGCAGAATCCGGTCGATCTGGTCGAACGTGCGGCTATGAGACCCCGAATCCGCGCAGCGGCGGAATCGGACATGGTCGCTATTTTCTGACAGTGACGCTCAATCGAGACATTGATCGGCTGGAGCTGATCATCGAATTGATCGACCATATCCGTCGCCGATTGACGATATTGACGGAAGAACCATTCTTGCGCGATCAGGACGAGATCGATCTGACATCCTTCCGTCTGCTGCACATCGGCGAGGCAGCCCATAAATTATCGGAGGATATCAAAGCGCGACACCCGACGGTTCCATGGGCCGCCATATATCAGATGCGCAATGTCATCAGTCACGACTATCCTGCGATCATTCCTTGGCGCATCTGGGACACGGCAACGACCAAACTGGATGAACTACGCGCGCTGTGCCGCGCGGAATTGGATAATCTCGGCGAATGACCCCCCGCATCCTCCTCATCATCTCCGGCGGCATTGCGGCGTACAAGTCGCTCGAACTCGTGCGCCTGCTGCGCAAGCGCGGGATGACGGTGCGGGCGGTCCTCACCCAATCCGCGCAGGAGTTCGTCACGCCGCTGTCGTTAGGGGTACTGACCGAAAACCCGGTCTTTACCGACCTGTTCAACCTGAAGGACGAACAGGAAATCGGCCATATCCAATTGAGCCGTCAGGCCGATCTGGTCGTGGTCGCGCCCGCGACGGCCAACATCCTCGCCAAGATGGCGAACGGTATTGCCGACGACCTCGCCACCACGCTGCTGCTCGCGACCGACAAGCCAGTGCTAGCCGTGCCCGCCATGAATGTGCGGATGTGGCATCATCGCGCGACCCAGCGCAATCTGGAGCGGCTCCACGCCGACGGCGTCCACATCATGACGCCAGACGATGGCGCGATGGCGTGCGGCGAATTTGGCACCGGACGGCTGCCCGAACCTGAAGCCATCGTCGCGGAGATCGAGCGGCTGTTGGCGATGCCAAAGAGCGGTGATCCGCTCGACGGACAGCCGGATTTCTCTCCGCCTCTGTTCGGTTCGAGCTTGCGCGGCAGGCATATCCTCATCACCGCCGGCCCCACCCATGAGCCGATCGACCCCGTCCGCTACATCGCCAATCGATCGTCGGGCAAACAGGGCTTCGCCATCGCCGCAGCCGCTGCGCAAGCGGGCGCGCGGGTTACGCTGGTGGCGGGGCCAGTGCATCTGCCCACGCCCCAGGGCGTCACGCGCATCGATGTAGAGACCGCCCGCGAAATGCTGGTAGCGGTCGAGAGCGCCCTCCCCGCCGACGCCGCGATCATGGTTGCGGCCGTCGCCGACTGGCGCACCGCCGATGCCGCCGACCAGAAGCTCAAAAAGGATGGCACCGGCCAGCCCGTGCCGCTCGCGCTCGTCGAGAACCCCGATATCCTCGCGACGCTCGGCCACCATGCCCAGCGCCCCACCCTGCTCATCGGCTTCGCCGCCGAGACGCAGAAGATCGCCGAACATGCGCAAGCCAAGCTGGCGCGCAAGGGCGCGGATTGGATCGTCGCCAATGACGTATCGGGCGACGTGATGGGCGGCGACGCCAATGCGGTGCAGATCGTCACCGCGTCCGGCATCGACGCCTGGCCCGTCATGCCCAAGGATCAGGTCGCGCAAAAACTCATCGAAAAGGTTGCTGATGCCCTCTCCCCTCACGCCGATTGATATCCAGCTCAAACGCCTGCCCCATGGCGAGGGACTGCCCGTCCCCGCCTATGCCACTGCTCATGCCGCGGGTATGGATGTGGTGTCGGCAGAAGAGCTGATCCTGCAGCCGGGGGGGCGGCACGCCGTCGCCACCGGCTTCGCCATGGCGATTCCGCAAGGCTATGAGGTGCAGGTTCGCCCCCGGTCGGGCCTGGCGCTCAAACACGGCATCAGCCTGCCCAACACGCCCGGCACGATCGACGCAGACTATCGCGGCGAGTTGAAGATCATCCTCATCAACTTAGGCGACGTGCCCTTCCCGATCCGGCGCGGCGACCGCATCGCCCAGTTGGTGGTCGCGCCCGTTCAGCTTGCCAGCTTCGTCGAAGTCGATAGGCTGGACGATACCGAACGCGGACAGGGCGGCTTCGGTTCGACAGGAGTGTGACAGAATGACGATGCTGCTTTCGCTGATGCTGGCCGCAACCCCGGTGGCGGGCGCGGACGCGCCGCCCATGCCGACTGATCTGGCGAGCGTGCCGGTGATCGACGGCTGGCTGGGGCGCAAGATATCGCCCCGCTGGTCGGAGGAAGTGGCCAAGCTCTATCGTCGCGGAGACTGCAGCGGTGCCGTGCCCTATGAAGGATCGCGCCTGCTCGAAATCGATGTTCTGTTCCTGCTGTCGGAGAACGGAAAACCGATGAAGATCGCGCCGGTCAACAGCAATTGCCCGGATGTGGAAAAGTTCATCAGCCGCCGCATCCTCACCAGCCTCGGCAATTCGTTCCGAAACGATCAGGTTGTAGTGAAACCTGTCACGGTGGACGGCCGCACGATCGGCACATCGCGCCAGACCGGCGATGACAATCGGCCGACCGGGCCTCGCTGGATGCGCTCGCAGGTGCGCTTCCTGTGGTCCGACGCGCCGTGACGCTGACCGACGATCAGCTCGATCGCTATGCCCGGCATATCGTCCTCAAGGAAATCGGCGGGGCGGGCCAGGCGCGGCTGTTGTCGGCCGATGTCGCGCTGATCGGCGCTGGCGGTATCGGCAGCCCGGCGATCCTCTATCTGGCGGCGGCAGGCGTCGGCACGATCCGGGTGATCGACGATGACGATGTCGCTTTGTCTAACCTGCAACGGCAAATCCTGTTCGACACAGCCGATGTCGGCGCGCCCAAGGCGGAAGCGGCGATGGTGGCGGTCGCCCGGCTGAACCCCGACATTAAGCTGATCCCGATCAACGCCCGGATCGATGCCGATAATGCCGCGCTGATGCTGCGCGATGCCGATGTCGTGCTGGACGGCAGCGACAGTTTCACCACCCGGTTGGCGGTGGCCGACGCCGCGCACCGCTTGCGTATTCCGCTGGTGTCTGCGGCGGTCGGGCCGTTCGAGGGGCAGATCGCCACCTATCGCGGATGGGAAACGGACAAGCCCTGCTACCGCTGCCTGGTCGGCGAAGCACAGGATGCGCCGGAGCGTAACTGCGCAGAAACCGGCGTCATCGGCGCCCTGACCGGCGCGATGGGCAGCCTCGCCGCGCTGGAGGTAATCCGCGCGCTGGTGCCGTTCGGCGCGGACATGGCCGGACGCTTGTTGATCGCCGACCTGCTCTCCATGCGTTTCCGCACGCTCGACGTACCCAAAGACCCGGCCTGCCCCGCCTGCGCCGCGCATCTATGCGTCCCCTGAGGATCATCGTCGCGACGGCCGATGCCGAGCGGTTGCGCGGCGCTTTGATCGTGGCGAGTGCCCATGCCGCGCTGGGCGGCGCGGCGGCCTTGTTCCTGCAACTCGACGCCGTGAGCCTGCTGCGCGCACCCATCGTCGCGCCTCAGGATGACGCCCACCGGGCAGCGGGATTGCCCGATCTCGCCGCCGTGCTGGCCGAAGCCCAGGCGCTGGGCGTCGCGATCAGCGCCTGCCAGAGCGGGCTGGCGCTGTGCGGAATGACGGCGGAGGCCCTACCGAGCGGCATCGATGTCGGCGGCCCCGTCGGCTTCCTGCAAGCGACCGACGACAACGCGCGGCTGTTGCTGGCCTGATCTAACGAAGCACCGGAAGGTAACGCCAACGCTCGACGCGGCTCGTGCGAACGCTCGCCTTCACGACAGGATCGGCAGCGGACATCCCGTCGGGCAGAGGCAGCAACCAGAAATGCGCCGCACCGGCCAAGGCGCACAGGCAGAACAGCGCCGCCGCCAGTCCATAGCCTCGCATATTCATGCCTCCTGCTGCTGCACATCCCGCAGGAAAATATCCTCTATCCGCGCGCCGAACAAGTCGGCAATCCGAAAGGCGAGCGGCAGCGACGGATCATATTTGCCCGTTTCTATCGCATTGACGCTCTGGCGCGATATGCCAAGCTGCGCTGCCAAATCGCCCTGGCTCCACGCCCGCTCGGCACGCAGCTGCTTGAGCCGATTCTTCACGCACAGCCCGCCGCGCCGGTTTGCCGCCAATTGACCAACTGACCTACAGCCAGTCCCACGCACCATAATGGCCAGACGAAAAAGATCGGCAGCGCAGGCACATTGGTAAAGAGTTCGAGTAGCCCCCAGACGCTGGTAATCGCCAGGGCAAAGCCGGTAGCGATCAGGAATTTGCGTATTTCCAACATGCGCAGATATTCATCGTCCAGTTCCGCGAGGAAACGCGCCATCGCCCAGATCCAGCCCAGGGCGGCAAGGCCGGGCACCAGCGCGATCGCCACGGTCGCGACATTCGCCGCCGCGCCGTCAGGGATCAGCCAGGATGCCAGCCCCACGGCACCGACATAGGCAAGGCTGAGCGGAATCATACGGCCGGTATAGCGCCGATAGGCGGGGTTTCGGGATGCGTTGGTCATGTCAGCCCTCCTACATATGATGACAAGCACCCTTTACATTTCTCGCGCCGCATATGTCAAGTTACATTGACACCGCTGCACGCGCATTCCCCACCCCCTTCCCTTGACAGGCCGAACCGCCCATTTATGGGGAAGGCGCGGCTTTTGGGGCCGCGACTTGCCCGTATTTCAAGGAAATCCCGTGTCCGCCATGCTCAAAATCACTCTGCCCGACGGTTCCGTGCGTGAAGTCGCGCCCGGCACTACCCCGGCGGATATTGCGGCAGCGATCGGGCCGGGCCTCGCCAAGGCGGCGATCGCGGCGCGGGTCGATGGCGAATTGCGCGACATCATGCGCCCGCTGGAGCAGGACGCAGCGCTCGCGCTGGTGACGGCCAAGGATGAGGCCGATGCGCTGGAACTGGCGCGGCATGACTTTGCCCATGTGCTGGCCGAAGCGGTCCAGCACCTGTTTCCCGGCACCCAGATCACCTTTGGCCCGTCGACCGACGACGGCTTCTATTATGACTTCGCACCCAGCGCGGATCGTGGCCCCTTCACCGACGACGATCTGCCCGCGATCGAGGCGGAGATGCGCCGCATCATCGCCGCCGACAAGCCGTTGATCCGCAAGGAGATCGACCGCGAGACGCTGATCGCGCAATGGCAGGCTGCAGGCGAGACGTTCAAGGCGGAATGGGCGGCCGAACTGCCCGGCGACGAACCGCTGACGGTCTATCATTCGGGGGATGGCTGGTACGACATGTGCCGGGGTCCGCATCTCGCGTCCACCGGGCGGCTCAACCCGGATGCGTTCAAGCTGACGCGCGTGTCCGGTGCCTATTGGCGCGGCGATCAGAAAAATGCGATGCTCAGCCGCATCACCGGCACTGGCTGGCTCAACAAGAAGCAGTTGGCCGAGCATCTCACGCGCCTAGAAGAAGCGGCCAAGCGCGACCATCGCAAGCTGGGCGCGGAGATGGACCTGTTCCACCTGCAGCAGGAAGCGCATGGCAGCGTCTTCTGGCACCCCAAGGGCTATCTCATCTGGCGTCAGCTCGAAGCCTATATGCGCCGCGCCATCGACGATGGGGGCTATCGCGAGGTCAAGACGCCGCAGGTGATGGACGCGCGCCAGTGGGAGATTTCGGGCCATTGGGGCAAATATCGCGAAAATATGTTCGTGATTCCCGATGAAGTGCCCAATGTCGAGGATGAAGGCCCGCTAGTGTCGGACGATGCCGACTGGATGGCCTTGAAGCCCATGAACTGCCCGGCGCATGTGCTGATCTTCCGCCAGGGGATCAAAAGCTATCGCGACCTGCCGATGCGCCTCTATGAAAATGGCTGCTGCCATCGCAATGAACCGCATGGCGCGCTCCACGGCCTGATGCGGGTGCGCCAGTTCACGCAGGACGACGCGCACATCTTCTGCCGCGAGGACCAGATCGTCGAGGAAGTCCGCGCCTTCTGCGCGCTGGCCGATCGCATCTACAAGGATTTCGGCTTCACTTACTCGATCAAGCTGGCGCTGCGCCCCGAAAAGCGGTTCGGCAGCGAAGAAATGTGGGACAAGGCCGAGAATGAGCTGCGCGACGCGGTAGCCGCCGCGGGTCTCAACACGCCGGAATATGGCTGGGAAGAACTGCCCGGCGAAGGCGCTTTCTACGCGCCCAAGCTGGAATGGCATCTGACCGACGCGATCGGCCGCACATGGCAGGTCGGCACGATCCAGTCGGACCGCGTGCTGCCCGAACGACTCGATGCCAGCTATGTGGGCGAAGATGGCGCACGGCACCGGCCCGTCATGCTCCATCGCGCGATCTTCGGCAGCTATGAACGCTTCATCGGCATCCTGATCGAACATTATGCCGGTCGCTTCCCGCTCTGGCTTGCACCGGTGCAGGCGGTGGTCGCGACCATCGTCTCGGACGCCGACGACTATGCGGCCGAGGTGCTGGCAAAGCTACGGGCGGCGGGTATCCGCGCCGAAGCCGACATCCGCAACGAGAAGATCAATTACAAGGTGCGCGAACATAGCCTCGCCAAAGTCCCCAATCTGCTGGTCGTGGGACGCCGCGAGGCGGAGGAAGGCAAGGTCGCGCTGCGCGTGCTGGGCAGCGACGGCCAGACCTTCCTTTCGCTCGACGAGGTGATTTCGCGCCTTGCAAATGAGGTCCGTTCGCCCGATATGTATTGAGGCAGCAATGCCACAGGGTTCGTGATTCCGCTTGCGCGGACCACGGACCCCTTTCGGCTTTGCCAAAAAGCCGCTAAGAGTCACTCGTTTTTGCAACGACCATAGGAGATACTGCTATACGTCCCCCAATGATGCGCCGCCCACTGGCGCCGCCGCCGAAATCCGGCCCTCGCTACAATGAATTCATCACGGTCCCCAAAGTCCGCGTGATTGACGGGGAAGGCGAGAATCTGGGTGTGATGTTTACGCAGGAAGCGATCGAACAGGCGGCCGATGTCGGCCTCGACCTGGTCGAAGTCTCTCCGACCGCGGACCCGCCGGTCTGCAAATTTCTGGACATCGGCAAGTTCAAATACGAAGCCCAGAAAAAGGCGAATATCGCCCGCAAAACCCAGAAGACGCAGGAACTCAAAGAGATCAAGATGCGTCCGAACATCGACGATCATGACTATGATACGAAGATGAAGAAGGTCCATGGTTTCATCGAGGATGGCGACAAGGTGAAAATCACCCTGCGCTTCCGTGGTCGCGAACTCAGCCACCAGCAGCTCGGCATGGCCCTGCTCCAGCGGGTCGCGGAAAATGTCGCCGAAACCGCCAAGGTCGAAGCCTATCCCCGCATGGAAGGCCGCCAGATGCTGATGGTCCTCGCGCCGAAATAAGCGCGTCCGTCAGGGCTTGAAAGATACAGAGGGCGGTGCCGCAAGGTGCCGCCCTTTTTGGTTGCGCGTGGCCAATGCGCCTTTTGTAACAAAGTATTGCCGCGCCCGTCTGGCGCACCTCCCCCACTTGACGATAGCGCCCCCACCCTTCATCGGCACGCCATATACTGCGACTTACTCGCAATATTAACTGGGGTGAATATTGATGAATCGGGGTTCCTTGCTGTCGTCACGATCCAACCGGCTGCGCGTCAGCATGCTGGCGCTGGTCGCCGGATTGTCGCCTTGGACGGCCATGGCCCAGGCCCCCGAAGAGGCGGAAGACCAGTCGAACGCGATCGTCGTCACCGCCGCCGGTTACGCCCAGGACATCGTTGAGGCCCCCGCCAGCATCACCGTGCTGGGCCGCGAGGAGTTGCAGGAAAAGCGGTTCGGCAGTCTGGCCGAAGCCCTGCAGGATGTGCAGGGTGTCGATGTCGGCGGTGAAGCGGGCAAGACCGGCGGCCTCAACATCTCGATTCGCGGCATGCCCAGCGACTATACGCTGGTGCTGATCGACGGCCGCCGCCAGAATGCGCCGGGCGGCGTCACCCCCAATGGGTTCGGCGAAACCTCCACCAGCTTCCTGCCGCCCTTCTCCGCCATCGAACAGATCGAGGTCGTGCGTGGGCCGATGTCCACCCTCTACGGGTCGGACGCGATGGGCGGCGTCGTCAACATCATCACGCGCAAGGTCGGGGACCGCTGGGTCGGCACTGCCACCGCCGAAAGCACCATCCAGGGCGATGATCGCTTCGGCAATATCCAGTCGATCAACGGCTTTGCCCAGGGTCCGGTGATCGACAATCTCGTCGGCCTGACCCTGCGCGGCAGCGTGTTCCACCGCGAGGGATCGGACATTCCCATTCCCGGCGATCCGGCGCTGACGCTCGGCCGCAATCCGGTGCGGTCGGACATCTACACCTATGGCGGTCGCCTGACCTTCACCCCCCATGCCGACCATGACCTGTGGATCGAATATGATCGCAACGAGCAGAGCTATGACAATAGCGAAGGGCGGCTGGGGACGCTGGGATCAGGCGGCTATGCCCCGGAACAGCAGTTCAACCGCAGCAATTATGTCCTCGCCCATAGCTGGCGTATGGGTTTCGGCCAGCTCGACACGACGCTGACCCGCAACGACACGGAAACCATCGGCCGCCTCATCCCCAACGGCACGCCTGGCGCGACGCCGGGCAGCGCCCGCACGCTTGAAGCGCGCAACGATATCATCGACTCGCGCTTCGCGGGTAAGGTCGGCGCGCTCGCCTTCACGGTCGGCGGCCAATATTGGAAGGCCCGCATGGTCGAGGGCGTCGCGCCCGAACCCTTCACCTTCACCCAATGGGCGGGCTTCGCCGAAGCCACCTGGACGATCGTCGACGGCTTCAACCTGACCGGCGGCGCGCGCTATGACGATCACTCGACCTTTGGCAGCAAATGGTCGCCGCGCGCCTATGCGGTGTGGAACATCAACGACAATGTGACGCTCAAGGGCGGCGTCAGCCGCGGCTTCAAAACGCCGCGCGTCGAACAGATTGCCGAGGGGATCATCGGCTTCGGCAGGCAGGGCACGCTACCTTTGCTCGGTACGCCAGGCCTGAGTCCCGAAACCAGCACCAGCTACGAAGCTGGCCTCTATTATGATAGCCATGGCTTTTTCAGCGGCAACGTCACCCTGTTCAACAATGACTTTAATGACCGGATCACCTCCGGCGTCTTCGTACCCAACTGCCAGTTCGCCGCATCCCCCAATCGGCCAGGTTGCGTCGATGTCGGCAATTTCCCGACGATCGAGCAGTTCAGTCAGTCGATCAATATCGACAAGGCCCGGACACGCGGTGCAGAGGTCGCGACCCGGTTCACTTTCTCGCCCGCCGTCTCGCTGGTGCTCAATTACACCTATACCGACAGCGAGCAGTTGAGCGGGCCGAATGAAGGACAACCCCTGGTCGGCATGCCCAAACATATGCTGAACGGCAATCTACGCTGGAAGCTGGGCGACAAGGCCAGTGTCTGGGCGCGCGCCGAAATCCGGTCGAGCCGTTTCCGCAACGACGCTGATGACCGGGCGGGCGTTGGCGACTTCCGGGGCTATGAGCTGTTTCATATCGGCGGCTCGTATCAGATCACGCCCGCCTTCCGCCTGGCGGCCACCGTCAACAACATCTTGGACACCGACTATGCCGAATATCTGTCCTATGACAGTGACGGCGCTGACGTGTTCACGTCGGCCTATGCGATCAATCAGGAAGGTCGTCGGCTATGGCTGTCGGCAACGGTGGACTTCTAAGCCTGGATAGTCGGGACGAACTGCGTCGCCCATTCAGGCGGACGGTTTGTCCCGATACAGGGCCGGAAACATCGTCTTGAACGCCGCCAGCTTGGGCGCGTCCCAGCGCTGGATATAGGGGTGGCGCGGGTTCTTGCGCATGAAATCCTGGTGATAGCTATCGGCGTCCTGAAAGCCGGTGAACCGCTCCACCTTGGTCACGATCGGATCGCGCCATAGACCTGCCTTGCTGAGCTGGGCGAGATAGGCATTCGCCGCCTTCCCCTGCTCGGCATTCAACGGATAGAGCGCGCTGCGATACTGCGTGCCGCGATCCGGCCCCTGCTGGTTCAGCGTGGTGGGATCGGCGATTACGGATAAGAAGACACGCAGCAGCGTGCCATAGCTGACCTGCTTGGGATCATAGGTGACACGCACGGCTTCGGCAAAGCCGGTATTGCCGCCGCTGACCATCTCATAGTCCACGCGGCGGTTATTCGGCCCGCCCGTAAAGCCCGATTTGACGAGTTGCACGCCCTTCACATGGGAAAAGACGCCCTCGACACCCCAATAGCAGCCGCCCGCAAACACGGCCGTCTCCAGCGCGCGCGTGGGCGCGGCGTCGATCGTAGCGACCGGCGCAAGCACCGTGCGCTCGGCGTGCAAAGGACTGGCGAGCGCGAAGCCCGCCAACAGGGTCAAGATCAGGCGGTTAGAGCGCCGCACTGGAACTGCCAGTCGCCGCGATCGCAGACGTGCTCAGGATCGGCTGCTCGTCGGGCTGCAACAGGACCATGCCAACAAGACCAATCGCAAAACCGCCCGCAAAGCGCAGGAACAATTCGGATTTCAAAAATGCCAACATGGCCTGCGCCTTTCTTATTCTGCTTTCGGCTGGGTGTGCCGTTTGGTTACATCTGCTTGTCTTGCCCTTTGCTGAATGAGCCGGCAGCCCGTTAACGGCCTTCGACCAAAGCAAGGGATAGAACGACGAGCGATTATAACCTTAATCAGTTTCTTTCTGAAACCGGGATATAGCGCCCGTCGCGCCATCTACAAGACGGCACGGGTCGAAAAGGACCGTTTCTGTTTTGAGCATCGTTGCGCGAAATTCTCGCTGCGCTCATTTTAACGTCATCCCCGCGCAGGCGGGGATCCATCTCCGAACCTTAAATCAAGGCGATAAGGTGGGAGATAGATTCCCGCCTGCGCGGGAATG
>NZ_JPPQ01000083.1:19709-26016 GCF_000743655.1 Sphingobium sp. ba1
CGCCGGGTGACTTGCCGCCAGCGCGGCCAGCGCGTCTGCGCTCAGGATCATCGCTGCCTCATCCCCCCTTTGTCCATGGTCAGGACTATAGGGGGATCAGCCCGCGACGCCAGCCTGTCCGCTATCGCCGCGCCTCGACGAAGGATGTCTGCATCGGCTCTAACGGGACAACCGGTGCGCCCATTTCGCGGGCCAGCATCTGTTCCATCCAGCCGCGATGCCGCACCATGAAGGCGGCAAAGCCATCGGGGTTCGCCGGATCGAACATAGGCACCGCCCAGTCGACCTCCGGCGGCGCATAGTCGGGCTGCATCACGCCCTTCTCATCCTGCGGCGGGTCGATATGGCGGCCGAGAAAGCGGTTGCCCTGGAAACGGATATGGGTGGCGGGACCAAAACCCGGCTCGATCAAATAATCCGGCCCGTTGCGGCCGACCTCATGGCCGTAGCGCACCGTGCCTGCCACCGCGAAGACATTGTTGCGGAAGCGGACGTCGCTGGCCCAGCCATCCCATTGGGTGGCGATCACCATCTGTATGTCCTGCTTCGGGCCGACATGGACGACATTGCCCTCGATCAGGACATCGGCGACCGTCCCCGCCAGCTGGAACGCCCGGCTGCCATCGTTGCGGCTGACATTGGAGCGTGCCACCGTGCCGCGATTGCCCAGATTATCCTGATCGCTACGCTTGGGCGAACAGACGAGCAGAAATCCGCCCGCATTATCATGGCTATAATTATAGGCGATCGTCGTGCGGCGCGAATTGAAATCGGAATCGAACCCCTGCCCATCATAGCGGGTGCGGGTAAAGGCCGCCTCGTTGAACTGAATGAGGCTGTGGTCGGTGCTCCATTGCCAGATCGCGGCGGTATAGCCGGGCGCGCGGCTGCCCGCATAGCGCACGATATTATGCTCGATCAGCGCGCCGTCCGTGCCGCGCGGGACGATGCCGTCGCCGCCGACATCCTCGACCAGATTGTCGCGGATCACTACCCCGGCGCTGGGGAACCAGCGCGCCTTCGTCACCTGGTCGCTGATCCCGGCAATGCCCGACCGGTCGACGCGCCAGACGATGTTGCGCTCGATGCGGATATCCTCAAACCGGGTCGGTTGCTTGAGGCCGAGCGCGCTGAAGACGATGCCGCCATTATCCTTGCGGTCGTTGGTGCCGCGCACGTCATGAATATACATGTCGCTGATGCGGATGCCGCGCGTCACCCCGCTGTCCTGCGCCGACACCAGCACGCCAAAGCGCGACCCGGCGGGCGGGCCGTCATTGGTGACTTCCAAACCGCTGATCCGCACATATTCGGCGTTCAGGATGGCGACGCCATGCGCGGCGACCCCGCCTGCATCGATGCGCGGGCGCTGGCCCATGCCGGTCGGGCCGACCGTGATCGGCGCATCCTTGCGGCCCGACCGGGTGATGACCAGCGGCTCCTTCCACACCGATCCTGCCGCCAGAAGAATATGATCGCCCGGTTGCAAGGACGTGGCCTTGATCCGCCCCAGCGACCGCCAGGGCGCAGTGGCAGACCCGGCATTGCTGTCCTGCCCCAGATTGGCGTCGATATAATAGGTCGCCGCCTGCGCAGCGGTTGCACCCGTCGCGAGCAGCCACGCCGCCAGCATCAGCGCACCCGATCGGCGGCCGATCTTCAATTTTCCGTCCCGTAATAGCGGCATGCGTCCCCTGTCCCACAGCATTGATTCCCATTCTGGCAGACCCGGAATAGATCGATGCTGAACGATTGGCGACGCGCCCTTAGCCCATCGTCCCGCCGCTGCGTTCGCCCGCATCCTTGCCCGCCAGATAGCCGAACACCATGGCCGGGCCGAGCGTTCCCCCGGCGCCGCCATATGTCATCCCCATGGGCGATGCCATCGCGTTCCCCGCGCAATACAGCCCCTCGATAACCTGACCATCCACATTGAGGACGCGCGAGCGCGTATCGGTCAACGGACCGCCCTTGGTCCCCAGCGCGCCCGATTTCACCTCGATCGCATAATAGGGTCCATCGCCCAGCGGCCCCAGCGTCGCGCGCTTGTCCCCGCGCCAGCGCGGGTCGCCCCACCATAGGTCGTTATTCGCCTCACCCCGCTGGAAATCGGGATCATCGGCCTGTTCGGCATGATGATTGAACCGGGCCACCGTCTTTTCGAGGCCATCGGGATCAATGCCCACCCTTTCCGCCAACGCGCGCAGCGTCGGCGCGCCGGGCACCCATTGCGGTGGCGTCGCCCCAGCCTCGAAACTGTCGGTCAGACCGCCGACGAGGAACGGATAATGGCCATAGAAGGCGGCGTTGAAGATGAACCAGCAGGGCAGGTTGGCATAGGTGAAGGCGCTGACATCCTGCTCATGGAAAGCCGCGCCGAACGCATTGTAATTGGACGCCTCATTGGTGAACCGCTTGCCCTTGCGATTGACCATCAGCCCGCCGGGCATGGTTCGCTCATAGGTGAAAAGCTGGCGCCCCATGCTGTTGAGGTCAGTCGGCACTTCGATCACCGGCATCCACCAGGCCTCGCGCATATTGCCCAGCATCGCGCCGACCCGCATCGCTATTTTCAGGCCATCGCCGCTATTGGTCGGCACCGACACCGGATGCGTCATCGGCCCACGGGTGAAGGCCCGCACCAGATCCTTGTTCCATTCAAAGCCGCCGGTCGCGATCACGACATTGGACGCATGCGCCGTGCTGCCATCCTCGAACCGCACCCCGGCCACGGCCGCGCCGTCCATGATCAGTTCCATCGCGCGCTTGCCGGTCTGGGGTTCAATGCCCCGGTCGAGGCAGGCCTTCATCAACCGCCCGACCAATGCCGCCCCCATGCCGCGTGCATCGACCGCGCGCCGCTGTGCCTTCACCTCCGCACTGGCGGGTTGGGGCACGGGCTGGCCGAGCGTCGTTTCACCGACGGTCATGGTGTAGTCGGGATAATAAGGCGACGCCTCCATCCGGTCGGACCAGTCGCCCAGTTCCTGATAGGGGAAAGGCGGACATTCCAGCGTCCGCCCGCCGGTGCGCTTGGCGCCGGGAAATTCGGAATGATAATCGGGGAAATCGGGAATGCTGTAGAATTGGACCGGCGTGCGGGTCTCCAGAAAGCGGATCATGTCCGCGCCTGTATCCACGAAGGTTTCGGCCATCGCCGCATCGATCATGCCATGCGAGAGGGCGCTCAAATAGGTCAGCGCCTCTTCCCGGCTGTCGGTCCGGCCCTTGGCCATATGGGGATGATTGGGTATCCAGATTTGCCCACCGGACCAGGCCGATGTGCCGCCGATCTTGTCCGATTTTTCGAACAGAGCGACCCGCGCGCCATATTCATGGGCCGTCACTGCCGCCGTCAGGATGGCTGGCCGCCGGATCGGGCGGCCGCCGGGCCGGAGACATTCAGCGCTGTGCGAGTTGAACAGTCGACTTGTGGCTGATGGTGAGGCCAGCCTGCGCCCATTCATCCTTCGACTGGCAGGTGGTGACGGGGATCAGCGATCCGGTCACGACTTCCTTGAAGCAATAGCGCTCGGTCTTCTGGTCGTAGCGGACCTTGGCCTGGCCATAGGTGCCGGTGGGCTGGGCGAAAGCGGGGGTGGCAGCAGCCGAAACGGCGACAGTGGCGGCGGCGATGGCGGCGACAAAAGCGATGGTCTTCATGATGTTTCTCTTTCCCTGAACAATGTGTGGCGATCCGTTGTGGATCATGCCGACAGCATTGCAGGGAGCGTGCCAATTCCAAAAAGCGCCGAAAAATAGGGGCTTTCGCCGCACTAACACGGAATTTAGTGTAAGATTTTCACCGCATATTGGTGAAATATCCGATAGGTTTGGATATTTTTCATCTCCGGTTCACATTGAGCGCCCCAGCATCTCAAACCCGACCCGTCACGGGGATAAGCGCGCCCGTAATCGCGTCCGCAGCGGGCGACAGGAGGAAAGCCGCCACCCCCGCCAGCTGCGTCGGCGTTACCCAGTTTCCAAAGTCCGCGTCGGGCATGTCGGCGCGATTGGCCGGGGTGTCGAGGATGCTGGGCAGGATCGCATTGACTCGCACCCCCTGCGCCTTCACCTCTTCCGCCAGCGCTTCGGTCAGCCGGGCGACGCCGGACTTGGACGCGGCATAGGCCCCCATCCCTGCCGCCGCCTTCGTGGCCGCCGCCGCGCCGATATTGACGATCGCCCCTCCGCTCGCAGTAAGCAGCGGCAGCAATGCGCGGCTGGCGATCAGCGCCGTGCGGACATTCATCGCATAGAGCCGATCCCAGGTCGCGACGCTGCCGTCCGCCACCGTTTCCCAGGCAAAGCCGCCCGCGATATTCACCAGTCCGTCGAGCTGGCCCAGTTCGGCCGAAATCTGCGCGGCAGCCCCGGCCATCGCCGCTTCATCGGTCAGGTCGAGCCCGCCGAGCGCCAGCGCAACGCTGTCCGCAGCGACCTCGCCCAGATCGATGCCCACGACCGTCCACCCGGCGGCCCCCAATATCTCGACCGTCTTGCGCCCCAATGCGCCCGCCGCGCCGGTTACCGCCACTATGCCTGTCATTGCCCTGCCCTCTCCCTGATCCACGCCTTAAAGGCCCGCCATGCACATATATTTCATCTCGACATAATCTTCGATGCCATGGCGCGACCCTTCACGGCCCATGCCGGATTGCTTGATGCCGCCAAAGGGGGCGACCTCAGTCGAGATCAGCCCGGTGTTGATGCCGACCATGCCGACCTCCAGCGCCTCCGCTACCCGCCAGACACGGGCCAGGTCACGGGTATAGAAATAGCCCGCGAGGCCGACCTCGGTATCATTGGCCAGCGCGACCGCCTCTTCCTCCGTATCGAACAGGAACAGCGCCGCGAGCGGGCCGAAGGTTTCATCCTGTGCCAGCAGCATGTCGGGAGTGCAGTCTGCAACGACAGTGGGCTCGTAGAAGCTGCGCCCCAATGCGTGGCGATGCCCTCCGGTGACGATGCGCCCGCCCTTGGCCAGCGCATCGGCGACATGCTCCTCCACCTTCTGGACCGCCTTGTCGTCGATCAGCGGTCCTTGGGCGACGCCCTCCTGCGTACCTGGCCCCACCTTCAGCTTTTTGACGGCGGCCGTCAGCTTCTGTTCGAACGCGGGCGCAACCTCTCGCTGCACCAGGATGCGGTTGACGCATACGCAGGTCTGGCCACTGTTGCGATATTTGGACGCCATCGCCCCTTCGACCGCCGCATCCAGGTCGGCATCGGCAAAGACGATGAAGGGCGCGTTACCACCCAGCTCCATCGACAGCTTCTTCATCGTCGGCGCGCATTGCGCCATCAGCGTCTTGCCGACCTCGGTCGATCCGGTGAAACTCAATTTGCGGACCAGCGGGCTGGCCGTCAGTTCGCCGCCGATCACCCGCGACGATCCGGTGACGACGTTGAACACGCCTGCTGGCACCCCTGCCCATTCCGCCAGCACCGCCAGCGCCAGTGCGGTCAACGGCGTCTGGGTCGCGGGCTTCAGCACCATCGTACAGCCCGCCGCCAGCGCAGGCGCCGCCTTGCGCGTGATCATCGCTGCCGGGAAGTTCCAGGGCGTGATCGCGGCGACGACGCCGACCGGTTGCTTGACGACGACGATACGGCTGTCTGCGCGGTGGCTGGGGATCACTTCGCCATAGAGGCGCTTGGCCTCTTCGGCGAACCATTCGATGAAACTCGCGGCATAGCCGATCTCGCCCTTGGCCTCGGCCAGCGCCTTGCCCTGCTCGCGCGTCAGGATCATCGCCAGGTCATCCTGATGCGTGATCAGCAGGTCGAACCAGCGCCGCAGGATGCGCGACCGTTCGGCCGCCGTCTTCGCCCGCCAGGCCGGGAGCGCCGCATCCGCCGCCGCGATCGCCGCCTGCGTTTCCGCAACGCCCAGATCGGGAATGAACGCGAGCGTCTCGCCCGTGGCCGGATCGGTTACCGCAATGCTGGGCGAACCGGTCCATGCGCCGTCGATCAGACATTGCTGGCGCAGCAGATCGCGGTCGGAAAGGGCAATGGTCATGAAGGCACCTCTAAATAGCGTGTCCGCCATCAACGCAGCGCGGCAGCAACAGGATGCACAGATGATCGGCACCCATCCCAGCGTCAACGCACCGGATGACCGCCTGCCGAAGGATCGACACGGCGATCCTATTTGTGACTTTCTATATCTGTTTTCCCGTTTAATTATACGCCGTATACAATTGTTATTAGACTATTTATATTGTTTTTCAGTTCGGATATGAATCGAACCTAGCGACCTAGTATCGGATCATAGCCATGGCATCTCCCGATCATAATATGC
>NZ_JPPQ01000083.1:26026-50267 GCF_000743655.1 Sphingobium sp. ba1
ATGGCACCCGCGTCACCTATTCGCGCAAAGTGTTCATTCCGCTCACCAAATTATGCCGCGACGTCTGCCATTACTGCACCTTTGCCACCACACCGGCGCCGGCGGTCGACGCCTATCTCAGCCGCGAAGAAGTCCTGGCGATCGCGCGCGCGGGCGCTGAGGCCGGGTGCCGGGAGGCGCTGTTCACCCTGGGCGACCGGCCCGAGGACCGCTATGCCGCGGCGCGCGACGCGCTGGCCCGGCTGGGCCATGATTCCACGCTTTCCTACCTCGCCGAAATGGCGGAACTGGTCCTGCGCGAAACCGGCCTGTTGCCCCACCTCAACCCCGGCCTGATGGACGCGGCCGACTATGCCCTGCTGCGCCCCCATGCCGCGTCGATGGGCATCATGCTGGAAAGCAGCGCAGATCGGCTGTGCGCGCGTGGCGGCCCGCATTTCGGCTCGCCCGACAAGCAGCCTGCGCGTCGTCTGGCCACGATCGCGGAGGCGGGCCGCACCAAAGTGCCTTTCACCACCGGGCTGCTGATCGGCATCGGCGAAACCCGCGACGAACAGGTCGACGCGCTGGTCGCCATCCGCGACCTGCATCGCCAATATGGCCATATTCAGGAAGTCATCATCCAGAATTTCCGGGCCAAGCCGGGCACGCGGATGGCCGAACATGCCGAACCGGCGCTCGACGATCATCTCTGGACGATCGCCGCCGCGCGGCTGATCCTGGGACCGGACATGACGATCCAGGCGCCGCCCAACCTCCACGACCAAGTCGATCTTGCTCCGCTGATCCGGGCCGGGGTAAACGACTGGGGCGGGGTGTCGCCGGTGACGCCCGACCATGTGAACCCCGAAGCCCCATGGCCCCATCTGGAGACATTGGCGCAGGCCACCCGCGCCGCTGGCCGCACGCTTTCCCAACGCCTTGCCATCGGGCCACGTTACGCGCTGGCGGCGCAGGATTGGGCCGCGCCTGCGGTCGCAACCCTTATCCTGCGCGCGATCGACGGACGCGGCCTGCCCAAGCCCGACGATTGGGCCGCCGGGCATGGCGACGACGCGCCCGCGCTGATCGGCGGCGATGTCGGCCAGGCATCGGCATCGGTGCAGGCGCTCCTGCGCCACGCCGAAGCTGGTGCGCGCCTGAGCGAGCGTGACATCGTCACCCTGTTCGATGCCGATGGCCACGACCTTGCTGCCATCGTCGCCCAGGCCGACCGGCTGCGGCAGGAGACTATCGGCGACACGCTGACCTATGCCGTCAATCGCAACATCAACTACACCAATATCTGCCTCTACAAATGCGGCTTCTGCGCCTTTTCGAAGGGCAGTACGAAGGCGATGCGCGGCCCCGCCTACCGGCTCGACTATGCCGAGGTTGGACGGCGCGCGGCCGAAGCATGGGATCGCGGCGCCACCGAAGTCTGCCTGCAAGGGGGCATCCATCCCGACTATGACGGCAACACCTATCTCTCCGTTCTGAAGGCCGTGCGCAAAGCCGCGCCGGACATCCATATCCACGCTTTCTCCCCGCTGGAAGTTACCCATGGCGCGCATACGCTGGGCCTGCCGCTGGAGGATTATCTGGCGCAGTTGAAGGCGGCGGGCCTCTCCACCTTGCCCGGCACCGCGGCCGAGATACTCGACCCCGAAATCCGCGCGCTGATATGCCCGGACAAGGTCAGCGCAGACGAATGGATCGAAGTGATGCGCGTGGCCCATGGCATCGGCCTGCGCAGCACCGCGACGATCATGTTCGGCCATGTCGAGGGCTATCGCCACTGGGCGCGCCACCTGCTGCGCATCCGCGCCTTGCAGGAACAGACCGGCGGCTTCACCGAATTTGTCCCCTTGCCCTTCGTCCATATGGAAGCGCCGATCTGGCGCAAGGGGCTGGCCCGGTCGGGACCAAGCTATCGCGAGGCGGTGCTGATGCACGCCATCGCCCGCATCGTCCTGCATCCGCTGATCCCCAATATCCAGGTGTCCTGGGTCAAGATGGGACCGGAGGGGGCGGCGGCAATCCTGAACGCGGGCGCCAACGACATGGGCGGCACGCTCATGGACGAATCGATCACCCGCGCGGCGGGTGGCGTCAACGGCCAGGAATTTGGCCCCACGCAAATGCGTGCGCTCGCCGCATCGGTCGGACGTCCCGTCCGCCAGCGCACTACCCTTTATGATCCGGTATCGCCCCGGCAAACCCACATCACGGAGTCCCTATGACCGATCTCTTGCACCCTCTGAAGGACAAGGTCGCGATCATCACCGGCGGCGGCAGCGGCATCGGCCGCGCCACCGCGCTGATGATGGCGCAGCGCGGCGCGAAGGTCGCGATCACCGGCCGCACCGAATCGCGCCTGTCCCATGTGGTCGACGAAATCACGGCGCAGGGCGGGCAGGCGCTCGCCGTCGCCATGGACGTGATGGAGGAAGCCTCGATCGCGGCGGGCATAACCAAGGTGGTCGATCATTTCGGCGGCCTCCATATCCTCCACAGCAACGCCGCCCAGACCGGCCTGATGCACGAAGACGCGCTGATCGCCGACATGGACGTCGCCTTCTGGGATCGCACTTTTGCCACCAACCTGCGCGGGTCGATGCTGTGCGCCAAGCACGCCATCCCCCATCTGCTGTCGGCAGGCGGCGGGTCGATCGTCTTCACAGGTTCCGGCAAGGGGCTGGCGGGCGATGTCGACTATCCTGCCTATGGCACGACCAAGGCAGGGATGCTGGGCCTCTCCAAATATATCGCCACCCAATATGGCAAGCAGGGCATCCGCTCCAACGTGGTCGTGGTCGGCCTGGTGATGACAGAGGCGCTGGACGACAATATGCCGCCAGAGGCCCAGAAGCTGATGACCGAACATAATCTGGTCGATTATCTGGGCCGGCCGGAGGATATCGCCGAAGTCGTCGCCTTCCTCGCGTCCGACCAGGCCCGTTATGTTACGGGCGCATCGATCGTCGCCGATGGCGGCTTTACATCCCATTCGGCGGTCTATGCGGACATGATGCGCTTCGCTGCCATGCAATCAGGAACCAGCGCATGAACTTTCCATCCATCGCCGTCGTCGGCGGCACCGGCAATCTGGGCGCGGCGATCGCCTGGCGCCTCGCCCGTGCGGGCTATCCCGTCGTTATCGGATCGCGCAGCGCGGACGGCGCGCAAAAGACGGCGGCGGAACTCGGCCACGGCCTCTCCGGCGCCACCAATATCGACGCGGCGGCCGGCGCGGACATCGTCATCGTCACCGTGCCCTTCGCGGCGCAGGACGCGACGCTGCGCGACATCGCGCCCCATGTCGCGGGCAAGATCGTGGTGGACACCACCGTCCCGCTGGTCCCGCCCAAGGTGATGCGCGTGCAACTCCCCGCCGAGGGATCGGCCGCGCTCCGCGCGCAGGCCGCGCTGGGCGAAGGGATGACTGTCGTGTCTGCCTTCCACAATGTCGCCGCGCACAAGCTGGCCAAGGATGTCGATGTCGGCTGCGACGTGCTGGTGTTCGGCGATGACAAGGCGGCGCGGGGCCAGGTCGTCGCGTTGGCCGACGCGATGGGCCTGCGCGGCCTGCACGGTGGCGCGCTGTGCAATTCGGCGGCGGCCGAAGCCCTGACCTCGATCCTCATCTTCCTCAACAAGACCTACAAGGTTGACGGCGCGGGCATCCGCATCACCGGCGACCTGATCCCGCCGACGGATTGAGCGCAACCCCTTCCGGGCGGAAGGTGCGACCCGGCCACCGGGCGCGCCATCCTGCCGGGCATAAACGATACAGGGGATAGAGGAATGAAGCTCAACATCGGCGTGCCCAATTCGATGCATGTGGCGGCGATGACCCAGCCATGGGAACATGCGCTGACCGGCGACGATATCGGTCGCGCGCTTAAGGTCGCTGACGATCTGGGCTTCAACAAATGCATGTTGGGCGAACATTTCATCATCCCGCAGGAACATATCGCCCTGTCTGGCGACCATTATGTCCATGGCACGGTGGCGCTCGCTTTCCTCGCCGGGCGGACATCGAAAATGCGGGTCAGCTCGTCCGTCTCCATCCTGCCGCTGCAAAGCCCGATCGTACAGGCCAAGGCCTGGTCCACGCTCGACTGGCTGAGCGGCGGCCGCGCGACCGCGCTGTTCGGCGTCGGCTGGCTGAAGGAGGAATTCGACATGCTGGGCGTCGATTTCCACAATCGCGGGCGCATGGCGGACGAATATGTCGCCGCAATCATCGAACTATGGACGTCCGACACGCCGACGTTCGAAGGGGAATTTGTCTCCTTCAAGAATGTCGGCTTCGCGCCCAAGCCGGTGCAGCAGCCGCGCCTGCCGATCTGGTTCGGCGGTGACGCGGAACCGGTATTGAAGCGGGTGGCGAAATTCGGCGACGGCTGGTCGCCCTTCCGCACCCCGCCCGAAAAATTCCCCGCATGTCTCGACCTTATCCGCGCGCAGCCGACCTATGACGGTCGCCCGATCGACCTGTTCTTCGCGCTGGAAATGCTAAATGTCGGCGCCCATCACGAAATTATGGATGATCCCCGCGCGCCCGGCACCCGCAATGCGCAGAAAATCATCGACCAGATCGGCTGGCTGAAGGATTTGGGCGTCAACGAAACGATCGTGCCGCTGCCACCGGGCATGACGGGCCTGACCGAATATATTGAGCGCCTGCACTGGGTAGCCGAAGAAATCATGCCCAGGGTGTGAGCATTGCCCACCCGCATAGTGAATCGGAGTAGATCATGACCCAATATGATGTGGTCGTCGTCGGATCGGGCGCGGCGGGCTTGACGGCGGCGCTGCGGGCCGCTGCGGCAGGCCTGTCGGTGCTGGTGCTGGAAAAGGCCGCGCATTTCGGCGGCACCACCGCTATATCGGGGGGCGGCATCTGGGTGCCGGGCAGTCCGCAGGCGCAGGCCGCCGGGGTCGATGACAGCGCCGCGGTCGCGCGCCAATATGTGCTGGACGTCATCGGGCCAAGCGCCGACCCGGCGCTGATCGACGCCTATCTTGACGCCGCGCCGGCCATGGTCGCCTGGCTGGAAAACAACAGCGCCGTCCGCTTCCTCCTCTCGCCGCCCAGCAGCGACTGGTATCCCGACATCGCCGGGTCCGCCGACCATGGCCGCCTGCTGTCGCCCCAGGAATATGACGGCAAGAAGCTCGGCGCGCATTTCGCCGACCTGCGCCCCGCGCGCGAGGAATTCAACGCACCCGGCGGCTTCATGATCGACCTGTTCGATCTGCCCTATTTGGCGGAGATGCCTTCGCCCAAATCCCTGTTCCACTTCGGCAAGCTTGCCGCGAAATTCGGCGCGGACAAGCTGCGCCGCTACCCGCGTGGCACCCGTCTGACGATGGGCAACGCCCTTGTCGCGCGGCTGCTGCGGTCCGCGCTCGACGCGGGCATAACCCTGCGCAAGTACGCGGCGGTCGATCGCCTGCTGGTCGCCGACGGCCGCGTGACCGGCGTGCGCGTGGGTGGCGAGGATATCGCCGCCAACGTCGGCGTGCTGCTGGCGGCGGGCGGCTTTTCCGCCAGCGAGCAATTGCGCAAAGCCTATATCCCTTATGCGGAGGACCATGTCTCTATCCTCCCCTACGAAAATACCGGCGACGGCATGAATATGGGTCTGGAGGCTGGCGCATCGCTGGACGGCGACAATCTGGTCAACGCCGTTTGGGCCGTGGTATCCACCATGACCCGGCCCGACGGCTATGTCGCCCGCTACGCGCATCTGATCGACATGTCGAAACCCGGCTGCATCGCCGTCAACGGGAAGGGCGAGCGGTTCGGCAACGAAGCGTCGGTGCATTTCGTTGAGGCGATGCACGCCACCGGTACGGTGCCCGCCCATATCATCGGCGACGCCCATTGCGTCAAGACCTACGGCATGGGCATGGTGCTGCCCGGCGGCGGCGGGCTGAAAAAGCTGATCGCGGCTGGCTATGTGATCGAAGCGCCGACTCTGCGGGCACTCGCCGACAAGATCGGCGTCGATGGCGACGGCCTGCTCGCGACCGTGGCCAAGATGAATCGTTACGCCGAAACCGGCAGAGACCCCGATTTCGGCAAGGGCGATACCCAGATCGACATCGAGATCGGCGACCCGAAGCACAAACCCAACCCCTGCCTCGGCCGCGTCGAAAAGGCGCCTTTCTACGCGATCAAGATCCATCCGGGCGACGGATCGACCACGGTGGGCTTGAAGATCGACGCGCATTGTCGGGTCATCGGCACCGGTGGTGCGCCGGTCGCGGGCCTCTATGCCGCGGGGCTGGACGCCAATTCCATCTGGCGCGGCAAGTCGCCCGCCCATGGCTGCAATGTTGGTCCGGCGATGGTGACGGGCTATATTGCGGGGCAGGCGATGGCGGAAGCGCTGGTGCCCGTCTGACCGTTCAGGCGGGTTCGCTGACCCCGGCCCGCGCCTTCGCGGTGGCGACCAGTGCGTACAGACCCGCATTATAGTCGGTCATCTGCGCCATCGTCAGGTGGCGATAGGGCGTCATCGGGCAGAGCGAATCCACCACGTCCCAGAAGGGCTCGATCTTCTCCAGCACCTCGTCCACCGGGCCGCAGGTCACGAACGCCTCTACCATATCATCGGACACATTGCCGATCACCTTGGCGATGTCGCCATGTTCGCCCAGGCTCAGTTGGCAGGCCCGCGCCTGGTCGCCAAAGCCGATCGCTTCGAAGAACGGCTCATATTCCTTATAGCCCGAATAGGCGGCCACCGTCGCGCGGCTGTCGTCGATCGCCTTCTGCTTGTCGTCGTTGACCGCGATCCAAGGCCAGGCGTTAATCTCTATGTCGCTGCGCGCGCGGCCATATTTGGCCAGCGTCGCTTCGATGAAGGGCAGCTTGCTGCGCGCATAGGCCGCCGACCAGAGCGCATGGACCATCAGCCCGTCGCCAACCTCCAGCGCCAGCGCGGTCATCTTGTCCTGCAACGCAGCGATCCAGATCGGGATTTCCACACGAACTGGCGGCGCCGTCAGCATCATCTCGCCAAAATCGGCGGTGAAGTACTCGCCCTCGATCGGGTCCAGCCCGGTATGCGCGTTGGCAATGACATAGCGGATCACCTTCACGCTCTCGCGCAAATGGGTCAGCAATTTGCGTTCCGGTTCGCCATACATGCCGGTGACACAACTCTTGATGCTGGACCCCAGCCCCAGCACGAAGCGCCCGCCCGAAATCCGGTCCACGTCCATCGCCGCATAGGCGGTTTCGACCGGGCTGCGCGTGCCCGCGATCGCGACGCCGGTGCCCACCTTCAGGCTGCTGGTCAGCGCAGCCGTCGCCGCCATCGGCACGAAGGGCGGGCCGTAAATCTGGAGCGAAAAGCAACCCTCGAAGCCGACCTGCTCCATCTTCTGGCCGATCCCGCCCATCATGGGGGCGGGCAGGGTCGGCATGACCCCCCACCAGCGGCGTTCGCCGCCGACGGCGTTGACGAGCTTTGGCATGAAGCATCCCGAAAAAACCGGGCGGACCATAGTGGTCCGCCCTTCAGGGGGAGGGGGAGATCAGAACTGGAACAGTTCCTTGCGCAGGCCGATGATGTCGCTGCAATCGGCGCTCACATTATCGCGATAGGCGAAGTCGCCCTTTGCCTGGCGATCGGCCAGTTCCATCATCGCCATGCGATAACGCTGCCCGGCCTGGTCGAACTTGCTGTGCAAATCCTTGCGGTCGGTATGGCGCATGTAACGCGGGCTTTGCGGGGAGGTCATATAGCTGTCCTGCCGCGACACCTTGTAGCCCGCCTTGGGCATGACATAGCTGAACATGCGCCCGGCATTGCTGGTGTTCATGACCATTTCCATCCGCGTACGATCCCGCGTTTCAGGGGTGCAGGGGTGGAACAGCGGCACGTCGTCGCCGGGGCTGAACCGGCCATAGGCGATCGCGCAATGCGACCGCAGATAGATGCGGATCACCTGCCGCACATTCTGGGTCGGCTGCTTGATGCCGCTGAAGAATTTCATCACGGGCGCGACCGATTTATTGACGCAGGTGCGGACCATGGTGACGGTCTCGCTGTCATAATAGGTCTCGATCGTCTCGCTGTCCGACCGTTCGTCGCCCACGACGTCGGCGTGCAGGAAATCGGCATGGGTCAGGTCGATCAGATTCTCGAGGCTGATCGGCGCGGCGCTTTCGAAGCGCACCGTCGCCGTCATGTGCCGGGGCAGGCCACCCTTGGGCGGCAGGAAGGGCAGGCTGGGCAAATGGCGCGGATCGGCCGCCAGCGGATTGCCCAGCCAGATCCAGACCACCCCATAATGTTCCATCACCGGATAGTGGCCACGTGCGTCGGTATAGTCGCTCTTGTCACGCACCACGCGCTCATTGGGGTGGAACTCGCTGGCCACGACCACGCCATTGTCGCGCCACAGGAAAATCGGGTTGGAATAGACGGCACGGCGCACCGGCTTGCCCGTCACCGAATAGTCGTGGGCGACCGGGAACCAGCTGTCGCGCATCACGATATTGTGCGGAACCCAGCGGTTGACGACATTCATGGCGATCGGGCTGCCACCGGATGGCGGCGCGCTATTGTCGTCATGGGATGCGGGGTGATCGGCGATGTCTAACATGGTCAAATCCTCCTTCAGGCCGCTACGGTCTGGTCGTGGGTGTCCTGCGGCGCGTCGAGCAGGGCGTTGCGCAAATCCTCGCCATGCAGCGATACGGTCGGCTTGGTGGTCCGCAGCTTCGATCCGTCGATGGACGACAGGACGGTCAGCGGATTGATCCCGCGCAGCATCGCGCCACGCAGCCCCGGCCGACGCACGCCCAGTTCCGCGCGCCAGCGCACGGCGGTCACGCCGCGCGCTGCAGGGACGGGGGACAGCACGGCATGGAGCAGGTCGTTGAAGGCGTCGTCGCGCAGCGTCAGACGCGTCTCGCCGGTCAGCGGATGGGTGCGGGTCAGCAGCGTCAGCGGAAATTCGGCGACGAAATGCGATGGCCAATGCAGCGGGTGCCATTGGCAACTGCGCTCCATCACCAGCATTTCGCCCTCTTCATGCAGTTCGGACATGATATAGGGGCTGAACCGCACGCCCCGGATCGCCAGGATCAGCGCGGGATCGTCATACAGGGCATCGAGATATTCCTGATGGCCGCAACTGACGTTGACCGTGCCGATATAGCCATATTTAGGGTCAGCGCTCAGTGGCGCCTCTGCCTTGGGGTTCAGGCAGACGCGCACGAAGCCGGCCTGTTCGCTGACGCCGAAGGCATTGGCCTTGTAAAGCGGCGGAAATTTCTGTTGATCCTTCATGTTTGGGATCTCTTTCAGCCGCCCCGTCTCGCCATCATAGCTCCAGCCATGATAGCCGCACTGGATCAGCCCGTTGTCGCGGATACAGCCCAGCGACAGCGGCGCGCGGCGGTGGGGACAGCGATCCTCCAGCGCGCGGGCAATGCCCTGATGGTCGCGCCACAGCACCACCGGCTGGTCGCCAATGTCCACCGACAGCGGCTTTTTGGACGTGACTTCCTCAGACCGGGCGACGGCCCACCAAAGATCGGTATCGAGACTCATAGCGGTTATCCTTACTCCTGCGATTAAATTGACGTATGACAATTTATATGTCAACGTCTTTTCACTATGGATCAGCAGATGCTCGATCGACCCCAGCGCGCCCGTGGCCGCCCCGCCCTCAATGCCGTCCAGGCCTTGGATGAGGACCAGTTGCTTGGGCTTGCCTTCGCGACCTTCGCCGAACGCGGCTATGAAGGGACGACGCTGCGCGACCTGTCCAAGCGGCTGGGCGTCAGCCATAATCTGCTCAACGTCCGCTTCGGGCGGAAGGAGGATTTGTGGGTCCGCGCAGTCGATTGGCGCATGGCGCAGGCATCGCCCTTCGTCGAAGCCGCGTTCGACGAACCCGCAGACGCCGAAGTCCGCCTGCGCCACCTGATCCAGCGCTTCTGCCTCTGGGCGACCCGCAATGGCGACATCGTCTCGCTCACCAATGTCGAAGGATGCCGCTCGACCTGGCGGCTCGACCATATCGTCGAACATTTCGTGCTGCCGTTCCAGCGGCGACTGGACGATCTGCTGGACGCGGTGCGGCGGCAACGGCCGGTGCACGATCTGTCCACCCCCGCGCTGATGGCATTGCTGGTACAGGGGGTGGGCTTCTACTTCTCCGCCGTGCCGATGCAACAGCGGCTGGGGGCAGGGGGCGAAGTCGATGACGCCCATGCCGCCGCGCAGGCCGACCGGCTGGCCGGTTTCCTGCTCGCCGCGCTGCTGCCGCCCGTCGCCTGACCCGCGCTGCCGTCAATCTTCGGGCGCGATCGTGACGGTCATGCCCGACAGGGCCTGCGTCAACATGATCTGGCACGACAGGCGCGAAAGGTCGTTGCGATGCGACGATCCGTCGAGCAGGTCGCTTTCATCGTCCGTGACCGGCGGCAGGCTCGCGGCGACCGCGGGGTCGACATAGACATGGCAGGTCGCGCACGAACAGCAGCCGCCACACAGCGCCAGCAATTCGTCGAAGCCGGCATCGCGGATGGCTTCCATCACAGAAATGTCGGCGGGCGCATCGATCGTCTTGCAGGTGCCGTCGCGGGTGATGACGTTCAGTTCGGGCATGATATTCCTCGTCTGGAATCGGAATGGTCGACCAGCTTTATGCACACGGACACGCCGCCCTGCCTGCCGGAAGACAGGGCGGGACGCGCTCTATTTCACTTCGATCGCAACCGGAAACCGATCGAAATAGAAGGTGAAGGGCCGCCGCAACTCTTCGGCGGTGACATGGAAATCGCGTTCCAGGTCATAGACGATCTTGCCCTTCGTTTGCTCGCCATGCTCGGCCAGATAGAGATGTAGGTCGGCCAGCACCTCATCGGTCAGGGGGATGTCGGCGATGCGGTAAATTTCCTTCAGGATCGGATCGGGATTTTTGATCCAATCGTGGAAATAGACGTCGATCGTCTGATTGGGCGGCAATATGTCGCGGTCCCGCACGCAGGCGCGCAACAGCCTCTCATAGCGGTCGGGCCAATAGCCCAGCGGCTCCTGTAAATCGACCCACTTGCGAAACATCCGCGCTGCGTAAGTATACATGGTCAGTTGCGACCGGATCGACCCCACCGGATCGCGATGGGTGATGACGAAGGTCGCGTCGGGGAAGATCTTATACAGCGCGGGCAATTGCTCCATATGCTGCGGGCATTTGATAACCCAGCGGTTGGGGCCGTTCAGGAATGTCAGTACCTGCAACGCCTTCTTCAGATAGGCATAGGTGCCCGACTGGTCATGGCTCAGATAATAGTCGCGCCAGCGCGGCACCATTGCCAGCCATTCGATCAGGTAGGAGGAGAAATCGGGCGCCTGCAACTCGATATCCTCACTGATATGGTCGGGCGAAAATTCATGCATGATCGCCATGTGCGGCAGGATAGACTCCATCATCCGCCACCCCTGTTCCGCCTTGGTCCAGCGCGGATTGGCGTCGTCGGGCGTCGGCGCCTCGTCGGGCGCGGGCACCGGCGCGATGGCCTCCCACCAGGGCAGCGACCGGAAACGGCGATCGGCCGACAACAGCCCCAGCAAATGCGTCGTGCCCGATCGCGGCAGGCCCGCGACGATGATCGGCCGCTCGATCGGGATGTCCACTATCTCCGGGTGGCGCTTGACGATATCCTCGATCCGCAACCGGGTCGCGGCATAGCGGATCATCATCTGGAACAGGGTGGCGCGGGCGACGGCGGACGCATTGGCATCCTCGTCGATCGCCTGGCACCACACCGCCAACCGTTCGCGAAAATCCGCCGCGCCGAAATCCGACAGGCCGGTCTGCGCCTGCGCCGCGCCCAATATGAACACGGGCTGGAACACGATCTGGTCCGCCGCCGCCTCGGCCCCGGCCATCACCTGTTTCTGAACCTCAGTTAGCACCGGATGATGTAGATCGGTAATGTCGATGATGTTCCAGCGTGCGGCCACATCTTGCGTGGAACTGCCCATGTCGCTCTCCTGTTTTTGTTGGCGCATCTAATCGTGCCGACCCTGTCGCCGGCAAGGTGCGGGGCCATCGCCGCTGCGCCAATTGCTACGCCATCGCGCCAAAGGGTCAGGGAAAGGCCCAAGCGGAGAGGATGAATGGACGCTGCTTCCCAAGTCTATGACCTGCCCGTCACGTCCGCCATCGACTGCACAGTCAATGGGCGGATCGCGTTGCCGGGCTTGGTAATGGAACTGCACCATTACCGTTTTCGCGGGGCGCAGGCGGGCGTCTTCTCCTCGCCCCGCAGCTTTCTCGACCTGGCGTTGTCGCCCCGTCCCGGCCCACCCTGCGGCGGCTATGACACGCCCTGCAACGCACTGGGCGATATCCTCTTCATTCCGGCCGGCACGCCGCTGCACACCGCCTGGGGAGAGGGAGAACAGACGTCGATCTGCTGCGGCTTCGACGGCGCAGCGTTCGACGGCGAAGATATGGCCATGTCGGAGGCGGCCTTGCAGGCATCGCTCGACGTCCGCAGCCCGGCCGTACGCGACGGGCTGCGGCGCATCGCGGACGAGATCGCCGCGCCGGGCTTTTGTAGCGATATGCTGGCGCAGGCCCTGTGGGTGCAGGCCTGGGTCGATCTGCAACGCTATCTGCGCCTTTCGGTCAAGGAAGAGGGCGCACGCTCCGGGCTGTCCCGTGCGCAGGTCCGGCGGATCACCGATCGCATCGAACAACCCGGCAAGCCCCCGACCGTCGCCGATCTGGCAGCGGAGTGCGGCCTGTCCAACCGCCATTTCTTCCGCCAGTTCCGCGCCGCCACCGGTCAGACACTCACCCATTATGTTACAGATCGCAAGATCAATCGGGCCAGACAGTTGCTGCGCCAAGTGGGGCCCGCAATTAAGGTTGTTGCCTGGGAGTGTGGATTCGATAGCGCAGCGGCCTTTTCTTCTGCTTTTCGTAGAGCTACCGGGATCACCCCCCGACAGTTTCGGAAAACGATGCTACATTGAGAGCAAGGCGTTTTTGCGATGCCTTTGGCGTGACTGCGAAAGTCGGCATGCTTGTCGCCGAGTGATTTCCCCAACACTGTTACGCCAAAGCGCTGCCCCATGACGGGCGGCTATCAGGAGACACGCTATGCCGGAAAATCTGTTCGATCTTAGCGGCAAAGTGGCGCTGGTCACTGGTGCCAATTCGGGACTGGGGTTCGGCTATGCCAGGGGGCTGGCCCGTGCAGGAAGCGACATCATCCTGTGGGGTCGTCGCTCGGATCGAAATGAAGAGGCAACGCATGCGTTGCGTCAATATGGGGTCCGAGTGTTTGCCGACAGCGTCGATGTGGCCAGCGAACCAGCAATCGTAGCTGGTTTTGCTCGTGCGCTCGACGCGATGGGCCGGGTCGATACATTGGTCGCCAATGCGGGTATCGCCACCCAGGTTGCCTTCACCGACATGGATGTAGGAACATACCGCAAACTGATCGACGTCAATCTCGATGGCGCAGTCTTTGCGCTGCGGGAAACCGCTCGGCATATGAAGGCAAGGGCTGAGGCCGGCGATCCGGGCGGGTCACTCATCATCTGCGGCAGCGGGTCTATCTTTCAGGGCGTACCTACCATGGCCCATTACGGCATCGCCAAGGGCGCCCTTAATTCTCTGGCCAAGGCGCTAGCCGCCGAACTGGGTCCGATCGGAGTGCGCTGCAACGTCATCGCGCCGGGCTTCATCGAAACCGACATGACCTTTGCCGACCCCGCCATCGGCCAGATGCTCGCTGACATGGTCGCGGCCAAAGCACCACTGGGCCGCGCGGGCAAGCCCGCCGATCTGGAAGGCGCTGTCGTCTATCTCGCCAGCGACATGGCCGCCTATCATACGGGCGACACGCTGGTCATCGACGGTGGCAAGCTGTTCGCCAACTGACCGTCCGGCAGGTGCCAGGCCAGCCGCGATGCGGCTGATCGGGCACGCCTTATAGGAGAAGCGCATGTTCGCCCGGCCCAACAGCCATCATAGCCAGATCGCCTATGTGACCAACGATCTGGCCGCCGCCATGGCCCGGCTGACCGCCGAATACGGCACGCCGGGCTTTTTCGAAATGTCGAACATCCAGCCGGGCGAAAACTCGGCGGGCAAGCCGGTGCTCAAGATCGCGCTGGCGCTGGTCGGCGGGGTCGAGGTCGAACTGATCGAACCGATTGGCGACACCGCGCCACTGTTTAGCGACGTCCTGCCCGGCGGCGACGATCTGGCCATCCGCTTCCACCATATCGCTGCCCGCATCGACGGTCCGCTCTCCAACTGGGACGCGCATGTCGCCTCGCTCGACCTAACTACGCATCCGGTCGCGTTCGACGGGGCGATCGGCGACATGCTGCGCTACATCTACACCGACGAGCGCGCCACGCTGGGCCATTATGTCGAACATGTCTGGATGTCGCCGGACCTGCTGGCCCAGATGCGCGGCATCGTGCCTGCCTACCCTCCACTGGAAAGTCCGTCATGACCCTTGCCCTGTCCCGCCTCAACTTCCGCGATATCGGCGGACTGCCGACCCGCGATGGCCGGCAGGTGCGACCCGGCATCCTGTACCGATCCGAAGGCCCGGCCAGTTTCCTTGCAGACCATCATGCCGAACTGGCCGAACTGGGCTTTCGCACCGTCGCCGACCTCCGCTCGGACATGGAGCGCGAAAAGGCGCCCCATGACTGGTGCGGGGCCGATTGCCGCATCCTTGATCTCGACATGAACACCGACCTGCGCGCGCAGGGCGAAGATATGTGGATGACGCTAGGCCGCGACCCGACACAGGCGCGCGCCATCGCCGTGATGACTCATAATTATGGCCTGATGCCCCAGGCGTTCCTGCCCCATGTCGGGCCGATGGTCGACGCGCTGCTGGCGGGCGACACGCCGATGCTAGTCCACTGCACGGCGGGTAAGGACCGGACCGGCGTGGTGGTCGCCCTGATCCTCGACCTGCTGGGCGTCCCGCGCGATGCGATCGCCGAAGATTATCGCAAGTCCGACGTGTTCGGCCAGAATTTGGTGATGTCGGGCCATCTGAAGGGCGATCTGCAAAAGACGTTCGGCTTTGTTCCGCCTGACGACATGGTCGCGGTGCTGATCGGCGTCCATGCCGATTTCCTGAACCGCGCGCTTGATGTCGTGGCGTCGCAATGGGGCGGGATCGACGGCTATTTTCAGGCGGCGGGTGTGGATGCCGATCGGCGCGACGCGCTGCGGCAAACTCTCGTTACTGGCGGAGAATGAGATGACGGACACTGCGATCTACGAATGGGAACAGTTGCTCGACCAACTGCGCCCGCTGGGCCAGCAAATGCGCGATCGCATCCCGGCGCGGCTGCATGAAGACCCGCAGGTGATGCAGGAGGCCATGCGCCTGCTGCTCTCCGGCGTCCTGCGCACCACCAACGACGCGATCATGCATGACCGCAGCCATCCGATCTTCGTGCCCGAACTCAATATCTGCCAGAATATCTTTCAGCCCAATGCAGACACCATCTACAAGGCGGCGTTGATCGAAAAGGGCGGCACCTATCGCATCCGGGGCGATCGCGGCACGACCCGGATGATGATCCTGGCGCAGCTTGGCCCCGACACCCTGCGCACCGGCCAGCATCATCCTGCACAGGACGCCAATGATTTCGACGATCTAGCCGTCGGCCCGGACGGCGCGTTCGACGTCATCCTCTCGCCGACCCGGCCGGAGGGCCACAGCGGCGACTGGTGGGAATTGAAACCGGACACCGAAAAGCTGATGGTCCGCATCGTCGGTTGCGACTGGGGCGTGGAGCGTGAACCGCGCCTAGGCGTCGTCCGGCTGGATGCGGACAAAGCGGCCAAGGGGCGCCCGACGCTGGCGCAACTGGCGCATCGCTTTGCCGAAATACCGAAAACCGCGGCGGTCTGCGCCCTGGCCTTCCCCGATAAGGTGCAGAAGCTGCGCGACGAAGGCCTCATCAACACGCTGAAAGTCGTGGACTTCTCGCAGATGACCGGCCTTGCCCGCCAATCCTATTATGAGGGCGTCTATGATCTGGGCGATGACGAAGCGCTGATTACCGCAGTAGCGATCCCGGCCGACGTCGCCTATTGGTCGCTCATCCTGACCAATGACCTCTATGAAACGACCGACTGGTATCACAACCAGTCGAGCCTGAACGATGCGCAGGCTGTGATCGATGGTGACGGCGTGTTCCGCGCGGTCATTTCTGCGCGCGATCCGGGCGTCCATAACTGGCTCGATACGGCGGGCTATGCGAGCGGCGCTGTCCAGGGCCGCTGGTTCAACAGCGAAGCCCGGCCCACGCCGACAATGCGCAAAGTGAAGCTGGCCGACGTCCGCAGCCATCTGCCCCCCGACACGGTGCTGGTAACGCCGGAAGCGCGCGACGCCGCGATCCGTGAGCGCACATTGCGCGCCCATATGCGCGTCATCTGGTGAGGTCGATATTATCATGAGCGATGCACTGGCCATGCTGCTAGATTATGAGGCGATCCGTCAGGTGAAGGCGCGCTATTGCCGCCTGCTCGATGCCAAGGATTGGGACGGCTTCATCGCCCTGTTCACGCCCGACGCAGTGATGGACGTGCAGGAAGATACCGGAAACCCGCCGATCACCGGCCATGCCGCGATTCTGGAGCAGGTCCGCTCCGCCGTCATCGACGCGCAGACCGCGCATCAGGTCCATTCGTCCGAAATCGCCCTGCGAGGCGATAGCGCCGATGTCGTCACCGCCATGCAGGACCGGGTGGTCTGGGCGCCCGGCACATGCCCGATCCCCGGCGGCGCATCGATCACCGGCTTTGGCCACTACACCGAACGCTATGTGCGCGTGGACGGTGGATGGAAGATCGCGTTCCTCAAACTCACCCGCCTCACTGTCGAAGTGCATCCCGCGCCTGTCCTTTGACAGGTTGCGAAGCGTCGCTCGCGCGGCAATCCTGTCTCTATAGATTTGAGAGGACAGGATATGACGGCAGCAATGGAACCCGGCGCGCAGGCGCTGTTCGACAAGTTCGGCACCTATATCCTGCCTGGACGGGTCAGCGATCCGCGCCGGGGTATCGAGGAAGCGCAGGAGGCTGAGCGTATCGGCCTTGGCTGCGTGTGGATTTCTGAACGCTATGCGCTGAAGGAACCCGCCGTCCTTGCGGGCGCGGTGTCGCAGGCAACGTCGAAGATCCGCATCACCGGCACCATGTACGCGACGATGCGCCACCCCCTCGTCACCGCCAGCGTCGCGGACCTGATGCAGGCGTTGAGTGGCGACCGTTTCCGCCTGATGTTCGCGCGCGCCGTCCCGGCTTACATGAAGATGCTGGGATCGCCGCCGATCACGATGGAGCGGCTGGCCGACCTGATTTCCATCTGCCGCCGCCTCTGGGCGGGGGAAAAGGTCGATTATGAAGGCGTGCTGGGAAAATTCCCCGCGATCAGCCTGACCGATCGTCATGGCGGCACCCCGCCGCCGATCATCTTCACCGCCATCGGCCCCAAAAGCCTGGAATTTGCCGGCGAACATTGCGACGGCGTGCTGCTGCATCCCTTCGTGTCGGCGCAAGGGGTGAAGAACAGCACGAAGATCGTGCGCGACGCCGCCGAAAAGGCCGGGCGTGATCCCATGGCGGTCCGCATCTACCACAATATCATCGTTGCCCCCGACCTGCCCAAGGATGAGGAGGAAGCCGTGGTCGGCGGTCGAGCCATCACCTATTTCGAACTGCCCGGTTTCGGCGACCTGATCGTCGATATCAACGGCTGGGACAAGTGCGTGCTGGACCAGATCCGCGCCCATCCCAAGATCGCCAGCCTGAACGGCAAGCCGGCCGACCAGGCCTATACCAGGCAGGAACTGGTCGATGTCAGCAAGCTGATGCCGCAACATTGGCTCGACGAAGGCGCGGCCGTCGGCACCGCCGCGCAATGTGCCGATCAGTTGATGGACTTTCTGGATGCGGGGGCGGACGAAATCCTGCTCCACGGCGCCTCGCCCAAGGATATGGGGCCGCTGACCACCGAACTGAAGCGCGCGCTGGCGGCAAAGGGCCTGTAGGCGATGGACTATCTGACGCCCGACCGCATCACCACCCAGTTGCAATTTTGGCTGGCCAGCGAAAAGCCCGACTGGCGCGATATCGTCGTCCGTCCGCTCGACGTGACGCTGGGCGCTGGCTTTTCGGCGGACATTTTCTTCGTTGACGTCGATTATGCCGATCCGGTAGGGTCACAGAATCAGACGTTGGTCGTGCGTCGCCAGCCGATGGACCTGGAAGTCGTGTTCGGCAGCAGCCTGGCGCTACAGGGCAAGATGATGGCGGCGCTCTACGCGCGCGGAGACGTGCCCGTGCCGCCATGGATCGGTATGCATCTCGATCCCGACATATTGGGCTTGCCCTTCCTGGTCATGGGCAAGGTAGAGGGCGAATGCGCAAAGCAGAAACCCAATTATAATCTTGACGGCTGGCTGGTCGACATGACCCCCGACCAGCGCCGCGCCAGCTTCACCAACGCCATCGCCGCCTTTGCCACCCTGGCGACGATCGATTGGCGCGACGGGTTCGAATTTCTCGCCCAGCCTGAAAATGGCGCGCCAGGCCTCGACCAATATGTCGGCGCGCTCGAAGCTTGGCACCGGGCGGCGGGACAGGGTCGGCCGATGCCGATCGTCGATACCGCCATGGCCTATGTCCGCGCGAACATGCCTGCCGACGCGGGCGTCAACGTGCTGTGGGGCGACCCAACGCCGTCCAACGTCATGTTCGCGCCCGACGGCAGCGTCAACGCGCTGATCGACTGGGAACTCGCCGCACTGGGACCCGCGGAGCTGGACCTGGCCTGGTGGCTCTATTTCGACGACCTGTTCGGCCGCCGTTTCGGCGTCACCCGGTTGGAGGGGCTGCCAAGCCGCGACGAGACGATCGCCATCTGGGAAGCAGCATCCGGGCAAAAGGCCCAGCATCTCGATTATTACGACATCGTCGCCGCGCTGCGCATGGCGCTGGTCGCGGTCGGCGCGTTCGACCGGCAGGTCGGCATCGGCAATATTCCTGCCACCAACCGGTCGCTGCAGGATAATTTCATGACGCTCTATCTGGCCGAAAAATTGGGTCTGCCTATTCCAGAGCTTGGCCCGGACTTCGCCGCCTTCATGCAAAATCTCGTGCCGCTCGAAGACAAGGCGGCCTGACGCGCGTTCCGCGTGGCCGCCATGCCTGCCCATAAGCCGGGGGGCGGGGGCCATGGCCTGCCGCCCCCCTCCGCCACAGAGGTTCAGAGCTTCTTGAGGTCGGCGTTCGACAGGCTGGTGGTGACGCCCTTGTCGCTCGCGGTCAGCGTGGCGGCGGGAATGGTGATGAACTTGCCGCGATAGATGATGCGCACGGCGGCTACCGCGCCGTCATCGCCCGTCACCACCTTTTCGACCTTGCCGATCTTGGTGCCCTCGGCGGAAAAGATTGCTTCGTTACGGTCGATCGCGGGGGCCTGGGCCAGTGCAGGCGTCGCCAAGCCCAGCGCCGCGATCGCGATGATGATCGTCTTCATATGCAAAATTCCTTCTGTCGATAATGCCGATCTGTTGCCGCAGCGGCCAGATGGTTTCAAGAGGAAACTGATACACATAGAAAAGAATCTGTTCTATGTGTATCGTGCTACCGGCGCAAAGCCGGGAAGAGGCTGAAAGGGGATGAGGATGGGGAAGACAGGTTTTGGCGCGCGTGACCGCTGGTTCCTGTTGCTGCTGGGCGCGATCTACATGTTCAACTTCATCGATCGCACCATCATCGCGGTGGTGGGCGAAGCGATTCGCCACGACCTGCAACTCAGCGACCTTCAACTCGGGATGCTCGGCGGCCTCGCCTTCTCGCTCTTCTACGCCGCGCTCGGCATCCCGCTTGCGCGGCTGGCCGAACGCTATAGCCGGGTCCGCATCATCGCCGCTGTGACCGTGCTCTGGTCGTTCATGACCGCGCTGTCGGGCGCGGCGGGCAGCTATCTCCAACTGCTGCTCTGCCGCATGGGCGTGGGCGTGGGGGAGGCAGGCTTCACCCCCGCGCTGGTGTCGATGATCTCCGACCGGTTCGATCCGCCGCGCCGCGCTGTCGTCTTTTCCCTCATTGCGCTTGGCGTGCCCTTGGGCGGCGCCATCGCCGCGATCGGCGGCGGCGCCATTGCCCAGCATTTCGGCTGGCGGCTGGCCCTGCTGGCGGTCGGCGCGCCGGGGTTGCTGCTGGCGCTCTTGCTGTTCCTGACCATCCCAGAACCCGTCCGCACCGATGCGGGCGACCGGGCGGACACGCCCCCCTTCGGCGCGGTGCTGCGGCGGCTGGGGCGATCGCCTGCCTTCCTGCACCTGACCTTTGGCAGCGGCTTTGTCGGCATGGTCGGGTTCGGCACCAACCTGTTCCTCATTCCCCTGCTGGTACGCCGCTACGACCTGCCCCTGGCGCAGGCGGGCATGGTCTTCGCGCTTTCCTTCAGCCTGGCGACGATGGTGGGGCAGGTCAGCGGCGGCTATCTGATCGGCGGCCTGATCCGGCGCGACATGCGCTGGGGCGGCTGGGCGCCCGCCATCGCGGTGGGGCTGGCGCTGCCGCTCTATCTTCTGGCTATCCAACAGAGCGACTGGCGCTGGCTAGTGGGCTTCCTGTTCCTGGCCACCACATTGCTTTACGCCTTCCTTCCCGCGATCATGACGATCACCCAGTCGCTGGTCGAACCACGGATGCGCGCCTCGGCCGCCGCGCTGCACAGTTTTGGCCAGACGGTTGCGGGCCTGGGCCTGGGGTCGGTGGTGCTGGGCTATCTCAGCGACCGACTCGCCGCTTTCCTCTATGTAGGCGATTATGCCGCCGACTGCCTGGCATCGGCCTCCGCGCGGCCCACACCCGCCTGTCTTGCCGCCTCGGCGGACGGCCTGCAACTGAGTATGCAGGTCGCCGCATCGGTCCTGGTGCTGGCGGTGGTCCACTATATGCTGGCCGCCAAAAATCTGCCGCGAGAGGCAAATGCGTCGTGACCGCCCGCAAAGCTGTCGATGTTCGGCCACGCCGCGATGATCGGGATGACGCGGGGGCCATGGCTATGCCACGCTGTCGCCATTGTGACCACAGGACCGCGAACAGGCGGCGGAAAGGATGTTGAGGATGGGAAACGCAGGCGTAATTGGATTGGGGCAGATCGGGGCGGGGGTGGCCATCTGTTTGGCGCGCAGCGGCCAGTTGGCGGCGGTCTATGACGTTCGCGCGGACGCGGCGGATACGCTGGACGGCGTGCCGCCAGTGGTGGCCAGCCCGGCCGAACTGGCGCGGCAGGCTGATGTCGTCATCATCGCCGTGGTCAATGCCAAGCAGACGATCGACGTCCTGTCCGGCCCGGACGGCGTGCTGTCGCAGGCGAGACCGGGCATGAGCATCGTGCTGGTCGCCACCGTCTCGATCGAGGATCTTGACGCGATCCGGGCGCTGACCGACGCGGCCGGCGTCGATCTGATCGACAGCGGCGTGACCGGCGGTCCCAAGTCGCGCGAAAACGGCCTGGTCTGCCTGGTCGGCGGCTCGGCCGAGGGCGTCGCACGGGTGCGCCCGGTGCTGGACGGCTTTGCCAAGCTGGTCGCGCATATGGGCGGTCCCGGCGCTGGCATGGCGGCAAAGATCGCGCGCAACGTCATCGTCTTCGGCGGCCTGCGCGCAGGCTATGAGGCGGCGGTCCTTTGCCGCAACGCCGGTGTCGACGTCCGCCAGCTGAGCGACGTGATCGAGGCCAGCTCCGACAGCGTGGGCGGCCCGTTGATGCTGGCCATACGCGACGATCCGGCATCGGGCGATCAGGAGGCGGCGATCCGCGAATATACCCGCGCGCTGATGATAAAGGATCTGGACGCCGCGATCGATCTGGCGCGCAGCTACGGCATTACGCTGCCGCTGGTCGAATTGGCGCGCCGGACGGACCAGGCCGTCGTTGGCCTAGCTGATGTGATGGGAGAGAAAGCATGAGCATCGACGAAGCCCAGTGGCAAAAGGGTCTGGAAGTTTTCGACAAGGTCTATGGGCCGGGCACGTCGGCGATGACGCTGCCGTTCCGCGACTCGTCCTTCAACCAGGAAATCGTCGGCAATCAATTTGCTAATCTGTGGGGTAGCGACATCTTCTCGATGCGCGAAAAGCGCCTGCTAGTGTTGGGGGCCACGGCAATGCTGGGGCGGCCCGACCTGGTCGAAATCCAGATGAACGGCGCCCTGACCAACGATGAATTCACGGATGAGGAACTGGATTTCCTGCCCCTGTTCCTCCTCTTCTACGCCGGTGCTGGCAATACGACGGCCGTGTTCCGTGGGATAGAAGCGGCCAAGGCCCGCCGCAAGGAACGCGCCGCAGCTGCGGAATGAACGAACGATCCTGAAGCAAAAGGGGCGGCCCGGTCATAATCGACCGGGCCGCCCCTTTTTCATGTCACGTCCTGCACCGCCGCCCGCCGTATCGCGCGCGACGCCATCAGCAACATTAACCCACCGGCAAAGGTGAACAGCATCGCGATGCCGATGCCCCAGGCGATGCCCTCATTCCCGCCCACATAATCGCTGACCGCACCGATCAGATAGGTGCCGGCCCCCACGCCGATCAGGTTTGCGCCTAGTTGCACCATCGACACCGCCAGACCGCGCAGCCGCGGCCCCGCGATCGTGACGATCACGGCATAGATCGGCCCGTTATAGGATGCGCTCAAAAAGCCGCAGGCCATCAGCAGCACCAGCATCGGTTGCAGGTCATGCACCAGCATCGTGCCGATCCCGGTGATGGCGGTCAGCAGCGGGATGATCGCCCCGAACAGCGCGGTCCGCGCAGGGTCGAACCCGCCACGCCGCCGATTGATCGCATCGATCACCCAGCCCGCCAGGAAACCGCCCAGCGACCCCAGCCCGCCATAGGCGATGGCGATGATCATCCCCGCCCGGCCGATCGGCATGGCATGGACGCGGATCAGGAAGGTCGTGAGCCATGTGCTCATCCCGTAAATCCCCGCCGCGATCAGTACGATAGCGCCGATGCAGTAGAGCAGCCCCGGTCGCGCCGCGAGCAGGCCGATACGCTGGATCAGGCCCCCGCGCTCGCTATGCTGCGGCTTGGCCGGGCCGTCCAGCCCGCCGCGCCGCGGCTCGCGGACTGTCAGCAGCAGGATCGGCGCCAGCAGCAGCCCCGGCACGCCGGCCGCGACGAAGGCCCATCGCCATCCCGCGCTCTGAACGATCGCGCCGCCCACCAGGAAGGCGATGGCCAGGCCAATGCCCGAACTTAGATACCAGATGCCGATCGCGGTCGCACGGCGATCCTCGCCGAAATAATCGCTCAGCAGCGACATGCCGGTGGGGGAACCACCCGCCTCCGCCGTGCCCACAGCCGCGCGGCCGATCACCAGCGTCCAGAAGCCGGTGGCCAGCCCGCATAGAGCGGTCGCCCCGCTCCACAACGTCAGCGCGGCGGCCATCAGGTTGCGCCGGTTCCAGCTATCGACCGCAATGCCGAAGGGCAGGGCGGCCAGCGCGAAGAAGATGCCATAGGCAAAGCCCGCCAATATCCCCAGCTGCCCGTCCGACAACGCGAATTCCCGCCCGACCGGCGCCAGCACCAGGCCGATGACGGCGCGATCGATGCCGTGGCAGGTCTGCGCCAGCGTCAATATCCCCAGCACATACCAGGGGTAGCGACCTATATCTGGGCGGGCGTCGGGGCGCGCATCGCCGGGCGCTCTCATGGCGCGGCCCTTCTTGGCGTTGGGGGATGATACATGCTGGGCCTCTCCGATTATCAGGATGGCGCAGCCTAGCCGTCGGGCGCGCGCGCACCATCGCCGGGCTATGCCGCCCTTCGGCCAGATACTGTCGCGATAAGGCCACGCGAATACCTACCCGAAGATAGTGCCAGGCGGCATCAGTCCGGCTATGCAGGCGCATACGCAAAAATAGAAACGGGCGGAGGACAGGATGTTTCGACCGGAGAGCGATTGGACCGGCCAGGAAAGGTTCGGAGTTAAAAACTTCTATATAGAGGCGCATGCGACCATGTGCGATGCACGGGTCGATGTACGCCACTTCGACTGGGTCTTGCCTTGCAGCGGCGTCTTCAGCCCGGAAAAACATTATCTCGACTATTCGCTGGACAGCCAGCCACGCCGCAGCATCGTCAGCATGGGCGGGCCGAACCGGCGTGCAGCGGCGGGCGACAT
>NZ_JPPQ01000083.1:50277-74524 GCF_000743655.1 Sphingobium sp. ba1
GCCCGCTGCCCGCCGGCACGTTCGAACCATGCGAGACCAAGGGGGCACGCGTCTCCTCGACCGCGCTCGTGCGCTACCGCACCAACGATTACTCGGTGCCGACCTGCTATGGCTTCCAGGACGTTGTAGTGAAGGGCTTCGTCGACCGGGTTGTCATCCTGTGCGGGGGCGAGGAGATTGCCCGTCATCCGCGCTGTTATGGCGAGGCCATGTTTGTGGCAAACCCGCTGCATTATCTAGCGCTGATCGAGACCAAGCCAGGCGCGCTCGATCAGGCCGCCGCGCTTCAGGACTGGACCCTGCCGGAGGACTTCCAGCACCTGCGGCATCTCCTTGAGGTGCGGATGGGCAACAAGGGGAAGCGCGAGTTCATTCAGGTCCTGCGCCTGCTTGAGGCAATGCCGATGGAGGTGGTGACCTTCGCGGTGAAAGAGGCCATCCACATCGGGGCTATCGGCTTCGATGCGGTCAAGCAGATCGCACTGGCGCGGATCGAGCGTAGACCCGCCCGGCTCGACCTGGAAGCGTATCCGCACCTGCCCAGGATGGAGGTCAAGACCACACGCGCTGCCGACTATGCCAGCCTGCTGCCGGGGATCGCTGCATGAGCCGGGCGGGGGATGACAAGATGCCCATCGGCACGACGGCGGGCACGCCGCAGGTGCTGCTGGCGCATCATCTCAAGCAGCTCAAATTGCCCACCGTGCTGCGCGAGTATGAGAAGCTGGCCCGGGAATGTGCGCGCGATGGCGTGGATCATACCCGCTATCTTCTGCGCCTTATCGAGCTGGAACTCATCGACCGGGAGCGGCGCACGGTGGAGCGCCGTATCCGCGCCGCCCGGTTCCCGGCGGTCAAGAGCCTGGACACCTTCGACTTCACGGCCATCCCCAGCCTCAACAAGATGCTCGTGCTCGAACTGGCGCGTTGCGAGTATATCCTGCGGCGGGAAAACATCATCGCGCTGGGCAACAGCGGGACAGGCAAAACCCATGTAGCGCTCGCCCTGGGCTTGGCCGTCTGCCAGAAGGGCTTCAGCGTCCTGTTCACCACCGCTGCCGCCCTGGTGAACCAGTTGATGGAGGCCCGCGATGAAAAGCGGCTCCTGAGGATGCAGCGCGAACTTGCCGCCGTAAAACTGCTGATTGTCGATGAACTGGGCTATGTCCCGCTCTCGCCGACGGGGGCCGAACTGCTGTTCGAAACCTTCTCCCAGCGCTACGAGCGCGGCTCCACGATCGTGACCTCAAATCTACCCTTCGAGGACTGGACCCAGGTCCTGGGCTCTGAGCGGCTGACTGGCGCGCTCCTTGATCGCCTTACCCACCACGTCAGCATCCTGGCCATGAATGGCGACAGCTACCGGCTCAAGCAGTCTGCCCGCCGCCGCCGCACCGCCGGGGCGGACCAAAACCAGGCCACCACGCCCGACTGAAATGCCGAAAACGGCCAATATGCAAAGGGCCCCGATCGGGGCCCTTTGCATATCATCCGCGCCACATTCACTGGCCTGCTTTTACTCCGCCATGCTGGCCTAAAATCCGACCGCCGTTGACAGTCGGGGGGACGCCTGCGCCAGAGCTGGAAATGCTGAAGCGGCTGACATCAAATGCTCCTCTTGCCTTGGATCTCCATCGAATTCGTGGCGGCTAGGACAGCGGGAACAACCGGCATTTCGGCCTGGCGTCCCCTCCACGACTCGAACCTGCTCTGACCCTATCTGGGGCGAACGACCCGCGAAATTGTGATATATACGAATGGCGATCGGTCGGTTGACTGGGGCGCAAGAGCATCAGAACCGAAAACCGGTCGCTTGCGATTAGTACATCGGGCGGGCCTATATGCCTCCGCCTCGGCACCCGGCTTGAGCGTCCAAACCAACATGTCGGGATAGAATGAAGGTCACCTGGTCACCTTTTCCTCGTCCGGAAGCGAACTCGTCACCCCCGTTACCGCTCATGTGGTTGCTCGCTTGCACTGCGCATGAGACGATCACCGTCATCCCAAGTTCTGCGCCGGCTGCCTTGTCCTGGGCGATCTGCGATCAGATGCCATCGCAGGCGTCTCTTCTGTCTAGCGACAAATACGCATTACCACCGGCAGATGGTCGGCATAGTCTGCCCAGGGCAACCAACGAAGCTCGCAGCGGAGTGAGTGTGGATCGGAAGGGAACAGTATGACGATCGCGCTTAACGGGTTATATCGATGCCGGCTGCTCACTTTCACACGGTGGTCGTGTTCCATCTGGGCGATTTTCGCCGCGCTCACTGTGCCAACGCTACCTTCGCCGGCCAGGGTCGTTCCCGCAGGGGAAGATACCTCGACCACCAAGCTCGCGGGTGTCTGGTCATTTGATGGCCGATCCGGCTGTAAGTCGGGGATGGCCTGGGTTCTTAATCGCAACGGATCTTACAGCGAAATCCGATTGCCTGACCAGACGCCGCTTGGCGGAGGAAAGTGGTATGAACGCGGCGATACCATCTATTACTCATTGCCGCGAGTACTGACAGCGGCCGCGGGACGGCCCGACAAGCGTATGGTCATTATAGAGCGCGGCCCGCGGCGCCTGGTGGCCGTGACGAACCGCAGGGTTCGTCATGTGATGCACAAGTGTCCGGGATGATCGAATGCCTTCGATCGAGATGTGCGAAACGTTCTGGCCCAAGCCCGAAAAGGGAACAAAAACGAGAGCGGAGTTCGAAGTCACACGTCGAGCATTGCCCCCTTATTGGCATATGCAGGATTTCGCTTCTTGAGTTGTTCCCACTACGTCACGGAAAACTGACCCATCATGCCTTCGTCCTCGTGCTCCAGGATATGGCAATGGAACAGGAAGGGCGCTTTTGAAGCAGGCTGGTCGAAGCGGATTAATAACTCGACCGGTTCGTCCACGACGATGGTGTCACGTGGCCCCTGATCAAGAAGATCTGGTTCCTCGCCATCGCGACGTAGCACGTCGAAGTGCACTCCATGAATGTGGAAGGGATGGGCCATTTTCTGCCCGGAGACTTTCCATATCTCGACGGCGCCAAGCTCGACTTCCTCATCGATGCGATCAATATCGAATCGCCTGTGGTTGATCGTTAGCGGCTCTTCGTCGCTATCCATCATACCTCCCAGCCTCATGTTGAGCACCAGACGTCGCCGTGCGACGACCGTCGCCGGATCTGGCACCGCGCGGGACGCCAGGAGGAGCGGAAGCGTGGTGCTACCTCGCTTACTCGATGCCAAGCGCGGTGAAAATGTGAGGACAGTTTCATTCCCTGCGTTGTTTTCGCTAGCCTCGTGCCGATGCATCATGCCCATGCCATGCACCCTGAGGGTGCTTTGGTCCGGAGCCGATACCAACGAGACCGGTTTGCCATCGCTGAAGTCCACCAAGATCTCAGCCCGCTGACCGGAGGCCAGAGTGAGGGACTGCAATTCGACGGACTTTTCCAAAAGGCCGCCCTCGGTGCCGATCCAATAAAAGGCTCGTCCGTCGCTGAACGAAAGATCGTAAGTCCGGGCATTCGAACCATTTACAAGCCGCAGCCGCACTAAGCTTCTGGGAACGTCTGCTCGCGGGTTGTACGCGCCGTTTACGAGAATAACGTTGCCCCGCCTCCCGTCCAGCGCCACCATCATGCCCGCCGGTAACACCAGACGGCCATCCACGAACTGCCGATCCTGGATCAAGATTGGTAGATCGTCGACGCCGTAATCCGAAGGCAAACCGAGACCTTGCTCTTCCTCGTCGGTGACGAAAAGCAATCCCGCTAGGCCTGCATAGACCTGCTCCGCCGTTCGGCCATGTGCATGCGAATGATAAAAGAGAGTGGCCGCCGGCTGACGGATCGGCAGCGTCGGACGCCAAGTCTCGCCTGGACTAATGGTCTGGTGGGGGCTGCCGTCCAGCTCTCCCGGTACGAGCAGCCCGTGCCAGTGAACCGTGGTATCAGCAGACAGATTGTTGCTGACAGTCACCGTCACGTCGTCCCCGCGATGTACCCGCAGAGTCGGGCCGAGATAGCTTCCGTTGTATCCCATGGTGGCGCTCCGCCGCCCTGGGAAGAAAGTGGTTTCCCCTTCCTGCGCCCTCAGTCCAATTCTCTGCCCATGGTCGCGTGCATCTAACAGGCGAGGAATGGGCAGCGTGCCTGCTTGGTCCGGCGTCGCAAATCTGCGCGTGCATGCCGCCCCCAGCAGGAGGCCTCCGCCCGCCAAGACAGTTCGCCGGCTCAGAAAAGTCATTTCGAAGCCCCTCCTGAGCAATCGTGAAACTGACGCAAACGCGCTTTTCTCGATCCGATGAGATCCACCGAGGCGAAGCGCCGCTCTTCCCTTAAAGGGCGCGCGGGAGGGCAATATCCGTAATACCCGAACCGATCGCTTTTGTGCCCGCCCCCTCTGGGAAGACAAAATTGCCCTTCTAAGCTGGTTGCGGCCCTCGCCAGTTGATCAATAATCAGCCAGGCGAGCGTTCAATCACTGCGGCACCGATCCGAGCGAGCGTCTATTCCGACAATTTAGCCTGGGCCAGTCCGAGTGGCTGGTTCGGCGGTGGGCCTTGCCACGATCGCGCCGAAGCAAAAGCGGCGTGCGATTTACGTTTCGCTGTTCGCCACTGCAGCAGGCGGCGTCGCTTTCCAGTGCTCGGGCTAGGCGGAGGCTTTGATGGCCGCCGTCTTCGGTCATCCGCGCCCAGCTTTTGCTAGTAGCCGAACTAAAGCTGACATTGCAGGCTGACCGCCAGCTTCGCAAATTACGTATACTGCCACCTCCAGGCCGATACCATCTCAACGGCAAGCTCCCTGGGGAGCGAGAATCGACCGGGCATGTGTCCGGTCGAACTGAAACTCAGACTTGAAGGAATCATATTTGCGCAAGAAAGCAGCGATTATCGCTTCGCTCGCAGCCTTTGGCGTCCTTGCCGTCGGCGCCGGGCCAGTTCTCGCCGATGGGATGCCGCCGGGCATGCCCGACCTTGAACAGACGCTCAAGGCGAAGCCGGCGCCGGCTCGGTCCGACACGGCCCAGATGCAAGGCATGCGACACCGCGAAGTGCGGATGCCCGGTGAGATGATGCAGGACCATCGGATCGCTACGCGGGAGATGGGGACCCAGGACGGAGCCTCCCGCATGTTGCATAGGTCGCGGGGCGGTTGCTGACCCTGCAATTAAGCCAGCTCCGACCACGAGGCGGGGTGGCCAACGACCGTGGCCTGTTTCAACCGCAGCTTTGGCCCGCCGTTCTCCCACGGCGGGCCAATTGGTTTTTGCACTTCGCTGCCGGCCGCCATCAAGCGGGATCATGAATTGGCTTGACCTTGGACCATGGTCCACCCCGCACGATCCCGCGCATGCTTGTCGCGATCAAAAGCGGATTCGTAAGTTACGTATACAGACTGCGTCTCGCTAGCAGCATTGAAGCTTCGGAATTGCCGGGATCGGAACGTCGATCGGGCAACAGGAAGAACACTCGGAGACCCTCAATGCGACAGACGACATTTCTCGCGGCGCCCGTCAGCCTCTTCGCGACGCTAACCTTCGCCGCCGGCACCGCTCTCGCCCAGTCGACGCCCGCGCCCGCGCAGGCTGCGCCGGCCCATGCCCACCAGCAGGGCATGGATCATGGCGGGCAGCAGATGCACGATCAGATGATGAAGGATCATCAGGCCGGCGCGCAGAAGCAGCAGGGGCAACCGGCCCAGCAGGATCAACAGGGCATGTCGGGGATGGCCGGCATGTCCGGCGGCTCGCCTGCATCGAACGGCTCGGGCATGGCCGGTAAGGCGAAGAGTGGCTGCTGCAAGATGCCGATGAAGAAGGCCAAGCCGGCGGCGAAGAAGAAGACCGCCAAGCCCATGGCCGACAAGCCGATGAGCGACATGTGAGGTTTCCAGCCCCGAGAACAGACCCCAGGGGCTGAGGGCCCGCCGTTCCCCCGCGGCGGGCCAGTTCTTTGACGATGCCCAGCGTCGCCCCGTGCTCCCAGCTTTCAAAACCGGGTCCGAGCGTCTGACTTGACAGAGGAAACAGCGATGCGAAAACATCTTGGCGTCGGTGCTGCTGTTGGCTTTCTGCTCTTTGGCAGCACGCCGCTCCTCGCACAGGGTATCGGCCATAGCTTGTTCATGCGCGGCAAGATCGTCCGTATGGATGCTGGCGGCACAGTGGCCTGCCTGGGTAAGGCCGATGGCGCGCACATCGGGCAGATACTCGAAGTCTATCACGCAACGCCGCGCCACCGCCGTCTTGTCGGTCATGTCGAAGTCGACCAGATTTTCGACGACCATTATGCTCATTTCCGCGTGAGGGACGGGACGCTTCAGAAAGGCGATTGGGTGAGCCTAAAGCGCGTCCGGGCGTAACGCCAGAATTGGAATGCCAAGCGCCGCCCTCGCCAAAAGAAGACTCGGCCGAGTAACGCCTGTCTCGGCATAATTCCGATCAGGCGTGCGCGAATAGGTTCGGGAGTCGATGAATAGTCATCGGCTCTGTTGGCGTGTCTGACCCTCAAGCCCGCGACCCCGATACCAGACTACCTTCTGCGGAACTTACTTATAGGCCACCCGGGCAAAGAGATTACTCCGTCAGGCCATCGATAGAGATGGAGTCAGGTTATGTTCGAGAAGGCGATCGGGACCATTAACGCGGCGGCCTCCTTCCGACACCGCTATGATAATTTCATCGGAGGCCGCTGGAGCGCTCCTGCGGGCGGCGAGTATTTCGCCGACACGAGCCCGATCAATGGCGCCCAGATCGCAGAGTTCGCGCTGTCGACGCCGGAAGATGTCGAGCGCGCGCTCGATGCGGCGCACGCCGCCAAGGATCAATGGGCAAGGATCGCGCCCGCCGAACGCGCCAGGATTCTCAATCGCGTCGCCGACCGGCTCGAAGACAATCTGGAGTTGCTGGCACTTGCCGAGACGATCGACAATGGCAAGCCGATCCGCGAGACGCGCGCTGCCGACGTGCCGCTCGCGATCGACCATTTCCGCTACTTCGCCGGCTGCATCCGGGCGGAGGAAGGCGGCATCTCGACGATCGATGCGGACACCATCGCCTATCATTTCCGCGAGCCGCTCGGCGTCGTCGGCCAGATCATCCCGTGGAACTTCCCGCTGCTGATGGCGGCGTGGAAGATCGCCCCGGCGCTGGCGGCGGGCAACTGCACCGTCATCAAACCCGCATCCCAGACGCCGCTCACCTTGCTGATGTTCGCCGAGCTCACCGCCGACATCCTGCCGCCCGGCGTGCTCAATGTCGTTACCGGCCCGGGACGGACCGTTGGCCAGGCGATCGCCGCCAATCCGCGCATCGCCAAGGTCTCGTTCACCGGCGAGACCGTCACCGGCAAGCAGATCATGCACGCCGCGGCGGACCATCTGATCCCCCAGACGATGGAGCTTGGCGGCAAGTCGCCCAACATCTTCATGGCGGACGTGCTCGACGAGGACGATGCCTTCTTCGACAAGGCGCTCGAAGGCTTTACTTTGTTCGCCTTCAACAAGGGCGAGGTCTGTACCTGCCCGTCGCGCGCCCTGATCCATGAGTCGATCTTCGACCGCTTCATCGAGCGCGCCGTGGCGCGCGTCGCCGCGATCCGCCAGGGCGATCCGCTCGACCCGTCGGTCCAGGTCGGCGCGCAGGCGTCGGAGGACCAGCTCCACAAGATCCTGGGCTATATCGATATCGGCAAGGCCGAGGGCGCGCAGTGTCTGGTCGGTGGCGCCAGGGCGCTGCCGGGCGGTGCGCTCGACCAGGGCTATTTCGTGCAGCCGACCGTGTTCGTGGGTCAGAACCACATGCGCATCTTCCAGGAGGAGATCTTCGGTCCCGTCCTGTCGGTCACCACGTTCAAGACGGTCGAGGAGGCGATCGCACTTGCCAATGACACCGCCTACGGTCTTGGCGCGGGCGTCTGGACCCGGAGCGGCAACACCGCCTACCGGCTCGGCCGCGCGATCGAGGCCGGGCGGGTCTGGACCAACTGCTATCATCAGTACCCCGCCCATGCCGCCTTCGGCGGATACAAGGCATCGGGCTTCGGGCGTGAAAACCACCGGATGATGCTCGATCATTATCAGCAGACCAAGAATCTGCTCGTCTCCTATGACGAGCACGCGCTCGGCCTATTCTGACCCCCCGCTTAAAAGGAGAAACGGACATGGCGAAAACCATGAAGGCGGCGGTCGTCCGCGAATTCGGCAAGCCCCTGGTCATCGAGGAGGCGCCGATCCCGACGGTCGGCCCCGGGCAGATCCTGGTCAAGATTGCGGCAACCGGCGTGTGCCATACCGACCTGCACGCGGCAGAAGGAGACTGGCCGGTCAAGCCCAACCCGCCCTTCATTCCCGGCCATGAAGGCGTCGGGCATGTCGCCGCCGTCGGTGCGGGCGTCACCCATGTGAAGGAAGGCGACCGGGTCGGCGTGCCCTGGCTCTACACCGCCTGCGGGCACTGCGTGCATTGCCTGGGTGGCTGGGAGACGCTTTGCCACGAACAGCAGAACACCGGCTATTCGGTCAATGGCAGCTTTGCCGAATATGTCCTCGCCGATCCCAACTATGTTGGTCACCTTCCCGACAATGTCGACTTCCTCGACATTGCGCCGATCCTCTGCGCGGGCGTCACCGTCTACAAGGGATTGAAGGCCACCGAGGCCCGACCCGGCGAGTGGGTGGTCGTCTCCGGCATTGGCGGGCTCGGCCACATGGCGGTGCAATATGCCCGAGCCATGGGTCTCAATGTGGCCGCGGTCGACATCGACGATAGCAAGCTCGACCTCGCTACACGCCTTGGCGCCACACTGACGGTCAACGCGCGCAACGAGGACCCTTCGGCAGCGCTCAAGAAAGCCATTGGCGGCGCGCACGGGGCGCTGGTGACCGCCGTTTCGCCCAAGGCGTTCCAGCAGGCGCTCGGCATGGTCCGGCGCGGCGGCACGGTCGCGCTCAACGGCCTGCCGCCGGGCGACTTCCCGTTGTCGATCTTCGACACCGTGCTGAACGGCATTACCGTGCGAGGCTCGATCGTTGGCACGCGGCTCGATCTGCTCGAGGCACTGGCGTTCGCCGGCGAGGGCAAGGTCAAGGCCACGGTCCATGCGGACAGGCTCGAGAACATCAACGACGTCTTCTCCCGCATGCATCATGGCGACATCGAGGGCCGGATCGTCCTCGACCTCGCCTGAAGCCGACTTCGCGAAAGTACAGTTCATGTCTCCCTTACATATCCGGCCGATCGCGCGGCGCCGTTTCGTCCAGGGGCTGGCGATCGGCGGCGCGGTCGCCGGTTTCGCCCCGGCGCTTCTCGCGCGATCCGCACCAACCTTGCCCGCTGAGCTGAGCGGGACCGAGTTCGACCTCGAGATCGCCGAGCTGCCGGTCAACTTCACCGGCAAACGCCGTATCGCGACCGCCGTGAACGGCAGCGTGCCCGCGCCGGTCCTGCGCCTGCGCGAAGGCGACACGGTCACGCTGCGCGTACGCAACGGCCTCAAGGAGATGTCGAGCATCCATTGGCACGGCATCATCGTGCCGGCGGAGATGGACGGCGTGCCCGGCATCAGCTTTGCCGGCATCGCGCCGGGCGAGACCTTCACCTATCGCTTCGAGGTCCGCCAGAGCGGAACCTACTGGTATCACGCTCACACGCTCGCCGAGCAGACGGGACTCTATGGAGCGATCATCGTGGAGCCAAAACAGGTGCCGACGGCGCGGGCGCCCGATCGCGACTATTGCATCGTGCTCAGCGACTGGTCGGACGAGCCGCCGTTGCAGATCTTCCTCAATCTCAAGAAGCAGAGCAGCTACTATAATTTTGCGCAGCCGACCGCCGGCGATTTCCTCAAGGATGTCGGCACCATGGGCTTGGGCAAGGCGCTCGAGCGGCGGCGGATGTGGAACAGCTCGCGGATGAACCCGACCGACTACAGCGATGTCTCTGCCGCGACCTACACCTATCTGATGAACGGCGCGCCGCCCGCCGGCAACTGGACCGGTATCGCCGCGCCCGGCGAGCGCGTGCGCCTGCGCTTCGTCGGCGCGGGGACGGCGACGTTCTTCGACGTGCGGATCCCCGGGGTCGAGCTGACGGTCGTATCGACCGACGGGCAGCCGGTCGAGCCGGTCACGGTCGAGGAATTCCGGATCGGCCCGGGCGAGACCTACGACGTCGAGTTCACCATGCCCGAGGGCGGCGCCCGCACCATCTTCGCGCAGGCGATCGATCGGAGCGGCTATGCGCGTGGCACGATCGCACCGGCCCCGGGCATGGCGGCAGCCGTGCCGCCGCTCGATGCCCGGACCTGGCTCGAGCCGGTCGACATGATGGGCGCGATGGCGACGATGGGCGCAATGGGAGGCGACGCGCATGCCGGGCACGGCATGACCGAGATGCCGGCCAGGGCACGGCACGCCCGCACCGAATATGGCGCCAATACCGACATGCGCGTCGACTATCCGCGCACCAATCTCGACGATCCCGGCGCCGGGCTGCGCGGGCGCGGCTGGCGCGTGCTGACGCTGGCCGATCTGCGCACGCCGGGCGGCGATCCCGACCCGCGCGAGCCCGAGCGCGACATTGAGCTGCATCTGACGGGCAATATGGAACGGTTCATCTGGTCGCTCGACGGCATCAAGCTCAACGATTCCAGGCCGCTTCATTTCAAGCCAAACGAGCGGCTGCGCGTCACCTTCGTCAACGACACGATGATGGCGCATCCGATGCATCTGCACGGCATGTGGAGCGATGTCGAAGGCCCGGACGGCGCCTTCCAGGTCCGCAAGCATACGGTCGTGGTCCAGCCCGCCCAGCGGGTGAGCTTCCGCGTCACCGCCGACGCCATGGGCCGATGGGCCTTCCACTGCCATCTGCTCTATCACATGGCGGCCGGCATGTTCCGGGAGGTGGTGGTCGCATGATCCGGATTTTCCCCTCGCGCGGCATCGCTCTTGGCGCTGCCCTCTTCCTGGCGCCGGCGATCACGGCTCCCGCCCTCGCGCAGGATGCCTCGCCCCCGTCGCCCGCCGCCACCCCTGCCCAAACGGCCACTCCCGCTCAGCACACCCCTTCCGCGCAAGGCTCTCAGGACCATGCGGGCATGGACATGCCGGGCATGGATATGACCGACACGAAGGCGTCCGGTAACGGCGCCACGATGGAGATGGGCTCGATGCAGGGTGGCAAGGCCCCGCCGGACGCGCGCAACTCGGACGATTATGCCGACGGCTATCGCAACTCGACGCTGCCGGGCTATGAGATGGCCGACAAGCTCTCGATCCCCAAGATACTTGTCGATGAGCTCGAATTCGCCAGCGGCAACGAGGGTCAGGGCGTGGGTTGGACCGTGCTCGTCACCAAGGGTCAGGACAATGACAAGCTCTGGCTGCGCAGCCAGGGCCTCAAGAACTCCCGCGACCAACGTCTCGATCCGGAGAGCAGCGTCGAGGCGCTGTGGTGGCACAGCAAGAACCCGTTCTGGGGCACGCTGATCGGGGTCAGGCAGGATCTCGGCAAGGGCGCGACGACATGGCTGGCCGCCGGCGTCGAGGGACTGGCGCCTTATTGGTTCGACGTCCAGCTCACCGGCTATGTAGGAACCGATGGGCGTCTCGCGGCGCGCGCCAAGGCCTCCTATGAGGTCCTGTTCACCAATCGGTTGATCCTTACGCCGCAGGTGGAGACCAATATCTATTCGAAGCGGTCGAGCGATCGGCAGCTCGGCAGCGGCTTCAGCAATGTCGAGCTGAGCGGACGGTTGCGCTACGAGGTGTCGCGCAAGTTCGCGCCCTATATCGGCTTCGTCTGGGAGCGCGCATTTGACGGCACGGCCGATTTCCGTCGCCTGCGCGGGGAAGGGCCTTCCGAACACAGGCTGGTGATCGGCTTGCGCGCCTGGTGGTGATCCGCGGATGGCCACTCGAGGGGTCGACCGCGAACGCGCCGCGTGACAAGGCTGGATCGCAAGCCAACGGTCGCTGGCCGGCCTCCTTTTTCGTCTTGTTGCTCGCGGCGGCTGCGGCGTCGGCGGGACAGACGGCCATTCTCGCCTTCCTTCCGGCACTGGTCGACCCGGCTCGTGGCGCGCTATCGTCAAGCGCTCATGATTTTCATGTCGCGAGCCTGACCGCGGTCCATCCCCTGGCAGCCTTGCTGGCGGCGCCGCTCTGGGGCTGGATCGCGGACCGGGTCGACTATCGGGCGATGTTGCGCGCAGCGCTGGTCATCCTCGCCCTGGTGACCGCGCCGATCGGCCTCGTCGGGCTGCCTGAGCTTTATGCATTGCGCCTGGTGGCGGGGATGGCGTCGGCCGCCATCATACCGTTGGGCTTGCTCTGCGCGAGCTTTGCCGCAAACGAGCGCGCGGACCAGGCGCGGCGCTTCACCTGGCTGACCGCCTTCTTGTTTCTGGGCGATCTCGCCGGTCCGCTGGTGGCGGAGGTCTCGGCCGCGATCCTGCCCCGCGCTCCCCTCATGATCCTCGCTTTCGGCATCGGTGCCGTCGGGGCGGCGCTTTGCGCCGTGCGTCTGCCGCGCTGGTGTGCACCTTGCATCGATGGCGGAGACCTGCCCGCGCCGACGCTCGGCGCGACGCTGATCCTGCTTTTCGTCACGATCGTCGCGGGCGGCGGGCTGGCGGCGATGCATGTCAATCTCCTGGTGACGCGGAGCGTCATTTCGCTGAGCCGCGAAGAGATCGCCTGGATGCTCAGTCTCTGCGGATTGGGCATGCTGGCAGCACAGATCTTCCATGCGAGGCTCGATTGGCTGGTGACCATGCCGAGGCGGCTTGCGGGGCTGACGCTCGGCCTGCTGGCTGCGGCGCTCTTCCTGTTCCCTGTCGCCGCGAGCATGGCCGAACTCAGTGGGATCATCGTTGCTGCCGGCTGGAGCTCGGCAACCCTTCGATTGGTCACCAGCTTCTGGATCAGCGGTGCGGCAGCCCCTTCGAGTCTGAAGCTCGGTCTCCAGCATTCCGCCGCCAGCATCGGGCAGGCGCTCGCGCCGCTGGCGATCGCCGTCGTCGCTCCCGGGGCGCAGCACTTAGTCTTGTGGGGGATTGGTGGTCTGTCGCTGACGCTGCTTGTGTCCTTGCCGCTCGCCTGGAGGCCGCGCGCCATCGTGAAATCTTCAGCGTGATGAGGGGTAGGGGGCATCAATGCGTATAGATCATTAGGAACCCTATCGCATGCTTCCGGGAGCCGTTCATGAAGACCCGTCTTTCTGCCGCCTTGCTGTTCCTCGCCCTGCCCGGCGCAGCGCTTGCGGCGAATGATGTCGTCGTCCACCGGGACCCGGGTTGTGGATGCTGTGAGAAGTGGGCCCAGGCGCTTCGCGCGAAGCTGGGCCGCACGGTCGTCATGCGCGACGATGCGTCGCGCGGGGCGCTTCAGCGGAGGGCCGGCATGCCGGGCACGCTGGCATCCTGCCACAGCGCGATGGTTGATGGCTATCTGATCGAGGGCCATGTCCCGGTCGCCGATATCAAGCGCCTGCTGGCAACCCGTCCCGTAGGCGTCAGAGGCATTGCGGTGGCGGGGATGCCGATCGGCTCGGAGGGCATGGAAGTGGCAGGCGCCGCCCGCCAACCCTATGCGGTGGTGTCGTTCGGCAGTTCGGGCCAGAAGGTCTTCGCGCGGCATTGATCACGCACGCCTCGGCTCTCGCTGGTGATTTCCTGTTTGAATGACTGGGACTTGCTCGCCCCCACCTGTATAGTCATTTGATGCATGCTCCCGCTCGCCCCCATAGCCGCGCATCCGCTCCCCGGGCGAAAGCTGCTTCTGTGGGCGAACCCGCGGTCGACGCTGCCGGTGCGGAGAAGCAACCTCGCTATGTGGCGATCAAAGACAGCATTTTCGAGGACATCCGGGAAGGTCGCCTGAAGCCCGGCGACCAGACGCCGTCAGAGGCCGAGCTCGTCGAGACGTTCAAAGTCTCGCGCATGACCGCAAACCGGGCGTTGCGGGAACTGCAATCGGCCGGTGTCGTGGTACGGCGGGCGGGGCGGGGCAGCTTTGTCGCCGAGCCCCGGCCGATCGGGCAGCTGATCGAGATCCGCAACATCGCGGAGGAGGTGCGCGGCAGGGGCCACGCCTATCGCGCGCGCGTCATTTATAATATCGAGATACGGGCTGATGCGGAAAGGGCAGCTCTGCTGGAAGTCGGCTTGGGCACGCGCCTCTTCCATTCGCTTATCGTCCATCACGAGACCGAATTCCCAATTCAGGTCGAGGAGCGCTTTGTGCTGGCATCTGCTGCGCCACGCTACGGAGAGAGGGATTTCAGCGCCTCGACGCCGAATGAATATCTGACACGTGTTGCCCCGCTCGAGCGAGTAGAGCACCGGGTGTGCGCGGCGATGCCGGATACAGCCATGCGAACAATGCTGGGCCTCGCTGAAGGAGAACCAGTGCTAATGATGACGCGCAGAACCTGGAGTCGCGGACGTCTCGTATCGCACGCTTGGCTCACGCACCCGGGCAATCGGTTCGAGCTATCGGCGGCTTTTTCTGTTGGGACCTAGCGATCAGCCCGCGCCCAACTTGACGGCCGATTTGCGCCTGCGCCGCAACCATCGCACGTCGGCGCGACTGAAGCTCTTAAACAGCAGGTAGAAGCCCGTCCCCGACAGCCACAAAGTACCGAACGCAACGAAGACGATCAGCGGGTGATTGAAGCTGGTGCGGTTCACATAGTCCATATTGTGGAGCATCCAGAAGAAATCCCAGGTGCGCCATGTGTCGCCGCGCATGACCAGGAATCGGCCGGTGTCGGCGGAGATGTAGGCGCTGCTGTTCTCTGCGTCCGCGAAATCCAGTCGCCACATGGTGCCTTCGTGCTCGCGCGCTTCCACATTCGGTTCGGCGAGCAACGTTGCCTTGCGGATCGGTGCTTCATTCACCATCGTCGCGACGTCGCGCGCGACCTGCTCGTCGACCCGAACCGGGGCGCCGCTCGTCGCGTCGATTAGCCGCGTGCCCGTGGTGGATCGAAGCTCGTAGACGGGGCGTGTGGCAAGGGACCGCAAGGCGATGCCGAGCACGGGACCATCAAGAGCGAGCTTTGCCGGCGCAATATAGTCACCGGCAGGTAGGGCGTGCTGATGGCTGGCCTGCGCACTGTGTCCGCCGACCTTCTCCTGATCGAGCAAGGCCATCATCGAGCCGCTCAGAGCCCAAAGGAGAAACTGCACGCCCAGGATCAGGCCGACCCATTTGTGGATGCGCCGAAAAAAGAGCGGGGTGAACCGGATTTTCTTCATGCCTTCTTCTTCCTGCGCCGCGGGAACGACCAAAGCAGCAGCCAAGCCCCGGCCAGCGCCATGGCAAGGGCACTCCAGGTCGCCACGCGCAGCAGCGGATTGTTGACGTCGGAGCGATCGTCATAGTCCATGATGTGCAGCATCCACGCGAAATCGAACACGCGCCACAGCGCATGGCGGCGCGAGATCAGCTCACCGGTCTGCGGAGAGAGATACAGGGTTGGCCGGTTCCAGGCATCGAATTCGACCTGCCAATAGGGAGGCTTGCGCGCCTGCATTTCCAGTGGCGCCGTCGTCAGCAGCCGGGCTGCGACGATGTCCCCGGTGCCGCTGTAGATGCGCCGAGCGGCGGCGCGGATTTGTGCCTCGCTCAAATCGGGGATGGGCTGTCCCGAACCTGCATCGAAGAGTCTTGGACCACCCGGGGTTTGCGCGCGCCAGACGGGCTGATCCATGAACCGTTGCAGGCGGATCTCGGACGCGTCGGGAGCCGATTGAACAATCCGCGCCGGCGGGACGAAGCTCGCAAGGTCGATGGGGGCGACGACCGGTGGGCGGACCAGATCGTCGCCATGGATGATGTCGATATGGACGGCCACCATATAGAAGCCGGTCAGCGTCCAGAGCAGAACCTGGACGCCGACGATCAGGGCCAGCCACTTGTGCGTCCGGCGGATGACCAAAGGCCAGCGAATTGCCATGTGCTGCCCTTCAGAACGCGGTTCGGAAGCCGGCGTAGAAGCGCCGTCCGAGCAGATCATAGGTCATCGTGTCGGTGTTGGCATCGGTGAAGCTCTGGATATAGGGCGCCTTGCGGTCGAACAGATTATCGGCCCCGATCTGGAAACGTGTCTTCTCGTCGATCGCGAAGGCAAGCTGAAGATTGTGGTAGAAGACGTTCGGCGTGCGGTAGCCGATGTCGCCGGCCGATGCGTTGAAGTCGGTCGCCTTGCCGATCCATTGTGTCGACCAGGTCGCGCTGATGCCGTCCTTTTCCGCCGTCAGCACGCCATAACCACGCCAATTCGGATAGCCGCCATTGCCGCCCCCGATAAACCCGTCGAAATAGATCGGCGCGCCGCCGGGGAAGGGGTTTACGACATATTTGTTGAGATAGGTCATGTTGAGATCCAAGGAGATCTTCACCTCGCCCACCGCACCACTGTACACCAGACCCAGATCGAGACCATTCATCTCCTCGCGGCCGGTGTTGATGGGCTGGGCGGAGAGGTAAGTGACCTCGCCGGTCAGCGCGCTGCGCGTAAAGTCGCTGCAGAACGGGTGCGACAGGTTCTGGCTCGCATAGCAGACTGCGAGCTTGGTCGAGCCGGGAATGGCCCGGATCGCGTCCTTGATCTTGATGTCGAACCAGTCTGCCGTCAGCGACAACCCTGGGATGATGCCGCGCGGCGATATCACCGTACCAACGGTCCAGGTCGTGGAGCTTTCGGGCCGAAGGCTCTGGTTACCGCCCACTGTGGTGAGGATCGTGGTGCCGAGCTGCGTATAGTTGGCCGGCACACCGGACGCCTGACAATTGGCGATCAAGGTCACGTTGCCGCTGGAGGTGTAGCGCGAGCAGGGATCGGTCGTGGTCAGATTGCCTTCCGAGACGCCGCCGAAAAGCTCCGGCACGTTGGGAATGCGAAAGCCCGTCCCATAAGTGCCGCGCAGACGGATGCTGTCATTGACTACCCAGTCGGCACTGAGCTTGTAATTCCAGTCGCTCCCGAAGAGATTATAGTCTGAGTAGCGGACTGCGCCATCGAGCGTGAGCGCCTTGGCGAAAGCTGTGTTGGCAAGCACCGGCACCGATAGCTCGAGATAGGCTTCCTTGGCGGTGCTCGAGCCCGAAATAGGATCCTGCTGATTGACGTTCGCCACGCCGAGCACCGTCAACGGGTCGGGATCGCGCCAGCCTTTTTCGCGCCGATAGACCACGCCGGTGGCGAAGGACACCGCGCCGGCTGGAAGGGAGAAGAGATCGCCGTTGAGGTCAGCCGTGACCGTGCCGAGTTCGTTGCCTCCGCGATCGCGCGAGGTGAACAGAATATAATCCAGAACCTGAGGTGTCAGGTCTCCGAACCCAAGATAGTCACCGCAGGGGATGGCCGCGCCCGCCGTGCTGGAGCATTTGCTCCTGTCGAGCGTGTTCGCGACGCGCTCGAGATTGGCGATGTTGGTCGAGCCGTCGACGGCCGTGTTACGCCCGAAGCTGCCCGCGACTTCCCAGGCCCAGTCGTTCGCCAGCTTGCCGCGCAGCCCGAAGGTGCCTTGCCAGGTATCGGTCTCCTGGAAGAAGTGGCGCGCGCCGGGTTCGGCGAGGCGGCGCTGGGCCAGGACCAGGTTCTGGCCGGTCGGATTGGTCGGATTGCTGGCTGGTATCGAGAGATTGCGCAGCGTGCCGGGTGTCGCGATCTGATTCGACTTGCGGAACGTATAGAGGAACTCGCCGAACGCCTGGATACCGTCGGTCAGCGCATAGTCCGCGAAGAAGGCCGTGCTGACGCGCTCGACTGAGCTGACCGCATTGAGAAACGGGTTCGAGTTGAAGTTGTGCTTGGCGGGACTGTAAGGCTCGTAGAAGTTCCCGTTCCCTCCGGGTACCTGGTTGAAGTTGATCTGTTGGCCGTTGGGCAGCACCGCGCGTCCGCCGATCGTCGAGGCGCTGTTGACGCAGCTCAGCGAGCCCGGCGTCGTTTCAGCGAGCGAGCAGGGCGCACGCGAGGCCATGTTGACGGCGCTGGTCTTCTGGTAGGTGACTGCTGCCATGAACCCGCCACGATCGTTGCGAATGCCCCAAAGTAGGTCCGCGGTGAGATCGGAGCCGTCGCCGCGCTCGGTAATGCCTTGTCGGACGCTGAGACCCAGGCCTTCATAATCGGTGCGCGTGACAAGGTTGACCACGCCGGCCATGGCATCGGCCCCGTAGATAGCGGACGCGCCATCCTTGAGGACATCGGTGCGTGCCAGCGCCACGACCGGGATCATGTTGAGATCGGGTGAGGAATTGGCGCCGGTGCCGCCCGCGACGAGGCGTCGGCCGTTGAGGAGCACGAGTGTGCGCTTGATGCCGAGGCCGCGCAGATTGACCTGAGCAGTGCCATAACCGTTGTTGGTCCAGTAGGCCGATGTCTGGTTGCCCGCGAAGCCGGCATTGGCCGGCAAACGCTGCAAGGCGGTTTCGATATTGACGATGCCGGTATTTTGGATCTGCTCGGCGGTGACCACGGTGGCCGGTCCAACCCCGGCCAGATCCTGCCGACGGATTCGTGAGCCGGTAACGACGATGTCGCTGTCATCCCCCAGGACTTGTGCTTTTGGCTGCGGTGTCGGATCGGCCTGAGCGAGAGCCGGCGCGGCGTAGCCCGCGACGATGGCGGCGCTGCCGAGCAGGGCCATCCTGATGGTCATGTGCAATCCCCCTGACGTTTTAGAACAGCCACAGACAACATCAGTTGTATATACAGGTCAACAGTATTTTTCCTGTTTTTCCAATACCTTATTCTCGTGAAATTTAGATATAGATATAGCTATAATACGCACGCCAGACGTCGAACCCTCATGACTGAAGAGATATTTTTGCGAGCGCTCATTTGCAAAGCTGCTGAGATAGGAGATAGAATATCATATCGTAATACAGCCTCGCACGCTTCGATTTGATGATCGGGACATTTGGCCGGCAAGAATGCGAAGCGGCATGATCACATGTTATTGGTGTCGGCGTGATATACCTAGGTATAGCGCTAGAGATGCTCCGGGAACATTAGTCCTTTGCTGAGCTTGCACGCGCCAGGGAAAGTAATACCGATGCGGACCGCATTTGATCCTCGTTTCCTGGATGTGTCGCGCCTTCTTCCGGATTGAGCCGCAGGTTCGCCTTTTGAGGCAGATGAAACGACTCCTGACGAAACGTCGTGCGACGAGTCCGGCGACCTGAGATCGTCGCGCAGCCACTGGGTCACTTGGCGATGATCCAATCCGGTTCGGCAGTGGCGGCGCAGTCCTCGAACGTCGATCGCATCCGCGGAGCCGACGGGCCGGCTTGTGCATGAGCCGCCCTGATTTTGCCGCTGGGCAGTACGGCAGGTTGCGAAAAATGCTTGCTGTGTCCCGGTCGGCGCGCGGGCGTGCAGCTCGCGCCTCGCACGATCACACGCGCAGCAGTCGCCCCACCGCCCGCATGATCGTCGCCCGGCGCGCCGCGTGCTCGGCAGCGTCGCGTGCAGCTCCGGTCATGCACCAGAGCTGGGTGAGGGCGGCGACAAGCCGGACGACATCCAGGGGCGTGAAGTCGGCGACGATCCGCCCCTCGGCCTGCGCCGCTGCGATCCCGTCCAGCTTCTCCCCGAGAAGGACCTCGCCGGCCGGGAGCATCAGAACATCCTGGCCACGCTCCAAATGATGCCAGGTCAGCAGCCTCCACAGGCGCGGGCGTTCGACCAGCAAGTCATAGGTGCGCCCCGCATAACCCTCAAGATCATTGGGATCGAAGCGATCGGCCTGCGCCGCGTCCATCACTTCCTGCGTCAGCGCGGCATCGAAGAGCGCCTCCTTGTCCCCGAAATAGGTGTAGAGCATCGGCTTGCTGATACCCGCCGCCTGCGCAATCCGGTCGATCCGCGCGCCCGCCAGCCCATGGGACGCGAACTCCTCGGTCGCTGCAGCCAGGAGCGTCTCGCGGCTCTGTGCGGCATTCCGCCGGGTTCGTTGCTTCATCACACCTCCAAGCATTGACGCATTCCAGGTTTCAAGTTACCTACCAGTTGGTAATATATGGAGTAACATATGTCCAATCACTGGTTTCTCACGGGCGCGTCCAGCGGCATCGGCCGCCATCTGGCCGAACTGATCCTGGCCGCTGGCGACGACCTTACCGCGACGGCCCGCAAGCCCGAAAGCCTCGATGATCTCGCGGCGAAATATCCGAGCCAGCTGCGCGTCGAAGCGCTCGACGTCACGGTCAAGGACGATATTGCTGCGGTCGTGGCCCGGGCGCAGGCGCGTCGACCCGTCGATATTTTGGTCAACAACGCCGGCGGCGGCGTGATCGGCGCCACCGAAGAGATGTCGGACGCCGAGGTCGAAGGCCAGATCGCGCTCAATCTCATGGCGCCCATCCACATCACCCGCGCCTTTGTCCCCGCCATGCGGCTGCGCGGGAGCGGCCGGATCATCCAGATCTCCAGCGCTAGTGGTCAGGGCTCGCTTCCGACGAGCAGTCTCTATCATGTGGCCAAATGGGGCCTGGAGGGCTTCAGCGAATGCCTCCGCCAGGAGCTTGAACCCTTCAACCTGTTCGTGACACTGATCGAGCCGGGCGGGGCGCGCACCAGCTTCAGCCACAATCTGCAATTCGCCAGCGAGATCGCCGCGTATCGCGATACGCCCGCCGGCCATATCCGCAAGATGTTCGAGACCGCCGGAAACGAGCTCTACACGCTCGACCCGCAAAAGATCGCGCAAGCGATCGTTGATGTCGCAACCAGCGACCATCCGCCGCTGCGCGTGACTCTGGGGGGTGACGCTTTCGGCGTTGTCCAGGCGGCGCTGCAATCGCGGCTCGCCTTTCTGCAGTCCCAGGAAGCGCTCGCGCGCTCGGTCGCTTTCGACAGTTGAGCTTTTCCGTCTTCCAGCTTTCGTCTCCGCGCGGTGCGACGCGCCTCACCGGGGCCCGGCAACCCTGTCGTCAGCGCCGTTATCCGATACTTAGGTATAGTCATCCGACACGATTGCAGAGGCGCCACACGGGCAATCGCTTGGTACCATCGCAAGAGAGGAAAACCCTCGCGGTCGCCAATCAAGGGTGCGCAGACCTTCGCAGTCTGCGTGCCCTTGATGTGGCAGCGCGCCGCCCAGCCACGCGCGTCATGAACGGGAGCGGCCTTCTGCGAAACCCAACGCTCCGCCGCATTTTCTATAAGCTCTCGCTCGAATTGCTGCGCGCCGCCTTCTTCTTCCTGCGATTGGGCTTGAAGAATGACGAGTGTTTGTGCGCGCGTCTCAATAGGCGAGGCACACGGCTTCCGGTCGCCGCCGCCGTTCTTTGTCACAATGGCAAACGGCTACGGCCGGCGACCCTGATCGATCCGGCGTGCGAGCACGTCGGCAAGGATGACTTCGTGTGGATCAAAATGTCCCAGCCCAGCGAAACAGAACTTGCCGACATCGCCGGGAATTACGGCCTTCACCCGCTTGCCATGGAAGGTGCCGACAACGGCCACCAGATTTCGAAGCTCGACGATCACATGCTCAGGGTTGAGAGCGCCATCACCGGCATCCGCGACATCCTGATCTCGGTGTTCGAGGCGAGTCACCTGCTCGAACAGCAGCGCCAAGGTGCGATCACCCGTTAGCTTGCCGCCCGGGCTGCGATCCTCGCGGTGCCTACCGCGATTGCCGGAATCTACGGCATGAATTTCGAGAATATGCCCGAACTGAAGACGCAATGGGGATATTTCGTCATCCTCGGCGTCATCGCTGCGGTCTGCATTGGGCTCTACATCCGGTTCAAACGTAGCCACTGGCTTTGACGGCGCAGATCGGCTTTCCACATCGCGCCGGGCTGAGGCTGCCGGGGGCCGGCCGCCACAATTCAATGCTTTCGAAGCGTCTCGATGCGGTGCCGGTCCAACGCTTCGAGCAAAGCCCTGCCGATCAGCGGCTTTGCGAGAACATGATCGAAGCCCGCCTCAGCGGCCCGCGAGGCCAGCAGCGTGTCATGAAAGCCTGAGATCATGATCGCGCGTCCCGACCATCCGATCTCGCGAAGGTGACGCAGCATCGCGAATCCGTCGATGTCGGGCATGCGATAGTCGAGGATGACGCAGTCTGCCTCCTTCGCGCGGGGGTCGGCCAACAGCGCGTGGCCGGTCGTATATCCCCACACGGCATAGCCGCGCGATCTCAGCAGCAGCTGGAGGCCACGCCGCACGCCGGGATCGTCGTCGGAGACGAGGATGGTGTATCTGCCATCATGCTGAGTGGAACGGACCGATGGCATTGCGAGAAGCGGACACCCGTGTGACGATTGCACCATCGATCGCATATCGCGCCTCGTCCCGTCGCTACGTAGAGGTCGCAGTCACTTCGGCTTGCGGCCCATGCCCGCGGCAAAGGCGATCCGCAGGGCTTCGGACAAATTGCGGACCTCGAGCTTGGCCATCAGGCTCGCGCGATGGACCTCGACCGTTCGCGATGAACAGCCCAGGTCATAGGCGATCGTCTTATTGGGCAGGCCGTTCGCCAGCCCTTCCAGCACTTCACGCTCCCGGGGCGTCAGTGCAGCGACCCGCACGCCGGCTTCAGAGGTTTCCAGAGTGCGAAGGTCGACATCGTCGAGACGCGCGAACGCGCGGCTGACGGCGCCGAGCAGGGCGGCTTTCTCGAAGGGCTTCTCGAGAAAGTCGACCGCGCCGCCTTTCATGGCCTGCACCGCAACCGACACGTCGCTATGGCCGGTCAGGACGATGACCGGCATATTGACCCCGCGTGCTGCCATGGCGGCCTGAATCTCGAGACCGTCCATCTCGGGCATGCGCACGTCGAGGATGACGCAGCCGACGGCCGCCGACTTCGCCTCCTTGAGAAACTCCACGCCCGAGGCATAGGTCACGACGTCGTAGCCCGCGGTCTTGAGCGCAAAGCTCGCCGCCTTGCGGATGCTCTCCTCGTCGTCGACCAGATGGATGACGCGTCTATCCCCCATGTTCCTCCTCCGCCCGCGCATGGATCAAGGTAAAATGAAAGCGCGCGCCGCCGCGGTCGGGGCGCTCCATCCAGATACGGCCCCCATGCGCTTCGATGATGGTCCGGCAGATCGAAAGGCCGAGGCCCATGCCGTCGGCCTTTGTCGACTTGAACGCCGTGAAGAGCTGCTCCCGGACCTCGTCGGCGATGCCGGGGCCGGTATCCTCCACGGTCACCTCGATCAGCCCGTCAGGGCGCAACCTGGTCGCTACCTTGAGGTCGCGAACAGGACACGCCGCCATCGCCTCGATGGCGTTGCGCATCAGGTTGACCAGCACCTGCTGGATCTGCACCCTGTCGACGAGAACCGGCGTCGCGGCGGGATCGACCGCGAAGAAGCTGCGGATGCCGCGCTCGCGTGCACCGACCAGCGCGAGCTCGCTCGCCTCGGCGACAACCTGCGGCAGATCGTGGAGGCTCTTGTCGACCTCGCCGCGGGCGACGAAATCGCGCAGGCGCCGGACGATATGGCCGGCCCGCAGCGTTTCCTGTGCCGCATCATCCATCACCGACCGTAGCGACACGAAGGGTTCGTCGTCCCGCTCGTCGAGCATGTCGCGGATCGTCTCGAGATAGAGCGCGACCGCGGCAAGCGGCTGGTTGAGCTCATGCGCGAGGGTCGAGGCCATCGTGCCCATCGCGCTCAGCCGGGAGACATGGACCAGCTCTGCCTGCAGTTCCTTGAGCCTGAGCTCATCCTGCTCCTTGGCGGTGAGATCCCGGATGAAGCCGGTGAACAACCGCTGCCCGTCTTCACCGGCCTCGCCAACCGACAGCTGCATCGGGAAGGTCGAGCCGTCGCGGCGCTGGCCGACCACGATGCGGCCGAGGCCGATGATCCGGCGCTCGCCGGTCTGGAGATAATGCGCGATATATTCGTCATGCCGGTCGCGATCGGGCTGGGGCATCAGGCAGGAGACGTTGCGGCCGACGAGCTCGGTTTCCGAATAGCCGAACAGGCGTTGGGCGGCCGCGCTGAACGACGTGATGTCGCCGGTCTCGTCGATGATGATCATCGCATCGGGGACGGTCGCCAGGATCGACTGGAGATGCTGCTCGCGGGTCTCGATTGACGCCCGGACCGCCGCCTCGTCGGTGACATCGCGACTGATGCAGGCAAAGCCTCGATGTGCGTCGCCTTCGAACAGGGCGCTGATCGTCAGGCGCGCGAGATACTCCGCTCCGTTCTCGCAGACCCGCCACGCTTCGCGCTCCAGCGTGCCTTCGTGAAGGGCGGCCGCCAGG
>NZ_JPPQ01000083.1:74534-79141 GCF_000743655.1 Sphingobium sp. ba1
TGTCCCCCGACGAGCCGGGCTTCAACGCATCTTCACCCGAAATTACCAGCTTGAGCGACTGGACGCCCTCCTGCGCGCAATAAGCGACGAAATCCCGCATCGACTGGGCACCACGGCCATTGAATACATCGCCGGTCTCGACGCCCTCTTCGCCCTCAGGGCTGCGTTCCAGCGTAGAGGGGACAAGGCGCGGACCGGGCGTTTCACCCGCTGCGATGGCGCGGGCCAGTTCCGGTTCGATATGATCGCCCAGCGCGCCAGCCGAATAGGCGCTCGTGAAACCATGGTCCAGCAACACACGCGCGTTGCGCCACGCTGCGACCTTCAGCTCATCGGCAGGCAGGATGAACTGGTGATAGATTTTTTCGACCGAGCTGCCCCAGGTCAAATGCGTGTGGGAATCCACCATGCCCGGCATCAACGTGCCGCCTTGCCCATCGATCACCTGATCTGCTGTCGTGGCGGCGATCATCGCTTCATCACGCAACACGGCGGCGATGCGATCCTGCTCGATCAGGACGGCTCCGGCAAATGGCGCGGTGCCTTGCCCGTCAAATATGCGAACATTGCGAATAAACCGTCGCATGCCGTCTCTCCTGCATTCCACTCTTGTTGCGCTCTCTATGGGCAAGTTTGATCAGGAACAAAAATAATGATTTTTTCCTACATCATAGGCTGGAGCTATGGATGAGCGTTTCCAACATCTCGGCCGCCAGGCGTGAAAGTCTGCCACCCGCCAATCGGCGCACACCGATACTGCGGGAAAATTCCGCTTCCTCAATCGTGATCGCGCGCAGCACGCCGATCGACAGTTCCGCCGAGGCGACCTGCATCGGCAATATCGTGACGCGCTGGCTGCCACGGACGATCGCCTTGGTCGTAAGCAGGGAGTCGCACCGGATAATGTCCTGCGGCACTGGAATGTCAGCCGCCATGAACAGCGCATCGATCTGACGTCGGAAAGCGCCGCGCGCTTCGGGCAGAACCCAGCGCGTTGCCATCATTGTCTTGAGCGATAGCCTGGCCGGAAGATGATCGTTCTGCCGCCCGACGATAAGGGCAAAGGGATCGCGCGAAAATGTGCGTTCCTCTATACCCTCTGGTGGCTGCTCGATGCCGGTGGTGACAAAGGCGAGTTCGATCTCGCCCCGGTGCAGCATTGCCGCCAGATCATGATCCGGCCGTTCCACCACATGCAGGGTAAATCGACCGATCCGCGCCTCCAACGATCGCACTGCATCGGGCAGCAGACTGACCAGCGCGCCAGGCGTGCCGCCGACGCGCAACGGCCCCAACACACCCGTGCTCGCCAGCTTCACCTCTGCCTCAGCGTCTCGCAATAGGCTGTCGATTGACTCTGCCCGGCGTAGCAACGCCTCCCCCTCCGCCGTCAGCAGAATGCCGCTACGCGACCGCTCGAAGAGCGACACCCCCAGCGCCTGTTCCAGCTGCGCGATCGCGTTGGAAACCGACGGCTGCGAGATATTGAGCGATCGCGCCCCACCGCTGATCGAATTGCTGCGGACAACCGCAAGGAAAGTTCGGATAGCGCGAGGATCAATCATATTTTGAATATGCCTGCAAACATCGCTCGATTGACATGAATGCCCGACATTATCACCGTACTTTCGACTATTTACGAAGCCACCATGCCACCCACCGTTTGGATTGTTAACTTCTATCGTAAGCGTGGGCAGTCAGAAAGATACGGACCGCTGATGGTGGCTACTCCGGAACCGTCAGCTTCGGCTCAAGGTGCTGACCGTCTTGCATTGACAGTCGCTACGATGGGTGTCGAGGTACCATGTACCATCGATGCGGAAGACAATCGATTGCGAGTCATTTTGCATCTTCCTGGCATGCTGAGCCTGATGTCAGGCGCGATCTCCGCCCTTGTCGAGAAGCAAGGCCAAGGGTTGATGCTGGACGATAAGGCGAACAAAACCATCTAAGATCAAGGTTTTTTCGTCCACGGCGACCTTTGCCCGCTCAGAAAGAAAATACCGTCTGAGCAGAGTCCTGATCCTATGTTCCAGCCTAACCACACTATTACGGCGATCAACGCCTACGCATTTGATTACCGAAAGGAAAATTGATAGCAATTGTCTGAGTTATATCCTGTGTGGCGAAATCGAAGGTCAAAACAGGATGAGCGACTTGGAGGGTATGCGAAATATGATCGTCAAACATGCAATAGCGTTGGCCATTTCCGTCGTAGCTTCTCCGCTTCTGGCTCAGCCTACTCCGATAAAGATGAGTATCGCGGCGGATGGCACTGGTCCGAAGATCGATCGCAACATCTTTGGCCAGTTTGCCGAAAATTTGGGGACCGGCATTTATGGCGGCGTCTGGGTCGGTGAGGATTCGTCGATCCCCAATGTTCGGGGCATGCGTAGCGATGTCGTGAGCGCGCTAAAGGCCTTGAAAGTCCCAAGCGTTCGCTGGCCTGGAGGCTGCTTCGCCGACGAGTATCACTGGCGCGATGGCGTAGGGCCACGGGCCAAGCGCGCAGTCACGGTAAACGGCAGTTGGGGCAATGCCCTGGAAAAGAACGACTTCGGCACCGACGAATTTTTCGACTTTCTCAATCAGATCGAATCGGAAGCCTATATTTCCGTCAATATGGGATCAGGCAGTGTCAAGGAAGCGGCCGATTGGATGGCCTATATGACCGCTGATCCGGGTACGACGGCAGGTGCGGAGCGTGCGGCCAACGGGCACCGCGAACCGTACCGCGTCAAGTTTCTGGGTATCGGCAATGAAAGCTGGAGTTGCGGCGGCGCCTATAGCGCGGACTATTATGTCGATGAGATGAAGCGCTACGCTCGCTTCACGCGCAACCTCAATATACAGCAGCAAGGCACGGACAACCCCGCTGGCGGCTCGGTCGCGGGCACAGATCCGATGCAGCGTATAGCCGTTGGCCCAGGATCGATGGATACGGCCTATACCGAAGCCGTCATGAAGGCATGGAAAGGCCATGACTGGAGTTGGAGCATCGAAGGTCTCTCGATGCATAACTACACTTGGATGAGTTGGCCTCCGTCCTTTTCAAGCATCGACTTTGGCGAGCGTGAATATGCCATGCTCATCAAGGATACGCTGAAAATGGAGGATATGATCCGGGTCCATTCGGCTGTCATGGACAAATATGATCCGGCCAAAAAAGTCCCGCTTGTCATCGATGAATGGGGCGTATGGCTTGCCAAGCTGCCCGGTAGCCGGGACGGTTTCCTGCATCAGCAGAACTCGATCCGCGATGCCATCATAGCGTCGATCAACCTCAACATGTTCACGCGCCACGCAGACCGCGTTCGCATGACGGCGATCGCCCAGATGGTGAATGTTCTCCAGGCCATGATCTTGACCGATGGGCCCAAGATGGTGCTGACGCCCACCTATCATCTCTTCAAAATGTATGTGCCCTTCCAGAACGCGACGCGACTGCCGATAGACTTCGATGCCGGGACTTACAGCTTCGGGGATGTGCGTGTTCCGCGCATAGACGCGATTGCAGCGCGGGGCACGGACGGGAAGCTTTGGATCGCGCTGACGAACGTCGATCCCTCCAAGCCTGCCGAGATAGATGCGCAGATAGCGGGTATTCGTGTCGGCGCTGCATCGGGGACAGTGCTGACTGCCGATCGGGTTGATGCGATCAACAGCTTTGACAAGCCTGACACTGTCGTGCCGCGACCGATCTCCGCACGGGTAAATGGGGGACGCCTACAGGTAACGCTGCCGCCAAAGTCGGTCACTGTGTTGTCGGTTACGCCATGATAACGCGGGGATACTGGCTTCTTTGACGCTTGAAACGATGCGCCAGCCCAGGTCGATCAGGACTGCTTCTTCGCTTCTGCAAATGGGTTCCTTATCCATGCAATCAGTTCGCCCATTTCTCGCTATCATGTCTCTGGCGGTGATATTGCCCTGGTCTGCTGCACAGGCCGACAATCCTATCATCCAGACCCGCTTTACCGCGGACCCGGCTCCGTTCGTGCATGATGGCGTGGTGTATCTCTACGCCAGCCATGACGAGGATGATGCCGACGGGTTCAAGATGCTCGACTGGCGGCTATATAGTTCGACCGACATGGTCAACTGGACCGACCGGGGCGTCGTCGCTTCGCTCAAGACATTTCCCTGGGCCGTGCAGAGCAATGATGCCTGGGCGCCGCAGGTGATCGAACGCGATGGCAAATTCTACCTTTATGCGCCGATCAGCGTGGCCGGATCGCCCAAGAATGTGATCGCCGTCGCCGTAGCGGACAGACCGGAAGGTCCGTTCAAGGATGCTATCGGCAAGCCGCTGATCGCGCCTGGCAATGGCTATATCGACCCGACCGTGTGGATCGACAATGACGGGCAGGCCTATCTCTACTGGGGCAATCCCAGCCTGTGGTATGTCAAGCTGAACAAGGACATGGTGTCCTATTCCGGTGAAATTCAGAAGGTTGCCCAGCCAGCCGATTATCAAGAAGGGCCGTGGTTCTATAAACGGGCGGGTCATTATTACATGGCCTATGCATCGACCTGCTGCCCCGAAGGGCCCCTGTGCATTATCAGGACACGGATTCACGGTAGCGGTTTGATGAGCAGCGGCATGA
>NZ_JPPQ01000083.1:79151-91172 GCF_000743655.1 Sphingobium sp. ba1
CATCCTCGACGCCGCCACGCAAACGCCCCCACCCTCGAAACTCGAAGCCGCCCGCCCCGACATTGACCGCCTCTTTGCCTCGAACAAGGCGGAGGAGATCGTCGCCGCGCTCGCCGCCGACAGCAGCGAATGGGCCGCCAAGCAGCGCGCCACCCTCGCCACCAAATCGCCCCAGACGATCAAGGTCGCCCTGCGCCAGTTGATCGAAGGCGCGGCCCAGCCCGATTTCGCCTCCAACATGGCGATGGAATATGGCCTCGCCTGCGCGATCATCCGCCGCCCCGATTTCGTCGAGGGCGTGCGCGCGCTGATCTTCGACAAGGACAACAAGCCGCAATGGAACCCGGCCACGCTGGAGGATGTCAGCGACGCGATGATCGATACGATCTTCGCAGCCCTGCCCGCCGACCAGCAATGGACGCCACTCCCGGCGCTCGCGACCTGATCTGTCCTACACCGCAGGCACCTGCTATGGTCCCCATGCACGCTGCCTGCCCCACGCCGCCCGCTTTCCGATAGGATCAGGGCCGCGCACGAATATGTCCGTTTTTACGGGAAATATGCGAAGTTAAGCAGGAGAGAAGAGCATCATGACCCAGACCATCGCCTTCATCGGACTCGGCAATATGGGCGGCGGCATGGCCGCCAACCTGCTCAAGCATGGCTATGCCGTCCGCGCCTTCGACCTGTCGGAGGAAGCACTGGCTAAAGCGGAATCGCTCGGCGCCATCCGCGCCAGCAGTGCCGCCGACGCCGCGACTGACGCCGACGCCGTCGTCACCATGCTGCCCGCCGGCAAGCATGTCGAAAGCGTCTATTCGGGCGAAGTTTATGGTGCGGCCAAACCCGGCGCGCTGTTCCTCGATTGCTCGACCATCGACGTCGCCACCGCCCGCCGCGTGATCGACGCGGCGACGGATCGCGGCTTCGACATGGTCGACGCCCCCGTTTCCGGCGGCATCGCAGCGGCCAATGGCGGCACGCTGACCTTCATGGTCGGCGGCACCGACGCCGCCTTCGAACGCGCCAAACCGATCCTCTCGGCCATGGGCAAGGCGGTCATCCACGCCGGCGGCGCGGGCAATGGCCAGGCCGCCAAAATCTGCAACAATATGCTGCTCGGCGCGACCATGGTCGCCACCTGCGAGAGCTTCGCCATGGCCAAGAAACTGGGCCTCGATCCGCAGACCTTCTATGACATTTCCAGCGTCTCGTCGGGCCAAAGCTGGTCGATGACCAGCTACTGCCCCGTCCCCGGCGTCGGCCCCCAATCGCCATCCGACAATGGCTATCAGGGCGGTTTCGCCGTCGGCCTGATGCTCAAGGACTTGAAACTCGCCACCGAAGCCGCCGCCTCGGTCGGGGCCTCGGTCCCGATGGGCAATGTGGCGGAATCCCTCTACCAACTCCTCGCCAACCAGGGCGAAGCCACCCGCGACTTCTCCCTCATGATCGAGATGCTGGAAGGGAAGTAACCCCCTCCGTTCGTTTCGAGCGAAGTCGAGAAACGCTGGCACCGCGCTTGCCGCTTCTCGACTTCGCTCAGGGCGAACGGTGCATCACTTCCCCTTCCCCGCCTCGGCCGCCGCCAGCACGCGCAACACATTGCCCGCCCAGATCTTCTGCACATCGGCCTCGCTATAGCCCGCCTTCAACAGTGCTTCGGTGATCCTGGGCAGGTCCAGCACATCCTCCATGCCGACGACCCCGCCGCCGCCATCCCAGTCCGCGCCGATGCCGACATGGTCCGGCCCCACGACCTTGAGCGCATGCAGCATATGCGCCATGAAATCATCGAAGGTTGCCCGGTCGGTCTCAGGATAAAGCCGGTCGATCTCCTGCCGCTTGCTCAGCAGTTCCGCCCGCTTCTCCGCCGTCATCTTGCCGCCATCCCGCATCGACGCGAACAGCGCCCCCATCGCCTTCTGCCGCTCCGGGTTGGGCTTGGCCGCCTTCAGATACGCCCCATAGGCATTCATCTGAATAACGCCGCCCTTGGCCGCCAGCGCCTTCAACCGATCATCATCGATGTTGCGCGGATGGTCATAGACTGCCTTGCACCCCGAATGGGTCAGCAGCACCGGCGTCGTGGACAAGGCCAGCAGATCGTCCAGCACCTGGTCCGAACTATGCGACGCATCCGGCACGATGCCTAGCCGGTTCATGTCCTTGAGCAATTGCTTGCCCAGCGGACTAAGCCCGCCAAAACGCGGCTTTTTGGACGGATCGGTCGAACTGTCGGCAAACTGGTTATGCGCGAAATGGGCAAAGCCCACCACCCGCACGCCCATGTCGTAGAATGTCTGGAGCAGGCCGATATCCTCGCCCAGCGGATAGGCATTTTCGATCGACATATAGACGACCCGTTTGCCCGTCGCCGCGATCGGCGCCGCGTCCTTGGCCTCCAATGCCAGCGCGAAATTGGCCGGGTCCGCCGCCACCATCTCGCGGATCGACACCCCCCGCATCAGCGCGAAATCGCGCGCCTTGGCAAAGCCCTCGACCGTCAACGGCCCTTGGCCCGTATAGATGGCCCAGAAACCGCCATCTAGCCCGCCCTTCTTCATGCGCGGCAAATCGACCTGGGTATAGTCGCTATGCACCCCATGTTCCTCGTCGATCGACCAGTCCGGCAGGTCGAGCGAGGCAGGCGTGTCGAGATGGCTGTCGAGCGTCAGCAGCTTCTGGTGCAATTGCTGCACCTTCTTCGGCACAGCCTGCGCCGACACCGCAACCGGGAGCAGCGCGATCAGCGCTGCCCCCATCATAGGTCCAACCCGCATCAGATTTCGCCCGAAATGGTGAACTGGAAGGTGCGCGGCGACAGCGGCCGGAAGAAGCCATCGCCCGTCACGGTCGAGGAAATATAGGACAGCACATCCTTGTCGAACAGATTATCGACGTTGAACCGCGCCTTCACGCTCTTGACCGGCCCCAGGCTGAAACCATCGCCGATATCGACATAGGCGCTGAACACGGTGAAGCCCGGCACGCTCGAACCCGGCGAATTGACGAAGGTGGACCAGCGGCGGCTGGTATATTTGCCGGAGATATTGCCCACCAGCCAGCTCGCCGGTTCGATCGTCACGCCGCCATTGACGATCCATTTGGCGCTGTCGGGAATGAACTTGCCATCGGTCGCATAGGTCAGGGTGGGCGTGACGATATCGTCCTTGAACTTGGCGATATTATAGGTGGCGCTCAGGTTGAAATAGGCAAGGCCATTGAGCGCGGACGGTTTGAACGTGCCGCTGAATTCCGCGCCATAGGCCGTCACCCGGCCGACATTCTGAAAGAAGGTTTCGGTGACGTTGGTCGTGCCGGGCAGGATGCCCGTGATCGACTGGATGCGATTCTTGAACTTGGTGTAATAGCCCGCCAGCGAGGCATAGAATTGCCCCTGATTGGTGCGGATACCCGCCTCGAAATTCTGCGACCGTTCCGGTGCAGGAGCAGGCACGACGGCCGCGCTGCTGTTCAGTGCAACGGAGAAGATGTCGTCCATCCCCTTGGGCAAGGCCATATTTTCAGCATAGGAGGCGAAAATCTGGGTCTGGTTGTCGATCTTGTAGAGGACGCCCGCCATTGGCAGGAACCCGTCGCCATAGCTGGCCCGGTTGGTCTGCGGTCCCCAGCCCGCGACCCAGACGGGCGCAGCGGCGGTGCCCGCATTGCGATAATAGTCGTTGAAGTCGCGATAGCCGCTTTGGCGATAGTCGATATGCAACGCCTTGATCCCCAGGTCGAAGATCAGACTGTCATCCATCAGGGAAATGCGGTCCTTGACGAACGCCTGCGTCGTATGCCGTTCCGACTGATAATCGCGCCGCGCATAGACGAGCTCATCCAGATTGGGCGCGCTGGCGGGCGACCCGTCGGTCGTGTTGAAGCGTGCCTGGGTGCGATTATAGCTGTCGACCTCGGCCCACAGGCCCGCCTCCACGCTATGCGCGCCCATGTCCCAATGGAGCTTGGTGGTCAGGCCATAGCGGTCGCCGCCCACTGTCGACAGGCCATATTGCGTACCGCGCGGCGCCGTCAGCGCCAGGCCTGCCGCCGTTTGCCGCGTATATTGCAACAGGCTGTTGGCATAGCTGTCGGGCGACACGCCATAGCCGCCCTTATCCTCATAATAGGCCGTCGCTTCGGCCCATACACCATCGGCTATCCCCAGATGGACAGTGCCGCCATAGAGCTTGTCCTTCCGCACATTGAGCGCGAGATTATAGGTGTAGGTATAGTTGCTGTTGGAAAAGGCCGGGCCACCCGCCACCGGCGCAAAACCCGGCGTGCTATTGGGCACGACGGCGATATAGCCACGATCCCGGCCGGTGTTGCCGCCCACATCCGGCGTCGCGGAATTGTAGAGTGTGCGGCTCAGCGTCGGCGAGTCATAGTCGAAAAAGTCGTTCGACACGAATTTGAACCGTGCCCAGCTATCACCGCCCAGATCGGCGTGGAGTTGCGCCTCCCAATGCTCGCGATCGACCGTGCCGACGCCGCGCCACAGGTCGCTGTCCAGCTTGGTGCGGCTGACATAGGCGCGGAACGGCCCGACCTGTCCCGTGCTGGCGCGGATGAAGGTCCGCTTCAGCCCGAAATCGCCAAAGCTTTGCGACACGAACAGGCCCATATCCTCCTGCGGCGCGATGCTGTTATATTGCACCACTGGCCCCAGCGTCGAATAGCTGGGCAGGCCTACATCGCCTGCGCCGACGGCGGCTTCGACCACGCCCAGATTTTCATTGTCGACATAGCGGAACACCGGGCTGCCGCCAAACGCATCGCTGCGGCCGGTCGGGATACCATCGACGATGAAGCCGATCTGATCCAGGTTGAACGCGCGGGTCTGGACGCTGTTGCCGAATTCATAGAGGCCAAGCGCCCCATCGGTCTGCACATTGAAGCCGGGCAACTGCTCCAGCATCTTCAGGCCCGAAATGCCCGATGGCGCGGACAGCAGCGCCTCGCGCGTCACCGCCACGACATTGCTCACCTTGTCCTCGCCGATCGCCTCGGACGATTGGGAAATGCGGCGGCCGGTAACGGTGATGCTCGTCTCGTCATCGCCGACCGGCTCCTGCGCATGGGCGGCAGGAACCAGGGCTGCGGCGGCACAGGCCAGCAGCAGCGCGCGAGTGGACGGACGGACGACAAAATGGACGGACATGAAGAGGCTCCCTGGGTGTCATGAGCCGATCAGGGTGACGCGCAGGGCGTCGCACCTCTCCATATTTCGTTATTCAGTTTCCTTCTGAAACGAGGGTGCTGGGAAAAGCCGCCATCAATCTGTCACAAAATCCGTGCCTGTTGCCGATCAGTCACACAGACTTAGCGGCCCTTCCAGACGCCAGGCCGCTTCTCGACAAAGGCCGTCATGCCTTCCTTCTTGTCCTCGGTCGCGGTCAGGATCTGGAACATGCGCCGCTCGGTCAGCAATCCTTGGGCCAGGCCCGTCTCGAACGCGATATTCACCATTTCCTTGTTCACCATTGCGGCCATGGGCGGCATCGCGGCGATGGCGGCCGCGGTCTTGAGCGCATCGTCCAGCAGCTCGGCGGCAGGCACGATCCGGCTTACCAGGCCCGACCGTTCGGCTTCCTCAGCCCCCATCATCCGCCCGGTCAGGCACATGTCCATCGCCTTGGCCTTGCCGACCGCGCGGGTCAGGCGCTGCGACCCGCCCATGCCAGGAGCCACGCCGAGCTTGATTTCGGGCTGGCCGAATTTCGCCGTGTCCGCCGCAATGATGAAATCCGCCATCATCGCCAGTTCGCACCCACCGCCCAGCGCAAAGCCAGCGACCGCCGCGATCCACGGCTTGCGGGTGGCGACCACATGGGTCTGCCAGCCGGAAAAGAAATCCTGCAGGAAGAAATCGGCGCCGTCCTTGTCGACCATCTCCTTGATGTCCGCACCCGCCGCAAACGCCTTTTCGCTGCCGGTCAGGACCGCGCAATGCTGGGTCGGGTCGGCATCATAGGCGGCAAAAGCGGCGCTCAGGTCGCTCAGCACCTGGCCGTTGAGCGCATTCAACGCTTGCGGCCGGTTGAGCGTGATCAGCGTGACCGCGTCGCGCTGTTCGACCAGGATCGTTTCATAGGTCATTGCCATCTCCCATTATTGCGTTGCCAATCAAGACCGCATCAATTCCGATAAATCCTCCCTTGCAAGGGGAGGTGGCAGCCCGAAGGGCTGACGGAGGGGTGTCACCCTCTCGATAGCGGGACACCCCTCCGTCTGGCTGCGCCAGCCACCTCCCCTGCCAGGGAAGGATCCATTATCCACTCTGCTCTATGGACAAGCGACGCCATCCGCCACCCCCTTGCGCCCTAGCATTTCCGCCAAGCCTATCGGCACAGATGCATGAAATCCCGGTCATAGCTTTTGAGGTGCGCGCCGCCATCGACATAGAGCGTCTGCCCCGTCACCGCGGTCGCATCGGCCAAATAGAGGACAGCCTGCGCGATCTGCTCGGCCTGCGGCAATCGGCCAAGCGGCATCATCGCTTCCAGCCGGGCCATCTGGTCGGGATCATAATCGGGCGTCGCGATGGTCAGCCCCGGCGCGACCGCATTGACCCGCACCCTGGGCGCCAGCGCGTTCGCGCTCGTCTGCGTCAGTCCCGCCAGCGCGAGCTTTGACAGCGTATAGGCCAGTTGATCGCCATGCGGATGGTCGATCCGCTGATCCAGAATATTGATGATGCAGCGATCGCAGGTGCCCGCAGGAACCGTCGCGAACGCCTTGGTCAGCATCGCGGGCGCGGCGCAATTGACCGCATAATGGCGCATCAACTCATCAGCCGTCACCGTGTCGATCCGGTCCTGCCCGAACATCGCGGCGCTGTTGACCAATATGTCGGGCGGACGACCGAACCGCTCGGCCACCCGCGCGATCAATTCCTCCGCATTTTCCGGGTCGGCGAAATCGACCACGAAGCCATCCCACTCCGTGCCCTGCGCCTCCAGCGTCAGCGCCAGGTGGGAATCGAGCCGCGTATCATGGCTGCCATGGATCGCGAGCGAATGACCGGCCTTGGCCAACGCCCCGCTTATGATCCCGCCCAGCCGCCGATGCCCGCCCGTGACCAGCGCCAACCGCTTGGTCGCCAGCGGCAACGAACCGACCGGCTCCACCGAAGGCCGTGCGCTGCCCAATGGACGATAGGGACGCTCCTCTTCGATCATGAACCGATGAGCTTCAACACTTCCTCGCGCGACTTTTCATCGTCGCGGAACACGCCCAGCATCCGGCTCGTCTTCATGATGACGCCGGGCGTGCGGACGCCGCGCCCGGTCATGCAGCCATGCGTCGCCTCGATCACCACGGCCACGCCCTGAGGCTTCAAATGCTCCCAGATGCAGTTGGCGACTTCGGACGTCAGCCGTTCCTGCACCTGCAGCCGGTTGGCAAAGGCATGCAGAACCCGCGCCAGCTTGGAAATGCCGACCACATAATCGCCGGGTAGATAGGCGATATGCGCCTTGCCTACGATCGGTGCCATATGATGTTCGCAATGCGACTGGAACGGAATGTCCTTCAGCAACACGACATCGTCATATCCGCCCACCTCATGGAAGATGCGCGACAGATGATAGGCCGGGTCATCGCCATAGCCCCGGCAATATTCGCGCCACGCCCGCGCGACCCGCTCCGGCGTTTCCACCAAGCCTTCGCGTTCCGGCATGTCGCCCGACCATCGGATCAACGTGCGGATCGCATCCGCCACTTCGGACGGAACCGGCTCCTTGCCGTTGCCAACGGTTTCCGCATCGGGATCACATGCCATGAACAGCGCCACTCCTTCTTAATTGCCCCGCATATGAGGATTTGATCCTGTAATGGCCAGCCCTTTCGGGATGACTGGACATGGTATCGCACGGGTGGCAAATCGGCACCGAACGGGATCGTGAACGAACAATAATGACCTTCAAACAAATACCTCATGCGCACTGAACGGATCGCCGCCGTGCTTCTGGCCGCGGGCATGTCGTCCCGCTTTGGCGAAGATGACAAGCTGATGGCCGACCTGCGTGGCAAGCCCGTCGCGGCGCACACGTTGGAAACCGTCGCCTCCATGGCCTTTGCCGAACTGGTCGCGGTGGTCCGGCCGATCGAGGTCGCCCCGGTCCTCCACCGCAAACTGGATCGACGGGGCTACACTATCATCGTCAATGACCGCCCCGAAGACGGCATTTCGGGCAGTATCGTGCGCGCGGTCCAACATCTCATGCCGATGAACAGCGTGCGCGGCATCCTCATCTGCCTCGCCGATATGCCCGACGTGCCGCAAAGCCATTATAACCGCATCTGCCTCGCGGCCGAGGATATCCGTTCGGTCGTCGCCAGCACCGATGGCTTCTCCTCCTCGCCCCCCGCCTTCATCGGCCGCAAGCATTTCCCCGAACTGCTGCGCCTGCGCGGGGATCAGGGCGCGCGCGCCTTGCTCAGTCATGGGCTCCAGATCGACACCAGCGTCGGCATCCTCCACGATATCGACACGCCGGAGGATCTGGTGAACAGCGTACCGCCCCTGTCCGACGACTCAGCTTGACCGGGTCGGGTCGGTCATCGCATCGGCCATCTCGCGCGGATCGGGCGCGCGGCTGAGCGGCAGCGATCCGGTCTGCCGTTCCAGCATCCGATGCACCACCGGCGGCACCGGCCCGGTATGCAACGCCCATATAGCATCGCTATTGGCGATGTCGGCGACGGTCCGCCGCTGATTATGCCGCACATAATCGAGCCAGGTCGACACATGATAGCGCTCGATCCACAGTTCAGGATCGCTCAGATCCCGCATCAATGACCAGCCATGCGCCCCATCGCGCCGCCTGATCCGCCGCCGCTCGCTCATCGCGGTCAGGAACGGCACGACCGATCCCACCGGGATGCGATATTCGATCGTCACCACCACCGGCCCGCTGCGCGGTTCGACCGGCACCGCTGTATCCGGCTCCCGCCACCTATTCTGCAGGTCCAGATTATCGTCGCCAATCTGCGGCAGCGGGCGCATCAGGCCGATCAGCGCCGCCACGAACTGCACCGCCGCCGACGCATAGAGCGCCTCGACCACGCCCTGGCTTTCGGCCAGCCAGCCAAACAGCCAGGCGCCGATCGCCATCCCGCCAAAAGCGCTCATCTGATAGAGCGAAACCGACCGCGCCACCACCCATCGCGGCGCGGACATCTGCACTGACACGTTGAAGGTCGACAGCGCCGTGACCCAGCCGAATCCGGCCAGCAGATAGCCAAGCAGCGCCAGCCCCAGCCAACTGCTCATGCCGGTGATCGCGGTTCCCAGCGCCAGCATCAGCGCCGCATAGCGCACGATATGTTCGACCGACAGTCGCGCGCGCAAGTGCCGGGTCGACAGCGCGCCCGTCACCGCGCCCACCCCGAAGGCGCCGCTGGTGAGGCCAAAGGTCAGCGCGCCGCCCCCCAATATGTCGCGCGCGACCAGCGGCATCAGCGCCGACACCGCGCTCGCGCCAATACCGAACACCGCCGCGCGGAGCAGCACCAGCTGGATATTGGGCGACATCGCCACATAACGAACCCCCGCCCGCATCGCCAAGGCCAGCCGCTCGCGCGGCAATATCTTGGACGGCAGCTCCGGCTCCCAGCGAGACAGCACCACAAGCAGCCCGACATAGCTGACCGCATTGGTCAGGAACGCCGCCGCCGCGCCCGCCGTCGCGACGATGACGCCGCCCAGCGCCGGGCCGACGCTGCGCGCCAGGTTGAAGCCCATGGAATTCATCGCCACCGCGCTCGGCAAGATCGCGCGCGGCACCATGTCGCCGACCGCCGCCTGCCAGGCTGGCCCGTTGATCGCGGTGGCGCATCCCAGCGCAAAGGTGAAAGCGAGCAACAGCCAGGGCGTCATCCACCCGGCCCAGGCTGTCACCGCCAACAACGCCGACACCACCAGCATCCAGCTCTGGCAGGCGATCATCACCTTGCGCCGGTCCAGATTGTCGGCCACCGCCCCCGCCCATAGCGACAGCAGCATGATCGGCAGCGTCGTTGCCGCAGGCACCAGCGCGATCAGCATCGGCGACGCCGACAGCGAAATCATCATCCACGCCGCACCGACCGACTGGATCAGGCCGCCGAAATTGGACGCGAGGCTCGCCATCCAGATCGCGCGAAAGGTGGGGACGGAGAAGGGCGACGGCGCGGGGGGAGACTCGGCTGGTGACACGCCCTCCATGAAGCGGAATTGGACCGCAGCGTCAAACCCACAACGGGCGCAAACTGCCGCTACGTCAGGGCCAGTAGGGGTAGAAAAACATATTTCCCGCTTGCACTTTACGTAAACGTAAATACATTCAGTGCCGGTATCCGATGCGCCCGGCAGGGGCGACCCACGGAGAGGAAAGCCACATGGAAGCTTATATTTACGACGCCGTCAGGACACCCCGTGGCCGGGGCAAGCCGGACGGTTCGCTGCACGAAATCACCCCCATCCAACTCGCGACCCAGGTGCTGGAAGCGATCCGCAATCGCACCGCGATCGACACCGTCGATGTCGACGACGTCATTCTGGGCTGCGTCACGCCGGTCGGTGAGCAAGGCGCGGACATCGCCCGCACCGCCGTCCTCAACGCCGATTATGCCCTCACCACGCCGGGCGTGCAGATCAACCGCTTCTGCGCCTCCGGCCTGGAAGCCGTGAACATCGCCGCGGCCAAAGTACTGTCGGGCGAAGCCCTGTTCGCCATCGGTGGCGGCGTCGAATCCATGAGCCGCGTGCCCATGGCGTCGGATGGCGGCGCGCTCGCTATGGACCCGGCGGTCGCGTACAAAACCTATTTCGCGCCCCAGGGCATCGGTGCCGACGTCATCGCCACCAAATTCGGCATCAGCCGCGACGATGCCGACGCCTATGCCGTCGAAAGCCAGAAGCGCGCCAAGATGGCGTGGGACGAAGGCCGCTTCGCCAAGTCGATCGCCCCCGTTCGCGACGTGATGGGCCAGGTCGTCCTCGACCATGACGAACATATGCGGCCCGAAGCGACGATGCAGTCGCTGGGCGCGCTCAAGCCCGCCTTCACCGCGATGGGCGAGGAAATGCCCGGCTTCGACACCGTCGCCCTGCTCCGCTACCCGGAACTGGAGCGGGTCAACCATATCCACCATGCCGGCAACAGCAGCGGCATTGTCGACGGCGCGGCCGCCGTGCTGGTGGGCAACAAGGATATGGGCGACAAATATGGCATCAAACCCCGCGCCCGCATCCGCGCCATGGCGTCGATCGGCTCCGAACCACTGATCATGCTGACCGGCCCCGAATTCGTCGCCGGCAAGCTGCTCGCCCGTGCCGGCATGACGACCGCCGACATCGACCTGTGGGAACTCAACGAAGCCTTCGCCAGCGTCGTGCTGCGCTACATGCAGGCGATGAAGCTCGACCACAGCCAGATCAACGTCAATGGCGGCGCGATCGCCATGGGGCATCCCTTGGGCGCGACCGGCGCGATGGTGCTGGGCACCGCGCTCGACGAACTGGAACGATCGGGCAAGGGCACCGCGCTCATCAACCTGTGCGTCGGCGCAGGCATGGGCACCGGCATCATCATCGAGCGTATTTAACACCCTTCTCCGTTCGCCCTGAGCCTGTCGAAGGGCCTTTCTTCTTGAAGAAAAGTGCAAGGCTTCGACAAGCTCAGCCCGAACGGAACTTTAGAGGCAGCATCATCATGCAGACCATCGCATTCACCACCGACGCCGACGGCATCGCCACGCTGACGATCGACGTTCCCGACCAGTCGATGAACGTCATCGGCCCGGACTTCCTAGCCGATCTCGACGCCGCCATCACCCGCATCGCGTCCGAGGACGCGATCAAAGGCGCGGTCATTGCGTCGGGCAAGGACAGCGGCTTCATGGCCGGTATGGACCTCAAATATTTCGGCTCCATGCTCGCGACCAAAGACGGCAGCCGCCCCGCGCCCGCCGCCATCTTCGACCAGGTTTTCGTCCTCAATCAGCTCTTCCGTCGCCTCGAAACCT
>NZ_JPPQ01000083.1:91182-97140 GCF_000743655.1 Sphingobium sp. ba1
GATGCCCGCCGATCTGCGCCGCGCCCATGCTGCGCTCGACCGCGCGGTCGACCGCCTCTACCGCCCCGCCGCGTTTGAAACCGACCGCGACCGGGTGGAACATCTGTTCGGCCGCTATGAGGCGCTGGTCAATCCGCTGGAACGGCTGGGTGCGGCAAAGAACCGCCGTGTGGCGCGCAAGGCCGGTCAGGATGTGGGCGAGGCTTAGGGCAAGAGCCCTTGACCGTGACCTGTATCACGCCTCCCCCTTGAGGGCCGATGATTTCAGGTCGTAATCCCGATCTCCGTTCGTTTCGAGCGAAGTCAAGAAACCTGGGCGCGTAGGTTTCTCGACTTCGCTCGAAACGAACGGAGGTTGCTGTTTGACGCCGACATTCTTAATAAGGCGCATCCCCATCCCGCGCCGGGATCGCGCCACGGCGACCGATATTCCATCCCGCCAGCCGATGCCCGGCCAGCGCGGCGTCCGCCGGTGTCACGCCGCTCAGTCGGGCGTGCAGATAGCCGCCGTTGAAGGCATCGCCCGCGCCGCTCGAATCCACGACGTCCAGCGATCGGGGAATGGGCACCACCTGCCCGTCGACCAGGCAGCCATCGCCGCCCAGCTTGACGATGATCTCCCGGCCCTCGCCCGCGCCCCAGCGGGTCGCGGCATCCTGCGCATCGTCCGCCTCGCCCATTTCGACTTCGTCCGCCAGCGTGGGCAGGCCGATATCGGCGAGCGCGATCGCCCGGTCGCGCCAGTGCCGTGCGGTGGCCGCATCGTCCCACAGGCGCGCCCGATAATTGCCGTCGAACGCCACCTTGCCGCCGCGCGCCCGCACCGCCGCGCACAGGTCCAGCAACGCCTCCCGTCCTTCATCGGGCAGGATGGCGAGCGTGATCAGCGAAAAATAGAGCAAATCCGATTGCGCCGCCGCCGCGACCATCGCTGCGCTGCCGGGCAGCACGAACATCCGCCGCGCCGCCGCTTCGCTGCGCCAATAATGGAAGCTGCGCTCGCCGCTCGCATCCGTCTCGATCGCATAGAGGCCCGGCAACCGATCGGCGGCGCGCAGCACGAGCGACGTATCCACGCCCTCGGCTTCCCATGCCGCACACAGCTCGGCGCTCATCGGGTCGTTGCCCATTGCGCTTGCCAGCCGGACCCTGTCGCCCGACCGGGCCAGATGCACGGCGGTATTGATGACATCGCCGCCATAGCGCAGGTTCCAGCTGTCGCCCGTCCCCCGGCTCAGTTCCAGCATGGCTTCGCCAATCACCGTGACCGTCACACCCTCGCCCATGCCCACATCCCGTCCAGCCAAACCCGTCTATGCCGGGGCGTGGTGGCGCAGAGCGGCCGTCAAAGTCAACCCATCCCACCGTTCGCATCTCCGCCTTCCTACCATGTGGAACGATCGGGCGGCTTTGGCGTTTGCCTGAAGGCAAGGGGATGACGTCATGATCATGGCGTCCTGATCGGGAATATAATGAACAAGGGTCTATCCGGTTATACGGGCAACCGCTTCGAACTGCTGGTTCAGAGCGTTACCGACTATGCCATCTACATGCTGGATGCCGACGGCGTGGTGGTCAGCTGGAATGCGGGTGCGGAGCGGTTCAAGGGCTATGCCGCCGACGAGATCATCGGCCAGCATTTCTCCCGCTTCTACACGCCGGAAGATCAAGCCACGGGCATTCCCGCGCTTGCTCTCTACACCGCCGACCATGACGGCCGGTTCGAAGCCGAAGGCTGGCGCGTCCGCAAGGACGGCACGCAATTTTGGGCCAATGTCGTCATCGACCCCATCCGCGATGCGCAGGACGGCCAATTGCTGGGCTTTGCCAAGGTCACGCGCGACCTGACCGAACGGCGCGCGGTGCAGGAAGCGCTCCGCTCCAGCGAAGAGCGGTTTCGCCTGCTCGTCGAAAGCGTCACCGACTATGCGATCTATATGCTCGATCCGGTGGGCACCATCACCAGCTGGAACATGGGGGCCGAACGCTTCAAAGGCTATAAGGCCGACGAAATCCTCGGTCAGAATTTCGCCCGTTTCTATTCGGAAGAGGATCGGATGGCGGGGCTGCCCTCGCGCGCGCTCCATACCGCCGAACGCGACGGCCGGTTCGAAGCCGAAGGCTGGCGCATCCGCAAGGATGGATCGCGGTTCTGGGCCAATGTCGTCATCGACTGCATTCGCGATCCCCATGGCCAGTTGCTCGGCTTTGCCAAGGTCACCCGCGACCTGACCGAACGGCGCGAATCGCAACAGGCGCTCGACGCCGCGCGCGACGCTATCATCCAGACGCAGAAAATGGACGCGATCGGCAAGTTGACCGGCGGCGTCGCCCATGATTTCAACAATCTTCTCGCCGTCATCGTCGGCAGCCTCGACCTTGCCCGCCAACGCATGGCAAACGGCGCGGATATCAGCCGCTATCTCGACAATGCCATGGCGGCGGCTGAACGCGGCGCGACGCTGACGCAGCGGATGCTGGCCTTCGCCCGCAAGCAGGAACTGAAACTGCAAAGCGTCGATCCGGTCGCACTGGTGCTGGGCATGGCGGAACTGCTGCAAACAACGCTGGGCGGTGCGATCGACATCGAAACCCGCTTCCCGATGTCGCTTGCCAATGTCCATGCCGACCCGGCGCAGCTCGAACTCGCTATCCTCAACCTGGCGGTCAATGCGCGCGATGCCATGCCCAATGGCGGCGATATCATCATCGCGGCGCAGGGCTGGACCATTGAACAGGGCGACCGGCCAGACCTGTCGCCCGGTGCCTATGTCGAACTGTCCGTGGCCGACAATGGCGAAGGCATGGACGCCGCCACGATCGAGCGCGCCCGCGAACCCTTTTTCACGACCAAGGGCGTCGGCAAAGGCACCGGCCTTGGCCTGTCGATGGTGCATGGCTTCGTCCAGCAATGCGGCGGATCACTCACCATCACCAGCCAACCGGGCGAAGGCACGACCGTCTCGCTCTGGCTCCCCGTATCACAAGCCGGTCCCGCTGCCGATATCATAGCGCCCGTCGATTACAGCAATAACCCCAGCGTCCCCCTCGTCATCCTAGCGGTGGATGATGACGAACTGGTGCTGACCAACACCGCCGGCATGCTGGAGGATCTGGGCCATACCGTGTTCCGCGCATCGAACGCCGCCGAAGCCTTGCGGATGCTGGAGCAAGGCGATGTCGATCTGGTGGTCACCGACCATGCCATGCCGGGCATGACCGGCGCGCAGCTTGCCGACAGGATCGATCAGATGCGGCCGGGATTGCCGGTCGTCATCATCACCGGTTTCGCCGAATTGCCACCCCATGCCAGCCGCCGCCCGCGCCTCGACAAGCCGTTCCGGCAGGCCGAACTGGCACGGATCGTCGCCACCGCCGGACATGCCGCCGCCGCCGCGCGCACGGCCCATCTCCTGCCGCCGGTCGACGGCGAATAGCGGGGCAGCAAGGGATCGACCGACCGCTATCATCGCGCAAACATCGGAAAATTGCGCGATTTTGGTCGCTCCGCCCTTGCAAGCAGGGGCGAGTTCGCCAAAGGGAGTGACAAACACCCCACCTTCTCCTCCGGCCAGCAGGACTGCATGGACACGCCCACCGCCCTGACCCCGACCTCGCATTTCTTCACCTCGCTCCGCACCCGGCTCCACTATCTCGATTGGGGCAATAGCGCCGCACCGGTCTTGATCCTGGTCCATGGCGGCTTCGATCATGGGCGCAGCTGGGACTGGACGGCACGCGCGCTGGCGAAGGACTATCATGTCATCGCGCCGGACCTGCGCGGCCATGGCGACAGCGCCTGGTCGCCCGACGGCTCCTATATGATGGCCAATTATCTCTATGATCTGGCCCAGCTGGTCGACCTGCTCGACCGCCCGCCCGTCACCATCGTCGGCCACTCGCTCGGCGGATCGATCGCGCTGCGCTATGCGGGCCTGTTCCCGGACAAGGTCCAGCGCATCGTCGCCCTCGAAGGGCTTGGCCTGTCGCCTGATCGGTTGAAGGAAAAGGCCGAGGAAGCATCGCTCGACGTCTGGCGGCAATGGATCGACACGCGCCGCGCCAATGCCCGCCGCACGCCCAGACGCTATGCCACGATCGAGGCTGCGATCGGCCGCATGCGCGAACGCAACGAGCATCTTTCGGTCGAACAGGCCCTTCACCTCACCATCCACGGCGTCAACCGCAATGAGGATGGCAGCTTCAGCTGGAAGTTCGACCCTTATCTCAGCAGCGCCGCGCCGCAGGCTGGCTCAGACGCGGACCTGCCCGATTTCTGGTCGCGCATCACCTGCCCGACCCTGCTGTGCCTTGGGCAGGACAGTTGGGCGTCAAACCCGGCGAAAGACGGCCGCATGGCGCATTTCGCCGATGCGCGGCTGGTCGAATTTCCCGATGCTGGCCACTGGCTGCATCACGACCAGTTCGACCGCTTCATCGCCAAGTTGCGCGCCTTCCTATGAGGTGAAGCCGTCGATCGCCGACCGATATTGCGCCTTCAACTGCGCGATGAAGTCGGCGGCGGGCTGTACCTGATCGATCGCGCCGATCCCCTGGCCACATCCCCACACGTCGCGCCACGCCTTCTTGTCGCCCCCGGTCATGCTGGCAAAGTCCATTTCGGTCGCCTTGGGCAGATTGTCCGGATCCATGCCCGACGCGACAATGCTGGGGCGCAGATAATTGCCATGGACGCCGGTGAACACGTCGGAATAAACGATGTCGCCCGCGCTGCTGTCCACGATCATCTGCTTGTAGGCACCATCCGCATTGGCCTCGGTCGTGGCGATGAAGGGCGACCCCATATAGCCAAGGTCAGCCCCCATCATCCGTGCCGCAGCGATCGCGCGCCCCGTCGCGATCGACCCCGACAGCGCCAGCGGCCCATCGAACCAGGCACGGATTTCCTGCACCAGCGCGAAGGGCGACAACGTACCGGCGTGGCCCCCTGCCCCGGCCGCCACTGCGATCAGGCCATCGGCACCCTTTTCGATCGCTTTCCTGGCGAACCGGTCGTTGATCACGTCGTGCAACACGATGCCACCATAGCTATGCACCGCGTCATTCACCCGCTCCTGCGCGCCCAGCGACGTGATGATGATCGGCACCTGATATTTGACGCACAGATCCAGATCCTCGTCCAACCGGCTGTTGCTCTTGTGGACGATCAGATTGACCGCGAACGGCGCATCCGCGTCCGTCAATTCCGTGCCCAGTCGTTGCAGCCATTGTTCGAACATGCCCGACGGCCGGGCGTTGAGCGACGGAAAGGCACCGACAATCCCTGCACGACATTGGGCGATCACCAGTTCGGGCTGCGAAATGATGAACATCGGCGATCCGATCAGCGGCAGCGACAAGCGGCCTTCGAGCGCAGACGGCAGGGACATGGGCGGACTTTCCTCTCTCTTTTGCCCCACCGCGCTATCATCGCGCAGCGTCGCGAAAAAGAGCAAAAGGAACTGTGTTGATAACATAATACAGTTGTGGTAGCGTCGCTGGGTCGAAACCGACAGGAGAGCTGGACGATGTATAGCGAAGGCGACTTGCAGGATGCCGTTACGGCGGGCGTCCTGTCACCGCAGGCCGCACAGGCGCTGCGCGATCATGTCGCACAACTGCGCGCCAGCCCCGTGGTCGATGAAGAAAGTTTCCGCCTCCTGACCGGCTTCAACGACATATTCGTCGCCATCGCAGGCATCATCCTGCTCGTCGCGGTCGGCTGGCTCGGCAACAGCGTGCGACTCGGCGCGGCGGAACATCATCCCTCCTTCATGTCGGGCGCGCTGGTCGCGGCGGTCAGTTGGGGGTTGGCGGAATATTTCACCGGGCAACGGCGCATGGCGCTGCCCTCCATTCTGCTGCTCGCTGGCTTTGTCGGCGGTGTCGCCTTCGCGCTGGGCGCGTTGGCGGCACAGGTCTTTCCAGACGTTGGCGACCGGGCATCTTCGCTGATCC
>NZ_JPPQ01000083.1:97200-106962 GCF_000743655.1 Sphingobium sp. ba1
TCGGGTAGAAGGAGTCTCACGCCATGAACGACCCTCATTCCCATACGCCTCAAGCCAGCGGGTGCGGCTGTTCCGGCCAGAGTACCACTGAGCCTGCGGCCGCGACTGTCCCTCCCGCCCCAGCGGCCTGCTGCTCGGGTGGAGCGGCTGATGGGCCTCCGGAGACGGCCCAAAACGACGAGCATCACCCTGAGGCTGGAGGATGCTGCGCTGGCGGCAAGGTCTCTGAAGGCGCAGCGACGGTTACGGACCCGGTGTGCGGGATGACGGTCGATCCGGCGAGAACGGCGCATCATTCAGAGCACGCCGGCCAAACCTTCCATTTTTGCAGCGCCGGTTGCCGGACCAAATTCGGTGCCAGCCCTGACGCCTATCTCGGCGACAAGTCGAAGCCTGAGCCAACGGCGGCGCCGGGGGCTATCTGGACGTGCCCCATGCACCCGCAAATCCGCCAGGAGGGTCCGGGGACGTGCCCGATTTGCGGCATGGGGCTCGAACCGGAAGAACCGTCGCTGGATGATGGGCCTAATCCGGAGCTGGTCGATTTCACGCGTCGGCTGTGGGTGGCGGGCGTGCTCGCCGTGCCGCTGCTGGCGATCTCGATGGTCGCCGAAATGCTCGACATCGATGTCGTCAGTCCTGCCGCTTCCCCTTGGGTACAGCTCGCGCTCAGCGCCCCGATCGTACTGTGGGCGGGTTGGCCGTTTTTTCAGCGGGGATGGACGTCGCTTCGCACCCGCCATCTCAATATGTTCACGCTGATCTCGATCGGCGTCGGTGCAGCCTTCCTATACAGCCTCGTCGCGACGGTAGCGCCCGGCATCTTTCCGCCGACCTTCCGCATGCACGGCGGCGTGGTGCCGGTCTATTATGAGGCGGCCGGGGTCGTGGTGGCGCTGGTGCTGCTCGGACAGGTCCTTGAACTGCGTGCCAGAGCGGCGACCGGGCGCGCGATCCGCGCCCTGATGGATCTTGCCCCCAAGACGGCGCGCCGGGTGCGATCGGACGGGTCCGAGGAGGAAGTCAGCCTTGCTGACGTGGCGGCCGGTGATCGGCTTCGCGTTCGTCCCGGGGATGCGATCCCGGTTGACGGCGTGGTGGTCGAGGGACGCTCCTCGGTCGATGAATCCATGCTCACCGGCGAGCCGGCTCCTGTCCTCAAGGAGGCCGAGGCGGCCGTTACGGGTGGTACGGTCAACGGCACGGGCAGCCTGGTCATGGAAGCGCGCGCGGTCGGGTCGGATACGATGCTGGCGCGGATCGTCCGCATGGTCGCGGACGCGCAGCGCAGCCGTGCCCCGATCCAGGCGGTCGCCGATCAGGTATCCGGCTGGTTCGTGCCGTTGGTCGTGCTGGTTTCCATCGCGACGTTCGTGGTGTGGTCGCTGGTCGGTCCTGAGCCGCGCATGGGCCACGCCATGCTCAATGCCATTGCCGTGCTCGTCATCGCCTGCCCCTGCGCGCTGGGTCTCGCTACGCCCATGTCGATCATGGTCGGGACGGGCCGCGGGGCTCAGGCCGGCGTGCTGGTGAAGAACGCCGAAGCGCTTCAGGGGCTCGAAAAAGTCGATACACTGGTCATCGACAAGACGGGCACGCTCACGGAAGGCAAGCCTAAGCTCATCGCGGTCCAGACGATCGGCTCGGTCGTAGAGAACGACATGCTAGCCCTCGCTGCGGCCGTCGAAGGGCAATCCGAACATCCTCTCGCACACGCGATCGTCGTCACCGCAAAGGATCGAGAATTGCAGCTCGGCACGGTCACGGACTTCGCCTCGCAAACCGGTCTAGGGGTCAGCGCCAAGGTCGATGGCCGTTCGGTCGTGATCGGGAACGCCGAGCAAATGCGCCGGATCGGCGCTGATCCCAAAGCGCTCGACGCCGATGCCGATCGTCATCGTGGCGACGGTGCAGGCGTAATCCTGGTGGCGATCGATGGCGCTCTTGCCGGCCTGCTCGCGGTCGCCGATCCGGTCCGCGCCAACGCCGGCGAGGCAATTGCCGCACTCCGCCAACAGGGCCTCCGCGTCATTATGTTGACCGGTGACAATCAGGCGACTGCCGATGCGGTCGGTCGCGCCGTCGGCGGACTCGACGACGTGCGCGCCGGTCTGCGCCCGGAGGACAAGGCGCGCATCATCGGCGAACTGAAGGCGGGCGGTGCCAAGGTCGCAATGGCCGGCGATGGAATCAACGATGCGCCCGCTCTCGCGGCTGCTGATGTGGGCCTCGCGATGGGCACGGGAACAGACGTAGCGATCGAAAGCGCCGGCATAACGCTCACGCGCGGCGATCTGTCGGCGATCGTGCGAGCGCGGAAGCTCGCCCGGGCGACGATGCGGAATATCCGTCAGAACCTGTTCTTCTCGTTCCTGTTCAACGGGATCGGCGTGCCGGTCGCGGCCGGGGTGCTCTACCCCGTGGCGGGCATCCTCCTCTCGCCGATGCTGGCCGGCGCGGCGATGGCGCTCTCGTCCCTCACCGTGGTCCTCAACGCGCTGCGGCTGAACACGGTGAAGCTATGAACATCGGAGCGGCATCGGATGCCTGCGGCGTCTCGCAGCGCATGATCCGCCATTACGAGAAGATCGGTCTCGTGCCCGCGCCGGCAAGGCGCGGGAGTTACCGCGACTATGCCGACCCCGACGTTCACCGCCTTCGCTTCATTGCCAACGCGCGTGACCTGGGCTTTCCGATCGAGGAGATCAGGACGCTACTCGGGCTCTGGTCCGATCGCAGCCGTTCGAGCAGCGAAGTCAAAATGCTTGCGCAAGCGCGCGCTGACGAACTCGGACGTAAGGCGGCTGCGCTCGAAGCCTTTCGCCAGCAGCTCAGCGACGTTTTCGCGGACTGGCAGCATCGCACGGCCCAATGCCTGCGAGCCGCGCAAGCTGCCGGTGAGATCGGAGCCCACCATGATGCTGATCGCCTCGCCGCCTTCTTCTGGATCGGGTGGGAAGGCGCCGTGCTGCGCGCCAAGCTCGAACGCAGCGGCGCTCCGCTCCGGACATTCGCGGAAGGGTTTTTCGCAATGATCCGCACCTGACCCCCTTTTTTGAACAATTCTAGCCGATCGGTCTAATTTTGAGAAAGGAGCATTATCATGAGCACATTCCGAGCAGTCGTGATCGAAAAGAACCACACAGGCCAAACCGTCGCGCTGACGGATTTCAGCGAAGCCGATCGGATGGAAGGCGATGTCGAGCTTCGGGTGACGCACACCACGGTCAACTACAAGGACGGTCTGGCGATCACTGGCAAAGCCCCGGTCGTCCGGCGCTTCCCGATGATCCCCGGCGTCGATTGCGCCGGCGTGGTCGAGACGTCCAGCCATCCCGATTTCCAACCCGGCGATCGAGTCATCCTCAACGGATGGGGCACGGGCGAAACCCATCTCGGCGCCTTCGCTGAAAAGAGCCGGGTCAAGGGCGACTGGCTGGTGCCGTTACCTGCTGACCTGACGCCGTCCGAAGCGATGGCGATCGGTACCGCAGGCTATACCGCGATGCTCAGCATTCTCGCGTTGGAGAAGCATGGACTGCAGCCAGCCGATGGGCCGGTCATCGTCACCGGTGCGGCCGGCGGCGTCGGTTCGATCGCGATCACGCTGTTGGCGAAGGCAGGCTGGCACGTCATCGCGTCGACCGGTCGGGCCGAGGAAGCGGACTATCTCGAGGGCCTTGGCGCCGCCGAAATCATCGACCGCAACGAACTGTCCAGTCCCGGGCGGCCGCTCGGTAAGGAACGCTGGATCGCCGGTGTCGATAGCGTGGGATCGCATACTTTGGCCAACGTCCTGTCGATGACCCGATATGGCGGCGCGGTCACGGCCTGCGGTTTGGCGCAAGGGATGGACCTTCCGGGCTCGGTGGCGCCCTTCATCCTGCGCGGCGTCTCTCTACTCGGCATCGATTCCGTCATGTGCCCGAAGCCGCGCCGTCTCGAAGCCTGGGCGCGTCTTGCGACCGATCTGGATCGCGAGCGGCTGGGACGGATCACTTCGACCATCCGCCTGGAAGACGTCATCGCGGCCGGGACCGACATCCTGGCAGGAAAGGTACGCGGGCGCCTCGTCGTCGAGATCGAACAGGAATGAGCGGATCGATCTGAGCGGCCGCGCGGGCCGCCGCTCAGATCAGGTCTTCCAACTGCTTCAGGAACGCCGCGATATTCTTCTCGTCGCGTTTGTAATAGGTCCAGGGCCCGATGCGCTGAGAGGTCACGAGCTTGGCGCGCTGCAAAGCAGTCAGGTAGAGAGAGACAGTCGACTGGGAGAGGCCCGCGCGCTCCTGGATGATGCTCACGCAGACACCTACGTCTTCGGGATCGACCTCCTGCTCGGGATAGCTCCTGCGCGGGTCCTTGAGCTTCGCCAGGATTGCCAGCCGGGCGGGATTGTCGAGAGCCTTCAGGGCTTCATTGAGGTCGATGCTCATGCTCCTCCATGTAGCGATGTTTTTCAATATTACAATATATCGCTGCGCTGTGGGATGCCGCGCGACGTCCAGAAGTCACCGGCCCTTTGTGAAGATGCCATCGATCGCGAAGAGATCTGACACCACAGTAATGGCAACGCCTCGACGAACCCGGCATCTACTCCCGCAAGGACAGCGAGATAGACAATCCACGACCGCAGGTTCCTCAGTGCTGCGACGGCTTGTCCATCTCGATCCCAAGTTTGTCGATGCCAGCCGGGTCCTGCATGTCGGGTGGCGGATCCTATATCAGGAAAGCGCCGCAGACCATTTCGTGCGCCCCTGTGTTGCTCCGGCCATTTCATGGCGCATGCGCCCTGAAACGCGGCACGATGTGCGAGCCCAACTCTTCGACCACCTCAGGGGCCGGGCGGCGGCCATATTTGAGGTTGAGGATGACGTGATCGACGCCGATCGCTTCCAGGGTTTCCAAAAGCGTCAGCAGATGATCCCGCCCCAGCCTGAAGCCCAGATGGATCGGCGACGGCGGCGTGGCCGGATGCGCGTCGAGATCGATATAGAGCGACTGGAGGAACGGCTTGTAGGTCTCACCCGCCTGTTCCCTGACCGCCGCCCGCCAGCTTTCCACGAACAGCTGCTGCGCCTGGGGCGGCCGGGGATAGGTCATCCATCCGCTGCTCTCCCGCGCGATCCATTCCATCGACTGACGGCTGTTGCCCGTCACGAAGAACGGGAGCTCATTCGTGGTGGGCCTGGGGATCAGGTCGGCGCCCGCCAGCAGCCCGCGGCTCCATTGCAGCGGCTCGAAGCTGGTGCGCTGGGCGCGGCGGATGATGTCCAGATTTTCGCGGAAAACATCGCCTCGCTGGTCGGGGTCCACGCCGAATGCCGGGAACTCGACCGGACGGTCGCCGGTGGCGACACCCAGGAGCAAGCGGCCACCGCTCAACTGGTCCACGCTGGCCGCAGCCTTGGCCGTATGGAGCGGATGGCGCAGCGGGATCGCGATCGACGCGGTGCCGAGAGCGATTGTCGATGTGCGGGCGGCGATGAAGCCCAGATAGACCCACGGGTCGAAGACCTGCCCCGTGTCGCCGAAACTCGGATCGCGCAGCGGCACGTCGCGGAACCAGAGCGTCGAGAAGCCAAGCTCCTCGGCGCGATGGGCTAGTTCCGCCTGGTGTAGCATGGTCGGCATATCGCCCTGGAAGGCCTCGATGGGGAAGAACAGCCCCAGGGTCAGATGGCCCGCCTTGAAGGTATGACGAAAACTTCGATGCTGCTGATAAGGGATCGTGCTGGGCTGATACATCGTGAGGTTTCCTTGCTTTCGGTTGCCCGGCGGGCACTTCGTCAAATCATGGATTGGAGGCTCGCCAGATATGTCGAGATATTTTCCTCGTTCCGCTTGTAGTAAGTCCAAGGCCCCACACGTCGGGACGTGACTAGTTGAGCGCGCTGCAAGGCGGTCAAATACAAAGACACTGTCGACTGGGAGAGGCCGGATCGCTCCTGGATGGCGCTTACGCAGACACCAACCTGTTCGGGATCGACTTCCTGCCCAGGGAAGTTTTTGCGCGGGTCTTTCAGCCACCCGAGAATTGCGAGGCGCGTCGGGTTGTCGAGAGCTTTCAGCGCGTCTTTGACATCGATGCCCATTGGAGTTGTACGCACCTGTTACCGGCGCCGCACCGGAGCACAGGCCGCGCCCGGATGTCCGGACGCAGCCCGAAAACCCCTAGTCCTGATAGGCCGGATAGTCGGTGTAGCCCTTGTCGGTGCCGCCATACATGGTCGCCGGATCCACCGGATTGAACGGCCAGCTATGGGCGATACGCTCCGGCAGATCGGGGTTCGCGATAAAGGGACGGCCGAAGGCGATCAGGTCGCCCCAGCCAGCCTCGACCACGCGGACGCCGCGCTCCGGGGTGTATTTGCCAGCGTAGAGGATCTTGCCGCTGAAAGCTTTGCGTACATCTGCGCGGAAATCTTCGGGCAACTCCGGCGCATTCTCCCAATCGGCCTCGGCCAGCGAGAGATAGGCGATCCCGACCTCCTCAAGCACCTTCACGGCCTCGATATAGGTCTTGTGGGGATCCTCCTCGACGAGACCCAGATAGACGCGATCCTCCTCGGTCGTGGCGAACAGCGGGGCAAATCGCACGCCCATCCGGTCCTTGCCAACGACATCCGCGACAGCCTGCGTCACCTCGCGCAGGAAGCGCAGCCTGTTCTGCAGCGAGCCGCCATATTCATCGTCGCGCCGGTTGGTGTGAGCCGAGATGAATTGGTTCACCAGATAGCCGTTGGCGCTGTGGATCTCGACGCCGTCGAAACCCGCATCGAGCGCATTGCGCGCCGCCTGGGCATAGAGCTGCACCAGTTCCTTGACCTCGGCGGTGGTCAGCGCACGCGGCGGCGACGGCAGCGCCAGTGCGCCCTGCCCCGGACCGGTTTCGATGAACACCTTGACGTTGTCGGCCGGGATCGCCGACGGCGCGACCGGAGCGGCCCCGCCCGGCTGCAGCGAGGTGTGGGACACGCGTCCGACATGCCACAGCTGTAGGAAAATGATGCCGCCCTCGGCATGCACTGCGTCGGTTACCCTGCGCCAGCCTTCGACCTGCTCAGGACTGTGGATGCCCGGCGTCCAGGCATAGCCCTGCCCGCGCGGCTCGATCTGCGTCCCCTCGGTCACCATCAAGCCGGCGCCGGTGCGCTGGCGGTAATAGTCCGCCATCAGGTCGTTGGGGATGTTGCCCGGCTGGGAGCTGCGCGAGCGCGTGAGCGGCGGGAGGACGATCCGGTTACGCAGGGTGTATGGCCCTAGCCGGACGTTGTCGAAGAGAACCGAGTTCTTCATTTCATTACTCCTAAATATCGCGAAGTTTCGATGTTGCGAGGCATGGATATGCCTCGCAACCACTCGATCTCAGTACAGTCCAAACGAAGCCTCGTTGAGGCTGACGATGATGTTCTTCTTCTGGCTGTAGGCTTCGAGCATGGACTTGTGGGTCTCGCGGCCGATGCCCGACTTCTTGTAGCCGCCGAACGGAGCGTGCGCGGGAAGCTCGTGATAGGTGTTGACCCACATCCGGCCCGTCTCGACCGCGCGCGCCACGCGGATGGCGCGATTGATGTCCTGGGTCCACACGCCGCCGGCGAGGCCATAGTCCGACGCATTGGCCAGCGCGATGACCTCCTCCTCGTCCTTGAACGGCAGCACGACGACCACCGGACCGAATATTTCTTCCTGGGCGACGCGCATGTCGTTGCGAACATCGACGATGATCGTCGGCTGGATGAAGAAGCCGTCGTCATAATCGCCGCCGGTCAGGCGATTGCCGCCGGTCAGGATGCGGGCGCCCTCTTCCGTGGCGAGCTTGATATAGCCCATGATGCGGTCGGTCTGGGTCTGGCTGACCTGCGCGCCCATCTGGGTGTTCTCGTCGAGCGGATCGCCGACGCGGACGCTCTCGAACCGCTGCTTCAGATCGCCGACGAAGTGATCGTAGATCGATTCATGAACGAACAGCCGAGCGCCGGATTCGCAGACCTCGCCCTGGTTCCAGAGGATACCCAACGCGGCAGCCTCGACCGCCCGATCCCAGTTCGCATCGGGGAAGATGATGTTGGCGGACTTCCCGCCCAGCTCGAGGGTTGCTGGGATGAGTTTCTTCGCAGCAGCTTCCGCCACCACCCCACCGACACGGGTCGAACCGGTGAAGGCCAGCTTGCTGATCTGCGGGTGATCGAGGATCGCCTGCCCGGCCACCGCGCCGGTGCCCGAGACGATATTGACCACGCCGGCCGGAAGCACCAGGGCGAAGATCTTAGCGAGTTCGAGGATTGTGACCGGCGTCATCTCGGACGGCTTGATCACCACCGTATTGCCCGTTGCGATCGCCGGCGCGATCTTCCAGGCAGCCATCAGCAGCGGGAAGTTCCAGGGAATGACCTGCCCAACGATACCGATCGGCTCGTTGATCGTCAGGCTCATCGTCTGCTCGTCGATCATCGCCACTTCGTCCGAATGGCTGCGGATCACGCCGGCGAAATAGCGGAAGTGATCGATCGCCAGCGACACGTCGAGCCGAGCCTCGCGGACGGGCTTGCCGACATCCATGCTTTCGAGAATGACGAAGCGGTCGGCATCGGCCTCGAACAGGTCGGCGATCTTGAGGAGCGCATTCGAACGCTCGGTCGCGGAGGTCTTGCGCCAGCTCTGGAAGGCGCGGGCAGCGGCCTGGACGGCGCGGTCGACGTCGTCGGCGGTGCCGTTAGGGGTGCGCGTCAAATAGGCGCCGTTGGCGGGGTTGATGCTCTCGATCGTCTCGCCATTTTCACCCTCGACCCACTGATTGTCGATGAAGTGACCGTAGCTGGTATCGGGAGCGTAGATCGAAGCGGGCTTGGTTGACGTCAGCATTGTGCATCTCCTTGGTGCGTGAGTGACAGCGCCAAGGTAACTATGAATCGAGATATGTCAATATCGCGATGCATAGACTTATTTTATGTATTCTTTTTTCCCTTTTAAATCAGAAGGACAGATGCGCCGTGGAACGGGTTGCGGAGCCTAGGCGCGCTATATTGGCAGCGTCATGCAGGGGCTTTAGGTGTCAACCGGCGCGTAAAACTGACCCCCTATCGGCGCCCAATATTGACCCCACCTTTCGGCAGCGCGGCGGTTATCCCGGTAGTCGATAGGAGGGGCCCACGGACGACGACGCACACCGTCAGGTGTGCTGGCGGCGGCGTCCGTGGGAGGTCCCTGTTGACCCACCGGGTTAACCGCCGGGGATGGGGATCCGGGGGAAGGGGTTTTCGGCTCAGTTCCGGTTTTTGAACCGCCAGCTGTCGTTGCCTGTCTCGATGATGTCGCAATGGTGGGTGAGCCGCGCAGGAGCTGTTGATCCAGGATGAGGTCGAAGGCGCGGCGATCGGTGATATCGTGGATAGAGCCCTGCTCCCGTTCGAGGACCGGGATGCCGATCGCTTCACCGCCTCCGGTCCCCATGTAAGGCTCTCCCCGGAGATTACCTTGGCGCTGGCAATGGCGCTGCACGAATTGGCGACCAACGCCATCAAATACGGGGCGCTGTCGGTGCCGGAAGGCAGGGTCGCGATCGAATGGTCGATCAAGCAGCGGCAGGGCAAGCGTCACCTGTTCTTCTGTTGGCGCGAGCATGACGGTCCGACAGTGACCCTATCCCGGAAAATGCTTCCTGCGAGAATGAGAAGGATCTGGCAAAATCGAAGCTGATTTAGAGGCTGACTCATAAAGAAGCGTTTTGATTACAGTCGCGTGCGATTCTGCGGGTGATTT
>NZ_JPPQ01000083.1:106972-121179 GCF_000743655.1 Sphingobium sp. ba1
ATCCCGCCCACGGGTCGCGCTTATTGCCGGGCCGACCGCCAGCGGCAAGAGCGCGCTCGCCATTGCCCTTGCCAAAGCCACAGGCGGCATCGTCATCAATGCCGATGCCAGCCAGGTCTATGCCGAACTAGCCATCCTGTCCGCACGGCCAAGCGCGGAGGAGATGGGCGATGTGCCCCACCGGCTGTTCGGCCATATCGACGGGGCACAGGCCTGCACCGCGCCCCGGTGGGCGGCCGAGGCGAAGGCGCAGATCGCCGCTGCCCAGGAACAGGGCCGCCTGCCCATCCTGGTCGGCGGCACGGGCCTCTATATCCGCACATTGCTCGACGGCATCGCGCCGGTGCCGGACATCGACCCGGACATACGCGCGACAGTGCGCGCCTTGCCCGTTGCCGAGGCCCATGCCGCGCTAACCCGCGAAGACCCGGAGGCCGCCGCCCGCCTGGCACCCGCCGACACCACCCGCGTCGCCCGTGCGCTGGAGGTGGTACGCTCCACCGGCAAGCCTTTGAAACAGTGGCAGCAGCATAAGAGCGGGGGCATCGCCGACCAGATCACCCTTGTCCCCATGATCCTGCGCCCGCCGCGCGACTGGCTGATCGAGCGCTGCGACCGGCGTTTCGTACAGATGATCGACGCGGGCGCGATCGAGGAGGTCGAGGCGTTGCTCGCCCGCCACCTTCACCCCGACCTGCCGGTGATGCGCGCGATCGGCGTGCCCGAAATCCGCGCCTGGTTGGGCGGCGAGATCGACCGGGAAACGATGATCGAACGCGGCGCGCTCGCCACCCGCCAATATGCCAAACGCCAATATACCTGGTTCACCAACCAGCCCCCGTCGCATTGGCCGCGCGAAACAAGAGAAATTGATAACAATCTGATTGTTAAATTAGCAATTAAATTACAACAATAGCGCTTGACCCGTCATTTTATGTCCATTAGAGGCTGCCACCTTGCTATCGCAGGTCCGCTGTCGCAAAGGACGGGGCCTGCATCATATGAGAAGGATTTATCGTGGCCGAAAAGAGCGGCGCGGACATATTGGTTGAATGCCTGATCGATCTCGGTGTCGAGGTCGTGTTCGGCTATCCCGGCGGCGCGGTGCTGCCCATTTATGACGCGCTCTACAATCATCCCACGATCAAGCATGTGCTGGTCCGCCACGAACAGGGCGCGACCCACATGGCGGAGGGCTATGCCCGTTCGACCGGCAAGCCCGGCGTCGTCCTGGTCACCTCCGGCCCTGGCGCGACCAATGCGGTCACCGGCATCACCGACGCGCTGATGGATTCGATCCCCATGGTCGTCATCACGGGTCAGGTGCCCACGCAACTGATCGGTACCGATGCGTTCCAGGAAGCGGACACGGTCGGCATCACGCGCCACTGCACCAAGCATAATTATCTGGTGAAAGACCCCGGCAAGCTGGCGGGCATCGTTCATGAGGCATTCCACATCGCCACGACGGGTCGCCCCGGCCCGGTCGTCATCGACATTCCAAAGAATGTCCAGATCGCGACCGCGCCCTATAAGCGGCCCGAACCGGTCCAGCATGCCAGCTACCGCCCGCAGATCAAGGCGGATGCGGCGGGCATCGACGCGGCCGTCGAAATGCTGGCCGCGGCGGAGCGCCCCATCTTCTACACCGGCGGCGGCGTAATCAACTCCGGCCCGCAGGCCAGCGCCCTGTTGCGCGAACTGGCCGCGCTCACCGGCGCGCCCGTCACCTCGACCCTGATGGGCCTGGGCGCTTTCCCCGCATCGTCCGACCAGTGGCTCGGCATGTTGGGGATGCACGGCACCTATGAAGCCAATTGGGCGATGAATCAGGCGGACCTGATCCTGTGCGTCGGCGCGCGTTTCGACGATCGCGTCACCGGGCGTCTGGATGCCTTCGCGCCCAACAGTCGCAAGGTCCATATCGACATCGACCGCAGCTCGATCAACAAGATCGTCGATGTCGATGTCGCCATCCAGGCCGACGTCGCCAGCGCGCTGGACGACATGATCGCCCTGTGGAAGCAGCGCGGCCATGAACAGGCCGACCTGTCGGCATGGTGGGACCGGATCGCGGAATGGCGGACGAAGCAATCGCTCGCCTATGTCGAAAACGGCATCGAAATCATGCCGCAACGCGCGATCGCGGACCTCTACACCGCCTGCCAGGCGACCGGCAAGGATGTCATCATCACCACCGAAGTCGGCCAGCATCAAATGTGGGCGGCGCAGCATTTCGGCTTCGAAGCCCCCAATAAATGGCTGACCTCCGGTGGCTTGGGCACGATGGGCTATGGCTTCCCCGCCGCCATCGGCGCGCAGATGGGCAATCCCGACAGCCTCGCCATCTGCATCGCGGGCGACGCCTCGGTGCAGATGAACATTCAGGAAATGGGCACCGCCAGCCAATATCGCCTGCCGGTCAAGCTGTTCATCCTGAACAATGAATATATGGGCATGGTCCGCCAGTGGCAGGAACTGACCTATGAAAGCCGCTATTCCAACAGCTATTCGGACAGCCTGCCCGATTTCGTGAAGCTGGGCGAGGCCTATGGCTGGACCGGCATCCGCATTGAACAGCCGGGCGATCTGGAAGCGGGCATCCGCCAGATGCTGGAAACGCCAGGGCCGGTGATCGTCGATTGCCGCGTCGCCAAACTGTCCAACTGCTTCCCGATGATCCCGTCGGGCGCGGCGCATACCGAAATGATGCTCGATCCCAACCAGATCGCGGGCATCATGTCGGACGAGGCGAAAGCCTTAGTATGAGGATGGGGGCGTGACGCAGCACCTCCAGCTGCGCGTCCATGTCAGCGAACCGTGGGATTTCGAGCGGATCGCGGGCACGGCCGAGCTGTCGGGCTGGACCATCGACCATGCCGACCCGGCCAATGACGAATGGGTCGTGCATCTGGACGAAGGGTTCGACTTTCACGAGCGGCATATCGGCACGCTGCTGGTCGGTCCCCGCTATGTCGGCGAACATCTCCACCGGATGTTCGATGCGGTGGCGGGCCTGCCCGTCCGCGTCGCCCACCGGCAGGATGATGGCTGGCATTATGCCTTTACGGCGATGATTTCGGAACGGGCAGATCCCAGTGACGCCCATGACGATAGGAATGACGGGACAAGCATGTGATGCATATCCAGGAAGAATTGAACCAGCGGCATGTCCTGTCGCTGACCGTTTCCAACGAAGCCGGCATATTGGCGCGCATCGCGGGCCTGTTCACCGCGCGCGGCTATAATATCGACAGCCTGACCGTGGCGGACATTACCGACGATCACAGTGTCAGCCGCATCACCATCGTCACCAACGGCCCGCCCAAGGTGATCGACCAGATCATTGCCCAGCTTGACCGTCTGGTGCCCGTCCACAAGGTCACCGACCTGACCGAAGTCGGCCCCTTCGTCGAGCGCGAACTGGCACTGGTCAAGGTCAAGGGCACGGGCGAAGACCGGATCGAAGCGCTGCGCCTGGCCGACGTGTTCCGCGCCAAGGTGGTCGACACGACGATCGAAAGCTTCATTTTCGAAATCACCGGCACCACCGACAAGATCGACAATTTCGTCGGGCTGATGCGCCAGATCGGCCTGGTCGAAGTCGGCCGCACCGGCGTCGTCGGCCTGATCCGGGGCAAAGAGCCGGTGTAACCACTTCCCCTCTCCCCGGCGGGGAGAGGGTTGCGCAGACTTGGCAGCTTGCTGCCTAGTCGAAGCTGGGAGAGGGGGCACGACGTTTCAGCGTCCCCACCCCCGCTCCAACTTCATCTAGGCCCGGCCGCGCCGAGCCAAGATTTCATATCCTCTCCCCGGCGGGGCGAGGAGATACGTTCGAGGGAAGAGACAGTCATGAAGGTTTATTACGATCACGATGCGGACATCGGCCTGATCAAGGGCAAGAAGGTCGCCATCCTGGGCTATGGTTCGCAGGGTCATGCCCATGCGCAGAATCTGCGCGACAGCGGCGTTACCGAAGTCGCCATCGCGCTGCGCGCCGGTTCCGCCTCCGCCAAGAAGGCCGAGGGCGCAGGCTTCAAGGTCATGCCGAACGCGGAAGCCGCCGCCTGGGCCGACGTGTTCATGATCCTGGCCCCCGACGAGCATCAGGCCGCCATTTATGCCAACGACGTCCACGCCAATCTGCGCCCCGGCGCGGCGCTGGCCTTTGCCCATGGCCTCAACGTCCATTTCGGCCTGATCGAGCCGCGCAAGGACGTGGACGTCATCATGATCGCGCCCAAGGGTCCGGGTCACACCGTTCGCGGTGAATATGTGAAGGGCGGCGGCGTCCCCTGCCTGATCGCCATCCATCAGGATTCGACCGGCAACGCGCATGACATCGCCCTGTCCTACGCCAGCGGCGTCGGCGGCGGTCGCAGCGGCATCATCGAAACCAATTTCCGCGAAGAATGCGAAACCGACCTGTTCGGCGAGCAGGCGGTCCTCTGCGGCGGCGCGACCGCGCTGGTCCAGGCCGGGTTCGAAACGCTGGTCGAAGCCGGTTACGCGCCGGAAATGGCCTATTTCGAATGTCTGCACGAATTGAAGCTGATCGTCGATCTGATGTATGAAGGCGGCATCGCCAACATGCGCTATTCGATCTCGAACACCGCCGAATATGGCGATATCAAGACCGGCCCGCGCATCATCACCGAAGAAACCAAGAAGGAAATGAAGCGCGTCCTGGCCGACATCCAGTCGGGCCGCTTCGTCAAGGACTTCGTCCTCGACAACCGTGCCGGTCAGCCCGAACTCAAGGCCAGCCGCATCGCCGCCCAGCGCCACCCGATCGAGGAAACCGGCGCCAAGCTGCGCGCGATGATGCCCTGGATCGGTGCCAACAAGCTGGTGGATCAGGAAAAGAACTGATTGTCGCCTCCTCCCTTCGACGAGGCCGGAAGGCGCGTTCGAAGGGAGGGGGATGATCAGCGATGGACCGACAGGATCGGCTCCTTTCTATTGCAGGATGCGCGCGATCATAGGCATGGCCTTGCGCAGGCGCACGCCATCGCAGTCCGGCTCGCCGCAGGTGCAGGCTTCGAGCGTATAGCGGACACCGCACATGACCAGCGTATCGCGGTCAAAGCTATAGTTGGAAATGCCCGCGCGCTCGACTTTTTCCTGGGCCATGGCCTTGAGAGACATGCGAGTCCTACCTTCTTGTTAGGCGTCGATAGTTGATGCTGCGCTGCACAATGTCAATTAACCGACATTGGTTCCGACACTATTTGTCATAATATTGTCTTGCGAATGCCACGGCTCGACGTAGCGCAGGCACCCGCTTGCACCGGACGCGCTCCCCTCCCATATGCCGCCCATGAACGACCAACATCGCAGCACCATGCCGGTCTGGCATGGCACCACCATCATGTCCGTCCGCAAAAATGGCAAAGTCGTCGTCGCTGGCGATGGCCAGGTGTCGATGGGCCAGACCGTCATGAAGCCCAATGCGCGCAAGGTGCGCCGCCTGCATGACGGCTCCGTCATTGGCGGCTTTGCCGGCGCGACGGCGGACGCCTTCACCTTGTTCGAGCGGCTGGAGGCCAAGCTGGAGCGGCATAACGGGCAGTTGATGCGCTCGGCCGTCGAACTGGCCAAGGACTGGCGCACCGACAAATATCTGCGCAATCTGGAAGCGATGATGATCGTCGCGGATAAGGATGTGACGCTGATCCTGACCGGTAATGGCGACGTGCTGGAGCCGTTGAACGGCGTTGCGGCGATCGGATCGGGCGGCAATTTCGCATTGGCGGCGGCGCGGGCGCTGGTGGACTATGAGGCGGATGCCGAGGCGCTGGCGCGCAAAGCGATGGCCGTGGCGGCGGACATTTGCGTCTATACCAATGATCAACTGACCATCGAGACGCTGGATTCCGTCGCCTGATATTTCCTAGCCCTCTCCCGCCTTCGCGGGAGAGGGATGGGTGAGGGTCTTTCTTGATTGCAAGGATAAGACCTCACCGACTTCGCCTAGATCGCTTCGCGATCAAGTCTCCGTAGCCTCTCCCGCGAAAGCGGGAGAGGAAAAGAAGAGATCGACATAGAGATGAACGACAATCTGACCCCCAAAGCCATCGTCGCGGCGCTTGACGCGCATATTATCGGCCAGAAGGATGCCAAGCGCGCTGTCGCTGTCGCGCTGCGCAATCGCTGGCGGCGGCAGCATCTGCCCGACGATCTGCGCGACGAGGTGACGCCCAAAAACATCCTGATGATCGGGCCGACGGGGTGCGGCAAGACCGAGATCAGCCGTCGTCTTGCGAAGCTGGCCGATGCGCCTTTCGTGAAGGTCGAGGCGACCAAGTTCACCGAGGTCGGCTATGTCGGCCGGGACGTCGAACAGATCGTCCGCGACCTGGTCGAGGAAGCGGTACGGCTGGAGAAGGACCGTCGCCGCGAAGCCGTGCGCGAAGCGGCGTCGGAGGCGGCGATGAACCGTCTGCTCGACGCGCTTACGGGCAAGGAAGCGAGCGAAGCGACCCGCCTGTCCTTCCGCCAGCGGATCGAACAGCACCAGATGAACGATGTCGAGGTCGAGGTGGAAATCGCCGACAGCCCGTCGATGCCGATGGATATTCCCGGCATGGGCGGCCAGATCGGCATGATCAACCTGTCCGACATGATGTCCAAGGCGCTGGGCCAGAATCAGAAGAAGCGCCGCAAGCTGCGCGTCGCCGATGCCTGGGACAAGCTGGTCGAGGAAGAGCAGGACAAGCGTCTGGACCAGGATGATGTCGCGCGCGTCGCCATCACCAGCGCCGAGCAGAATGGCATCGTTTTCCTGGACGAGATCGACAAGATTGCGGTCAGCGATGTGCGTGGCGGATCGGTCAGCCGCGAAGGCGTGCAGCGCGACCTGTTGCCGCTGATCGAGGGCACGACGGTCGCGACCAAATATGGCCCGCTCAAGACCGACCATATCCTGTTCATCGCGTCTGGCGCTTTCCATGTTGCAAAGCCCAGCGATCTGCTGCCCGAATTGCAGGGTCGCTTGCCGATCCGGGTCGAGTTGCAGGCGCTGACCGAGGAGGATTTCGTCGCGATCCTGTCGGACACCAAGGCGAGCCTGGTGGCGCAATATCGCGCGCTGCTGGCGACCGAGGGCGTAACGATTGACCTGACGCCCGAAGGCATCCGCGCGGTGGCGCGCATCGCGGCCGAAGTGAATGGTGAGGTCGAGAATATCGGCGCCCGCCGCCTGCAGACGGTGATGGAAAAGCTGCTGGAGGATGTGAGCTTCGAGGCTGAGGATCGGCGCGGTGAAACGCTGGTCGTGGATGCCGCCTATGTCGAAAAGCAGTTGGATGCGATCGCGCGCGACACCGACCTTAGCCGCTACGTCCTGTGATCGATAGGCCGCCGACCGATCCCGTGCGGATCGGTCGGCGGCCTGATCGCGATCAGTTCATCGCCAGGATCATGTTGCGCACCTGGGGATAGACCTGACTTTCCCATTTGCTGCCGGAAAAGACGCCATAATGGCCGACGCCGGGCTGGAGATGGTGGCGTTTCAAATGGGGTCGCAGGCCGGTGCATAGGCCATGCGCCGCTGACGTCTGTCCTACGGCGCAGACATCGTCCTTTTCGCCTTCGACGGTGAGCAAGGCGGTGTGACGAATGGCTCCTGGTTTGACCAGGCGACCCCGGTGCATCAACTCGCCCTTGGCGAGCGAGGCTTTCTGGAACACCAGATCGACGGTTTCGATGTAAAATTCGCGGGTCATGTCGAGGACCGCGAAATATTCTTCGTAGAAATTCTTGATCTTGTCGGCTTCGACCGTCTTGCCGTCGGCCAATAGCTGATAGAGTTCGCGGTGCTGCGCGCCATGGCGCTCCATATTCATCGCCATGAAGGCAGCCAACTGGATGAAGCCGGGATAGACTTCGCGCCCGTGCCCCGCATAACGGAAGGGCACGACCGAAATCAGATTCTTCTCGAACCATTCGATCGGCTTTTCATTGGCCAGATCATTGACCGCGGTCGGCGCGGCATTGGGATCGATCGGCCCGCCCATCAGCGTCATCGACCGGGGCGTCGCCGCATCCTTGTCTTCCGCCATCAACGCCACGGCGGCGAGCGCCGGAACGCAGGGCTGGCATACCGACACCATATGCGCGCCCGGCCCCATATGCTGGAAAAACTGGATCACATAGTCGACATAATCCTCGAACCCGAAGCGACCTGCGGACAGCGGCACGTCGCGGGCGTTCTTCCAGTCGGTGATATAGACATCATGATCGCGTAGCAGGGGTTCGACCGTGCTACGCAACAGGGTGGAGAAATGGCCGGACATGGGCGCGACTACCAGCACCTTGGGCTGGGCCGCATCGACCTCGTCCTTGACGAAGTGCAGCAGGTCGCCGAACGGCAGATCCAGAGCTACTTCTTCACGAACGCTCACTTGTGCGTTGCCGCTGGTAACAGTGCCAATATCATAGGAGGGGCGTTTGTGCGTGAGCTTGGCGCCCTGGAACACATCCATCAGCGCGAACAGGCGGCGAGGCATCGCCCATTGCGCCATCGGTCCCATTCTGTCCCGCATGCCAAGCGCAATTTGCGCGCCAAAGCGCGCTGGCGCCAACATGTCGTTCCAGGCCTGATAACCGCTGTAGAGCATTCGCATAATCGCAATCTTGCCTTGTTACATCACCGCCAACGAATCGGTCTTATCATGTAACGCTATACAATCTTTTTATGTTGCGCCGCATCATCATAAATGGGAGGTTCTTGTCAGCGGGAGGGATTGCCATGGCTATCGCGGAACTCACTTTATCCAGCAAAAATTATTCCTCCTGGTCGCTGCGGGGCTGGCTGTTGTGCCGGATTGCCGGGCTGCATGTCCAAGAAAAAATGATCGCGCTGAATGATCCGGAGAATCGCGCGGAACTGCTGTTGCTGTCTCCGTCGGTGCTGGTCCCGCGCCTGACCCATGAGGGGGCGAGTGTGTGGGATACGCTGGCGATCGCCGAATATCTCCATGAGCTGTATCCCGATGCGGGCATGTATCCCGCCGACCGCATCGCCCGCGCACATTGCCGGTCGGTGTCGGGGGAAATCCATTCGGGCTTTGCAAACCTGCGCTCCGCCCTGCCGATGAACCTGAAGGTCCGGCATGCGCGCTTTCCCATATTTTCCGGCGCGAAGCCGGACATTGAGCGGATCGAAGCGATCTGGGCAGAATGCCTCGAAAGCTATGGCGGCCCGTGGCTGTTCGGGGACAAGCCTACCGTCGCCGATGCGATGTTCGCCCCCGTCGCCGAACGTTTCCTGACCTATGCCGTGCCGGTGTCGGATACCGCCGCCGCCTATTGCCAGACGATCAATGGCTGGCCGTTGATGCGCGAATGGATCGACGAAGCGCGGATCGAGCCGGACGAGGTCGAGGAACTGGATATCGAATTCTGACATGCCCTTCCCCCTGCGGTGGCATGGGGATAGAAGCAGGTCATGACGATACGCACGCTTGGCCTGGCTCTGGCCCTCACTGCCGCCCTTCCCGCCTCTCTCGCTGCGCAGACGACCGATCCGCAGCAATTGGCCCACTCCGTCCGCACGCTGGCATCGGACCTGTTCGAAGGGCGCGCGCCCGGCACGATCGGGGAGGAGCGAACGATCGGCTACCTGGTCGGGCGCTTTCAGGCATTGGGATTGGAGCCGGGTGGTCCCGATGGCCAGTGGGTGCAAAGCGTGCCCCTGCTCCACACCCGCCTCGGCAAGGCGGAGAAGTTGGGCATCGCGCAGGGCAGCGTCACGACGGACTGGACCGTTGGCAGCCATGTCTATCTGTCCACCCTCCAGCCCAAGGACAAGGTTGCGGTGGACGCTGCGCCATTGGTGTTCGTGGGCTATGGCGTCTCCGCACCGGAACGCGGCTGGGATGATTATAAGGGCGTGGACCTCAAGGGGAAGGTCGCGGTCTTCCTGATCAATGATCCTGATTTCGAAGCGACCAAAGGCGAGGATGCGTTTGGCGCATTCGGCGGACGCGCCATGACCTATTATGGCCGCTGGACCTACAAGTTCGAGGAGGCCGCGCGGCGCGGCGCGATCGGCGCGCTGATCGTCCATGACACGCCCGGCGCGGGCTATGGCTGGAACGTGGTGGTCAGCCCCGGCGGCGAAAATTACGATCTGGTTCGTCCGGCCGACAAGTTGACCAGCCTGGCGGTGCAGGGCTGGGTCGAGGGCGATGCCGCCAATGCCTTGTTCGCTGGCGCGAGCCTCGATCTGGCTGCGCTGCGCAAGCAGGCGCGCAGCAAGGCGTTCCGTCCGGTGGAACTGACCGGCGCGCGCTTCTCCGCCGCCTTTCCGGTGACGCAGGAAGTGGTGCAAAGCGCCAATGTGCTGGCGCGCATCCCCGGCACCAAGCGGCCGGACGAAACGGTGATGTATGGCGCGCATTGGGATGCCTATGGCAAGGGCGCGCCGGACGCGCAGGGGCGCATCTATCGCGCCGGGGCCAATGACGATGCGTTGGGCATTGCCGGCCTGTTCGAAATCGCGCGCGCGTTCAAGGCTGGCCCTGCCCCCGATCGCTCGGTCCTGTTCGCGGCGTGGACGGCGGAGGAGCGCGGGCTGCTCGGCTCCGAACATTATGCCCAGAACCCAGTCTGGCCCCTGGACAGCACCGTTGCCAATCTGACCCTCGACATCCTCCAAACCGCTGGCAAGGCGAAAGATGTCATTCTGGTCGGCAAGGGGCAAAGCACGTTGGAGGATGATCTGGCGAAAGTCGCTGCTGCCCAAGGCCGTGTCGTCACGCAGGAAAGCCTGCCCGAACGCGGCCTTTTCTATCGGGCCGACCATTTCTCCATGGCCAAGCGTGGCGTTCCCGTGTTGCTGCTGATGGGCATTGCCGGGGCGTCCGACCTGGTCGAAGGCGGCCGCGCGGCGGGACAGGCCTGGGTCGATGCCTATACCGGCCAATGCTATCATCAGGCGTGCGACGCGATCGGCCCGGATTGGAAGCTGGACGGCGCAGCGCAGGATGTCGACCTGCTGCTGAACATCGGCCGTGACCTCGCCACCTCGACCCGTTGGCCGCAGTGGAAGCCGGGATCGGAATTCAAAGCGGTGCGCGACAAGAGCGTAGCGGCGCGCCGCTGACGCCGGAAGGCAGACTTTGCGCGCGATCCGGTCGCCGAAGCGCGGCAATAAAAAAGGGCTTCTCCCGCGTGGGAGAAGCCCTTTTTTGTTAGCTTAGCCTGTCAGCCGATCACGCGGCCAGCTTGCGCAGCACATATTGCAGGATGCCGCCGTTCAGGAAATATTCCAGCTCGTTGATCGTGTCGATCCGGCACAGCGCGGTGAAGGTGAAGGTCGAACCGTCGGCGCGCTTGACGATAACGTCCACATCCTGGCGCGGCTTGAGGCCCGCGACATTCTGGATGGTGAAGGTTTCGTCACCGGTCAGGCCCAGCGTGTCCTTGCTCTCGCCATCCTTGAACTGAAGCGGCAGCACGCCCATGCCGACCAGGTTCGAACGGTGGATGCGCTCGAAGCTTTCGACGATGACCGAACGGACGCCCAGCAGGTTGGTGCCCTTGGCCGCCCAGTCGCGCGACGAGCCAGTGCCATATTCCTTGCCGCCGATGACGACCAACGGCGTGCCGTCGGCCTTATGCTTCATCGCCGCGTCATAGATGGGCATGACTTCGCCTTCGTAACGGGTCATGCCGCCTTCGACGCCGTCGAGCATCTGGTTCTTGATGCGGATGTTGGCGAAGGTGCCGCGCATCATGACTTCATGATGGCCACGGCGCGCGCCATAGCTGTTGAAGTCGGCCTGGGCGACCTGATGCTCGCTCAGCCACTGGCCAGCCGGGCTGGATGCCTTGATCGAACCGGCGGGCGAGATGTGGTCTGTGGTGATCGAGTCACCGAAGATCGCCAAGGGCTTGGCTTCGATGATGTCGTTGACCGGTGCCGGGGTCATGCTCAGCCCTTCGAAATAGGGCGGGTTGGCGACATAGGTCGAGCCTGCGCGCCAGCTATAAGTGTCGCTGCCCGTCACGTCGATCGCCTGCCAGTGCTCGTCGCCCTTATAGACATTGGCGTAGCGCGCCTGGAACATCGCACGGTCCATGCAGCCTGCCATGGTCGAAGCGACCTCGGCATTGGTGGGCCAGATGTCCTTGAGATAGACGTCGTTGCCAGCGGTGCTGACGCCGATCGGCGTGGTGATGAAGTCTTCGATCACCGTGCCCTTGAGCGCGTAAGCCACGACCAGCGGCGGGCTGGCGAGGAAGTTCGCGCGCACGTCGGGCGACACGCGGCCTTCGAAGTTGCGGTTGCCCGAAATGACGGCGGCCGCGACCAGGCCGTTTTCGTTGATCGCCGCGCTGATCGCCGGGGCGAGCGGCCCGGAGTTGCCGATGCAAGTTGTGCAGCCATAGCCAACGAGGTTGAAGCCGATCGCGTCCAGATGCTCCTGGAGGCCTGCCTTGTTGAAATAGTCGGTGACGACTTGGCTGCCGGGGGCCAACGAGGTCTTGACCCACGGCTTGGGCTTGAGGCCCAATTCGTTCGCCTTCTTGGCGACGAGGCCCGCCGCGACCATGACGCCGGGGTTCGACGTGTTGGTGCAGCTGGTGATCGCAGCAATGGTGACGTCGCCGTCGCCAATGTCGAAATCCTCGCCTTCGACCGGAACGCGCTGCTGCGCCTTCTTGTAGACGTTGGCGAGGTCGGCGTTGAACACGTCATCGACTTGCGGCAGCGAGACGCGGTCCTGCGGGCGCTTGGGACCGGCAAGGCTGGGGACGACCGTGGACAGGTCGAGTTCCAGCGTGTCGGTGAAGACGAGATCGGCGGCAGGGTCGATCCAGAAGCCCTGCTGCTTGGCATAGGCTTCGACCAGCGCGAGATTTTCGTCGCTGCGGCCGGTCAGGCGCATATAGTCGATCGTCTTGTCGTCGATGCCGAAGAAGCCGCAGGTCGCGCCATATTCCGGGGCCATGTTCGCGAGCGTAGCACGGTCGGCGAGGCTGAGCGACGCCAGACCGGGGCCGAAATATTCCACGAACCGGCCGACCACGCCCTTCTTGCGCAGCATTTCGGTGCAGGTCAGCACCAAGTCAGTGGCGGTCACGCCTTCGTTCATCGTGCCGACCAACTTGAAGCCGACGACTTCAGGGATGAGCATGGAAACGGGCTGGCCCAGCATTGCCGCTTCCGCCTCAATGCCGCCGACGCCCCAGCCAAGCACGCCCAGACCGTTGACCATCGTGGTGTGGCTGTCGGTTCCGACGCAGGTGTCGGGATAGGCCACCATATTGCCATCGGTATCTTCGCTCGACCAGACGGCCTGGGCGATATTTTCGAGGTTCACCTGATGGCAGATGCCGGTGCCGGGGGGCACGGCGTAGAAATTGTTGAGCGACTTGCTGCCCCATTTCAGGAAGTCGTAGCGCTCCATATTGCGCTGATATTCGATTTCGACATTCTGTTCGAACGCCTTGGGCGTACCGAATTCATCGACCATGACCGAGTGGTCGATGACGAGATGGACGGGCACCTGCGGGTTGATCTTGCTGGCGTCGGCGCCGAGCGCGTTCATCGCGTCGCGCATGGCAGCCAGATCGACAACGCAAGGAACGCCGGTAAAATCCTGCAGCAGCACGCGCGCGGGGCGATACTGGATCTCGCGCTGCGCCTTGCCTTTGTCATTCTGCCAGTCGACGATCGCCTGAATGTCCTCGACCGTCACGGTGACGCCATCTTCGAAGCGGAGCAGGTTTTCGAGCAGCACCTTCATCGAGAAAGGCAGTCGCGAAACGTCTCCCAATTTCGCGGCGGCCTTTTCGAGCGAATAAAAAGCGATGTCCTTGCCGTCGACATTCAAAATGTCGCGGGTGCCGAGCGTGTCCTGTCCGATGGCGGTCATAAGTTGTGCGTCTCCTCGCAAATGCCGCGGCCATGCGGAGGCAAGTTGACGCTTTCCACCCGTCTCTCGCCGACCGGCCCGATGGTCCGGGCAGCAAGGTGGAGGGATGCGCCCCAACCGTCGGCCGAAGCGGGTATGTCCCGATGTTGCAGCGCCATACAGACTGCCGCGCCCAAGTCAAATGGACAAAGCAACCGTTGCACCTTTGGAGGAGGCGCATTTTTTGCGCTTGCCTGACCAAAGCGGGAAACAACTGCCGGCGGTTTCGATTTGAAGCGCGACATCCATGGGATGCGTAGCATTTCATCCAGGGTGGGG
>NZ_JPPQ01000083.1:121189-127218 GCF_000743655.1 Sphingobium sp. ba1
TGCCCGCCATATAGGCACCGGTGACGAACAGAGCGCCCGCCGGGAACCGCATGATGAGCCGCTTGGCACCCATCCCGGCAATCAGCCCGACGACACCCTTCTTCCCGGTATCGGCGGCAACCCGTGCCGCCACGACGGTCGCCCCGACGCGGGCGACCTTTCGCAATATACCGGCCTTCTTGGGCGGGCGAACGGTAACGAGTGGGGCGGAGGGGGTGCGCAGCTTCTTCATAGAGGGTTAATGTATCGGAGGCCTACGGGTTCCACCAGCGCCATATGGATCACACCATATTTTCCGGGCGCACCAGCGCGTCGAAGGTCGCCTCGTCCACCAGCCCCAGTTCCAGTCCGGCTTCTTTAAGCGTCTGACCGGTCTTGTGGGCCTGTTTGGCGATCGCCGCCGCCTGGTCATAGCCGATCGCAGGTGCCAGTGCCGTGACCAGCATCAGCGACCGATCGACCAGTTCGGCGATCCGGGCCTCATTCGCCTCCAGCCCTTCGACGCAACGTTCGGCGAAACTGTCCATGCCGACGGCAAGCAGGTGGATCGATCGCAGCACCGCCGCGCCGATCATCGGCTTGAACACATTGAGTTCCAGATGGCCCTGCATGCCCCCCACGGTCACCGCCTGATGATTGCCGATCACCTGCGCGGCGACCATCGTCAACATCTCGCACTGGGTCGGGTTGACCTTGCCCGGCATGATCGAACTGCCAGGCTCATTGGCGGGCAGGTCCAACTCGCCAAGGCCGGAGCGCGGGCCGGAGCCGAGCAGGCGGATATCATTGGCGATCTTGGTCAGCGCGACCGCAAGCGTGGCGAGAGTCGAGGAGAGGTGAACCAGCGGATCATTGGAGGCCAGCGCCTCGAACTTATTGTCGGCGGTGCGGAACGGCAGTCCGGTGATCGCCGCAATCTCCGCCGCGACCGCAACGTCAAAGCCCTTGGGCGCATTCAACCCCGTGCCGACCGCCGTGCCGCCCTGCGCCAACGCCATCATGCCGTGCATCACGGCCGGTTCGATGCGGCTTTTGGCGCGATAGAGCTGATGCGCATAGCCCGAAAATTCCTGCCCCAGCGTCAGCGGGGTCGCATCCTGCAAATGGGTGCGGCCGATCTTGACGATGCTTGCCCACGCCTGCGCCTTAGCATCAAGCGCGGCGTGCAGCCGGTCGAGCGCAGGGAACAGCGCCTTCACCGCCGCCAAGGCCGCCGCGATATGCAGCGCGGTGGGGAAGCTGTCGTTGGAGGATTGGCCGAAGTTCACACCGTCGTTGGGATGCACCGGCACCTTGCCGCCCCGCGTGCCGGTCAGCGCTTCATTGGCGATCCCGGCGATCACTTCATTGACGTTCATATTGGTCTGGGTGCCGCTGCCAGTCTGCCATATGACCAGCGGAAACTGATCGTCATACTCCCCCGCCGCAACCGCCGCCGCCGCCGCCTCGATCGCATCGGCTTGGATGGCGTCGAGTCCATGATGCCGGTTCACGCGCGCCGCCGCCTGCTTCACGATCGCCATGGCATGGACAATGCCGATCGGCATCCGCTCGGTATCGCCGAACGGGAAATTCTCAATGCTCCGCTGCGTTTGCGCGCCCCAATAGGCGGTGGCGGGAACGTCGATCGGGCCGATACTGTCGGTTTCGGTACGGGTGGCGGGCATGGACTTCTCCTGGTCGATGACCATTCGCATTGATATGGTAAGCATGTGGGGCCGGGCGAGAAAAAACCAAGAGTGGTCGCAGAATGGCGCCATGCGGGCATCCGCCAGATCGCCATGATTGCCCAATCACGCCATGTCATGGGCTGATACGCCCTAAAGGCCGTATAGAAGATACAAGAAATTGGTTCGATACCGGCATGATCGAGGCAAGACGCTTCGTGCTATCCCACGGTGTTATGGGTATCTTTTTTATGCCCGCCTAATCCATATGATCACGTGGCCAGCGAAGTAAAGATGCATCGATATAATGCTCATCATTCGCTTATCGCGATTTTGTTCAGGGGTCTATTATGGATATGATTACGGCAGGCCAATATTTATTGGTCTATAACGCATTTTCGTTCACATTCGCCTCGATGGCTGCCGCCACATTATTCTTCTGGTTTGGACGATCGCAGGTCGGGCCGGCCTATAAGACGGCATTGACGATCACGGGATTGGTTACGGCGATCGCAGCCTATCATTATTACCGCATTTTCGAGAGCTGGTCGGAAGCCTATGCTTTGACCGACGGTGTCATCACGGCGAGCGGCGTCGCCTTCAATGACGCCTATCGCTATGTCGATTGGCTGTTGACGGTCCCGTTGCTGCTGATCGAACTGGTGCTGGTGATGCGCCTGTCGCAAAGTGCGACGGTGTCTACGTCGGTCCGCCTGGGTTCGGCCGCAGCGCTGATGATCATCCTGGGCTATCCGGGCGAAATTGCCGACAACAACAGCACGCGGGCCTTGTGGGGCACCTTGTCCTCCATTCCCTTCCTCTACATCGTGTGGGAATTGTTCAAGGGGCTGGGCGATGCGATCGAGCGGCAGCCGGAAAGTGCGCGCGGGTTGATCAAGCAGGCACGGTTGCTGACCTTCGCGTCATGGGGCTTCTATCCCATCGTCTATATGATCCCCTACACCAACCTCGCGGGCGGTGCGGTCGAAACCGGCGTTCAGATCGGCTACACCATCGCCGATCTTATCGCCAAGGCTGGTGTGGGCATCCTCGTCTACATGATCGCCGTGCGCAAATCGGCGGCCGAATATGGTGAGCCGGGCAAGCCCGCCACCGTAACGGCAGTAGGCTAAGTCTCGTCATGAACCGGCAGGCCTCTCACGGTCTGCCGGTTCACGGCCAAGGAGATGGAGATGGAGCAGAGCCATACCCGATGGGACGATTGGCGCATCGCTGGTCTGGTGGTGATTACCGCCACCACCATCTGCCTGTATTGCTTTGGCGTGTTGCTCGACACATCAACCATGACTGCCCTGGCGTCGGCGACATTGCTGATTTTTGGCATGCCGCATGGCAGTTTCGATCTGGCGCTGTTGCAAAGACATTCAACAGGCAGGGGCGTGTTCGGGTCGCGGATCGCGCTGATCCTCCTCTATCTGGCCTGTGCAGGTGTCATGTATCTCCTGTGGCGCGCCGCACCCCTCGCCGCGTTGACGGCCTTCCTCCTCATGTCGGTGATCCATTTTGCCGAGGATTGGGAAGGATGCGGTTCGCCATTCATTGCGGGTGGGATCGCGCTCGCCTTGATTTCCGCGCCGTCCCTGTCGCACGGCGACAGCCTTAGCACCCTGTTCGTGACATTGTCCGGGCGGGCTTCGGCCGCCATTCTTGCTGACTGCCTGCTTCTGGTAGCGCCCACGATGCTGCTGCTCGCCATCGCAGGGGTTGCGATGCTGTGGCATATGGGCCGCCGCAGATTGGCGCTTTCGGCGGCATGTGCCTTGCTGGCGATGCTGGTGCTGCCGCCAGTCATGGGATTCGCCCTATTTTTCTGCCTCGTCCACTCACCCATCCAGTTCCGGTCTCATGCCACCGCGCTTGGATTGCGGGGGATCGACCAATGGGGTGGGACCGTCATTCCGCTCAGCCTAGGCGGACTGGGCATTGCCGTTGCGATCTTCGCCTTGGGTAGCGGGCAATCCCTGCCCGAAGGCATTTTCGCCAGCAGCTTCATGGCCCTGTCGGTCCTCACCGCGCCGCATATGGCCGTGCCGATGATCCTTCGGATGGCGCAGGGCCAGAAAGCCCCAGTCCATATATGACAGGGGAACGTGCCGTTTTGCTGCAATGATGCAGCCGCCCCGGCCTATTTCTTCTTGCCGAAGTCCACGCTGACGACGTTGGAGCCGTCTTCACTGGTGACGACCGGGCCGTCATTTTCGGCTTCGTCATGCGGTTCGGGCAGGGCGTCTGTCTGCACCTGGAACTGCAGGGCGAAGTTCACGGCGGGGTCCACGAAGGCGGTGATCGCGGCAAAGGGGATATAAAGGTGGGCGGCGACCTGGTTGAAGGTCAGGCTCACCTCGACATGCTGGTCGCTGACCTTCAAATCCCAATATTTATTCTGCAGGACGATGGTCATTTCGTCCGGGAAGCGCTCGATCAGCCGCTTGGGAATGTCGACGCCAGGTGCCTGCGTCTTGAAGGTGATGTAGAAATGATGGGCGCCGGGCAGGCCACCGCTGCGCTCCACCTCACCCAATACGCGGCCGACCACGGCGCGCAGGGCTTCCTGCACGATTTCGTCATAGGGAATCAGGCTGTCGGGCAGGTCATCGCTCATGGCCCAATGTCCTAACGGCGCGAATCATGCGGTCAACCCCCGCACGCGCAGATTGCATGGCGCGCACCACACGCTATAGGGCAGCCATGCGCACGGCCGAGATTCACCGCAACACGGCGGAAACCCAGATCGACGTGACCGTCAACCTTGACGGCACTGGCCTCTATTCGGTGTCGACCGGCATCGGTTTCCTCGACCATATGATCGAACAATTGTCGCGGCACTCGCTGATCGACATGACCGTCAAGACGGTCGGCGACCTGCATGTCGACCAGCATCACACGACCGAGGATACCGGCATCGCCATTGGCGAAGCGGTGGCGCGGGCGCTGGGCGACAAGCGGGGCATCAGCCGCTATGGCAGCGTCTATTCGCCGATGGATGAGACGCTGAGCCGCGTGGCGCTCGACATTTCGGGCCGCCCCTGGCTGGTGTGCAAGCTGCCCTTCACGGTGCAGAAGATCGGCGAGTGGGATGCCGAGATGGTGGAGCATTTCTTCCACAGCTTCGCCCAGGCCGCCGGGATCACGCTGCATATCGAATTGCTCTATGGCGCGAACAACCACCATATCGTCGAAAGCGCGTTCAAGGGCCTTGCCCGCGCGCTGCGCCAGGCGGTCGAGATCGACCCGCGCAAGGCGGACGCGATCCCCTCAACCAAGGGCATGTTGTAAGGCATGACCATTGCCCTGATCGACTATGGCGCGGGCAATCTCCATTCGGTGCATAACGCCCTGCGCAAGGCGGGGGCACAGGATGTCGTCATTACCGCCGACGCCGATCTGGTCCGCCGGGCCGATCGCATCGTCCTGCCGGGCGTAGGGGCATTTCGTGCCTGTCGCGACGCGCTGGTGGCGATCCCCGGCATGGTCGAAGCGATGGGCGAGGCGGTGGGCAGCCGCGCGGTGCCGTTCCTCGGCGTGTGCGTGGGGATGCAGTTGCTGGCGGATGCCGGCGAGGAATTCGGGCGGCATGAGGGACTGGGCTGGATACCGGGCACGGTGCGGCTGATCGAACCGACCGAGCCTGGCATCAAGGTGCCGCACATGGGCTGGAACGATGTGATCCTTCAGGGCTCGCCGCCATTGCTGGAGCCAGGCGAGGCCTATTTCCTGCACAGCTATCATTTCGAAGCGACCAACCCGGCCCATGTCGCGGCGGTGACCAGCCATGGCGGCCCGCTGGTCGCGGCGGTGGCGCGCGATACGATCATCGGTTGCCAGTTCCATCCGGAAAAGAGCCAGTCCTATGGCCTTTCCTTTCTTTCGCGCTTTCTGGAGTGGTGTCCTTGAGCCTCATCGTCTTTCCCGCCATCGACCTGAAAAATGGCCAGGTCGTCCGCCTGGCCGAAGGTGATATGGACCGCGCCACCGTTTATGGTGACGATCCCGCCGCGCAGGCGATGCTGTTCGCGCAGGCCGGCGCGCAGCATATCCATGTCGTGGATCTGGACGGCAGCTTTGCGGGGCGTGCGGTCAATGCCGATGCTGTCGAAGCGATCGTCGAGGCTTTTCCGGGCCATGTGCAATTGGGTGGGGGCATTCGCAATCGCGAGGCGGTGGAGCGCTGGTTCGACCTGGGTGTCTCGCGGATTGTGATCGGCACGGCGGCGCTGAAAGACCCGGCGTTCGTGAAGATGGCGGCGCGCGACTTTCCCGGCGGCATCGTCGTGGCGGTCGATGCGCGCGATGGGTTCGTTGCGACCGATGGCTGGGCGGAAAAGTCCGACATGCCGGTGA
>NZ_JPPQ01000083.1:127228-136733 GCF_000743655.1 Sphingobium sp. ba1
CAGGCATCCCATCATGCCGGCGCCCATGAGCGCGGCGCGCCAGCCGAACATATCGTTGATCGCCCCACCAAGGCCGAAGCCAGCCATCGTCCCGATCGGCATGCCCAGGGAAAAGACGCCGATCGCGACGCCACGATGCATCGGGCTTACCTTGCGGGCGATCAGGGCATGGCCGGATGGCACAGCCCCGGCTTCGCCGATCGCTACCCCAAAGCGCGTCATGGCGAGGAGCATGAAGCTTGCAGCCAGACCGCCCATTGCCGTCATGACGCTCCAGACGAGGGTGCATAGCACCAATATCGCGCGCGGTGACCCGCGATCCGACAGATAGGCAAAGGGCAAGGATAACAGGGCATAGCAGACGGCAAATGCGACGCCGGTCAACAAGCCGACCTGGGTGTCGCTCAACGATAGATCCGCCTTGATGGATTCCAGCAGGATGAAAGGGAGGACGCGATCGATCTGCGCAAAGGCACTGATCAGAAACAGCGACACAAGCAGCAGGAAGCGACGACGGTTCGACGGATAGCCGCTCCCGCTTTCCGTCTCTTGCGCGATCGAGTTCGGCTTCGCCATGATCGGGGAGGGGCTATCGAAGGCCATCTCTATTGCGCTGATGGTCTATCATGCGCACGCACTTCTTTGCGCCTTCTATCGGTGCAAGCCGCTCCTTCCGGCACATCTTCGATCATGAAAATAAATGCCCCATGCCGATCATCATCTTCGGTCCCCAATTGAGCGCGGTGAAGCGCCAGGTCGCCAACAGGATGAAGCTGCTGGCGAGCAGCAATATAGCGGTCGTTGCCATGCTGGCCATCGCACCGCGGTCATGGCGACACGACCGGATGAACAGTTCCGCAACCAACAGGTTCGGCAGGTAGAAGAAAAACGCCATTATCGTGTCGAACCAACCGGTAAAACCGTCAATAGCAATGCCCCCGGTCAATGCGAACCAGACGCCATATTCCATGCGGTAAAGTCATGATCCGACCGTCAGTGCGAACAGCCTGATCGCCTAGGCGCGATGATCCCCGTAGCGGCCTGACCGGGCGCGACTATAAATCATGGCCGCGCGCAACCCTCCGAAAGACGCGGTCTTTCAAATGCTGCAACCATAGGATCGGGCAACCGACCCATTTCCGACATAGTTTCGCGCGTGACCATAACTCTCGTGCATTGGCGGATATCGACTACCTCCTTGGGGATGTCATCCGTCAGGACGAGCCGCCCCAATTCTCTGGGCAGTGCCACCGAGTGGGCTGCCAGGTTGCACGAATAGGCAATTTTATTGCGGTTTCCGGCATTCCGATGCCCCGCAGGTCGATCTAGAGATTGGGCCAGTGGTCGACATGACCAGAAAGAACAGGGGTTGGGATGCATCCCGCCTCTCAAAAGCCAACGGATGCTGCCGTCTCCCCCTCCCCCCTCGATGCGGCATCCGGGGCCACCGAAGGTCAGTCCTGCAAAAGCAGGATGTCTTCGGTGGCCACCCCAGACTTCGGTCAAAACCCAACTTTTCGCCAAGGATAGTCGATGATGCGCTATATTCCACCGATCCTGTTTCTTGGCACCATGGCTCTCGCCGTTCCGACAGCGTCGGCCCAAGTGGTGCCGACCGACGGCTCGCCCCATGGCATGGTCGCCGTCGGTGCTGGCATCGTGCCTGAATTTGACGGTGCGCAGGATATGCGCGCAGTGCCATTCGTGCTGGGAGATGTGCGCTGGGGCGACGTCACGATGGAGTTTCGCGGGCTGCGTGCCCGTGTCGATCTGGCATCCGATCCGCGCCTTTCGGCGGGACCACTGATCGGTCCCCGGCTGGGGCGGAACGACGCCGACGGCGCGGTTGGCCGGTTGCCGGAAATAGACATGGCGGTCGAAGCGGGCGCATTCGTCGGCTATCGGTTCGGTGGCGAGCGCTATGGCCAGGGTTCGGTCCAGGTCGAACTGTCGCTCGCGCATGATGTGTCCAATACCCACAACGGGCTGATCGTGACGGCCAGTGCCAGCTATGCCGCCGTTCGCACCACCGATTTCTTCCTTTCGGTGGACGCACAATCCAGTTGGACCAATGCGGACTATGCACGCACCTATTTCGGTGTCGATCGCGCTGGTGCGACGGCCAGCGGGCTTGACCTGTATCGGCCCGGGGCGGGCTTCCGTGACATTGGCGGGGGCATGTCCGCAGGCTATTGGTTCAGCCCGCGGTTTGGCGTGATGGCCCGCGCGGGTGTCAACTATCTTGTGGGCGATATTGCCGATAGCCCGATCACCGATGAGGGACGCCGCCTGCAGCCGATGGCCGCCCTCGCACTATCCTACCGGTTCTGAGGCGCGCCATGCCCGATCCCGTCGGCGCGCTCCTGATCGCGCACGCGCAATGCCGTTTCGCCTGGCTATGGCTCAGCGCGCAACTTTGTCTGCGGGGGACATTGCCTTGACCAGCCGCACCGCCGAAGCCTGCCATTTCTTTCGCGCCTGGCTGGCGGAGCCGTTGCGGGTCGCGGCGGTGGCCCCTTCCGGTCGTGCCCTGTCCGCGCTGATGCTATCTGAAATATCGCCTGCAGCAGGACCGATCATCGAACTTGGTCCCGGAACCGGAGCCTTCACCCGCGCCATGGTTGCCAAGGGCGTTGCCCAGGAAAAGCTGGCCTTGATCGAATATGGGGCCGATTTCGTTGCAAAACTCTCCGTGGACTTCCCGCGCGCGCGGACGCTCCGGATGGACGCAACCCGGCTGCGGAATGTGGCGTTGTTCGACGGTGCCTCGGCCGGAGTGGTCATCAGCGGCCTGCCTTTGCTGTCGATGACCGTCAGACAGATTTTCGCCATCATGGACGGTGCGTTCGCCCATCTGCATGGGGATGGCGTCTTTTATCAGTTCACTTACGGCTTGCGCTGTTCGGTCCCGCGCCCGGTACTCGACCGCCTGGGTCTGAAGGCCACATTTGTCGGCCATACGTTCGCCAATCTACCCCCTGCATCCGTGTATCGCATCTGCCGCCGTCGGTCGCGCCACCCACACCGCTTTGTCGAAGGGACGGAGGCATGACCATCTCCGCCCTGATCCTGGCTTTGCCGTTCGTCGGCATGCCGTCGGAGAATGCTTTGATCGCGGGTCATGAACAAGGCTACCGGCCCCCGGAAGCCGTCGTACAGACCCTGTCGATCGAGCCTGAGGTGGCGACCGAGACAGAACCGCCCGAAGACGGCGCCATTGTCGTGACCGGGCGTGGGCAATCCGAGCGCATCGATCCATTGCGCGCGTTGAATGCGGAAAGTTTCGCGATCGTCCAATCTGTCGATGGCGCGGTCACGCGGCCTGTCGCGTTGGCCTATCAACGCACAGTGCCTGCGCCGGTTCGCAGCGGTCTGCGCAACTTTCTGGGCAATCTTCAGGAGCCGGTCGTTTTTCTCAACTATCTTCTGCAATTCAAGGTCGGCAAAAGTGTCGAGACATTGGGGCGTTTTTCGATCAATTCGACGATCGGCGCCGCCGGGCTTTTCGACATCGCCAAACGCCGCCCCTTCAATCTTCCGCATCGCAATAATGGCTTTGCCTATACCCTGGGCTTTTATGGCGTAAAGTCGGGACCATATATGTATTTGCCGCTGATGGGACCGACCACGCTTCGCGACCTTGCGGGTCGCCTGATTGATCTTTCGGTGCTGCCCTTCGCGGTAGGGCAGCCCTTGAACGACCCGGCATTCGTCATTCCAACGACGGTCCTCCGTCTGGTGGACGAACGGGCCGAATCGGATGAGACCACGCGGAAACTGCTGGACGGAGCCGACGATCCTTATTCGACCATCAGAACCGAATATCTGCGTTTGCGACAGGCAGAGATCGATGCGCTACGCGGCAGATTGCCCATGGCACGCCAAATGGAGGATCAGGCATGTTTTGCGTAGCTATCGGCCTTCTGCGGTCTAATCGATCATCCTACTCTCTTCCCATGATCCGGGTTTCAAAGGCTTAGCGCGATGCCATACTCCCTTTCGGTCAACGGCCAGGTCCATGATGTGGAGGATGACGGCCAGACTCCGCTTCTGTGGGTTCTGCGCGATACGCTCAAGCTGACAGGCACCAAATATGGCTGCGGCATTGCGCAATGCGGTGTCTGTACGGTGCATGTCGATGGCCAACCTATGCGATCCTGCACCCTGCCGCTGGAGGCTGTGGCCTCAGCACAGATCGTGACGATCGAAGCGGTGGAAGGCGTCGAGGCGCGGGCGATACAGGATGCCTGGGTCGCCCGCGACGTGCCGCAATGTGGTTTTTGTCAATCCGGTCAGGTCATGAGCGCGATCGCGATGTTGCGTGCCATCCCTGCTCCCACCGATGGCGATATCGACATCGCGGTGAGCGGCAATCTTTGCCGTTGCGCGACCTATAATCGCATTCGTGCCGCGATTCACGATGCTGCGGCGGCTGTCGGGGCGAGCAAGTCGTGACGCGCCGGCGGACATCGCGATGGCGGTTGGGCTGTGTTGGGCTATTGGCGCTTCTGATGATGGCGGTCATCGTGACGGGCACGATTGCGCTGTGGCCCCGATCATTGCCGGAAAGCCAATCGCTTCCTGCTGATCTTTCGCCTGTTACCTTCGCTCCCCTGCGCCCGGCGGCGGCGTTTGCGACCATAGCCGATCGCAAAGCCCGGTCCGTTGCTTTGTTCACCGAAGCGGGCAGGGTGATCCAGCATCCCCGCTGCGTGAACTGCCACCCCCGCACCGACAGGCCGACGCAGACGGACGCAATGCGCCCGCATCGGCCCTTGGTGACGCGCGGGACGGACGGCGGCGGTGTAGCAACGCTTCGCTGTTCGACATGTCATCATGACGCCAATTTCACGCCGTCCGGCGTGCCGGGCAACCCGAAATGGAAACTCGCGCCCGTTGAAATGGCCTGGCAAGGCAAGACGCTTGGCCAGATTTGCCGACAGATACTGGACCCGGCGCGTGCCCACATGACCCGCGCGCAATTGCTTCACCACATGACACAGGACGAACTGGTCGGTTGGGCCTGGCATCCAGGCGGAGAACGCACGCCAGCGCCGGGTGCGCAGGCGCAGTTCGGCGCGCTGATAGCGGCGTGGCTCGATACCGGTGGCCAATGCCCGGCATAGCCCCTTTGCAGACAGGAAATGGCTTGTGACAGACGCCCCCAAAGCCGCGCGCTCCATCCAGATGTCTCGTCGCAGGATGATCCTGGGCGGCTCTCTGATTGGCGGCGCATTGGTCGTCGGCTATGCCGCGACGCACCCCATGCAGGTGGCAGGCGCGATTTTGCAAGCGGGTGGAAGTGATCCGGAACCCAACGCCTTCGGATCGTTCATCCGGATCGACGCCGAAGGCTGGGTGACGGTCGTCAACAAGCAGCAGGAATTGGGGCAGGGCATCCACGCCGGCTTGGCCGCGATGATCGCCGAAGAAATGGACGCCGATTGGGATAAGGTGCGCGTTATGACGGCACCGTCCAATTTTCGCGTTTACGGCACGCAGATGACGGCTGGATCGACGGCGACGGCGAGCAACTGGGATACGATGCGAAATGCAGGCGCAGCGGCGCGCGCCATGTTCGTTGCGGCGGCAGCGCACCGTTGGAATGTGCCGCCCCAGTCGATCGCAGTACGCGACGGCCTGGTCTCCCATGTCCGGTCGGGGCGATCCGCCAGCTTTGCGGATCTGCTTGTGGAGGCCTCGCGCCAGACGCCACCGCAGCAGCCCGCTCTCAAGGAGCCCAAGGACTATAGGCTGATCGGCACGGATCGCGTCCGCCGCAAGGATAGCCTGCCGAAAAGCAACGGCCGCCAGATCTATACTCAGGACGTCCAATTGCCCGACATGCTGGTCGCGATAGTTGCCCATAGTCCGCGCTTCGGCGGTACGCTTGCCAAGTTCGATGCCGCCGATGCGCGCACGGTGAAGGGAGTCGTCGATGTCTTTGCAATCGAAAGCGGCATCGCCGTCGTTGCGGAAAACACCATCGCCGCACGGCGGGGGCGGGATGCGCTTCGGATCATATGGGACGACAGCGCCGCTGAAAAACGTTCCACGCCCGATCTGGTGCGCCATTATCATGACATCGCTGCCGGGCGTTCGGATGTCGAGCCGAGCGATTTTCATAGCAAGGGGGAAGACCCTCAAATTGCATTTGGGCGGGACGCGATCGAATTCACATTCGATTTCCCCTATCTGGCACATGCGCCGATGGAGACGCTGGATTGCGTCGCGCAAGTTGATGGTTGGGACGTCAAGATCATCTCCGGCTCTCATCTGCCAACAGTCGATCAGGTGCATGCCGCACGCGCAGCCATCACCATACCCGGCCGCGTCGATATCGATGTGATACCCGCGGGCGGATCATTCGGGCGGCGGGGAATCATGACATCCGACTATCTCGTCGAATGCGTGCGGATCGCAAAGCGAACGAACGGGCGGCCCGTCAAACTGATCTGGACACGGGAGGATGAGATGGCGGCGGGATATTATCGCCCGATGGCGCATCATCGCGTCTCCGCGGAACTTGATCGGGATGGATTTCCCAAGCGCTGGCGCCACCATGTCGTCGCGCAATCGTTGATCCCGTTCATCACCGGACCGACCGTGGAGGGCATTGCCGAGTCACCCTATCTGGCATCGGCGGAGAGTATCGACGGCAAGGTTTTCGCGCCTTCCTGCCCGGTGCCGGTCGCCTTCTGGCGATCGGTCGGCCATTCCTATAATGCTATGGTGATGGAGCATATCGTCGATCAACTCGCCCGAAAGGCCGGGCGCGATCCGGCGGATTATCGCCGCGCCATGTATCGAAAAGCGACGGCGAAGCGGCATGAGGCCGTGCTCGAAATGCTATGCAGCAAAGCGGATTGGGGCATGCCGCTCGAAAGCGGATGGGCGCGCGGCATGGCCATTCACGAATGTTTCGGCACGGTCGTCGGCCAGGTTGCCGAAGTGAGGTTGGACGAAGGGAGGCCGGTCATACGCCGGGTCGTCGCCGTGGTCGATTGCGGCATCGCCATCTCGCCCGACCAGATCGCGGCCCAGATGGAAGGCGGTATAGGCTTTGGTCTGTCGGCCGCACTCCACGGCGCCGTCACGCTCAAGGACGGTATCGTTCAGGAATGTAATTTCGACACCTATCCCATCGTCCGCATGAACGAGATGCCGACGGTTGAAACGCATATCCTGCCGTCCACAAACAGGCCGAGTGGCATGGGCGAACCGGGCGTGCCCCCCATTGCCCCCGCAATTGCAAACGCAATTTTCGCTCTGACTGGCTCAGCCACAACCCGCCTGCCGCTGATTGACCTCACGGTGCCGAGAGACGCATAATTTACCCGGCCCGGTCCCCTCATTTCGATGACGGCAACGGCGCAAAAGTTTAACCGCACTGTCGCTTAAGCGACATGGGGACGACTCATTGGCCCGCTATCCTCCGACCAAACGGGGGGCCGTCACCATGTACCGACCATTTCGCGCTGTGTTGTTCGCAGGGCTTGTCGCGCTCGCCGCCGCCGGATCGACCCATGGTGGCGACCAGGCCGCGCCGCAATGGGGCATCGCGCAACCCGTTCCGAACGACGGGCGATTGTCGGTCATGACCTATAATATCAAGGGACTGCCCTGGCCGATCGTGTCGGATCGGCGCGCCGCGCTGACCGCTATCGCCGACCGGCTCGCCCGGCTGCGGCAATCAGGGCGACAGCCTCATGTCATCCTGTTGCAGGAAGCGTTTACGCCGGAGGCGGCGCAGATCGCCGCGCGCGCAGGCTATCGCCATGTCGCGCAGGGACCGGACGTAGCGCACCGTTCCACCGCGGCGGCGCAGGGGGCGGACCAATCGCATCTGGCGCAGGCGCGGTGGGATCGTGGAGAGGCGATCGGCAAGCAGCTGAGCAGCGGCCTGCAAATCCTGTCCGACTATCCCATCACCCGGATCGATCGCATGGCTTTTCCCGACTTTGCCTGCGCCGGGTTCGATTGCCTGGCCAATAAGGGCGTGCTGATCGCGCATATAAGCGTGCCGGGCTTCGAGCGACCCGTCAGCATCGTCAACACGCATCTCAATGCCCGGAAAGCCGCAGGCGTAGCGATCGACCGATCGCAGCGCGCCTTTGCCCGGCAGGTCGATCTGGTGACGCAGTTCGTGGCGGCGCATGTGCCTGCCGGTCAGCCGATGATCCTGGGCGGTGACATGAATATCGGGCAGGATCGGTTGCGCGCCCATATCTTCTTCACCCGGTTCGCGCAGGCCGAAATGCGCTTCATCGCGCCAGAACTGGACGGCGCACGCCGGGCGCTGGCGCAATCCGCCTGGGCCAACGACGCGATACGGCGCGACCTGACTTCTACCAGAGCGCGGGCGAAGGATTGGCTGTTCGCACGGGATGCGGGCGACCGTCCGCTCAAGGTGGTCGCGGCGCATGTGCCCTTCGGATCGGAACCCGATAGCCAGCCGCTTTCCGACCATTTTGGTTATGTTATCGACTACAGCCTGCGTAGCGGGGTCGATCTGGCGCGATCGGACCGCGCGGGGGCAGCATCATGAGCCGGGCCGTGTGGTCGTTGCTCTGGCTCATCCCTGCCTCTACCGCCGCCCAGGCGCAGGAGATGCCGGTGGAAACGGGTATCCGCTTTTCGCTGAAACGCCCATCCGGCCTGTCACCGATGACGGCTCCTCGGCCAGCCTATTCGCAGTTCCGCCCACGGATGGAAGCGGCAACGCCGGTCCATGTCGACGATCGCGACCAGGACATCCAGATCCGCTGGCAGACGACCGCGCGTCGTTTCCTTGGAACGACCGCCGCGACGTCGTTCGCGCCGCATAGGCTCTCGCGCAGCCGGATGGTGCGCGATGGCGTGCAGGATCGCTGGCTGGTCGGCGAGCATCTGACCGCCACGCTGGGCTGGCATGGGATCAAGGTCAGCAACCGCAATGCCAATGTCACCGCCGGGCCAGGGCGCGAAAAGCTGCGCGCAAACGACTGGTTTCTGCCGCGCGCGACGTTAGTCCTGCAAGCAAGGCAGGATTTGGCGTTGAGCCTGGATTATGCCAACACATTAAGGGCCTATGGCGAAACGGGCATGAGCGGACCGATGGGATTGCGCCACGATGATTTTCTGGCGTTGCGCCGGACGCTGAAGCCGGAAACACAAAGCCGCGTGCAGATGCGTGCCGACTGGAGCGCTGCGCCCACGCTCGGCCTGTCCCTGTCCTTGCAGGGCGGTCGGATCGACGACCGGTTGCGCTTTACCGGGCGCGGCACGGTGCCGGTCAACAGCGGCTCCGCACGGATCGATGGTGCGATTCTGGAAGCGCGCCATCAGGTGACACCGCAGTGGCAATGGTCGATCCGCTACAGCGACGCGCGGGTTCGCATGTCCGGCGGCGACGTCGTGCGCGAACAGAGCCTATCAGCCGGGTCCGTCTGGCAGGACGGTCCCTGGCGCGCGGCCCTGTCCGTTGCGCGTACCAGCGCGCCTGCCATGGCGGTGTCCGGCCCGC
>NZ_JPPQ01000083.1:136743-161759 GCF_000743655.1 Sphingobium sp. ba1
CACACCGGTCGATTACGATCTGCTGACCGGCATCGACGCGCAGAAGAGCGCCTTGCTGGAGAATAGCCGTCGCCTGGCCGCTGGTCATGCCGCGCATGACGTGCTGCTGTGGGGCGCGCGCGGCACGGGCAAGTCGGCGGCGGTGGCGTCGGTCGTCGGCCGGTTGCAGCGCGAAGGGCAAGATATCGCCCTGCTGCAATGCGCGACCGATGCGCTGGCCAGCCTGCCTGCGCTGTTCGCGCTGTTGCGCGGCACCGACCGGCCGTTCATCCTGTTCCTCGATGACCTCGGCTTCGACGAGGGCGTGGGCGACGCCAGGACGTTGCGCTCATTGCTGCAGGGCGGGACGGCAGCGCGCCCGGCGCATGTCCGCCTCTATGTCACCTCCAACCGCCGCCACATCGTTCCCCGCCACCTGTCGGAGCAGGACGACCCGATCAACCCGCGCGACGTGGTGGACGACCGCATGGCGCTGTCCGACCGCTTCGGCCTCAGCCTTGGCTTCCACGCGCTCGACCAGGACGCCTATGTGGCGATCGTCAGCGGTTATGCGGCCAAGCTCGGCGTGGCATTCGACCCGCTGGAAGCGATCCAATGGTCGACCCAGCGCGGCAGCCGATCAGGCCGCGTCGCCTGGCAATATGTGGTCGAACTGGCCGGGCGGCACGGGCTAACGGTCTAACGACAAAACTATCCTCCCCTGGCAGGGGAGGTGGCTGGCCGCAGGCCAGACGGAGGGGTGTCGCCGTCTCGATAGCATGACACCCCTCCATCATCGCTACGCGCTGACGGTCTAGGCGCTATTGCGCCTTCGTCACCCGCCACACCACGCCGCCGACATCGTCGCTGACCAACAGCGCGCCCTTGGCGTCGGCGGTCACATCGACCGGACGACCGCGGGCATTGCCATCGGCATCCAGAAAGCCGGTCAAAACATCGACCGGCTTGGCCTTGCCCGCTTCGCCATCGGCAAAGCCCACGAACACGACCTTGTAACCCGCCGCCGGCTTGCGGTTCCAGCTGCCATGCAGGCCGACGAACGCGCCCTGGGCATAGGGTGCGCCCAGCGTCACCTTGTCAGCGAAAGTCAGCCCCAGCGGCGCGACATGATTGCCCAGCGCATAGTCCGGCCGCTTGGTATATTCGCGCAATTGCGGGCGCTGCGGCTGGACCCGGCGATCCTCATAACCGCCCCAATAATTCCACGGCCAGCCATAAAAGCCGCCAAATTCCACTCGCGTCAGATAATCGGGGACGAGATCGGCACCCAGCATGTCCCGTTCATTGACCACGCCCCACAGCGCGCCGCTCGTCGGTTCGAAGGCGAGGCCAACCGGATTGCGCAGGCCCGACGCGAAGATGCGATAGCTGCCATCCTTGGGATTGACCTCCAGCACCGACGCGCGGTTGGTCTCGGTCTCCATCCCGTTTTCGCCGATATTGCTATTGGACCCGACACCGACATAGAGCAGCCCATCAGGGCCAGCCGTCAGGCTGCGGGTCCAATGCATATTGGGGGCCTGGGCAGGCAGGTTCAGGATCTTGCGGCCCGCTACGCTGATCTTCAGGTCGCCCGGCTTATAGGGAAAGGCCATCAGCGCATCGCTATTCGCGACGTAAAGCATGTCGCCGACCAGCGCCATGCCATAGGGCGACTTGAGCCCGGTCAGGAACGCCGTCTTTGTCTCGGCGCGGCCATCGCCATCGGCGTCGCGTAACAGGGTGATGCGGTTGGCGGACGGATCGCCCGCGCCAGCCTTCGCCATCAGATAATTCATCACCCGCTGGACCATGCCGTCCTTGGGCCGGGGCGGGCTGTTGGTTTCGGCCACCAATATGTCGCCATTGGGCAGGCGCAGCATCGAGCGGGGATGGACAAGGCCATCGGCAAAGCGCGCCACGGCAAGCCCCTGCGCCGCGACCGGCTGTTCACCGCCGGTCCATGGCTTCACTTCGGCGATGTTGATCGTCGGGACCATCTCGCTGCGCGGCTTGGTGAAGACCGGTTCGCGCCCCGTATCCGCGCCGGGCGGCAGTTGCGACGTGTCCCCCTGCGCGAGGTAGAGGAACGCGCCGCCGGCTACGACGATGGCGATGAGGGGGAGGGCGATGACATGCTTGTTCATGCCTTCCCATCTATGTCGCCGTGCCGCGCCGGGCAAGGCGGATGGACGGGCTTATTTGCCGCGTTCGCGCAGCCATAGCAGCAGGGCAATGAGGATGCCGAGCGCCAGGCCCGACAGCAGGCCGATGCTGGGCTGTCCCATCAATCCGCCGGTGATCGCGCCGCCCAGGATCAGGAAAGCGATGATGGCGCCCGCGCCGGTGGGGTCTTTCTTGCGCTTCGTCATGCCCCGCCCTTGCCACGGCGCGGCGGCCAATGCCAGCGGCTTTGCGCGGCGATCCCGCCGGGACCGTTTCGGGACAGGCTGTGCCAGAGTGGAGCAGCCTGTCCCGCTCTGGGACTTGGCTAACGGCGCGTTCACGCTGCTAACCGGCCTCCCACGCCAAAGCAGGGAAATGGCACAGCAATTGAAGCACTTGTCCGAACAGCCTATCGCTATAATCGTCGGGGGATCATCATGCAGCTACCATATCTTTCGGATCGAAAGAGCTATGACGATGCGACCGAGCTGATGACGATATTCGGTGCCGATGCGGGCTATGAAGCCGCCGCCCGCGCCGACCGCAGCCTCGACCTTGGCAATCACATCCATTTTTGCCACTGGCGTCAGATCGAGCGGCTGATCGTCCTGTTGGCGGATGACCAGCCGATCGGCACCATTCACTGATAGACGGCGTTAGAGGCGCAGGCCGGCCGTTTCGGGCAGGCCCGCCAATATGTTGAGATTCTGCACCGCCGCACCGGCCGCGCCCTTGCCCAGATTATCGAGCGCCGCCACCAGCCGCGCCTGACCACTATCGGCATTGCCGAACACGAACAGCGCCAGCCGGTCGGTCGCGCCGACATGCTCCAGTTCGACCTGCCCCATCGCCGCGCTCTCGCTCAAGGACGCTACGCTGACCAGCGGCGACCCCGCATAGGCGTCCGCCAGAGCAGTATGCACCTTCTCCAGCGACGGCGCACCCGGCATGGCACGCAGTTGCAGCGGCACTTCCACCACCATGCCGCGATAGCCATTGGCGACGGCCGGCGCGAACAGCGGGGGATGGACCAGGCCCGAATAGCGGGTCATTTCCGGCACATGCTTATGCCCCAGGCCAAGGCCATAGGCGCGGAATGCGGTGGGCGCGCCGTCCGCGCCCTCATATTCGGCGATCATCGCCTTGCCGCCGCCCGAATAGCCCGATGCGCCTGACACGGTCACCGGCCAGTCGGCAGGCACCAGTCCCGCGAGCGTCAGCGGCCGGACCAGCGCCAGAAAACCGGTCGGCCAGCAACCCGGATTGGCGACGAAGCGCGAGGCTGCGAGCTTTTCGCGATGGCCCGGCTCCAGTTCGGGGAAGCCATAGGTCCACCCGTCCGCCACGCGATGCGCCGTCGACGCGTCGATCACCCGCGTATGATCATTGTCGATCAGCGCCACGGCCTCGCGCGCGGCGTCGTCGGGCAGGCACAGGATGACGATATCGGCCGCGTTCAGCGCATCGCGCCGCGCCGCCGCATCCTTGCGGTCCTTCTCATCCAGCGTGATCAGCGACAATTCGGGGCGTCCCGCCAACCGGTCGCCGATTTCGATGCCGGTCGTACCGACGCCGCCATCGATGAAGATAGTGTGGCTCATGCGCCGATCCTCCGCCGTGCGATAATGGGTTGGGCATGGTCGTCGGCCAATCGCGCGACGACATCGGCCAGCGGCTCCTTGACCACCGCCATCCAGTGCGCATTGGCGTGCAGCAACGTCTTGCCATCGGTCATGATGCCGACATGGCCCGGAAAGAAAATCAGGTCGCCCCGCCGCAACGCCGCGTCGCTTTCGATCGGCAGGCCGATGCCCTCGCATTGCAGGTCGGTGTCGCGCGGTACGGCGATGCCGCATTGGCCCAGTGCCGCCTGCACCAGCCCCGAACAGTCGATCCCGCGATGACCGCGTCCGCCCCACACATAGGGCTGGCCGAGATAGGCTTCGGCGACCGCGACCCAATCGCTGTCCGCTTCGCTGATCGCTTTGGCATGGCAGCTATGGATATAGCCTTCGGCGCAACTGATGAACGCGCCTTCGACTTCGCCGGTAAACTGCGCGCCCATCGGCCAATAGTCGAGCACCTGCGCCTTGATATCGGGCTTGCGAAACAGCGGCGCGGTCTGCGCGGTGATGCGGTGGGTCACCGTTTCGGCGACGTCCAGCGCCTCGCGCCGGATATAGCCGACATAGCCGTCATGACCGCAAAAGCCCCAGGCCCAGTCGGTCATTACGTCGAGCGCATGGAATGTCTCGCCGCGCAACAATTCGGTCACGGCTTCGGCGCTGGGGGAGGGGGCCGACAGGATTGGCGTGCCCGGCATCACGCAGGTAAAGGGCACCGCGCGCGCATAATGGGCGGAAAAGAGAATACCCGCCAAAGCCAGGTCGGCGAGATCGCCGCGCGCGGCGTGGATACGGCGGTCAAGCGCGACCGAACGGCCATCCAGCTTGAACCGGCTTCTTTCAGACGGTGCGTTCCGCTTTGCTGTTGTCGTGCCTATCATCGCGCGCGGTTCCTGCGATGAAATGATGAAAGGCGTCAAGGAATTCCGCCCCTTTTGGGGTCCGGGTGATGAAAATATTGCGCCGGTCGGCCACATCGCGCTCGCGGCGGAGATAGCCGAGCGCCGATAATTTGTTCAGCGCGCGGGTGATGACGGGCTTGGACACATGCAACGCTTCGGCCAAGCCGCGCACCGTATGCGGCCCGGCGCCGATATAGACGGTCATCATCAACGCCATCTGCCGGTTGGTGAGGTCGGGTTTGCCCGACCGGACATAATCCACCAGCGTCCGCATCCATTGGCGGAGCGGCTGAACTCCGGGGCGTTCAATGGCGGCAACCTGATCTTGTGCTGTGTGGACGTTCATGCGGGCTTAACGCACGATGCCCAATCGGGTTGCGTAACGGTCCTGCGGAATGTGACGCTTTACTTAGCGGGCTGGTAACGCTGCTGTAACAGCTTGAACGCGGCGCGCAGCCCCAGCGCCTCGCCGCCCTTGGGGCGACCGGGCTTGGTCGACGGCCGCCAGGCGAAGGTGTCGAGATGCAGCCAGGGCGTTTCTTCCGGCACGAAGCGCTGCAGGAACAAAGCGGCGGTGATCGCCCCTGCAAATCCGCCTTCGCCCGCATTGTTGATATCGGCGATGTCGGACTTCAACATATCCGCATAGCCCTCCCACAGGGGCAGCCGCCAGGTCGGATCATCCACGTCGGACCCCGCCTGCGCCATGTCGGCGGCCAGCCGGTCGTCATTGGCGAACAGCGCGGGCAGGTCCGGCCCGACCGCGATTCGCGCCGCGCCGGTCAGCGTCGCAAAGTCGACGATCAGTTCGGGCTTCTCCTCCGCCGCACGGGCCAGCGCATCGCCCAGCACCAGCCGCCCTTCGGCATCGGTATTGCCGATCTCGACCGTCAGCCCCTTGCGGCTGCGCAATATGTCGCCGGGCCGGAAAGCATTGCCGCTGATCGCATTTTCCGCCGCCGGGATCAGCAGGTGCAACCGCACCGGCAACCGCGCCGCCATGATGAGCTGCGCCAGCGCCAGCGCATGCGCCGCGCCGCCCATATCCTTCTTCATCAGGCGCATGCCCGACGAGGGTTTGATGTCCAGGCCACCGCTGTCGAAGCTGATGCCCTTGCCGACGATGGCGATGCGCGGCGCGGCCGGATCGCCCCAGTTGAGTTCGATCAAGCGCGGGGCGAAGTGCCGGTCGGCGGCCCGCCCGACCGCGTGAATCATCGGATAGCCATGCGCCAGCGCATCGCCGCGCGTCACCACGACCGTCGCGCCAAAGGGCTTGGCGACCGCTTCCGTCGCCGCTTCCAGTTCGGCCGGCCCCATATCGGCAGCGGGCGTATTGACCATATCCCGCACCAGCGCGACCGCCCGCGCCAGATCGACCGCAGGCACAATGCGCGCGACATCGCTGGTCAGCAATTGGCGCGGTCCCACCGGAACATCCTCGCGGCGGTAGCGGTCGAACCGATGCTGCCCCAGCATCCATCCCAGCATCGCCGCACCGGGCGATCCTTCCGCCAGGCGATAGCGTCCTTCGGGCAAGGTCTCGGCGAGGCGCGCCAGGCACCAGGGACCAAGCGCCGCCTTGTCCGCCACCCCGGCCACGACCATCCAGTCGCCGTCCCGCTCACCCGGCAGGATCGCCATCTCCTGCGGCTTGGCCCGGAATTTCTGCGCTGCCAGCAGCGCGCGACTCTGTTCCGGGCGGGTCGCCAGCCAAGCGTCCAGCGCCTTGGCGTCGACCAGATGGATCGGATGGGCGGGCTGCCCCGTGTCGGCTTTGATGCAGTCGGCAAAATCGGTCATGGCAGGCATGTAAGGGAAAGCGCCGAGCCAAGGGAAGGCGTAATTTATTCGTCGCCCCAACCGCACGGTCGGCCCTTTCTTCCTTTGCACTATCGCGCGCGCGCGCCTAGTTTCGAAGCCATAACCACAGCCAAGGAGAGTGACGATGCTTCATGCAGACGATCGTGGCCTACAGGCCCTTCGCGCGCGCGCCTACACGCTCGCGGAAACAGGATATTTCGAAAATATCCGCGCCGTCGAACAGGCGCTGATCGCCGAGGGCTGGCCCAATGCCGCCCAAGCGCTGGACAGCGAATATGCCCGCAAGGCGGTCGGCGAACGCTGCCGCATGGCGCAGGCGCATTGATGCGGCGGGCGCACGCACCAAGTGGCCTGATCGCGCTGTTGCTGGTTGCAGCCTGCGCCCCGTCGTCCGACGCCCCCGTCGGCAATGCTGCCGAAAATGAAGCGGCCGCCCGCTATGCCGACCGCATGGCGGGCACGCCGCCCCCCGCGCCGCCATCCAAGCCCTTTGCGGTCAAGGAAGCGGCGGGCGGCCTGGAATTCGCTTATGCCTATCCCGCGGAGGCCGCCGCCGTCCCTGCGCTGGTCGATAAATTCGCGCGCGACATGGCCGCGACCAAGGCCGACGCGCTGAAAATGGCGAAGGAGGACAGCGCGGCGGCAAAAGAGTCGGGCTATCCCTTCCGCCCGCACAGCCTGGAAACAGAGTGGAACGTTGCAGCCGACACGCCGCGCTTCCTCGCGCTACAGTCGCAAACCTATGTCTATACCGGCGGCGCCCATGGGATGACCGGCTATGACGCCGTGCTGTGGGACAAGGCGCGCAAACAGGAGAGCAGCGTCAAGGCGCTGATGACCTCGCCCGCCGCCTTCTCCACCGCGATCCGCGATCGTTTCTGCGCCATACTCGACCAGCAACGCGCCGAAAAACGCGGCGCGCCCGTCGTGCGCGGCGACGATGACTTCACCCAATGTATCGACCCGATGGAGCAGGTGCTGGTGCCGACATCGAAGGACGGCAAGCTGATCGACGGCCTGACCGTGGTGGTCGGCCCCTATAGCGCCGGTCCCTATGCCGAGGGCAGCTATGAAGTCGCCCTGCCGGTGGACGCAGCGATGCGCAACGCGATCAAACCGGACTATCGCGATGCCTTCGTGGCGGTAGATTAGGCTAGCGCCCTTCCCAATCCTCCCCTGGCAGGGGAGGTGTCAGCGCGTAGCGATGACGGAGGGGTGTTGCCCTCTCGATAGGGTGACACCCCTCCGGCTGGCCTTCGGCCATCCACCTCCCCTTAAAGGGGAGGATTGGCATGGTTGGCTAAACCCTAAACCGGCACGCCATAAAGATCATGCTCATCGGCATCCTCGATCAGCACGTCGAAAATATCGCCCGCCTTTCGCCCTTCGCCGACATCGCGCAAAAACACATTGCCGTCGATTTCCGGCGCGTCGGCCTGTGACCGGGCGGTCGCGCCGATGCTGCCATCCTCCTCGTCCGCTTCGCCCACTTCATCGACGATCACCGGCAGCACGCGCCCGACCTTGGCCGCCAGCTTCGCGGCGCTGATCGCGGCGGTCTTTGCCATGATCCGTTGATAGCGTTCTTCCTTGACCGCTTCCGGCACCGCGCCGGGCAGGGCGTTGGCCGCAGCCCCCTCGACCGGTTCGAAGCGGAAGGCGCCGACGCGGTCGAGTTGCGCCTCGTCCAGCCAATCGAGCAGATATTGGAAATCGGCTTCGGTCTCGCCCGGAAAGCCGACGACGAAACTCGACCGGATCGTGATGTCGGGGCAGATGGCGCGCCATTTATGGATGCGGTCCAGCACCTTGGCTTCATTGGCCGGGCGCTTCATCGCCTTCAGCACCGACGGCGATGCGTGCTGGAACGGAATGTCGAGATAGGGCGTCAGCAGCCCGTCGGCCATCAACGGAATGACCTGATCGACATGGGGGTAGGGGTAGACATAGTGCAGCCGCACCCAGGGCGCTTTCCCGTCCGCGTCCCGCAATTGTCCCAGTTCGCGCGCCATGTCGGTCATATGCGCGCGCACCTCGCGGCCCTTCCACTGGCGCGGCTCATGCCGGGTATCGACGCCATAGGCCGACGTATCCTGGCTGATGACCAGCAATTCCTTGGTCCCCGCCGACACCAGCTTTTCCGCCTCGCGCAGCACCGCGTCGATGCGCCGCGACACCAGGTCGCCGCGGATCGAGGGGATGATGCAGAAGGAGCAGCGATGGTTGCAGCCTTCGCTGATCTTCAAATAGCTATAATGGCGCGGCGTCAGTTTGAGGCCACCTTCGGGCACCAGGTCGACAAAGGCGTTGGGGATCGGCGGCGATGCATCATGCACCGCATTGACGACTTGCTCATATTGATGCGCGCCGGTGACGGCCAGCACCTGCGGGAATTTCGCGCGGATCAGATCCGCCTCGTCCCCCATGCAGCCGGTGACGATGACGCGACCATTTTCGGCCATTGCCTCGCCAATGGCTTCGAGCGATTCTTCCTTCGCCGAATCGAGAAAGCCGCAGGTGTTGACCAGCACGACATCGGCCCCGGCATAATCGGCCGACATCTGATAGCCGTCCGACCGCAGCTTGGTGAGGATGCGTTCGGAGTCGACCAGGTTTTTCGGACAGCCGAGCGAAACCATGCCGATCTTCGGCGCGTCAGGAAATTTGGTTGCCATGATGGTCGCGCACATAGGGATTTGCGCGCCAAATGTCACGCGCCGCCATCAAGCCGCTATCAGCCAGTCCGGTTACGGCCGGTCCTGGCCGTCGCCCTCGGCGATTTCGATGATCAGGTCACCACTTTGCAGGCTCTTGGCCTCCGGCTCCCAAAAGCCGATCGGCCGGTCGTCGCGATAGATACGCACGCCAAGGCCGGTGCTAACGGCGGAGAGCGGCTTGCCGATTTCCTCCGGGAACACCGGTCGTTCGTTCAACCGCACGCGCCCGCCCGATGCCGCCAGATCAGCCATATAATCGGCGATATGCTTGCCGCTGGTGCTGCCCGCCATCAACAGTCCGGCAAAGCTGACCGGATTGATGACGGTGGTCGCGCCTGCCTGCCGTGCGGGCAATTCATTATCTTCGTTGCGCACCACGATGCTGATCGGAATGCGCGGGGCCAGATGCCGCGCCGTCAGCGTGATGAGGATCGACGTGTCGTCGCGCCCGGCCGACACGATCATGCTGCGCGCCCGGTGGATCGCCACATCCTTCAGCACGCTGTCGCGGGTCGAATCGCCGCACAACACATTGCACCCCTTGGACTCGGCCAGTTCCAGCGCCTTGTCGCTGCCGTCGATCACCACGATCTCGCGCGGATTGGTGCCGCGCGCCAGCAATTCGCGCACCGCTTCCTGCCCACTGGTGCCGAAACCGGTGACGACGATATGATTGTGCAGATCGGCCTGAATACGTGCCATGCGCCACCTGTAGAGGATATTGCGGAGGAAGAGATTATAGGCCGTGCCCAGAAAGATGAGCCAGACGAACAGTCGGATCGGCGTAACGAATAAGGCTTCGAACAGCCGCGCTTCGGGCGTGACCGGAACGATGTCGCCATAGCCAACGGTCGTCACGGTGACCGTCGTGAAATACAGCACGTCGATGAAGCTGATATGATCGTCGAGATTGTCCTTCAACCCATCGCGGCCGATCCAGTGCAGCCCCAGCACCAGCGCGATCAGCCCGAACACCAGCCCGACGCGCCAGCTGATGTCGACCCACATCGGCATCGACGAACGCCGCCGCAGGAAACCCTCGGTACTGGGGGAGGCTGCGCGCGGCTTGACGTTCATGGCGTCGGCAACTGGGTGAGGGGGTTCACGGGCACCCGGTCCTTGCGCAGTTCGAAATGCAGCTTGGGCTGGCTGGCATAGCCGGTATCGCCGGTCAGGCCGATCACCTGGCCCCGCGTCACCTTCTGCCCGCGCACGACATCGACCCGGCTGGCATGGCCATAGGCGCTCACCCAGCCGCTGCCATGGTTGATCAGCACCAGCCCGCCGAACACCGCCACCTTGTCCCCGGCATAGGCGACCACGCCATCGGCGCTGGCCTTGATCGGGGTGCCATCGGCCACCCCAATGTCGATACCGTTATTCTTCGCGCCACTGGCGCCGGGGCCAAAGCGCGAGACGATGCTGCCCTTGACCGGCCAGGCGAAGCGGCCGGTCAGGCGGCTCGGCTGGGCGATCGGCACATTGCTCGGCAGCGGGCGCGGCGTGGCTGACGCCACCGCCACCGGAGCATTCTCCGCCGCCGCAGGCTGGCCCCCGGTCAGCACGTCATCAATGTCGATGCGAAAGGCGGCGGCGCGCTGTTCCAGGTCGGGCGCGCTTGCAGGCGTATTGCCGGGCAGCAGCAGGCGGCGTCCGCGCCGCAGCGTATAAGGCTCTTCCAGCCCGTTGAGCGCGACGATCTGGCTCCACGGCACGCCATAGGCAGCGGCGATCGCGATCCCCGTCTCGCCCTCCGCCACCAGATGATAGCGGCCGCCGGGAATGGACAAGGCCTGTCCCACGCGCAGGGCGAAGGGCGGGGTCAGCCCATTGACCCGCGCGATCATTTCCGATCCAGCGCCGGTACGGTTGCCGATGCCGCGCAGCGTATCGCCCGGCTGCACGACATAGCGCGATGCCGTCACCGTCTGCGCATTGGCGACCACTTGCTGCGCGGACCATACCGGTTCCTGCTCGACCAGTTCCACGCTCGATGCATCGGCGTCCAGCCGTGGCGGCGGCGTGTCGCCACCCGTGCGGGTGCTTTCGGTCGGGATGCAGCCGCTCAGCAGCAAGAGGACAAAAGGTAAGTGCGCGCGCGACATCGACGCCTGTCTATCGCATTGCCGACAACTTGCCATCCCCCTGTTCCGGCCTCGTCCGGTCAGGCGGAAAAGGCGGCGGCGGTCACCGCCATGGCGCTGTCCTGCGTCAGGTCATAATGCAGCGGCGTCACCGTGATATAGCCCTCCGCTATCGCCGCCAGATCGCTGCCTTCGGGCACCGCATCGCTGCTGCCCAGCGAGAACCAATAATAGCGATAGCCGCGCGGGTCGGTGCCCTCGACGATCTTGGTGCGATCGACATCGTGAAAGCCCTGCCGCACTACGCGGATGCCCTTGATCGCGTCGGGGTCGATCGCCGGGAAATTGACGTTGAACAACATGCGCGGGGTCACGGGCAGCGCGATCAGCGGGCGCAGCACCTTCTCACCCCAGGCTTCCGCCGCGGCGAACGGCACATCGTCGCCCATCCCCGATCGGGCATAGACCTGGCTCAGCGCGATGGACCGTATGCCCGAAATCGTCCCCTCCATCGCGGCAGCGACCGTGCCCGAATAGGTCACGTCCTCGGCCAGATTGGCCCCGCGATTGACGCCCGACAATATGAGGTCGGGCTTGGCATCCTTCATCAGATGCCCCACCGCCATCATCACCGCGTCGGTCGGGGTGCCAGTGACGCTATAATGGCGCTCGCCATGTTTGCGGATGCGCAGCGGCCGCGTCAGCGTCAGGCTATGCCCCGCCCCCGACTGCTCCTCGCTCGGCGCGACGATCCAGATATCATCGGACAATGTCCGCGCGATCGCCTCCAACACCTTGAGGCCGGGCGCATGCACGCCATCATCATTGGTCAAAAGGATACGCATAGCCAAAAAAACTCCCAAAATCCGTTCGGTTCGAGCTTGTCGAGAACGCAGCGCGCCGTTCTCGACAAGCTCGAACCGAACGGAGGTTGTTTACCGCGGCTCCAACACCGTCACCCCACCCATATACGGCACCAACACCTCCGGCACGATCACGCTGCCATCGGCCTGCTGATAATTTTCCAGCACCGCCACCAGCGTCCGCCCGACCGCCAGCCCTGACCCATTGAGCGTATGCAGGAAGCGCGTCTGCTTCTCACCCTCCGGCTTGTAGCGCGCATTCATGCGCCGCGCCTGGAAGTCGCCGCAGTTGGAGACGGAGCTGATCTCGCGATAGGTTTCCTGGCTTGGCAGCCAGACTTCCAGATCCCATGTCTTACGCGCGCCAAAGCCCATGTCGCCGGTGCACAGCAGCATTTTCCGATAGGGCAGGGCGAGCGCCTGGAGGATGCCCTCCGCCGCCGCGCACATGCGGTCATGCTCGGCTTCCGACTCGTCGGGCGCGCAGATGGTCACCAGTTCGACCTTCTCGAACTGATGCTGGCGAATAAACCCGCGCGTATCGCGCCCCGCCGAACCCGCTTCGGACCGAAAACAGGGGGTCAGCGCCGTCAGCCGCACCGGCAACTCGGCCAGCGGCACGATCTGGTCGGCCACCAGATTGGTGAGCGACACTTCGGCGGTGGGGATCAGCCAGCGGCCGTCCGTCGTGCGGAACAGGTCTTCGGCGAACTTCGGCAATTGTCCAGTGCCGAACAGCGCTTCATCCCGCACCAGCAACGGCAGATTGGTTTCCTCATAGCCATTCACGCCGGTCTGCGTATCCAGCATAAACTGCGCCAACGCTCGATGCAGCCGCGCCATCTGCCCGCGCAGCGCGGTAAAGCGCGCCCCCGACAGTTTCGCGCCGCCCTCGAAATCCAGCCCCAGCGCCGGGCCGAAATCGGCATGGTCCTGCGGCGCGAACTCGAAGGCGCGCGGCGTGCCCCAGCGGCTCACCTCGACATTGGCGTCCTCATCCGCCCCCTCCGGCACGTCGTCGGCGGGCAGGTTGGGGATCGCGGCCAGCATTGCCGTCAGCGCGTCGCCCAATTCGCGCTCCTGCGCTTCCAGCGCAGGCGTGCCATCCTTGAGCGCCGCCACTTCGGTTTTCAGCGCCTCGGCCTTGTCCTTGTCGCCAGCCGCCATGGCCTGGCCGATCAGCTTGCTCGCCTCGTTGCGGCGGGCCTGGCCGACCTGCAACTGGGTCTTGATCGCCCGGCTTTGCTCATCGAGCGCCAATATCTGCGCGGACAGGGGGGCGGCTCCGCGCCGGGCAAGGCCAGCGTCGAAAGCGGCGGGATTTTCGCGGATGAAACGGATGTCGTGCATGGCCAGTCCTATGCCGCCCTGCGATCGGCCACGCAACCCTGCGCGCTGTCATCCGTTACAGGACTATCCCCTGAAAAAGAGAGAAGGAAAAGGCGATGCAAATAGATCCAGGCGCACTTGTGCTGGTAGCCGACGGCCGCAAGATGTTGTTTTTCCGTAACAAGGGCGATGCCGCCATCCCTAATCTGGAAACGGAACAGGTCGAAAAGCAGGACAACCCGGCCGATCGCGATCAGGGCACCGATACGCCCGGCCGCGCCTTCAACTCGGTTGGCGGTCATCGCAGCGCCATGTCGGAAACCAATTTCCACGATCTGGAGGAAGACCGGTTCGCCGCGCAGGCCGCCGACATCCTCAAGCATCGCGCCTTTGCCAACGACTATGAAAAGCTGATCATCGTCGCACCGCCCGGCACGCTGGGCGAAATGCGCAAACATTATCACAAGGAAGTGCAGGACCGCTTGGCCGGCGAGATCGCCAAGGATCTGGTCAATCATCCGATCGCCGACATCGAAAAGATCATCGCCGACAATTGATCCCGCGCTGACGGCACACATACGAAAAGGGCGGCCTCCGATACCGGAAGCCGCCCTTTTTCGTGACCTGTGTTGGAAGCGTCAGGCCGCGGCCTGCGCCTTGCGATCGGCAAAGCGACGACGGGCGACCAGCGCGACGGCGGCCGCGCCGAACAGCAGCACCATCGGCGGGGCGGGGACATCGGTGCCGCCCGTACTGCTCGACCCACCGCTGGACGAGGAACTGCTCGACGACGCGCTGCTCGACGATGTCGAGGACGACGTGCTGCCGGTGCTGCCAAAGCTGGACGAGCCACCCGACGACGAGGATGAACTGCCCGACGAGGAGCTGCTCGAAGACCCGCTGCTGCCACTGCTGCCGCCGGTCGAACCGGGATGATCCGGCTTGTCGGGCTTGCCGCCGCTCGATCCACCCGAACTGCTGGAGGAGGAGCTGGACGAAGAGGACGACGAGCTGGAACTGGACGAGGACGAGCTGCTGCTGACGCCCGACGATGTCGAGACGTTACCGCTCGACGTGGACACGTTGCCGCTGGACGTCGAAACGCCACCGGTCGAGGTCGAAACGCCCCCGGTCGATGTAGACACGCCGCCTGTGGAGGTCGAAACGCCGCCGGTGGACGTGGACACGCCGCCGGTCGTCGAACTGGTCGAGCTGCTGATGCCGCCGGTCGAGCTGCTGGTCGAGGAGATCACGACCGAACCCCCGCCGCTGCCGCCACCGCCGCCACCGAAGAAGCCGCCCATGAAACCGCCGCCGCCAAATCCGCCGCCGCCGCCCATCACGATCGGCACGGCACCGCCGCCGCCCGACATCATCGGCATTTCTGCCGGTGCCATCGGGATGGGAGCGAGCAGGGGGATGGGCGCCTGCTGGCTGGTGACGGTCACCGTCTGGGGCGCGCAGGTCATGGCGGTCTTCACCACCTTGCGTTTCACCGTCCGCACGGCATAGCGCTTCTTGGGTGCAGCCTTGGTGCTTTTGGAACTATGGACCACTGCCGGGCGCGCGCTTTCGGCCACATGGACGGCACCGCCGCCAATGATCGCGCCGCCGCTGGTGCAGGCGCATAATTTAGCCAATGCCATCCGTACCGACATAGGTTCCACTCTTCTTTTATGTTACCTTGCCGCCCGCTACCGGCAAATCCGGAAAACAGGCTGGCGGGTATTCCCTATCCGCAACAACGCAAAATAAAGCGTTAACTGCAACGGCGTTAACCCTCAATAGCAGCCGCCTGTCGAGCGGTAATCCATATTTTTGCGAAGCGATATGGTTAACGTCCCACTATGGAACGCCCCTTGGGGGATGAGTAAAGAGCGAGCCGACGACTCCATCCTTCAGGCGATGCGCAAAAATCCGCCCTCCCGCATGCGAGTCTCTGGAATGGCCGCTTGTGTCGCTGCCAGCCGATGGCTATGAGCGCCCCCACTGCATTATCACGGGCGACCGGTCGTTCAAACGCCGGGGCCTTGCGAGTCGGAGAGCCAACATGGCATCGGTCCTAAATTCCGATAAAGACGGTGAAAAACCGCCCAAATCGACTGTAACGCTTCCCGCCGACTATCGTCCTTCGCCCGACGAAGAGTTTATGAACCCACTCCAGCTGGAATATTTCCGCCAGCGGCTGTGGACCTGGAAGAAGCAGATACTAGCAGATTCGGAAGGCACGCTCGCCGTCCTTCAGAACGAACCGCTCCGCGAACCCGACCTTAACGACCGCGCATCGAGCGAGACCGACTGGTCGATCGAACTGCGCACCCGGGACCGCCAGCGCAAGCTCATTTCGAAGATCGAAGCCGCGCTCCGCCGGATCGACGATGGCGAATATGGTTACTGCGAAGTCACGGGCGAGCCGATCTCGCTGGGCCGCCTGGAAGCGCGGCCGATCGCCACGATGACGGTCGAAGCGCAGGAACGGCATGAACGCCACGAAAAAATCTCCCGCGACGATTAACGGTTTTTCCATCCCTCGCGCGTAGACATTTGTCATTCTACTGACATTTTACGCGCAGGTTGGATGATGAACGACGAACGGAATATCGCTGATCGGGGACCGGCACGCACAGCGCCGCGCGACAGCCTGTTCCTGCTCACCAGCTTTGCCACGCCCGAAGGCGCGCCGCTGGGCAAGGCCCGCATCCGCAACCTGTCCGCCACCGGCCTGATGGCCGATTGCGAGCGCGCCATACCGGCCGATGCCAAGGTCGAATTTGAATTGCGCGGCGTCGGCAAGGTCAGCGGCGTGGTCGCCTGGTCGCGCGACGACAAGATCGGCATCGCCTTCGACGCGCCGATCGATCCGCAACTGGCACGCAAGCCTGTATCGACCAGCAATCAGCAGGGGCTGCCTGACTATCTGCGCACCAATCCCCTTCTGCGCCGTTGACGTCCCGGCGCCCCACGGCGCGCCTCACAATCGCATAAAATAGCCCCGCTCATCCTCATGGATGCGGGGCGTTTTGCTTTTCGGGGTCTTGAATGCAGGCCTGGGGTGAGGTCGGATCGGCAGTCGGACGCTGCCGGACCCTGACCTCCTCCCTGGCGAAGATGCGGCTTAATGCTTGGCCGACATCTCCTCCTTCAGCCGCAATTTCTGCTTTTTGAGCGAAGCCACCAACGTGGCGTCGGGCATGGGCCGACTCGTTTCGGCCTTGATTCGGGCATCAAGGCCGGCATGCTTTGCCGAAAGAGCGGAAATATGGCTGTTCTCCATGACATTCTCCTTACGAGGGGTGATGGACGTAGAAGTAAATCATGATTCGCCCGCCTTGTCTCGCGTCGATTCGGGCTTTGCGATGGTCGCGCGAAAATTTGCGATGGCCCGCATGGGCTCGCCCGGCTATCAGTCCACCATCTGCCACGTTTTTGGATGCAAGGGAGCGCCGTGAGCCGGGAAGACATCATGCGCCGACTGGAACTGTTGCGGGTGGAGCATCGCGATCTCGATACGGCCATCGCCGCGCTGGTCGATAGCGGCGGCGGCGACCAGATGCAGGTCGCGCGGCTGAAAAAGCGCAAGCTGCGGCTGCGCGATGAAATCGCCCAACTGGAAGACGAACTGGTGCCCGACATCATCGCCTGATCGTGCAATTATGGTTAACGTCGCGCTAACCGATCATAATTGGGACAGGACGCCAAAACGGGCGCAATGTCGGGCCTGACAAGGTTGCAAATTCATGTCAGTGATCGCCCATGCCCAGTGCAATATCTCTTGATCGCGGCCTGCATCGCGGCCTCGTGGACGGCCTTTACCTCGAAGCTATGTTGATGGCCGACGAGGCCCGATCCTATTTTGACGGCTGCGACGTAAGGGAAGACGGCATGGACGATCCGCTCCGCCGGGTCGCCTTCGCCTGCGAATCGCTCAAGGTGACGACCCGGCTGATGCACATCATCGCCTGGCTGCTCAGCCAGCGCGCCTGGCAACGCGGTGAAATCAGCGATGCGGACCTCTCCGATGAGAAATATCGGCTGGGCCGGGCCAGCGAAAGCGATCCGCTGCTGGTGGCGACCTTCCCCTTCGCCGCGCGCGCGCTGATCGAGGCGAGCCATGATCTGTACGACCGGGTGGCGCGGTTGCAGGATCGGCTCGACCGCATGACCGGTTCGCTCGCCATGCCGATGATCAACCCCGCGCGCGCCTTGCTGGATCGTCTCAACACCGCCTTCTGACGTCGGCCATCGATGCGGCTCGATCCTGGCCCGGCGCAATTCGCGATAAATAGCGACGAATCCCCGTTTCAACGGCGCTATGGGACTGGCGCTTGGGCCAGCATCTGGTCTAGACCCGCGCCATGACCCATGGTTTGCGGACCCGACGCCGCTTTGCTGGCCGCCCGCAAGCCGCCCGGCTCCTTCTTGCGCCACTGCTGCTCGCCGCCCCGTGCGCTGCGTGGGCGCAGGATGCGTCGCCGCCGCCCACCGTCCCCGACGGCACTATGTCGGACGTCGATACCCAGCTCGACGCCATGCCCGACATCGGTCTCGACTGGCCGGACCTGGGCCAGGCCGATACGGTCGTACCGCTGCCCGCCGATCCCGCCGATGTGCAGACCGCGGCGCCGGACATGCCCGCCCCCATTGTCGCCCCCGACGCCGAACCGGAAGAAGCCGTCGCCGCCTTTGCCGAAATCGGCAAGGAACGCCGCTATACCGTCACACTGAACGGCATCGACGCCATCACCGACGCGCAGTTTAAGCTGCGCTTCGATGAACTGTCGGTCCTGCGCCAGGGCGAGAACAAGGCCGCCAACCTCGCGCAGATCAACCGCCGCATCAAGGAAGACAGCGACCTGCTGGATCGGCTGCTGCGGGCCAAGGGCTATTATGCCGCGCGCATCCGCGGTGCCGTCGCCGCCCCGCCAGCGGGCAGCGATCGGCTCGCCGTGCGGTTTGCCATCACGCCCGGCACCCAATATCTGCTCGCCTCGGTCGATGTCGCGGGCCTCGCCGAAACCGCCAGCCGCGAACCGACGCTGCGCGCCGCCTTCCCGCCCAAGGTCGGCGACCCGGTCGATGCCGACAAGATCCTCGAAGGGCGCGACGCGCTCGCCACCGCCTTGTCGGAAAGCGGTTATCCTTTCGCCAAGGTGGACGAACCCGAAGTGCGGATCGACCATGAGGAACGACAGGGCGACCTCGACCTCATCGTCACGCCCGGCGGCTATCGCACCTTCGGCGCGATCCGCCTGAGCAATGCGGAATTGTTCGGCGCCCGCCATGTCCAGAATATCGCCCGCTTCGATCCGGGCGACCCCTATATGGCCTCCGATGTGGAGGATCTGCGCCGCGCCATCGTCGCGACCGGCCTGGTGTCATCGGTGACGCTAAAGCCGACCGATGCCGGCGATGGCGAACATGTCGACCTGGCGATCGATGTCCGCCCCGCACCGCTGCGCACGATCGCGGGGGAACTGGGCTATGGTACGGGCGAGGGCTATCGCGCCGAAGTCAGCTGGCAGCATCGCAATTTCTTCCCGCCCGAAGGCGCCGTCACGGTGCGCGGCGTCATCGGCACGCAGGAACAGACCGCCTCCTTCACCTATCGCCGCAATAATTTCCGCCGCCGCGACAATGTGCTGACCGGCCTGCTGTCGGTCAGCAATATCCGGCGCGACGCCTATGACGCGCGGACCGTCACCCTGTCCGGCGCGCTGGAGCGGACGACCAACATCCTGTTCCAGAAAAATTGGGTATGGCGCGTCGGCGCGGAAGTCATAGCGTCGGATGAAGCGGATGCCTTTTCGGGCGGTTCACGCCGTACCTTCCTCATCGGCGCGGTGCCGCTCAGCCTCACTTATGACGGTAGCGACGACCTGCTCAACCCGACCAAGGGCTTTCGCCTCGGCGGCCGGATCAGCCCCGAACTCTCCTTTCAGGACGAAACCTTCGGCTATGCCAAGGTGCAGCTCGACGGCAGCCTCTATCAGCCGGTGGGCGAAAAGCTGGTGGTCGCCGCGCGCGCTCGCTTCGGCAGCATCCTTGGCTCGACCGTCGAACAGATCGCGCCGTCGCGCCGTTTCTATGCAGGCGGTGGCGCATCGGTGCGCGGCTATGGCTATCAGGCGATCGGTCCGCGCTTCGGCGAGGATGACAATCCCGTCGGCGGCAAGAGCCTCGCGGAATTTTCGCTGGAGGCGCGGGTGCGCTTCGGCAATTTCGGCGTTGTGCCCTTTATCGACGCAGGCAATATCTCAACGAGCTTCCTGCCGCGCTTCCGCGACCTGCGCATCGGCACCGGCCTTGGCCTGCGCTATTACAGCAATTTCGGCCCGATCCGCGTCGATGTCGGCACGCCGATCAATCCGCAATCGGGTGATCCCAAGATCGCCGTCTATGTCTCGCTCGGTCAGGCCTTCTGATGACGGACGAAGCTCCCACCCCCATCCCCATAACCGCCGCGCCGATCCGACGCCGCGCCTGGGACGGGCGCTGGCAACGCTGGGTCGCGGGGCTGCTCGCGGCGCTGCTGCTGATCGTGGCGGGATCGCTCGCCTGGCTCGATACCGGGTCGGGGCATCGCTTCCTCGTGTCGCGCATCGCGACCATCAAGTCCCGGTCCGGCCTGCAGATCAGCGTCGGCCGGATCGACGGCAGCATCTATCGCAAGGCGGTCCTGCATGACCTGGTCCTGTCCGACCCCAAGGGCCGCTTCTTCGATGCGCCCAGGGTCGAACTGGAATGGTGGCCCTTCGCCTGGCTCTCAAACCGGCTGGATATCGACCGGCTGGTGATCCCGCGCGCCACCCTGCACAAACTGCCCAAACTCAACCCGACCCAGCGGCAGGGACCGATCCTGCCCGGCTTCGACATTCGCCTGATGCAGTTTTCGGTCGGCCAACTGGCGATCGCGCCCGGCATCACGGGCCGCGCCCAGACCGCGACCATCGCGGGCGACGCTGATATTCGCGGCGGCCGCGCGATCATCGATCTGGCCGCGCGCACCCTCGATGGCCGCGACGCGCTCAGTATCGCGCTCGACAGCCGCCCCGACGATGATCGCTTCCGCCTCGACGTTACCGTCAACGCGCCCAAGGGCGGCGTGCTGGCGACGATGGCGGGGCTCACACAGGATGGCAATCTGCGCATCGGTGGCAAGGGTAGCTGGACCCAGTGGGACGGCCGCCTGTCCGCCACGCTGGACGCTGCCCCCGCCGCCGATTTCGTCCTCGCCGCGCGCAGCGGCGCCTATTCGGCGCGCGGCACGGTCGAGGGGTCGGCCATCGCCGGGGGCAGCCTCATCCAGCGTCTGTCCTCGCCCCGTCTGACCGTGCGTGCCAACGGCACCTTGGTCGACCGGGTAATCGACGGCACCGCCTCGCTGCGCTCCGCCGCGATCGATCTCAGCGCTGACGGCGCGATCGACCTGCGCAATAATGCGCTCGACAATATGCGGCTCGACCTCACACTCGCCCGCCCCGAAGCACTACTCAAGACGATGCGCGGACGCGATGTCGTCGCCAAGATCCGCCTCGATGGCCCGCTGTCGCAGCTTGGCTATGAATATCTGCTCACCGCGCGCGAACTGACGTTCGACAAGGCCCGCATCAGCGACGTGCGCGCCGAGGGCAAGGGGCGCACGGTCGGGTCCGGCTCGACCTTGATCCCGCTGCGCCTGCGCGCGCGCCGCCTGGACGGGCAGGGCGATCTGGTCGAAGGCATCGTGCGCAATTTCGCGCTCGACGGCGTGCTGCAACTCAACGGGCAGCAGATCGTCAGCAACCCGATGGACCTGCGCTCCGACAAGCTGCGTGGCAAGCTCACCGTCCTCGCTGATCTCAAGACCGGCCGTTATGATATGGGCCTGGATGGCCAGATCGTCGGCCTCGCGATCCGCGGCTTCGGGGTGGTCGATGTCACCTCCAAATTGCGCGCCATGCCGCGCGCCGACGGCGGCTTTGGCCTCAGCGGCAGCGCGGCGGCACGGGTGCGGCGGCTGGACAATGATTTCCTGCGCACATTGGGCGGCGGGCTGCCCACGGCGCGCAGCGACCTGACGCTGCGCCCGGATGGCACGCTGGCGCTCACCAACATGCGGCTCGCCGCGCCATTGCTGACGCTGGCGGGCAATGGCGTGCGCTTTCGCGACGGCACGCTCCATCTGGAGGGCAAGGGGCAGCATGATCAATATGGCCCGCTCACCCTGACGCTCGACGGCAATATCGAACGGCCGACGATCGACCTGATGCTCGCCCGGCCCATGGATGCGCTCGGCCTGCGCGATGTCCATGCCCATCTCATCCCCGACGCCAATGGCTATAGCTATACGGCGGAGGGCGGATCGACGCTCGGCCCCTTCACCGGGCGCGGCGTCATCCTGCTGCCCCAGGGCGGGCAGGCGGTCGTGCGCGTCGCCAATCTCGCCGTGTCGGGCGTCACCGCCAGCGGCGACATCCGCCCCGTCACCGGCGGCCTCGACGGCCAGTTGGCGGTCAGCGGTCCCGTCACCGGCTATGTCGGCTTCAAGCCGGTGGGCGACATCCAGCAAGTCCAGCTCAAACTGACCGCCAACGGCGCCAGTTTCGAGGGGCCGACAATCATCACCGTGCGGCGCGGCACGCTCGACGCGACGATCCTGCTCGATCCGTCAGGCACCACGCTCAAGGCGACGGCGCAGGCGCGCGGGCTGCGCGTCGGCGGCGTGCTGGTCGGTCGCTTCGCCGCCAATGCCGATCTGGTCGATGGGCGTGGCACCATCCGCGGCAGCCTGTCGGGCCAGCGCGGCCGCCTGTTCGAATTGCAGGGGGAGGCGCAGGTCGATGCCGATCGCATCCGCGTCACCGCTGGCGGCACGATCGACAAACGCCCGATCCGGCTGACCCGCGCGGCGTTGCTGACCCGCACCGACGATGGCTGGCGCCTGTCGCCCGCGACGATCAGCTATGCGGGCGGGTCGTTGCAGCTTTCGGGCGAACTGGGCGCGACCGCCAATCATATCGAAGCGCGCATGGACAAGCTGCCGCTCGGCCTGCTCGATATCGCCTATGACAATCTGGGGCTGGGCGGTATCGCCACCGGTTCGCTCAGCTATGCGCAGCCGCGCGGCGGCCTGCCCACCGGCACGGCGGAATTGCGCCTGCGCGGCCTGTCGCGCTCCGGCCTGTCGCTCAGCTCGCGTCCGGTCGATGTCGGCGTCAATGCGGCGCTGGGCGCAGATCGCCTCGCCACCCGCATGGTGTTCGTCGCCGATGGCAAGACGATCGGCCGGGGCCAGGCGCTGCTTACCCCGCTTGGCCGCACCGGCAACCTGGTCGAACGGCTGAACGCCGCCCCCTTGTTCGCGCAGCTACGCTATAGCGGCGCGGCCGATACGCTGTGGCGGCTGACCGGGGTGGAGATCGTCGACATGGGCGGCCCGGTCAACGTCTCCGCCGACATGCGCGGGACGCTGGGCGATCCCCGCATCACCGGCACCTTCGCCACCGACAATAGCACGATCAACAGCCCGGTCACCGGCATGCGGCTGGCCAAGGTCAAGGCACGCGGCCGCTTCTCCGGCGCGCAACTCGTCATTTCCAGCTTCGCCGCCGCGTCGCAAAATGGTGGATCGGTCACCGGCACCGGCCGCTTCACCTTCAACGGCATAGCGGGCGTCGGCATGGACCTGGCGATGCAGGCGGACAATGCCGCGCTGCTGGAGCGCGACGATATCGCCGCGACCGTCACCGGCCCCATCACCCTGCGATCCGATGGCACGGGTGGGACGATCGGCGGCGATGTCATCCTCAACAAGAGCCGCTTCACGCTGGGCCGCGCCGCCGCCGTCGCCGCCATCCCCGAATTGCGCGTCGTTGAAATCAACCGGCGTGGCGAGGAAATCGAAACGCTCCGCACCAATGTCCCCTGGGCACTGGCGATCAAGGCGCGCGCACGCAACCGCCTGACCGTCACGGGCCTTGGCCTCGACAGCGAATGGCGCGCGGACCTGGACCTTGGCGGCACCGTCACCAACCCGGCCATTGCCGGGCGTGCCGAGCTGGTGCGTGGCAATTATGAATTTGCCGGCCGCCGCTTCGAACTGCGCGAAGGCCGCATCCAGTTCGATGGCAGGACGCCGACCAACCCGACGCTCGACATCGACGCTGTCGCCGATGTCAGCGACCTGACCGCCACCATCCATGTCGGCGGCACCGGCCTCAAACCCGACATAACCTTCAACAGCATCCCCGCTTTGCCGCAGGACGAACTGCTCTCGCGCATCCTGTTCGGCACCTCGATCACCAACCTGTCCGCGCCCGAAGCGCTGCAACTCGCCTCGGCGGTCGGCTCGCTCCAGGGCGGCGGCGGGCTCGACCCGATCAACGCCGTGCGCAAGGCAGCGGGGCTCGACCGGCTGCGCATCATCGCCGCCGATCCGACCCAGGGGCAGGGCACGTCGATCGCTGCGGGCAAATATCTCACCCGCAAAACCTATGTCGAGTTGATCACCGACGGGCAGGGCTATTCCGCCACCCGCATCGAATATCAGGTCACCCGCTGGCTCTCGCTATTGGGGGCCATCTCGACGCTGGGCCGCCAGAGCGCCAACGTCCGCGTGTCGCGGGATTATTAAGCCATGACCAAGTCCCGCATCGACGCTGCCGCTGCGATCAGCGTCATGGACCTGTTCACCATCGGCATCGGCCCGTCCAGCTCGCATACGGTCGGCCCGATGCGCGCCGCGCGCCTGTTCATGGTCTCTCTCCCGGCGCAGCCGGTGCGGGTGTCGTGCGATCTCTATGGCTCGCTCGCGCTGACCGGGCGCGGCCATGCCACCGATACCGCGATCCTGCTCGGCCTGTCGGGCTATAGCCCCGAAGCGCTCGACCCCGACGCCATCCCCGCCATTCTCGCCGCCATCCGCACCGACGGCCGCATCCGCGCGGGCAGCGCCCACGACCAATGGATCGCGTTCGAAGAAGCGCGCGACCTGATCTTCCACATGGGCGAATTTCTCGAAGCGCATAGCAATGGCATGCGCTTCACCGCCTGGCTCGACGGGCAAAGCGAGCCGCTGGTGCGCGACTATTATTCGATCGGCGGCGGCGCGGTTCTGCCCGGCGAGCGCGTCGCCGACGACGCGCCGCTCGGCCATAATGTCGTCCAGCCCTATCCCTTCTCGTCTGGCGCGGAGATGCTGGCGCAGGGCGAGGCGACCGGCCTCTCCATCGCCACCCTCGTCCTGCGCAACGAAGGCGCGTGGCGCACCCAGGCGGAAACCGACGCTTTCCTCGACAGCGTGATCGACGCGATGAGCGCCTCGATCGACCGCGGCCTGCAGCAGGAGGGGCTACTCCCCGGCGGCCTCAAGGTCCGCCGCCGCGCCCGCGCCATCCATCAGCGGCTGCGCCTGCAACAGGACGCGCTTGGCCCGGCGCAGATTTTCGAATGGGTCAGCCTGTTCGCGCTGGCCGTGAATGAGGAAAATGCCGCCGGTGGCCGCGTCGTCACCGCGCCCACCAATGGCGCGGCGGGCGTCATCCCCGCC
>NZ_JPPQ01000083.1:161769-167456 GCF_000743655.1 Sphingobium sp. ba1
ACCGGGCAACTTCCTTCCGACATTCTTGATCGCCGGCCTGATGTCGCGGCGCGATCATGGCTGGTGAACGCGCGTGCGGCGCGCCTCAAGAGCCTGAAGGCCGATCTGCTTCCGCGCTTCGCCATCCATTTTCTGGGGCAGAACGGGCATATCGAACTGGGCGGCCTGCCGGGCTATGGCGGAACCGGAGGTCTGGTCGGCCTTTCCGCATCGATGCCGCTTTTCAATGCCGGAAGGTTGCAGGCCAGTGTCAAGGCGGGCGATGCCGAACTTGAGGCTGCTCTCGCCAATTATGACCAGGCCATGCTGTCGGCGCTCGAGGAAGTTGAATCCGCTTATGGTTTTCGGGCGGGGCTGGACGAACGCCTGGCCGGGCTTATCCGTACATCCGACATGGCCCGCCGACGCGCCGACCAGCTGGCGATATTGTACGATGCCGGACGCACGCAGTTGGGCGATGTGTTGCAGGCCCGATTGGATGCGCTCTCGGACGAGGACAAGATGGAACAGACCCGCATCGCACAAGGAACGGCAACCGTTCAGCTCTATCGTGCGCTGGGGGGCGGCTGGTAAGGTTGCGCCGGGCCGCTCGGCCAGCGTCGAGGTCTGCTTTTCCGCCTTTTGAGGGCCACGCAGATCGACGAACTCAGCTGACCGATCACGACAAAATGCAGGTCGCTGAGTGACGCTGCAGGATCAACCTCATGATGTGACTGGGAAAAATGCGGCCTCGTATCAATTTTCCAGTCATCAATTAGGTGCCAGGCACAGTGGAATAAAATCTAAAGGTCAACTGTGCTATTCCTGCTTTAGAGCTATGAGAGCGCGCATGCGCCGAACAGAATAGGTGAGCCATGAAGGAGTTTCTCGAACGTGCGGCTGATCTGCCCCCACCGAGTGGCCCGATTGGTTTGTTAGTGGATTAAGCCCATCGCCGCCATATCCGGACGGAGGTGGAGCGAAGCGGAACCGGAGGCCGGATATGGCGGTGTCGCCGTTTCCGGTGCCGGCGGTCGGTAGCCCAGGCTGCTGTGAGGGCGAACGGTGTTGTAATGCCGCCGCCATGCCTCGATCAGCACCTTGGCCTCAGCGAGGCTGTAGAAGATCTCGCCGTTGAGCAGTTCGTCGCGAAGCGATCCATTGAAGCTTTCGTTATAGCCATTCTCCCATGGTGATCCCGGCGTGATGTAGAGCGTTGTCACGCCGATCTGCCCCAGCCATTTCTGGACGGCGGTCGCGATAAACTCGCTACCATTATCGGATCGTATATGCGCTGGCGGCCCACGCGAGATGAACAGGTCAGCCAACGCCGCCAGCACATCCTCGTGTTTGAGCTGCCGGGCAACGATGAGTGCCAGGCACTCCCTGCTGGCCTCGTCGATAATGGTCAGAATCCGGAACTTGCGGCCATCGTGCGTGCGCCCTTCGACGAAGTCGTAGGCCCACACATGCCCGGGATACTCAGGCCGTAGGCGGATACATGATCCGTCGTTGAGCCACAGGCGTCCCCGTTTGGGCTGGCGCAGCGGGACCTTCAATCCTTCGCGTCGCCATATCCGCTCGACCCGTTTGTGGTTCACCGTCCACCGCGCATGGCACAGCAACGCCGTCACCCGGCGGTAGCCATAGCGACCATATTGCTTCGCCAACGCGATGATGTCCTCCGTGAGCGCCTGTTCGTCATCTGCCCCACGCGGCACCTTGCGCTGTGTCGATCGATGCTGCCCCAGCACCCGGCATATCCGTCGCTCGGACACCCGGATCGGCAAATCTCGTCGCAACTGATCGATGCAGCGCCGCCGCCGCGCGGGGCTCAGAAGTTTCCCTTGGCAGCTTCCTGCAATATCAGCTTGTCCAGCGTCAGGTCCGAGATCGCCCGGCGCAGCCGTTGGTTTTCCTTCTCCAGATCCTTCATCCGCCGTGCCTGGTCGGTCTTCAGCCCGCCATATTCCTTGCGCCAGCGATAATAGGTCTGCTCGCTGACTGCGATCCGGCGGCACGCCTCTGCTGTCGAGGCTCCCTGCGCCAGAAAAATCTCAACTTCACGCAGCTTGCCGATAATTTCTTCCGGCTTGTGCTTCTTGCTCGGCATTCATCGTCCCTTTCGTGGTCCAAACTATCATAGTCTCTGGGCCACTCAGCGGGGGGCAGATCATGCTTTGGGTGTCAAATTCATGATCAGCATATATAACGAATAATAGACCAGTCGTCTATATGGCTATGGCGTCACCACCTACGCGGGCTCATCGGCATAGCCAATGGGAGGCATACATGAGCAACGTCGGGCGGCTCGCCGACAATATCGGCAACTTCAGCGCTGGCCGGCGCGGAGCGCCCCTGCGTGGCGCAGCGATGCTTCAAGGCATCGTGGTCTGCGGGATATGCGGACACCGCATGGGTCTTCACTCACTCTGCCCATAAGAAGACCCCCGTCTATCACTGCATCGATAGCGAGCAGAGCGGGCACTGCCAGAATGTGCGCGCAAACCAGGTTGATGCAGAGGTCGAGCGGCTGTTGATCGAAGCTCTACAACCCGATCGCATCGACCTTGCGCTTGCGGCTCATGAACAGATGAACGGCGAAAACCGGCTGCTGGAACGTCAATGGGCGCTGAATCGGGAGAAGGCGCATTACGAAGCGGAGCGTGCACGCCGACAATATGATGCCGTGGAGTCGGAAAAGCGGCTCGTCGCACGTTCGCTGGAAACGTTGTGGGAAGAGAAAATACGCGAAGCCGACGCGTCGAACAGGATTACGCGCGGTGGCATGTCGAGCAGGTTAACGCCCTGGCCGCCGCCGCGCGAACGCGTATCCTGACCATTGCCGACCCTGTTGCCCGCGTTCTCGAAGCGGGCTGGCATCGACGAACGCAAAGAGATGATGCGGCTCGTGATCGACAGCGTGACGGTCGACAAGAGCCGTGCGCAAGGCCGTATCTGGTTCGCGATCCTGTGGCAGACCGGCGCGCGAACAGAGCATGTGATCATCCGCAATACCGCCAACTATGACGATCTGGCTCACTTCGCACGCATCGAGGAGATGGTGCGAACGCTCAATGCTGTGGGATCACTCGACCGTCAGATCGCGGACGCCCTGACAGCCGAGGGCATCATGAGAAGATCGGCGCTCTGATCTATGCCAACCTCTTCGACAACGAGGGCGAAGACACCTTCTCGCTGATCTGGTCCCGCCCCAACGGCAGGCGCGCCGACTAAGACCCCACGCAAGACCCCGCCACAAGGTCGGGGCCTTGGTCCGTCATGCCTTCACTGTCCGGAGCCGCAGCGAATTGCCGATGACGCTGACGGACGACAGCGCCATCGCGGCAGCAGCGATGATCGGCGACAGCAGCAGCCCAAACGTGGGATAGAGCGCACCGGCCGCAATCGGTACGCCTGCCGCATTGTAGATGAACGCGAAGGCGAGGTTCTGGCGGATGTTGGCCATCGTCGCCTGCGACAGGCGTCGCGCGCGGACAATGCCGGTGAGATCGCCCTTGAGCAGCGTCACGCCCGCACTTTCGATCGCAACGTCGGTCCCCGATCCCATGGCGATACCAACATCGGCGGCGGCAAGCGCCGGCGCGTCATTTACGCCGTCACCCGCCATCGCCACCACCTTGCCCTGCGCCTTCAGGCGCTCGACGACCGCGGCTTTCTGGTCCGGCAGCACATCGGCCTCGACCTCATCGATGCCGAGCTTTCTCGCAACGGCTTCGGCTGTGGTGCGATTGTCACCGGTCAGCATGACGATGCGGATGCCTTCCGCATGCAGGGCCTTCAGTGCCTCAGGCGTGGTCGCCTTGATCGTGTCGGCGATGGCGAAGATGCCGCCGATGGCTTTATCGATGCCGATATAGATGGCGGTTGCGCCGTCGCGGCGTAGCTCATCGGCCTGTGCCGCGAGCGGCGCTGTATCAACCCCATGTTCGGCGAGGAAGGTGGTGCTGCCGAGCACCACATGCCGGCCCTCGACACGACCGATCGCCCCCTTGCCGGTCGGCGAGTCGAAGTCGGCGACATCGGGGATGGTGATCTTTCGCTCGTCGGCAGCCGCCACGATCGCCCGCGCAAGCGGATGCTCGGACGCCTTCTCCACGCCGGCTGCAAGCCGCAGGATGGTCTCCTCGACAAATCGCGGGGCCACGACGATCCGGGTAACGGCCGGTTTGCCTTCGGTAAGCGTCCCGGTTTTGTCGACCACCAGAGTATCGATCTTCTCCATCCGCTCGAGCGCCTCCGCGTTCTTGATCAGAACGCCGGCGGCCGCCCCCTTGCCGATACCCACCATGATCGACATCGGCGTCGCGAGCCCGAGCGCGCAGGGGCAGGCAATGATCAGCACGGAAACGGCCGCGATCAGGCCATGCGCCAGCCGCGGCTCCGGCCCCCATACACCCCAGGCCGCGAAGGCGAGCAGCGCGACGGCGATGACGACCGGCACGAACCAGCCCGACACCTGATCAGCCATGCGCTGGATCGGCGCGCGCGAGCGCTGGGCATCCGCGACCATCTGGACGATGCGGGCGAGCATGGTGTCGCGCCCGACTTTTTCAGCCCGGATGACGAGCGCGCCGGTCTGGTTCAGCGTACCTCCTACGACCGCTTCGCCGACTACACGCGTCACCGGCATGGATTCGCCGGTCACCATCGATTCATCGATCGATGAGCGACCCTGCTCGACCACGCCGTCAACCGGCACGGTTTCACCGGGCCGGACCCTGAGCCGATCACCGATGACGACGGCTTCGACAGGAATATCCTCTTCAGCATCGTTCCGCCCGATCCGCCGGGCGGTTTTCGGCGCGAGATTGAGAAGCGCGCGGATTGCGCCGGAGGTCTGCTCCCGGGCGCGCAGTTCCATGACCTGACCGAGCAGCACCAGCACGGTGATCACGGCCGCGGCCTCATAGTAGACCGCGACCGTGCCATCGGCGCCTCGGAAAGCCTGCGGGTAGAGCTGCGGCGCGAATGTCGCGACGATGCTGTAGCCCCAGGCGACCCCGGTGCCCATCGCGATCAGCGTGAACATGTTGAGGCTGCGGTTGACGATCGACGCCCAGCCACGTTCGAAGAACGGCCATCCGGCCCACAGGACCACCGGCGTCGCCAGCGCGAACTGGATCCAGATCGAGATGCGCATCGGCACCAAATGGTGCAGCGCCGGGATCAGGTGACCGCCCATCTCCAGCAGGAACACGGGCAAGGCGAGCACGAGGCCGATCCAGAAGCGTCGGGTCATATCGGCGAGTTCGGGGCTTGGTCCGGCATCCGCCGCCGCGATCAGCGGCTCCAGCGCCATGCCGCAGATCGGGCAACTACCCGGCGCATCCCGGCGGATTTCCGGATGCATCGGGCATGTCCAGATCGTCCCTTCCGTTGCGGTTGCCGTTACTGCCGCAACGTGGTGATGCTCATGGGTATCAGGTCCATGCGTGTGGCTATGGTGGGAATGATCGCCATGGGCGGCAGCACCCTCATGGTGATGTGCAGCATGCGCTGCCAGTGCCGCATAATGCACGGGGTCGGCGTCGAACTTCGCCTTGCAGCCGGCCGAGCAGAAGACGTAGCGCTCGCCTTCATACTCAGCATTGTGAGCGGTCCTGGCGGGATCGACCACCATGCCGCAGACCGGATCATGGTCGACGTGACCGGACGGCGTTTCGCCGTCCGGCTCATGATGGTGA
>NZ_JPPQ01000083.1:167466-177969 GCF_000743655.1 Sphingobium sp. ba1
CGCCAACCGGCGCAAAAAGGACGGCAGAAAGGAACCTGTCCCATGTTCGCTGCCTATTATCCCGCTCTGGTCGTCGTCTCCATGGCCGCCTTCGCCGCCGTCATGCTGTATGTCAGTATCGAGGATCGCCTGAAGAATTAACTGCGGGCCAACGCCTGCAACGCATCGCCGTCGAGCCGCTGGATGGTCCATTCGTCCATCGGCACCGCCCCGATCGCGCGATAGACGGCAATGGCCGGTTCGTTCCAGTCCAGCACCGACCATTCCAGCCGGGCGCAGTCCCGCTCGATCGCGAGTTGCGCCAACCGGACGAGCAGAGCCTTGCCCGCGCCTGATCCGCGCGCTTCGGGTCGCACGAACAAATCTTCGAGATAAAGCCCCGGTCGCCCTTCGAAGGTCGAGAAATTGTGAAAGAAGAGCGCGAAGCCGATGGCGTCGCCCTGCCGCTCCGCGATCAGCACTTCGGCCATGGGGCGAGCGCCGAAGAGATAGCGGGCGAGCGTGTCGCGGTCCGTATTCACGGCATGGGCGAGTTTCTCATAGTCGGCCAAATCGCGGATGAACTGCAAGATAGTGTCGATGTCGCCCGGCTCGGCCGCGCGGATGAGAATGGTGTCGGTCATGCGGTTCCCGCTTCCACATGGGCCAGATCGGCCCATTTCGTGCGCGACGCGATAAGGCAGGCGACCACGATCAACAAGGCACCGGCCACCGTCGGCAGCGTGATCCGCTCATCGAACACCAGCCAACCCAGGATCGCGGCCCAGACGAAGGCGCTATATTCGACCGGAATCAATCGTTGCGCCTCCGCCCGCGCATAGGCCCAGGACAGGGCCGCGAGCGAGGTGAAGGCGAGGGCGGCTGCCAACAGGATGAGCGGAACGGCCGGGCGTGGTGGCAGGGCCAGCAGAAAGGGGGCGCCGAGCGCGAAGACACCGAGCATCACCAGATGCTGAAAGAAGGCGACCTCGATCGGCGAGGCGACCTGCGCCTGTTGCCGCTGGATGATGAGGTTCCAGGCAAAGAGTACCGCCGACGCCAGCACGGCCCCCGCGCCCAGCAGCGCATCGGCATCATAACGCCCCTGCAACCGGCCCGACAGGATGACGGCTACGCCCACCAATCCCAGCAGCGATGCGCCGATCGCGCGGCGGCCGATCCGTTCCTTGAGCAGCAGGGCGGCGAGGTAGAGCGCGATCAGGGGGGCGATGAAAGACAGGGCGATGGCTTCGGCCAGTGGCATCCGCATGATCGCCCAGAAGAACAGCCCGGCCATCACCGCGACCACCGTGCCGCGAAGCAGGTGGATACGCAGGACCGCGCGCGAGGGCCAGCGCTGCCGCGTGAGCAGCATGAGCGCAAGGCCAAGCAGCGTGCCAGCAACCGCCCGCCAGAACAGCGCATTGTAGAGGCCGATGCCAAGGCTCAACCCCTTCATCGCCGCATCCATCACAGCAAACAGCGCCACGCCCGCGCAGCAGACGGCAAAGGGGATGGCGAAACCGACTGCGGGGCGCGACGCCCCCATGGCAGGCGTCACTCCGCCGCCTGCGCCTTGCCCGCGTCGGTCATCTCCGATTCCGCCTTGGCGGCTTCGATTTCGGCGGCCTTGTCCTCCACCAGTCGGACGATGTGATCGACCAGCGCTTCGTCCTGCACCGTATGGTCGGTGATGCCCGACAAATAAACCATATGCTTGCCGTTGCCGCCGCCGGTCAGGCCGATGTCCGTCTCGCGGGCTTCACCGGGGCCGTTCACAACGCAACCAAGGACGGACAGCGACAAGGGCGTGTGGATATGCTGGAGCCGTTCCTCCAGCGCCTGCACGGTGCGGATCACGTCGAAGCCCTGCCGCGCGCAGCTGGGGCAGGAGATGACCTTCACGCCGCGGGTGCGGATGCCGAGCGATTTGAGGATTTCATAGCCGACGCGTACTTCTTCTTCGGGTTCCGCCGACAGCGAGACCCGGATCGTGTCGCCGACGCCTGCCCACAGCAGGTTGCCGATGCCGATCGCGCTCTTGACCGTCCCGCCGATCAGACCGCCGGCTTCGGTGATGCCGAGGTGCAGCGGGCAATCGACCGCTTCGGCCAGTTGCATATAGGCCGCGACCGCCAGGAACACGTCGCTCGCCTTCACCGCGACCTTATATTCGTGGAAATCCTGGTCCTGGAGCAGCTTGATATGGTCGAGCGCGCTTTCGACCAGCGCTTCGGGGCAGGGCTCGCCATATTTTTCGAGCAAATCCTTTTCGAGGCTGCCCGCATTGACGCCGATGCGGATGGCGCAGCCATTGGCCTTGGCGGCGTCCACCACTTCCTTCACCCGCGCCTGCGACCCGATATTGCCGGGATTGATCCGCAGGCACGCCGCCCCCGCATCGGCGGCTTCGAGCGCGCGCTTATAGTGGAAATGAATGTCCGCGACGATCGGCACGCGGGCGGCGCGCACGATCTGCTTGAGCGCCGCGGTGGACTCTTCGTCCGGGCAGGAGACGCGGATGATGTCCACGCCCGCTTCCTCGCAGCGGCGGATCTGGTCGATCGTGCCCTTGATGTCGTGGGTCAGCGTGTTGGTCATGGTCTGGACGGTGACCGGCGCGCCGCCGCCGACCGGAACATTGCCGACCATGATCTGTCGGCTCTGCCGACGGGCAATATCGCGCCAGGGGCGCAGGCCGGGATTATGGTCGGACATGAAAAAGGGGCTCCGTTGTTACGAAGCCCCTATAGGGATATTTGGTGACGGTTAGAAGCGTTGCCTTTTGGTGTTTCAGTCGGGCTGGCACCGCTTCTTCAAAAACGCATCGTCAGCGACGCGGCGATCTGATCGGCATTGCCACTCGTCTGCGCCCGCGTCGTGGCGGTGACGGTGGCAGGCGCCGGGAAATAGCTGTCCGGGCGGATGATGTTCGCCTTTTCCACGAAGGTATGCGCGTAGCTCAGGTTCAGCGCGAAGGACTGCGAGAGGTTCCAGGTCGCGCCGCCGCTGAGCCAGACGCGATCGCCATCAGGAACGCGGGTGGTCAGATGCTGCGGATTGGTCGGCGAGCGATCGAACATCGTGCCCGCGCGCAGCGTCAGCTTGTCGTTGACGTCATATTCGCCTCCCGCGCTGACACTGAAGGTGTCGCTATATTCCAGTTCCTTGACCGATGTGCCGTTGGCGGCGTTGATCGTGATCGCCTGCATCACCGACCAATTATACCAGCGCGCTGTCAGCATCGCCCGCAATTGCGGTGTCAGACGGTGCGTCATCGACAGGGTGACGATATCGGGCAGGGTCAGCGGCGCGGTGGCGGCGAAGCTGCCATTGGCACCGGCCAGCGGCCCGGCAAGGCCAGAAATCACCTGCTCGCCCTCAAGGCTGTGCTTCATGCGCGAGCGATAATGGACGCCGAACTGGGTGTCGCCCGCCCGGTAGAACAACCCGGCATTCCAGCCGACCGACCAATCATCGCCCTCAACCGAGGCATGGCCATCAGCCAGCAGCGGCGAGAGCTGCGGCAGCGCGTTGGTCAGCGTCACCTTGACATATTGCACATCGACGCCGCCGCCGACGGACAGGTTGTCGGTCAGCTTATAGGCGGCCGATGGCTGGATATTATAGGTTTTGAGGTCGGTGTAGAGCGAGTCATAGCGCCCGAAATAGCCATCCTCATATTCCAGCTTCAGACCGAACGGTGCGTTGACGCCCAGGCCCACCCACAGCCGGTCGCTGACCTGGCCGGTGGCATAGAAGCTGGGGATGGGGATCACGCTTTCAAACGCATTGCCGCCGTTGGTGCCGCTGACGGGCACCTGCGTCGTCACGCCGGGAATCGTGCGGGTGGTGCCGCGATTGGTCTGCTGCGCCTTGGCGAACAGCGCGATGCCGCCGACCGAGGTCTGGATGCCCGACAATTCGGTCATCGCGGCGGGATTGAAATAGACGGTCGAGGGGTCATCGCCCGCTGCCGCGCCGCCCGACAGGGCACGCCCGGTTTCCTTGGGCGATTGTTCCTGCAGATAGAAGCCCCCGGCCAGCGCCGGGACGGGCGCGGCGATCGCACCTGCGACAAGCAGGAAGGACGGGAGGCGGCGGCTGAACGACATGGCAGATCCTCTACGGCTATTTTCAACCTGCGCGGCCATATATGGCAAGGACGCGGGCTTTTGACGCAGGCCGCTTACCAACACTATGGTTAAATTCCAGTGTTTAGCGGTGAATATCCGGCAGGGTTTCGGTCCGTTTATAACGAGGATGCTGGCTGACGTTACGGCGAACGGGTGCGACAGCGTCATGGAAACAGCACAAAAAAAAGCCGCCCCGGAGGACGGCTTGTAAAGTTTTAGGAGAGGATGCCTGAAAGGCCCGCTCCTTTTGCTCAGCCATCGCCTTTGTTGCAAATGCGAAACGGACATGTCTGATTGCGTTTCTTGCAATCGTTTGAGCAGGGCTTTTATTCCGTAAGGGAAGGCAGGTTGGCGAAAAATCGCATGGATTAGATTTTTACGCGATCCAGCCCGGACGCCACCAAATGCGAATCGATTTCAGCGATCAGGCGCGCCAATCCCGCCGCATCGGTCGATTCCGCGCGGGCTACTAGCGCCGCTTGCGTATTGGAGGCGCGCAGCAGCCACCAGCCATCTGCGGTGGTGACGCGCGCGCCGTCGATGGTTTGCATATCCGCCCCCGCCGCCCGTAGCCGCGCGCAAATCTCGTCGATCACGGCGAATTTGCGCATGTCATCGACGGGGATATGCAGTTCGGGCGTCGCGGCCATGGCGGGCATGGCGCTGCGCCGGTCGGTGATGCTGCCCCCTGCCCCGCTTGCGGCGCGGATCAGCCGGATCGCGGCGTAGAGGCCGTCGTCATAGCCATAATAATCATCCGCAAAGAAGAGATGCCCGGTCATCTCGCCAGCCAATAGCGCGCCTATCTGCTTCATTCTGGACTTGATATGGCTGTGGCCGGTTTTCCACATGTCGGGCCGCCCGCCGCGTGCCGCGATCCGGTCGAAGACGGTCTGGCTGGTCTTTACATCCGCGATAATCCGGGCGCCGGGATGCTTTTCGAGCAGGTCGTCCGCGAACAGGCCAAGCAACTGATCACCCGCTATGGTGCGGCCCAGCCCGTCGATCACGCCGATCCGGTCGCCATCGCCATCGAAAGCCACACCGAAATCGAGCTGCTTGTCGAGGACGAGCGCGCGCAGATCGGCAAGGTTCGCCTCTACGGAGGGATCGGGGTGATGGTTGGGAAAATTGCCGTCTATCTGGGTGAAGAGGCGATGATGCTCACCCGGCAGCAATTGCACGAGCGCCTCGACCACTGGCCCGGCCGCACCATTGCCCGCGTCCCAGCCGATGCGCCAGGCCCGGCCGTCGAAATCCCGCATCAGCCGGGCGACATAGCGGTCCATCATGGCAGTCGTATCGACCCGCCCTACCCCGGCATCCCAGTCGCCCGCCGCCGCCATCTGGCCCAATCGCGCGATGTCCGCCCCGAAAAACGGCGCGTGTCGCTGTACCAGCTTGAAGCCATTTTGATCGCCGGGATTATGACTGCCGGTTATCTGAATGCCGCCATCGACCTCGCCCGTCATTTCGGCGAAATAGAGCATGGGCGTCGGGCCAAGACCGATGCGCAGCACGTCGATGCCGCTGGCGGTCAGCCCGTCGACCAGCGCCGTTTCCAGCATCGGGGAACTCAGCCGCCCGTCATAGCCGACCGCGACCCGTGATCCCCCTGCCCGCGCGATGACGGTGCCAAAGCTGCGGCCCAAGGCCCAGGCGTCGGCAGCATTCAGCGTTCGCCCCACCGTACCGCGCAGATCATAATCGCGCAGCAGCGTCGGGTCGAACCGATGGCTCATCCCTCTTGCCGGTCGGCCAGCAACAGGTCGCGCGCGGCGTTAATCTGTGCCGCCAGCGCTTCGGTGCCACCCTTGTCGGGATGGACCGAGGCAATCAGGCGGCGATGCGCCGCGCGGATGGCGGCGGGATCGGCATCGGGACCGACCCCCAGCAAGGCGCGCGCCTGGGCGAGATCGTCGATCCGGTGCTGAGGCGGGGCCGGTGTCGCGCGGGTACGGGGTTTATAGCGACGCAGCAGAAACAGCCCTGCGCCGATCAGCACCGGCGCGCCGATCACCGGCTTGCCCTTGGCCGCCAGCACCGCACCCACCAGCATCGCGCCAAGCGCCATGCCATCCTTCGCCGTCATGCGTTGCAGCCTCCCGGTCCAGATGAGCCAGCCGGCCAGGGCGACGAGCAGCAGCGCCAGCCAGCCCATCAGGCCGCGCCGAGCATGTCCACGGGCACCGCACCCGCATGCGTGGGCAGGGCAAGCCCCGACACCATTTCGCGCAATTCCTGGCGCGCGGCGATGTGGCTGACGCCCAGTTCGCCCAGATGCCCCTTATCGAGTAGGGTCAGGCCGGACGGGAAAAGTTCGCGGAAGATCACGCGCTCCGACAATCCGGGGATGACGCGGAAACCGACTCGGCGCGACAATTCCATCAGCGCGTCGCCGACCCGCTTCTTGTTGCGGGCGTCATGATGCTGGAGCCGGTTGCGCAGCACGACCCAGTCGATCGAGACGCCATCGGCCTTGGCTCTGGTCTTGCGCGCTTCGAAGATGAGTTCGGAATAGAAGGACAGGCGACGGACTTTGAAACTTTCGGCATCGACCTGACCGATCAGGTCGAAATCGACGAAACTGTCGTTCATCGGCGTGACCAACGTATTGGCGCGCGCGGCCATGTGGCGCGCAAAGACATCGTCGCGGCCGGGGGTGTCGACGATCAGGAAATCCTTGTCCTGCGATATGGTGGCGACTTCGGCGTCGAGCGCTTCGAGGCTGTCGCCTTTCAGCACGGCAAAGTCGGGCGCAGGCAGGTCGATCTGACGGCGGCGCGCGGTTTCGGCGCGGTTTTCCAGATAGCGGGTGACGGTGCGCTGGCGCGGATCGAGATCGATCATGCCGACGCGATGGCCAAGCGCCGTCAGGGCGATGGCCGTGTGGACCGCTGTGGTCGACTTGCCCGTGCCGCCCTTTTCATTGGCAAAGACGATGAGATGCGGCGTTGGATTGCCCATTGGTCGCTTGATAACCCCGTTGATTGTCGCCATGATTCCTGGTGGCCGCCAAGGCCGCAGCCCAGCAGGTCGACCGCTTGTTCCCCTGCCCTTATCGGAGCCGTTCCCCCCGTGCAAACCCTGTCTGACCTGCCCGCCCTCCGCGCTGCCGTCGCGGCGCTGAAAGCCGACGGAAAGCCGTTGGCGCTGGTGCCGACCATGGGCGCTTTGCATGACGGGCATATGGCATTGGTGCAGGAAGCCAAGCGGCATGGGCGGCATGTCGTGGTATCGATCTTCGTCAATCCCAAGCAATTCGGCCCGACCGAGGATCTGGACGCTTACCCCCGACGCGAGGCGAAAGATGCGGCGATGCTGGCGGCGGCGGGCGTGGACCTGCTCTGGCTGCCGCCGGTCGAGGTCATGTATCCCACAGGCTTTGCCACCAATGTCAGCGTGTCGGGGGTGAGCGAGGGGCTGGATGGCGCAGCGCGGCCTGGCCATTTCGATGGCGTCGCAACGGTGGTCACGAAATTGTTCAACCAGGTGCGGCCCGACATCGCGGTTTTCGGCGAAAAAGACTATCAGCAACTGGCCGTGATCCGCCAAGCGAACAGCGACCTGGACATAGGTATCGATATTATCGGTTTGCCGACCCAGCGCGCCGAGGATGGCTTGGCGCTTTCCTCGCGCAATGCCTATTTGAACGAAGCGGAGCGCAAGGCCGCGTTGGCGCTGCCGCGCGCCTTGGGCGAGGCCAAGCGGCTGATGGAAAAGGGCGAGAGCGTCAAATCCGCGACTTCCAAGGCTATGATTATACTGCAAAATCATGGGTTCGGACCGATCGACTATGTGACGCTGTGCGATGCCGTGACGTTGGAACCCATGACGGTGCTGGACCGGCCGGCCCGGTTGCTGGGGGCGGCGAAGCTGGGCAAGACGCGGCTGATCGACAATATCGCGGTAGAGCCAGTTTAGGGTTTTCGATAGTTAGCTAACTATCTAATATTACTATTTTGCTGGGTTTTGGAGCGTTATCACACCCTGCCCGCCGTTCGCCCTGAGCTTGTCGAAGGGCTTTTCTTCCGAAAGAAAAGAAAGGGGCTTCGACAGGCTCAGCCCGAACGGGGTGGGTGGGTCCCAAGCAGGATCAGAAGGGCTTTACGATTACCGCGATGACGATCACCGCCGCAGCCACGCCGGGGACTTCGTTGAGCAGGCGCAGTTGGCGGTCGGTCATGGTCCGCTGGCCCCTGGCGAGTTTCTTGGCATAGCTGGCGATCCAGCCATGATAGCCCGACAGAGCGATGACGAAGAGCAGTTTGAGGTGAAACCAGCCAAAGCTCCACGCGCCGATTTCCACCATCAGCATGAGGCCCAGGACCCAGACCAGCACCAGCGAGGGATTGAGGATGATCTTCAAGAGCCGCTGTTCGCGGTCGATCCATTTGCGGTCCTCGTCCGAGCCGACGGCGCATTCCTGATGATAGACGAAGAAGCGCGGGATCATGAACAGCCCCGCCATCAGGAAAATGACGAAGATGAGATGGGCAGCCTTCACCCAGAGATAGGCAGCACCAAGATAGGCCATCAGCGTTTTTCCTCCTGCCGCACATAGCTAAGCAATGCTTCGACATGCGCAATGGGGGTGTCGGGCAAAATGCCATGGCCAAGGTTCATGATGTGGGGCCGGTCGGCGAAAGCGGCGCGGATATTGTCCACGGCCTGCTCTACGGCTTGGCCGCCCGCGATGAGGGCAAGCGGATCGAGATTGCCCTGCACCGGCAGGCCTTTAGGCAACACACGGTTGGCCCAGTGCGGATCGACGGTTTCATCGACGCCGATCGCATCGACACACGTGCCCACCGCATAATCGGCGAGTTTCGCGCCGGCGCCCTTGGGAAAGCCGATGATCGGGATGTCGGGGTGTAGCGCCTTCAACCGGCTGACGATCGCGGCATTGGGTGCGATCACCCAGCGTTCGAACTGGAGCGGGGCGAGGCTGCCGGCCCAGCTGTCGAACAATTGGACAGCTTCGACCCCGGCCTCGATCTGGCCGGAGAGATAGGTAACGGTCGCATCGACGATCGCGTCGATCAGCGCGGCAAAGCGAGAGGGGTCGCCATAAGCGAGGCGGCGGGCCGCGCCCTGATCCTTGCTGCCCTGGCCAGCGACCATATAGGTAGCGATGGTCCAGGGGCTGCCTGCAAAGCCCAAAAAGGTGACCGAGGGGTCGAGGGCTGCCTTCACCTGCCGCACCGTCTCATAGACCGCCTCAAAACGGCTATAATCAGGTTTCAGGGTCGAGAGGTCGGTGTCGCTGAGGATCGGAGCGAGGCGCGGGCCTTCGCCGGTTTCGAACCAGAGATTTTGTCCCATCGCATAGGGGACGATCAATATGTCGGAAAAGAGGATCGCGCCGTCGAAGCCGAAGCGACGCAGGGGTTGAAGCGTGACTTCGGCCGCGGCCGCGCTGTCATAGACGAGTTCGAGGAAACCGCCCTTGTCGGCCCGCAGCGCGCGATATTCGGGCAGATAGCGTCCGGCCTGTCGCATCAGCCACATGGGCGGCACGGCGGGGCGTTCCCCCCACAGGACGCCAAGGAGCGGCTTGGCCACGGGATCGGCCTTCGGGTCGACAAGCATCGGACTCTCTTCTCTTCTATTAAGATTCAAATAGGAATGTTGGAGATAGTAGGGGCGTTGGCAGCGGGGTTTATGCGTTGTGCCCGCTTTTGCCAACAGCTTGACTCCGATCCGCCCAGCCTTGCCCGTCCGAGTCCCCTGGCTTATCCCCGTTATCCACAGGCTGTTGAGGAAAAATCGGGTCTGTTGGGGGCCTGTGGGTAAGAGTCCGGGCAGCGTGGAGCGAAAATCGGGGGTCGATTGCTCCCCATTTCGTCCCTTGCTTTATCCACAGCCTATGCACAGAGATATGGCCATGGCGCGCATCCATCTCCATCTGCTTTCGGACTCCACCGGCGAGACGCTGGAGAATATCGCCAAGGCCGCGATCGGTCTGTTCGAAAATGTCGATGCGATCCGCCATTTCTGGCCGATGGTGCGATCCGAAGTCCATCTCGACCGGATCATGGAGGAGATTTCCGCCAATCCGGGGCTGGTGCTGTTCACCCTGACCAACCATCCGTTGCGCAAGCGGCTGGAGACGCGCTGCCGGGCGCTTGGCCTGCCCCATGTCGCGGCGCTTGATAGCGTCGCCGATGCGCTGTCCAACATATTGGGGCAGGAAACCCGCACCCGGCCGGGGCGCAAACATGTGCTGGACGAAGCCTATTTCGCGCGGATCGAGGCGATCCAGTTCACCATTGCCCATGATGACGGGGTGGGGCATGAAAATTGGGAAGAAGCCGACATCGTGCTGGCGGGCGTGTCGCGCGCGTCCAAGACGCCGACGTCCATCTACCTCGCCAATCGTGGCTAT
>NZ_JPPQ01000083.1:177979-180571 GCF_000743655.1 Sphingobium sp. ba1
CGAAACCGACATTCCACAAAGCCCCGACGCCAAAGCGCCGGGGCTTTGTGCATTCTGCGCCACTCGACGCTGTTCGATCCACTCCAGGATTCTGCCAAACTCGCCATGGAGCATGGCGTTGACCTCACCACGCTTCGCGCCGGGCGTAAGCTCGATGCGCTCGATCAGCGCCCGCAACGCATCGGCGGCTTCCTGGCGCTCCTCCGGCTGCGATAGTGCGTGCGTCAATCGCTCGACTTTGCGCCGATAAATCTCGGAGATGTTGGGATGGATGTCCGGCACGTCAGCAGGGGCCGCAGCCAAACGAGCGCGGATCGCATCCTCCTGGGCTTCCAATTCCAAAAGCTCATCGACCAGCGCGCGCGTGCCCTTGCCTGCCTTTGCGAGTGTCACGAGACCCTTGATGGCCTTGACGACTTTCTGCAGGTCGGTTCGATCGGCACTTTCTGACGCGCGGCGCTGGTGGTTAATGCGATTATTCTCCTCGACATAGGTCCGAATGGCCTCTGCCGCGACCTCGGGGGTCATCATGCGATCGCGCAGACCATCAAGGACGCGCGCTTCCAGCTTGTCGCGTGTGATGCTGTGGCTGTTCGAGCAGCTTTTCGTATCACCATGGTTCGAACAGGCAAACCGCCCCTGCCCGCGAAGGGAATAAGGACCGCCGCAGCAGCCGCAATAGACCAGGCCTGAGAGAAGGCTTTTGGGGCGATGCGTTCGATTAAGAGCTGTATGGGCAGAGCGCGTTGCCTCGATGACGTCGGCATATTGGATCGCGATATTCTCCTGCCTTGCCTTCACAGCCTGCCAGAGTTCTTCATCCACGATCCGCAGGTCAGGAACCTCGGTCACAATCCATTCGGATTTGGGATTGATGCGGGAGACCCGCTTGCCGGTTTGCGGGTTCTTCAGATAGCGCAGCCGGTTCCAGACAAGTTTGCCGATATAAAGCTCGTTGTTGAGGAGGCCTGTGCCGCGCTTGGCGTGGCCGCGGATCGTGGTTGATGTCCACAGCTTGCCCGTTGGGGCTGAAATCCCGGAATCATTCAGACGGCAGGCGATTGCGTGGGGGCTGAGCCCGTTGGCGAACTGTCGGAAAACCTGGCGAATGACTTCAGCTTCGGCGGCATTGATACTCCGCTCGCCGTGGACCGGTTCGCCTTCGCTGGAGAAGCGCCGCACGACGTCATAGCCAAAGCAAAGCCCGCCCCCGGATTTGCCCTTCTCGACGCGGCCCCGCAGGCCGCGATGGGTCTTCTTCGCAAGATCCTTGAGGAATAGCGCGTTCATCGTGCCCTTGAGGCCGACATGCAATTCGGAAACTTCACCCTCTGCCAACGTAACGATCTTCACGCCGGCGAACTGGAGATTCTTGTAGAGCGTGGCGACGTCGGCCTGGTCGCGTGACACCCGATCCAACGCCTCGGCCAGCAGAATGTCGAAGCGCCCCATCTGCGCATCGTGCAAAAGTGACTGGATGCCTGGACGGAGTATGACGCTTGCGCCGGAGATCGCGGCATCTTTATAATTGGCGACAATCCGCCAGCCTTCGCGCGCCGCCTGTTCACGGCATATCAAAAACTGATCGTCGATCGATGCAGGGCTCTGCTTATCGTCGGAATAGCGGGCATAAAGCGCTACGCGGGGCATTTGGAGTCTCCAGAGATGAGCTTTGGGGTCAGTCTACAGATTTGATCATTCTTGCCAATCTGAGGACGAAATCAAAATTGCAGCGCGCTATTATGCTATCACTGGGATTCCGCCCGGCACTGAACAGGGCATCTGCGATGCCGTAATCGATTAGCTAGCGGCGAGCTGCCGATGGTCTTCGTTGGCTTCTCGTTGCAAAATGCTCGTTTCTTGGGTGCAGTCTGTCTCCCGCTAATCCGGCGGGAGTCGACCAGACCCGGCCGTACAAAACCCGAACCGATCTACGTCCGGTTCCGCCGGAAGCGGACGATCAAGCCGAGGGAAGCAGACCATTGGCTTTGCGCCCTACATCCGGCCGTTCGGCCTTGTCGCCGACGATCCCGAAAGCCGCCGTTCGTTCGCCAGCGCTCAACTGGTTCAGACCCGAAATTGTGCTGACGGCCCAGCAGGCGTGGCCACAATTATATTTGGAGTGCAGCAATCAGGGCGTCCCGAGCCATGGCCACGCGCGGGTGTCGCAGCGATGAGCGTGCCCACACAAGGTAGAAAGCGTTGAGCGGCACCATGATCGGCGCGGGTATCTCGATCAGCGTGCAGGCAGCGCGTTCGCTGCGGGTGAGATAGCCGGGCAGTACCGTCCAGCCGAGGTCCGCGTACAATCCCGACCGTAGCACCCTCAGATCGGGCGCGGTCAAGGCGGGCTGGCTAGTCAGCTCGATCTGGTTTGCATGGAGCCAGGTCCGCAGCAACGGCCGGTCGAGATCGTAGGCGAGGTGGGCTGTTTGATTGAGCCCTTCGACCAGCGGCAATTCAGCAATCCGCCTCGCCACGGCGGGAGAGGCTACGGCGCGCAGGTGCTCTTCGCCCAGCGCATGGAAGGCCAACCGCGGATCTTCGGGTTTCGAGGCGGTGACAGCCAGATGCACCCTGTCTTCGAGGAGC
>NZ_JPPQ01000083.1:180581-183590 GCF_000743655.1 Sphingobium sp. ba1
TGTAAGGAGACGCTACATGACTGATTTGACTGCCGTTGACGCCACCATTGCGCGTGCGCAAAAACCCGCCACCCGTCCGGCCCGCCCCTTCTTTTCTTCCGGTCCCTGCGCCAAGCCACCCGGCTGGAGCGCCGACAAGCTGGCAACCGACTCGCTCGGCCGCTCGCACCGCGCCAAGATCGGCAAGACCCGCTTGGCTTATTGCATCGACCTGATGCGCGAATTGCTCGGCCTGCCTGATACGCACCGCATCGGCATAGTGCCTGGCTCCGACACCGGCGCTTTCGAAATGGCGATGTGGACGATGCTCGGTGCACGCCCCGTCACGACGCTCGCCTGGGAAAGCTTCGGCGAAGGTTGGGTGACCGATGCCGCCAAGCAGTTGAAGCTCGACCCCACGATCATCCGCGCCGACTATGGGCAACTGCCTGACTTGGACGGTGTGAACTTTGCCCATGACGTCCTGTTCACCTGGAACGGCACCACGTCCGGCGTGCGCGTGCCCAATGCCGACTGGATTCCGGCCGACCGTGAAGGCCTGACCTTCGCCGACGCGACCAGCGCGGTATTCGCCTATGACATCGACTGGGCCAAGATCGACGTCGCGACCTTCTCCTGGCAGAAGGTGCTGGGCGGCGAGGGCGGCCATGGCGTGCTCATCCTTGGCCCCCGCGCGGTCGAACGGCTCGAAACCCACACGCCCGCCTGGCCCCTGCCGAAGGTGTTCCGCCTGATGGCCAAGGGCAAGCTCGCCGAAGGCATTTTCAAGGGCGAGACGATCAACACCCCCTCCATGCTGGCGGTCGAAGATGCGATCTTCGCGCTGGAATGGGGCAAGTCGCTAGGCGGTCTGCAGGGCCTCATCGCTCGCTCGGACGCCAATGCCGCTGCGCTGGCCAAGATCGTTGCCGAACGCGACTGGCTCGGCCATCTCGCGCTCGATGAAGCCACGCGCTCGAAAACCAGCGTCTGCCTGACCGTCGCGGGTGCCGACGAAGCTTTCATCAAGGCCTTCGCCGCCCTCCTCGAAAAGGAAGGCGCGGCCTATGACATTGCAGGCTATCGCGATGCCCCGGCGGGCCTGCGCATCTGGTGCGGCGCGACCGTGGAAACGGCGGATATCGAAGCGCTGGGTCCGTGGCTCGACTGGGCCTACGCGACCGTAAAGGCTGCCGCTTAACTTCTATTTTTACTGTCATTCCCGCGAAGGCGGGAACCCATCTCCCACCCTATCGACAGGTGCAACGTCGGGAGATGGATCCCCGCCTTCGCGGGGATGACGGACGTGATTTTTCCAAAAGGATCAAATCCATGCCCAAAGTCCTTATTTCCGACAAAATGGACCCCCGCGCCGCCGCAATCTTCCGTGAACGCGGCGTGGAAGTCGATGAAATCACCGACAAGACGCCCGAAGAACTGATCGCCATCATCGGCGAGTATGACGGCCTCGCCATCCGTTCCTCGACCAAGGTGACCAAGGCGATCCTCGACGCCGCCACCAACCTGAAAGTCATCGGCCGCGCCGGCATCGGCGTCGACAATGTCGACATCCCCTATGCCAGCGCCAAGGGTGTGATCGTCATGAACACCCCGTTCGGCAACTCCATCACCACCGCCGAACATGCCATCGCGCTGATGTTCGCGCTCGCGCGCCAACTGCCCGAAGCCAATGCCCAGACCCAGCAAGGCCTGTGGCCCAAAAACGGCTTCATGGGCGTGGAAGTCACCGGCAAGACGCTGGGCCTGATCGGCGCGGGCAATATCGGCTCGATCGTCGCCAGCCGCGCGCTCGGCCTCAAGATGAAGGTCGTCGCGTTCGATCCGTTCCTGACGCCCGAACGCGCCATCGAAATGGGCGTGGAAAAGGCCGATCTCGATACATTGCTAGCCAAGGCCGACTTCATCACGCTGCACACGCCGCTGACCGACCAGACCCGCAATATCCTGAGCCGCGAAAATCTGGCCAAGACCAAGAAGGGCGTGCGCATCATCAACTGCGCGCGCGGCGGCCTGATCGACGAAGCCGCGCTGAAGGACGCGCTCGATTCGGGCCAGGTCGCGGGCGCCGCGCTCGACGTGTTCCAGACCGAACCGGCCAAGGATTCGCCTTTGTTCGGCACGCCCAACTTCATCTGCACCCCGCATCTGGGCGCATCGACCGACGAAGCGCAGGTCAATGTCGCGTTGCAGGTCGCCGACCAGCTGTCCGACTATCTGCTCGACGGCGGCATCACCAATGCGCTCAACGTGCCGTCGCTGTCGGCCGAGGAAGCCCCCAAGCTCAAGCCCTATATGGCGATCGCCGAAAAGCTCGGCAGCCTGGTCGGCCAGCTTGAAGGCGATGCCATCACCGGCGTTGCCGTCGAAGTCGAAGGCCATGCCGCCGAATTGAACCAGAAGCCCATCACCGCCGCCGTTCTCGCTGGTCTGATGCGCGTCTATTCGGACACGGTGAACATGGTCAACGCGCCCTTCCTCGCCAAGGAACGCGGCCTCGACGTGCGCGAAGTGCGCCATGATCGCGAAGGTGCCTATCAGACGCTGATCCGTGTCACCGTCACCACCGAAAATGGCGACAAGTCGGTGGCCGGCACGCTGTTCGGCCCCACCAGCCCGCGCCTTGTCGAACTGTTCGGCATCAAGGTGGAGGCCGATCTCGACGGCACCATGCTCTATATCGTCAACCAGGACGCGCCCGGCTTCATCGGTCGTCTGGGGTCGACGCTGGGCGAGGCTGGCGTCAATGTCGGCACCTTCCACCTCGGCCGTCGCAACCAGGGCGGCGAAGCCGTGCTGCTGCTCTCGGTCGACGGCACCGTCACCGAACCGCTGCGCTGGGAAATCTGCAACCTGACCGGCGTGAAGCAAGTCAAGCTGCTGCGCTTTGCGTAAGCAAGCCTGAAAAGCCCTCTCCCCTTTGGGGAGAGGGTTGGGAGAGGGGGAGCAACGGTGCGGCTAGATCCCACACTGAAGCAGCGTGCCAAACATATGCGCGCCAACCCCACCCCC
>NZ_JPPQ01000083.1:183650-218361 GCF_000743655.1 Sphingobium sp. ba1
TGGCTACGGGGGCGCTCACGCACCTCGACACAGCATTTTCCAGAGACGGCACGCGCAAAATCTACGTGCAGGATCGCCTGCTCGCTCAAGCCAAACATCTCTGCCGATGGCTCAGCGATGGCGCTCATATCTATGTGTGCGGCGATGCTGCGCACATGGCGCCCGATGTCGATCGCGCGCTGATACGCGTTCTCGAAACGGGCATGGGCCTCGATGCCGCTTCGGCAGGAGCCTATCTTGGCATCATGCAAGCTGAGGGTCGGTACCAGCGCGATGTGTATTGAGCGGTTCTGAATGAAATCGACCTGCGTGGCTCGTCCGGCGCCCGCAGATGCGAAAATGTCCGGTCTTTAGGAGGATTTTATGTCTGTCGAATCCACAGCGAAGCTCAAGAGGATTGAGCCATTTGGCGTTGAGGTAGACCTCGATCTGCGTGACGAGAAGACCCATGATGAGGTCGCTCGGCTGTTCAAGGAATATGGCTATCTCGTCTTCCGCGAACAGGAATTGACGCAGGACCAGCAGAAGGCCGTCATGGGCAAGCTCGGGCCGGTCCTCGAAGATTTCACGACTGTCGGCTATGTCTCCAACACGCGCAAGGACGGCCTGTTGGGCGACTCGGAAGTGTCGTTCCACCTTGATTTTCTATACACGCCAGTGCCGCTCCTGGGCATTTCCCTCCACGGCATCGAGGTTCCCTATGAAGAAACCTGGACTCGCTTTGCAAGTGGGCGCCTTGCGCTCGAAGCGCTTGCCCCGGCGACCCGGGAGCGTCTGCGCGGTCTTAAGGGGCTCAATCTGTTTTCGGCCAGCGAAGAGGGCCTCACGGGCCGCCAGCGCATCGAAGGCTATCCCGAGAACGCGCCGAGGGCCGAACACTCCCTTATCCACCTCGACCCGATTACCGGTCAGGAAGTGCTTTTTGCGACGCAGCAGAACACGGCGCTGATCATTGGCCTCAGCGAGGCTGAGAGCGAGGATCTGATCGGGGAACTGCACGAGCATCTCTACGCTGATTCCAACATTTACGAGCATCGCTGGCGCAATGGCGACATCGTGATCTGGGCGAACCAGGCCTATCATCATGCACGGGGCGGACTGGTGCCGGGCAAGACGCGGACACTACAGCGGGTCTGCATTACCGAAGGCGTCGCCGAGGATTATCGCCCGCCCATCCCTGCGGATCGATTGCCCACCCACATGCGCGAATGATGCACGCATTAGCCCGGTATCGATGTTGGGAGCAACTCAGTGAACATAATGAATTGGAATGGCCGGGTTGCCCTGATCACCGGTGCCGGCAGCGGAATTGGCCGGTCGACGGCCCAGGAATTTGCGGCTTTGGGCGCGAAGGTCGCCGTCCTCGATCGGGATGACCGGGCGGGTGGCGAAACCCTGGAGGCGATCCTGGCGGCCGGCGGCGAGGCGATCTTCCTGCCGACCGACGTGACAAGTGAAGAATCGGTGGCGGCCTCGGTTGCCGAAACCGTCAGTCGCTTTGGGCGCCTGGACGCTGCGTATAATAATGCGGGCATCTCGCCTGATACAGGGGCCACGGCAGACTGCAGTCGCGAGGTCTGGGACCAGATATTCGCGGTCAACGTGACAGGCGTGTGGCTGTGCATGAAGTATGAGATTCAGGCCATGCTCAAGACCGGCGGTGGCGCGATCATGAATACGGGGTCCGTGTCTTCGTTGCGCGCGGCGCCCCAGTTGCCCGCTTATGTCGCGAGCAAACATGCTCTGATCGGTCTCACCAAGGTCACGGCGCTCGAATATGCCAAACAGAATATCCGGGTGAATATCGTCTGCCCAGGCGTCATCGAAACGCCGATGCTTGCCAAGAAAGCGGCCGAGGGCTTTTTCAGTATCGACGATTATGTCCAGTCATCCGTGCCCATGAGCAGAGCCGGGCGGCCGGATGAAATCGCTTCTGCAGTCATATGGGCCTGTTCCGAGGCCGCCTCTTACCTCACCGGCGCGACACTTTCCGTGGATGGCGGAATGGTGATCGCATAAACGATATATTTTCAATAATTTAGATTCAATGGAGAAGATGTGATGAGCGAACGTCCAGCATATTTCGATAAGTACAAGACCCTCAAGTTCGAACGGTCCGAAGACGGCGTTCTGGTCGTGACCTGGCACAGCAATGACGGCCCGGTGCTTTACGGCGCCGAACATCATTCCGAATGGGCGCCTGCGTTCACAGACATCGGAGGCGATCGTGGCAACCGGGTGGTGGTGTTTACCGGAACGGGCGATGTCTTCATCGATCGTCATGGCGAATGGGGCGTCCCTATCAAGACGCCCAGCAATTTCGACGTGCCTTCCTGGGGCGAGAAAATGATGTTCCGCCGCCTGTTCGAAATCGAAGCGCCTCTGATCTGTGCGTGCAACGGTCCCGCGCTGATCCACGGCGAATTGATGGTCCTGGGCGACATCAACCTTGCCACGACCACTTCGGTCTTCGCCGACGAGGGCCATTTCACAGCCGGCGAAGTGCCCGGCGACGGCGTCCACATCCTCTGGCAGGAACTGCTCGGCACGAACCGCGGCAAATATTTCCTGCTGACCGGCCAGCATATCGATGCGTATGAGGCCCAGCGCCTGGGCGTCGTGAACGAGGTTCTCGAACCTGCCGACCTCATGCCGCGCGCGCTCGAACTGGCGCATCAGATGGCCACCTATGACGACCTTGCCCTGCGCTACACGCGCCAGTGCTTCGTCGATCGTTGGAAGCAGTTGTTCAACGACAAGGTCGGCGTCGGCTACGGCATGGCACTACAGGCTCTGTCCCACATGGATCGCGGCTGGATGGTCTGGGACAAGAGCAACGAAGGCCAGGAAACCTACACCAAGCTGCAGCGGCTCTATCCCAAGGATCAGGCCGATGCAGGAGCGGGTCGCAAGCGCGACGCGGCCTGAGCGAGCGTTCGGGATGCCCGGGAGAAGGGGTCTGGGCATCCCGGGCATTATCGACCAGTTGCCCAGATGAAATGAGGATGACATTTTGACGCGCGAAATAGTTCAGCAGGCGTTTGAAACGATATATGTCGAGGCCCCGTTCCCCGGCGTTGCGCGGATCGTGCTCAATCGTCCCGATAGCCGCAATGCTCAGAATGCGACCATGCTGTACGAGCTCAATGCCGCGTTCAACCAGGCGGCGCGGGATGATAGCGTCAAGGTGATCATCCTGGCTGCGCAGGGGAAGCATTTCTCCTCCGGGCATGATCTGCGCGTGCCGGATTTCGTTGCCGAAATGGCGCCGTGGGACCCGGTCGGCACCTGGTGCGGGTTTGGCTGCGACGGCGCAGAAGGCCGAATGGGGATCGAAAAGGAAATGTTCCTCGGTCTATCCGAGCGCTGGCGTAACATTCCCAAGGTCACGATCGCTCAGGTCCAGGGCAAGGCAATTTCGGGCGGCTTGATGCTGATTTGGCCCTGCGACATCATCATTGCAGGCGAAGACGCCGAATTTGCCGACAATACGGCGGAGATCGGCGTGGCTGGCGCGGAGTTTTTTCATCACCCCTGGGAGCTGGGCGTGCGCAAGGCGAAGGAAATGCTTTTCACCAGCGATTACATCGATGCCCATGAAGCCCACCGCCTGGGAATGGTCAACCATGTGGTGCCGAACGAAATGTTGCAGGACTTTACTGAAGCCATGGCGCGCAAGATCGTCAAAAAACCGTCCTTCACGTTGAAGCTGCTCAAGGAAGCGGTCAATGCGGCCCAGGATGCGCAGGGTCGCGTGAACGCCATGAGCACGAGCTTCGCGCTGCATCAACTCAGCCACGCCCATAACGAACAAGTCTTCGGCCTGCCGATCGATCCTACGGGATTGCCTGCCGCCTTGAAGGACAAGGCGGCCTGGAAGGGCAAGCCTGTATCCGAATAGCCGGAACAATATTCATAGAGGATGCTGCTCAATGGCCATAATTCCGCTGGCTGAAATACCCGCGCGCGGTGCGGCGCTTCATGGCCCCGATGCCTGGGCGATCCGCCACGGTGAGGACGTGATAAGCTGGGGTGTTCTTGCAGACCGCGCCACCCGGCGTGCGCATGCGTTGCGCGACGTGGGCGTCGGGCCTGGCGACCTCGTCACATTGGCGCTCCCGAACGGTTCGGCATTCTACGAAATCATGTTTGCGCTGTGGACCATCGGCGCGACGCCGCATGTGGTCTCCTACCGTTTGCCCCTGGCCGAACTCGAAGCCATCGTAGCGGTCGCCGAACCGAAGATCGTGATCGCTTCTGACAAGTCGCTCAGGGACGCGTTCGGCGCACAACCGGGCGATTTCGGTCGCGATCATCCGAATACGACTCCGATAGTGCCAGTGATCGCCCCGCGCTGGAAGGCGATGTCCTCCGGCGGCTCCACTGGCCGGCCGAAGATCATCGTCGCTCCCGGTCCCAATACGATCGATAGCGAGCGCAAGCCTCCGTTGCGTTTCCCCGACCATGGACCCATCCTCGCGACCGGCCCGGTCTACCACAACATGCCCGTGACGACCAACATCCAGGCATTGTTCGAGGGACATCCGATCATCGGCATGACGCGATTCGACCCCGAAGAGGCGCTGCGCCTGATCCAGGAATTCGGCGTCAAGTGGACGAGCTTCGTACCGACGATGATGATGCGGATTTCGCGCATGCCGGAAGAGGTGCGCGCCAGATATGACGTGTCCACGCTGGAGACAGTTTGGCACTGGGCGGCCCCCATGCCGGCCGAACTCAAGCAGGAGTGGATCGACTGGATTGGTCCTGAAAAGATCTGGGAACTGTACGGGGGAACCGAAGGTATCGTCACGACCATATTGAACGGTGAGGAATGGCTGACACATCGCGGTTCGGTCGGCCGCGCCCATATGGACAAGATCAAGATTGTCGATGAGGCGGGCGTCGAATTGCCGCGGGGGGAGGTAGGCGAAATCTTCGCCCTTCCCGCTGGCGGCCGTGGTTCCACCTACAGCTATATCGGTGCCGATGCGCGGGTAACGGAGGACGGTTTCGAGACGCTCGGCGACTTCGGATGGATGGATGAGGACGGATATCTCTACATTGCCGATCGTCGTACCGACATGATCGTATCGGGCGGTGCGAACATTTTCCCTGCTGAAGTCGAAGGTGCGCTGATGGCGCACCCCGGCGTGGAAGGTGCAGTGGTCATCGGCTTGCCGGACCAGGATTTTGGAGCGACGACCCACGCCATCGTTCAACTGACACAGGAGGCGCAGGGCCTGGTTGATCCCGACGAACTGCTCGCATTTCTGCGAGAGCGGCTGGTGGCCTATAAACTTCCGCGCAGTTTCGAATTTGCGACCACCATGCTGCGCGATGATGCCGGCAAGGTTCGGCGCCAACAACTGCGCGAAGAGCGGATCGCGGCGCTGCGCCAGTCCATGCCCGATAGCCAGCCTGTAGCTGGCTGAGACCGATCGTTGGCGTACCGATCTGTTGCGCCCGTCCCTTCAATTGACCGGGTTTCCGGGGAGACTGACATGAACGAGCAAACAACGACCGCAGATTTTATCATCGTTGGCGGCGGCAGCGCGGGTGCAGTGCTGGCCAACAGGCTAAGCGAGGACAGTCGGTCCAAGGTGCTTTTGATTGAGGCTGGCGGCCAGGGCAGGTCGTTGATGATGCAGGTGCCTGCCGGGGTCGTCCAGCTTATCGGCAACGCCAAATATGACTGGCTCTATCCGCAGGAGCCCGATCCCACGATCGACGATCGCTCCTTCGCATGGTCTGGCGGCAAGGCGCTTGGTGGTAGCAGTTCGATCAACGGGATGGTCTATGTCAGGGGGACGCGGCGCGATTATGATCGTTGGGAAGAGGCCGGAGCCACGGGCTGGGGCTTTGCCGGCGTCTTTCCCTATTTCCTGAAATCCGAGACATGGTCAGGTGCGCCGAGCCAGGCGCATGGCTCGCATGGGCCGCTTTCGGTCGCTCCGATGCGTCCAGGATTCCATCCGCTTACCCGTAACTTCCTGAAGGCATGCAACGAGATGGGGATTCCCACTCTTGCCGAGTACCAGGATGGGCAGATGGAGGGGGTCTACCTCACTCAAGGCTCGCAGCGAGACGGCTGGCGGTGCAGCACCGAAAAAGCCTATCTGCGCCCGGCCCGATCACGCGCTAACCTTGAAATCATCGTCGATGCAGATGTCGAACATGTGGACTTCGATGGAGCGCGTGCCGTCGGGGTGACGTATCGCAAGAGCGGCAAGATACATAAGGCGACGGCGCGTCGAGAAATTATCCTGTCAGCGGGTACGATGGGTACGCCTGCTTTGTTGATGCGATCAGGAATTGGTCCCGCAGCCGTCCTTGCGGAGCACGGCATCCCGGTTCGGGTCGATGCACCCGACGTTGGCGCCAATCTCCAGGAACATCCCGGTGTCGGACAGAATAAATATGTGAACAAGCCGACGATGAACAGTCGCATGCGTCCGATCGATATCCTCGGATATCTGGCGCGTTACGCATGGAATCGTAGCGGCCCCCTCTCCGCGCCTGCGGTGCCGGCCATGGGACTTGTGAAGACGAGCGCCGATCTGGACGAACCCAATATCCAGTTCCATTTCATGCCGCTGGGTTATGACGTCGATCCGAACTCGACCTCATGGGGGGCCGAAGGCCTGCCCAAGGAACAGATCATAACCTTGTATGCGTCAGTCTGTCATCCAAAGAGCCGTGGGCGAATCTTGTTGGACGCTAATAAGCGCCCGCGCGTCGTGCATCGTCTTTTTGGTGATGAACGTGATCTCGCGACGATGATCGAAGGCTGCAAGGTGATTAACAAACTCTACCAGATGCCAGCGATGCGTACTTTGGTGACTGCGGACCGCAATCCAAATCCAATACCCTCCACTGATGAGGGATGGGCGGACTTTGTGCGCGCCAAGGCAGCGCTCGGCTATCATGCCGTAGGCACCTGCCGGATGGGCAGCGATGTCCGATCGGTCGTGGATCCCGAGTTGCGGGTCCGGGCCGTGGAAGGACTGCGCGTCGCAGACGCTTCGATCATGCCATCCCTGCCAAGCACTAATACAAATGCCACGGCCATAATGATCGGTGAGAAGGCAGCGGACCTCGTTGCCGGACGCACCGTTGCAACGGCCTTGGCGGCCTGACGCATGACTGGCCGAGATGGCGCGCCGCTCGTGCGGATGGAGCGCCTCAACGGGGTTGCGCTGGTGACCCTTTCCAGTCCGGAGACGGGCAACGCATTGGGCGTCGAGATGGCCGAGAGCCTTCTTGACAGAGTACAGGAAGCCGCAGGGGATCGAGAGACGCGTTCCGTACTGCTTACAGCGGAAGGGCGGTTCTTCTGCGTGGGTGGCGACGTGCGCGCTATCGGGCAGGCCGGCGAAAACGTTGGTTCGCTGCTGGATCGGATCACGGCACCGCTGCACGCCGCGATCAGCATATTATTGCATATGGACAAATCCCTCATCGTGGCCGTCAACGGGCCGGTCGCCGGCGGGGGCCTTGGTCTTGTCGCCGTCGGCGATATCGTCCTGGCGGCGGAGAAAGCCCATTTCTCGATGGCCTATGCTGGGATTGGATTTTCACCAGATGGTGGGTCGAGTTGGCTGCTGCCGCGGCTTATCGGATTGCGCAAGACGCAGGAGCTTGCTTTCACCAACCGCAGATTGACCGCCGCCGAGGCAGTCGCGTTGGGCTTGGTAACCCGCTCGGTGGCCGACGACGATCTTGCGCGTGACGCGCAAGATGTCGCGGAAAGCTTGGCCAAGGGCCCCGTGGGTGCCTTTGCGGCGACGCGTCGCCTTTTGCTTGCTGCCGGTGCCAATACGCCTGAAGCCCAGATGGGCATGGAGGCTTTAAGCGTGCGTATGCAGGCGGAGGGATTGGAAGGCCGTGAGGGCGTTGCCGCGTTCCTTGGTAAGCGCCCTCCAGATTTCGTGTCGATCTGATCCCACAACAACGCAAAATAATTCGTGCCAGGAAGAGGAGATTATCCGTGGAGATTGAAGGTTTGGCGGCCGTCGTCACAGGGGCAGCCTCGGGGCTGGGTGCCGCGACGGCGGCGATACTCTCCGCTGCGGGCGCCAATGTGACGATTCTGGACCGCGATCGTGCAGCCGGGGAAGCCCATGCCCAAGCTATAGGTGGGCGCTTCGTCGAGGCCGACGTGACGGACGCAGACGGTATCGAAGCTGCGCTGATCGAAGCGGAGGCATCCTTTGGCGTGGCGCGCATTCTCGTCAATTGCGCGGGCATCGCGCCAGCCATCAAGACCGTTGGCCGGGATGGGGTGGCGCACAAACTTGTCGACTTCCGACGCGCGGTCGAAATCAACCTCGTTGGGACCTTCAACGTGTTGAGCCAGTTTGCTGCAAGACTGATTCCAGCCGAGCCGGTCGGGGAAGAGCGGGGCGTCATCATCAACACGGCATCGGTTGCAGCTTATGACGGCCAGATGGGCCAGGCTGCCTATGGGGCCTCTAAGAGCGGCGTGGTCGGTCTGACACTGCCGGTTGCTCGTGACCTCGCGCGGGAAAAGATAAGGGTCATGACGATCGCGCCGGGCATTTTCATGACCCCTATGATGAAAGGGCTGCCGCAGGCTGCCCAGGATAGCCTGGGGCAACAGGTGCCGCATCCCAGTCGGCTGGGCCAGCCCGAAGAATATGCCAAGCTCGTGCAGGCAATCATTACAAATCCGATGTTGAACGGTGAAGTTATCCGCCTCGATGGCGCGATCCGCATGGGGCCGCGATGATGGATGAGGCGCTGCAAGAGAATCGAAGCAAGCCGATCCCCAACCTTTCTGGCAAAATCGCGATCATCACCGGCGCGGCCAGCGGGATAGGCCTACAGACGGCACGGGACCTTGCGGAGGCGGGCGCGACAATATTTGCTGCAGACAGGGCAATTGAGGCCTGTGCGAAGACCTGCGCGGCACTGCCCCATCGGATGTCACCGCTGGCATGCGACGTCACCAGCTTGTCGAGCATACAGGTCGCACTGGACACGGTCTGGCAGGACCACGGCAGACTGGATATCCTCATCAACTGCGCTGGCGTCTATTCCATGCAGCCGATCATGGGTATCACCGAGGCCGAATATGATCGCGTCCTTTCGATCAATCTCAAAGGCCTGTTTTTTGTCAGCCAGACTGCGGCACGATATATGATCAAGGCCGGCCGCGGCGGCGCAATCGTCAATCTCGCGTCAGCTGCAGGCCGCAGGCCTTCTATCGGTTCGCTGGCTTATTCAGCGAGCAAGGCGGGCGTGATCAGCATGACACAGGGCATGGCCCAAGAGCTGGCGATCCACAGCATACGCGTCAATGCCATCGCGCCGGGTGCGGTCGAAACACCTATGTGGGATGCGGTCAAGGTCGCCTATGGGCAAGACCAGGCCGCAGACGCGCCGACCGTGGAGGCGTCGCTTCTTGCCGTGACCCCGCTTGGGCGCTTGTGTCGCCCGGAGGATTGCGCCGACGCAATCCTCTACCTCTGCACTGATCAGAGCGCGTTCATCACGGGCCAGACGCTCAACGTCGATGGCGGCATGTACTTCAACTGATCGCCGACCAGCACGGCGTCATTGGGAAAGGATAGAAGATGTCACAACTCCAGGGACGCCGCGCATTGGTTACAGGTGCGGCTGATGGGATCGGCCTGGCCATCGCGGAGATATTCGCACGAGAAGGCGCCCAGGTTCTGGCTGTCGATCTTTCGGCCGACAAGCTGACCAGCGCATTTCGCGGCCATGCTGCCATCACGCCGATCGTGCAGGATATTGCGTCGGATGATGCCGCGCAAATCCTGGTGGCCAAGGCGCAGGACGTGCTGGGCGGACTTGACATCCTCGTCAATAACGCCGGAATTCCGGGTGATCTGGCGATGCTGCATGAAACGACGGATGCCAACTGGAGCCGCGTATTTGCTGTGAATGTCGATGCGGTCTTTCGTCTGACCCGCGCCTGCGTGCCCCTGCTGCGATCAAGCCGATATGGCCGCATCATCACCACGGCCTCGGTCTGCGCCGAATATGGTCTGCGCCTCCAGGGCGCCTATGTGGCTTCCAAACACGCAGTGTCGGGATTGATGAAGGGATTTGCGATCGAGCTCGGGCCGGACGGCATCACGGCAAACTGCATAAATCCAGCGAATACGGTGACCGGTATCACACGCGACTGGTTTTCCCCGGCGCAATCAGCCGAGGGCCAGGCCTATCTGGACATCGCGTCGGTGCTGGGTCGCTATAGCCAGCCCGAGGATCTCGCCGCGGCTGCTCTCTATCTGGCTTCGGATGGCGGCGGCTATGTCACGGGCCAGTCGATTACCGTCGATGGCGGCATGACGTGCCGGCTGCCGTCCTTGTCCCATGCCACACGCTACGAGGGAGACGCTTGACCCCCTCCACCGAAGCGAACCCTAGTCCACGACGAAAGCAGCCTCGGTCTTGGATCTGATTTCATCGAGGGAGACGCCCGGCGCCAGTTCCGTCAGCCGGAAAGACGATGATCCGCGCGTCTGGCGCTCGAATACAGCCAGATCGGTTATGATCATGTCGACCACGTCCGCGCCGGTTAGCGGGAGGCTGCATACCGTGCGGAACTTGGGCTCGCCGCCTTTCGAAACATGGTCCATCAGGACGATGATGCGCGCCACCCCGGCGACAAGATCCATTGCCCCGCCCATGCCTTTGACCATCTTCCCAGGGATCGTCCAATTCGCGAGATCGCCATTCTGCGCGACCTCCAGAGCGCCCAGGATCGACAAATCGACATGGCCGCCGCGGATCATTGCGAAGCTCTCGGCCGAATTGACGAACGATGCGCCGGGGAGGGCGGTGACCGTTTGCTTGCCCGCATTGATCAGGTCGGCATCGACCTCACTTTCGAGTGGGAATGGTCCGACTCCGAGCATGCCGTTCTCGGACTGAAACGTCACCTCGATCCCTTCCGCGAGGTAGTTGGGCACCAGGGTAGGCACACCGATACCCAGATTGACATAGTCGCCATCGGTCAGTTCGCGCGCCGCGCGGGCAGCGATATCGTTGCGACTCCAGGCCATCAAACGCTCTCCGTCCGGATCGTGCGTTGCTCGATCGGTTTTACGTAATCGGTTCCCACCAGGATCCGGTCGACATAGATGCCAGGCGTATGCACATGGTCCGGGTCGATCTCTCCGGCCGGCACCAGTTCTTCCACCTCGACCAGCGTGATCTTGGCGGCGGTCGCGGCGATCGGATTGAAATTGCGGGCGGTTTTCCGAAAGATCAGATTTCCCTTGGTATCCGCTTTCCAGGCCTTGACCAGCGCCAGGTCCGCAAACAGCCCCATTTCCATGATGTATCGCTCGCCGTTGAAAACCCGCTCCTCCTTGCCTTCCGCGACAAGCGTGCCCACGCCCGTTTTGGTGAAGAAGGCGGGTATCCCGGCACCTCCGGCTCGTATGCGTTCAGCCAGCGTACCCTGGGGATTGAATTCCAATTCGAGTTCGCCGGCAAGATATTGGCGGGCGAATTCCTTGTTCTCGCCAACGTAGGAACTAATCATTTTTTTGATTTGCCGGGTTTGGAGAAGAAGGCCGAGCCCGAAATCATCGACACCGGCATTGTTAGAGATAACCGTCAGGTCGCGCACGCCTGAATCGCGCGTGCCAAGGATCAGCTTTTCCGGGATGCCGCAAAGGCCAAATCCACCAGCGACGATGGTCATTCCATCAAAAAGAAGGCCGTCTAAGACCGCCTCCGCGCTTTCAACGATCTTCGGCAATATCCTGTCCTTGCAATCGGGAACAGTCTGTCGGCCGGTGGCATGCTTGCCCGGCCGGTCCCCGCGTCCCCGTCATTTGCCTATGCCGATACCGCGCGCGATGCAGTCCCTCTCAGGCGGGACGGCGGCATCGCCGGACGCGGTCCCCCGCCGGGGGGATAGAGGCGTTCCGGGTAAAGCGTATAGCCGTGCAAGAACATAGGACGAGGAAGGCTGCACATGACCTTGGAAACCCCCGAACGCATCCAGTCGATGTGGGAAGCCGCGAGCACGCAGATGCGTGAGCGCCGGCATCCGGATGACTTTCCGGCGCTGCCCGATATTCCTGCGGCCCGCTACACCAGCGATGCCTTTTACGAGTTGGAAAAGAAGCATCTTTGGTCCAGGACATGGCTGTTCGTTGGCCTGGCGCATGAGTTCGAAGAGCCGGGAAGCTATCGTACCTATACGCTGAACGACGCCCCGGTCGTGGTCATGCGCGGTCGCGACGGAGAGATTCGCGCATTTCACAATGTCTGCCAGCATCGTGGATCGTTGCTGATGAAAGATGAGGGCGGCGTTGCCCGGAACATGCGCTGCCTCTATCACTGCTGGACCTACGATCTAGAAGGCAAGTTGATCTTCGTTCCCGACGAGCATTATTTTTCGGGGCTGGACAAGGCGGAACGCGGCCTCAAGCCGATCCGCTGCGAACAGTTCGGAAGCCTCATATTCGTGAATTTTGACGAGCAGGCAGCGCCGCTTGTCGATTATCTCACTGATATCCCCGCGCTTTGGTCGGACATTCCGCTGGACGACCTTCGGCTGTTCGATCGCTTCAGTTTCGAGGTGGATTGCAACTGGAAATGTCTCCAGGACAATTTCGCGGAGAATTATCACGCAAAATATGTGCATGAGAACACCATCGACAAGGTGATCGATTCAAAGACGTCGGCACTGCAGATGCTCCGGGGTGGACATAACGCCATCGTCATCAAATCGCGTGGGACTTTGACCAGCGGGATGGGCGCCGCCTTCTTCAAATCGGAAGAGGATTCGGCGGAAGATCAGGCCAGCAAGCTCGCGGAGATATCGCGCAGTGGACAGCGGAGCTATAACATCTTCCCCAACGGCACATTTCCCATTGCCGAATATCTTTTTCCGATCGTGATGGTCTGGCCGATCGATGCCGGACGCTGCAAAGTCGAAGTATCATTCGTCAAAACAGGGGATGGACCGGCCAACGAGAAGTTGGACGCGGATACTCTGACTTTCTTCAAGAGCTTCATTGGCGAAGATCTCGATGCCCTTGCCGGTATGCACAAGGCGCTGGCGCATGGCGGGATCGATTCGATACCGCTCTGCTGGTCGGAACAGTTTATCTATAACCACGAGCAGCACATCGACGTGGTGATGGGCCGCGAAAACGTGCCGCAGGAACTGGCGGTCGTCGCCGTCGATCTGCCCTACGCCCACGCATAGGGAATCTGGCCTGGTCCTCCCTGTGGTGGGAGGATCAGGCCAATGGCTTTGGTCTAGCGGTCGGTCTACGGACAGCTTGTTCTGGTGGGGATCACCTGTGTCTGACGCCATAAAGGCCGAACGTCTGCACAGGACAGCCAGATATCCCTATTTGGTGCTGTTCCTGCTGGGCATCATCTACATGCTCAACTATCTCGACAGACAGATTATCGCGATCCTGGCCCAGTCGATAAAGCAGGACCTCCAACTCTCGGACACGCAGCTTGGGCTCCTGTCAGGCTTTGCCTTCGCCCTGGTCTATACGTTGCTCGGAATACCTATTGCGTGGCTGGCCGACCGAACGTCGCGCGTTCGTATCGTGGCAATCGCCTGTGCTGTGTGGAGCTTTTTCTCGATGCTTTGCGGCGCCGCCTCCGGTTTCGCGTCGCTGGCGTTGGCCCGGACAGGCGTCGGCGCCGGAGAGGCAGGTGGTGTGCCGCCCTCTCATTCGCTGATCGCCGACTATTTTCCTCCCGAGAAGAGAGGAGCGGCAATTGCGCTTCATTCTCTGGGACTTCCGATCGGTGCTACCATCGGCATTGCGTTTGGTGGGGCCGTCGCGGCGCATTATGGCTGGCGCACCGCCTTTGTCGCCGTCGGAGCACCCGGCTTTCTGGCGGCGCTTGCGCTGTGGCTTGTCGTGCGGGAACCCCAACGGGGCGGGACGGATCCAGGCGCTTCCGACATGTTGGAGGGCGCTTCCCTTTTGGCAAGTTTCAGAACATTCCAACGCAGTCGAACGCTTTTGCTGCTGCTCGTCGCCGCGGCTGCATACAGTTTTGTTTTCACCGGCTTTGCAAGCTGGGCACCGGCAATGCTGATGCGGACAAAAGGCATGAGCATGTCCGATATCGCTGCCTATTACAGCATTGTCAGCGGTAGCGCGATGACCTTGGGCATGCTGGCGAGCGGCTATCTGACCGGCCGTCTTGGGCATAATCAGCGGGCCTATCTGACTGTGCCATCATGGGCGATGATTTGCGGGCTGCCATTTTACGTGATCGGGATGCTGTCGACATCGTGGCAGGTCGCACTTGCATGCCTGGCTGTGCCGATGACGACGAACATGATGTACCTCGCCCCGGCGACGGCGATCGTGCAGAACAGCGTTCCGGCCAATCAGCGCAGTACGGCTGCGGCCATCCTGCTATTTGTCCTGAACATCTTTGGAACCGGGCTTGGGCCTCTATATGTTGGCGTGCTTAGCGACTGGCTGGAGCCCAGTTTGGGAACGCGAGCCCTCAGGATGGCGATGTTGGGGCTCGTGCCGTTCTTCCCCATCGCTGCGATTTCGCTCTACTTCGTCGGCAGGTCGATACCGGCGCGCGGCTCGGAAATTAAGCCGTGACCGCGATTGCCGGAATTCGAGATCAGCGGTCCGCCAGGAGCTGGCTAACTCAACTAATAGGAACGAGCATGCCAAAATTGATCGTGGTGAACCGGGCCGATGAAGAGCGGGTCGTAGATGCTCAGAACGGCCTTTCTCTCATGGAAGCCATCCGCCACGAGGGCATCGACGAGTTGCTGGCTCTGTGTGGTGGCTGCTGTTCCTGCGCAACGTGCCACGTTTATGTGGATGGCGAGATCGCTGGTGCGTTATCGCCTATGTCAGAGGACGAGAATGATCTGCTGGATAGCAGTGAACACAGAACGGCAGCCAGTCGACTTTCCTGTCAGATCGTCCTCGGCGAAGGAGCCGAAGGGCTCAAGGTCACGATCGCACCAGAAGATTGAGACTGGCCGATCGGCGCTAATAACTTCAGCTTAATCATGACCTGCCATCCTAATAACACATCAAGAGGAGTAAGGCCCTGTTCTCGTTTCGAATCGACAATGAAAGGGGAATGTTGCTGCTTGGCGTTGAGGGCTTGCTGTCACTTAATGACGCGCTGCAGATCAATGACCGCATGCATGCTGCGATTGAGGAAGCGAGGAAACGGTTTGGGCTTGCCAGAATCTTAGCTGACGCGCGCGCAGCGCTGGTCCAACCTGCAGATGTGACCGCGGCGCTGGCTTCGCCAAGTACATATCTTTATGGAAAAGCTGAACGATACGCAATCGTGGTTTCATCCAGTCTATTGAAGTTTCAAGTCAATCGCGTGATTGATGATAGTCGCGCTAGAGCCTTCTTTCGATTGAATCAGCCGAATCATGGATTTGGGAATAGTCCGGTTGAACGGTTTACGGACTGCGCTCTAAGTCAGGATTCCCATTAGCCTGTCTGTGCCCGCTAACATTGCGCACATTATGCGCAAGGTAGGAAAATCTTAGACCGCTACCGCATACTGTGAGATGTGGACATGCAGATATTGCAGTTATCATATAAGCGGATTTGACGCCTTTCTATAAGGTGGGTATGTGCATCCCGGCGGAGGGCAAGGCATTTGGACACTGAAAAGACGATATTCTGGTCATGGCAGAGCGATTTTGATGGGCGCGTGACGCGTGAGGCTATCTATGGGGTCGAACCGCACAGCTTCGACCAGATTGTCGCGCTGTCCAGATGAGCCTCCCAGCGCCCATCAGCAGCCGGCGAGGCCGACAGGCCGTCGACCTCGCCTGGGAGGTGACCAAGCTGAACTGTCGATCGCCAATCACGATCAACGCCGAGCTGATCGCCGCCTATCAGGCGGCATCCTCGCCGCATTCCCTGCGCGCGCTTGCCAGCGACATCGAGGCGTTCGACCATTGGTGCCGCCGAAACGGGCGCGTGACCTCGCCGGCGACTCCCGAGACGGTCGCCGACTATCTCGATGCCCGGGCAGGGCAGGGGGCGAAACCCGCCTCGCTCGGTCGCTACAAGGCGTCGATCGCCAAGATCCACCAGCTGCTCGACATCAAGGATCCCACCCAGGCCGAGCTGGTCAAGCTGCGGCTCCGCGCGATCCGCCGGGAGAAGGGCAGCACGCAAGCCCAGGCGCGGCCGCTGCGGTTCAAGGGGCCGGTGCGCAATGTCGAGCGGGACGCACCCCGGGGGCTTAATGTGCGGGGGCTGCTTGAGGCCTGCGCGGATGATTTGCCGGGGCTCAGGGATCGGGCTTTGCTGTCGGTCGCCTACGACACGGGCTTGCGCGCCTCCGAGCTGGTCGCGGTCGAGGTCGAGCACATTGTGGACGCCATCGATCCCGAGGCGCGGCTGCTGACGATTTCGCGCAGCAAGGGCGATCAGGAGGGAAAGGGCGCGACCGCGTTCCTCAGCCCGCGCTCGGTGCGGGCGATCGCCGCCTGGACTGCGGCTGCCGACATCGAGGAGGGACCGCTGTTTCGCCGGGTGCAGGTGCGCCGCTACAAGGCGCGGGCCGCGGTCAAGGGGCGGCGGATCGAGACGATTTCTGGCCGCGAAAGCTGGGATCTGCGCAAGACATTGCCGAAGTCGGCGGTGCCGGCGCGCACCGAATATGATGTGGGAGAGGGGGCGTTGCACCCGGGTTCGATCGGGCCGATCTGGCGGGCAATGATCCGGCGCGCCTTCGACAAGGGCGCGCTGAGCGACCTCACCGCCGATGATCTGGCGCAGTTGCTCAAGGGCGTGAGCGCGCATTCGACGCGGGTGGGCTTGAACCAGGATCTGTTTGCGAGCGGCGAGGATCTGGCGGGGATCATGGATGCGCTACGCTGGAAGAGTCCCCGGATGCCGCTCGCCTATAATCGCAATCTGGCGGCAGAGCAGGGTGCCGCCGGCCGCTTGATCGCGAAAATCGGGTGATTAGATCTTGAGCTGCGCACAATTAGGTATTTGTGACGGTGTTTGAAAATTCCGAGTGCGCCAGATCACGCGGATTAGCGTTCCAGCGAATGTCCTACGGAATCGGAAAAGAAAACCCGCCCGTCTTTTGACGGGCGGGCAAGGAAAGGTGTCTACGTCTTACCGAGACTCCTTCGGGTCGCTGGCTGATGCTATGCCTTCGTGTTTCGGATTCAAGGCTAAACTAGCGGGGCTGAGCAGTTTCTCAGGCTGTGTACATCGCCGCGACCGACGACCTGGAAATATGCGCTAGCCTTGCGTTTATGCGCAATCATGATAGATGTATTTTATATACATGATTGGAGCGCGTGTCGTGGACGGTGTCTCGAAAATCAGAGAAGAAGAGCTGACTCCTTTGGTGGAGGAATTTTACGCGCGGGTCCGCGCCGATCCCGCGCTTGGGCCGATTTTCAACGATGCGATCGATGACTGGCCGGAGCATCTTGGGAAGCTGACTGCGTTCTGGTCCTCCGTCATGCTCACCAGTGGCCGATACAAGGGGCAACCGGTGCCGGCCCATTTGAAGCATAAGGCCAGGATAACGCCCGCGCTGTTCGAGCGCTGGCTCGCACTCTGGGTTCAAACGACCAATGACAGGATGACGCCCGAAGCGGCAGCGGCGCTACAAGCGAAGGCGCGGCGCATCGCCGAGAGCCTGCAACTGGCGATGTTCTTCCAACTGGAGGAACGGAGTGCTGCATCGGTCGCCAACGCGGAACGTAAGGATGCCATCGAGCGACCAGGGCAAACCCATGGCTGAAATCTTGCCTTACCGTTCCACGCCGGTGTTCAACCAGGACACTCTGCCGGCTGCCTTGCGCGCGCGACATGACACGAAGGCTGGTGTTTGGGGCGTGATCCGGGTTTTGGAGGGCGAACTCCGGCTAACCTACCTCGAGCCACCTTCGGAGATCGTCCTGACGCCTGACCAGCCTGGCTTGATTCTCCCTCAGCAACCGCATTTCGTAACGCCGACAGGGCCGATGAAGATGCAGGTGGATTTTTACGATCACATTCCCAAGCTCTGACATTCCGGGATTTTCAACGCATTCAAAAAGGAGAAGTTGATGACGCAGCCCCTCAGCGATCAGACCATTGCGCTCGTCAAGGCGACCGTCCCCGCGCTCGAAGCGCATGGCCTCGACATCGTGAACGAGATGTATTCCCGGATGTTCCAGAACCCGAACATTCGCGACCTTTTCAACCAATCGCACCATGGTGATGCCGGTTCGCAGCCGCGGGCGCTGACCGGCGCCATTCTCGCCTATGCGAGCAACATCGAAAATCTCGGTGCGCTTGCCCCGGCGGTCGAGCGGATCGCGCAGAAGCATGTTGGCCTGCAAATTCTGCCCGAACATTATCCGCACGTTGCCGAGGCGCTCCTGGGGGCGATCAAGGCGGTGCTGGGGGATGCGGCCACCGATGAGATTCTCGCTGCCTGGGGCGAAGCCTACTGGTTCCTGGCCAACATCCTGATCGCCCGCGAGCAGCGAGTCTACTCAGAACAGAAGGATGCGACCGGCGGATGGAATGGCTGGCGCGATTTTCGCGTCGAGGACGTCGTGCGTGAGAGCAGCGTCATCAATTCCTTCGTTCTGCGCCCCGTTGATGGCGGGGCCGTCATGCGGCACAAGCCCGGGCAATATCTGACCTTCTGGCTTGAAATTCCGGGACATCCGCCAGTCAAGCGCAACTATTCGATTTCAGCAGCCCCCAACGGCGAAACCTATCGCATTTCGGTCAAGCGTGAGCCGCTTGGTCTTGCGTCAGGCTGGCTTCATGATGAAGCCAAGCCGGGCACGGTGCTCAAAGGTGCCGCGCCTGCAGGCGAATTCTTCCTGGCAGCGCATGTCGAACGCCCGGTGATCCTCCTGTCGGGCGGCGTGGGGCTGACCCCGATGGTGGCCATGCTCGAAACGCTTGCTGAGGGCGAGGCGGGAGTCCCCGTGCACTATGTCCACGGAACTCATGACCGCGATACCCACGCAATGCGTGATCATGTTCGCGCTGTCGCTGGGCGGGGCAAGTCAATCACCGTCACCGATTTTCATCAGACCCCGCTCGAAGATGAAGTCGCAGGACGGGATTATGACGTCGCCGGCATCATTACCGATGAATGGCTGGTCGCCAACACGCCTGTAGGTGAGGCCGATTACTATATCTGCGGACCACGCCCGTTTCTGCGGCACGCCGTCTCGACCTTGTCGCTGGCTGGCGTCCCATCCGACCGCATTCATTACGAATTCTTCGGTCCGGCGGACGAATTGCTCGCCGCCTGACTGAGCGCGGAGAAGGGCGACATCGCCCTTCTCCGCGTCTACTCAAACCGCCATGTCGGGGGCGTCACATAAAACGGGCACAGATATACGCTCTCATGACTGCCATCCGAGACGCTGGCCGAGTTTACTCCTTCGCTGGCCTCGAGACCAGCGGTCGCATTGACCTTGGCGGGTGTGCCGCGGGCGCCTGATCGACGACGATTGATCATGCTCTCATCCGCGGGTTGATTACCGCACTACCCGTATCCGTCGCTGGGCCTATCCTCCGTATAAGTTCGGGCGTCGGACGAACCTGCCCCACCGTACACCGTGGATTGCCCATCACAGTCGGGTGCCCGCGGCACGTCGGCCAAGGCTATGCAGTTGGTGCGCTGGCGCCTCCTCTCGTTAATGTCGTGGGTGGATCAGCCGGCTATCGCCGGCGACACCCGACGGGCGATGTCCCAGGCATAGCCGAACAGTTCACGCGCGATCGCGGTGGTCACCTTGGGCTGAGGCTTGCCCGTGGCCGCCAGGCGACGGTAGCGCTGGCAATGGTTCCGTTCAGCGAGCCCGAGCTGATCGCCCAGGAGATCATGCGTCTCGTCGATCGATCCCGCGCCGAAGCAAGGACAAGCCTATGACGGATATCCAGCGGCTCCCGCTTCTTCGTCTCTGCGGTATCGCGGGCGTGATCGGCGCGATCCTCTGGACGCTCGGCGACGCGCTGATCATCGGGGCTAGGGCAAGTCCCGACGACTATCCGCTGATCCTGAAGACCTATGCCGATCGCATCCAGTTCGACGGTGTCGCGCTGATGCTTCCATCCTCCGAGGCGCGGCTCGCCGCGGGCGCGCTGGTGGCCGATGCCGGCATCGTCTTCTATCTCGCGGGCTGCTGGCATCTGCTCGAAGGGCTGCGTCCGGCGATGGGCTGGTGGCGCTGGCTGACCTTCGTCCTGCTGGTCGCCGGCAACGCCTGGTCTCCGCTCGGCCATGCGGGCTTCTACTATGTCGGCATGGCCTACAAGACGATCCTCGAAACGCCGGCCGCGGCCCATGGCGCGCTGCTCGATCTCGGCCAGCACTTCTACCATGTCCTGCTCATCGCCTGGTTGATGCCGATCGTGACGCTGGGCCTGGCGCTGCTGCTCCTCGGGATCGTCATCGCGCTGGGCCGCACCGCCTGGCCACGCTGGTTCGCAGCGCTGGCCAATCCCGTCTCGCTGGTCGCGATCGGCATGCTGATCGCGCGCATCCTGCCCGAGCCGGCGCACACCTGGCTTGACGGCGCCGCGTTCAACCTCGGCTGGCTCGTTGTCTATGCCGTCTCGACGGCGCTGCTCTGGAATGGTGGCCGTTCGCCGGTCGCATCACGGGACGAAGCAGCATGACCGAAGCTGCGACAGCGTAAGCGTGGCCTGCGGACCGCGGTTCAGGGTAAGTGCGGTTTGTAGGCCACATTCTGTCATTTTGGCAGAGAGTGTCTGAGTTTGAAAAATTTACGATGTCGCTCGATCGTTTCTATTCCTTTCGCTATTATGCGGTTGGATTAGGGAGAACATGAGTGACTAATGACGAGCTGAAGGTATTGGTCATCGAGGCCGGGGCGATTTTTGACCAGATCGATGATCTCCCGCTGAATGATGATGGAACCCGCGAATTGCCTCCTGGAATGCTGGATCGTGCCAGAGAAATTGCAGCTATAGCATTCAGTTTGCGGTCACCGACATGATCCTTGGCCGGAGTGGCGTAAGAATCTAGCTTTGGCATCTCCACTAGGCAGCTTGAGCAACGTCTTGGTCGGTCAAGCGCCAGTTCCATGGCATGAGTTCATCCCATTTGGCTGCGGGCCAGTTGCCAGCGATCCTGCCCATGACATCGGCGATATAGGCCTGCGGTTCGAGGCCATTGAGCTTTGCAGTCTCGATGATGGAGTAGATGGCGGCGGCCCGATCACCGCCTGCTTTTGAGCCTGCGAACAACCAGTTTTTGCGGCCAAGGGCCACGCAGCGCATGGCGCGCTCGGCTATGTTATTGTCAATCTCCAGTCGGCCATCGTCGAGGAAGCGCGTCAGCGCGATCCAGCGCTTGCGGCCATAAGCGATCGCCTTGGCCATCTCCGACTTGGGCGCAAGACGGCGCAGGGCATCGTCGAGCGCCTGGCGGAGATCGTCGATCAATGGCTTGGTGCGGTCCTGCCGGCTTCGTCGTCGGATATCGGGCTGATGGCCGCGAACCTCTGCTTCGATCTCATAGAGCTGACCGATACGTTCCAGCAGATCAGTGGTGAGCGGCGTCGGCTTGGTCGCATGAATGTCGAATATCTTGCGCCGGAAATGTGCCCAGCAGGCGACTTCGGTGACGCGGTTGGTGTTGTAGAGCTTGTCATAGCCAGCATAGCCATCGGCCTGCAGATAGCCGGTGAAACTGGCCAGCTGGCGTCGGGGATGCGCGCCGGTGCGGTCGGTGGTGAACTCATACCAGACCAGTGGCGGCGAGGTCGCACCAGAGGCGCGATCATCGACGGCGTAGGCCCAGAGCCTGCCAGTCGCTGTCTTGCCACGTCCTGGATCGAGCATAGGCACCGGCGTATCGTCGGTGTGGATCTTTGAGGCGGTCAGGCCGACCTCGCGGATACGATTGATGATTGGATCGAGCAGCACGGATGCTTGGCCGACCCAGCCTGCCAGCGTCGAGCGGTCGATCTCGATGCCCTGCGCGGCCATGATCTCGGCTTGGCGGTAAAGTGGCAGATGATGGTCGAACTTGGAGACGACGACATGGGCCAGGGTGCCGAAGGTCGCCTTGCCCCGCGCTATCGCCTTTACCGGCGCGGGCGCCTGCACGATCTTCTCGCAGGACCGGCAGCTATACTTGGGGCGGATGGTCCGAATGACGCGCCACTGCACGGGCACGGCATCGAGCATCTCGTCGCTATCCTGCCCCAGCGGCCGCAGCGCGCCGCCGCAGTCGGGACAGGTGCAGTTACCCTGATCGGGCTCGATCCGCTGTTCCTCGCGCGGCAGATGGGCGGGCAGCGCCCGAACCGGTGATGGCCGAATGACGGCTACCGGATCGCCTCGACGCACGGCGGCGACGATGGCCTCGCCTTCGAGTTCTTCAAGGGCCAGCTCAAGCTGGGCAATCTGGGTATCGAGCTTCTCGGACGACTTGCCGAACTGCATCCGCTTGAGGCGTGCAATCTGCACGCGCAGCGTATCAATCAGGATGTCGCGGGCGGAAATATCGGCATGGGCGGCGGCCAATGCGGCTTCGAGCTCGGCGATCCGAGCATCTTTATCAGGAGTGAAAAGGCCTGCGTCCGACACCGCGATTATATAGCAGATTGGTGGTGGCAATGCTAATAGAAGTGCCAGAAAATGGGCGTTTTACCCCGCCAATGAAGGGGTGAAAGTGCGTTCAGGTCGCCGCCAGTCGATGCCTTCCAATAGCATCGAAAGCTGGGCCGCGGTCATGATCACCGACCCCGTCTTGGTCGACGGCCACACGAAGCGCCCCCGGTCCATCCGCTTGGAAAACAGGCACATGCCCTGGCCGTCATACCAGAGCAGCTTCACCAAATCGCCGCGCTTCCCCCGGAAGGCGAACAGCGCACCGGAATGTGGGCTCTGCTCCAGGATCTGCTGCGTCATCACCGCCAGGCCGTCGAAACCCTTACGCATGTCGGTCGCACCGCAGGCCAGGAAGATCCGCGTCGATGGCGGCAGCGGGATCATCGTGTCAGCGCGCCGATCACCCGCGACAGGGCCTCGGCATCGACCGTGGCGTCCACACTCACTTTGATGCCCGACGGCAGCTCGATCCCGATCACGCCGTTGCTGCGCGCCGCAACCGTTGGGGCGGGCAAGGCCGGCTGCTCGCTGATCTGCACCTGCGCAAATACAGGCTCGATCGGCTTGCACACCCCGGTCAACTCGCCTGACATCGCCTGTTGCCGCCATGTGTAGATCGAGCCGCTGCCGACGTCGTGGCGCTCACAGGCTGTCCGCACGCAACCGTCGGGGCCGAATGCATCCCGTAATACGGCCAGCTTCTGTTCCACCGTCCAGCGCCGACGGCCCGACACCCGGCTAACGACCTCGATCCGACTACTCATACGATTACTCGTATGATTAATCGCCCGTTCGCTTGCTGAATCCTCGATCTCGTCCGACACCCGCCACCTCGCTCAAAGAGCGGCAATCATCCCGGCGAATGGGCATTACGCAAGGCGGCCCTCAGGCCCCGCTTACGCGACAGCGACAGGCGACGAACAAGTGGGGGAGGAAGCATCAGGCGCTTTCAGCATGAAGCCACTGATGTTCGAGACCTTCGTCTGCTCGATGGCGATGATGTCGTTCGTGGCGCTCGCGGGCCCCATCGCGCGCGTGCTTGGCCTCGAGCCATGGCAGGTCGGCGGGGCGATGACCGCGTCGGGCATCGCCTGGATGATCATGGCGCGGTTCTGGGGCGGCCTTAGCGATCGGCGCGGCGCTCGTCGCTTGACGGCTTGATTGGATCGGGGGCGCCGCGATCAAGCGTTACCGCTCGGTTAGAGAATGGGATGACCAAATTATCGCTGCAACTTTGCCATCGCTTCCACTTCGATGGTTGTAAGCTCGTCGATTGTCAGGTCGAGCGCAGAGCGCTGCGTCTTCAAGTCGACCAACCTTTCCCGGATGCGGGCAATCAATCGCTCCATTTGCTCCTTATGCTCGGGATCGGCATCGTAGAGATCGAGAAACTCCTTGATTTCCTTGATGGAGAAGCCAAGGCGTTTGCCGCGCAAAATCAGCTGTATGCGTCCGATCTCACGCCTGGAATATGCCCGGGTACTGCCTACCCGTTGAGGGGCGATAAGCCCCTCCTTTTCGTAGAAGCGTAGCGTGCGAAGTGTCAGTCCGAGTTCCTGAGCGACATCCTGGATGCCGTACACTTGTAAATCCGCATCCTTTGCGCGGGTTCTCCCCTTGTGCGTGGGGTTGTCGCGATCCGCGTCCTTAAGCGTTTCATCGTCCTCGGCGAGGTGGAGCGAGTTCCCCATGCCATCCACTCCCTGTCCTCCAATCACGGCTACCCTACCACTCAAGCGCATAAGCCTCGTAGCTTGACAGGGGATAGAGGCTCAGGCGAGCTTTTTGTTCTCCTCCTCGATCAAATCCTTCTTCGAAAGTTTGCCGATCAACGTCTTGGGCAGGCTGTCCCGGAATGCGAAGGCCTTGGGCATCTCGATCTTGCTGAGGCGATCCTGCAAAAAGACCTTGAGTTCATCGACGGTCAGGTTCGATCCCTCGTGCAGCGCGATGAACAACTTGGGAGATTGACCTCTGTAGGCGTCAGGGATCGCGATTGCGATCGCCTCCTTTACCGCCGGGTGCTGGTAGGCCGCATCCTCGATGATCCGGGGATATACATTATATCCGCCACAGAAGATGATGTCCTTGATGCGGTCGACGAGGAAGAGATAGCCATCCTCATCAAAATAGCCGATATCGCCGGTTCGTAGCGCGCCATCGACGAAGACAGCACTGGTTTCTGCAGGGCGCTGCCAATAGCCCTTCATCACCTGAGGGCCGCGGGCGCACACTTCTCCGCGGTCTCCCTGGGGAAGAACCCGCGAGGGATTCTCCGGATCTCGGATCTCGATGATGGTGCCGGGGAAACTTGGGCCGCAGCTATTGTCCTTCACCGTCCCAAACAACGGGTTGCAGGCGATGATCGGGGCGGTTTCGGAGAGCCCATATCCTTCCACGACCCTGGCACGCGTGCGTGCCTCGAACTCCTCGCGTACCTCGAGCGGGAGCGGTGCGCCGCCGGATATACAGGCGCGCACGGCCGAGAGATCGGGTATCTCGTCGTCCGGAAGCGCGTTCAGGGCAACATAGATCGTAGGCACGCCGAAGAACTGTGTCGGCGGCTTGCGCTTCATCGTGTTGAGAACCTGCTTCATCTCAAACCGTGGCAGCAGGACGATTTCGGCGCCGATTTCGACTGAGAAGTTGAGCACCGTCGTGAGTGCGAAGACGTGAAACATGGGCAGGACGCCGAGAGTTCTCTCCTGCTGCGGGCGAAGTCCTCCCACATGCACCACCATCTGGGCGCTGTTCGCCGTGAGGTTGGCGTGGGTCAGCATTGCGCCCTTGGGCACGCCGGTTGTGCCTCCGGTATATTGAAGGACCGCGACATCATCAGGGTGACGTTCTACCGCGTCAGGTTCGGCATCATGGGCGAGAAGCGCCTTGAGCCGGACATGAAGGCCTTCGTCGAGTATCCGCGCGTGGTCTTTTCGCTTGAATAGCGCAAAGCCCAGGCCTTGCAGCCAGGGCAGCATATCCCTCATGCTGCACAACACGATCTTGTCCAGCCCGGCACGTGGCGCGACGGCTTGCACTTTCTCGTGGATTATCCGGACGTCCGGTACCGCCATCATGCGCGTTCCCGAGTCCCGGATCTGATGCTCCAGTTCGCGCTCCGTGTAGAGCGGGTTGAAGTTGACCACGATCGCACCCACGCGCAGCGCCGCGAAGTACAATATCGCGAAATAGGGGCAGTTCGGCAGGCACAGGCCGAACCGATCGCCCTTGCGCAGCCCCTGATCCTGCAATCCACGTGCTGCACGGCGAACGAGTTGCCCCACCTGCGCATAAGTCCAGGTTCGCCCGAGAAAGTCGATGGCGACGCGTTCGGGATAAAGGTTCAACGCATTGTCGAGGAGGTCGGTCAGGAGCCGTGGCGGAATTGCCGGTTCCGGTATCGACGGGAAGGCGCTGATGGCGGGCTGGGGCATGGCGATCTCCAGCATCAGAAGTGGAAACGTCCGCCGAGCGACAGCACGACGGCGTGCGCGTCCTCGAGCTTGCCGTCCATCAGGATCGGCGTCTGCACGGCCGTGCCGGCATAGGCCGCTGTCGTGCGATCAATAGTCGTATCCTTAAACGTAATATACGCTGCGCCCGCATCGAGCGTGAACCGGGAAGACACGGCATAGCTTGTGCCGGCAGCGAAATTCCAACGGTTGCTGTCAGGCACTCGAGCGTCCCGATTGCCGTTGCGCGTCGGGGTCTGGGCGTGTTGAACGCCGGCACGAACGGTCCAGGCTGGTGTGACCGCGTAATCGATGCCGCCTGCGAAGCTCCAAGTGTCCCGGTAATTTTCCGGGATTGAAACGTTGAGCGGCGCGCCGAGCCGGATAGCGTCGAATTTCGACCAACCCATGCGGGTCACCTGACCGTTGAGGGTGACCTTGGGCGACACCGCCACGCGCGCTCCGAAGATCGCCTGCCAGGGGGTCTCGAACGTGGCGTTTGCATTCACTACGCTGTTTTGCCCGGCGAGCGGACCAAGAAGACCGGTCGTCGTCACCGAACCGTCGAGATTATGCTTCACGCTCGACTTGTAGCTGGCGCCCAGTTGCATGGGGCCGGCGCGATATTGCAGCCCGGCCGACCAGCCAAGATCCCAACCATTGCCTTTCAGCTCCTGGTGGCCGTCGGCGAGAAGAGGCGATAGGTTCGGCAGATAGTTGGACAATGATGCGTCGGCATATTCGATATTAAGCGCGGCGCCGATGCTGAGATTTGGCGTAACGAGGTAGGCGATCGATGGCTGGATGTCGTATGTTCGCAGCTTGGTCTTGTCGGCGCTATACCGTGCCCAGCTGTCGGCATCATAATTGGTTGTGAAGCTATAAGGGGAGGCGACGGTCAGCCCCAAAGCGAGCCGTGATGTCAGGCCGACGGCTATCGCGCCGGAGGGTAGTACGCCATTATTGATCGGATCACGAGAGCGTTGGCTCCCGCCTACAGCCGCAGCCGACTGCCCGGGACGGACAATGAGCGTGTTGACATTGTCAACCGACCCTTTGGGAAGGATTACGCTTACGGCCTGGTGGGCATCGACTCCTTCCATGCCTGCGATCGCAGCCGGATTCCACCAGAGGGACTGTACGCCCTGGTCGGCGACCTCGCCCGAAAAGGCTCGTCCGGCACCTCTGGACGATTGTTCCTGAAGGTAAAAGGCCTGCGCGCTCGCGGCTTGCGGCGCGAGCAATCCAGCCGCCACGGCCGATGTTGCGATCCCAACTTTCCAATTTTTGCCTGCCACGCCCATCTCCCCTTTCGTGATTGTCAAATTCCTCGTGCTTATCGGAGGCGCGTCCATGTCTGCGTCTTGCACAGGGGCCAGACGATGCAGCCCTTGAGGCGCAAATGATCCCGATCGGCTAACGTGACCGTCGCGCTGTATGTACCGCCATCCTCAGCGTTGTAGATGGAACCACCCGACCAACTGCCCGACTTCCACGTAAAACCCTGCAGAATCTGCAATCCACGAAGCGGACGACTGCGCAACGCAGCGGTCTTGTTCTTTTCGTCACGTAGTTCGGGGTTGGCTTTGATCCCGTCGGAACTGATCAAGGCACCGCAGATCGATTGCCCGCAGCGGGTGATTTCCACGACGCCATGACGGCTCTCGGTTTGCCAGCGACCGACAACGGTGTCGGCGGGCAATGCAGTGCTCGAAGCCAGTAGTGTCAGAATGATCGACATTGTTCCTCTCCGCGCGCCTTCAGGCGACCGTCTGTTTCACGTCTGGAGCCAATATGCGGCAAATCAGCGTCCCATAACCATCTCGATGACGTATAGGTAAGTCAATAGCTCAATGCGTCATCAAAATGCCTATTAGGTTGTGTGCGAATTGGAGGGGTCAGGCGCTGCTGGCCCCGTCGTCAGGGTTCGGGCGTGTTCGTGTGTGACGCCGTCAAGCTATTGATCTGTGCGTGCCTTCAAGAAAGGAAAGATTGCGATAATTGCCCAGTTCCTGAATGCGCTGGATGGAACGCGACACTTCGCCGTCAGCCGCCCCGTTCGCGGCAACGACCAGGCGCCCGTAGCCGCCGGCGTGAATGCGAAAGTCGCTCCAGATCCGGACGCTATCCCCGATGATGCAGGAGACGAGATGGCCCGGATGGAAGTCGGCCCGATCGACAACCGGCTCGGCGTAGCTATCGTTCGCCACAACGACGATGTGGGTTGCGCGGATGACCAGGCCCGGCAGCGTTTCCATCCACTGCAAGGTATCACTGAAGGGGCCGACCTCGGGAGCAGACCAGAACTGCGCGTCCGCGCTGACCGAGGTTGACGTTAGCGTCGTGGTGACCGCTTCACTGTGCCTTTCCCAGGCCAGCCGCCCGTTGGCGGACCACTCCGTTTCCAGGTGGCGCAGGTTGCGATCGAGTCCAGAGGCACATCGCTGCTCCAGGATCAGCCATTCCTTCTCCCGGTCATTCTCATCGACCAGGCGAACCGTCTGAAATGCCATGGCGGGCAATTCGAGTGCAGGAAAACGGCGCAGATGCATTTCGCCGACGATCTGACGCCGGAGGGGATGCTCAGAAAATCGCATGTGTGCGCCTTCGAAAACAGGTGCAGTGGCGCTTGGGGAGAGGCGCAGCCGTCGATAAGACGGGCGCGAGCATCATCGCCGGGATGAGAGTGCGCGGTTTTTCACTGGCGAGCATCCGTACGTTCCTCGGCCAAGACCTCCGATATCAAGCCTCCCGGGAACCGGTGCATGACGATTCCCTCGACGGCGTGAGAAGAGTGCCAAAGATTTTAGTTGACGTAAACGTCATTTCACGCACCATTAGGTAATCAGATGTCCGATTCCCTGGAGAGGCTATCATCGATGCGTAATGTGGTTGTTGCGGGCTATGCCCGGTCCCCCTTTCACCTGGCAGGCAAGGGCGCGCTGGCGCGCGTCCGCCCTGACGATCTGGCCGCTCAGGTCATTCGCGGACTGATTCAGCAGACCGGCGTGAAGGCCGAAGATATCGAGGATATCGTGCTGGGCTGCGCTTTTCCTGAAGGCGAGCAGGGCTTCAACATCGCGCGCCTTATCGGTCTTCTTGCCGACCTGCCGCTCTCTGTCGGCGGCATGACCGTTAATCGCTTCTGCGGATCGTCGATGAGCTCGGTCCACATCGCTGCGGGCCAGATTCAGCTTGGCGCCGGCGAGGCCTTCATCTGCGCGGGCGTGGAGTCGATGAGCCGCGTGCCGATGATGGGGTTCAATCCGCTGCCGAACCCCGAGCTCGCGAAGAAGAGCGCCGCCTATATGGGCATGGGCGACACGGCGGAGAATGTCGCGACCAAATATCAGATCACCCGTGCCCAGCAGGAAGCCTTTGCGGTCGCCAGTCAGGACAAGGCGGCCGCGGCTATCGCGGCCGGCAAGCTCGAGGCCGAGATCGTGCCGATCACGACCAAGGCGGGCGTGGTCGACAAGGATGGCACGCCGCGTGCCGGCACGACGACGGAAACCCTCGCCGGGCTGAAGCCGGCCTTCAGCCAGGACGGCACGGTAACGGCGGGAACGTCCTCGCCGCTGACCGATGGCGCAAGCGCAATCCTGGTCACGAGCGAGGATTATGCGCGCGCGCATGGACTGCCGATCCTTGCCCGCATCAAGTCGGTTGCTGTCTCTGGCTGCCAGCCGGAGATCATGGGCATCGGACCGGTCGAGGCCTCGCGCAAGGCGCTGCAGCGGGCGGGGCTCAGTGTGGACCAGCTTGACGTTGTCGAGCTCAACGAAGCCTTTGCGAGCCAGTCACTGGCCTGCATCAGCGACCTGGGGCTTGACCAGTCGAAGGTCAATCTGGACGGCGGCGCCATCGCGATAGGCCACCCTCTGGGGGCGACCGGTGCGCGGATCGTGGGCAAGGCCGCGGCTCTGCTGAAGCGCGAAGGCGGCAGCTATGCGCTTGCCACCCAGTGCATCGGCGGCGGTCAGGGCATCGCCACCGTGCTGGAGGCGGCGGAATGAGCGAGCAGGCCATCAAGCCAGTCGGCGCCCCGCCGGAAACCATCAAAAAGGTCTGCGTGATCGGCGCAGGCGTCATGGGCGCCGGCATCGCAGCGCAGGTCGCCAATGCCGGCGTGCCGGTGCTGCTGCTCGATATCGTGCCCAAGGAGGGCGGCGATCGTGACGCCGTGGCGAAGGGTGCGGTCGCGAAGATGCTGAAGACCGATCCGGCGCCCTTCATGTCGAAGGCTGCGGCGAAGCTCGTTGAAACGGGCAATATCGACGACCATCTCGAGCGGGTGGCCGAATGCGACTGGATCGTCGAGGCGATCGTCGAACGGCTCGACATCAAGCAGGCGCTCTACGCCAAGCTCGAGCAGCTCAAGCGTCCGGGCACGGCGGTATCGTCCAATACCTCGACGATTCCGCTTGGCCATCTGGTCGAGGGGCGGGACGATCAGTTCAAACAGGACTTCCTGATCACCCATTTCTTCAATCCGCCGCGCTACATGCGGCTCATCGAAATCGTGACCGGCCCCGACACTGATACGGCTGTGGCGAGGCGCGTCTCGGATTTCGTCGATCGAAAGCTCGGCAAGCGCATCGTGCCGGCGCGGGACACGCCGGGCTTCATCGCCAATCGCATCGGTACCTACTGGCTGGCCGTCGCGATCAATGCCGCGATGGACCAGGGGCTGACGGTGGAGGAAGCCGACCAGATCGGCGGAAAGCCGATGGGCGTGCCCAAGACCGGCATTTTCGGCCTTGTCGATCTCGTTGGCGTCGACCTCATGCCGCTGCTCACGAAGAGCCTGTCCTCGACGCTGCCGGCAGGTGACGCCTATTTCGACACGGTGAGGCCGATGCCGCTCGTCGACAGGATGATCGCGGAAGGCTTTACCGGGCGGAAGGGCAAGGGCGGTTTCTACGCGTTCGACAAGGCGACGAAGACCAAGAAAGCGCTCGATCTCGCGACCGGCGAATATCGCGTATCGGTGAAGCCGGCTTCCTTGCCGGGCCGGGCCGAGAAGGACCTGGCAGCATTGGTTGCTGCGCCCGGCAAGGTCGGGGCCTATGCCTGGGAAATTCTCGGCAAGGTTCTTTCCTATGCCGCGAGTCTGGTCGGTGAAGCTGCGGACAACATCGTCGGCATCGATGACGCGATGAAGCTCGGCTACAACTGGAAGTTCGGGCCGTTCGAACTGATCGATCGCCTCGGGCCGGGCAAGCTCGCCGAACGGCTGGCCGCCGAGGGGCGGGATGTTCCCGCGATCCTCAAGGTAGCCGGAGATCGGCCTTTCTACCGGGTGCAGGACGGCCGTCGGCAATATCTCGATGCCGCCGGCGACTATCATGATGTCGTGCGGCCCGAGGGCGTGCTGCTGCTGGAAGACATCAAGCTCCATAGCCAGCCGATCCTCAAAAATGGTTCGGCGGCACTCTGGGATGTCGGCGACGGCGTTGCCTGCCTTGAGTTCACCGGCAAGATGAACGCGCTCGACGGCGATGTGATGAAGCTGATCGGTCAGGCGATCCCGGTCGTGCAGGACAAGTTCAAGGCGCTCGTCGTCTATAATGAGGGCAGCAATTTCTCCGCCGGCGCCAATCTCGGTCTTGCTCTGTTCGCACTGAACATCGCGGCATGGGGCGAGATCGAAAAGCTCGTCGCGGGCGGGCAGCAGGCCTACAAGGCGCTCAAATATGCGCTGTTCCCGGTCGTGAGCGCTCCGGCCGGCATGGCATTGGGCGGCGGTTGCGAGATCCTGCTCAACAGTGATGCCGTGCAGGCCCATGCCGAAAGCTATGTGGGTCTGGTCGAGTGCGGCGTGGGTCTGATCCCTGGCTGGGGCGGATGCGGTGAAATGATCGATCGCTGGCGCTCCAGTCCCGGCATGCCCAAGGGGCCGATGCCGGCCGTAGCCAAGGTCTTCGAGACGGTATCGACAGCCACTGTGGCAAAGTCGGCCGCCGAGGCGAAGGAGCATGGCTTCCTGCGTCCCTCGGACGGCATTACGATGAACCGGGACCGTCTGCTGGCGGACGCCAAGGCGAAGGCACTGGAACTGGCCGACGGTTACAAACCGCCTGTGGCTCCGGAATTCCGCTTGCCTGGCGCGGGAGGCAAGTCCGCTCTTTCGATGGCTGTCGAAGGCTTCCAGGCCCGTGGCCTCGCCACATCTTACGATGGTGTCGTATCCGGCGCGCTCGCCGACGTCCTGACGGGCGGCGAGAAGGATCTCATCGACATCGTGACCGAAGAGGATCTGCTGGCGCTCGAGCGCAAGGCCTTCATGCAACTGGTGCGCGACCCGCGGACCCAGGCGCGCGTCGAGCAGATGCTCGTCACCGGCAAGCCGCTGCGTAACTGATTGGCGGCCGGCGGCCGGATGGCCGACCGGTCAGGAGATATAAATATGCAAGTCTATGACGCCCCGTTGCGCGACATGCGCTTCGTGCTCAACGAACTCCATGCCGATGACGGCTTCGGGGATATTCCCGCACTGTCGGAGTTCACACCGGATCTCACCGATGCGATCCTCGAGGAGGCGGCGCGCTTCTGTCGCGACGTCCTGTTGCCGATCAACCGGTCGGGCGACGAGGAGGGGTGTCATCTGGAAAACGGCGTCGTGCGGACGCCGGCGGGGTTCCCCGAAGCCTATAAGCAGTTCGCCGAAGGTGGCTGGACCGCGCTCGCATCCGATCCGGAATGGGGTGGGCAGGGGCTGCCGGAAGCGGTCAACAAGCTGGTCGAGGAGATGATCTGCTCGTCCAACCTCTCCTTCGGCCTCTACCCGGGCCTCACCCATGGTGCCACCACTGCGATCGAGGGCCATGGCAGTGACGCGCTCAAGCAGGCCTACCTGCCCAAGATGGTGAGCGGCCAGTGGTCCGGCACGATGTGCCTGACCGAGCCTCATTGCGGTACCGATCTCGGGCTCCTGCGCAGCCGCGCGGTCCCGCAGGGCGATGGCAGCTACAAGGTCACCGGCTCCAAGATCTTCATCTCCGCCGGTGAGCATGACCTGACCGAGAATATCATCCATCTCGTGCTCGCCCGCCTGCCCGACGCCCCCAAGGGCGTGAAGGGCATCAGCTTGTTTCTCGTCCCCAAATATCTGCCCAGGGAGGACGGTACTCCCGGTCAATCGAACGGCGTCGCCTGCGCCGCGATCGAGCACAAGATGGGTCTCAAGGCGTCGGCGACGTGCCAGATGAACTTCGATGATTCGATCGGCTGGATCGTCGGTGAGCCTGGCAAGGGCATGGCCGCCATGTTCACGATGATGAACACGGAGCGTGTCTCCGTCGGCATCCAGGGCCTGGGTGTGGGCGAGGCGGCGTATCAGGCGGCGGCCTGGTATGCGAAAGATCGTATTCAGGGTCGGGCGCTCTCGGGACCCAAATATCCCGATCAGGCAGCTGATCCGATCATCGTTCACCCCGATGTTCGCCGCATGTTGATGACGATGCGGGCTTATAATGAGGGATGCCGGGCGCTCTCGGCCTGGGTCTCGCGCGCCCTGGACGCGGAAAAACATTCTCCCGAACCCGAAGTGCGCCAGCGTGCGAGTGACTTCATTGCGCTCATGACCCCCGTCGTCAAAGCGCTCTTCACCGACCTTGCGTTCGACAGCGCGAACCTTGCGGTCCAATGCTATGGTGGCCACGGCTACATCCGCGAAAGCGGCGTCGAGCAATATGCCCGCGATGCCCGGATCACCATGATCTATGAGGGGACGAACGGCGTTCAGGCGCTCGATCTCGTCGGCCGCAAGCTCGGCGCCCATATGGGCCGCTATCTGCGCAGCTTCTTCCATCCGGTGTCGGCTTTCATCGAGGAAAACAACGTCGACGGACCGATGAAGCCGATGATCGAGGCGCTCGCCAAGGCGTTCGGGGCGCTGCAGCTTTCGACGGCCACGGTCGCGCAGCGGGCGCTCAAGGATCCCGAAGAGGCGGGCGCGGCGTCGGCGGACTATCTGCGTCTGATGGGCCTGGTGGCCATGGGCTATTGCTTTGCCAAGGCGACCAAGATCGCAGGCTTGCAGCTCTTCTTCGGCAGCGAGGACAAGCGCTTCTACGATGCCAAGATCAAGACGGCGACGTTCTTCTTCGAGCGTATCCTGCCTCAGGCGACCGCCAGCTTCCTGGCGATCAAGGCGGGCAAGAAGTCGCTGATGGCGCTGGAAGACGACGTGTTTTGACGCTTCCGGCAAGCCTCGAAAAGCGGCTGGCCATTCCAGCCATCGTTGCGCCGATGTTCCTTGTGTCGGGACCGGACCTTGTCGTCAGTTGCTGCGAGGCGGGACTGCTTGGTACTTTCCCGGCGCTCAACCAGCGCACCAGTCAAGGTTTCGGTGAATGGCTGGATGAAATCGAGGAGCGGCTGGCTCCCATGCCGGGAGCGGCGCCCTTCGGCGTCAACCTCATCGTCCATAAGAGCAATCCGAGGCTCGACGCCGATCTGGAACTGATCGTTCGGCACCATGTGCCATTGGTCATCACCTCGCTCGGCGCCGTCGCGGATCTTGTCCAGGTGGTTCAGGGCTATGGCGGGCTGGTCTTTCACGACGTGACGAACGTGCGTCATGCGGAAAAGGCGCTCGAAGCTGGCGTCGACGGTCTGATCGCGGTCGCTGCCGGC
>NZ_JPPQ01000083.1:218371-286068 GCF_000743655.1 Sphingobium sp. ba1
GCGCGCCGCGCCGAACGCGGGCCAAGGCCGGGCAGGCGGGAGAGCGCCTGGGTCAACGCTTCGATTTCAGGAGAGGCCATGCTGTGAGATAAGGGGTTGCAACCCGTCCCGACAAGAGCTTTGAGCATTTGCTATGCGTATCATTTACATGGGCACTCCCGAATTCGCGGTTCCGGCGCTGGAGGCGTTGGTTGCCGCAGGACATCAGGTCGTTGCCGTCTACAGCCAGCCGCCCAGGCCCGCCGGGCGCGGCAAGGCTTTGCGGCCCTCTCCGGTTCACCAGCGCGCCGAGGCGCTGGGGATAGAGGTACGGACGCCGGTGTCATTGAAAGACCCGGAGGTGCAGGCCGATTTCGCGGCGCTTGACGCCGATGTCGCGGTGGTGGCGGCCTATGGGTTGATCCTGCCGCGCGCGATTCTCGATGCGCCGCGCCAAGGCTGCATGAATATCCATGCGTCGCTGCTGCCGCGCTGGCGCGGGGCAGCGCCGATCCAGCGGGCGGTGCTGGCGGGCGACAATGTCACCGGCGTCACCATCATGGACATGGAAGCGGGCCTCGACACCGGGCCGATGCGCGCGAAATATGTGACATCGGTCGAGGGGAAAACGGCGGGCGCGCTGACCGACGAACTGGCGCAGGCGGGTGCGGCGCTGATGGTCGAGGTGCTGGACGACATCAGCCTGCACCCGGCGATGCCGCAGCCGGAGGAAGGCGTGACCTATGCCGCCAAAATCGACAAGGCCGAAGCGCGAATCGATTTCACGCGCCCGGCGATTCAGGTCGAGCGCCAGATCCGCGCCTTCAATCCCGTTCCCGGTGCCTTTTTCGAATATGGCGGCGAGCGGTTTCGCATCCTGGCGGCGCATGTCGAGCATGAGGATGGCGCAGCGGGCGCAATGCTGGACGATGCGCTGCTGATCGGGTGCGGTCATGGCGCGATCCGCCCGACGCTGATCCAGCGCGCAGGCAAGGCAGCGATGACGCCGGACGATCTGCTGCGCGGGTTCGACATGCCCGCGGGGAGCCAGGTGAATGGATGAGCCGGAGACGGGCCTGACCCGCTTCGCCTTCACGGTCGAATTTGACGGGCGACCGTTCATGGGGTGGCAGCGGCAGAACCATGGGCCAAGCGTGCAACAGGCGATCGAGGATGCCATCCATGCGGTGACGGGCGAACGGGTGGCGGTACATGCCGCCGGGCGAACCGATGCGGGGGTACATGGGCTGGCGATGCGGGCGCATGCTGACATAGCCAAGGCGATCACCCCATTCCGGCTGATGGGAGGGATCAATGCGCGATTGCGGCCGCATCCGGTGGCGATCCTGGCGTGCGAGATCGTGCCGGACGACTGGCATGCGCGTTTTTCCTGCCTTGGCCGTTCCTATGTCTATCGCATCGTCAATCGCCGTGCGCCGCTGACGGTCGAACGGGGGCTGGCCTGGCAGGTAGCGAAGCCTTTGGATGCCGATGCGATGCAGGCGGCGGCGCAGTTGCTGGTAGGGCTGCATGATTTCACCACCTTCCGGTCAGCCCATTGCCAATCGGCCAGTCCCGTCAAGACGCTCGACCGGTTGCACGTCGAGCGTGATGGCGAACGCATCGCCGTTCACGCAGACGCGCGATCCTTCCTGCATCATCAGGTGCGATCGATGGTCGGGTGCCTGGCGTTGGTCGGCTATGGACGGTGGTCGGCTAGCGATCTGCGCGCGGCATTGGAGGCGAAGGATCGCGCCGCCTTGGGGCTCAATGCCCCGCCCGATGGGCTGTATTTCGCGGCGGCACATTATCCGGTCAGGAAAGATAGCCCGTCCTGAGCTGATTGCGGCCACCTCGCTTGGCCGCGAGCATGGCGGTGTCGGCGCAATCGATCAGCGCTTCGAGATCAAGCGCACCGCTTGCGGTGACCAGCCCGAACGAGCCGCTGATCCCGCCGCAGCGCGCCGTGAGCGCATGCCGCAATTGATCGCCCAGCGCCGTCGCGGTCGGCGCGTCGCGCAGGGGCAGCAGGAGCAGAAATTCGTCGCCGCCCACTCGCGCGATGGCATCGATGGCCCCGGTGTGATCCATCAGCAGCGCTGCCACATCGGCAAGGCAAGCGTCGCCCGCCGCATGGCCGCGGCTGTCGTTCAATTGCTTGAACCCGTCGAGATCGAGGAAGATGAGGCTGACCGGCTGCCCTGTATGCGCGGCATCGGCCAGAATGGCGTCAGCGCGGTTCGCCAGCCCGCGCCGGTTGAGCAGGCCGGTCAGCGGATCATGCACGGCTTCGAAACTGGCACGGCGCAGGTCGGACAGATCCTCGATCACTGCGACAAACAATTCGGGCTGCCCCGCTGCATCGCGCACCATCGACACGGTCAGGTTGACCCAGACGATACCGCCATCGTCGCGGATATAGCGTTTTTCCAGGGTGTAACGCGGTATCTCACCGGCATGGAGACGCGCCAGCAAGGCTTCGTCGGTATCGAGATCGTCGGGATGGGTAATCCGCTGAAAACCGACCTGCAACAGCGTATCGGCATCATGCCCACTGATTTCGCAGAATCGGGGATTCACCAACAGGAAGCGGCCATCCAGGCCCGCATGGGCGATGCCCACCGGCGCATGATAGAAGGTCGCTTCGAACCGGCGCTGCGCAAGCGCCAATTCGGCGACGAGATTGTCGTGAGAAATGGAGGCTACGCCTCCTTCGATGTTCGATTGGTCGAAATGCCGATGCGACTGCCTGCTCATGCCCCCTCATGCTACCGAGAGGGTAAACAGAGCCTTATCTCCGGGTCGTTGGATGAAGAAATCAGAGCCGCGCGCGAAACGGGGTGAAGTTGGTGCCTGCGTCATATACGTCCAGCCCTTCGCGCCGCTTGAGCGCATTGACGACGACATAGGTGACGGGCGTAAGCAGTGCTTCCCAACCGACTTTCATCGCCCAGTTGGTGACCATGACGGTTAGCACCTGCGTTTGGGTCCAGTTGCCGTAGAAAGCGAGCGGATAGAAGAGCAGGCTGTCTACCCCTTGCCCGACAAAGGTCGATCCGATGGTCCGCATCCACAGATGCCTGCCCTGGGTCAGCAGTTTCATGCGGGCAAGGACGAAACTGTTGGCCAGTTCGCCGGCCCAGAAGGCGATGAGCGAAGCAAAGACGATGCGCCAGGTGCTGCCGAACACGGCTTCATAGGCTTCTTGCCCCGTCCAGCCTTCGGCAGGCGGCAGCGCGACCACGACCCAGCTCATCACCGCCATGAACAGCATAGCGGCAAAGCCCGCCCAGACGCAGCGACGCGCGCGGGCATAGCCATAGACTTCGGTCAGCACGTCGCCGATCACATAGCCGAGCGGGAAGAAGAGGATGCCCGCGCCAAAGGTGAAGCCACCCAGGCTCGACAATTTGGCCGCGCCGATCAGGTTGGATAGCAGCAGGATCGCGACGAAGGCCGCCATCACGAAATCATAATAGCGTAGCGGCCGCGCACCCAGCGCGCCCGCATCGACCCTGTGAACTGCCCCGTCGTTCATGACGTCCTGCATATCGCACAGTCGGGTGATTGCAAGCTGTCCCCGGCGTCGCTATCGAGCCTGCCCAAGGCCCCGTAGCTCAACTGGATAGAGCACCCGCCTTCTAAGCGGGATGTTGCGTGTTCGAGTCACGCCGGGGTCACCATCCACCTATCGGTTGTCAGTAAGACTGCTCCTTTGCTTCATTTTCGTGATCCTCTGAGAGGCAGAATTGGCCGATTTCGGCCAATTCGGTTTTAGAGGGTGTAGTGAAGTATGCGGTTTCCGCCGTCAGCGAAGAGTTAGGAACGTCCCATTCAGGACGGCAAATCGAGGCGATCGAGTATCCGTTTGAGCAATGCCCAAGGTCCATCCCGGCGCGGATGCGATGATATTCCCACCCGGGTATCCATCCCCTGCACCCCTAGCCGGCGGTTCTCGCACTGGACGATCCGGGCGGTGTAATCGCTGACGTCCGCCAGCCTACTCTCGTTCTCGATCTTCATCTGAGCGATATCGAAGGCCGTTGTTTCGTCGCCACCTGGCCAGATTGTGATCGTGACGATCATCATGACCTGCGCGCCTCTCTACGGCGCGAACCTGGATTCGAGTTGCAGGTCCAGTCCCTCGGCCAACGCACTTTGGGGGTTGCTGGCCACCATCGCCAAGATCGCCCCCATCGCGTCCGACACCATAGAGACCGCCAGCGGGTTGCTCGCGTCGTACCCTCTGCGGACCTCAGCCTGGTCCGCCAACTGTCTTCCATAACGAAGTCTGAGCAATCCTCTCGCCTCGGCGAGATCGCAGGCCATCATCGCATGGTAGACATGGTGGATCTGATCCACCCGCACATCGACGATCGTCGCGGTGTAAAGCGTCCGACCATGTTCGACACTGTCCCGGTCCCTGCCGGTATTCCAGAGCCCTCCGGCCACCGTCTCTCCGGTCATGCCCGCGTCACGACGGAGGATTTGATCGACCAGATCACTTGGCATGCCCAGTTCCAGATCGAGTGAGTGGAACATGATACACCTCATCAACCCCGGCGCGGTCAAACACGCTTCCAGCGGTCGCGCTCCGTCAAACGGAGGCTGCGGGCTATACAGCCAGGCCAATGGATCGGACGGCAAGCTGTCACGCTCAAACCGAGCGCCGGTTTCAACGGCCGCTATCACGAGGCGATCGACCATCTTGTAGGTCAAATCGAATGACACATCGTCGGGGCTATCGCTGGCTAGCGGATCAGGGCGTCCCAACAGAGCTGAAGTGGTAAAGTAATCCAGCGCTGAGCGCTGGGTCCGGGCAGCTATTCTCTGTTCGTACATCTCATGCGTCAGCATTGCGAAACCCTTTCTGTCACCATCCTTTTCAAAAGAAGCCTGCGCGAGTCGCTTGCTCCACTTGCAGACTTGTACATTCATTTCAATGATTCTGGAATCATAGAATTGAACGATGTCCGATTTGCTGTTTCAACGGACGTCGAAACGGACATTGGCCGGTACATTGTTGGTTTGGCTGACGGATCTGTCCGTCACTAACCGTTTGACCGGTTGGGATGGATCGCTGATAGTCTGGCCCATGGACTCATCAGCAATGGTCGAGGCCCTGGCTGCGCTGGGGCAACCGACTCGGCATGATATCTACCGCCTCCTCGCCCGGGCGCCTGAAGGCCTGCCGGCGGGAGAAATCGCGCGCCACCTCAATGTCGCTGCAAACACGCTATCTTCCCACCTGGGAATTCTATCGCGTGCCCACCTGGTCTCTTCGCGCCGTGCGGGAAAACAGGTGATCTATCGGGCTGATACAGCCGCAGCGTCGTCCATCAGCACATACCTCAATGGTCTGGCCTCAGTGACGCCCTGAATTTTCTGAATACGCTCAGCTTCGCTCCTCGAAACTCAGGAGTGAAGAAAAATGGAAGATCGCATTGCCCACTACATGGTGACCTTCACGCCTCAGCAGTGGCCGGAAGCTTACCGGCGCGCTCTGGAAGTCGAAGAGCTCCCAAGGAAGGGCAGTCGGCGAGTGGCAGCAGCTGTTACCGCTGCCGCCACTCGGCTGGGGTATAAGGAGCGCAACTTCTTCAAGATCATTCGGGCGTACAAGGACTCGCTCCAGTTGAACGATCAGGTTCTGTCCAACTACCCCCGTCAGCTTCCTGCTGAAACGAGAGCAGCTCTCGAAGAAGCCATCGCGCACGCCGGCCCGGGCGCTCGGCCAGGGGCGATCCAGTCTGCCGCCGAAGCCTTGTGCGAGAAGCGTAAAATAAGTCCACCAAGCAAACGGGCAGTCCGCACGAGACTCAATCTGCCCATGGAAGTGACCGATATCGCGTCCTACACCGGCATGAATACCGACTACGCCATAGATATGTCGCCACTCGATGTGGCGGTCGATGGCCCCGATAACATCCCCTATCACGCTGTCCTCACCGCGTTCATCGATGTCAGCCGTGGTATCGCTCTTGCCCATGTGGTGACTGCAGATAGGCCAACTGCCGACGACATCCTCCAGTTGGTCACTGAGGCCGCTGAGAAGACGAGTTCCGCATCACCCGCACGCGCGTCTTTGGCAGTATACCGCAACGCTCCTGTCGATGACCTACGCACGAAAGCCCAGTTGCGCTCGATCGGCATCGCTAAGTCAGACGTTCAGGTGGATTCTCGTCGGCCAGGATTGGCCCTCACTGCCATGTTCGGCACCAAGCTCGGCCGCGTGCCTCTCAATCCGCGCCGCAATCCTTCCATCCCATTCGCAATTCGCGAAACTCTGCCTCTGCCTGTCGTGCGTCCAGCCGTCGCTCTGCTTCTGGAGCGCTATCACGCTGGCCTGCAGATCAATCGAGAGGCCGAGCCTGCCGTATCAGCCGCGGCAGCGGTCCAAGCGATTACCAAGGGGCCAGCCAAAGCGACGCCGATTGGAAACGCCTATCCCCCATCTCTCCACGCAAGTAGATAGGCCATTGGTCATGTGCCCGCCCAGGTGCATTCTTTTATCATGATAGCTTAGCTTGAAACTTCGAGGCGCCTCTCTAACTTGCAAGAGGGGGTGTCGCTTGGCGTTTCAAATCCTATCCTTGTCGGGAGGAGGCTTTCTGGGCCTCTACACCGCCGCAGTTCTTGCAGAACTAGAACAGCGTTCGGGCAAGCGCCTGAACGAGTGCTTCGATATGTTCGCCGGCACGTCGATTGGCGGCATCATTGCTCTGGGTCTTTCAGCTGGGAAGAGTGCCACTGAAATCCGTGATGCCTTCATCGAGCACGGTCCTAAAATTTTCCCTCGCGCGCCGGCGAACTCCAAACTGGCTTGGTTGATCCGTTTCACCAGAAATTTGCCTGCCCCTCTCTACAAGCAGGACGCGCTGCGCGAGACGATCGAAGAAATCGTCGGTCCCCAAACGTTGATGTCGGACCTCGCCCGGCCGACGGTCATCCCTTCTGTCAGCCTTACCAAGGGCGGACCTAAGGTATTCAAGACAGGACATCACAAGCGATTTGTCCTCGATTGGCAGTTGAAGGTCGTAGACGTCGCATTGGCTACCTCGGCAGCGCCGACCTATTTCCCTGCACATCGGATCGGAGACGAGTTGTTTTCGGACGGAGGGATGTTCGCCAACTCACCCGATATGATCGCCCTTCATGAGGCCGACATGTTTCTGGGCATTAACCGTGACGACATCTCAGTCTTAAGCGTCGGCACCACTACCACAGACTTCGCCATGTCCAGTTCGCTCAATCCCAACATGGGGGTGATGGGTTGGATGAAAAACCAGCGCCTGACCGATGTGATGATCGGATCACAACAGGCGTTGGCCGATGACATGATGAAGCATTTGCTGAAAGATCGATACCTGAGGATCGACCGTCGACAGGCAGATGAACAACGGCACGAGCTTGCCTTGGATGCCGCCACCCCTAGCGCCATCAGCAATTTACTTTCCATAGCCAAGGACTCGTTTGCCGAGGCGTCAGCTGACCCTCGCCTCCGGCAACTGCTGTCACATGAGGCCCCGCCATTCACTTTCGTCAACGCTAAGCTTTGAGTGTCCGATGTCCACTGCTGCACGCCTCTTTCATTCGAAGTCCGATCAGACGCTTTACGATCGCATCACCCCCTCAACCGATCAGTTCGCTACTCAACAAGCCCGCTGGAACGACCTTGCCGACTTTCTGAAATCCAGAATGAAGGACGACACCGGCTATCCAATCAGCACTTGGCTGCAGGGCTCCTACAAATTCGATACCCAAATCCGGCCGTTGACGACTGGCGCCCAGTTCGACATTGACCTCGGACTATATTTCGAATGGGCCGGTTCCGACGATGACGGCGACTATGATCCTGAAGGCTTCAAAGAGCTGATTCAGAACGCTCTCCTCGATTATGCAGACGACGAGGACAACGACGCCTCACGGGTCGAAGAGCCCAAAGAGCGATGCTGCCGCATTGCCTTCAATCCCGACTTTCACATTGATGTGCCCTGCTATCACCTCGATCGCACCAAGGATCGGCGCGCGCTGGCGACAGAATCCAAAGGCTGGGAGGCAAGCGACCCCAAGGCGATCTATGTCTGGTTCAAGGATCTCCACGACGACAAAACCATCCGCGCTCAGCTGCGTCGCCTCGTTTGCTACTTCAAGATGTGGGCGGCGTTGAAGATCGAAGATGAGGCAAGCCGACCTTCATCGATCACACTGACGGTCCTCGTCGCTGAAGCGCTGAGCGAGATTGATCTTTCGGAGACCAGTGACGACGACGATGTCCTGGAGGGAATTATCACGATCATCGCTGATCGCCTTGATGACGACACTGAGGTCGCAAACCCAATCGACAACGACGAAGACCTGAACCGCCTCTCTGACGAAGCAAACGACAATCTCCGCGCGCGCCTTCGTGAGTTCGAGGACACCGCTCGGCGAGCCAACGCTGCAACCAGCGAGGCGACGGCGGCCGAGATCTGGACGGAGGCCTTCGAGCATTTCTTCCCTATGCCGGAAGATGTCGAGGGTGAAGCAAACGCCAACACTGCAGCGCGCAGCGATATTGCAAAAAATCACGCTTTGGTCGCTTACAGCTTCGACCCCGAAATTCACGTTCGGGCTTGGTCCCAGAACAATGAGAATTACGAGCGCTTCGGGGTGAACGAGCTTCCCACGATCCTGAAAGACTGCTCCATCGACTTTACATTGGTCAACGCAACCTCGCTCCCAGTGGGCGCTTCGGTACGATGGACGGTTAGGAACCGCGGACATGAAGCGTGGACCAAGAATGATATTGGACACTGCTCAGGCGATGGTTACGAAGTATCCGAGCATTCAGCGTATAATGGCAACCACGCAATGGATCTCACCGTCTACCAGTGGGGTCGGATTATCGGCCGCAGGCGCATCGAGATCAACGTCCGCGGCACAGCGTTGGCTGCCCGGCAATTACCGGCGAAGCGACGCTTCCGACGCTGAAGATTTCGCGCACCCGCAGATCACAGAATTCGATCCAACAGTAGGCATCTCATCATTCTGTCCGAATGGATCCCCACCGTCATGCCGTTCGATTGATCTTTGAAAATCCACCTTGCGTTAACTTTTGCACGTCAGATGCAAGCGCATGTTCTTGCAGTATAAATTTCCGATCGAGCCAAGCCGGGCGCAACATGCGCGCCTGGCGTCGATCCTGCAGCTGCAGCGAAATTTATACAACGACGCGCTCCAAAATCGGCGTGCAGCCTTTCAGCGCGGCGTCCATCTCACATACGAAGACGATACCAAGTCTCTCCCTGCGTATAGAATGGCCAACCGCCAGCATACTGCCCTGCCCTGGGGCATTAACAACTGGACCTTGCGCTGCGTCGATACCGCAATGACGAGGTATCGCGATCGCCTGACGGCCAACCCCAACGCCGGGTTCCCGCGCTTCCGCTCCGAAGAGCGTTGGCGCAGTTTTGGCGTCCACGGCGTACGAGGATGTGTTATTGCCGACGGCTACCTAACGGTCGATGGCATCGTCGGGAAATTGCGCATGCGCATGCATCGCCCGTTGCCGGCTGACGCTCGCATCGCCCGACTCACCTTCACCCGCAGAGCCCGCCAATGGCATGTTGCCATCCTGATTGATTGCAAAGTCGGCGATCAAGAGCATAAGAAACCCGGTAGCGCATGCGGCCTCGATCTCGGCATAGAGCAACTAGCATCGCTGTCAGATGGCTCTCTCTTCGACGACACACCCCGTAAGACCACTCAGAGTTCCGCGTTGCGTCGGGCCTACCGGGCACTGGCAAGATGCCAGAAAGACTCCCGCCGAAGTAAAAAGCTGCGCGAACGCCAAGACCGCGCCAGTCAACGGGTGATAAACCTCCGTTCCACGCGGCTGCATCAGATCTCGGCGGCGATCACTAATCGATTTGAAACGATCGTGGTCGAAGATCTCGCGCTCAAACAATTTCCCCGACCAACACGCACACGACGCCCATCAGACGGCGTTGGCGCAATCGCGATACGAGAAAACGGTCAGGTGTTGGCCGAGCCAAGACCAAAGCGCCTTCTCGAGATGATCCGCTACAAAGCTGAAAAAGCTGGTGGCAAAGTCGTCGTTGTCGATCCGAGACACATTACGCAAACGTGCAATGCATGCGGATCACCAACCTCTGAAAGTAACGATGCTGACCGGCACATCTGTGCCTGCGGCGCCGATGTCCCACGAGGCACCAACAACGCAATCAACATCCTTGCGCGCGGTCTCTCCGCGCATGCGGCCGCTTTGGGTCGCAGGGTGGGCAAGGTTTTGCCCAACGCCAGCGTCTAGCTGCGCGTCCACCCGGAAATGCAGCGCGTTTGCATAGCAACTGCCTGTCCAAAGCCAGTTTGGTTTTTTTCAAACCCGCTTTAGCCATTCATATTCGCACTGGAACCCTGATGATCACCTTACGCCCCTCCCGCGACTTCGGCAGCTTCCGTTTGGATCATTTCCAAAGCCTTCAGCATTTCGGGCCTGAGAGCTGCGGCGGACATCCGATGCAGTGGGGCGATATGATCATGTGGAACCACGAGACGATCTCTCCCCGCGCTGCCCTGCCGCAAACTCCGCATGCCGATACCGAGATACTGACCTACGTCACCAGTGGGTTCCTCTATCACGAAGATAACCTGGGCAATGTCGGGATGCTCCAGGCAGGCAATTGTCAGATCATGTCAGCTGGAACTGGTGTCTTTATCAGGCGCGGCAATCCAGACGAAGCTGAACCAGTCGAATTTGTCCAGATCTGGCTGATGCCCAACCATCAGGCTGGCGAGCCATTTTCCGTCACGAATGGGTTCGCTGACGATGGTGAGCCGGGGCAGTTCGTTACATTGGCCAGCGGGTTCGACAATGAAGGCAATTCACTGCCAATGCGAGCCAATGCCCGCCTCTCGCGCATTGTGCTGACCGACAGTGGCACTGCGGACTACCGATTTGAAGCAGGCAATTTCGGCTATGTCGTGCCGCTCACCGGCGCTGTTCAGGTCGGTGATGTTGTCGCCAACCGCAACGACGGAATTCTCATCAACGATGTTGAAGTCATAACCATAGTCGGCGTCGGAGACGCGGAAGCGCTCCTCATAGAGCTTTCTGAAGCCTGAGGGCCGATCGCTTTAAGAAAACCTCACAGGGTGGATGACCAAGCCAAATGAATCAGATCGCTCGGGTTGTGAACGTATTTTCCACCCCATACGAAGCATGGAGTTACCGCCAGTCCACCGATGAAGAAGCGCTATCCCTTTGCCAAAAGGGTTATTCGTTAGCCGAATCCTTCACCACGAAAGACAAGCTGCTTGAGGAAGTCTCGAACCATGTCCAGGCCGCGGCGCGCATGCTTCGTGAGGGTGCAGATAACGCGCTCGAGCGTCACATAGACAAAGCGCTGTCAGCAAGCTCTGAATATCGCGATCTCCGCAACCTGATGCCGTCAAACGTGCCTCAAGCCCTAAGTGCTTATCAGGCTGAGTTCTCAGAGGCCGACTTATCTGCGGCGGATAGCGCGATCAAAGCTATCGGGGTGACGATGCCAAATGGACAATTCTTGTTCCACGGTGGCTCATGGCCGCTCGGCGTACAAACTTTCACGACGACCCGCCCATTCTCCACATCCTTCTGCCCGCAAGTGGCACGCAGGAATGCAGAGTGGAAAAGCAAAGCTTATGACGCTGGCCGGATGGACCTGATGGTCGTCCACGTCATCCAGCCACAAACCAAAGCCTACGCTTACAGTCGGGATGGAGACCTCGGCAACGAGAAGGAGGTTGTTTTCGCCACCGGCGCACAACTGACCTTAACCCGCGAAACCCACATTGCCGACGTCACCGCCTCCAAAGTTGGCCCACACTCCGAAACGTTGAAACGCACCGTTCCAGCGTATCTGCTAGAAATCGACATATCGTAACATCGCAATAATCGCGTTGCTCGGGCCCGACTAGAACTCGGGCCGCATGACTACATCACGGAAAAGGGCGGTGATCGCATTCGCCCGCTCTTCACGCATGCGCTGAGACTTCTCGACCGTCGGCTCCGCCTGCTGCCACTGGCTTTCGTTCCAGCGCATCGCCTCCACGAGCAACGCCCGCTCTATGATCTCCTGCTCAATCCCCTCGCTGATCGAGTTGCTGAGAGGAGCCCCCTCCTCTGTAAACCGCGGTTTGAACTGATACGGCCCCAGCGTGTCGCCCAGGTAGCGGACCAGCTGTGTGCCGTGACGCCACTTTCCGCCTGCATGAATGTCAAACGACACTCGGCGGTTGAAGACCCGAAAGCGCTTCTGCAACTGCTTGCTCTGCCGCGCCCCGCCTGGAGGCGCGATAAAGTCGATCGACTCCACGCGATCGAAATGCACCTGCGTGTGCTGCACGAGATGGCGCATGAGGTCGTCATCCATATTGCGGGTAGCGCGCATGAGCCCGTCTTCCGGAATCAGCGGATCGCCCACCCCCAATCCAAGGATCATCCTAGAGCTGGTATCGACAATGAACGTAGCCGTAGCCAATTCCACCCGGCCGCTGATCTGAACCATCACATCGACTGCGGTCTGGTCCACCAGGATCTGAAGACCAGCAGCCCCAGCCGCCGGCTCTGCGACACCTTCCCGGCGGAGTACCTTTATGCGTCGCTGGATCGAGGATGCAGACGGAGGCGCCTCGCCCGCATCCGCGCAGGATTCAAATATCCAGCGTATGATCGACGCGGGCGAAGCCGCGGGCTCATGCTGCAGTTTCCAGCGCAGCGCACGCTCGGCAACGGGTGCGAAGCCTTTCTGTGCTGGTGCCGCGACAGCCTTCACCCGGAAGCTCGGTGACAGACCTCGTGTTGGGCCCAGATCCTTCAGCTTCTTCAGCAGTCGGTAAAAATTGCGCTGCTCCATATCGAGCGCGCTGCACGCGTCGCCCACGGGCATGGGGTCATCGTCGCGAAGATAGAGGTCCATCGTCCTCAGTCTGGCGATCACCACCTCCCGTTTAGAATCATCCAGAGACAAGAACAGGGCGTACTCTGATTCGCCAGAAAAGCCTGAAGCGGCATGCCGTTTGACCAACTCCTCGTCAGTTTCGAGGGCCGACCGGTCCGGACCAACGTCGCGCGTGCCGTTTTTCTTACTGTTCATCCATGACTTATTAGAACAGTAAGGCACGCATCGTCAAGTGCGTTGGTCACGATACTGTGCAGTTGAAACCACATTCCTGTTGCCATCACGGTCATTTTAGCGTTCCTAAATGCACAGTATCGTGACCAACATGGAGACAGTGCGATGACGACTAAACCGCGAAGTGCAGATCGAAACAACCTCGTTTCAATCGTTTATACAGAGTATCTGATCGAGATCATCCGACATTTTGAACGAGAGCAACGCGTTAAGACGTGGAGTCGTTCTCGCTCCAAATGGCCCAACAGCAACCGTCGCGGTTGGACGTTCTGGCATGACTGACGCATATGAAGAACTGGCTGAGATCGACGTTCGCGCCGCTATCAACCTCATGCTGCGCAACCCGTCATACGAACCCTCCGCTGGCCGGTTGCGCGCCGAAACCTTGCTCAGGAAGCACAACAGCCTGGTCAACACCATGGCTCGCATCGTGGTCGCCAACGACAATGGATCGCTCCGAACAGTCTCTGGCGGAACGCACCATGCGAGCGGCTGGTACCCTTCCGTGAAGGTCGGCCGCACACAGCATTATGAGAGCCTGCATCAGCTTGCACTGATCGAGCGGTGCGAGACGGACCCCAATGTCGTCCACTACCAATCAGAGGCTCGCCGCTTCGAATTCATCCTGCGGAGGAAGGAGCGGTACACCAGTGACGTCGACATATTGGACGCCGATGGCCGCCTGGCGGTCGTCGAAGTCAAAGGCGACGATGCGGACCTCCGAGATCCAGAATATCGGCTGAAACTCGCCGGCGTCGCCGAGATTTGCCGCCGGGTGGGCCATGAGTTCCGTATCACCTTCGGTTCCGAAATTTTCGAGAATAGCCGCCACCGCTTCAACGTACGCCTCGCCAGCTCAATGCGCCGCACGGCCATCTCATCGTCGCAGAAGCGGCTCGTCGAAAGCCTCCGCAGCAAAGGCGATGACATGCGGTTGGGCGAATTCGCTGAGCTGATGGCGCCCGGAAATTTTGTCCAAGGGCGGGCAATCACTTTCGCCATGCTGGTGAGGCGCATCGTGTCGCTCGATCTCACGCAGCCTCTCATCGATGAGATGCCTGTCAGCTTCATCTGATCATAGATCAAATACCCTAGGAAGGATTCAACCATGACCTAGAGTGAAATCATAACTGCCTGACGAACCCGCAGGCACCCATCACAACAGAAGCAATGCCATTCGCAGCGTAGAAATATCTACTGCTGATGGATGTTGCGCGCCCTCAGAATACCCAAATCTCGGGAGAGATACGTGAATTACTTCCCCTATAAGCTCAAACGCAATCAGCTATACAGTATCGAAGGTCAACCCTGTGTTTTTACATCACATGGATATGGCACACGCCTGAACTTCGAACATGCTGCCACAGGCAAGCCCGTCGAATATCTCGATGACGCCGGCGTCGTCCGTCCAATGGACCAGGATCGCTTCCGGACGCTGCTTCAGAACGGTCAATTCTTCCAGATGGCAGAGCGTGGGCAGTCGCCGGCCAAGAACAAGATCGCTGAATCACATCTCACGCCTGCCGAATGCGAGGAACTCGACGCCGACAGCGCGCTCCGGCTGGCAACGTTACGGCTGCTCGATCGGAACGGCGTAATGACCGGCGTGAAGGCAATCTCTGAAGGACTTGCCGAGCACTGGACCCCCGAGCTGCACACCAAATATGGCGAGGCACCCAATCCGCACACCGTGAAACGCTGGATGCGGAAGCGCGGTAAAGTCGGCGACCGCGATGCTCGCGAGGCCATGAGCGCCCAGGGGCGCCATTGCCATGATGATGATGGCATCCGCATGGAAATCCGCCAGCGCCTGGCTTTGACCTACTATGCGTCGAAGAAGAGCGTCACCGATATCAATGTGCTGACCAACGCTGAGATTAGCCGCGTCAACGATGGCACTTCGCTCGAATACGAGATGCCTACGGAGCCGCTCCTCCCGGTGAGCCTGAGCACCACATATCGCGACATCAAAATGCTTGAGTGCGAGCAAACGGTCGCTGCCCGCCACGGCAAGCAGGCAGCCTACTCTCGGTGGCGTGGCGCAGGGAAAGGGCATGAGGCGGAGCGCCCTCTGGAATTCGGGCTTATGGATCACACCCCCATACCCGCCGTCCTCGTCATCGACGTGGAACGCGCCATCATCCTGGGCCGCCCCACTTTCTCCGCACTTGTTGATGGGTTCAGCAGGGTCGTGCTCTCGCACATGCTGTCCTTCAATGCCCCATCATACGCCACCGTGTCGGAGTTGCTTCGCCGGTCTGTTCTGCCCAAGATCGTGCCGCCGATCATCAAGAACAAGCACCCTGAAGCCCAAGACGTCTGCGGCCTGTGCAGCACATATCACGTGGATGGCGGTATGGAATTCCGCAGCCACGATATGGAGAGCATGAGCAAGGCGACCGGTGCAACGATCCGCATCAGTGGTCGGAAAAAGCCGCGCGAACGAGCCCTTGTTGAGCGCATCTTCCTCACCATCCACAATTACGTGTCATCGAAGGTGGCCGGCGCCCATCTGCCGATCGCCCTCTCCCGCGAGTATGATTACGACCCCGCCGTGGATGCCGTGCTAACGCTCGACGAACTCGAGGCACTCATCATGTTCGCCATCGCGGTCTATCACACGACCCCGCATGGCGGCCTGAACGAGAAACAGCCTCTGCTCTGTTGGAAACAGGGCACCGCCCAGTACGGGATCGTTCTACCGCGTGACCCTCGCATCTTCGAGAAGGCCCTCCTCCCCAAGATCAATTCGCACAGGCTGACCCACGCTGGCATCGAGTGGAATGGCCTGCGCTTCGGCGATTATAAAGCCGTGCCTGACCTGCTCGCCGATCTTGTCCCCTTGGAAGGCAAGCGTCAGCGCCTGAAGAATGCCACTGCAACGGTGTCGTTCCGCTATGACCCGTACGATCTGCGCAAGATTTGGGTGATCAACCGCAAAACCAATCAGGACGTCGAGCTGTACTGCCAGACGGCCGGCTATACCGACGAGCCGATCAGCCTGTGGATGCACGAGCAGATCCGTGAGAAGGCCAAGGCGGAAGCCGCCGACTTCAACTCACGGGAATGGCGTGACGCCTGCCGCGCCGAGCTTCTCGACGCCATCGACCAGCTGACGCCCGAAGCCAAGGAGCGTGAACGCAAGCTTCTGGCCAAGCTGTACGAAAACAAGCGCATCCGCAGCATCACCGGTGAACTCGCCAGCCTGCAGCGGGAGCGCCCTGAACCTGTCGACATCCCGATCATCTATGCAGACGTGATCGAGCACGAGATGCACGATGCCGACACCCTGTCTCGTCGCCCCGCTCCACAGAAAGCTGCCCCTACCGCATCTAAACGGCGGAGCAACCGGCAGAAGGCGAAAGCTGCCAATGCCCGGGAGGCGACGCCAGAGGACATGCCAGAGCGCGACCGGCGTGCTCCTGCGCCACCACCCACCCCGGACGCGTCGACCACCGACCCCGAACCACGCCGTGAACGCAAAAAGCGCTCGAACGACAGCAGCTACTTCTAACCCCTACCCGAAAGGCAACACATGACTACCACCACATCAAACCCGCCCATTGTACGGCCGAATGAAGCCGCTGCCCGCTCTCAGCGCGTGGCAGATGCCCGCAGCGCGTTCCGCCAGATCAAGATTGTTCATCCTCGCCAAGAGGCCATCATTGCGGGGCTGGATGAGGTACGGCGCTCTGGCATCGCCACCCGTGGCGAGCGGCAATATGGCATCACCCTCCTGGCTGAAAGCGGTTCCGGCAAAACGACAGCAGCCGAACATTTCCGGGACGGCATCGAACGCCTGGGCGAACTTCCCGAAGGCAGCCGGCCCGTCCTGATCGTCAAGCTCATGAGCACTGGCACCGCCAGGTCGCTATTCTCTTCCATCCTGCAGGCCCTGGACGACCCCTTTTATGACCGCGGCACCGAACCCAACCTGCACAAGCGCGCCGTGCAAGCCATCAAACGGGATAACGTGCAGTTGCTCGTCATCGATGAGGTACATCACCTATCACGCCGGTCATCGGCGGCAACCCATGTCACGGACAGTCTCAAGACCTTCCTCGATTCAGGATTGTTACCTGTCGCCTTTTTCGGCACCCACGACGCGGACAAGCTGTTCCAATCCAGCCGCGAGCTGAACGGCCGGCTCTTCCCTCCCCTCACGCTTCCTCCGCTCGATTGGTGGGCGGATGACGATCGAGACCTGTTCCTAGACTTCGTCGAAGACTTCGATACCGCCATGGTCGACAAGCAGATCATGAAGGTCGCCAGCGGTCTGGTCGAAGAGGACATCGCTCGCCCCCTTTGCCTCGCAAGCAGCGGAATCATCGGCCGCACCTGCCGCATCGTGGAAACTGCAGCCATAAACGTCGTGCGTGAAGGTCGGCATGCCGTTACCCGCAACGATCTCGCCATGGCGGTGAACAGCTGGGCCATTGCCCATAGCTTCATCGACTATAATCCGTTCGTGGAGATTGAAGCTTGAGCCGTGTGAAATACCCGCTCGCGCCGATCGCTGGCGAAAGTCTCATGGGCCTTGTCGCCCGTGTGACTGCCGAGAACGGGTATCCACGGACGGGAACGCTGTTGTCCGAGGCTGGCTGGGTTTACGACAACAAGCCAACAGCGGCCACAACCAACGCCGAACAGCTTCCTGTGCTGGCCAAGATTCTGGTGGTGCCGTATCCCCAGTTGCTGCACCATGCCCACGGTCCAGAAGACGGCAGCGCTATCATACATTGGTTTGGTGGACGCGCGTGGCAAAGCGAGCTGAGAACCACCATTCGCCGGTACGCACCGGCCAGCCTTGCCCTCTCGGTTCATCACCGTGCGATTTGGCAACTGACCTCCGTCCCATTCTGCCCGGAAACCTTTCAGGTCTTGCGCAGTGAGTGTCACGAGTGCGGCATCACCCAGCGGTGGCGGTACGCCAACGGCATTGCTACCTGCGACCAAGATGTCTGCAGCGCGGATCTACGAGAGGGACCGGCCGAGTTCATCCCTCACGAGATGCGTGGCAATTTGGGCATCTATGCTGGCCTCTTCAGCCATAATCCCGATGTACGTGCCGCTTCGCGATCACAGCTTCCTGACCCGATTTCGAGTTTGGAGCCGCACGATATTGCCGACTTGGCCTTGAAGCTCTCCCCCTGGCTAAACGACCAACTGCGCGGAAAATGGCTGACCAATCCTGACCTTACTATGGCGGTCATCAGCGCGCTTCATGATGCTGTGACACTGCTGCGCCAATGGCCCATCGTTCCAGCCGACCTACTTCCAGCTCCACGCGAAGGGGACAACTGGTCGAACAAATTGGGGCACGCCGTCAAGCAGGCCCGGATCGGCCGCTCCTCGCCCCGCGTCAAAGCCTTGTTCGCGATGTTTCTACATGGCCTGCAGCAAGAGCAACCCGATCTCAGTCAAAGCCCCGATCTGACCGACCTCCCGTCGGCCGACGAGGGGAATGACATAATTGGACTGATCTCCGCCAAATCAACCGTGCGTGTACTGCGTGAGACGGATACCATCATCGCAAAGCTGCGAGCCGCTGGCGTCTTCAAGCTAACCGACGTGCGAGTTCATGGCGTGGTTCGACCGTTCCATGATCCCGAAGAAATCGAGGAACTGGCACGTACCAAGCCTGACCGTCTGCCTTTGACCGCCGTGTCGCAGTCAACTCAGTTGCCCCGCTATGCCATAGCCCAGTTGATGCAATCTGGATTACTCGCGCCGCTGACCCACCCTTATTGGGAGGCGCGATATGGCGTCCGCAATACCACCACCAAGGCTTGGGCGGCATTCGAGGCAAAAATCCAAGCCAAAGCCGATCCTGCAATAGTTGACGGCGTTCCGCTACAAATCGCGGCTAGGGCTATTGGTGGTCGGGCCAAGCCATGGGCCGGCATCTTCACCTGGCTCCTGGGGCCGCATGGTCGATTCGGTCTGACCTCCGAGGCGACGGACCTGTCCCACCAGATACTAATCCCGGCCGAACTCATCGACACTTTGCGGATGTTGGAAAACCCGTTGTCCGGTGCCCATGTCGAGGATGAGCTATCAGGCGCCGATGCCAGCGAGATACTCAACCTGGCCACCAATCAGTTTCTCAAATTCGTCGCCACCGGCCGCATACGTCGCCACGGTAAAGCATATCTCGCAGCGGATGTTCTTCAGGCTGCAGCAGAGATCATAGGATCGGTCGAGATCGGCTACAGGATGGGATTGCCTCCCCAGTCAGCACAAAAATGGGCGCGGAAGGTCGGTTTGCCGACGATACATGATGCGGGCTACTGCCGCATGAGCTTCGCCAAGATCATGAAACAAGGCGCTTGGTCAGCCTAGACGACGCCCGCGTCGCGTGAGCGCTCCTCGATCCGGGCCAACATAGCACGCTTGCGCGGGTCGCGTCCGTCAACGTGGTGTAAATTCGGGTGTGGCCAGCGGGCTGCATTGTCAGGCGGCCTTGGGTGTAATCTGTAGCGGCTGAACCTCCTCGATTGTTGGTGTGGCAAGTGCGGCCATGCCCTCGATTTGCATGTAGCGGTGCTGGAGCTGGTATTCGTCGTTCTGCTCAAGGAGGACGGCGCCGACGAGGCGGATGATGCTGTCCTCGTTGGGGAAGATGCCGACGACATCGGCGCGGCGCTTCACTTCCTTGTTCAGCCTTTCCAGCGGATTGGTGCTGTGGAGTTTGACCTGGTGCTGCTCGGGGAAGGTCATGTATGCGAGGACGTCATGCTCGGCATCGTCCATGCACGCGCCCAGCTTTGGCCAGCGGGCGCGCAACTGATCAGCGACCTGACGCCAGACTTGTGTTGCGGCGGCATGGTCGGGCTGAAGGAAGACCTGGCGGATGGCAGCAGCGACTACCGTGTTCTGGCCCTTGGGCACGTAGGCCAGCGCGTTTCTCATGAAGTGGACGCGGCAGCGCTGCCAGGTGGCGCTGAGCACACGGGTGATCGCGGCCTTGAGGCCCTCGTGGGCATCGGAGATGACCAGCTTCACGCCGGTCAGGCCGCGGCGGGTAAGGTCCTTGAGGAAGGTCGACCAGAACGGTTCGGCTTCGGAAGGGCCGATGTGCAGGCCGACGATCTCGCGCCTGCCCTCGGTGTTGACGGCCACGGCGATTATCGCGGCGACACTGACGATCCGCCCCCCCTCGCGCACCTTGAGATAGGTGGCATCGAGCCAGAGGTAGGGCCAGTCGCCGGCAAGCGGTCGCTTGAGAAAGGCATGGACGCGCTCATCGATGTCCTTGCACAGCTTCGACACGGAGGACTTGGAGATGCCGGTCATGCCCATTGCCTGCACCAGCTCATCGACGCGCCGGGTGCTGACGCCAGCGATCCATGCCTCCTGGATGACCGCGACCAACGCCTTCTCGACGGTCTTCCTGGGCTCCAGAAAGCCGGGAAAGTAGGCGCCGGTCCTCAACTTGGGGATCTTCAGGTTGAGCGTGCCGAGCCGGGTATCGAGGCTGCGGTCACGGTAGCCATTGCGCCAGGTCGTGCGCTCGCCGGAGCGTTCGTGCCGGCCAGCGCCGACGAGACCGTCGACATCGGCCTCCATAATGATCTGCAGCACGCTCTCGGCGATCGTGCGCAGGAAATCTCCATCTCCGGTCTTCGCCATCAGTTCAGCAAGCGGTAGTCTGTCGTCGGTCATCGGGATCAACTCCTCGGTGGGCGTGTGAAGTGTGGTAACTCCACCTTACCGATGAGCCCGGTGGCCACCGAGATCGAAATCGCATGGGGTGGGGCATGCCCCACCCCATGCGACAACCTCAATCTACACCGGAAATTACACCACGAGCGCGGACGCTAACCTTGCGCGCTGTTCGGCGCGATCCGCTATTGCGCATGGCATCGGTACGCTCTGGGGTATCGATGATACCCAAGGCAGCCTTGCGCTCTCGGATTCCCGCTAAAGGGTCAGAGAGGGTGATAATCATGCCGCTCCATCCCTTCCGTGGATCCCGGTCCATTTTAGAAATGTTCAGCCCGCCTGCGACGTTCCTGCGTCGGTGCCGATAATATCCCATGCAGGGTGCATGTGCCAGCTGCGTCCACCGCCAAGGTGCGATGCCTGACCGCCGCAAATCCGAACCCGCGGTCCTGTTGCAAACCAGTGCAAAAGCTCAACGAGGGTCTCGCCGGGAAATCCGACGATTACTATCGTATAGTCGATAGCGATTGAGGAAAGCATGCCCGGGAATATTCCCCCCGACAAGAAAGCCGCGTTCGAACGTCTGGCAAACCATCTGGATGAGGAATATCCCTATCCCGGGTGTCGCGACGATCTCAGGGATGTGGCCAGCGGCAGCTCCGCCATAATTGAACGCGCATACTGGCGCGATCCCGTGCAAGTCATGACCGGCCTCGCATGGATGCTCGTCGGCCTGATGATCGGAGTGCTGCTGTGAGGGCCGATCGCATTGAGCGCGAATGGTTTTGCAAGCGCTGCGGCAATTCCGTCCACAAGCTGCAAGGATCATGGGCCCACATACGCAATCAACATAGCCCAAAGTCGTGCGGTCGAAAGCTGACCGACAACGACGTCTATCGGTTGCCGCTGAGCCGAACGAGGGAACGCACCCGTACACGGAATAAACAACAGGAAGCGCAAGATCGCCTGCTCATCGCTAAGCGGCGCTGGGATGAAGCCCGCTGTGAATGGGAGGCAGCCCAAGACGAACTCTATCTTGCCTCGGAAGCGCTGAAGTCCATCAAGAATAGTCCCCCATTGGACTAGCCTGGTCATCCCATCGGTTCAATCCAACGCCGCCGATAACTGCGGCGCATAAGCCGCTTTCCGGAGGATTCGAAGCAGCCTGTTCCATATCCAATGCAACCTGTGCTGAAGGGGGTCTGGAATTTGCCCAATCGGTCTGAGACAATTACTCCCGGTCTTGCAGGGAAGCATTACAATGGACTTCAGAGTAATTGAGGAATGGCTGTCTGATGCGCCTGAACGGCACGCGATGCCGAAGGAACAACAGAATGCCACGACGGCTGCCATAGGCGCTGCGGCGAAGACAGCCGCGGCTTCCGGCGTTGAAGCGTTCGATTTGGCGCGGCTGGAGATGGCCACCGGCCCTCAGGCGGAAGAGTATCGCCCTTTCCGGACTTTGACGCGTGCTGAGTTGGTCCGCGCCGCCGCTGAAATTCGGACCGTTCAGGACAAGCTTCGCTACCGCGACGATACGATCGCTGTTGATCCAGCCCTTGAACGCGCGGTCCTGACCCTTGGCGATGCCGGGATGCCTCTCAACGAGCACCGGTTTGCGGCGACCGAACGCGCCTTTGTCCGTGCGGAAATCTACGAGGCGGCGAATGGGGCCCTCTCGCCAAATGAAAAAGCCCGGATGATCCTCTACGACGTCGCCACTCAGGAAGAGGCGCGTGGCCTCGAACTGATCGGCCGAGGCGGAGTCCTAAGCGTCAGCCGAGGCATGGCGATCGCCAAGCCCGCTCAGGAGCTCGTATCCAGCATGGGCATCCGAACACTGGAAAAGGACGGCCTGGGTCAAAAGGACATCACGATGGCAGCCGTCGGCCGTTATGAGCGAGTGTCAGAATTCCATCGGGCGGGGATCGATTTAGGGGCTACTTGGGCGCGAACCGGTGGCCCTGGCGCTGCAGCATTGGATGCGCGGTTGGAACGCCTTGCTTCTCGAGCGCCAGAGCCGGTGCCCAATGGCCTCGATCGGGAATCTGAAATCACCGGGGGCGATGCGGAGGGAACCTACCTATCTGAGGCAGTTACTCGCGGGATCGCTTCGCAGGCGAGCGACATCAAGTTCGAATTAGCCATCAAGCCGAAAGGCCGCACAGATCCAGATGCAAGCGAACAGCACAGCTTTGCTATGCCTCGCGGTCGAGGCCGCGATTAAAGGCGCAATGGCGCGCGACCAGATGATCATCGAGGCCCCGCGCGCCGATGTCGTCATGCTTGGAAACACACTTCGCGAATGTTCGCGAAATGAAATGAGGATTCGAAATGCCCGATGAAACCATGATCTTCGGCGTCAGCGAAGAGGGCCCGAATGGCGATGCACTGGGCTTCATCGATCTAACCAAGCTGCATGTCGGAAATAAGGTCCATGACGCCTACCGCGCAGCCGTTCTCGAAGCCGCGCAACAGCGACGGGAGAAGGGATTTGGCTGCGCCTATCTTCCACATGAGGGCATGCTGCTACTCATGCATGAGGTTCCAGGTGAGGCGAAGGTGCCTGACGCCGCCATGCCATTCACGATCCACGGCTTCGCGTCTCTCCTTTCCGACGACTGACAGGAATAGGCACGTCCTCAGCGTAACCTGTCGCCGCACCGGGATGAGGGACCGCCCCCCCTTTCGGCTAGTCCAAGCCCATCCATCAACTTCGTTAGCCGAAGAACAGGCTCTTGCTATGTTCTCTTTTTGTTCGCATATTGCCGGACATGACACAGCCCGATCCTCTCTGGCTCGCGCAGAGCCCTCTGAACGCCCCTGGGTGGGCACGAGTGGCACTGACGGCGCCGAACGAACGGTTGCGGGAGCAAGCCGCTGTAGAACTGGCCCAAACAATTATAGTGGCCATGGAACGTCAGCCGCCTCACTTTGATCGCAGGCAGATGACCCTTCCCCTCTGACGTGGGGGCGAACGTCCCCCTGCGGAACCTCGGCGATTATGCCCACCGAAACGTCAATCTTTTCATCATCTGCAGATGCGGCCACTCAGGAGTAATCGATGCTGACAAACTCAACCGCTGGTTCCTCGCGCATTGCTGGAACACCGCTATGGAAACCGTCGGATCGCACCTGCGCTGCACGCGCTGTCGGGGACATCCTGAACGATTTGCTCCAACGCCTCGACAACCGGACCGGCCTGACTGGATGAACAGTGAAGCAAGCTGGAAACGGCTGGTTCGGCGCCTGCGCGATTAGCCGGTTCGGCTAATCAGGTCAGGGCAGCCAAGCATGCAGTTCAGATATGGCAATAGCGAGTTGCCGACCATGATCATGGCCGCCCTTGTGAACGACGCCAACGACGCGGTCATCCACATCCAGCAATGGCCCTCCTGACATGCCCGGCGTCAGCATCTGCTGGACCTCGACCATCTTCACCGCACTCTTAGTTGGCAGGGACGTAACTGCGCCAGGTCGGATGTTCAGTCTGTCGCCGGGTCCATAACCGGGATACCCGATCGCGGTCGTGGCATCGCCTGTCGCGGCTGCCTTGCCGGCGGTTTCGAGCTCATAGAATTCGTTGTTGGGGATTGCATGGTCGAGAACGGCCAGATCGCGATCTGGGCATCGATGCTTCACGGACGCCGCGAATTTATTCGACGGCTTCGTCGGGTGATACAACTCAACTATACCGGACGGCGATATGCAATGCTCTGCCGTTACCAGACCGACACCCTTCATGAAAAACGCCGTGCCTTGGTCACCCCCTGTTTCCCAGTGCTCAATCAGCCACACTGATCGTTCTCGTATTTCTTGGGGACTGGGCAAAATATCGAGCGCGAGCGGCGGGAATGCAGCGTTGAAACGGGATGCGACACTCCGAAAGACTGGGTCAGATGCGCCTTTGATGTACCCCAACCACGATACCTTGCCTTGCAGGTGCTGGCCGACGTCAGCTTTACCACCATGCAAGGATTTGAATTTTGCCTGGGCGGCGGCCAGTCCCAAAGTTTCAACAGAGTAAAGGGCTGCCCGCAAATTCCTCACAAACCGCCGGTCGACATTGAGAGCCTCGTTAATCCGGATGCCTGTCACGGTGCGGCGCGAATGCTTGTCAGCATAGTGAGCCTTGTCCGGGTTCAGCACAAACCCGTTACCGCTGAAAATCTGCTTAAGTTTTTCCGACAACAGATCCGGTGAGAAATGCCCTGAAGCCGGTGGTGTCGTTTCGAACAATCCCATTAGCGGCTGGTAGCTGGAAAAGCTCAGGTCGTCCGCATAGCGGGTGTAAATGCAACGGGCGTCCTTGGCTAACTCCCGCAGCCTCCGATCCAAGCGGAAGCAAACCATATTGGACAAGATCGGACTGCTCGGAGCGCCTTGGGGCAACGTCCCATTGAGGCAGCAAATTGTCGCAATAGCTTCCGCGACCTCGCGCTTCATGCCAAGCGAACGCAGCACGCCCGTCACGCGTCCGTACGAAATGGACGGGAAGAAATCCTTCAAATCCAAGTTGACGATGAACTTGCTGCCCAGATGGGACTGAGCATTGGTCTTCACAGAACGACCGATCACGAACCCGTGAACAGGGTTGCGCCTCCGATAGAGAGGCGTCAGCAAATCGGCGATCTTCCTCTGCAACATCTTCAGCCGACGATCCGGCGCATTAATCACCCTCGCCTTGCCAGACTTCTTTTTAATGTCGAATTTATGGTACATCCTACCGGCGTACCAACTAATGACATTAAGTTCGGCACGGCCAACGCCAAGATGAGCAAGAAGACTGGCCTCACTCATCAACTCCGGCGGCAACTTCACGAAACTCACTGGTCCAAAAATATGGCCCATAGGTGGCACGGGGTCTCCCTTCCAGTCACGCCAGGAATTACCGAATGATCATGGCGGGCATGATATGTGCAGACATTTACTCTTACGCCGCAGTTACTACAGCGCGTATGCGAGGGGAGAACCCCGTAAGAGAACTCTAGCAGCTTGATTTCAGGTGCGAAACGACCTTTTAGCATTCGAGTCTGAAAATCGCAGCTAGTTCCAGATTAGAGGCCAAAGGCTCCGCCCATCACTTAATGCAATGATGGGCAAAACAGGCGCGGCCATATGGCCGCGCCTATCATTTCTTACTTCAGCTTGTGGTTAGCGGAGACGAAGGTGCCGTCCGGCTTCAACGCGACGTACAGCAGCTTGCGAGCTTCCGGTTCAGCTTCGTTGCGGAAGATCACCACATCCTGACGGGCGCCCTGAACGGTCCGCGACTTCGTTTCCACGAACTTCGCCTTTGACCAGCTCGCCGGCAATGTGCCCTTGGTGATGAGCTTGATGACATTGTCCTTCGCCACCTGCTGAACAGGACGATCCTGCTCTTCTTCATCATGATTGCCATGCGCCATCACCGGGGACACGGGAGCGAGAACAACGGCAGCTGCGATAATGAATTTACGCATCAGATTTTCCTTCTCTCATTATGAGTTGGGTCAGGGCTTGGCTGCGAAGGCGGAAAAGCCACCGGTCGCAGATGCAGTGATGGTGACAGGCTCGCTGGTCTTGTTCTTCCAGTACCAGCCATGCGTACCGTCGAAGGGGGCTGTGAAAGATCCGCTTTCACCGGCCGACGTGCCCTTCTCGTAGCTGGTGTATTCACCTTCAGGCGCGTTGAATTCCTCGCCATGCAATTCGTAGCGGATCTTCGCGCCATCGGTTTTCCAAGCGTAGCGCATCGCGCTGCCGGCGGTCATTACTGCCTTGATCTCGCGCCCTTCGTTGGGCTTGAGCGTAATGACGACCTGGACCGGTTCACCCGGGGCAGCCACGGCCGGCTTGGACGCCGTTGGCGTAGCCGGTGCGGACGACGCCACTGGCGCAGCATCATGTTCAGCCTGCTTCATCTCGCCCATCGGGGTGAGGCCGAGGGCGCCACCGACGCCGGTCGGATCGACGCCATATTCCGCTGGCAGCACGGCCGTCACCAGGATGGCCGCAGCGGCACCGAAAGCGATGAGTGTAGCCCGATTCAGTTGGCTAAGGGTGGGCAGTTCGCCCGGCATGGGCGAGTGGGGACGGGTCATGAAGGATCTCCCAGGAACAAGCCGGCGAGCTGATAGCCGGTGAGAACGAAGCCGGCGGTCATCAGCACGACGTTCGCGGTGAAGGCATGTTTGGCGAAGCTGCGCATGCGCCGCCAATATCCCATGATGATGAGGATGGCCGACAGAGCCAGGATTTGGCCCATCTCGACGCCGACGTTGAAAGCGATGAGATTGGTGATCAGACCATCAGACGATAGCGCGAAATCCTGCAGCTTCGTCGCCAGACCGAAGCCGTGGAAGAAGCCGAAGATCAGCACGGCCGCCTTTGTATTCGGCTGGAACCCAAACCAGCGCTGAAACGCCCCGAGATTGTCGAGCGCCTTGTAGACGACCGACAAGCCGATGATCGCATCGACGAGATAGGCGCTGACATTGGTGCCCAGCAGCACCCCTGCAATCAGGGTCGTGCTGTGGCCGATGGCGAACAGCGTGACGTAGGACGCGACCTCGCGCATCCGGTAGAGGAAGAAGATGACGCCGAACAGGAACAGCAAATGGTCATATCCGGTGACCATGTGCTTGGCGCCGAGATAGAGAAATGCCCCTATCTGAGGGCCGGTCGTTTCTTCGATATAGCCTTTGTCGCCTTCCGCAACGCCATGGGCCAAGGCCACATCGACGACGAAAAACGCCAAGGCTGTAAAGACCGCAGCATAACATGCCCACGGTCGAGCCAGTCTGAGTTTCATATAGATATCCGTATGGTCGCCAGCGCCTCGACGCCGGCAGATCAGCACCAAGTGCGAGACCAACGCCTCGCACTGCCATGCTTCAGGATATCGATGGCGGCTCGAGTAGCGGAGCCATGGTGAATGGCGCCATAAAAGGCTGGCGATGCGCGCCGCTATGGATAGCCTTCCCAGTTGGGACAGGTTTCAGCCCATGGTCATCTGGCACGCGATCACCGACTAGATGAACGTGACCGCCTCCTGTAGCGCTGCCCGGCTCCTCATGGTTTTCTGAAAAATGTTGATGCTCTGTAGTAGCCTCAACGGATGATCGGTCGCTTTTGTGGAAATGCTGTGACACGGTCAGCAACGAGCCGTGTGAGATCATCATAGCGATTACGAGCAGGACAGAGAGGAATGGATAAGTTCGCATTCGCCACTCCTTCCTTCTCTCATTCATCCAAACGGCCGTTCAACGGGCGCCAAACCGCACACACGATAGATTATCGCGAATGATTCTCAACAAAATTGCGAGCGTCAGATGACCTATTCTCGTCACGAACCAAGTCGTCGGCTGGTTCTACAGGGCTAAGGCCCAAGGGCTTGCCCGAGGTGCAGGTGCGCTCCGGCCGGTTTACTTCGCTGATGCGCAGGACGCGATTGGTGATCGTGGCAGTGATGCCTTCCCCGACATAGGTCAGCCCCTGAGCCGGAGCAGTCAGGCGGATCGGCTGCGGTTGCGCGGGTCCACTCAGGATCATCACCAGCCCCTCATCGCGGTACGCCGCGTGGAGAAGGGAGCCATCATTGCACTGAAATTCATGATGCGCTTCGCGATCACTGAGCAGCGCCTGGTCGTCGGGACTGAGTTGGCCATTGCCATCGCCAGATGAACATGACCCGGCCGCCAGCGCCGCCATCATCACGATAGCCAGCTGGCCTGACCGGACAGAAAATCGAGAACGTTCGTCAAGGAACATGGCACTTTCCAATCCTCGAGGGTCTGGCGTTGAGCAAATCATAGGTGAAGCAGGCGGCAGCTCCGCCGCCGCCTGCCTTTCGATTACGCAGTTGCCGGTTCGGAATTACCCGACGACTCTTGCGCCTGTTTCTTTTTGAGGCGCCCCATGAATGCCGTGATCGCCGGCAACACGAGTAACGTCAGCGCCGTCGACGTGATGAGGCCACCAATGACCACCGTGGCAAGCGGTCGCTGCACTTCGGCTCCCGTCCCCGTAGCGAGGGCCATCGGCACGAAGCCGAGACTTGCCACGAGCGCAGTCATCAGCACCGGCCGCACGCGCTCCATCGCACCGCCGATGATCGCCTGATCCTCCTCTGCCCCATCCTCTCGATATTTGCGGATGGCACTCATCATGACGAGGCCATTCAGAACAGCGACACCGGAGAGGGCAATGAAGCCCACCGCAGCCGTGATGGAGAACGGAATCCCGCGCAGCAGCAGAGCGAAAACACCGCCCGCGAGAGCCATGGGCACCGCACTAAACACGATCGCTGCTGGGATAGCGCCGCCTAATGCCATGTAGAGAAGTGCGAAGATCGCGGCGAAGCAGATCGGCACCACGATCAGCAGGCGCAGACGCGCCGACTGAAGGCTTTCGAACGTGCCGCCCCAATCGGTGTACATGCCAGCAGGCAGTTGGAGTTCGCCCACCTTCTGCTGCGCCTCTGTGACGAAGCCGCCCAGATCCCGGCCACGCACGTTGATCTGCACGATCACCATACGCTTGCCATTCTCGCGGCTGATCTGGTTCAACCCCGATGTGAAGCTGAACCGTGCCACCTCGCGGAGCGGGATGGACCTTGCCACCTGACCTTCTGGGGTAGGCAACATCACCGGGATGGACCCCAGCGTTTCCAGATCGTCGCGCTGCGCATCAGGCAGACGGACCACGACCGAGAAGCGACGGTCACCTTCGAACAGCAGCCCGGCTTCCCGGCCCCCAAGAGCAGCCGCAACGGTATTGGCAACCTCTTCGACCGAAAGGCCGTAACGTGCGACCGCCAATCGATCGATCTTCACGTCAAACGTCGGCGCGCCGGACGTCTGCTCGGCACTGACATCGCCAGCACCGGGGATCTTCCGAACCACCGCAGCAATGCGCTGCGCCTGCTGGCTCATCTGATCGAGGTCATCGCCATAAAGCTTGATGGCCACGTCAGCCCGAACGCCGGCGATAAGCTCGTTGAAGCGCATCTGGATCGGCTGCTGGATTTCCGTCCGGTTGCCAATCAGGGGCTTCATCCTCGCTTCGATGCGCTTGAGGATATCGTCCTTGCTCTTCACATCCGACGGCCACTCACTTTCGGGCTTGGGGATGACATAGGTGTCCGAAGCGTTTGGCGGCATCGGGTCGGTACCCAGATCCGCGTTGCCGTTCTTCGAGAAGACGAGCGCCACTTCCGGCAGCGTCTTGAGAGTATTCTCGATCCGCAGTTGCATCTCGGTCGACTGGTCGATCGAAGCCGATGGCACGCGGAAGTTGGTGACCGTTATGTCCTTCTCGTCAAGCTGGGGCATGAATTCCTCGCCCAGCAGGCCGAAGCACAGGACGGCTGCCAGGAACATGCCACCGCCGGCCGCAATGAACGGCAAGGGACGCGCCACGGCTTTCTTCAGGAGCGGCTCGTACTTTTCCTTGAACCAACGGATCGGCTTCACTTCCGTCTCGCTCACTTTCCCCTTGATCACGATGGCGATCATCGCAGGGATAAAGGTAATCGAGAGGATGAAGGCCGAGGCCAGAGCAATCATGAGCGTAACCGCCATCGGTGAGAAGGTCTTGCCCTCGACACCCTGGAAGGTCAGCAGCGGCACGAACACGAGGAAGATGATGAGCTGCCCGTAAACGGTCGGTCGAACCATCTCGACCGCAGCCTCCGTCGTCTCGCCCAGCCGCTCCGACAACGTCAGCAGACGCCCTTCATGTTCCTGCCGTTCGGCAAGCCGTCGCAGCGCATTTTCCACGATGATCACGGCGCCGTCGACAATCAGACCGAAGTCGAGCGCGCCAAGACTCATGAGGTTGCCGGATTCCCCGATGGCGTTCATACCGCTGGCGGTCATCAACATGGTCACCGGAATGACCGCCGCCGTGATCAGCGCCGCGCGGATATTGCCGAGCAGCAGGAAAAGCACCACGATGACGAGAAGCGCGCCTTCGGTCAGGTTCTTCTCGACCGTCGAAATGGTCGCATTCACCAGCTTCGAGCGGTTATAGACCGGCTCGGCAAAGACGTCTGGCGGCAGACCCTTGTTGATCTGCGTGAGCTTCTCTGCCGCGCTCATCGCCACGATGCGGCTATTGTCGCCCACCAGCATCAGGACGGTCGAGATCACCGCTTCGGATCCCATGCGGCTGCCGGAACCGGTGCGGACCGCGCCACCGATGACCACTTCACCGACATCACGCACGCGGACCGGCACGCCAGCACGGGTCGCAACGACCGCCTCCTCGATTTCCTCAATCGACTTCAGGCGCGCATCGGCGCGAACCAGGAAACTCTCCCCGGCTCGCTTGATGTAGTTGGAGCCTGCCGACAGGTTCGCCCGCTGGAGAGCATCAGCCAGTTCCGTCACCGACAGGCCATAGGTGGCCAGCGCGTTGAGATTGGGCTGCACCAGATACTGCTTCACGAAGCCGCCGTTGGAATCGACGCCGGCTACGCCTTTGACATTGCGCATTTGCGGACGGATGATCCAGTCCTGCACGGTGCGCAGATAGGCCGCCTTCGCCAGTTCGGTGGTCAGTCGCTCGCCTTCAGGCGTGAGGTAGCTGCCGTCCGACTGCCAGCCCGGCTGACCATTGACGATCTTGACGTTCTTCCCATCGGGATGACGAAATGCCACCGAGTAGAAGAAGATTTCGCCAAGGCCGGTGCTGAGCGGCGCCAGATTGGGCTGCACCCCGGCAGGCAGGCTGTCCTTGGCCTGCGCCAGCCGCTCCGTCACCTGCTGGCGAGCAAAGAAGATGTCCGTGCTGTCCGTGAAGATCGCCGTCACCTGGCTGAACCCGTTGCGCGTGAGCGACCGGGTCATGGTGAGACCTGGAATGCCGGCAAGGGCCGTCTCGACCGGATAAGTCACCTGCTTTTCCATGTCGACCGGGCCGAGCGTGGGATTGAAGGTGTTGACCTGCACCTGACGGTTGGTGATGTCCGGGACGGCGTCGATCGGCAGCTTGGTGATCTGCCAGCCGCCAAATCCGACAATGGCGAGTGTCAGGAACAACACCGCCCATCTCATCCTGACGGATAGACTGAGGATACGCGCAATCATTCTGCCGACTCCTTCTCAAGCTCAGCCTTGAGGAGGAAGGCGTTGGTCGTCGCGATCTGCTGCCCCGCCTTCAGGCCAGCCGCAATCGCAACCATGCCGCCACTGCGACTGGCGACCTGAACGGTCTGTGCCTTGAAGCCCTTGGGCGTGCGAACAAAAACCACTGTCCGTTCGCCGACTGTCTGGACCGCATCCTGTGGCACCGTGACACCGCTCGCACCCTGACCACCGCTGGCGAAGATACGTGCCTGCACAAGCTGTCCTGGAGCGATCACGCTGCCACCGCCGCTCGGAGTGATGACGACCGTGGCTTGCCGGGTCTGCGCGTCGACAACACCGGTCGCCGAGCGCACACGCCCTTCCACCTTCTGGCCGTCGGACGTCGTGAGTTCCACCCGATCGCCAGCCTTTACCCGGCCAGCGTCAGCCACAGGAACCGCAGCCTCAATCTGGATGCTGCGCGGATCTGCGACCCGAAATAGTTCAGTCTCCGCCTGGACGAACGAACCCAGACTTGCCGTTGCCGATGTAATCCGGCCAGAGACCGAACTGACGACAGATACGGACCGGCCATCGCCAGCAACTCTTGCTGCACGCGCAGCCGCGTCCGCCTGGCGCGCTTCGGCCCGGGCTACCGCCAGATTGGCTTCGGCCGTTTCATAGTCCGCCCGCGCCGATACACCTTGCGCCAGCAGGCTCTTCTCGCGGGCCAATTGCCGCGCAGCCAGCGTCGCGCGCGCCGCCGCAGTCCCACGATCGGCCGCGATTGCCGAGGCATCACGACTTTCCACCAGCGCGATCGCCTCACCGGCCTGAACCGTATCACCGATACGCTTGAAGATGCGCGTCACCGTGCCTGGCGCTCGCGCGGTTAGAACAGCCTCGGCATCAGGCGTAGCTTCGACCGTGGCGCTCGCCATGACGATCCCCGAGAGACTGGAGCCGGAGACGGCTTCGACCGAGATTGCCGAGGTCTTGATGCCGTCCGCAGTAATTTCCACGGTATCGGCAGGCTGGGCCTCTGCTTCCACAGCGCTTTCCTCAGCCACCGGTGCGCTGGGCGCTGTCATGCGGGCCACGCCGAAGCCGGCTAGTGCCGCCAGAATGAGGCCGACCGCAGCGCCGGCATAGAGTTTGTTGTCGGACTTCATTGGACGGGTTCTCCGGTAATGGTGCGGCCCTCAAGCCGTGCAAGGCTGGCGCGGGCATCGAACTGGGCAGCGCGGGCATCGAGCACCACGCCGCGAGCAGCTCCCAGGCCATGGCGTGCAGCTAGCAATTCGATCAGCGGGGACTTCCCCGCTTCATAGGCGATACGTGCAAGCCGATAGCTTTCTTCAGCCGTGGATAGCGTTCTATCCGCAGCCGCTGCTCTGGCGTCTGCCGCTTCGTTGAGGGCAAGCGAAGCCTGGATTGCAGCCTCGGCCTCCAACCGGGTTGCCGCCTCCCGTGCCTGCGCGCCGCGCAGTTCAGCCTGCGCGGCATCGATGTTGCCGCGATTCCTGTCGAAGAGCGGGAATGGCACGCTCACAGCTGCCAGTAGAGCATTCGCGTTATCGACCTCAAGCCGTCTAACGCCGACGGACACCGTCACGTCAGGAATGGCCTGCCGCTTGGCGGATGTTACGCGCCGCGCGGCAGCTTCTGCGTCAGCTTTCGCTGCCAGATAAGGAGCCGTCTGCGTCGGGTCGATCGGCCCCTGCCCCTTCATCGGCGCCAACCGGTCCAACATGGGTTCGGCAAGCGTCGAATAAGACACCGACTGACCACTGAGCGCAGTCAGGCGGGAATAGGCGCCAACCCGCTCTGCTTTGGCCGTATCGACGACAGCCCTTAGCGAATTCACTTCGGTTTCAGCCTGAAGGCCGCGAAGCCGGGCTTCCTTGCCCGCTTCAACCAGAGCGCGGGCGGCCTTAAGATCCGCTTCTGCTTCTTCCAGTTCATCTTCAGCCAGCCCGATCCTGCGATCGGCGACTTCAGCGCCAGCATAGGCACGCGCCAGTTCATATGCATAGGACAGCCGGCCGTCACGCGTACGCGCCTGAGCAGCGACCACGCCTGCTTCGCCTGCCGCAATGCGAGCGGAGCGCTTTCCGAAAAGCTCAAGCGGCTGGTTTACCTGGAGCGTGTTTTCCGCACGACCGAAGCGGTTGTAAGGGCGTTGCCCCCCCACATTCTCCGTCATGACGCTCACGGTCGGATTGGGATATGCGCGTGCCTGCCGTGCCAATCCTTCGGCTCGATCTACTTCGGCTTCGAGCTCCAATTGACGTGGCGCTTCGCTGGTTTGCCGAAAAAGCTCGGCAAATGGTGGCGCGACTTGCGCGCTTGCAGCCGTGCCACCCGCCATAAGGCAGGTCGCAACGACCGCGCCGGATACCGCAATACGCGGCAGCCGGCCTCGAAAGGCTTGCATTGTGTAATTCCCTCGTAGGTCTGATCAAAAGATGCGCGCAGATGCGCGCCAGGGATCAGACCTCGGGTGGTCTCAAGAGAGAGGCTGGCCCCGTGGAACCCAACGCGGCAGCGTGGAACAGCTCCCAACGCCCAGCGACCGGCGCAACATCTGCAACTATGACGGGCTGCGACGGGAGATCTGTCGACTGATGCGCGGCATGTGCAGCAATGTGCATCATGTCTGCCAGGTCAGGCTGGTCCTTCGACTCATGCCGGTCATGGTGATGATCGTGATCGGCGACGCTGGACGCGACCTGCTGGGCCGCATGCGCCTGAGGTAGGGTGTCATGCCAAGTGGTCAGCAGGGTCACACCCAACAAAGCGAGCAGGCCGCACAGCGTCGACACGCGCCGACGCCATATAAGCGCCGTGCTGTTACGCCGGGATGAGTGCAATGCTCGCATGGCGCGCACGCTATCTTCGTCACATGCGCTCGGCAAGCCGGATCGACCGAAAGAACGAGTCATGATCTTGGCCAATGCTGATGAAGATCGTCGATCACATAGGCGTGGCCAGCGCTTTGGCCATGCTTGTCCCGAAGGTGGGGATGGTCTGCATCAAGATCGACGTGATCATGCGGAAGTTCGTCAGGATCCGCGCTCGGCCACAGCAAATAAGCAGCGATCACACCAAAATGCGCGATGATCGACATGGCAATGAACGTCATTACCTGATTTTCTCTCGCGCCAAGCTGGCCAGCAAGCGGATAGCAGATCAACCAGCTTCCGTGGCTCAGGGCGAACTGCGCCGCAAAGAGTGCAGGCCGATCTTCCGCATTGGCCGACCTTTTCAGTAGCCGCCCCGACGGGGTGACACTCATCGAATAGGCCATACCCAGGACAAACCAACCCGCGAGCAGTATGGACCAATAGTTGGAAGAACTGCCGAACCAGTGCGTGAGGGCACCCATGATCGCAAGCCCCCAAGCCAGCACTGCTGCGGCAGTGATCATGATCGAGCGGTCGGATATGCGGTCGAGAATACGGGGCAACCCCAGCGCAGCGAGGATAGAGCCTCCACCAAAGGCTGCCAGCGTGAAGGCAACGTCCCGCTGGCCAAGGCCAAGCTGGTCCCGCACAATGACAACAGTGTTGACGATCACCATCGAACTCGCCGCCGCCGAAGCAAAGGTCAAAGCGAGAAGGCCGCGCAGCCGTGGCGTCTTGAGGTAAATCCGCATGCCCCTGGTGGTCTTGGCATAAATGCCAGTGCGCACCTCCTTACGGTTGAGCGCTCGAGGCAAGGTGGTCGACAGGACCAGAATGGCCGAACCGACGAAACCGACCGCCGTGCCCGAGAATAACCAGTGGAAGTTGATGACAGTCAGCAAGGCAGCCGCGAGCATCGGGCTCGTCAGGCTTTCCATATCATAAGCCAACCGCGACAGGGCGAGTGCCTTGGTATAGTCGCGCTCTTCCGGCAGAACATCGGGAATGGTCGCCTGAAAAGTGGGCGTGAACGCTGCCGAAGCAGACTGAAGCACGAAGATCAGGACGTAGATCTGCCAGATCTCGCTGACGAACGGCAGGCAGATCGCGACGGCGGCGCGCAGCACATCCATCGTGACGAGAAAGGCGCGACGCGGCAGCCTGTCGGCAAAGGCGCCTACGACGGGAGCCACACCAATATAGGCGATCATCTTGATGGCCAGCGCGGTCCCCAGCACTGCGCCTGCCGATCCGCCAGCAATGTCATAGGCGAGCAGCCCCAGCGCGACCATAGCCAGCCCGGTTCCGACCAAAGCCACCACCTGCGCCAAGAACAGGTGACGGTATGTCCGATTGCTCAACACCGAAAGCATTGCATGACCTCATGACGAATCATCCTCCCCGGGGGGATATGAATGGCGCTTGCAGTATCCCCCCGGGGAGGATACTGCAAGCGCCATTCTTGGAGTCGATTCTGCATGGCCGATCATCAGCACGAGACGCATCCTGCGATCATAAAGCGATTGAACCGTGCTGGCGGCCACCTGCGCAGCATCGTAACAATGATCGAAGAAGGACGTCCCTGCGTCGAGATCGCCCAGCAGTTGCAAGCGGTCGAAAGTGCGATCGTCAACGCCAAGAAGACCCTGATCAACGATCATATCGATCATTGTCTCAGCCATAGCCAAGACAGCGGCGGCGTCTCCAAGGCCGTTGAAGAATTCCGGGCAATCTCACGATATCTGTAACGCCATTTCTGTTATAGGCCTCCGAGCGCAACCCGAACTGAGCATGTGAGCCAAGGCGACATGACACAGCTGATCCGCTGCATAATGCTGACAGTTCTGGCGATCCTCGCTCAAGGAGCGGCTGGAGCCGCCCTGCCGCACGCGCCGCTTCAGGGACATCATTACGAATATACCCATACCGATCCAGTAGGTAAGGCGCACACTGAGCCGGCGGATCTGGTTGATGGGCAGACGGACGAACTTCCTGACGGTTCTCACCGTCACACCGGTCATCACACGCACGGATCAGCAGACGACGTCAGGATAGCTGGTGTAGGCGACCGGCACCGCCGTATTCTCAAGCGTCAGTTCCGTCGGTCTGATGACCTACAGCTGACGATCGTACCCTCCCCTCCGCTGCTAGAGCCGCCCTCCGCCTGATGCCGCAGCGCCCTTTTCGCAGGGCGCCCGACCTTCCGATTGGTCTGACCTGCCAGTCTGGCAGCGGCTGTGATGCTTTACGTACGCCGCTGCCTTCGGCACGTTCGAAAGGCATCTTCTGTTGGCAACACCGCATTCTGGCGGGCGTCCTTTGCGTCCGCACCCACCTGCTATCGTGCTCGGGCTCGATAGCGCGATCAATGTAAGCGCCGACGGAACGTGACCTTGTTGCCGGCACCGGAATAGGAAAGCTCGCGGCCTTTAAGGAGGCATGAGCATGGACATCGAGCAGTCAAACGAGCCTCGTATGAGCGGTCGCGGTGATGGCGGAGTGCTTGTACGGGTGGAGCGGCGTCGGAACTGGAGCGACGAGGAGAAGCTGGCGATCCTGAAGGAGACGACGGCGCCGGGGGCGATCGTCTCGGCCGTGGCTCGGCGGCACAGCGTTGGAACAGGCCAGCTTTATACCTGGCGCAAGCAACTGCTCCGCGGAGCCATGGCAGGCTTCGCGCCTGTCGAACTGGCATCGTCGTCGCCGTCGGCCAAAGCTCGGGAAGCTGGGCGGATCGAGGTTCGAGGGCGGTGCGGCCTGACGGTGTCGGTGGATGGCGAAGTTGATCGGGCGGTCCTGAAACAGGTGCTCGATGTCCTGCGGGAGCTGGATCATTGAGCCTGGCGTTCCCGCCTTCGACGAAAATCTATCTGTCGCTGTCGCCGTGCGACATGCGCAAGGGTTTTGACGGGCTGTCGGCGCAAGTGCGCAATATCCTTCAGCTCGATCCATTCTCGGGAGCGGTCTTCCTGTTCCGCGGCAAGCGGGGCGACAGGTTGAAGGCTCTGGTCTGGGACGGCTCAGGGCTATGCATGTATGCAAAGCGTCTCGAGCGTGGAAAGTTCGTGTGGCCCCGTGCTCATGAGGGCGCGCTTCGCCTGTCGGCGGCCCAGCTTGCTATGCTCATCGAAGGGCTGAACTGGAAGCAGGCGATAGTCCATGACGAGGTGATCACGCCGAGGCTCGCATAGCCAAAAAGATCAGGAAAACCGCCATTTTATGTAGGTTTTGCCGTGGGCTTCGGCTATGGTTGAGACCATGCGGTTCGCCCTTGATCGCCTCCCCACAGACCCGGTTCTCCTGCAGAAAATGCTGCTGGAGATGGCCGATGTCATGGAGCGGGAACGGGCCGAACTGAGGGCCGCGGAAGCTACGGTCAAAGCCCAGACCTTGCGGATCGAAAAGCTCGAGCATCGTGTCGCGCGGTTGCTGCGCGTCCAGTTCGGCCGCAGCTCCGAGAAAATGGATATCGCCCAGCTGCGGCTGATGTTCGAGGAGGTCGAGGCGCCGGAACCCGCCAACGATGAGGTGCCGGCGGCGCTGGTAGCAAAATCGGCCCGCAAACCTGGCAGCCGCGTTCCGCTTCCGGCGCACTTCCCGCGTCAGACCGTCGATCATCAGCCCAGCCCATGCAGTGGCGGTTGTAACGGACCGTCAGTCCAGATCGACGAGGCCGTCACTGAGGTCCTCGATTATGTCCCGGCGCGCTTCCGCGTCATCCGCCATGTCCGGCCCAGGCTGGTGTGCCGGTCCTGCGAGCAGATCCGCCAGGCGCCCGCCGTCGATCTGCCGCTGCCCAAGGTGATGGCGAGCAGCGCCTTGCTGGCCCACCTCGTCGTCAATCGCTTTGTCGATCACCAGCCCTGGCATCGGCAGTCGGTAATCTTCCGCCGCGTTGGGCTTCACATTGATCGGGATGTGATGAGCCGCTGGGCGCGAAAACTGGCATGGCTGCTGGCGCCGCTGGGCGAGCGGTTGTTCGCCTATATCCGGGAAGCCGCCAAGATCCACGGGGACGACACGCCGGTCACGTTGTTGGGCAATGGCGATGGCAGCCGGACCGGGCACTTCTGGGTGTATCTGCGCGATGATCGTTCAAGCGGTGACATGAGCCCGCCTGCCGTAGCCTTCCGCTTCAGCGCCGATCGTGGCGGAGCGCATCCGGCAGAACATCTCGCCGGCTATCAGGGGTATCTCCAGGCGGACGGTTTTGCTGGCTATAATGCGCTTTACCGCGATCCCAAAACCAAGGCGCCCAGGGACATCGTCGAAGTAGGATGCTGGAGTCACAGTCGCAGGAAATTTACCGACATACTGGAAAAGAGCCCGTCACCGATCGCGGCGGAGGCGGTCGTGCGGATCGCCGAACTCTTCGCCATCGAGCGCGATATCAAGGGTGCGCCACCCGATGAGCGAAGACGCATCCGCCAGAGCAAGGCGGTGCCCAAGCTGGAGGCATTGCGCGTGTGGCTCGAAACCCAGAACCGAGGCCTGTCTTCCGACAGCAATCTGGCGCGGGCTTGTCGCTATCCGCTCAATCGCTGGCAGGCCATGATCCGCTACTGCGATGATGGTCAGCTCGAGATCAGCAACAATCTGGTGGAAAACGCCCTGCGCGGTGTCGCGCTCGGGCGCCGAAACTGGATGTTCGTCGGCTCTATGAAGGGTGGAGAGGCCGCCGCGCTCTTCTACTCTCTGGCCGGTACATGCCGGCTCAACGGCGTCGAGCCCGAGGCGTGGTTCACAGACGTCATTGAGCGCATCGGCAATCACCCGATCAATCGGATCGATGACTTCCTGCCGTGGAAATGGCAGGCATCAAAGCTGACCAACGATCTGGAGAAGGCTGCGTGAGCAACAGCACTATCGTGCGGATGAAGATTACGCTGGACGATGTGACACCGGCCGTGAGCCGAACGCTGGAGGTGCCGCTCAATATCCGCCTCGACCGTCTGCACACCGTCATCCAGACCGCCTTCTCGTGGACGGACTCTCATCTGTGGGAAATGAGCTTCGGGCAGACCGGCTTCGGCATCCCTGATCCTGAATATGGCTTCGACGGGCCGCTCGACGCCCGTAAGGCCACTCTCGCCCAGGTCCTGGCGGATACGAGGCGCAAGACTTTCCGATATCTCTACGACTTTGGCGACGCCTGGGAGCATAGCGTCAAGATCGAGCGCGTCAGCGCGGCCAGCCCGCACCTGACATATCCGCTCATCCTCGATGCAGTAGGCATGCGCCCGCCGGAGGACAGTGGCGGACCATGGGGCTATGCCGAAAAGCTCGAAGCGCTCGGCGATCCCCAGCATGAATATCATGAAGAGGCGCTGGAGACCCTCGGCGACAACCATGATCCCAACGCCAAGCCCGATATCCCTCTGATCGAAGCAAGGCTGGAAACGCTCGCGAAAAAATGGGCGCCACGGACACGCCGGAAAGCCTGACGGGCCGCGTCAACGCCACCTTCCGTCGGCGCTTACCGATCAATCTCAGCATCATCCGTGAACTCGGCCAAAAGGGCGTGCCGGTCATCGGCGTCGGTACGGCCGCAACCTCAATGGCTGCAGCCTCACGACATTGCTCGCAAGCCATCATCCGTCCGGCCGGGCCAATCATGTCCTGGATGCCCGACATCGTACGTCGCACGGGCGCGATGGCACTATTTGCTGTGTCCGAAACCGATTTGCTGCAACTGGCGTCAGGACCAAAGTACATCGGCAAGTGCGAGGTTCTGACGCCCCGCTTGGAGCAATTGCAGCGGGCGCTCAGCAAGAGCGACACGCTGAGCGCAGCCAGAAAGCTCGGGTTCGACGTGCCGCAGACATGGCAACCTCGAGCCGGCGAAGATTTCGCCGCGCGGATCGCTGAGCAGACCTTCCCCGCTATCGCCAAGTGGGACAACCCAAATGACATCCTCCCCCTTCTCGAAGAGGCTGGCCTCAAATGGGAGAAGGCAGAGTTCGTCAGCAATGCCGGCCAACTCGACCGCTTGCTTGATCGCTTCCAAACAATAGGCCGCTGGCCCCTGATCCAGTCCTATTGCGATGGCGTGGGGCTTGGCCAAATGCTCTACATGAGGCGTGATCGCGCGACCCTGCGCTTTCAGCATGTGCGCCTTCATGAATGGCCGCCAGAAGGCGGGGTGTCGACGCTCTGCTACAACGAGCCACTCCATCAGCATCAAGCCCAGATGAAATTGTCGGAGCGCCTGCTTCAGGAATTGGAGTGGGAGGGCCCCGCCATGGTCGAGTATCGCTATGACGCGGCACGGAAGCGCTATTGGCTCATGGAAGTAAACGGCCGCTATTGGGGCAGCCTCCCGCTCACTCGCCATTGTGACACCCTCTTCGCCTGGGAAGCCTATCGACGTTCGGTCCTGGGCCAGGTCGTTGACGCGCCGGTGGGCCGGCAAGACATAATTCAGGCACGCTATATGATTCCGGAAACCAAGCGGCTCATGCGCCTGCTCATCAGGCGCTCTCGCGTTAATGAGCGCGTCGCTGAATATAGCCGCCTGCAGGAGCTGCGATCCTACCTCGCGGACTTCGTGCGCCCGAACATGCGCTACTACGTCTTTGACAAGGACGATACCGGCCCATTCTATCAAGACATCCGCAACATGGTCGGGAAGATTTTCAAGGGGGGCCGTCATGACCCTCGTTGAAAAACAGAAGGTCAACGTGCGTCCTGATCGGCTTGAACAGCAACCGGTCAGCGGCCCGTTCAGAAACAGGCTGAAGGAACTCGACGCCCTGCGCGGGATCGCGGCGATCAGCGTGATGCTGTTCCACTACACCTCGATCTATCCCGACTTCTTTCCCGAGCGCCGCAGCATCGGCGTGAGGTTCGATGCCGGAGGCTATGGCGTCTTCCTGTTCTTCGGCATCTCCGGTTTCGTGATCAGTCGCACGCTGGAAAACACCGTGGGCATCGCCGACTTCACCATCAAGCGTGTTGCCCGGCTCTTCCCAGCCTATTGGGCGGCGGTGCTGATCACGACGCTGGTCGTGCAATGGAGCGGGACCGAACGGCTACAGGCGGAATTCGAAACGGTCATGATCAACCTAACCATGTTGCAAGGCTTCTTCTTCGTCCCGTCTGTAGATGGCGTGTACTGGACGCTGACCGTCGAGCTCGCCTTCTACATATGCGCGGCCCTCGCATGGATGGCGCGCAAGCGGGTGCGCATCGAGTACCTGCTTGCTGGTTGGATGGCAGTTGGCGCGATCGCCTCCGTCTCCGAGATAGCGCCGTATCGGGTACAGATGCTCCTGGTGAACCAATACAGCCCGTTCTTCGCCATTGGTGTGCTCACCTACAGAGCGTGGTCAGCACAACGGCGCTATCTCGACCAACTTCCCTATTTCGCGATGGCGCTGGCGATACTGGGCTTCAATGGCGGCGCCGCCTTCCTGATCGCCGGGGTCGGAATTCAGGTGATGCTCTGGCTGGCCATCAACGGCCGCCTGTCCGCGATCACTCATCCTATTCTGCTGTATCTCGGCGCTCTCAGCTACCCGCTGTATCTCATCCACCATCACGCCGGCTTCGTGCTGCTCCGGGCAATCGACCGCGCACAGATAGGCCCCTTCGCGGGGGTCATCGTCACGTCGGCAACGATGCTTGGTCTGGCAGCCCTCCTGCACCACAGCATCGAGGCACCTGCGGAGCGGGCCATCCGAACATGGTGGCTCAGGCGCCTTAGCCCCCAGCCAGTCTGATCGAGCTTCCTCTTCGGTCGCCATCCGCGCGGCCATCTGCACATCATGAAAGACCCAATATGCTCTTTGGCAACACCGTGGCCCTCGGCCCCATTTTCCCTGTCGATCTCGAGCGCCTGTTCCGCTGGATGGACAATGCCGACGACGCTCGCCTGAATGAACCCTACCGACCGCTTAACTGGCAGCATCAGGAAGCATTCTGGCTAAATGCCGATCAGGACGCCTCACGCGTCTTCTTCGCTATTCGCGTGCAGGACGCTCCGCACATTGTGGGATTCATCCAAATCCACAAAATCCACGCCATCCATCGATCGGCCCTTATCGGCATCCGCATCGGTGAGGTCGAAGACCGCGGCAAAGGCTTGGCAGCAGACGCGATGGCAGTCGCCATTGAATATTGCTGGCGTGATCTCAACCTGAGCAGGCTCGAACTGAACGTCTTCGCCCATAACGAACCCGCACGGCGGCTGTACCATCGGCTGGGTTTTGTCGAAGAGGGCACCTCACGCAACGCGCTCTTCATGGGCGGGAACTGGATCGATGTGGTGAACATGGCGCTGATGCGACCAGATCGCGTCGCCCCTGAGGGTTAGGCATTCATGCCCGGTTAGGGCGGATTTGTTAGGAACAGCAATCCCGCAAGAAATTGAGACCATGAAACCGACGATCTTACTGACCGCCTTGGCCCTATGCTTGTCCGCATGCGGTCCCGTCCATCCCAGATGGAAGAACGAAAGCTCCCATGACATCCGGGTGACCTATTTCAAAGGCACGGCGCACTACGGGGTACTCATCAAGCAGGGTCGGGAAAATGTGCCGGTCGCACCTTTCGACTTCCAATCGGTTGAACGGATCGAAATCGAAGATAGTGGCCAGATACAGCGGCTAACGAAAGCCGCTGTATCGCAGATGCACACCGAGTGCGGCCATGGCTATTCCTGCCGCATTCGATACGGAGACGATCACCAGTTGAAGGTCGCGCCTGGCTAACAGCTTCCGCTTGCCACCCATCGCACCGACGACATCAGCCGAAAGGCTGGTCAGTCGTCGGTGCGATCATTCGTCAGGCCCTTTGCGCGCAGCTTGGACAGGCGCTGCGGTAAATCCGCAGCAACCTTACGCGCCTCGCCCGGGCGCAGATTGCGCCAACGACGCACTTCCTCACGAGAACGGCCGCAACCGCGGCACCAGCCGGACGAGGCGTCGAAACCACAAAGGTCAATGCAAGGCGAGCGCACAAATCATTCCACTGAATTTGATTGAATACCATACCCCCCTACCCTATAGAGCATCATCCTACCAGCAGCAATTTGCTGCATGACACTGAGGCTACCGAGGGAAAAATGGCCCACATCAATGAAAACCGAGACGCGCTACTCGGGCGAATCAAGCGCATCGCGGGCCAGGTTGGCGCAGTAGAGCGCGCGCTTGGCGGCAATGCGAATTGCACCGAAGTCCTCCATCTGGTCGCAGCCGTTCGCGGCGCCGTGAATGGCCTTCTCGATGAGATCATCGTCGAACATCTGGAGGCCCATGTCGCACGCGACGGTCTGTCGCCCGAAGAACGCCAGCAAGGCGCAGAGGACCTCGTCACGATCATCCGGAGGTACAGCAAGTGAGTACCAAGACCGCCGTGCTGGCCGACACCGGCCACCTGACGCACGAACATATGTTCCTGGCCGCCAGCCATGACGACAATGCCCGCCGGACACTCTGGGTCGTGGTGCTCACCGCCCTCATGATGGTGGCAGAGATTGTCGCTGGTTACACTACTGGATCGATGGCCCTACTGGCTGACGGCTTCCATATGGCCACCCATGCCGGAGCGCTTGGTGTTGCAGCCGCGGCTTATGCCTACGCGAAACGCAATGCTCATAACGGCGACTTCAGCTTCGGCACCGGGAAAGTCGGGGATCTCGCCGGCTTCGCATCGGCCCTCGTCCTGGGCATCATCGCCCTCGCTATCGGCGTTGAGTCCGTCATGCGGCTGTTTGAGCCTATCAACGTCGCCTTCGCGGAAGCCACATGGATCGCAATCCTCGGACTGCTCGTGAACATAGCGTCGGCCTTCCTTCTATCTGGTGGTCATGGGCACGACCATGGTCATCACCATGATCACGGGCATCACCATGGTCACAGCCATGGTGGCGACAACAATCTGCGTTCTGCCTACATGCATGTTCTGGCCGATGCCCTGACATCGGTGTTGGCGATCGCCGCACTTCTGGCCGGTCGCTATCTGGGCTGGGTATGGATGGATCCCATCATGGGCATTGTCGGTGCCGTTGTGATTGCACGCTGGTCATGGTCACTGATGCGCGACACGGCCGCCATTCTCCTGGATCGCACCGATCGCCACGTGGCCGATGAAGTCCGCGAGTTGGTCGAGACGACTGGCGATGCCCGGATCACGGATCTGCACGTGTGGAAGATCGGCCCTGAAGCACACTCCGCGATCGTCGGCGTGTCTGCCCATCCGGGTGTAGATGCGACGGAAATCCGGCGGCGCCTGGTGCCCGTTCACGAGCTCCAGCACCTTACCGTCGAAGTCGCGACAGTGGCATAACCGACAGGAATATCGCGATTTATCCCACATTTTCTCGAATCGTGGAAATGTGGGATAAATTTTTAGGAACACGCGATCGGAATATCCATAACCACGGGCCCAGACAGAAAGCCTTCACAAGAGTCGCGGTTCACTCTGACTGTTCCAAATGGCTTGGGTCGGCAGGAGAGGAAGAGATAAAAAGAACGTAGGAACTTTGTGCGCGCTCCACGGCGACAAAGGAAATTCATCCATTGGACGCCTCGCCACAATAGATCTGTCCATGGTTCAAAATGCTGAAACATCCCTTCGCTCTTGTGAAATCAACCGGCAAGGTCGTTCACATCGATGACGCTTCTAAAACCCAAGCGCCATTTATCTGCGCCGGCTGCCAATCCGAAATGCGCCACGTTGCAGAAACCGTCCCGCATACCCGTAAGGGTAGCGACAAAATCATAACTCGGCGCGGTCACTTTGCACATGTTTCGCATGACGAATGCACATCCGGCCTCGAAACAAGCCTTCACCTGTGGTCGAAGATGGTAATCGAAGAGGCCCGTACTGTCGGACTTCCTCTGCACCATGTCGAATATCTGGACATAGCACGCGACTTTGAGACGGAGTGGAAATACCATGCCGTTACGTTGGAAGAGTGGCAGGACGGCATCAGGCCTGACATCGTATTATATCATCCCGATGGACGCCTGAATGTCGAGATCAAGGTTTACCACGCGGTTGACGAAGCCAAGGCAGAGCTTCTCCGCCAGCGTATCCAGTCATGCATCGAGATCGACGTCGCTGACTATGATTTCGAGACAACTTCGGGCCAAGATCTGCGACAGGCGATCCTTTCCGATGCCCCCCGCGTCTGGATCGCGCATCAGTTGGAGCCCGAACGCATTGCCCTTCTCAAGGAAGAAAGAAGGCAAATCATCACCAACGAAGGCAATCGACTGCGCGACCTGATAGAAAACATTCCCCATCGGATAAAAAGTGAGACCCGCAAGCAGCACGAAGCTGAAATTACGTACTACGGAACTGGAGCTTTTGTCGGCAGAACGATACCCGGTGAGCACTGGTTCTCTGCGCCTGCCCGAAATTGGCAGCACGTAACCCTTCGCGATTTTCTCCGGTCCAAACCGGATGAAAATGGCGATATCCTATACGACAGACCACCCAACATTTACCTCTCCCGTACCCGGGCAGACCAACCACAAAATTCAGTTCCTCCCGTACGCCACCCATTTTTGAATGCTGAGCTTCCAAGCCCATATGAAGTTGACCCGGATGTGCTTGAAGCTGCCGGCATCAGCCGTAAAGAATATGGGACACCTAATCAGGCAGTCGCAACCTACATGCGAATGCTATGCGACGAGCCAGATATAGAAGACGCACATCCGATCGCCAGGCGCATAATTTGCCACGGATCCAAACCAAATACCTTTCGTATCAATCCAGAAAGAGCGGCCTACATTAAGCGTCGAAAAAAGCTTCAACGAGAATACATAGCCGCAGGACGTCGCCGCAAGCTATCTGGATTCGAATTTCGCGATTGGTATGTCGAGCCGCTCTCGCACAACGGCATAACCCCGCGACAAATCTGTATTGAAGGCGGAGTGGCCTACGCCCGTCTCGTCGCAGAGATGCTGGCCATAGTGAACATGCTGGACGGTGGATGGCCCGTCCGACACCTACTAGGCATCGAGGAAGAGTGGCTTCGAAGAAGGCAAGCACGGCAATACAACAAGCCCGATGCAGAGGGCGGCGGCCCGCACCCGTTTCTCGAAAACACTCATCGTCGATGCGCGTCTTACACCATGATGCGCAAAGGTCTATCCTACATCGAAATTCTCGTCGCAATGTGCGATCGCGTTTTTGACACGACAGAGGCAGCCGGAGCTTTCCTCTCCACCCCAAACCATCGAATCGCAAACACCACACCAATGCATTTCGTGCGAGACATTCCCACTCTTCAACGATGCATTGACCTAATGCCTGCAGATCCCAAGCTCACCGATCTTAACGGGAAAACCTACAAAAGGATCTGGTAGCTGACATACGGCATCTGAAATGATTGACCTGTCACGCTGCTCTTTGATCGAACACAGAGAAAAGGCCAGGCTCCCGAGACACCTTGATCTCGTCATCCCAAGCGAACGTCTTCACTGACCGTCGCAACGCTCCATCCTTGCCAGTGATAATCACATCCTGCGCCTTGCGTAGTTCGACCAGCGCTGCATCCACGATCTCACCGATTACCGGCGCCTCGTTGCAATGGGATGCGAACAGTTCTTTCTTGGTCAGCGGCCCCTTCCCGGCTGCCGCCCGTGCGTGAAGCATCCTGGCGAGTTGGTCGACAACGGCGTTCTCCGACCTGGTTCGCGCGTTGTCGTTGAAGCCAAAGTCCAACATATCCTTCCGCACATCCTCGCTTGGATTAAAACCAAGCGAGTTAAAGCCCGCTCGACCGAAATGCTCGAATGTGTTTTCCATTCCCCAGTGGATCTTGCCCATTTCCTCTCGAGCCGAATGGTGCTTCGACAGGTGCAGGAGCCAATAATCCCGATTGGACCCGCCTTCGGGGTGGATGAAAAACGGCGTGTAATAATCGGCGCCAGTGTTCCGCTGGATATGCTCGTAGAGCGTGTTTTGGATGAAGCGCTTCCAACCCCGCATCTGCTTCATTTGCAGCATGTCCTGGACATCACTGCGACCGAGATCGACCGCCGCCAAGCCCGCGGTGTCGATCATCCTGTCATTCAGCAGGTTCACCAGATGGTCTACCATGAAGGTCAGCACCACTTCCGGGTTTTGAAGGGCTGCCATGATCTTGCGGATTGTGGCGAATGTGACTGAACTCCATCCGTATTGATCCAGGAAGAACAAGGAGCGATGCGCCCGCCCTCTTGCCTGGATGCGTGCGATCACATCTCCAGAGACCTCTTCAAACTTCGAAGTGAGGATATGGATGTCCCGCCCGATCCGAGAGCCGTGACCCTCGCTTTCCAGAAGATCCCGTAGAAAATCGATATGGTTGCGGTTCGCATCGACGAAGACAAAGTCGACATTGATCGCAATGCCTAGTGTCCGTGCCGCTGCGACCTCAGCCCGAACCCGGTCGACTGCAGCCAACATTCGAAGTGGAGACCCGTCAACCTGACCGCCATCAAGCGTATAGCGACCGCCACCACAGAACCCGTCAACGATTGTGAGGTTGAGAGCACGGGTGCGATGACTCTTAGTCAGTGTGCGAATGTACGCCCCAACATAGGCATCGAATATCTCATGCTTTGCCGCACTGTGGCGACCGAGTTCGGGCAGACTACCGCCCACGATCCAATCGTAACCCAGATTACCTGCCATGGATTGATGCCTCGCTGGCCCTGCCGCCATAGACAAGTTATGAGTAATACTTACAGCAACTGTCCATCCCCTTCTCATTCATTTTGCTCATATTTTCCAGTTTTGGCACCGAAACTCGTTGCCCCACGATTCGCGATATGCCAAGATTCATGGTACGTTCTAGGGGCGCGTTATTATGGCCGACGGCAGTGCAATCGAGTGGACAGATGCGACGTGGAATCCGGTGACGGGTTGTACGAAGATTACTGCCGGCTGCGACAATTGCTATGCCGCCCGCTTCTCTGAGCGGTGGCGCGGCATCCCAGGTCATCCTTTCGAACATGGCTTCGACCTCACCCTTCGGCCTGAACGGCTAGCGCAACCGCTCGCTTGGAAGCGGTCCCGGATGATCTTCGTCAATTCGATGAGCGACCTATTCCACAAGGAGGTGCCCCGCACCTTCATCGATCAGGTCTTCGACACGATGGAGAAGGCGGATTGGCACGTCTTCCAAGTGTTGACGAAACGCAGTTCGCTGATGCGCAGCTATCTCAAGCGGCGCTACCGTGATGCCACACCACCGGCTCACATTTGGCTCGGTGTGTCGGTCGAAGACAGCAAATCCAGCGCTCGTATTACGCATCTGCGAGATGCACCTGCTGGCGTCCGCTTCCTTTCCGTAGAACCGCTGATCGGTTCAGTCGGAAAAGTTGATCTCACGGGCATTCACTGGGTTATTGCGGGCGGCGAAAGTGGGCCGGGCGCGCGGCCGATGGCAATCGAATGGGCGCGTGAAATTCGCGACCTATGCGCCGAACAAGGCGTCGCGTTCTTCTTCAAACAATGGGGCGGCATCCGGCCAAAGACCGGCGGCCGTGATCTCGACGGGCGCGAATGGAACGAGCTGCCGGTTCCCGTCGCCTCGCGCGCCGCTTAACGAGGGGCATATCCCCACCAGACAAGATCAACGGTGCCGCTGAGGCCTAACCGAGACAAACCCGACATGGCCGATGTGGAAAGAGCTGAACATACCTTTGGTGGCGGGTGGACCGAGATCAAGCTCAATGCTGTTTCCGATTACCTCAACTTTTACACGCGAGCGCTGCAAGCGAGTCCGTCGCCGACCAATCCCTTCGAAACGTGGTACATTGATGCATTCGCCGGGACAGGTGACCGCACCATCGAAAGCAAGTCGGCCGGGCTTTTTAGCCAAGAGCCAGGAGTCATGGAACGCGTCCGCCTGGAGGGCTCTGCACGTCGTGCGATAGCCATTGATCCGCCCTTCCGCCACTTCGTATTCATCGAGAAGGATCCACAGCGCTTCGCCGCACTAGAGCGGGTGAAATCCGACTTTCCAAACCACGACATCCGATGCGTCCCTGGGGATGCCAACGATGAACTGCGCAAGGTGTTCTCCAATGGCCCTTGGACGCAGCCGGGCCGGAGCGGACTTCAGCGCGCCGTCGTATTCCTCGACCCCTATGGCATGTCTGTTCGATGGGATACTTTGAGATATCTTGCAAACACCCAACGAGCAGACGTCTGGTATCTCTTTCCACTGCACGCCGCCCTTCGCCAGTTGAGCCACGACCATGCGGCTCTCGACGCTGGAAAAAGGGCATCGCTGAATGAGGTTTTCGGCACCCCCGATTGGGAGCAGCACTTCTACAAGTACACCCCCAAGCCTTCAGACCTCTTCGACTTTGCGGCCACATCAACGCCCAACCGAAGTGCCGACCCTGACAAGGTAGAAAAATTCGCGGCCGAACGCCTACGGACCATCTTCAGTTTCGTGTCCGAGCCGATCCCGATCTTGACCCGACATAAGCTGCGCCAGTTCTCATTGTTCCTGCTCAGCGGAAACCCCAACGAACGGGCAGTGTCGCTGATCAAGAGGGGCGTCGCTGCTCAGATTAAAAAGTTTGGTGGACGAACCTTGCCTTCGTCCCGGTGACGACAAGCACCATCCCGCATCAGTCCAGCTAGCGTTTCGATGTCGTCTGCCTAAGGGCACTGAGTGAAGTCCGGCCAACTCAAGATCGAAACTTGGACAGAAATATCAAAATATGATGTTGAAATGGAATAATAATGACAAATGAGATTGCTACCTGGCGCGAGATCAGCGAAGCGTCACGCGCTCTCGCAAAGCGTTTCGATCGGGACAAATTCCTGAAAACAGTCTTCAAAGGCTGCATCAAAGTAGGGAAGAGCAAGAGCAACCCAATCCGTGGAAACTTCGTAGCAGCCGGCCTGCGCGAAGCGATCAGTCATATCATCCACAAACTGTCACCTGACGAAGATGTCCGCGCATGCGTCTGGTTCGTGCAAGCACCAGACACCGATACAGTGACGAGGAGGCAACGGGCGAATTACATCATCAAGGCCGGCCTTTCAGACCAATTCGTAAAGGACATACTGAAGTTCGAGGTGAAGCCCCACGCCGACGAATTGATTGAAATGGTGAATGCGCTAAACCGCTCTACACATGTCCGCCCAAACACCATCCTAGCCGACGGTTCAAAAATCAGGCGGATTTTCAGCGAAGTTCTCGACGGAATCAACGCCCTACTGGATGCGGCTGAAGAGAGCCGGGACTTTATCGAAGAGGCAGTCGCAGGAGCGATGCAGACCGCCGTGTTCGAGAAGATGATTGGGGAAGCAATCCAGGAGCTCGATGAGCTGTCTACCCACACCGCAATTGACCATCACTGGGTCGACGAAATCGTGGTCACCGACATGGATGCCAACACGATCTACTACGAGGTGACCGGATCCGTTGTGGTCGAACTGCAATATGGCTCAGGATCTGATGTTGCGAACGATATCGGCTCCCGCGACACTGACGAATATCCTTATGAGGCAGAAATCGAACTTCCCATCAGCGACCCGCTGACGGTGACCGCGTCAGACGTGCGAGTAAAAGTCGACACAAGCAGCTTCTACAAATGACGCTCAGCATCAAAGGGCGACTATCACCGCCATGATATCCGCGCACTCCCGACGGACATAACCAGCCAAACTCTGATTATGTCCGTCGGGAAGGCCTGCGCTTTTAGAGCCAGCGAACCCGGCCGGTCGACAGTTCGTACACGGCGCCCACGACCTTCAACTCGCCACGCTCCTGCGGTTCGATCAGCATCGGCTCTGAGAACTTCTGCAGGCGTTCGACCATACGCCGGACGTTTTCCTCGACCGCGGTATCGACCAGCTTGTCTTCGCCGACATTGCGCTGAGCTGCCAAGACGGCCGGTACGATCGGCTCGATCATACGAGCAATGCTACCCGGAAACCGTGTATCCTTCGTCACGACGTCGGCTGCAGCCGCAACGGCGCCGCACTTCTCATGCCCCAACACGACGATGAGCGGCACCTTCAGCACGGCCACCGAATATTCGATGGACCCCATGCCGGCGGTGTCCACGTTGTTACCGGCAGTCCGGACAATGAACAGTTCGCCGAGGCCGGCGCCAAACAGCTGTTCTGGGCCAACGCGAGAGTCCGAACAGCCCACCAGCGTCGCGAACGGCTGCTGACCTTCTGCGAGCGCCAGTCGCCGCTCGCGTGACAAGTCGGCCGGCACCGGCGCATCGGCCACGAATGCCTCATTGCCGTCGACCAGACGCTGCAGGGCCTCGTCCGGGGTCGGTTGCGTGCTGATTACGCTTGCTGTTGCCACTTCATACTCCTTTAAATGAATGGGCGCGCAAGGCAGATAGGAACCGCCTGTCGCTGGCGCCCAACTCGATCGTAACGATTGATTTCCGCCCCTTTACGGCCTGTTGAAGGGTGTAACGGCTACGTCCGGCCTTTGATCCCCTACTCTACCACTGCGTTCCCGCCACAGGAGGAAGTGGCCCAGGCCCCTTCCGCCCTAGGGACTCCAGAAGATCGATCTCGATCGTCCGACACATCGTCGATAGCGGCACGTCATGGACGGTGTTGGCAAACGGGTCCGTCAGATCCTGCCCGATCCGCAACGCAGCCAGGAAGATCATCCCGATCAGGGTCGATCCGATCGGTGTGTAGAGATCCAACGTCTCCACCAACGAGATCGGCAACAGCACGCAGAACAGCCGCGTGAAGAAGTTCGGCATGAACTCAAAGCCATTGGGCAGCGGCGTATTCTTGATGCGCTCCATGCCCCCTTGGGCATTGGCGATATCGATCATCACTCGTTCGAACAGGGACTGCTGGATGGTGTCGATCTTCCCGTCAGTCCGCGCTCCAGACACGATCCGAGACATGTCCTCGAGCAACGCATTGGGGCGGTTCGTACGCTCGGCAGCCACTTCGGCGGCCTCCTTGCCCGCCAGCCGCTTAATATCCTCTGTCGGATCCTGCCCCCGCAGCCGGCACCGCATCGCGTGCGCGAAAGAGATCTGCCGCAGCACAATAGCTTCCGCTTCCGGGCCAGCCGGCAATACATTGCGACACAAACGGGCCATGCTGCGCGAGGCGTTGATCAAAGCGCCCCATAAGGTGCGCGCCTCCCACCAGCGGGCGTAAGCGGCGTTCGTCCTGAAGCCGAGAAACAAAGCTATGGCCGTGCCGAACAGCGCGACTGGCAGCGCAGGCTCCTTGATTGGCATGAACCGGTGGAAGATGGTGACTGCCACATCCCAGGCAAACAGGATGGTCAGTGGCTTCCAGATTTCGAGTATGATCTGCTGCAGGCGGGGACGCGCTCCGACGATCATCGCGGTGCTCCATTATCTATGATGTGAGAGGCGTAGCGCCCAATTCTTAAAATCAGGGGGCCACCAAGGATTCAGGCTGACGAGCGCCTGTTCGGTTCAGGATGTCGAAGTTGCCCTCGGCAAAGAAGCCAACATGCACCGGCCCAGGCGATAGGTTGTTCCAAGACCATTCGTACAGGCTGCCATGCTGCGGACGTAACTCCCCCCGCTGAATGCCCGAAGCAATCGTATCGGCAAGAATGGACCCTTGGTGCCCATCTTCCAGGCGAAGGCGATAGCGGACCTTCGCGCCGCGGCTCTCGCTTACGAACCGTACGGTCCCCTCCCCGGCCACATAGGCTGCTACGCGCTGCGTTTCGCCCGGCTGGATCGTAAAATGCACACGCTTCGTGGCGGGAGGATCATTAAGTGGTGCGTGCAGTACGCCGGACATCGCCCACACTCCCACCACAGCGAGAGCGACGCATATCAGTATGCCTGTCCCGACGAAGATGGCGTCGAATCTTCCGATCCTCACGTCGCTTCTCGATGGTGGTCCGCGTCCTGCTTAGACACGGACCGGATCTCGATACGCCAGAAGCCGCAGCGCGTTGATAACCACCAACAGCGTCGATCCTTCGTGAAGGGCGACAGCCGGTCCGATACCAAGACCCAGGATGGTCGCCGGAACGAGGAAGGCGACGACACCCAGGCTGACGAACACATTCTGCCGGATAACCCAGCGCGTGCTCCGGCTGAGACCGACAGCGAACGGCAGATGCGACAGGTTGTCTGCCATCAGCGCCACGTCGGCGGTTTCCAGCGCGACATCCGAGCCGGCTGCGCCCATCGCAATCCCGACGGTCGCTGTCGCCATGGCGGGCGCATCGTTCACGCCATCACCGACCATCGCGACCTTTGTCTCGGCCCTCAGCTTCTTGATGGCCTCGACCTTGTCTTCGGGCATAAGATCGCCCCAGGCTTCATCGATCCCGACCTGCTTGCCTATGGCATCAGCCACCCGCTGGTGATCGCCCGAGATCATGATCATCCGCTTGATGCCGATCTCGCGCAGGCGTTCCAGCGCCGCGCGGGCTGCTTCGCGCGGCGTATCCAGAAGACCGATAGCCCCCATATCCCGGGAGCCGCTGCGCACGACCATGCTGGTCTGTCCTGCCTCCCGGAGCGTCTTGATCGCGGTATCCATCTCGCCGGACAGCGGGGCTATGCCGTCGCTGCCGAACATCTCGGCCTTGCCGATGAGAACTTCATCCTCACCGACAAGAGCCGAGATGCCGCGACCCGTGAGGCTCTTCAGATTTTCGGCCTCCGGAACTGGATGATCGCCAATATGCTCGCGCCCATCACGCGCAATTGCCTGGGCCAAGGGATGGTCGCTGAGGCTTTCTACAGCCACCGCCAGCGCCATCAGTTCTTCCTTGGTGACGCCAGGCGCCGGGATGATCTGCTGGATGCGTGGCTCGCCCATCGTCAGCGTGCCGGTCTTGTCGAACGCGATGGCATCGAGCGATCCCAGCAATTCGAGCGGCGCACCGCCCTTTACCAGGACGCCGCCCCGCGCGGCACGGGCGACACCCGACAGCACGGCGCTCGGCGTCGCGATGGCCAGCGCGCAGGGGCTGGCGGCCACAAGGACGGCCATCGCCCTATAGAAACTGTCGCGGAATGGCTCATCGACGACGACCCATGCGAATAGAAGCAGGAATGCCAAGACAAGAACGGCAGGCACGAAGAAGCGCTCGAAGCGATCAGTGAACCGCTGGGTCGGCGACTTCTGCGTCTCCGCCTCGCTGACCATCTTCACGACCTTGGCGAGCGTGCTCTCGTTCGATAGGCGCGTGACTTCGATCTCGATGAGGCCGCTGCCGTTGATCGTGCCGGCGAAGACCCTGCTGGCTGCAGCGACGCGATCAGGATTGGCCCGAGCAGAGTCCGCGCTTTCGACCGGCTCCTTGTCGACCGGGATGCTTTCGCCAGTGACAGGCGCTTGATTGACCGCAGAATTGCCCTTGATGACGAAGCCATCGGCGGCGATGCGCTCGTCCGGCTTGATGATGACGACATCACCAAGGACCAGTTCCTCGACCGGCACGACACTGGAGCCACCATCCATGCGCCGAACGGTGGCCGTTCGCGGCGCCAACTCGGCCAGAGCTTCGATCGCACGCTTGGCGCGGCCCATGGCGTAATGCTCGAGTGCATGCCCCAAACTGAAGAGAAACAGCAACAAGGCACCTTCGGCCCAAGCGCCTAGCGCCGCCGCACCAGCGGCTGCCACCAGCATCAGTGTATCGATCTCGAAGCGCTTCTGGCGCAGATTTTCGATAGCCTCACGCACGGTGTAGAAGCCGCCGAACACATAAGCCGCGATGAAGAGAGCGAACGGCACCCAGGCGGGGGCCGTCACGAACGTCTCGATGAGGTAGCCCACCCCCAGCGCGCCGCCGCAGGCAAGAGCGAAGATCAGCTCGGTGTTGGGCCCAAGCAGTCCGCCATGCCCATGATCGTGGTCGTGCTTCTCGACAGCCGGGTGATCGTGATCCTTGTCGTGGTCGTGCGCCACGGGCTTCTTTCCGGAAGCCGCGAGTGCCTTGGGTGTTACACCGGCATCGCGAAGCCCCGTGAGAATGCCATCCTCCGACGTGATCGTGCGATCAAACTCAACCCGCACCGTCCCGGGAAGAATGGCCTCGGCTTCGAGCACGCCTGGCAGCGCGCGAAGCGTTTCGCCAATAGACCTGGCACGCCTTTGATGGCCAATGCCGTCGACCTCCCACACCGCATGGCCGATGCGCTCTGCGATCTGCGTCCCCGCCGCCTTCGCCAGCTCCCGGATACGAGGAAGAGAGATCGCGTCCGGATCATAGTGGATGCACAGCTGCGGCAGTGTGCCGGCTGGTTCCTTCGTGACATGCACTTCAGAAACACCGGGACGGCTTTCGATCAAGGATATCAGGCGCGAAACGCAGCCATCAGCCGTGTCGGTGACTTCGGGGAGCAGCAGGGGGACATCAAGGCGGAGTTTTTGAATCATGACCATCATCCTGGTTGGGACACGCTATCTTCGGTAAAAACAGTTGCCATCAGGGTGGATGCAGGCGTCCCTGCTTGCTGATCGTCCGGGTTCTCCTGCAGATCAGCGGTTTTTGATCGGCGCGTACTAGCTTCAACGTGTCGACGCCGGTCAGGCTGACATTGAGCTTATCGCCGACATAGGTCAGGCCCGTGTCGGGCGCAGTCAGACGGATCGGCTTCTGGTTCGGCAGGATCGCCAGATCGAGGGTCAGCCCATCGACCAGGAAATCGCCGTCCAGCTGCGTTCCATCCTCACATGCGTAGAGATGCTCCCCAACGAGCGTGGGAATGGAATTGCGATCATGACGGCTTTCATCGCCGCCACCATTCTGCTGACATCCCATCAGGCTGAGCATCAGGCCTCCTACGGTCAGGGAGAGACGGCTCAAACGATATTGTTTCAGGCGCATGTTGTTTCCCGGATCAGGAGGAAGAAACTGTCGTCATGGGCGGCGAGGGATGCCGCCCATGACGCGGGCCGTTCTCGCACACAGGGGGTAGGTGCGGCGGCCAAGCTGGTTGTCAGTCGAAGAGATCGCGCAGGAAGCCCTTGCGACGACCATGGTGGCCGCCCCGAGATCCGTGGCTGTCGCCACGATCGCTTCCATGCTTTGAGCCGAACACACCAAGCGTGCCTTCACGCCGTTCGGTCGGCTGAGTTTCGCTGATGCTGCGTTCGATGATCTTGTCGAGTTCACCGCGGTCGAGCCAGACGCCACGACATTGAGGGCAATAGTCGATCTCGATGCCCTGCCGCTCGCTCATGAGCAGGTCGACCTTGCAGACCGGACAGGGAAGTCCTTGCGGAGAAGTACGAGTTGTCATTTCAGGCCTCCTTGATTTCTGGGCGGCCCTTGGCCTCCCGAATTTCGCTACGAGCATCCTTCAGGATCTCGACCCCGCCCTTGATGGCGATCAGCGCAGTGGCGACGCCGACGAGAAGATCCGGCCAGTTTGTGCCGAGCCACCAAACCAGCACGCCGGCGATCAAAATGCCGCCATTCGAAATGAAGTCGTTGAAGCTAAAGGTTGTAGCTGCGCGCATGTTGACGTCGGGCTGCTCAAGCCGTTGCAGCAGCCTTAGGCAGATGAAGTTTACGATGGCTGCCACAGCCGACATCGCCATCATGGCCGTGCCAATGGGCTCGCTGCCGTAGACATATCGACGACCGACGTCGATGAGGATGCCGACTGCGAAGACCAGCAGCATGGAGCCTGAGAACATTGCCGCTCGGCTCTTCCACGTGACGCCTCGGCTCAGGGCTACAAGGCTCAGCGCATAAACGAGCGCATCCGACAAATTGTCGACGCCATTGGCAATGAGCGCGCTGGAATCTCCGGTGAAGCCCACGACGAAGAAGGCAGCAAATATGAGAACATTGAGGATCAGCACGATCCAAAGCGTCTTGCGCTCCATTCCCTGATCGGCGCCAGTCGTTGCGCTATCCATCGCGCCTCTCCTTACCCTTGGTCACGTTGAGAGCACGACGCTTGTGACGATTGGCTGGGGCAACCGAGCGGACCGTTCGCTTCGTTGCTGCCATGAACCTTGCGTCCTGGATCTTCATCTGACGGCGAAGGCCCCCGGCTAAAGGGCGTGCCAATAATCCAAGGATGCCCTTGCACTCGAAACTGTGCCGGACGTGCAGGCCAGTCTCGTCCTCGAAAATTTCATATCCCTCTTCGATGCTGAAAAGCAGAAACGTCGCCGCTTTCCAGCGGATAGTGTCGGGCTTCTCATTGGCCACGATTATGGCTTCGAGCGATGCTCGCTTGCCCATCAAGGTCCAGGTCATGTCGATCTTGTTCCCAAGCTCGACGACCCCCGCACCAAAACAATAGTGCGGATGCCACGCCTCATAGCGATTGAGGTCGGCCAACAGTGTCCACGCCCGCAAACGCGAGATCTGAGGACTGAATATGGTTTCCTCTCTCATCGGTCTGATCCTTTCCTTCGATCAGGAAGAGGCGGGAGGGCAGTTGCTGCCCTCCCGTCACATCAGTGCTGCGGTTGAACAGACGGGGAGACCTCGATCTCTGGATCATCCTCCTCGACCATCGTCGTGCGGCCGTATCGCGCGTAGAGCGTCGGCAGGACGAACAGGGTCAGGAGCGTCGCAGAGATCAGGCCGCCGATTACGACCGTCGCCAGCGGCTTCTGGACTTCGGCGCCAGCGCCGCTGCCCAAGGCCATGGGCACGAAGCCGAGGCTTGCGACCAACGCCGTCATGACCACTGGCCTCAGACGCTGAAGCGCGCCCACCCGAGCGGCTTCGGCCCGGTCCATGCCGGTTCGCATGAGATCCTGAATGGAGGACACCATGACGAGACCGTTCAGGACCGCGATGCCGGACAGCGCGATGAACCCGACCGCTGCGGAGATGGAGAAGTCCATACCCCGAAGGAAGAGGGCCAGCACGCCGCCCACGAGGGCGAGAGGAACGCCGGTGAACACGATGGCGGCATCTCGGACTGACCCCAACGCGCCATAGAGGAGCAGCAGGATCAAAACAAAGCAGGCCGGGATCACCAGCTGTAGGCGTTCCTGAGCCGAAGCCAGATTTTCGAACTGGCCACCCCATTCGAGATAGCTGCCCGGCGGAAGACGCACTTCCTTACCAATGGCAGCCTGCGCATCCGCGACCACGCCGCCGACGTCACGGCCACGCACGTTCGCCTGGACTACTACACGACGCTTGCCGTTTTCACGGCTGATCTGATTTGGACCGTCGACGACGCGGATATCCGCAACGCTGGCCAGCGGAACAAACTGGCCGCTCGGGGTCGGCACCTGAACCTGACTGAGCAGCGAGATGTCACCACGCTGATCTTCGGAAAGTCGGATTACCACCGGGAAGCGGCGGTCGCCTTCGAAAATCATGCCCGACTGCTGGCCACCCAGCGTTGCGTTCACGATGTCCTGCACGTCCTGAGCGGTGACGCCGAGGCGGGCCATGGCGTCGCGATTCACCCGAATGTCGAGCATCGGAAGGCCCGTGGTTTGCTCGACCTTCACGTCGGCGGCCCCCTGCGTACGACGCAGGACGCTGGCGATCTTCTCAGCCGTCGCGTTCATCGAGTTGAAGTCGTCCCCGAAGACCTTGACCGCGATATCACCACGCACGCCGGCGATGAGCTCGTTGAAGCGCATCTGGATCGGCTGGGTGATCTCGTAGGCGTTGCCCGGGAATTTGGCGAGTTCCCCCTCGATCCGAGAGATGAGTTCCTCCTTCTTCAGGCTGGGGTCCGGCCATTCCTTCCGGTCCTTGAGGATTACGAACATATCAGTGGCGTTGGGCGGCATCGGGTCGGATGCCAGTTCGGCCGTACCGGTCTTGGAGAAGACGAACTTCACCTCCGGCTGCTTCGACATCATCTGTTCGATCGGCACCTGCATCGCCTGGCTCTGCTGCACCGACGTCGCCGGAATACGCAGAGCCTGAATCAGAAGGTCGCCCTCATCAAGCTGCGGCAGGAAAACCTGGCCCAGAGACATGAAGGCCAGGATCGCGAGAACGAAGCCGCCGACACCAGCGCCGACAGTGACTACAGGCCGCTTCATCGCCCGGTCGAGACCGGGTTCGTAGCGGGCCTTGAGCCAGCTCATGATCCGTCCTTCCTTCTCTTCGATCCGCTTGGACAGCCACAGGGCGATCGCGGCGGGAACAAAGGTCAGGGAGAGGATGAAGGCGCAAACCAGCGCGATGATTACGGTAAGCGCCATCGGCACGAAGGTCTTGCCCTCGACACCGGTCAGGGTGAGGAGCGGCACATAAACGAGGATGATGATCGCCTGGCCATAGACCGACGGCTTGATCATCTCCCGGGCAGCAGAAGCGACCGTATCCAGCCGTTCCTTCACGGTGAGCAGACGCCCTTCGTGATGCTGATGCTCAGCCATGCGTCGCAGGGCATTTTCGACGATGATGACGGCGCCATCGACAATGAGGCCAAAGTCGAGCGCGCCAAGGCTCATGAGGTTCGCTGACACCCCGGCACGCAACATGCCAAAGCCGGTCAGCATCATGGTCACCGGGATGATGACGGCGGCGATCAGCGCGGCACGGAAGTTGCCGAGCAGCAGAAACAGCACCACGATGACAAGGACCGCGCCTTCGCCCAGATTCTTGGCGACCGTCTTGATGGTCGAGTTCACCAGCGCCGTACGGTTCAGCACAGGCTGGACGATTACGTCTGGCGGCAGTGAGGCGTTGATCTCCTCCAGCCGGTTGGCGACTGCGGTCGCGACGGTGCGGCTATTCTCGCCGATCCGCATGATGGCGGTGCCGACGACGACCTCAGTTCCGTTTTCGGACGCCGACCCCATGCGAATCGCCTGACCGGTACGAACAGATGCAACCTGACCAAGGGTGATGGGTACACCTTCCCGGGTGGCCACCACGATCTTGGAAAGTTCGTCGGCGTTACGGACAAGAGCGTCCGCACGGACTGCCAGACCTTCGCCATTGCGATTGACGAAGCCGCCACCGACGCTGGTGTTGTTGCGTTCGAGGGCTGTGCTGAGCTGCGTCAGCGTGATCCCCATCGAAGCCAGGCGCTGGACGTCGGGCACGACGAGGAACTGCTTGGCATAGCCGCCAATCGAATCGACGCCGGCCAAGCCCTGCGTGTTCTTCAGCAGCGGCGAAACGATCCAGTCCTGCGCGGTACGCAGGTAGGTCGCCTTGTCGGTGTCGTTCGTCAGCCGTTCGCCTTCCGGCGTGATGTAGCTGCCATCGGGCTGCATGCCGGGTTCACCCGGCTGGTGCTTGTCGTCCTTGCGATGCTCCAGACGGACGGTCCACATATAGACCTCGCCCAGACCGGTGGCGATCGGGCCCATTTCGGGCGTTACGCCATCGGGCAAGTTCTCGGACACGCCTGTCAGGCGCTCGCCGACCTGCTGGCGGGCGAAAAAGATATCCGTCTGATCGGAGAAGACCGCCGTCACCTGCGCGAAACCATTGCGGCTAAGCGAACGGCTATATTCGAGGCCCGGAATGCCGGCGAGCGCAGTCTCGATCGGGAACGCCACCTGCTTTTCGACCAGTTCGGGCGAAAGCGCGGGCGCACGGACGTTGATCTGCACCTGATTGTTGGTGATGTCCGGCACTGCGTCGATAGGCAGGCGAGACAGGGCGGCGGCGCCGATCACGGCGGCAATGGCGGTCAGCAGCAGGACGAGCCAGCGCTTGTGAACCGCCCATGTTACGATTGGGGCGATCATCGGCTCAGTCCTCCGCGGCTTCGCTCTTGCCGAGTTCGGCCTTGAGCGTGAAGCTATTGACGGTGGCGATCTCCTCGGTGCCCTTCAGGCCCGACTTGATGATCACGCTGTCGCCGGCACTGTCGCCCAATTGGACGGCGGTTGCCTGGAACCCGGTCTTGGTCCGCACAAAGACGACCGACCTGCCCTCCTCTGTCTGCACTGCAGTCAGCGGCACACGGATCGCGCCATCGCCGCCGCTGCCGGTGAGCGCGACCGATGCCGTAACCGGCTCGCCGACGCGCCAGAGGCCATCACGATTGTCGAGAGTCGCGATGACGGGAACCAGTCGCGTATTGGCATCGAGCGCCGGCGACACGAACGTCACCTTCGCGGTCGCCTGTCGACCAGCTGCCTTGATATTCACCGTTGCGCCCGGACGCACCCGGCCCGCATCCTGCGGCTGCAGGTTGAGCGAAAGCGACACGCTCGAAAGGTTGGCGACGCGGAACAATTCAGCATCCGCCGCGACCGTCTGCCCCAGCACCACGCTGCGGCCGATAACCTGACCCGACATAGGCGCCACGATGCCGATGCGATTGAGGCCGCCGCCACCCGTGCCCGCAGCAGAAACCTGCTGCTGCGCCAGACGAAGGGCGATGCGGGCTTCGGTCGCCGCAGTGCGGGCAGCGATGAGATCCTGCTCAGGCGAGACGCGCTGCGAAAACAGACGCTGTTCGCGGGCGAGATTGCTGTTCGCCAGAGACAGCCGTGCGCGAGCAGCTTCGGTCTCGGCGTTGAGCGAGGCGGCCTCGCGGCTCTCGATCACGGCAAGCGTCTGGCCGCGACCGATCGACTGCCCAAGGTTACGGGTCAGCGAAACCACGCGGCCACCGATCGCGGCCGATACCACCTGCGTGCCCTGAGGGTCGCCATCGATGGTAGCGGGGAGCTCGATCGTGCCCGAGCCGCCCATCATCGGGCGCGCCGTCTGAATGCCAGCCGATGCGATCTGATCGGCCGAGAGCGTGATCTTGCCCTCTTCGGCTTTCTCCCCTGCCTTTGCTTCAGCAGCGGGTGCCGCGTCGTTGGACGGATTCTCCTCGGCACCGCTTCCGCAAGCGGCGAGCGCCAGCATCAGGGACAGGGGCAAGGCGGCGTAGATGATCTTCTTAGATGTCATGGATCAGTTCCCCTGTTCCGGCGCGGGCGCTGTCAGGCGCTCCAGTTGCGCGCGGGCATTTTGATAAGAGGCAAGTGCGTCGATGGCGGCGAGACGCGTCTGAGCAAGCGTGCGTTCTGCATCGAGCAGGTCGAGCTGGCCGAACTTGCCTTCGCGATAGCCGATGCGAGCAATATGGGCCGCTTCCTGGGCCGCCTCAAGGGCAGGACCAGTAGCCGTCTGTGCAGTGACTGCGGCATTCGATGCCGATGTCTGCGCGTCGGTGATTGCCTGCTCGACATCGAGTGCCGTCATACGCTTCTGGGCTTCCACCTGATTGCGCTGCGCGCGAGCCTGCGCGACAGCCGCCTTACCCGAATTGAAAATCGGGATAGGCATCGTGACCGTGAAGATCAGGGCCGTGTCGTTGGTGGCTGACAGCCTGCGTAAACCGGGGCCAGCTTCGAGATTGGGGACTCGTTGAGAATTGGCGAGTCGGACATTGGCATCAGCTACGGCAAGGTCCGCGTCTGCGGCAGCCAGGGCCAGCGTACCTACCGCGCTCGGTGGGACTTCGGGACCATAGCCACGTGGCAAGCGCTCCAACCAAGCCGTATCGAGCGGTCCGCTCATCGGTTGCCCAATCCGACGCTCAAGATTGGCGCGGCTGGCCTGTGCCAGCCGAATGGTCCGAACCAGTTCGGCGTCGGCGTTGATCTTCGCGACATTGGCGCGCTGCTCCTCAATCGGAGAAGCACGGCCGGCCTTTACCCGTACGCTCGCGGCATTCGCTGCGTCGCCAGCGATGCGCGATTGATCGCGTGCCGTCTGGACACGCCGTTCGGCAGCAGCCGCTTCGATATACAGCTGCGTGACCTGCAGCCTGATGTCTGCCTGCGTGATCGCCGAGACTAGCAGCGCCTTGTCGGTCTGGGCATTAGCGACCGCGATGCGTGCGGACCGCTTGCCACCCAGTTCTATGGGAACAGCCATGCTGACCGTCGACTCGGCGCTACCAACGCCGCGATAGGGTCCGCTTCCCGCGATATTTTCCACCTGCGTCTGCACGGTGGGATTGGGACGAAGGCCAGCGACGGTACGTGCGGCGCGAGCCGCTTCGACATTGGCCTGCGCGGCTTCGGCCGCCGGGGCGCTGCCACCAGCTGCGGCAACCGCCTCATCAAGCGTATAGGGTGATGCCCCCGCTACCGCAGCGGGCATCTCCTGTGCCTGCGCCACAGCGACGCAGGACACGGCAGCCAATAAGGCTGCAATGGATCGGAACATGAATAGGAATCCTGAACACGAGTCATGGACGACCGGCGGCCTGAATTCAGGCGCAACGGTCCATTATGGCTCTGTCAGGCTATAGGTGGGCGCAGGTCGGGGCCGATGGCCCAACGCTTGGACGGGATCGGTGCAGGAATGAACGCAGGAGCGTTCACCGCGGAGGGGAGCATATCATCGCTGGCCGAAGCCGGCACGAACGCCGGAGCGCCCTGACAACCACCATGATGGTGCGGCATGCCCTTGTCAGCATCGCCCTGCGTCTGGTCCGCATCGCCATCACTATGCACATAACCGGAGCATTCGATGGTGGGCGCCTGAGCGTTAGGAACTTCCTGGGCATGCACCATCGTCGTCGTCAGCATGGACAACGAAATCAGGCAGAGCAGGAAACGTCCCAAGCGGCGCATGACAGGCTACATAGTAGGCTTTCCGCAGAATGTCATCTGCAAAAGTAAAATCGCGGCATATTGGACTGTTTCTGAATGATACATCAGATCATTGTGCCATGATAGCGCACTGATACACCATATCATCACGGATTAACTTTACCTAAACTATGATGCGGTCGAATATACATCAGGGCGTAGATAAGAATCATTCGAATAAATTTACATATCATCCCAGATACAAGGCTCAATTTACCAAAATAGCCAACCCCCGTCTTATGGGCATTACAGAACCATCGGAATAACGCAGCACATCAGGCAGAGGCTTTGTGAGATCGCTTCATTGGCAATGCCTGCATGGCCTTCCGCTCACCTCAGAAGCGCCCCCTCATTCGTCATCATTGATATGATGCTGCTCAACGCCGAACGTGTCCGCGATCTGCCCGGGACCTCGCCGCGACCTTCGTGAATCTGATTTGTCGGCATGGCCGCCAGCGACACTTGTCCGCCAGCGGATCCCTTTGTAGCGCGCATAAAACAAGGATCGGAGCAGAAGTTGACAATGCCCCCCTTCCAGAGGAGCAGAAGTTGAAAATCAGCCGTGATCCTCTGATGACAAAAGCACCGGAAACTCTGGAGGGTCAGGAGCAGACTTCCTGACAACCGACACCACCCATGACCATGAGCAGCGCCAGACCGATGATGGTGAGCAGCAGCGAGAACCAGAGAAAGCCGAAATCGGGCTTGTCGGGATCGTGGCTCATGGAATTTTCCTTAGGGCGGGACGACAGTTGCCGTCCCGCCTGTTCAGATCACAGGATCGACTGGCCGGTCTTGGCCCAGTCGGCGGCGAAGCCTTCCAGCCCCTTGTCAGTCAGCACATGCTTGGACAGCATGCGGATGACGGCGGGGGGTGCGGTCATGACGTCGGCGCCGATGCGGGCGCTTTCCAGCACATGGATGGGATGGCGGACGCTGGCGACCAGGATTTCGGTGTCGAAGCCATAATTGTCGTAGATCAGGCGAATATCCTGGATCAGCGCCATGCCATCGAAGCCATTATCGTCATGGCGGCCAACGAAGGGGGAGATGAAGGATGCCCCGGCCTTGGCCGCGAGCAGCGCCTGATTGGCGGAGAAGCAGAGGGTGACGTTGACGAGCGTGCCTTCGTCGGTCAGCGCCTTGCAGGTCTTGAGCCCGTCGATGGTCAAGGGCACCTTGATGCAGACATTGTCCGCGATTTTGCGCAGAACTTCTGCTTCTTTCATCATCGTTTCATGGTCGAGCGCGACGACTTCGGCGGAGACGGGGCCGTCAACCAGGCCACAGATTTCCTCGACCACTTCGAGGAAGGCGCGGCCCGACTTGTGGATCAAGGACGGGTTGGTGGTCACGCCGTCGAGCAAGCCAGTGGCGGCCAGGTCGCGAATGTCGGCGGTGTCGGCGGTGTCGACAAAGAATTTCATGGATTTGGGCTCCGGGGATGAATGAGTCGGTCCCCTTTAGCCGCTGGCCGCCGGTTTCGCCATCGTCGGCGGCGCAGGGCGGCAATTGCAACAAAGCAGCAACATGCCTAAGCCGCGGGCACCCTGCCAAAGGATATGCCATGCTACTGTGCCGACTGATGATTGCCGTGTCGGTGCTGGCGATGCCCCTGCCCGTTCATGCGGCGACGCAGGAAAGCCAGGCGTGGCTGACCGAGATGGTGACGATCAAGGCGGGCCCGGCGGACATCATCACGATCGATTCGAGCCAGCGTGCGCGGTCGGACAGTCGGAGCGGCGGCGAGCAGTTTCTCAGCCGCATCGCCATCGACCACCGTATCGCCCCGGTCGTGCAACTGGGCGGGGGCTTTGCCTATCTCAAGAGCGAGGCGGACGAAGAGTTGCGGCTGTTCCAGCAGATTACGCTGACCAACGGCATCTGGATGGCGCGCACCCGGATGGAACAGCGCTTCTTCGATACGGTCGATGCGCCGGTATGGCGGCTGCGCCAGCGGCTGCAGGCCAGCGTCCCGATTGACAAAGCAAAGCAATGGACCGTGATCGCCGCGACCGAAATCTTCTTCCATCTCAATCGCGGGCGGCCCAGCGACAAGACCGGCCTGGCGACGATGCGCCATCAGATCGGCCTTCGCCATCCAATCGGCAAGGGGGTCGATGCGCAGCTTCTCTATATGCGCCAGCAGAATTTCCGTGACGGGCGGCCCGATGTCGTATCGTATGTGCCGTGGCTGACGCTCAGTTGGCGCATCTGACGCGCGGCATTTGCGTGGCGGGCGGGACGGGCTAAGGACGGGGGCATGTCCCGCGCCCGTGTCCTTTTGCTCAATGCCGCCCTGGGGCCGCTCGACTATCGCGTGCCGCACGGGATGAACGTGAAACCCGGCAGCATCGTCGTCGCGCCGCTGGGGCCGCGCCAACTGGTGGGCGTGGTGTGGGAGGAAGAGAGCTTCCCCGATGTGGAGAGCGTGGGCGACAACCGGCTGCGCAACTTGCTCGAACTGGTCGATGCGCCGCCCCTGCCCGCGCCGCTGCGCCGCCTGATCGAATGGACGGCGGACTATTATCTCAGCCCTCCCGCCGCCGTGCTGCGGATGGCGCTGGCGTCGATGGCGGCGCTGGAGGGGACGCGCACGGTCATCGAATATAAGGCGACTGGCGCTGTGCCCGAACGGATGACCGAACAGCGCGCGCAGGCGCTGGAGCGGATCGGCGAGCGGCAGGGGCTGGTGCGCGAACTGGCGATGATCGGCGGGGTCAGCGACGCGGTGATCCGTGGCCTCATCAAGCAGGATGTGTTCGAGCCGGTCGAGGTGAGCGTCGATACGCCCTTCCCCCTGCCCGATCCCGATCATGCGCCGCCTGCCCTTTCAGAAGCGCAGATGGCAGCCGCCACGACTATGGCCGATGCGGTGCGGGCGCAGGATTTTGCCCCCTTCCTGCTCGACGGGGTTACCGGATCGGGCAAGACCGAGGTCTATTTCGAGGCGATCGCGGCGGCCATGCGCGCGGGGCGGCAAGTGTTGGTGCTGCTACCCGAAATCGCGCTGACCGAGCCGTTTCTGGAGCGGTTCGAAAAGCGGTTCGGCACGGTGCCGGTCAATTGGCATAGCGGGCTGCGCCAGACCGAGCGACGGCGGGCGTGGCGCGCGATTGCGGCGGGTGAAGCGCAAGTGGTGGTGGGGGCGCGGTCGGCGCTGTTCCTGCCTTATCCCAACCTAGGCCTCATCGTCGTCGATGAAGCGCATGAGGCCAGCTTCAAGCAGGAGGATGGCGTCCATTATCACGCGCGCGACGTGGCGGTGATGCGGGGCCTCATTGAGAAATTCCCGGTCATCCTGGCGTCCGCCACGCCCGCGATCGAAACGCGGCATCAGGTGGAACTGGGCCGCTATGCCGAGATCAAATTGCCGTCGCGCTATGGCGGGGCGGAGATGCCGCATATCGAGGGCGTCAACCTGCTGACCGATCCGCCTGAGCGCGGGCGCTGGA
>NZ_JPPQ01000083.1:286078-290195 GCF_000743655.1 Sphingobium sp. ba1
CCTCTACGAAACCGTCGTGAGCGAAGAGGCGCTCGACCGCTGGATCGCACAGGCACGGGCCGAGGGGGTCGTCGCGGTGGACACCGAAACCGACATGCTCGATTGCGTGTCGTGCCAGTTGGTCGGCATCAGCCTCGCCACCGGCCCCAACCAGGCCTGCTATATTCCGGTCGGCCATGGCGGGCGCGACATGTTCGCGGAAAAGCCGGTGCAGCTCGACAAGGCGCTGGTGCTGGCGAAGCTCAAGCCGCTGCTGGAGGATGATGCGGTCCTGAAAGTCGGCCAGAACCTCAAATATGACATGACCGTGCTGCGCCGGCACGCCATCGAGATCACCCCCTATGACGATACGATCGTCATGAGCTTCGACCTGGATGCCGGGCAAAGCCTGTCGGGCCATGGCATGGACGAGGCCGCGCGGACGCATCTTGGCCATGCGTGCATCAGCTTCAAGGAGGTGGTCGGCACCGGCAAGAACCAGATCAGCTTTGCCGAAGTGCCGCTGGACAAGGCGACCGCCTATGCCGCCGAGGATGCGGACGTGACGCTGCGGCTGTGGCGGCTGTTCAAGACGCGCGTGGCCAATGAAGGCGCAAACCGCGTCTATGAACTTGTCGACCGGCCGCTGGTATCGGTGATCGCGCGGATGGAGCAGCGCGGAATCAAGGTGGATCGCGAGCATCTGGCGCGACTGTCGGGCGAGTTCACCGCTGGCATCGCGGCGCTGGAGACCGAGATTCACGAATTGGCGGGGCAGCCTTTCGCGATCGGATCGACCCAGCAACTGGGCGCGATCCTGTTCGACAAAATGGGCTATAAGGGTGGCAAGAAGGGCAAGTCCGGTGCCTATTCGACCGACGTCACCATATTGGAGCAGTTGCAGGCGCAGGGCGCGCCGATCGCTGCCAAGATATTGGAATGGCGGCAATTATCGAAGTTGAAGTCCACTTATACCGATGCGCTGCAGGCGCAGATCAATAAGGATACGGGCCGCGTCCATACCAGCTATTCGCTGACCGGCGCGCAGACCGGGCGACTGTCCTCGACCGATCCCAACCTGCAGAATATCCCGATCCGCACCGAAGTCGGGCGGCAGATCCGCCATGCCTTCGTCGCCGAACCCGGCAATGTCATATTGGCAGCGGACTATAGCCAGATCGAGCTGCGGCTGGCCGCGCATATGGCTGACGTGCCCGCGTTGCGCGATGCGTTCGCGGCGGGCGAGGATATTCACGCCGCCACCGCCAAGGAATTGTTCGGCGAGGTCAATCGCGACACGCGCGGCCGGGCCAAGACGATCAACTTCGCGATCCTCTACGGCATTTCGCGCTGGGGTCTGGCCGGACGGCTGGAGATCAGCGCGGACGAGGCGCAGGACATGATCGCCAAATATTATGAGCGCTTCCCCGGCATCAGCATCTATATCAACGAGACGATCGAAAAGGCCCGCGCCTGCGGCTATACCGAGACGCTGTTCGGGCGAAAGACCTGGTTCCCGCGCATCAAGGCATCGGTCCAGCACGAACGCCAAGGTGCCGAACGCGCCGCGATCAACGCCCCGATCCAGGGGACGAGCGCCGACATCATCAAGCGGGCGATGGCGCGCATGGAACCGGTGCTGGACGCGGCGGGGCTGTCGGGCGTGAAGATGCTGTTGCAGGTGCACGACGAACTGGTGTTCGAAGTGCCGGAGGGGGACGTGGACGCGGCGAGCGCGGTGATCCGGCGCGTGATGGAGAGTGCGGCTGAGCCAATCGTGAAGCTGAGCGTGCCGCTGGGCGTGGAGATTGGGACCGGGCCGAGTTGGGGCGCGGCGCATTGATATTAGGAATCAGTCGGTTACCTGGGCATTCCAGGTAGGAATCCAGTGCCACGCGCCACGGCACTCGCCCATGCTCGCGGCTTCGACCAGACGGAATCGGGTGCCGTCCCAGACATAGGCTTCGCTGCCACCGCAGTCGCCGATGCCGCGTCCCTTGGCGAAGCTGTCCAGGCGGGATTTTTCCGGGGTCCAGCCGACATTGACCAAGGTGGGATGCTTGTCATCGCTGAGCCAGCCGGGCGCGGCGTCGAAGGGCGCGAAGCGGAAGGTGCGACGACCGGCGATGCCGGTGGCGATGACCGGAACCGAGGTGAAATTATAGGCACCCGATCCACAGGGCACGAGAATTAAGGTTTCGGTCTTGCTGAGGCGATGCAATTCCGGCGTCTGGTCGCTGCGCATTTCGTGGGCGCAGCCCGTGAAGGTCACGAGTTTGGCCAGTTCCTCGCGCCAGAGCGGGGCTGGCGCTGTACCGCCGGGCACCGGTGCGCGACGGATGACCGGGGGGGTGGGTGCAGGCTTGACCGCCATCACGCCCATGGGACCGGTCGCGACCAGCGCGGTCATCGTACCCGCCCTGCCCTGACGCGCGTCCATGTAGCGCAGCGCAGCGCCTGATCCGGCCAGCGAAGGCGTGCCCCATGACCGGTTTACGGCGCGGACGTCCATCGTGGTGCCGCGTGCCATGGCGATGGCCAGGGCGGAGGCCTGCGGTCCCCGGACCTTTGCCTCGCCATCGCGGGCGCGGGCGGTTGCCACTGTGCGGCCATCGACCAGGAAGCTGACATCCGCCACGCCCTTGCTTTCACGGCTGATCCAGACTTCGGTCGCTGCGTCCGGCCCGGCCTCACGCGCAACGCCGATCATCAGCGGAACCTCCGGCCAGTCGGCGCCTTCGGGCATCAGCGCGACCGCCTCGCATCGGTTGCGATTGTCGCAGCCGATGGTCCAATCCTTGTAGGTTTCAAGCGCGCCCGGTTTTGGCGCCTGCGCCAGACTAGGCGACGATGCCAACAGAGCCGCTAGTGCGGCTGCGGAAAGTGTCTTTGCCCCCATGGGTTAACCATAACCGATTTGGGCGGGCGATGGTAGCATTTCCGTTACGATAGCAAAAGGACTGCCCCTTAGCGCAGGCTGAGCATCAGGCCGGCAAGCGCGGCGCTCATGAGGTTGGCGAGGCTGCCTGCCACCAGCGCCTTCAGCCCCAGACGTGCGATCATCGGCCGTTGATTGGGCGCGAGGTTGCCCGTCACCGCCATCTGGATCGCGATCGAGCTGAAATTGGCGAAGCCGCATAGCGCGAAGGTGACGATGGCGATGGTCGCGGGCGACAGCGCGCCCTGCACCTGGCCAAGGTTGATATAGGCGACGAATTCGTTGAGGACGACCTTCGTCCCGAACAGGCCGCCCGCAACCTGCGCTTCTTCCCAGGGAATGTTGAGCAGATACATGATCGGCGAGAAGACATAGCCAAGCAGCATCTGGAAGCTAAGGTCAGGATAGCCGAACCAGGCACCGATGCCGCCCAATATGCCGTTGGCGAGCGCCACAAGCGCGACGAAGGCCAGCACCATCGCGCCGACCGCGACAGCGAGTTTCACCCCGGTCTGTGCGCCCTGAGCGGCAGCCATGATGAGGTTGGCGGGCTTTTCCTCGTCATGGCTGGCGACCGGCATGGGTTCGCCCGGCGTGCCTTCGGGGAGTAGCGCGGCCGGGCCGACGCCGCTGATCCGCGTTTCGGGCAGCGGGACATCGGGCGTGTCGCCGAGCGGCAATTCGCCCTGCACAGGGACACGCGGATCGGGCATCATGATCTTGGCCATCAGCAACCCGCCGGGTGCCGCCATGAAGCTGGCGGCGAGCAGATAGTCGATGCGGATGCCCATGGAGGCATAAGCCGCCAGGATCGTGCCCGCGACCCCAGCCATGCCGCTGGTCATCACGGTGAAGAGTTGCGAAGGGGTGAGTGCGGCCAGATAGGGGCGGATCACCAGCGGGCTTTCGCTTTGTCCCACGAAGATGTTGGCGGCGGCGCAGAGGCTTTCAACCTTCGACACGCCCGTCACGGCTTCGATCGCGCCGCCAACCCAGCGGACGATGAACTGCATCACGCCCAGATAGTAGAGGATCGACACCAGGCTGGCGAAGAAGATGATGACCGGCAGCGCGGCGATGGCGAAGCTGGCCCCGCCGATTTCGGGACTGGCGAGCGGGCCGAAGATGAAGTCGGTGCCCGCCTGCGCATAGCCCAGCAGGTTCGACACCCCCTTCGACATGCCGCCGATGATGGCGCGA
>NZ_JPPQ01000083.1:290205-295724 GCF_000743655.1 Sphingobium sp. ba1
CGGATCGGCCTGCTTCTCGCCCAGCGTGAACGCCGCGCTTGGCGCGGTCGGGGTCAGCAGCAGGTCGCACTGTTCCAAGGCCAGATCGAAATCGCGCGCGATCAGCGCCCGGACCTTCTGGGCCTGCGTATAATAAGCGTCGTAGAAGCCCGCCGACAGGACATAGGTGCCGATCATGATGCGGCGCTTGACCTCCGGCCCGAAGCCAGCGGCGCGGGTGGCGGCATACATGTCCTGCAGGCCTGCGCCATCGGGCAGGTCGCGCTGGCCATAGCGCACGCCGTCATAGCGGGCGAGGTTAGACGAGGCTTCGGCGGGCGCGATGATATAATAGGTCGGCAGCGCATATTTGGTATGCGGCAGCGACACCTCCACCACGGTCGCGCCAGCGTCCTTGAGCCAGGCAATCCCCTGATCCCACAGCGCGGCGATTTCCGCGTTCAGGCCATCGGGGCGATATTCCTTGGGAATACCGACCGTCTTACCCTTGAGATTGCTCGACAATCCCGCCTCCCACTGCGGCACCGGCAGGTCGAGCGAGGTCGAATCCTTGGGGTCGAACCCGGCCATCACCTCCAGCAGCAACGCATTGTCGCGCACGGTCCGCGCCATCGGCCCGGCCTGGTCGAGCGACGAGGCGAAAGCGACGATGCCCCAGCGCGAGCAGCGGCCATAGGTCGGCTTGATGCCGCTGATGCCGGTAAAGGCGGCGGGCTGGCGGATCGATCCGCCCGTATCGGTGCCGGTCGCCGCCGGGCAAAGCCGCGCCGCGATCGCGGACGACGACCCGCCCGAAGAACCGCCGGGGGCCAAGGCCGAATTGTCGCCGCCGTCGCGCTTCCACGGGCTGATGACGTTGCCATAATAGCTGGTCTCGTTGGACGATCCCATGGCGAACTGGTCGAGGTTCAGCTTGCCCAGCATCCCCGCGCCCGCATCCCACAGCTTGGCGGACACGGTCGACTCGTAAGTCGGCACGAACCCTTCGAGCATGTGGCTGGCCGCCGTGGTCTGCACGCCCTGCGTGCAGAAGAGGTCCTTCATGCCGATCGGCACGCCCGACAGCGGCTTCACGTCGCCCGCCGCCAGCGCCTTGTCGGCGGCATCGGCGGCTTCCAGCGCCTTTTCCGGCGTTTCGACGATGAAGGCGTTGAGCGCCTTGGCCGCGGCCACATTGGCGTTGAAGCCCTCGGCGACTTCGCGCGCGGAAAAATCGCCTGCGCGGAACCCGTCGCGGATTTCGGCTACGGTAAGGTCTGTAAGGTCAGTCAAAATCTTTATCCCGTTCGGGCTGAGCGAAGTCGAAGCCTTCTGCTGAGCGAAGCGAAGCAGCCTCCCTCCGGTCGGCAGAGCCCTTCGACAGGCTCAGGGCGAACGGGGGAGTGATACGCATCACTCGATAACTTTCGGCACCGCAAAAAATCCATGTTCGGCCTGGGGCGCATTCGCCAGCACCTTGTCGCGGACATTGCCGTCGGTCACGACGTCGTCGCGCAGGCGCTGGTGATTGGGGATGACGGCAGTCATCGGCTCGACGCCGCTGACGTCCACTTCACCCAATTGCTCCACCCAGCCAAGGATGTTGTTGAGTTCGGGCACCATCGCCTCGGCTTCGGCATCGCTCACCGAAATGCGCGAGAGGCTGGCGATCTTTTTTACGGTCTGAAGGTCTATCGACATGGGCCATGCCGCTACCACCCGCTTCCCTCCGCTTCAAGCCGGTTTCGCGCCTCTTGCGCACGCCGGTAGCTTGCGTAAGACAGGGGCGCGCAAATGGGGGCTGCGTCGCCCTTGCAAATCGGAGAGCATGGGTGGCCCGCAAATTTCTCTATGTCATCGCAACCCTCGTGGTTCTGGTGATCGCGGCGTTCGCCATCTATGCGATCTGGGGCATGCAATTGATCCGTGCGGTGATGGTGCCGCGCGAAGAATTTACCGAACTCGCGCCCCTGCCCGCCAACGCCTATGCCGACCCCAAAATGTGGGTCGCCCGCCCGGACATCACGCAGAATAATCCGGCGCTCTGGACGCCCGCAGGCGTCACCCTTCCCGCGACGCTGCCCAAAGCCGCGATCTTCTTCATCCACCCGACCAGCTATATCACGACCTTTGGCGACGCTCATTGGAATGCCGCGCTGGGCGAGAAGGAAGCTGACGCCACCGCCCGCCGCTTCGTGATGAGCCAGGCCAGCGCCTTCAACGCGGCAGGCACCGTCTGGGCACCACGCTATCGCCAGGCCAATTATGGCGCGTTCCTGACCGACAAGCCCGCCGGTGACAAGGCACTGGCCGCCGCCTATCGCGACGTTGCCCAGGCCTTTGCCGCCTTCCTCGCGGCCAACCCGACCGGGCCGTTGATGCTCGCCGGGCATAGCCAGGGGTCACGCCATTTGATGCAATTGCTGCGCGAGGAAGTCGCGGGCAAGCCCGTCGCAGATCGGGTGGCGGCGGTCTATGCCGTCGGCTGGCCGGTCTCGGTGGAGGCCGATCTGCCCGCGCTCGGCCTGCCCGCCTGCGCCCGCGCGGCCCAGTCCCATTGCATCGTCAGCTGGCAAAGCTATGCCGAACCCGCCGATCCGTCCGCCGTGGTCGAAAGTTTCGAGCGCAGGACCGGCTATACCGGCAAGCCCCGCAAGGGCACGCACATGCTCTGCACCAACCCCATCACCGGCGCGTTCAACGGCGCGGCCCCGGCCAGCGCCAACAAGGGCACGCTCGACGCGCGCGAGCAGGGCCAGCCGCCCAAGCTGCTGACCGGCATCGTCCCCGCGCGCTGCGACACCAGCGGCGTGCTGATGATCGGCGAGCCGGTTGACATGGGGCCGTTCACCCTGCCCGGCAATAATTATCATGTCTATGATTACAGCCTGTTCTGGGGCAATGTCCGCGCCGATGCGCAACAAAGGCTCGCCGCCTTTCAGAAGAAGTGACAGCCCGATAACATGCCATTGGTAACGACGGATCGCGTCGCCTTTCGCGAGGCTTTGCCCGAAGGCGGCCGCCTGGTCGGCATGGATGTCGGCACCAAGACGATCGGCCTCGCGCTGTGCGACGCGCGCTGGTCGATCGCCAGTCCCGCCCACACCATCACGCGCGGTAAATTCAGCAAGGACAAGCTGTTGCTGGCCGCCTTCATCACGCAGCAGCAGGTCAAGGGCATCGTCATCGGCCTGCCGCTCAACCTTGACGGCACCGGCAGCCCGCGCAGCCAGTCAAGCCGCGCCTTCGCGCATAATCTTGCGGATTTCGGCCTGCCGGTCCTGCTCTGGGACGAACGCTGGTCAACCCAGGCGGTCACCCGCACGTTGATCGAGGCCGACGCCAGCCGCGCCCGCCGCGACGTGCTGGTCGACAAGCTGGCGGCGAGCTATATCCTTCAGGGTGCCATCGACGGGCTAGTCTCCGGGCTGGAATAGCTCACCCCTCGAACGCCGCGATGATCGGGCATGGCCCCTCGTCCGACGCATGGCATTGCCGCGCCAACCGCTCCAGCGCCGCACGCGCCGCCTGCATCTCGGCGATCTTCGCGTCCAGCGCCGCGATCCGTTCCGACGCCAATTCCCGCGCCCGCGCCCGATCCTGCCCCGCATCCAGATGCAGCAGTTCGCCAATCTGCTCCAACGTGAAGCCCGCCCGCTGCGCGCCCCGGATGAAGCCGAGCCGCCGCGCGTCCGCCGCATCGTAGCGCCGGATGCCCTCGCCCCGCTCCGGCGTGGCGAGCAGGCCGCGCCGCTGATAATAGCGCACCGTCTCCACCCCGACCCCGCTGCTGCGCGCAAGTGCAGAAATCGTCATGCTCATCCCTTGACTCCGTACCATGGTCCGCACCCTATATGGGTGGCATGCCCCCTTTGCCCAAGGATATGCCGTCATGACCCAAGCTCGATCCGCCGCCATCTACCGCATGGTGATGCCCGACCATATCTGTCCCTATGGTATCAAGGCGCGCTGGCTGCTCAAGCGACGCGGCTACCAGGTCGAGGATCATTGGCTCACCAGCCGCGCCGAAACCGATGCGTTCAAGGCGACGCATGACGTCAAGACCACGCCGCAGATATTCATCGATGGCCAGCGGATCGGCGGCCATGACGATCTGCGCCGCTTCCTGGGCCTCAAGCTGCGCGATCCCGACGCGACCAGCTATGTGCCCGTCCTCGCCGTGTTCGCGGTGGCCGCGCTGCTGGCGCTGGCGGTCAACTGGCTGACCTTCGCCCCGCTCATCGCCTTCGTCACGGTCGAACGCTTCATCGCCATCGCCATGATGCTGCTCGCCATGCTGAAATTGCAGGATGTCGATCGGTTCGCGACGATGTTCCTGAACTATGACCTGCTCGCCCGATGCCTTCCCCCCTATGGCCGCGCCTACCCGTTCCTGGAACTGGGCGCCGGCGTGTTGATGCTCACGCGCACGCTCGACTGGCTGTCGATCCCGGTCGCGCTCACCATCGGCGGCATCGGCGCGGTGTCGGTGGTCAAGGCCGTCTATCTCGAAAAGCGCACGCTCAAATGCGCCTGCGTCGGCGGCAGCAGCAACGTCCCGCTCGGCTTCGTGTCGCTCACCGAAAATGTGATGATGGTGGCGATGGCCCTATGGATGCTGACAGGCATCCATTGAACAAAAAGCGCGGATGACGGCAGGCATCCATTGAACGGGTCGTGCAGGGTGATGCAAAGGTCCAGGCCGGGGACGACCTCAGTCGACAACCCAATCGGCCGACGCGATCCCTTGCGCATAGAGCAGCACCGACAGGTCGCCATGGACGATCTCGGCCGCGGCGGCGGCGCGCGTCACCGGCTTGGCATGATAGGCGACGCCCAGCCCTGCCCCTTCGATCATCGGAATATCGTTCGCGCCGTCGCCCACCGCCAGGGTCAGGGCGCGATCAATACCACCCGCGATGGCCGCTTCCAGTTCCGCCCGCTTGCGCGCCGCATCGACGATCGGACGAGTGACGCTGCCCAGTAGCGCGCCGTCGGCAATCTCCAGCACATTGGCGACATGCATGTCGAAGCCGATCTCGGCCGCCACCGGCCCTGTAAAGCGGGTGAAGCCGCCCGACACCAGCAAGGTCCGCGCGCCCCGCGCCTTCATCGTGCGGACCAGCGCTTTCGCGCCGCCCATGATGACCACGCGCTCCTGCCGACATTGGTCGATGGCGCTGTCGGCCAAGCCCTTGAGCAGCGCGACACGGCCATGCAGCGCGCCTTCGAAATCCAGCTCCCCGCGCATCGCCCGCTCGGTGATCTCGGCGATCTGCGGCTTGATTCCGGCATAGTCGGCCAGTTCGTCGATGCACTCGACGGTGATCATGGTAGAATCCATGTCGGCGATCAGCAGCTTTTTCTCGCGCCCCTCGACCGGCTGGACGATCACGTCGATGCCCTGCCCGATATCGGCCAGTGCCGCGCGCCCGGATAGCGGGTCAGCGGCGAAGAACAGGTCCGCCGCCTTGTCGCGGTCGAGCCACAGGCTCTGCCCCGGCTGGCACCCCGCCTGCGCCAGCCTATCGGCGGCGGCC
>NZ_JPPQ01000083.1:295734-299865 GCF_000743655.1 Sphingobium sp. ba1
ACGCCATGGCTGGGCGCTTCGGACAGGCGCACATTGCGCGGGATGACGGTAGTGAACACCAGATCACCAAGGCAAGCGCGGACATCGTCAGCGACCTGATCGGTCAGCCGGTTGCGCCGGTCATACATGGTGAGCGCGACGCCCATGATCGACAGGCCGGGATTGAAGCGGCCGCGAATGCGCTCGACCGTCTGCAGCAATTGCGACAGGCCTTCGAGTGCGAAGAATTCGCATTGCAGCGGGACGAGCAAGGATTGCGCGGCGACCATCGCATTGATGGTCAACAAGCCCAGCGAGGGCGGGCAATCGATCAGGCAAATGTCCCAACGGCCCGGAGGCGCTTCGGCTAGCACCCGTTCGAGCCGGTGGGTGCGCTGCTCATAGTCTATCAGTTCGATCTCGCAGCCCGACAGATCCTGCGTCGCGGGAACGAGGTCCAGCTTGGGCACGCGCGTCGTGACGATCGTGTCCTCCAGCGCGCAATTGCCGACGAGCAGGTCATAGCTCGATCGCGCCCGTTCGGACTGGCCAACGCCGAGGCCGGTGGAGGCATTGCCCTGCGGATCGAGATCAAGCAGCAGCACGCGCAGGCCGGTGGCGGCGAGACCGGTGGCGAGGTTGATCGCCGTCGTGGTCTTGCCCACGCCGCCCTTCTGATTGGCGATAGCGATACAGATCATGCGCGACCTTTCCTTCTGGCGACGGGTTTGACGGCGTGCGCGACGATGATGGCGCTATCGGCGTCCGTTACGCTCGGTTCCACGTGAAACACACCCTGCCATGATGGGCGCGTCGCCTCCAGTTCATTTTGCGCATTTCGTCCCTTAGGCAGCACCCATAGCGTATTTTTGTCGGAAAGATGCGCGGCGGATTCGAGCAGGCGTGGGAGTGGCGCATAGGCGCGCGCGCTGATGACGGCGGCGGCGCGTGGGGGCACCATCTCTACCCGGCCGCCGAAGACTGTGGCGTTGCGCAGGTCCAATGTGGCGATGACCTCGTTCAGAAAATCGATGCGCTTGCGCCGGGACTCGACCATCAACATGGGTCGGTCGGACAGGCAGGCGACGACGATACCCGGCAAGCCGGCACCCGATCCGAGGTCGATCCACGTGCCCTCCCCCACCGATTGGGCGTGGGTGAGGAGCTGCGCAGAGTCCACGATATGCCGCGCCCAAACATGGGGGCGGGTCGATTCGGCGATGAGATTCTGTTCGCCCATCGCTTCCAACAGGATGGCAACGAAGCGTTCCAGACGCGCCATTGTTTCACGTGAAACATCGAATTGGCTCGCCAGCCAGGCGTACGCTTCATCCTCCGTCATGCTGCAACCTTGCGGACATGAACGAGGATTGCGGCGAGGGCCGCAGGTGTGACGCCCCGGATGCGGCCTGCTGCGGCGAGCGTATCGGGACGCGCCGCGGCGAGCCGCTCGATCATCTCGGTGGACAAGCCGCCGATACTGGCAAAGTCGAAATCAGCAGGAATGAAGACGCGCTCGTTGCGGCGCAGGTCGGCAATCTCCGCATCCTGGCGGTGGAGATAGGGGGCGTAATGGGCATCCTCCAATATCTCCGCGCGCAGGTCGGCGGGCGCCGCGGCGAGACGGGGCGCGAGCGACAGGATCAAGGCCCGATCGACTTCGGGGAAGCGCGCCCATTCGAACAGGCTACGGGACACGCCATCCTGCCGCACCGTTGCGCCCGCGCGGGCCATGGTGGTGGCACCGATGGGTTGCGTGAGTTCGGCCTCTATATCGGCGCGCAGGGCATCGCGCTCGGCCAAACGCGCATAGCGGACGGGGCCGATGATGCCATGCGCGATGCCGATCGCGCCGAGGCGCGTCTCCGCATTGTCGGCGCGCAGACGCAGGCGATATTCGGCGCGCGCGGTCAACATGCGATAGGGTTCGGTCACGCCCTGTAAGGTGAGGTCATCGATCATGACGCCGATATAGCTGCTGGCCCGGTCGAGGATCATGGCCGCTTCGCCGCGTGCGCGGGCGGCGGCGTTGACGCCGGCGATCAGCCCTTGGGCGGCCGCCTCCTCATAGCCGGTGGTGCCGTTAATCTGCCCGGCGCAGAACAGGCCGGGGATGGCGCGCACTTCCAAAGTGGCGGCGAGCGCGCGCGGATCGATATGGTCATATTCGACGGCGTAGCCGGGCACGACGATGTCGGCCTGCTCCAGGCCCGCCATCGATCGGATCATAGCGACCTGAACATCGGTGGGCAGCGAGGTGCTGATGCCATTGGGATAGACGAGCGGATCGTCCAGCCCTTCAGGTTCCAGAAAAATCTGATGCCCGTCGCGGTCGCCGAAGCGCTGAATCTTGTCCTCGATCGAGGGACAGTAGCGCGGTCCGCGCCCTTCGATCGCACCGCTGAACAAGGGCGATCGGCCGAGGCCATCGCGGATGATCTGATGGGTGCGGGCATTGGTGCGTGTGATGGCGCAGGCGAGTTGCGGCAACGGACGACCGTTGGACAAAGGCGACATGGTCCAGCCTTCGCTGTCCGATGGCTGCGCTTCCAGCCGCGCCCAATCGATCGTGCGGCCATCGATGCGGGGTGGCGTGCCAGTCTTGAGGCGACCGATGGGGAGAGCAAGATCGCGCAACTGGACGCCCAGACTGGTCGCGGCGCGCTCGCCGACGCGACCGCCGGTTTCGCGTTCGTCGCCCCGGAACAACTTGCCGCCGAGGAAAGTGCCGGTCGCCAGCACGACTGACGGGGCCTCCAGCGTGCGGCCGTCGGCTAGGGCTAACCCCGTGACCGAGCCATCGTGCAGAAGTAGCCCTGTCGCCTCGCCTTCAACGATTGTCAGACCTTCTTGCGCGTCGAGCATCTGATAGATGGCGGCGCGATAGCGTTTGCGGTCGGCCTGGACGCGCGGCCCTTGGACCGCTGCGCCCTTGCTGCTGTTGAGCATCCGATAGTGGATTGCGGCTTGGTCTGCGGCGCGGCCGATCAGGCCATCCAGCGCATCGACTTCGCGCACAAGATGGCCCTTGCCTAACCCGCCGATCGCAGGGTTGCAGGACATGGCGCCAACGGTGGCACGGTCGAACGTCAGCAGCGCGACGCGCGCGCCTTTGCGCGCAGCGGCCGCCGCCGCTTCGCACCCGGCATGGCCGCCGCCGACCACCATCACATCATAGCGAGTTTGCATGGGTGGCCTGTAGCAGATGCAAGCCATCGCGGTCAAAAGCGTTCCACGTGGAACATCGCGCTATTTGCCGATGCAGAAGCCCGAAAAGAGACGGTCGAGCATGTCTTCTGTCCCCGCCTGCCCGGTGAGCGCATCGATCGCGCGACGAGCCTGCCGCAGCTCTTCGGCAATGACGAGCAAGTCATCGCTGTGCCGTGCGGCTTCGACATGGGCGAGCAATTCGCCGACCCGCGCACGCTGGCGGGCGTGGAGGGCATAGTCGCCCTCGCCCGGCAAGAGTTGCGCGGCGCGATCGAGCAAGGTGGTGACGAGGCTGTCCATCCCCTCCCCTGTTCGCGCGGACAGCTGAAGGCCTGGCCGGGTCCCATCACGATCGCATTGGGCAGCGACCAACAGCGCATCGCCGCGCGGCAGGTCGGCCGCATCACCCAGCCACAGGATGATGTCCGCCGCGTCGAGCGCCGCACGCGCGCGGTGCATGCCGATCGCCTCGATCGCGTCCCCGGTCCCCTCGTGCAGACCGGCGGTGTCGGTGAAGAGAAAGGCCGTGCCGCCGATCGCCGCAGGCACTTCGATGCGGTCGCGCGTCGTTCCGGCAATGTCGGACACGATTGCGGCGTCGCGCCCGACCAGCGCATTGAGCAGGGTCGACTTGCCTGCATTGGGTGGCCCGGCCAGCACGACGCGGATGCCGTCGCGCAACCGCTCGGCCGAGGGCGCGGCAAGGGCCTTGCCGATCCCTTCCGCAAGTGCCGCGATGCTCGCACCAATACGCTGCTCGATCGCCGCGTCGGGCACATCATCCTCGTCGGAGAAATCGAGCGCGGCTTCGGCCATGGCCGACAGGTCGAGCAGATCGCGCCGCCAGCCTTCGACCCGGCGGGAAAAATGTCCTTCCGCCATCATCAGCGCGGCGCGACGTTGTTGCTGGGTCTCGGCGGCCAGGAGGTCCGACAGGCCTTC
>NZ_JPPQ01000083.1:299875-304408 GCF_000743655.1 Sphingobium sp. ba1
CGTGAGCATCAAGCATCCCAACTGCCTTGCAGGAAGGTGCCTGACTGTCGTGTCGGCCGCCATCGCCAAACAAACGGACTGCCGCGAGGGGGAAATGATCTCGCAATCATTCGCAGTCCAACACATCCAGAATGACGATGCTATCATCGATCAATTTATCAATAATGGTCAAGCCAACTGCACATTTTAGCCACCGATTTTCGTCAAATTGGTTTGACATTGCGGCCGGACCCTGCCACCAACCTGGTGGTAGCGCTATCATAGCATATTGCCGGAACACCGGAAGTTACAAGGGAGAGGAAGCCATGAAAATGCATAAGCCTGCTATTCGCGCGGCCTTGTTCGCAGCATCGGCCTTAAGTTCTATCGCCTGCGCGCAGCAAGCGGTTGGTCAGACCACCGCCGACCAAGATACCGTCGCTGCGCTCCAGATCGAACCAAGCGATCCCGTCGCGACCACCAATGATATCGTGGTTACCGGCTATCGCGCGTCGTTGCAAAGTTCCACCAATGCCAAGCGCGAATCGACCGGCTTTACCGATTCCATCTTTGCGCAGGATATTGGTAAATTTCCCGATACGAATATTGCCGAGTCGTTCAATCGCATTCCCGGCATCACGATCAATCGTGACGTTAATGGCGAAGGTGTGAACGTCGCGATCCGCGGGCTTGGTTCCAATTTCACCAACGTAACGCTAAATGGCGCGCCTATCGCGGTGTCTTCATCGGGCGCGACGGACGCGCAGGGAACGGATCGTTCGGTAGACTTAAGCTTCTTTCCTACTGATCTCTTTACGAAGCTGACGGTCAAAAAAAGTTACACCGCCAACCTGCTGGAGGGCGGCGCTGCGGGCAATATCGACATGCGCTCAGCGCGCCCCTTCGATCGTCCCGGTACGCGCTTTACCTATAATATCCAAGGTACCAACCAGAGTGGCGTCAATAAGGTCGGCGCGCGCGGTTCAGCAATCTTCAGTACAACGAACGACACGGTGGGTATCCTCGTAGGTGTATCGGGGCAGCGGTTGTTTACCGATAACCGCGGCTTCGAGACGATTGGCTACACGAATCCGGCCCTGACCACCGCCCAGTGCGGCGCGGCGACCGGCTGCAACACGACGGGCGGCGGCAACTGGACCATCCCCGGCACCGTCCCGGCGGGCGCGGGCGGTGGCCTGATTACGGGTCAGACGATCGATCAGGCATGGCTGCTTGCCAACAATCCAGGTGCCTCTATCCAGCAGATCGACAATGGCATCATTCCCCGTCTTGGCCGCTTTACCGCGCAATATGGTCGGCGCGACCGTATTAACGCAATCGCCAGCGCCGAATGGCGTCCCAATGACGCAATGCATTTTTACGTCGATGGCCTCTATGGCTTTAAGAAGAACAATTTGACGCGCGAGAATATCGCCTGGATCGTCCGTAATGGACAGATTATTCCCACCAATACCACCTATGACAAGGAAGATTGCTCGGCTGGGTGCCAGGTGACGAGCGGCACCTACGCCAATTCTCAATTCTTCCTCGAATATCGGCCCCTGACCGAGACCACACACCTTTATAGCGTCAATCCGGGTCTGGATTGGGAAATGAGCGATCGCCTGAAACTGTCGGTTCAGGCCAATTATACCCGTAGTACCTTTCACCGGGAAATCCCCACCGCCGGTCCGGTCACCGCGATGGGCACCGGCGTGACAGTGGACTATGCCGCCAGTCCGAATGGCGCGCCGACGATCACGTCAAACGTTGACCTTAACGATCCGAATAATTTCGTCTGGAACGGCGGGCGCGTCAACATTTCAGACGAACGTCGCGTCAACGAGACCAAGGGCGTTCGCGGCGCGCTGACGTGGGGTGATGAGCGGCTTAATATTCAGCTCGGCGGCAATTATGACGATGTCAGCCGTCGCATCCGCGGCTTCGACAACAGCCAAGCTTGGCAGAATGCCGTGTGCGGGGGCAACCCTAATGTGTTCGTGCCCGGTCCCAATAGTCAGCCGATCTGCGTGGGTGCAGAGTCCGTCGTGCCCGGATCGACCGGCTACCCCAATTATCCGGGCTATGGCACCGGCTACACCGCCGGACATACCGGTCCCGTCACTTATGGCGGTTCGCTCGTTCCGGTTGGCCAGTTGCCCAACTTCCTGATGCCGGGCCGTGCCGGTTTCGTTACCGTCGACTGGGACAAGTTCAGGAAAGCGTCCAATTACGACACCTTTCATGACAATGCGCCTGAATCGGGTGGTTCGAACACTGGCGCCAGCGGCGGACTAATCCGAGAGAAGTCCTTCGCCACCTATCTGACCGCCAGCGGCAAACAGCAGATCGGCGACAACGACCTGCGCTTCAATGTCGGCGTGCGCTACGTCAAGACCGACCAGACAATCGAGGGCCGCGTGTCGCTCGCCGATCCGCGCAATACGCCCACCGCCTCCACCACGCTCCCCGACGGCGCGCGCTATCCCAGCATCGTCACCATCGTGCGTACCAGCAACAGCTATGAAAAATGGCTGCCTGCCGCGACGGTCGCCTATGATCTGGGCGATCTAGCCGTGATACGCGCCGCCTATTCGAAGACGATGACGCGCCCAGATCCGGCGGCGCAGTTGCCGGGCGTTGGCTTTGGCGATCCATCGGCCGCTACCGCCACGATCGGCAACCCTGCGTTGAAGCCGTATTTCTCCAACAATCTGGACCTGGGCGTCGAACTCTACACCGGAAAGGAAGGTCTGGTATCGTTTAGCGCTTTCCGCAAGTCGCTGACCGGTTTCACCAACAACCAGATCACCACCCAGCCTTTCTCCTTCCTCGCCCAATATGGCATCAATTATGACTCGCTCAATCCCACGCAGCAGCAGGCCATCAACTTACGCGGTGGCCCCGCGGCTGCGACCATCCAGGTCCAGTCGCAGGTCAACGTTCCCAACAAGCTGACCGTCAACGGCCTGGAATTTCAGTGGGTCCAGCCGCTCGATTTCCTGACCGATCGCTTCGGCGTGCGCGGCTTCGGCTTCAACGCCAACGCGACGCTGGTCGATCAACGCAGCGACGGTCCCGCCACCGCCTTCGGGGTCGCACCGTTCACTTACAACGTCATCGGCTATTATGAAAATGGCGGCGTCAACCTGCGCGTTTCAACGACTTTCCGCGAAGGATCGCAAAGCAGCGGTGCTAACCAGAACGGCATTCCTGCCGCAGCCCTCTACTCCGACGACTATCAGCAGTGGGATTTCTCCTCCAGTCTTGATCTCGAAAAGGTCTTCGGATGGAAGGGCGCGCCGCAGTTGACCCTGGATATTCAAAACTTCACCAACTCCACCCTGCGCAGCTACTTCCAGTTCGAAGGTGCTACCTTCACGCAGTATAAGCCAGGCGTCCAATATCTCGTCGGTGTGCGCGGCACTTTCTGAACAAGGACGAAAAGAGAGGGCGGTACAGCGATGCATCGTCCTCTCTTATACCAACGGCTATGGGGTTAGTGCGCTCTTCCAGTAGTCAGGCCGTTTTAGGAAAATGGGAACATTCTGATGCTGTCACGTCGTGATATGCTGTCTGCATCTATCGCTGCGGCACTCGCTGCAAGTCCTCTGCGCGCAGCGGTCAGCTTCGGTGGAAAAGGTGATGGGTTTGAACTGGCTGGTCCCGGCGGGACCATCCCCCTTTTCGTCGAGCCAAGCGACTTCGCAGGCGTGCTACGGGCGGCCCGCGACCTTGCCGCAGATGTCGGGCGCGTAACCGGAACGGATGCCTCCTTCTCGCCCACGCCGGACCAACCGCGGATGGTGCTGATCGGAACATTGGGGGAAAGTCCGACGATTGACCGGCTCGCAGCAACCGGCAAGATCGATGTCGCACCGATAAAGGGCAAGTGGGAAAGCTATAGCTTACAGACGGTTCGTAACCCGATGCCTGGCATTGAGGAAGCGTTGGTCATCATCGGCAGCGACAAGCGCGGCACGATCTACGGAATTTACGATTTGTCACAGAATATCGGCATATCCCCCTGGTATTGGTGGGCGGATGTGCCTGTCATTAAGCGGGATCGTATCCGCATTTCCTACGGAAGCTATTTTCAGGGTGAGCCGGCGGTCCGCTATCGCGGCATCTTCCTGAATAACGAGGCGCCCTGTTTGTCCGCATGGACTGCGGAAAAGTTCGGCGGGATGAATGCAGATTTCTATACGAAGGTGTTCGAACTGCTGTTGCGGTTGCGCGCAAATTACCTCTGGCCCGCCATGTGGAACAACGCCTTTAACGAGGACGATCCCAAAAACGGTCCGCTGGCGGACGAATATGGCATCGTCATGGGCACATCCCATCACGAACCGATGAACCGCGCGCACAAGGAATGGACGTCGCGTAGGCCCGGAAACGGCGAATGGAATTATGTGTCTAATCGTCCGGCGGTGCAGCAGTTTTTCCGCGAAGGTGCGCGGCGTAGCAAGGACCGCGAACTGCTGGTGACGATGGGTGTGGATCGGCGTGCAAAAGGGACCCCGTTAGCGGGGTGATCGGCGTCTAAAAGGGACC
>NZ_JPPQ01000083.1:304418-324774 GCF_000743655.1 Sphingobium sp. ba1
TTGCGAATATCCGCAGGCAAGGCGGGCAGAAGCGACGAGAAGTCATAAGCGATATTGTTGTTGGGATCGACGAAGTCGGTCAGGTTCTTGAAATAGCCCGACAGCGAGACATAGCCGCCATTGCGGAAATAGCGTTCCACCGACAGGTCGATATTGGTCGATTGATAGGGACGCAAATTGGTGTTGCCGCCGTTCGAGCTGAACGGGCTGTTGAACGGGTCGGAACCCAGGCCGATCTTCGAGGGATCGAAGCTGAATTCCTGGTTCACCCGCTCCTGGTCGAGGCGCGGGCGGACCATGGCCTGCGCGGCGCCCAGTTTGATGAAGAAACCGGGTTCCAGCTCGACCGACATCTGCGCGCTCGGCAGGAAATCGGTATAGCTGGTCTTGCCCGAAGCAGGCACCACCGTAACCACGCCATTGGCGAAGCTGGAAATAGTGCCGACCGAGCGCTGCCTGGAATGGATCACCTGCGCGCCGAACGCGCCCTTGAGCGGCTTGCCGCCCAGTTCGCCGTCCATCGTCATCTTGGCATAGCCCGTGAACACATCTTCCTTCACGAAGTTATCGCGCACGAGCGATTGCGGGCGATTATCATATACCGCGTCGAGGACATTATTGTAGAGATAGAGCGGATCAAGCGTCAGCATCGCCGGAACGCCCAGATAGCCGAGCGAGACGTTGGAGCCGAGCAGCGCTTCGCTGGGAACAGGAGCTGAACCGGGGGTGCCGCCCGCGATGGTGCAATCGGTCCCGCCCGTCGGACACAGGAAATAGCTAGTGAAGGCACTGGTTTTCTTGCGACGGCTGTAATTGCCGCCCACTTCCCAGTTGCTGAAGATGCTGCCTTCAATCTCGCCCGTCAGGTTCGTGCGGAACGAGCGCAGATCGTCGATGAATTTGGGCTGGTTCAGGAAGCCCGCCTGCACCACGGCGGTCGTGCCATTATAGCCCCAGCCATTGGGATCGGTCAGGCTGATGATGTTGGTGTCGGTATAGTCGATGGTCGGCACGATCTGAAACAGGCCGTTGGACTGGCGATCGACGCGCACGGTGTCGGGCACGCCCGACCGCAGATAGCCGGTGCCCGAATAGGTTTCGAGCAGGAAGTCGGTGCGCTTGGCGCGCGACCAGCTGGCATCGACGTTCAAGTAAAGCCTGTCGTTCAGGCGGAACTGGTTGTTCCAGCCCAGCGAGATGGTGTCGGCGGTGCGCTTGTTATAATCGTTGCGCTGCACGCCATAGACGTTGCTGAAGGTCGCGCCGGTGACGAAGCTATCTTCCACCGTCACATCGCTGACGCCGACATTGGTGCCCCAGACCAGCGGAAATTCGATGCCGCGCAGCCGCTGTTCTTCCTCAAAATGCGAATAGAGGACGTCGAAGGTCGAATGGAAATTGTCGCTCGGCTGCCATTCCAGCGTGGCGACGGCACCATAGCGCTTCAACAGGTTGGATTGGACATAGGGTTTGGCGCCGCCGATGATCAGGTTGTTGTCGGCATCGGTCGGATAGCCCCAGGCGTTGAAGCGCTCATTTTGCGACGGGGTGTGCGAGGCGGAAAAACCGATGGCGAGGCCCAGCGTATCGTCGGCATATTGATCGACATAGGTGGCCGACGCGCGATAGCCATAGCGTTCGCCATCCGGGTTCAGCTTGTCGAGGCCATTCATCTGGCCACGCAGGGCAACGGCGATGATGCGGTCATTCTTGTCGAGCGGGCGGAGCATTCTAAGGTCGACCGTGCCGGAAATGCCGGCCGCGATCAGGGCTGCGTCGGAACTTTTGTAGACATTGACGTTCTGGAAGAATTCGGACGGATATTGATCATATTCCACGCCGCGATTGTCGCCGACGGTCACCTGTTCGCGCCCGTTGAGCAGGGTGGTGGAAAAGTCGGGGCCAAGGCCACGGATCGACAGGCGCTGGTCGCGCCCTTCGAGACGCTGGGCGGTGACACCCGGCAGGCGGGCGAGCGAGTCCGCGATCGAGACGTCGGGCAGCTTGCCGACATCTTCGGCCGTGATGGAATCGACGATCAGCACCGAATCGCGCTTCATCTTGGCGGCGGAGGCCAGCGATGCGCGGATGCCGGTGACGACGATGGCATCGACGGGTTGGTCGGCGGCGGCAGGCGCATCGGTCGTTTGCGCGGATGCGATCGACGTTACGGAAAGCGAAACGCCCGCCATCAAAGCCGCGCGCAGAACAGAACCATATATAGTGTGCATTGCAGAAACACCCTCCCCAAGACGCCTGTGACGGCGCTTCTTGCCGCTTTCGGTCTGAAAGGATATTAGTCCTGCGATGCCCGATCTGCACAGCATCCCACATACGTATTCAGGGGATTGGGCGGTATTGGACCTGTAGCTTGGCAATTCCTCAGTTTGAATTGGGCGTTGGCTCGCAGGGAAACAGATAGCTCATGTGCTGGGGTGGGCGACTCTCAGCATCGATAGCCACATCCAAATCACCATGCACCGCATCAGAATGATCGCGGCTTGATGGCATTTACTCATACAAAAAGAGGAGATAGGGTCGGCCCAACGACTGGATCAGGAGAGTGACATGGATTGGACGCGCCGCGCTATGTTGGGGGCAGGGGTTGCGCTCGGTACGATGCCGTCCTTTGCCTGGGCGGCGCGTGGCGCATCATCGGGGGCGACGCCCTTTCCATTGTCGCAAGTGCGGTTGAAGCCGTCGATTTTCCTGACGTCGGTACAGGCGAACCAGCGCTATCTTCTGTCGCTCGATGCGGATCGGTTGCTGCATAATTTCCATGCCGGGGCTGGGCTGCCGACCAAAGGCGATGTTTATGGCGGATGGGAGTCGCGCGGCATCGCTGGGCACTCGCTGGGCCATTATCTGAGCGCGCTGTCGCTGATCTATGCGCAGACGGGCGATGCGCCGTTTCGCGACCGCGCTGCCTATATCGTGCGCGAACTCAAGGCGATCCAGGCGAAGCAGGGCGACGGTTATGCGGGCGGCACCACCGTCGAGCGCGATGGCAAGACGGTAGATGGCAAGATCGTCTATGAAGAACTGCGCAAGAACGACATCCGATCGACCGGGTTCAGCCTGAACGAAGGATGGGTGCCGCTTTACACTTATCATAAGGTCATCGCCGGTGCGCTGGATGCGCATCACCATGCGGGGATCAAGGATGGCCTGTCCGTGGCGATCGGCCTTGGCGATTATCTCGGTACGATCGTGGAAGGACTAAGCGATGCCCAGGTGCAGGATATTCTGCGCACCGAGCATGGCGGGCTGACCGAATCCTATGCCGAATTATATAAACGCACGGGCAATCGCCGCTGGCTGACCCTGTCGGAGCGGATGCGGCATCATGCGATCGTCGATCCGCTCCTGGCCGGGCGCGACGAACTGGCGGGCAAGCATGCCAATACGCAGATACCCAAGATCGTCGGCGAAGCGCGGCTGCATGAACTGACCGGCAATGCCGACCAGGCGAAGGTGGCGCAATTCTTCTGGGCCACCGTCACGAACGATCACAGCTATGTCATCGGCGGTAATTCGGATCATGAGCATTTCGGCCTGCCACGCCAGCTGGCCCAGCGGCTTGATCAGCAGACGTGCGAGGCGTGCAACAGCTATAATATGCTGCGCCTGACACGGCATCTGTACGGGTGGAATGGCGACGCGCGCTATTTCGATTTCTACGAGCGGTCGCACCTCAATCACATCATGAGCCAGCAAGACCCCAAGACGGGTATGTTCACCTATTTCACGGGGCTGGCATCGGGGATGGCGCGCGTCCATTCGAACCCGACCGAGGATTTCTGGTGCTGCGTCGGGTCGGGCATGGAAAGCCATTCCAAACATGGCGAGAGCATATATTGGAAGCGTGACGACGCGGTCGCGATCAATCTTTATTATGCCTCGGCGCTGAATGCGCCCGAAGCGCAGATCGACATGGAGACCGCCTTTCCGCTGGACGATATGGTGCGGATCGCGGTGACGAAAGCACCGAAAAAGCTGGCGGTGCGTGTGCCCGGCTGGTGCGTTGCACCGATCTTGCAGGTGAATGGCAAGACGGCGGGGGTCCGCGAAGACGGCTATCTGATGCTGACGGGCTTGAAGGCGGGCGACCAGATCACATTGTCGCTGCCCATGACGGTGCGGGTCGAAGCGATGCCCGACGATGCCAAGCTGATTGCTTTCCTGAGTGGCCCCTTGGTGCTGGCGGGCGACATGGGGCCGCGCGAACGGTCGTGGGAGGGCGTCGACCCGGCCCTCGTCACCGACCAGAGCGTGCCGGCCCTGGTGACGGCGGGCGGCCTGCACCAATATCGTTTGGGCGAACAGGGAAAGCCCGGTGACCTGACGTTACGGCCCTTCTTTGCGCAGCATGACAACCGCACGGCCGTCTATTTCCGCCGCTTCGATACTGCCGAATGGCAGACCGAACGGGTGGCGTGGGAGAGCACAGCCAAGGCGCGGGCGGACCTGGCCGCGCGCACGATCGACGTCATCCGCCTGGGCGAACAACAGCCGGAGGTCGATCACGGCTTTGCCGACAGTGGCGGATCGGAGGCGGTTTCGCACGTCGCCGACCGCAGCCGGATCGTGAACAAGGGCTTTTTCGAGTTCGACCTGGCGGTCGCACCTGGGCCGCTGGCGCTGCAAATCACCTATAGCGGTGGCCAGCGCGACAAGGATTTCCGCATCCTGGTGGATGGCAAGCAGTTGGCGCGCGAACGGCTGACAGGCGCGGTAACGTCCGCCCGCAATGTCCAGACCTATGCGCTGCCCGCCGACACGGCGCGGGGGCAGTCGAAGATCCGGGTCCGCTTTGAGGCCGATGCCTGGCAAGGGGTGGAAGTCTACTCCGCTAGCACGATACGGGCGCAGGTAACGTAAGGACGGACCTCCGGCTCTCGGAGCATTTGGTAATGGTCGACTTTGCGTCGGGATTAAAGCGATGCGCCGATCGACCGGAGCGCGCGGACCAGGGCATCGATGTCGTCGGCGCTGTTGAACAGGGCGGGGGTTATGCGCACGCAGGCACCGCGCGCTGGGCCGTTGCGCTGCACGGAGAAGATGCGATGCTCGTCGAGCAGGCGTTTGGCGATCGCGGCATTGGCGCTGGCGCTTGTGTGGCCGGTGTAGCGGAAAGAGGTTATTCCACCGTGCAGGCGCGGGTCGGCGGGCGTCAAAATTTCCAGCCCGGACGTACCCCGTAGGGTTTCGGCCCAGCGATCGCGCAAATACTGCAACCGGGCGGCGCGAGCGGGACCGCCAATTGCGTCCTGAAAATCGAGGGCGGCAGGCACGGTGAGTTGCGCAGCGAGATCCACGGTGCCGGTGTGGACGCGCGCATAGGCGTTGGCCGCGAAAGGGGGCGCATTGCCGATGTCGGGATCGATCAGGTCGATCTTGGCCTTGCGGATGTAGAGGACGCCAACGCCAAGCGGGGCGCCCCACCATTTATGGAGGTTGAAGCCGATGAAATCGGCATCAAGGTCAGGCAGTGAAAAGTCGATCTGGCCCCAGCTGTGTGCCGCGTCAACGATGGCATCGACGCCCCGCGCGCGGGCCATGGCGACGATCTCCCGCACCGGGATGACGAGGCCAGTGCGATGGCTGAGATGGGTCAGCAGGATGAGCCGAACGCGGGGATTGGCCTTGAGCGCCTGCTCATAGCTGTCGATCAACCCCTGATGCGTCGCCGGTTCGGGCAGGTCGATGCGGAGGACATCGACATTGCGGCTCTGTTTCAAGGATTCGAAACAGGCCTGCATGCTGTCATAATCCAGATCCGCATAAAGTACGGCATCGCCAGGCCGCAGCCGATTATAACCGCCGATCAGGCTTTTGAGCGCTTCGGTCGCATTGCGGGTGAAGGCGATTTCGCTGGGATCGACCTGCATCTTGGCCGCGACGCGATCGCGCACGGCGAACAGGTCGGGCGTCAGGCCGCGCCTAGCATAATAGCTGGTCGCGCGATTGACCTGCCGGACCTTGGCTTCATAGGCTTCCAGTACCGGGCGGGCCATCATGCCCCAATTGCCGTTTTCCAACTGGATGATGTCAGGCACCACATCATAATGCGCTGCGATCTTGGCCCAATGGCTTTCGTCAGCGGGCCGGACGGCCGCCGCCGCTGGCAGGGCGGCGTCGATCCGTCCTGCCAGCGGGGCTGCCGCCGTTGCCATCATCATCTGCCTGCGACTAATATCCATCGGGCTATGCTATCCGATCAGAAGGTTACACCCAAGCGAACATAATATTGGCCGCCATCGGTGTCGAAGGGGGCGTTGCGCGAGTAGATGAGACCGCGCACCGCCTGGTTGGTGGCTTCGTCGGGATAGGTGTCGAAGATATTTTCCGCGCCCGCCCGAACCGTGATGTTGTCGGTCAGTTGCACGCTGGCCGACAGGTCGAACAGCGTCATGGCGCCAAAGCGCTGGAAGATGTCGCCAGTGGCATTGCCGCTGACATCGGTCCATTTCCCATAATAGCGCGCGCGCGCCTGCAACCCGAACCGGCCGATCGTATAACCGAGCGACGCCGTGCCATTATGTTTGGGCAACCGTTCTTCAAAGATGATCCGCTGGGTTTCGTTGGCAATCGCGGCAGAGGTGCCGCTCGTCACCTTGGTCTGGTTGTAATTATAGGCGAGGCTGAGGTCGGCCTTGCCCGGTCCCACTTGCTGCGCATAGGCCAGCACGACATCAATGCCGCGGGTGCGGGTGTCGAAGTCGTTGGTGAAATAGGTGACGGCGGTGAACCGCTGTGGATTGGGCAGGGTGGCAGGCACAGTGAAGGAGCGTGACTGGCCGAACCGGTCGCGCAGCTTGATCTGATAGAGATCGATGCTGCCGCTCAGGCCGAACTCGGACTGGAACGTCAGACCGGCGGTGATGGTGCGCGACTTTTCCGGGGTCAGCGGTTGGGCACCCAGCGCGATGGCGATTGGATCATTGGGGGACAGGCGGCCCGTGTTGAAAATCTGCAGCGTTTGCGTGTCAAGGCCCTGGGTGGTGTTGACGGCGTTGAGCTGCGCCGGGGTTGGGGCGCGGAAGCCGGTGGAATAGGTGCCGCGCACCGCGACGCCCTTGACCGGCTCCAGCCGTGCCGAGAGCTTGTAGTTGAAGGTGTCGCCAAAGGCCGAGAAATCCTCATAGCGGCCCGCCGCGCCGAGCGTCAGCGCTTCGACCGGGTGGACTTCCAGGTCCAGATAGCCGGCATAGCTGGTCTGCGACCATTCACCTGAACTTAGCGGATTGAAGCCAGGGAAGCCGTTGCTGTTGGGGGCAAGGCCGGTAGCCGCACCTGGCCCGATGGCGTAGGAGGCTGGGTCACCGGGACGGATGCCGTAGGTTTCCTTGCGCCGTTCCGCACCGAAAGCGATGTTGGCGGGCTCGGCCAATCCCAGCGGCAGGCGGTAGACGAAATCGGCGTTCAGGTTGAATTCGCTCTGGCGCAAACGGCCGAGATAGAAGCTCGTTGGGCTGAGCGGTCCCAACGAAGCGTTCAGCGATTCGGACATAGTATAGTTGATTCTGCTCCGGCCCGACGAGGCGCTGAGGTCATAGGTGAACTGATCGCTGATCGCGCCGCGCAGGCCGCCATCGGCCTGATAATCATCATATTGCGTGGCGAAGCGCGGTGTGAAACCGACGGGATAGACGCTGCTGAAGCTGAAACCGGGGAAGGCCGCGCTGGGATTATAGACGTTGCCGGTCCCGACCGGATTGCGCCAGTTGAAATCGGTTACGCCCTCGCCATTGCCGACCGTGCCAAAGGCATAGGCGGTTACGGCGTCGGAAAAGTCATAATGGGCGTTGATCGCGCCACGAACGGAGCGCAAGTCGGGTTGGCCCCATCGCTGGACCGGGTCGGGCACGGTGAGGGTTGGATTGGCTGCCTGGAACGCAATGGCGTCGGGGCGCTGGCGGGTGCGCGAGGTGGCATCCGATTTCGAAAATTCGCCGGTGAAGACGATGCTGCCGCGATCGCCCAAGGCCAGGCCGCCTTGGGCACCAGTCTGGTAATTGGTGCCATCGCCCTCATAATATTGCGAATATTGGCCGAAGGCCTCCATGCCTGGCTCATCGTCGAGGATGATGTTGACGACACCAGCGATGGCGTCCGAGCCATATTGGGCAGATGCGCCGTCGCGCAGCACTTCGATGCGCTTGATCGCCAGATTGGGGATGGTTGCAAGGTCGGCGGACTGCGCGCCGCGGCTGCCCAGCAGGGCGGAACGGTGATAGCGCTTGCCGTTCACCAGCACCAGCGTCTGGTCGGCCGAGAGGCCACGGAGTGTCGCGGGGCGGACAAAGGCCTGACCGTCGGCGGCGGGCAAACGCTGGACGTTGAACGATGGCAGGAGTTGCGCCAAAGTATCAGACAGATCGTTGGAAATACTATTGTCGATGGACTTGGATGATAGCACGTCAATGGGTGCCAGCGTATCGAATTTCGTCCGCTTGGCATCGCGCGTTCCAGTCACGATGATGGAGTCGCCACGGTCGATATCGGATGCAGCGGGCATATTGTCTTGCGCCACCGCGAACGCACACGCAGAGAATTGCAGCGCGATCATCGCGCTACCAGCCAGAAATTTCATGATGGTCCCCAAAGGTTTGGTCGATATTATGCTATGACCGCGCCTTTAGTATGCGCTCATGACGGTTCTGTGTATCGAACCTGGAATTTCTATCGAGTGGGAGAGGCGGTTGGTACGGGCGGGGGGACTTGAACCCCCATGGGCAAAGCCCGACGGATTTTCTTACCCGCTACGGCTTTCGCCGCCGCCCGGAGGGGCGTTTGTGGTCTGGACTATCCCTTCACCATATCCCGGCAGGCCGGGGTGCAGGTGCTGCCCGTCTAGTCTCTACACCTTCCTGAAAGCGGACTTTCAGGCTTGGCTCGGGATTGCCATGTTAAAGGTTTCCCCGAATTTGAGCAGTTCTACGTCACAGATTTCCCTGTGCGCACTCAATGATCTAAGTCCGTTGCGTCTACCGATTTCGCCACGCCCGCATTACCAAAGGCTGGCTATAGTCGGGAGGATCGGCAGAGCCAAGCGCGATTTGATGGTCAGCGCCCGGCGACGTAATCGTCAATCCTCATGATCGGCATTCAGCCGTTCACGCATTTCCTTGCCGGGTTTGAAATAGGGCACGCGCTTCGCGCTGACCGGCACTTGCTCGCCGGTGCGCGGGTTGCGTCCGGTTCGTGCGTCGCGGGCGCGGGTGGTGAAGGCACCAAAGCCGCGCAGTTCGACGCGACCGCCCGATGCCAGTCGATCGACAATCTCCTTAAAGAAGAGATCGACGATTCGCTCGACTTCCGGGAGCGTCAGGCCCGGATTTTCGTCAGCCAGTTTCTGGATCAATTCCGAACGGATCATCGAATTTCCAGAGCCCCCTGATTTTTCCCTAGCTAATCATAGGGCTTTTACAGGGCGTTGACAATCGCGCAGGTCGGGGATTGTTTCGATACGGAAAGGATATGAAAAGCCCGCCGAGATGATGATCCCGGCGGGCTTCTCTAATTAGTCGACTTTGACGAAAGGCTTAGCCTTCGGTCTTGGCCTTGAGCGCTTCGCCCAGAATGTCGCCCAGCGACGCGCCGCTGTCGGACGAACCGTACTGCGCAACAGCCTGCTTCTCTTCGGCGATCTGCATTGCCTTGATCGAGAAGGTCGGCTTCTTGGCACGGTCGAAGCCGGTGATCATGGCGTCGAACTTCTGGCCGATCTGGAAGCGTTCCGAACGCTGCTCGTCACGGTCACGACCAAGGTCGCTGCGCTTGATGAAGCCAGTGGCGCCATCGTCGCCAGCCTGGACTTCCAGGCCGCCGTCGCGGACTTCAAGAACGGTCACGGTGACGATCGCATTCTTGTTGAGGCCGGCAGCAGCAGCGGTCGTGCCGCCAGCGGCCGGACCACCACGCTCAAGCTGCTTCATGCCGAGGCTGATGCGCTCCTTCTCGACGTCGATGTCGAGAACGACAGCCTGAACGGCCTCGCCCTTGCGATGCAGCGCCAGCGCGTCTTCGCCCGAAATGCCCCACGCGATGTCGGACATGTGGACCATGCCGTCGACGTCGCCGTCCAGGCCGATGAACAGGCCGAACTCGGTCGCATTCTTGACTTCGCCTTCGACGGTCGAACCGATCGGGTGACGTTCGGCAAAGCTGTCCCAGGGATTGCTCTGGGCCTGCTTGAGGCCGAGCGAGATACGGCGCTTTTCGGGATCGACTTCGAGGACCAGAACTTCGACTTCCTGGCTGGTCGAAACGATCTTGCCGGGGTGGACGTTCTTCTTGGTCCAGGACATTTCGGACACATGGACCAGGCCTTCGATGCCGGCTTCCAGCTCGACGAACGCACCATATTCGGTGATGTTCGTGACGCGGCCCGACAGCTTGGCACCGACGGGGTACTTGGCCGATGCGCCTTCCCACGGATCGCTCTCAAGCTGCTTCATGCCGAGCGAGATGCGCTGCGTGTCGCGGTTGATGCGGATGATCTGCACCTTCACGGTGTCGCCGATGTTGATCATCTCATTGGGGTGGTTGATGCGCTTGTAGCTGAGGTCGGTGACGTGCAGCAGGCCATCGATGCCGCCCAGGTCAACGAACGCACCATAGTCAGTGATGTTCTTGACGACGCCTTCGATGATCTGACCTTCGGCCAGCGTCTGGATGAGGCCGCTGCGCTGTTCGGCGCGGGTTTCTTCCAGAATGGCGCGGCGCGACACGACGATGTTGCCGCGGCGGCGATCCATCTTGAGGATCTGGAAAGGCTGCGGAATGTCCATCAGCGGGGTGACATCGCGCACAGGGCGGATGTCGACCTGGCTGCCGGGCAGGAAGGCCACGGCGCCGTCGAGATCGACGGTGAAGCCACCCTTAACGCGGCCGAAGATGACGCCTTCGACGCGGGCGCTCTCGGTGAACTCGGCTTCCAGCTTGTCCCAGGCGGCTTCGCGACGGGCGCGGTCACGCGACAGCATGGCTTCGCCATGGGCGTTTTCGACGCGGTCGACATAGACTTCGACTTCGTCGCCGACCTTGATGTCAGCCTTCTGGCCCGGCATCGCGAATTCGCGCAGCGGCACGCGGCCTTCGGACTTCAGACCTACGTCGATGACGGCCAGGTCGTTTTCGATGGCGGTAACGGTGCCCTTGACGACCCGGCCTTCGAAGCCGCCGTCCTCACCACCGAGGGAATCATTGAGAAGCGCGGCGAAATCGTCGCGCGTGGGGAATGCCGTAGAGGCCATGGTTAGTCCTTCACTCATCATTGCTGGCCAACCGGTTGTATCCGATGGTCTTTGGCCAAACTGTCCCGAACGCCGCATGCGGCCGGGACATCCGTTACCGCAAAAGCGTTTGCGGACGCGCAGACGAGAAAAGCGAAAAGGGCGCGCGGAATACCGCACGCCTTGACGGGTCAGCCTCTGGAGCGACCTTCAAGCTGGGCGTCCACAAGCGCAATCGCCTGGCGGACGGCCGCGTCTATAGACAAATCGCTGGTGTCTAGCAAGTCCGCACCATCGGCGACTTTGAGCGGCGCATGGTCGCGGCTCATGTCGCGGGTGTCGCGCGCCTGGATGTCGGCGATCAGGCTGTCCATATCGGGATGGCCGCCATGCGACAGCGCATCCTGATAGCGGCGTTGGGCGCGGACATGGACGCTGGCGGTGACGAACAGCTTGGCATGGGCATCGGGCGCGATGACGGTGCCGATGTCGCGCCCGTCGAGGATCGCGCCGCCCGGCTGGGTCGCGAAATCGCGCTGCCGCTTGACCAGGGCGTCGCGCACCGCCTGATGCACGGAAACGCGCGAGGCGAGGCTGCCGACCGCTTCGCTGCGCAGCGCCGGATCGGCCAGGGTTTCGTCGCCAAACGAGCAAGCCGCGAGCGCGTCCGATTCGATGTCGGGGTCGCCGCCTGCTTTCAGCACGGCAAGGCCGACCGCGCGGTAGAGCAGGCCAGTGTCGAGAACTGGGACACCATAATGGCGACCAAGCGCCTTGGCGATGGTGCCCTTGCCCGATGCGGCGGGGCCGTCGACGGCGATGATCATGCGGATTTTCTTTTCATGGCTTTGACGAGGCCCAGCAGGGCGATGAGGGTCCAGACGATTTCTAGCGCCATCGACGCCAGGTTGAAATGCACGGTCAGCGACCAGATGAGCAGCAGCGAACCGACAAGGTTTAACAGATTGAAAAAGACAAAGTTCATCTGCTTGGCGATATTGCTGTAGGCATAAGCGACGACCATCATGGCGCTGCCCGCCAGACCGATGATGTTGGCCCAGTCGAACGTCATGCCATGGCACCCAGCGCTTGGAGCAAAGCCGTGAAGGTTGGGAAGCTGGTCGCGACCGGGCGCATGTCGTCAATCGTCACGCCATCGCGCGATACCAGCCCTGCGACGGCAAAGCTCATGGCGATGCGGTGGTCGAGCTTGGTGGCGATCGGCCCCCCGCCTTGGAGCGGCGCGCCGCCGCTGCCCTCGATGATGAGGCCGTCTTCCAGTTCCTCGACCGTCACGCCGATCGCGCGGAGGCCGGCTGCCATGGTGGCGATGCGGTCGGATTCCTTGACGCGGAGTTCGTCCAGCCCGCGAAAAACGCTGCGGCCCTGCGCGAGCGCAGCGGCGACGAAGGCGACGGGATATTCGTCAATCATGCTCGGCGCGCGCGCCGGGTCTGGCTCGACACCTTTGAGGGCTGACGCCGTGACGATCAGGTCGCCCACAGGTTCGCCACCGACTTCGCGGGCGTTGATGACCTCGATGGAGCCGCCCATTTCGCGCAGCAGGTCGATGAGGCCAGCGCGCGTGGCGTTGAGGCCGACATTGGCGATCGTCACCTTCGACCCCGGCACCAGCAGCGCGGCGACCATCGGGAAGGCGGCGGAGGAGGGATCGCCGGGAACGATAATCTGCTGCGGCTGCAATTCCGCTTCGCCGACCAGCGTGATGATGCGAGTGCCGTCGGCTTCCACTTCGACCGTCAGGTCCGCGCCGAAGCCGCGCAGCATCCGTTCGCTATGGTCACGGGTCGGGATCGGCTCGACGACGCGGGTGATGCCCGGCGTGTTGAGGCCAGCGAGCAGGATCGCCGATTTCACCTGCGCCGAAGCGACGGGCAGGCGATAGTCGAGCGGCACGGCGGGGCAGGCGCCGCGCATGGTGAGCGGCAACCGGCCGCCGGGGCTGGTGGTGAAGCTGGCACCCATCTGCGCCAGTGGGTCGGTGACCCGCGCCATGGGGCGTTTGCTGAGCGAGGCATCGCCGATGAAGGTCGCGGTCAGATCATGGCTGGCGAGCAGGCCCATCAGCAGGCGCGTGGACGTGCCGCTATTGCCCATGTCGAGCGCGCCCTCTGGCTGGAGCAGTCCGCCAACGCCGACGCCATGAATATGCCATATGCCATCGGCGTCGCGCTGAATGTCCGCGCCCATCGCCCGCATGGCGGCGGCGGTCGCCAGCACATCCTCGCCCTCCAGCAGACCTTCGACCCGGCTTTCGCCCACGGCCAGCGCCGAAAGCATCAGCGATCGGTGCGAAATGCTCTTGTCCCCCGGCACGGTCACGCTGCCCGACAGGGCGGATGCGGCGGTGAATGTCATCGGGCGGGGCAGTTCGGCGGCAGCGGTCACGGTTCGTCCAGTCTGGTCTGGCGGGAAAAAATGCGCCCGGCTTTTGACAGCGCGCTTGGGCTATGGCAAGGCGCGCGACGTTTCGTGGGCAACAGCCGTTGCGCCGCGTAAAGTCTATTTGAGCATCTAAAAAGGAACAGGCCGGACATGGTGAAGGCTGAATGGGGCACGAAACGGACCTGCCCGAAATGCGCAACCCGCTTCTATGATCTGGGCAAGGACGATCCGGTCGTCTGCATCAACTGCAACGCGGCCTGGGAACCGGAGCCGGTTCTCAAGTCCAAGCAGCCGCTTCCTTACGAAGAAGCGCCCAAGAAGGTCATCGAGACCGCCGACGGCAAGCTGGAAACGGCCGACGATGATCTGGACCTGGATCTGGACGTCGATGATGATGGCGATTCGCCGGATAATGACGTCGATCTGGGCGGTGACGACGACCTGGGTGTCGAAGCCGCTGGCGACGACGATAGCGATGACAATTAACTGATTTTTGTTCTTGCCAACGAGGTTGCTGCGACTTAATGGCAGCGACCTCGCAAGCGCCAACCCAAGGGCGCTTGATGATGGTGACGGGGCCTTAGCTCAGCTGGGAGAGCGCCTGCATGGCATGCAGGAGGTCAGCGGTTCGATCCCGCTAGGCTCCACCATTTTTCGACATTGATGATGTTCTGGCGGGTGCAGCATAGCTGCATCTTGCTCATGCTGCGCGCACGCTTTCTAGAGCGAGATGACTTTACTCAGAACCGTTCGTCCTGAGTAGCCATTGAGCGAAGTCGAAATGGCGTATCGAAGGATATAAGCGCAGCCGACCCTTCGATACGGGTCTTCGACAAGCTCAGCCCCTACTCAGGGCGAACGGAGTGATGCGACTTAAAGTCATCATACTCTAAAATACTCTAAAATACTCTAAAACGGGAGAATCCGGGACGGCGGCAGTCCAATGCACCGCCCCGGACCCCCAGTCCTTGCCGCGGCAAGGATTGGCTGGTGGGGGCGAGCCGTTAGGGCCCGCCCGAACCTTTAGCTCGGAATCAGATCAGAATTTGGCGACGACACCCGCCATCGGGCGGATCGAGCGGAAGTTGCCCATCGTGTCAGCCTGCACCCGGAAACGGATGTTGCTGCTCATGGCCGAGCTGCCCATGTCGGCGGGCGAGAGTTCCACGCCAGCGCCATAGGTGGTGCCATGGAAATCCTGGCTATCGGGGCCGAGCGCGTCGAAATTGACCCACTTGTAACCGACCTTGCCGAAGATCAGGCTGTCCTTGCCGGCCTTCACACCGACACGGCCAGCGGCATTATATTCCCAGTCGATGTCGCCCGACACGCCCTTGGACGCGCCGCCTTCGACGCCGAGAACGATCGGTCCTGCGACATTATAATTCACGCCAGCGACGCCTTCGACCATGCGGCCCTTATAGCCGACGGGAGGAATGCCTTCCTTGCCGGTTTCGCTGTCGAAATTATGCACGCCGCCCATCACGCCGACATAGGGTTCGAGGCGACGGGTAGAACTGCCATCGTCCTGCGCCATCGCGACGGCGGGAATGAAGGACGCAGCGGCAGCCGCTGTGAAAAGCAGTGTCTTCATGGGGGTAACCCTTTTTCTATTGTTGAGGATAAGCAGCGGTGTGGACCCGCCGGGTCGGCGCGAGCGCTCCAAGCTGCTGCACCAGACACGACACAAAATGACCGGACCCGCCCGAAGGTTTCCTGAACGAACGATAAAAACCGGACGATTGACATTTATGTGACGGAAAAAACACGGTTTCTGTCGCTCAGATGAACGAAACACCCCTTATCTGAACGGCAGATAAACGCTGGACGGCACACCCCATTTTCATTCACAACCAATTCAACCGGCCCGCGTTACGTCAGTGACAGATAAAGATGAGGAGAAAGGCGATGACGGGCATCCGACATCGGTTACTGGCTACGATGGGCCTGATTGGCGCGCTGGCATTGGGGGGCTGCGCCTATGATGACGGCTATGGCTATGGCGGCGTAAACGTCGGCACGGGCTATTATGGCGGTGGTGGCTATTATGGGGACGGCTATTATGGTCCCGGAGGCTATTATCAGCCCGGCGCCTTTGGCGGCTGGTACAATAATTATTATTATCCCGGTAACGGCTATTATGTCTACGATCGGGGCGGACGTCGTCACCGCTGGAACGATGGGCAGCGCCGCTATTGGGAAGGCCGCCGCGCCGAGCGTGGCGACAATCGCTGGCGTGACCGGGATCGCGATGGACGACCCGACCGGCGGCCCGATTGGCGTGGGCGCGATAATGACGGGCGCGGCGATGGACGGGGCGAATGGCGCGGACGCGGCAATGATGGTCGGCCAGGCGATGGCCGCTATACCCGTCCGCGGCCGCAGCCCGGCGTAGAGGGTGACCGTGGCCGGGGTCGCTGGCAGAATAACAATGCCGTGCGCCCGACGCCGCAGGCCCGGCCGGATCGCCCGCAGGCGAGCCAGCCCCGGCCGCAGCGCAGCGTTGGCAATCGCCCCGCCCCCAGCATTCGCGCCGATCGACCGGCGCGCACCAACAGCCGTGGCCCAGCCATGCGGACACGCCCAGACTGATGCGGAGACAGATGAAGGCACTCTTACTGACACCCCTCCTGCTCGTCGCCGCCTGCGACGGGCGGGAGGAAAGCGCGATCGACAATCTCGCCAATGGCGCGAATGTGGCCCAGGTGGAAAACAGCTTCCGGGCCGAGGCGATGGCGGTGATGGAACCGCTCGATCCGCCAGGGCCGGGCACGCCGGGCGGCCTGCCGATCGACCCAGCCCCGCTGGCCGAAGGATCGATCGATCCCGACAGCGCACAGGGCGCGGCGCAGGTCGTTCAGGGCTATTATGGCCTGCTGGAGGAAAAGCGGTTCGAAGATGCGCAGGCGCTGTGGAATCCGCGCGGCCAAATCGGGACGCAGGATGACGCGCATTTCGCGGCGCGTTTTCGGGGTTTCAGTGAAATTCACGCCAATGTCGGCGCGCCATCCGAGCCGGAAGGCGCGGCCGGGTCGCTTTATGTCATCGTGCCGGTCCAGCTTTATGGCCGGATCGCCGCGAACGGCAAACCCTTCTACGCCTTGCGCCAGGTGACCTTGCACCGCGTCAACGATGTGCCCGGATCGACCGCCGAACAGCGGCGCTGGCATATCGAACGGATCGGTGCCTATGCCCCGCCCATCCAGGCGGCCGACGCCAGCAATGCGATGGAACCCATCTCCATGACCGACGGCATGGCGGGCAAGAGCAAGAAATAAGCACCATCCGCTTCGAGAAGGTCGAACGCCGCCCAAAGGCAGGCGGTTCGGCTTCCCGAAGCGGGCGGTGATGGTCAGATCAGGCGACGGTCGCCTTGACGATCTTGCCCGGCGTGCGCGGCGGCTCGCCCTTGGGCAGCGCGTCGACATGTTCCATGCCCGACGTCACTTCGCCCCAGACGGTATATTGGCCGTCGAGGAAGGTCGCGTCGTCGAAGCAGATGAAGAACTGGCTGTTGGCGCTGTTCGGGTTGGACGAGCGTGCCATCGAGCAAACGCCGCGGACGTGCGGCTGACGGCTGAACTCGGCCTTGATGTCGGGCAGCTTGGACCCGCCCATGCCGGTGCCGGTCGGATCGCCGCCCTGCGCCATGAAGCCGGCGATGACGCGGTGGAACACGACGCCATCGTAAAAGCCGTCCTTGGCGAGCGTGGTGATGCGCTCGACATGGCCGGGGGCGAGGTCGGGACGCAGCTTGATGACGACGTCGCCGCCACTGTCGAGGGCGAGGGTAAGTGTTTCTTCGGCCATGATGATCCTCTCTTGCCGGGGAAGGGGTAGTGGCCCCCATATAGAGGCTGACAAAGGGGATGGAAGATTGTTGTGGATAAGGCGTTCATTGCCGCCGCCCCATTGCAATTCCAGTGTGCATAGGCGAAAGCACCCCCATGTTACAGGAACCGGACAGTAGCGCGGGCCATGAGCGATCGCGGCGACAAGGCCAATGCCCGGCCCGATGAAGAACTGATCGACGCGACCGCGATCGATCAGGCCGAATCCCGTCATGACGAGGATGACCGGCTGAGACCCGAATATGTGACGGCCGTGCTCGACGCGGTGGAGGATGGCGATGCCGAGCGGGCGCGCGATCTCGTGTCGCCGCTGCACCCCGCCGACATTGCCGATCTGCTCGAACTCACGCCCGCCGACCGGCGCGGCGCGGTGGCCGCAGCGCTCGGCGATCTGGTCGGCGCGGAAGTGCTGTCCGAACTCAACGACTATGTCCGCGACGACCTGATCGGCGATCTGGCCCCTGAACAGGTGGCGGGATTCGCGGCCGAACTCGACACCGACGATGCCGTCGCGATGATCGAGGATATGGACGATGCCGACCAGCAGGCCGTCCTCGATGCCCTCGACCCCGAAGACCGCGCGGCGATCGAAAGCGCGCTGTCCTACCCGGAGGAATCCGCCGGACGCCTGATGCAGCGCGATCTGGTCGCGGTGCCCGAACATATGACGGTCGGCCAGGTGATCGACTATCTGCGCGATCATGGCGACCTGACCGCCGATTTCTGGGAAATCTACGTCGTCGATGCGATGCATCGGCCGGTTGGCTATTGCCAGCTAAGCTGGATTCTCACCTGCCCCCGGTCGGTCGCGATGGCCGACCTGATGAAGCGCGAACAGACGCTGATCCCGGTCGACATGGACCAGGAGGAAGTGGCGCTGCGCTTCCAGAAATATGCGCTCATCTCCGCCGCCGTCGTCGATTCGAGCGGGCGGCTGGTCGGCATGATCACGGTCGATGACGTCGTCCACATCATTGCCGAGGAAGCGGGCGAGGATATTTTGCGCCTGTCGGGCGCGGGCGAAGGCGACATCAACGAACCGATCCTGATGACGGTGCGCGCGCGCCTGATCTGGCTGGTCGTGAACCTCGGCACGGCGATGCTGGCCGCGTCTGTCGTCGGCCTGTTCGAAGGGACGATCGAGCGGTTTGCGATGCTCGCCGCGCTGATGGGCATCGTGTCGGGCATGGGTGGCAATGCGGGGACGCAGACGCTCGCCGTGGTCGTGCGTGCGCTCGCCACCAATCAGCTGACCAGTTCCAACACCGCGCGGATGATCGGCCGCGAATTCCGCATCGCCGCCACCAATGGCGCGACGCTGGGCACGCTGATCGCGATCGGCTCCTATGTCATCTATGGGCGGCTCGACCTGTCGCTGGTGTTCGGCGCGGCGATCCTGACCAACAATATGGTCGCGGGACTGGCCGGGGTTTTGGTGCCGGTCACGCTGGAACGCAATAATGTCGATCCCGCCGTATCCTCCGCTGTGTTCGTGACGATGATGACGGATTCGCTCGGCTTTTTCACCTTCCTGGGCCTGGCTACGCTCTTCCTGCGTTGAAGCTGCGCCAAACCGTCCCCAAATCGCGCCCATGCCGCTGCACATCACCAAGATCGCTTTTCGCAGCGAAAGCCCCGCCACCCTGCGCGCCTGGCTGGAAAGCCAGCCCGGCGAAGCGCGGATCACCACCCGCTATCTGCCCAAGCGGGTCGAGGAAATGGCGGGCGGATCGCTTTACTGGATTCACGCGCATATGATCGTCGGCCGCAGCCCGATCCTGGGCTTCGAGGAAACGGGGCAAGGCCGCCACTGGGTCCGGCTCGAACCGCGCCTCATCCCGGTGCGCGCCGCGCCCAAGCGCGCGCATCAGGGCTGGCGCTATCTGGAGGACAAGGACGCGCCGCCGGACTTGGCCGATGGCGAAGTCGATGCCCGCGACGCCATGCCCCCTGCCTTGCTGCACGAACTGGCGAAGCTCGGTCTGGTCTAAAGGGCATAAGCATTTGAAACGCTGGACTTGTCGCTAGAAAGAACATAGCACGAACGACATGGTCCAGATGTCTACTCGTCAGAAGCTCGAAATCCTGGCCGATGCCGCCAAATATGACGCCTCCTGCGCGTCGTCGGGCACGTCGAAGCGGGATTCGCGCGGCGGCAAGGGCATCGGCTCGACCGAGGGCATGGGCATTTGCCATGCTTATGCGCCCGATGGTCGCTGCATCTCGCTGCTCAAGATCTTGCTGACCAACAGCTGCATCTTCGACTGTCATTATTGCATCAACCGCAAGTCGAGCGACGTGCGTCGCGCCCGCTTCACCGCCAAGGAAGTGGTGGACCTGACGCTCAGCTTCTACCGCCGCAATTATATCGAGGGGCTATTCCTTTCGTCCGGCATCATCCGCTCGTCCGACTATACGATGGAACAGATGGTCGAAGTCGCCCGGTCGCTGCGCGAGGATCATGATTTTCGCGGCTATATCCATTTGAAGACCATCCCCGATGCCGACCCCGGCCTGATGCGCCAGGCGGGGCTGCATGCCGATCGGCTATCGATCAATGTCGAACTGCCGACCGAAAGCGGCCTCAAGCGGCTGGCGCCGGAAAAGGACGGCACCCGGATCGAAGGCGCGATGGGCCAGATGCGCACCGAGATGGAGGATAGCGGCGACGCGCGCCGCAAATATCGCCATGCCCCGCGCTTTGCGCCTGCCGGCCAGTCCACCCAGATGATCGTGGGGGCGGATGCGGCCGACGACCGGGCGATCATCACGCGGGCAAGCAGCCTGTATGACCGCCACCGGTTGCGGCGGGTCTATTACAGCGCTTTCTCTCCCATCCCCTCGCCCAGCGCCGTGCTG
>NZ_JPPQ01000083.1:324784-338693 GCF_000743655.1 Sphingobium sp. ba1
GGGCACTGGCCGATGGCATTCCGACCGCGATCCATGAACAAAATGCGGTGCTGGGCCGGGTCAACCGCCTGCTCGCCGGGCGGGTCGATGCGATCGCGACGGCCTATCCGGGGGTCGAGCGGCTCAAGCCCAGATATGATGCGAAGGTCCATCTGATCGGCAATCCGGTGCGCGAGGAGGTGAAAGCCCTGCGCGACGAGGATTTCCCGGCGCTGACCGAGGAAAGCGTGTTCCGGGTGCTGGTGATCGGCGGCAGCCAGGGGGCGTCCATCCTGTCGAGCGTCGTGCCCGAAGGCCTGTCGATGCTGCCGGTCGCGCTGCGCCGCCGGTTGCAGGTGACGCAGCAATGCCGCGCCGAGGATATCGAGCGGGTGCGCAAAACCTATGCGGAGATGGAGATCCCTGCCGACCTCGCCACCTATTTCAACGATGTGCCGGAGAAGCTGGGCTGGTCGCATCTGGTGATCGCGCGGGCGGGCGCCTCGACGCTGGCGGAACTGACCTGCGCCGGGCGGCCCGCGATCCTGATCCCCTTGCCGAGTGCCATGGACGATCATCAGACCGCCAATGCGCGCGAGATGACCGAAGCCGGCGGTGCGCGCACCATTACCCAGGCGCGCTTTACCGCCGTCGAACTGGCCAAGCAGATGCAGAAGATGGCGATGGAGCCAGGCGCGCTGCAGAACGCTGCCAAGCGCGCATGGGGCTGCGGCCGGCCGAACGCGGCACGTGACATGGCGGACTTGCTGGAAAGCATCGGTCATGCGCCGATCGTCAATGACCCGGTACGGGTCGGACCGATGCCGACGACGCTCAATCTGGCGGGGGTTCCGGCGTGAGCCAGATCCCGACCCATGCATCCTCCCCTGTAAGGGGAGGGGGACCGGCGGAGCCGGTGGAGGGGTGTCACCCTATCGATGGGGCGACACCCCTCCGTCAGGGCTTCGCCCTGCCACCTCCCCTGCCAGGGGAGGATCACAACATGATGAACCTGAAGGAATCTCGCTCATGAAGGGTGTCGGCACGGACATCGGCACGATCCATTTCATCGGCATTGGCGGCATTGGCATGTCGGGCATTGCCGAGGTGATGCACAATCTGGGCTATGATGTTCAGGGGTCGGACGTGGCTGACGGCTATGTGGTCGAAGGACTGCGCGCCAAGGGCATTCGCGTGATGATCGGCCACAAGGCGGAAAATCTGGGCGATGCCGCCGTGGTGGTGACGTCCACCGCGATCAAGCGCGGCAACCCGGAGGTCGAGCTGGCGCTGGAAACGCGCGTGCCGGTCATCCGCCGCGCGGAAATGCTGGCCGAACTGATGCGGCTCAAATCCACCGTTGCCGTCGCGGGCACGCATGGCAAGACCACGACGACGTCGATGGTCGCCGCCTTGCTCGACGCGGGCGGGGTGGACCCGACGGTCATCAATGGCGGCATCATCAACAGCTATGGCTCCAACGCGCGGCTGGGCAATAGCGACTGGATGGTCGTGGAGGCCGACGAGAGCGACGGCAGCTTCCTGCGGCTGGACGGCACGATTGCGGTGGTCACCAATATCGACCCCGAACATCTCGACCATTATGGCGATTTCGATCGGGTGAAGGACGCTTTTGTCGAGTTTGTCGGCAATGTGCCTTTCTATGGCGCGGCTTTACTGTGCCTCGACCATCCCGAAGTGCAGGCGATCCTGCCGCGGGTGCAGGATCGGCGGATCGTGACCTATGGCTTTTCGGCGCAGGCCGATATTCGCGGCGACAATGTGGTCAGCTTCCCCGGCGGCAACCGTTTCGACATCCAGGTGCGCGAGCGCGATGGATCGACGCGCAAGATCGAGGGGATCGAAATGCCGATGCCGGGGCGCCATAACGTGTTGAACGCCATGGCGGCGATCGGCGTGGCGCTGCACATGGGGATCGACGATGCGACGATCCAGACGGGCTTCGCCAAGTTCGGTGGCGTTAAGCGGCGCTTCACCAAGGTCGGCGAGATTGTAGTCGGGGGTGGCAGCGCCATCGTGATCGACGATTATGGCCACCATCCGGTCGAGATCAAGGCCGTGCTGGCAGCAGCGCGCGAAGGTGCGCAGGGTCGCGTGATCGCCGTGGTGCAGCCGCATCGCTTCACGCGACTGCGCGATTTGATGGATGACTTCCAGCAAGCGTTCAACGATGCGGACATGGTTTACGCAACGCCCGTCTATACCGCTGGCGAGCAGCCGATCGAGGGCGTGGACAGCGCGGCGCTGGTCGCGGGGCTCAAGCGTCGGGGGCATCGCCATGCTTCCACCGTGGCGGATATGGACGAACTGGTGGATGCGATCGCCGCTGACATCCAGCCGGACGACATGATCGTCTGCCTGGGCGCGGGCGACATCACCAAATGGGCGGCGGGCCTTGCGGCGGCGGTGTCCGCCAAGGTCAAGGAAGCGGTCTGATGTTCGAACTGTTCGCCGTTGGCCTGGAAATGCAGAAGCGGATGATCGACGTGCAGATGCAGGGCGTCGAAGCCGCGCGCGACATGATCGATGCCGCACAGCAAAACGTACAGGCAGGCATGGCCGCGACCCAGGCGCAAGAGGCTGGCATTAAGTCCATGAAAAAATGGATGAATATGTGGGGAGTGCGCGGTTGAGCCTGGCCCTTCCTGCTGTCCGTGGCACGATCAAGCCCGATTTGCCGCTGGCTCCGCTCGTCTGGTTCAAGGCGGGCGGTGCGGCGCAATGGCTGTTCGAGCCGAAGGATGCGCAGGACTTGTCCGATTTGCTGTCCGCGCTCGATCCGGCGGTGCCGGTGATGGCGATCGGCCTTGGTTCCAACCTGATCATACGCGATGGCGGCGTGCCGGGCGTGGTGGTGCGGCTGGGCAAGCCCTTTGCCACCGTCGAGGCGCTGGACGCGACCACCCTGGTCTGCGGCGGCGGGACATCGGGCATCCTCGTCTCCTCGACCGCGCGGGACAAGGGCATAGCGGGTCTGGAATTTCTGCGCTCCATTCCCGGCACGGTCGGCGGGTTCGTGCGGATGAATGGCGGTGCTTATGGTCGCGAGACATGCGACATTTTGCTGTCGTGCGACGTGGTGCTGCGGTCGGGCGAGCGGGTGACGCTTTCCAGGGATGAACTGGGCTATAGCTATCGCCACTCGACCCTGCCGGAGGGGGCTGTCGTGGTCAGCGCGACCTTTCGCGGCGTTCCCGGTGAACCGGCCGCGATCCAGGCGGAAATGGACCGGATCGCCGCCGCGCGCGAAGCCAGCCAGCCGCTGCGCAGCAAGACCGGCGGATCGACCTTCAAAAACCCCGATGGGCACAAGGCCTGGGCGCTGGTGGATGAGGCGGGCTGTCGCGGGCTGCAACTGGGCGGCGCGCAGGTGAGCGAGAAGCACACCAATTTTCTGCTCAACCTGGGCGACGCCACCAGCGCGGACATCGAAGCGCTGGGCGAAGAAGTGCGGCGGCGGGTGAAGGACAAGAGCGGCGTGGAACTGGAATGGGAGATTCAGCGGGTGGGGATGGTGAAGTGAGCGGCATTCTCTTTCCGTCATCCCAGCGAACGCTGGGATCCCACTGCCTTCTTGCGCCGCGCAGACAGAAAAGAGAGATCCCAGCGTTCGCTGGGATGACGGAGATTGATCGATGACCCGTGGTCCGTGGCATGTTGCCGTCCTGATGGGTGGCTGGTCGGCGGAGCGCCCGGTTTCGCTCATGAGCGGGGAGGGCGTTGCCAAGGCGCTGGAATCGCGCGGGCATCGGGTCACGCGGATCGATATGGATCGTGATGTCGCCGCGCGTCTCGCCGAGGCCAAGGCCGATGTCGTGTTCAACGCGCTGCATGGCGTTCCGGGCGAGGATGGCACGGTGCAGGGGATGATGGACCTGATGGGCCTGACCTACACGCATTCGGGCCTCGCTACATCGGTCATCGCGATCGACAAGCAACTGACCAAGCAGGCGCTGGTGCCGCATGGCATCCCCATGCCCGGCGGCAAGATCGTGGCGAGCGAGAGCCTGTTTGCGGGCGATCCGTTGCCGCGTCCTTATGTGTTGAAGCCGGTCAATGAAGGCAGTTCGGTCGGCGTGGCGATCGTCACGGCGGAGGGCAATTATGGCGATCCCATCGGTCGCGACAGTGTCGGCCCGTGGCAGGATTTTTCCGAACTGCTGGCCGAACCCTATATTCGCGGGCGTGAACTGACGACGGCCGTGCTGGGCAATGAAGCGCTGCTGGTCACGGAATTGCGCCCCAAGAGCGGCTTTTACGATTTCGATGCCAAATATACCGATGGCATGACCGAGCATGTCTGCCCGGCCGATATTCCGCCCGACATTAGCGAAGCCTGCAAGGCGATCGCGCTGCGTGCGCATCAATTGCTGGGGTGCCAGGGCGCGTCGCGCGCCGATTTCCGCTGGGACGATGAACAGGGGATCGAGGGGCTGTATCTGCTGGAGGTCAACACCCAGCCGGGCATGACGCCGCTCAGCCTCGTGCCTGAACAGGCGGCGAAGCTGGGCATTGACTATGCCACGTTGGTAGAGACTATTGTCGCAGAAGCGCTGTCGCGCGCCGGGGGGACGGAACATGGCTGAGACACGCATCAGACGGGGCGGCTCCACGCGATTGAGCAGCGCGCGCGATACCGCGACCAAGGGGCGGCGCGGCCGCACGCTCAAGCGGCAATCGACGCTGGACCGGGTGATCGAAGCGCTGCCGGTCAGCGAAGCGACGCTGCAACGCCTGGCGAGCTGGGCGATCGTCGGCATTTTCGGCGCGGGCGTGGTCGGCGTCGCAATATTCTTCGGCGTGCCCGCCATGGCGCACAAGCAGGCGGCGCTGCTGGCCGCGCGCGCCGGGTTCGAGGTCGACAAGGTCGAGGTGCGCGGCGTCGAGCGAATGGACGAGCTGCCGGTCTATAATATCGCACTAGGTCAGGTCGATCGGTCGATGCTGTCGCTCGACCTGCCCAAGGTGCGCAGTGAGATGCTGAAACTCGGCTGGATCAAGGATGCGCGCATTTCCCGCCGCCTGCCCGATACGCTGGTGGTGGACATCGTCGAGCGCGATCCGGTCGCGGTGTGGCAGCATGGCGGGCGGCTGCACCTGATCGACGTGATGGGCGTGGTGCTGCAACCTGTGTCGGCCAATGCGATGCCCGACCTGCCGCTAGTGGTGGGACCGGACGCCAATCGGCAGACGGCGGGGCTGAATGCGCTGATGGACAATGCGCCCGCGTTGAAGCCGATGCTGGCGGGCGCGACCTGGGTCGGCAATCGCCGCTGGGATCTACGCTTTCAGTCGGGCGAAACCCTGTCGCTGCCCGAAGGCGACAAGGGGAGCGCGGCGGCTCTGGTGAATTTCGCGCGCATGGATGGCGTCAACCGCCTGCTGGGGCGCGGGATCGTCAAGTTCGACATGCGTGACCCCGATCGTTTCGTCCTGCGCCTGCCCCAAGGCAAGGTCGAGGACAAGCCGATGGCCACCGACGGCAAGACCGCGAGCGCTGCGCCCGCGGAGGAAGAGGGCTAAACCGCATGGCGCAGCCCAAGGTCGAAAAGCTGATCACCGCGATCGATATCGGGTCGTGGAAGGTCTCCGCCTTGATCGCGGGGCGGACCGACACGGGCGAGCTGGCGATATTGGGCACCGGCCAGCGCGAAAGCCGGGGCGTGCGGCGCGGCTTCATCGCCGACATGGAGCGCACTGAACTGGCCGTGCGCGAAACGATCGAGCAGGCCGAGCGGGTCGCGGGCACCAATATCGAAGATGTCTGGGTCAGCTTTTCGGGCGGCAGCCTGGTCAGCGATGTCGTCACGGTCGAGCGCGACATGGCGGGCTATCGCATCGAGCAGGCGGATATTGATGACCTGCTGACCACCGGACAGCAGGGCATCGACCCGGACGGCCGAGTCGTGCTGCATGCCCAGCCGACCTGCTTCACTATCAATGGCCGGGTGCCAGTTAAGAAGCCGTTGGGGATGCACGCCGACCTTTTGGGCGTGGATATCCATGTCGTGCTGGCCGATGGCGCGCCGCTCGCCAATCTCGACCTGTGCGTGCGCGGGGCGTATCTCAACGTCAATTCGATCGTCGCCGCGCCGATCGCGACGGGACTTGCCTGTCTGTCCGAAGAGGAGCGCGACCTGGGCGTGGCGCTGGTCGAGATCGGGGCGGGGGTGACCAATGTCTCGCTCTATGCGGGCGGCATGTTGGTCGGGCTGCATAGCATCCCGATCGGCGCGGCGGACATTACCGACGATATTGCGTCGGCCTTCGGCATTCGGCGCAGCCAGGCGGAGCGGATCAAATGCTTCTATGGCTCGGCGATGCAGAATCCGCGCGATTTCCGCGAGATGATCGAGATTGCCGCGCCCCATGGCGAAAGTGCGGCGGCGGGGCAGGCGGCCGGGCCGAATGCGGAAGGGGGCAAGATCACCCGTGCGGCGCTGGTCGGCGTCATTTGCGAACGGTTGAACCAGATCATGGCCGAAGTGAATACGGCGCTGGCGGGCATGGGGTTCAACACGCCGACCGGGCGGCAGGTGGTGCTGACGGGCGGCGGCGCGGAAATGAAGGGCATTGCCGATTATGCGCAGGGCGCGCTGGGCCGGGCCGTGCGGATCGGGCGGCCACGGGGCTTGTCCGCCATGCCCGAAGCGCATAGTGGCCCGGCCTTTGCAACTTTGGCGGGTCTGGCGCTTTACGGTGCTTCCAACCCGGTTGATCTCCGAACGATGGCGCCGTCGCCGCAGACGGTCCATCGTCTGGGGACTCCGCTCTGGTGGCAGCGGATGATGCGCGCGATGAAGACAAACTATTGACCGAATTTGGAATGAAACGAAAATAGCTGGTGAAATCCCCTATTTTCTGGTGTTAACAATTAATGACGGTTTCGCTTCCTGACGAGGAAGCTGAGGGAGCAGAATATATGAGCATTGAGATCAGCCCACCGCATGTGGACGAACTGAAGCCGCGGATCGCGGTGATCGGCGTCGGCGGCGCGGGCGGCAATGCCATCGCGAACATGATCGCCGCCAATGTCGAGGGTGTCGATTTCATCGTCGCCAATACCGACGCGCAGGCATTGAACAGCTCGCCGGCCGAACGCCGTATCCAGCTTGGTCCGCAGATCACTGAGGGTCTGGGCGCAGGATCGCGTCCCGAAATCGGCAAGGCGGCGGCGGAAGAAACCATCGCCATGGTCGAAGCGGCGCTGGAAGGCGCGCATATGTGCTTCATCACCGCGGGCATGGGTGGCGGCACCGGCACTGGCGCGGCCCCCGTCATCGCCAAGGCGGCGCGTGAGCGTGGCATCCTGACCGTCGGCGTCGTAACCAAGCCCTTCACCTTCGAGGGCAATCGCCGCATGAAGTCGGCGGAAAGCGGCATCGATGAGCTACAGAAGCATGTCGATACGCTGATCGTCATTCCGAACCAGAATCTGTTCCTGATCGCCAATCCGAACACGACCTTTAAGGAAGCGTTCCAGATGGCGGACGAAGTGTTGCAGCAGGGCGTGCGCAGCATCACCGACCTGATGATCATGCCCGGCCTCATCAACCTCGACTTTGCCGACGTGCGGTCGGTGATGGGCGAAATGGGCAAGGCGATGATGGGCACCGGCGAAGCGGAAGGCGACGGCCGCGCTTTGCAGGCGGCGGAGAAGGCGATTGCCAACCCGCTGCTCGACGGCGTGTCGATGCGCGGCGCGAAGGGCGTGATCGTCTCCATCGTCGGTGGCGAAGATATGCGCCTGATGGAAGTGGACGAAGCCGCCAACCATATCCGCGAGCTGGTGGATCCGGACGCGAACATCATCTGGGGCAGCGCGTTCAACGACAATCTCAACGGCAAGATCCGCGTGTCGGTGGTCGCCACCGGCATCGACAATGAGATCGGCAACCATGCCGCGCCGTTGACGCAGCCGTTCAGCTTTGCCAGCCGTCCCGCCGTCTCGGTGCCGCAGCAGGGTGGCGCGCCCAAGGCCGCGACGCCCGCGCCGCAGCCTGCGCCAGCCGCAGCACCCGCGCCCGAACCTGAAACACTGGAACTGGACGTCCCGGCACCGCCTGCGCCTGCACCGGTCGAAGCGGCCCCCGCGCCCTTCGCTGCGCCCAAGCCTGCGGCCGTGTTTTCCGACGAAGGGCCGGACCAGGACGAACTGGTGCTGGGTGCGGACAATGCCGCGCCAGCTGCAGCGCCTGCGCAACCTGCAGCGCCGCGCGTTGCCAGCGGTGGGACGTTGTTCGAGCGGATGGCGGGCCTGACCCGTGGTGCGGACAAGGTGCCGGGTGGCGATGACGCCGCCGGTGTCGACATTCCCCGCTTCCTGAACCGCCAGAACAACCAGTAAGATCATCGCGCGCGGTACGCGCCGCGCCGGTCATGCAGCGCGCCGTCTGTCCTATGGGGCAGCACGGCGCGCTTTTTTGGCTGGGCGATTTCCTATTCGCGCCTTGATCCGCTAGAGCCCGAATGTGACACAATATCTTTCATGGATTCTTGGCGGCCTGCTGATGGCCGGAACCGCCCAGGCGCAAACCGACCAGGCCCAACTGGTCCGTCCCCTTGGCGCCGCCGACCTCAACAGCAATCTGGCGCGCCTGTCGGCCAATCCGCGCGACGTGGATGCGTTGATCGGCGCAGGGGAGGCGGCGCTGGCGCTGGATGACCCGCGCGCGGCGGCGGGTTTCTTTGCGCGCGCCGATACGATCACCAGCGGCAATGGCCGGATCAAGGTCGGGCTGGCGCGGGTCAATCTGAAGCTGCAAAATCCGGCGGAGGCGGTGCGGCTGTTCGATCAGGCAGGGCGGTTGGGATTTGCCGACGCGACTATCCTGACCGATCGCGGGCTGGCGCGCGACATGACCGGCGATCAGGCCGGGGCGCAGCGCGACTATCAGGCCGCGTTGCAGCGGACGCCCAATGACGCCGAACTGATCCGCCGCTATGCCGCGTCGCTGGGCATATCGGGCCAGGTGGCGGCGGCGGAGCGGGCTTTGGAGCCTTTGCTCTACAAGAGTGATCGGGCGGCGTGGCGCTATCGCGCATTCATTCTGGCGATGAACAACCAGCAGGTGGAAGCGCGCAAGGTGGCCGACCAGACCATGCCCGCGCAACTCGCGGCGGCGATCGTCCCCTATATGCAGAAAATGCCCTATCTGACCGCGCCGCAAAAGGCGGCGGCGGTGCATTTCGGGCAGTTCCCGGCGCAGACCGGCACGCGCATTGCGCCGATCACGCCGACGCCACCAGCGCCCGGCACGCCGCAGGTCGTGGTGCCAGCCGCATCGGTGGCGGTCGCCGCCGCGCCGACCAATCGACCGCAAAGCGCGCGGGCGCGCCGGGCCGAACAGCAACGCCAGCGGCGCGAGGCCGCGCGCCTGGCCCGCGCTGAAACACCCGCCCGCGTGGCGATGGCACGGGCGCAGACGCAACGTCAGGCGATGCCGGTGGTTCAGCCCACGCCCACGCCCACGCCGATGGTCCAGCCTACGCCGTCGCCGACGCCGATGGTTCAGCCGACCCCAAGTCCTGCGCCAGCGCAGACGCCACCGGCTGCCATTGTGCCATCGGTCCAGGCAAGCGTGCCGACCCCGGATCCAACGCCGCCGCCGGTGCGGGAGGCGAGTACGCCCGCTACAGCGGTGCAGGGGCCGCCCGCGCCGGGCTTCGAATCGGTAGCCACCGTCGCGCCGTCGCCTGCGCCGCAGACCGCGCCGCAGCCGGCCATGGTTCAATCAGTGCCCGCTGCGCCGCCGCAGCCGGACCCGGAGGCGACGCGAACGCTCGCCGACATCATTCGCGCGATCGATGTGCCCGAAGCGGAGCGACAGGCGCGCGTCGCTGCCGTGGATCTGGAGGAGATCGCCGCGCTGCAGGCCGCGCGCCGCGCCGAGCGGCAAGCGGCTGCCGACAAGGTGAAGAAAGCGGCGCTCGCCAAGGCCAAGGTGGAAGCCGACGCCAAGGCGAAGAAGGAAGCAGAAGAAAAGAAGAAGTTGGCCGACAATCCGTCGCGCAACTGGTTGCAGATCGGCATCGGCGCCAGCAAATCGGGCCTCGCCTTCACGCTCAATGCGCTGCGCAAAAAATATGACAGCCTGTCCGCGCAGGATGGCTGGAGCGCAAGCTGGGGCCAGACCAACCGCTTATTGGTCGGGCCGTTCCCCAACTTCGCGCGCGCCAAGGCGCTGGAGGACAAGATCAAGGCTGCCGGTGGCGATGCCTTTGCGTGGAAAAGCAGCGCGGGAGAGGTGGTCGAAAGGCTGGGCGGTCAGTAAGAGGACGTCCCATGACGATCCTTGCTTCCTATGCCTGCCACCCCGCCGCCAGCCGGGGTCGGCTCCATGCCGAACCAGGCGGGGAGGTGCGCGGGCCGCGTGACATGTTCCAGCGCGACCGCGACCGCATCATCCATTCGATCGCCTTTCGCCGGTTGCGCCACAAGACGCAGGTGTTCGTGTCGCCCGATGGCGATCATTTCCGTGTCCGCCTGACCCACAGCCTGGAGGTTGCGCAGATTGGCCGCACCACCGCGCGCACGCTGGGGCTGAACGAGGATCTGACCGAGGCGCTGTGCCTGGCGCATGATATCGGCCATCCCCCCTTCGGCCATGCGGGCGAGGATGCGCTGGAAGTGGCGATGGAGGATCATGGCGGGTTCGACCATAATGCCCATACGCTGCGCACGCTGATGCTGCTGGAAAGCCCCTATCCGCGCTTCAAGGGGCTGAACCTTAGTTGGGAGATGCTGGAGGGGTTGGCCAAGCATAATGGGCCGATCGACCATCCCGGCTGGGCGATGCGCGAACTGGATGCGCTGTTTCCGCTGGACCTGACCAGCCATGCCTCGCTGGAGGCGCAACTGGCGGCGATTTCGGACGATATTGCCTATGACAATCACGACATTGATGATGGATTGCGCGCCGGGCTGCTGACGCTGGAGCAATTGCTGGAAGTGCCATTTGTCGCGACCTGCTGGGACCGGGTGCGGACTCGCTATCCCGACGTGCCGCAGGATGGTTTGCTGCGCGAACTGGTGCGCGAGCAGATCGGCGTGATGGCCAATGACCTGCTGGCGGCGACGCGGGCGAATATCGCGGAATCGCGCGTCGAAACGGTGGAAGATGTGCGCGCGCTGGGCCTCACGCTGGTCGGCTTTTCGCCGGAGCTGGCGGCGCAGGAGCGCGACCTCAAACGCTTCATGTACGCCACCCTCTATCACCATCCAGAGCAAATGGCGGCGGCCGACCGGGCGCGGGTGGTCGTGACCGACCTGTTCCGTGCTTATCAGGAGCAGCCCGGCCTGATGCCGCCTGAATGGCGCGACGAATGTGTGTTGGCCGAACCGGCGCGTAGCCGCCACATCACCGACTTCATCGCCGGGATGACGGACCGCTATGCCGAAAAGCGGCATGCGGAAATTTTCGGGTAGGTTAGGGGGAAGGCTCATCCCTCTTCCGTTCGCCCTGAGCTTGTCGAAGGGCCTTTCTTGAAGAAAGGAAGGGGGCTTCGACAGGCTCAGCCCGAACGGGGTGGGGTTGGTGAGATAGGCAGAGCTTTGCGGCCAGCCACCTTCCTTGCAATGGGAGGATATTTTAGCTGATTGACGTGCCCTGTCCTTTGTCGCAATGCCTTGGATGTCTCCGGTGTCGAGGATTCGGCGCTGGGCATGATGCGGGAGAGCATGGGTGGCCTTTGAGGCCGTCCCCGTCGCCGAAGGAGCAACCGCCCCGGAATCTCTCAGGCCAATGGACCGCATCGCGCGCAAGGCACTCTGGAAAGCGGACGAGTTATCTCGTCCCACCGAAGGGGTAAGCCATGTGGCCGCAAGGCCGCTGGTCAAAGCTCTCAGGTTCCCGTGACAGAGGGGGTGACGAACAGAAGCGGTCCGGTGCGGGCCGGGCTGAACGTCGCTGCAACCCTCTCACGGAAAGGCCGTCCTATGACCGCCACCTATGACTCAAATGACGATGTAGCTACGCTCGAAGAGGCCTTGCCGCTCGAAGCGCTGCCGCTCGACGCCTGGCACCGTGCGCAGGGCGCGCGCATGGTCGGCTTTGCGGGCTATCATATGCCGATCCACTATGATGGCATCATGGCCGAACATAGCTGGACCCGCGAACATGCCGGGCTGTTCGATGTCAGCCATATGGGGCAGATCGGCTTTTCCGGCGAGGGCGTGGACGAAGCGCTGGAAATGCTGTTGCCGAGCGACATCAAGGGGTTGAAGCCCGGTCGCCAGCGTTATTCGATGCTGCTGGACCAGGATGGCGGCATTCTCGACGACCTGATGGTCGCGCGCCCGGCCGATGGGGCGTTCGATGGCGCGGCGATCTATATGGTCGTCAACGGCGCGACCAAATATGACGACATGGCCTGGATGATCGAGCATCTGCCCGACGAGGTCGTGATGAACCATATGGACGAGCAGGCGCTGCTGGCGTTGCAGGGACCGGAGGCCGGCGAGGCGATGGCCGCGCTGGTGCCGGGGACGGCGGACCTGACCTTCATGCAGTGCGGCGCGTTCGAGTGGAACGGCGTGGCGCTGTGGATCAGCCGGTCGGGCTATACCGGCGAGGATGGGTTCGAGATCAGCCTGCCCGCGGACGCCGCCGAGGGCTTTGCCGATGCGCTGTGTGCGCTCCGCCAGGTCAAGCCGATCGGCCTTGGCGCGCGCGACTCGCTGCGGCTGGAGGCGGGCTTGCCGCTTTATGGGCACGACCTGACCCCTGCCGTCAGCACGATCGGCGCGGATCTGGGTTTTGCGATCGGCAAGCGTCGGCGCGCGGAGGGCGGCTTTATCGGCCATGGTCGGGTGATGAAGGAACTGGCCGATGGCCCCGGCACGAAGCGCGTCGGCCTGAAAATCCAGGGGCGTCTGCCCGCGCGGGAGGGCGCCCAAATTTTTGTCGGTGACAATCTGGTCGGGGAAGTGACGTCGGGCGGCTTTGCGCCGAGCCTGGGCGCGCCGATCGCCATGGGCTGGGTCAGCCTGCCGCATAGCGCGCTCGACACCGCGCTGGAGATCGACGTGCGCGGCAAGCGCATCAGCGCGACGGTGGTGCCGATGCCTTTCGTGCCGCACCGCTATCGCCGCGCGACCGCCTAATTTTTGTTCCGACTTTTTGTGATCATGATTTTCAAGCAATCATTCCGGAGACTATCATCATGAGCCGTTATTTTACCGAAGAACATGAGTGGATCGACGTCGAGGGTGAGATCGCCACGGTCGGCATCACCGACTTTGCCCAGGAGCAATTGGGCGACATCGTGTTCGTCGAACTGCCGGTCGAAGGCGCGACCTTCGACAAGGGCGATGACGCCGCCGTCGTGGAATCAGTGAAGGCCGCATCCGACGTCTATGCACCGATTTCGGGCGAAGTCGTCGAAGCCAATGGCGCGCTGGAGGATGAGCCCGCGCTGGTGAACAGCGATGCCGAAGAGGATGGCTGGTTCTTCAAGCTGCGCATCACCGACATGAGCGAGCTGGAAGGGCTGATGACCGAAGCGGCGTATAAGACGTTCGTCGCTGCTTTGTAATCTTATCACCGTCATCCCCGCGGAAGCGGGGATCCATCTCCGCCACGTTCGTCTTGGCGCACCGTTGGGAGATGGGTTCCCGCCTACGCGGGAATGACGCCGCAGGAAAATATCATGCGCTACCTACCCCTTACCGACACTGACCGGCAGGCGATGCTTGCGACCATCGGCGCGGCGTCGATCGATGATCTGTTCGTGGATGTGCCTGCCGAGGCCCGGCTTTCCGGCCAGATCGAAGGCCTGCCCGATCATGCCAGCGAATTGGCGGTCGAGCGGCATATGAGCAAGCTGGCGCGGCAGAATCTGTCGGCGGGGGAAGCGCCCTTTTTCCTGGGCGCAGGCGCGTACAAGCATCATGTGCCCGCCAGCGTCG
>NZ_JPPQ01000083.1:338703-356587 GCF_000743655.1 Sphingobium sp. ba1
GTGTTGCGCGAGGATAATCGCGCCATCTTCCGCGCGGCAGGCGCGGCCAGCAAGGCGGCGGAATGGCTCCTGTCGCGCCATCGCGCGGCAGCCCAAGACCTCGACATTGCAATCGACATGATGGCCGTGGACGCGGATGAGGATGAAGACGAAGACGGGGCTGTGGTCCCGGCGCAGACTTGCGCCGCGCTGCAACGGAGGGCGGCATGATCCTCCTGACCCCAGACCTTCGCTACGCCCTGCGCGCCAATGCCATAAGCAGCGCCGCCGCGCAGGCGCAGGAGATGCGCTTCGACCCTGTCCCGGTCGTCAAATTCTTCAATCCGCTGGGCGCTGGCACATGGCTGGCGACCGAACTCTATGGCGATAACGACACTCTGTTTGGGCTGGCCGATCTTGGTTTCGGCTGCCCGGAAATGGGCGTCTTCTCGCTGATGGAAGTCCAGAATGTCCGCCTGCCCTACGGGATGCGGATCGAGCGGGACGAGGGCTTCTATAGCCACCATCCTCTGACCTGCTGGGCCGATACCGCGCGCCGTGCCGGGTCGATCATCCAAGCCGAACAGCTTTTGATCCGCGCCAAGACCGGCGTGGCTCCCGACCTTCCGACCGATCCCACCCACGGGACGGCAGGATGACGCGCGGCGCGTAACGCCGCTTTGCCTAAGCCGGTCCGCCAACATTCGAAGATCAACGGACCGGCACTCACAAGGAGTGACACCATGAAACTCGATTTTATCCCGTTGAGCAAGCTGTCCATCAGCAAGACCAATATGCGCTTCGCCAAGACGGCCCCCGATGTGTCGGATATCCTGCCAACCGTGCGCAGGCGCGGCGTGATCCAGCCAATCATCGTGCGCCCCAATTGTGCGCCTGACGCTTATGAGATCGTGGCGGGAAGCCGTCGCTTCCATGCCGCGCTGATCGTCGCGGAAGAGAAGCGCGCCATGGGCGACGCCGACAGCGAAGTCGCCGCGATCCCCTGCGCCATCCTTGAGGATGGCGACGACGCCGATGCGGTCGAAGCCTCGATGATCGAGAATATGGCGCGGCGTGATGCCGACGAGGTAACGCAATGGGAAAGCTTCACCCGGCTGGTGAAGGAAGGCCGCAAGCTGGGCGACATCGCCGATACTTTCGGACTGCCCGAACTCACAGTGCGGCGGGTGCTGGCGCTCGGCAATCTCCTGCCCCGCATCCGCCAGATGTACGCCAGGGACGATATCGACCGGGCAACCGTCCGCCACCTCACCCTCGCGTCGAAAAGCCAGCAAAAGGCATGGCTGGCGCTGGTGGACGACGAGGATGCCTATGCGCCCACCGGCTCCCAGTTGAAGGGCTGGCTGTTTGGCGGCCAGTCGGTTGGCACCCGTCATGCCCTGTTCGATATCGAGGCAAGCGGCCTTGTCACCATTGCCGACTTGTTCGGCGACGACCGCTATTTCGCCGATACCGATGCTTTCTGGGACGCGCAGAATGCCGCCATCGAGGCCCGGCGCGAGGACTATCTGGACGAGGGATGGAATGATGTCGTGATCCTGTCTCCCAACGACCATTTCTCGGTCTGGGAACATGTGAAATCCAGCAAGCGCAAGGGCGGGCGCATCTATGTCGAGGTGCGCGCAACCGGCGAAGTCACGTTCCATGAAGGCTATCTGACCCGCAAGGAGGCCGAGCGCATGGCCAAGGGTGATCCCGGCGGTACGGGCATGAAGGTCGCGCGTCCCGAAGTCACCTCCACCATGGCGACCTATATCGACCTCCATCGCCATGCCGCCGTGCGCGCGGCGCTGACCGGCTTTCCCGCCGTAGCGCTGCGGCTGATGGTCGCCCATGCCATTGTCGGATCGCATCTGTGGAGGGTGCAGGCCGAACCCCAGAGCTGCCGCAACGATTACTTAGCCGAAAGCCTCGAAAATGCGCCGGGCGAGGCGGATTTCGACCAGATGCGGCGCATGGCGCTTGGGCTGCTCGGCTTTGGCGCGGAGGAACCCACGCTGATCGGCAACAATGGCGATGAATATGGCGTCGTCGGCGTCTTTCTGGCCTTGCTCGATCTCGATGACGCGCAGGTGATGGACGTCATCGCCATCGTCATGGGCGAGAGCCTCGCCAGCGGCAGCGCCGCCGTCGATGCGGTCGGCCTGCATATCGGCGTCGACATGGCCGACTATTGGCAGGCGGACGAGGCGTTCTTCGAGCTGCTGCGCGACCGCGAGATATTGGGGCGTCTCGTGGCGGACGTGACCGATCCCGCCGTCGCCGCCGCCAATGGGCAGGAAAAGGGCAAGACCTTGAAGGCCATCATTCGCGATGCGCTCGACGGCACCAATGGCCGCGAAAAGAAGGACCGCTGGGTGCCGCGCTGGATGCAGTTCCCGCCCGCTGCCTATTCGGAGAGAGGCGGCGTCGGACCGGTCGATGCCCATGCCAAGGTCGTCGCCGCCATGGCGATCCATGACGCCCCCCAACCCGATCCGACCATGCCTGATCCGGGGGCCCCCGGCAGCATCTGCCCGCTGCCCGACGAGACGGAGGAAGGGACGCAGCGTCTTGCTGCCTGATTGTCTCCTGCGGGCGGCGGTTAGCCGCCGCCCGCTCTTTCTTCGCCACCTTGGATTTCATCGAAAATCGGGTGCGCCGCCCCCGTTCCGGCGACGGCGCGCCTTTTGGGAGTTTCATCATGGTCGATCGTGTTTCGCTTTCCATCACCATCGGCGGCGACCTCGCTGCCGCCCTGCGCGACGATCTGGTCGCACGCATCCAGAGCGAGGGTCTGGCCCTCGACTATGACGGTGAGGATTTCAGGGCACAGGACTTCCCCGCCGATGGTCCGCTGTCGCTCTATGCCCATGAAGTGGCATGGGGACAGGCCGACGAACTGGAAGGCTTCTGCGTGGAGCAGGGGCTGCCCTTCGCGCGCTGGTCGGGCGGCTGCGCCGCGCAGTTCGGCCCGGAACGCGCCATCTTCACGGGAACGGGGGAGGTCAGGCTGTTCGCCGCCGACGAAGACGATATGGTAGTCATCGACCTGCATCGGGCCGAACAGCTCGGCAGCTACGAGGCGATCATCGCCCATTTCGTCGCAGGCGACCCTGCCGTGCCGCCGCTGCGCTTCCTGCCGTGAAAAATCGGCCGCGCCCCCGACCCGCCAGGCGGGCCGGGGCGCGGACTTCTGTACGTCGTTCCGCGCCGGAACCAGCGCTTACGGTCGAGATGGATAGTGCGAAAATTGCCGTGATCGGCTATGATGATTGCATTAGCTTTGGGCTGCTGTCGGTTCGATTCCGTTACTTCTTGTGTGTGCGGTTCTGCTCCTGCTGTTCCTTCTTCTCAACTCCGTGCCCGATCAGGGGCCAGATGCAGAAGGGACACACGGCATGAACATAAAATAGCCTCGTCGGCTCTGCCTTCAACGGCATCAGCCTTGGTTTTATCGGTAGCGCAGCCTGCACAATCAGCCCCCCGCGCGCGGAAATGCCGGGGGGCTTTTTCTTCGCTCTCTCAGTGGAGCGGTTGGACACGGACCCGGCCGTCAGTCCAGCTGGCACCAATCAGGCTTGGCCTTGCCGCGCGGCCACCATCGCGCATCCCCCGACTCGACAAGGCGGGTGGCAAGATCATGCCCGCCATGTCGCACGGTCGCGACCGTGCGATTATAGCTGCGGCCGACCCGCGTGAAGCGGATCGATCGTCCCGCGATCATCGTCGTCAGGCGCGCCTTGGCGGCCTCGCCCCTGCGGCGCTCGGCCGGACAGCGGGCGCGCTGCGCCTGCGTCTCCGGGGCGTCGATCCCCGCGATGCGGATACGGTCGCCGCTCGTCAGGCGGAAGGTGTCGCCATCGGTGACAGTGCGCACGGTCCCGGTCGCAACACGCGCGTCGGGCACCCTGGCCAGGGTGGCGGGCGCGGCGGTGGCAGCGAGCGCCAGCAGGACAAGGCGCGCGCGACAGTGCCAGGGCGGATTGGCGCGCGAGGCGAGCGCCAGGAGAAAAGGGACGATGGGCATGGCCCGCGCTTGGCCCAGCGGACGGCGCCTGTCGAGCCCGGCCGTCGAGCGAGGCGCGGCTCGATTCCCGCCCTGGTCTTCGCCATTCCAGGCGCAATGGAAAGCGTACCGGTCGGCATGATATTCCAGGGTCGCAACCCCTTGCAGCCCTTTGCCGGTTGAAGTGCGTTGACCTGGCAGCGTCTCGGGTGCCCCGCAAAACCATCGGTCCGCTCCAATTTCCCCGCCGTTCCGGCTCCTCGCGGGCGCTTCGCTCCAAATTGAAGACAGCCCTCCGGTCCTCCGCTTGATCGCTGCGGCCTTTCAGGTTCGGGGGTGCCCAGCGCGCCGCCTGACGGTCCGCACGCCCGGCGGATCGGCCGCAAGGGCATCACGACACAAGGAGATTACACATGCCAGCCATCGGTTACGTTCAGCGCCTGGAAAATGGCGGTTTCAAGGGCGTCCTCAAGACCCTCGCGGTCCGCGCCGAGATCGAGATCATTCCCAACCGGGGCAAGACCGGCGACCAGCCCGACTATCGTATCCTCTCGGGCGGCTCGGAACTGGGCGGCGGCTGGATCCGCACCGGCGAGGTCTCGGGCCGCGAATATATCCGCGTCGCCATGGCTGCCCCCGAACTGGGCGCCCGCACCATCTACGCCAATCTCGGCCGCTCCGCCGGCCAGGACGACGAGGACAGCTACGCCCTCATCTGGAACCCCGGCGACTGACGACAGACCGCCCCGCGCCCATCCGGCGCGGGGCGCAGCCTCCTCCTGGAGATCCGATCGGCCGACGCGCAGGCGTCCGGCCGATCGGCATGGTTGGCGTCTGTCGCGCGGGCACGACGATTGGGTCCGCGCGCGACGAAAGGAAGGACAGGTCTTCGGAAGCGCCATCTCTGCTGGCGGCTCATCATTGAAGAAAAGGGTAGTGGCATGTCGAGACCCTCCCATCGTGACGGGCGGCGGCGCGGCTTTCAAGGCTCGCAGGCCCCCCCCAATTTGGCTGCACCAAATCGGCTCCCCCTAGCGCCCGCTTGCGCGGCGCCGGCTTGCGCGCGGCGGCCCTGACAGCCTTCCGGCGCCCGTCCCTCCCTGTCAGTCCCCGATCTTGGGGACGCAAGCACAGGAGATTTTCCCATGAGCATCGTTCAGCCCATTGCCCTTGCTTCGGATCGCGTGATGACGGCCCTGATCGCAGGGCTTGAACTGGAATTTGGCCGTGGCGCAGGCGAAGCGCTGGCGTCCCGCTTCATGGAAGCCGAAGATGTCGATATCCACTGGGATGCCCGCAACGAAGAGCGCTGGATCGGCGCTTACGGGAGCCAGGAGGGCGACGTCGAACTCGACCGGATCGCGGCGACGGGCTTCCTGGACGGGCGCTGGTTCGTCGCACTCTTCATCGTGGATGGCGATGGCAATGCCCACGGTATGCTGAGCTGCCGGACATGTGCATCTGCCGATGCAGCGGCCCTGGCCTTCGCGCAGGCGCGATGAGGCCAGCCGCACCGGGGCGCCTGGCGGCGCCCCGGTTTACGCATTGGCGCGGATACGGAAAAGCGTATCCGCGCCAATGCGTAAATGACCCATATTCGTAGTTACTGATGGCCTTAACGTCGCAACGTCGCATCTGGCTGATGAAGACCAGTCGCACAGGCCGAATGTCCCACCTTCTGGCAAGAACGTGTTTTCGGCCACGAGGCACGCCCAACTCAGTGCGCGTCTGAGGCTGATTGGCGCGCGGGCACGAACGAACGCACCATTGCGCCGATCGAAACCTGCCGACGGCGCATCGCCCGACCCGGCGGCCTGTCAGTCAGGCGCCTTCCTCTCTGAAGCGAAGACCCTCAGCCAGAAGCCAGCGGAACTGGGCCAGCCCGTCGGGATCCGGCTCGGGCAATTGCGCGCTCCATCGCTCGAACAGAAGATCGAAGACGATGTCCTTGTCGTTGGGATAGTCCAAATGGGCATGCACGAGGCGAGCGCGATAGCGGCGCGCCTCGCTGCGATGCCTGCGAAATTCCTCTACGCCGGCTTCCCAGTCGCGATTGGCGTCCACTGCCGCCCGGATGGCATCCTGATCGAGCATGTGCGCGCGATGCGGTGCCGGGCAGCCCATGAGACTGCGAAGATCGTCAGGCTTAAGCGCGGCGTCCCCGGCCGACGGCACGATCGTCTTCGCCTCGGTCAGGATGCTGCGACAGTCATGGCAAATGAGGATGCTATCCTCGTGCGAAATAACGAACGGCCCATCATGCGATCGCTGCCGGCGACGACGATTCTCGGCATCGTGTTCCTCGGCATAGATCGAAAATTCCTGGATGCCGACGGTCCATGTGCCCTTTTTCGACGCGCGCACGATCTCGAACTTGTTTCGCGCGCAGATGGGACAGGTCCATTCGTCCCCCGCGCGCATCCATGGTCCCGGATGCGACTTTGCTCGATGAACTGCCTCGAAGTCCGCAAACGTCGGTACTACAATGGCGCGTTCGCGACTTCGTCTGCCGGAACTTGCCTTGCCGTCGGCCGCCCGCGAACGCGCCAGGAGGGTTTGCGACAGGCTCAGCGCCGACGAGCGGGAGTCGGCGGCGCGGACCGCAATGTCGTAGATGATGTCGGGGTCGCGCCGTTGCCTCAGACCAGAGGGCAAGCGATGATTCTCACGGTCGTGCAGCCCTTGGGCAATGCGTTCTGCCATCATCCGGGCAAAAGCGAGGCGGCCATGGAAATCGTCCCGCACCCCCTCCCAGACGAGGCGAGCCTTATCGACATCGAAATCGTGGCTGCGATTGGGCCCGGGGGCTATGAACGAGCCGATCTCCAGTGGCGAGAAGCTAAAATCGGGGTGCATCGCGCTGCCAATCTGCAATTTGGCCGCGCCATCGACCTGATTGCAATCGCAGCAGATAATGGTTCTCGAGAAGCGTTCGCTCAAATCCATCACGGCCAGGCGGGCGGCGGAAATGCGCGCCCGTTGCTCATGGCTGACCTTTTCCCGGTCGACCTTGAGCAGCTTTTCGACATGGTCGCGCAAGTGATCGTGGTGCTCGTCCAACTGACACAATATTATGTTCTGCGGCGTCTTGCGCACGATGGCGGACTTTGCCCTGCTACATGCGGGACATGTCCAGCCCTGATGGGTCAAAGCCCAGTTTTCGTTCAGGTGCAGACTTTGGGTACCGAATCGCTTGAGGAGCGCCTTCGTCTGACCGCTCCACCGGCCGTCCAGGAACATCGCGGCGGGATGTCGCTCAATGGCATCGTCTTCCATCACCGCGAAATCGGGAATCTCGAGCCGTATCGATACCATCAACTGTTTGCCTGTTCCTGATATGATCCAGTTATCGCAAGAGCGGCTGGCTACGACAAGGTCTCTCCTCTAGGAACTGCCTCCTTATTTCGGAGCGTTTCGCGTTTCCGCTCACCCCTGCACGCCGCCCGGCCGATAGGGCCGCACAGCCTCGATGAGGCTCTCCCTGAGCTTTCGACTGGCTATGCCTACATTCTTCCACTGCTCGACGGTCACTTCAAAAGTGAGGAGACGCAGGTCGTTCTCGCGCACTGCCGCCGACTTGTTTTCTGCCGCAACCCTGATCATTCCCATCGCCCGTTGCATGCGCTCCTGCATCGGCGCCTCAAGCCTATCGAGCACCCCGAGAAGGTCGGGAAAATAGACCGCACACAGGGCACGTATCCGATCGAATGTCGGCAGCCCGTCCTCTCCCAGATCCTCGCGGGCGGCGACGGCACGTGTCGTCGCCAGAAATTGCGCGCCCATCTGCTGCTCAAGCCCAGCTATCGCCTCGAAAATCTCCTCGGCCTTGTCGCGCATGACGGCCGCGTTCGCACGCCGCTCCTCATGTGCGCGGGCTTCCCGCTGGCCTCTGGGCACCAGATATGACCCTGCAAGGCCAAAACCCCCCGCTGCCACAGTATTCAGCAACAGAACCCAAGCCGGCACGTCTGCCATAAATTCCCCCCCGACTGACGCCCGCTATTCGGGCACCGCGCAATCGTAGATGTTTCACCCGCGACGCCAAGGCGCTTAACGCAATTTCGGGGCGGATACCGATCGAGGCCCGATCGCTGCAGCGGTGACGTCTCCCCTGATTGGAAAAATGACCATCGGCCGCAAGTGCCGATAACGAGATGGTTGCAGCCGGATCGTCAAATTCCCTGCAGTGCTGCCATTCCGAAGTCGACACTATCCCGGACCGCGTGTCCCGTTCACCTGCGATGCCGAGATATGGCTGGCTGGATTCAGCCTGGATGATTGCATGTCGTTTCCCTCCCTTTCCGAGCACTCCAGCACGGCCTTCGTTCGAGGGGCAATTGATCGCGGACGGCAATAGCCCGAACGGCTTGGTCGCAACCAGACCGGCACCGCTAATTTCCGCCGTCGGCAAGCCGACTTTGCATCGCGAAGCAAATTAGCGGTGCCGGTCTGGCCCTCCGCTTTGCTGCGGCCTTCCAGGTGCGCACCCGTTCACCGCGATCCCTCCATGCCCATCGAGGCCGCGATTGGCGCGGGTTCGAAGACAGGAGTAGACATCATGGCAATCATCGGCACTTTCACCAAGGCCGCAGACGGTTTCGCCGGCACGATCAAGACGTTGACCCTCAACGTCAAGACGACAATCCGCCCCAGCACCAAGGATAGCGATAAGGCTCCCGACTTCCGCATTTATGCCGGAACGGCTGATTTCGGTGCCGCCTGGGCCAAGCTTTCCGCAGCCGGTTCGGACTATCTGAGCTGCAAGATCGACGATCCCAGCTTCCCGGCGCCGATCTATGCCAGCCTGGTGGCGGCCGACGACGGCGAAAGCTTCTCTCTCATCTGGTCCCGCTGACGCGGCAGGCCCGCACCCCACATAACGGGGTGCGGGTTGAAGCCGTCCCTGCGCAAGCGCTGGGACATCTACCGTGAGAAGGATAACGCTCTCCCGACCAAAGGACTTCCGCCAACGCTCTGCGCTGCCAGCCTTCTCGCGAAAGGAGCGAGACGCGATGGCGACAGGCGCGGCGACGGCAGGATGGGATTACTGCGACTATGCGCAAGCATTCCTGTCATATTCGCCGGCCTACCGAGCGGGCTACGCTACCATTGCCGCGCTGGACCGACAGGCAAAGGAGGACTTTGCCCGGTCGTGGGGCCTTCGCTTTCCCCTTTGATCCCGACATACCGCCCGAGAGGCGACCCGCCTTGTGGGATCCAGCGGTAGCCGCTTGCGTCGTGATCATCGACCCAGGGCCTGATTTTCCGGTTCCGCATGCGCTGCCTGGCCTCCAGCAGCTTCAGCAAGCCGAGGACGGCACCCATGCCGTCCTGTTTGCAGGCGGACGCACGATCCGCCTGTGGCTGCGCGGCCCGCAGCGCGAACCACGCACGGCGTTCCATCTGCTGGACGACCCGCTGTTCGATGAGCGACTGCGCGCCACCAGCCACGCCCGCCTCTGGCTTAGGGGAACAGGCGGATCGGCCACGCCGCAAAGCGATCTGTCGCCCTTCCAGGCCGCGCGCTTCGACCTGATGCTCCGCCTGCTCGACGCGCATGTCGACGGCGCGACGCTGCGGGAGTTGGCATATCTGGCCTATCCGGCGATGCCGGACCTGTCGGCCACTCTATGGAAGGCCTCGAGCGAGCGCCGCGGCACCCATCGCTTGCTCACCCAAGCCCTGCGCCTTCGCGATGGCGACTATCGTGACCTGCTCCGGGCGGGCTGAACAGGCTTATCCCTCGCCAATAGCACGCCACGCCGCCCACCCGGACAAGCCCCATGGGCAGGCCTTCGCGCCATGCCTTCAGGACAGGCCCAGATCACAAGCAAGGGGGTGACAATTTTCGCCCGCGCTTTTGCCACTCCGTTCGAGCCTCCACTGTTCGCCATTCTCGCCAGCGACACCCCAGGGCCGGCCAGCCATGCCAGCCCCGACGCTGGAGACCGATATGGAACGCGACTTTGCGGTCGTCACGCCGCGCTATCTGCGGACCCCCGACGCTGCCTTGCATCTGGGCCTTTCGCCCCGCACGCTGGAAAAGCATCGCTGCTTTGGCACCGGCCCCGTCTTTCGTAAGCTGGGCGGACGCATCGTCTATGCGCTGGTCGATCTCGAAGCCTGGGCCGAAATCGGTACCCGGCGCTCGACCTCCGATCCGGGACGCGGCACCGTGCATCCTGCCAAGCGGATCGACCCCGGCGCGCCGGTGCGGCGCTAGCATGATGCCCGCTTCGCCCGACCGGGCGCAGGACCGGCAACTCGACCTGTTTCGCGCGGTCCGCGGCGACATCGCGCCGCGCGACGCACAGGACCTCATGTCCTGGCCCTTTTTCAGTCTCGCCAAGTCCAAGCGCATCGCTCCCATCCATTTCAGGATGGGCGATGTCACGATCGCGGTGGAAGCCACCCATGAGCATGGCATGGCCACGATCTGGGACGCCGATATCCTCATCTGGGCCGCCAGCCAGATCGTCGAGGCCCGCGATAGGGGACGCCCGACCTCCCGGCTGATGACGACCAAGCCGCACGAATTGCTCAGTTTCATCGGCCGGGGCACCGGCGGCGACCATTATGACCGCTTGAAGGCCGCGCTCGACCGCTTGCAATCGACCACCGTCGCGACCTCGATCCGGCAAGCGCATCAACGCCGCCGCCATCGCTTCTCCTGGATCAACGAATGGAAGGAGCGGCTTGACGAAACCGGTCGGCCGCTCGGCATCGAGATGATCCTGCCCGACTGGTTTTATGCGGGCGTCCTCGATTCCGGGCTGATCCTCACTATCGACCGCGCCTATTTCACACTGACCGGCGGCATGGAGCGCTGGCTCTACCGCCTGGTCCGCAAGCATGGCGGACGGCAGGTCAATGGCTGGAGCTTCGAGGTGGGCCATCTGCACCTCAAGTCCGGCATGCTCATCCCAGCCAAGCGGTTCGCCTTCAAACTGCGCGCCATCGTCCAGGCCCAGTCTCTGCCCGGCTATGTGCTGGCACTCCAGACGATCGCCGACAAGGAGATGCTGAACTTCCGTCCGCTGCCGGACGATCCCTTCGATCTGGCCCTGCGCCGGGTGCGCCATGGCCGGGGGCCAAAGCGATGAAAAAACTCGGCCTATCGGGAACCGCCAGACTCGGCCTATCGGGAACCGAAAACTCGGCCTATCAGGAACCGATTTCGTGCGCAAAGCCGCAGAAATGCACGGATTTTTGGCCCCTTAACAATGCTAATAGAGAATCCTACGGATTCTTTCTAACCTGGGCTGCGCCCGCGGGCGCGGATGCGACGCGCAAATCGCTGCGTGCGGCGCGGCGCAGGACGGCGACCAAGCCGAGCGCCTCAGGCGGAACGAGGCGGCGGCCATGATCGTCGCCCTGCTCAATCAGAAGGGCGGCGTCGGCAAAACGACGCTCGCCCTCCATCTTGCCGGACAGTGGGCACGCGCGGGCAAACGCGTCTGCCTGATCGATGCCGATCCGCAGGGTTCGGCGCTGGACTGGTCGGAACAACGCGCCCAGTCGGGCCTGCCCCGTCTGTTCGGCGTCATCGGCCTTTCCCGCGAGACGCTGCACCTGGAGGCACGGGTGCAGGCTGCCAGCGTGGATCATGTCGTCATCGATGGCCCGCCGCGTGTCGCCGGGCTGATGCGCGCGGCGCTGATCGCCGCCGACCTGGCGCTCATCCCGGTGCAGCCTTCGGCACTCGACGGCTGGGCTTCGGCCGAGATCGTCGCGCTCGTGCGCGAGGCCCGCAGCTTCCACCCCGCGCTCGAAGCCCGCTTTGTCCTCAACCGCTGCGATCCTCGCACGCGGATCGCCCGCAGCACGCGAGCGGGGCTTGCCGACCAGCAGCCTTCGCTGCTCGGCCCCGGCATTGCCCAGCGCATCCTCTTCGCCGAGGTGATGGCGCAAGGCCGTCTGGTGTTCGAAAGCGACCCCGACGGCCCCGCTGCGCGTGAGATCGCGGCCCTCACGTCCGCAATCGGGACTTTGGCCCCATGAAGAAGGCGACGACAGAGGCGGGCACAGTGACGGACACCGTGGCGGGCTTCGCGACCCGGCCCGGCGCCGCCGAGCGCTGGATCCGCCAAGCTGCACCCAGCGCATCCGACGCCGCCACTTTGTTCAGCGCCCGGCTCACCATCGATGTGACGCCCGCCATGCGCCAGCGCCTCAAGCTCGTAGCGGTCACCCGCGGCACCACCGTCGCCGACCTTATGCGCGCGCTCATAGACGCGCATTTTCCTGCAAATTCCGAGGAGCCGACATGATGGGCCACGCCCCAGGATACGCGCGCGACGCGCGCTATGCCGACAGTCAGACCCATATCGAACTGATCTGGATCGAAGGTCGGCTCGAACATTGGCTGCGCTTCGGGCTGCATATCTGCGAACATATCGTCAGTCGCCGCACGCGCGTTTTGAGCTTTCCACCCAATGCGCTGTTCGCGCTCATTCGCTGGGCGGCCAACGATCATGGCACTGTCAAATCGCGCATCGACATCGTGCGCACGGTATGGCCGGGTGAAGCTTATACGACTCTCCCATTCGTGCGGCCAGGCGGTGAAATCCTGCTCAGCATCGAAGGTTGGCCGAAGGTCGAAAAGGTGCTGGGCGCGATCGATCGGGTCGAAGCGGCGGGGGTAGATCCGACCCGCGCCGCGCCCGATCACTGGCGCCATGTCCACAGCCGCGTTGCGGCGGGCATGGATCCGCGCGCCTATACGGCTGCACGGCATCACGCGTTCGAACTGCGCCAAGGTCTCGATCTATGACCCGGTCGGGCTATGTTTTCATCACTGTCGTCGCGGCGCAGGTGACGGTGGTGCTGGCCTGCTTCGATCCGGCACCGCGCCTGATATGGAACGCGACGGCCAGCGCCCCGATCGGCCTCTATGCGGTGTCGCCGGGTGCCTCGCCCCGCATCGGGGACATGGCGCTGGTGATGCCCGACGCGCGTCTGGCCCATTGGCTGGCCCAGCGTCATGCCCTTCCGCTTGGCGTGCCGCTCATCAAACATATCGCGGCGACCGCAGGGCAGACGGTCTGCCGTTCGGGCGTATCCATCACGATCGATCACAGGCCCGTCGCCAGGGCACGCACCTACGATCGCGCAGGCCGTCCCTTACCCGTCTGGTCGGGATGTCGCAGACTTGGGTCCGGCGAGATCATGCTCCTCAACCCGACAGTCGGGGACAGTCTCGACGGGCGCTATTTCGGACCGCTGTCGACGAAAGGCGTGATCGGCACCGTGCGGCCGATGCTGACGCGCGCGAACAGTGGCGCGCCCTTTGTCTGGCACGGGTGGAAGCCATGATGGCGCGGCTTCAGGGCAATATGGCTGTCATCCTCGCGACCCTGATCGTGCCACAGCTGTGCATCGGATCTGCAGCGATCGCGCAGACCGAGGGACCGGTCGGCGCAACGTCGATAGCCCAGACCTATGCTATGCCCGTTGCAGAAGCGGCGCAGCAATTTGCTATTCCGGCGCACTGGATCCGGGCAGTGATGGACCAGGAGAGTGGCGGCAAGCCGCGCGCTCTCTCCCGCGCCGGTGCCATGGGCCTCATGCAGATCATGCCCGCGACATGGGCCATGCTGGCCGCGCGCCATCGCCTCGGCTCTGACCCCTATGAACCGCGCGCCAATATCATGGCGGGTGCAGCCTATCTGCGCGAAATGCATGATCGCTACGGCATAGCGGGAATGCTGGCGGCCTATAACGCAGGCCCTGGCCGCTACGAAGCCTATGTGCGTTTTGGTAGGCCGCTGCCCGCTGAAACGCGCGCCTATCTCGCGCGATTGCTGCCGATCATGGAGACAGGAACGCCAAGGGCAACGGGCGTCCCGCCTGTTCCGCCGCGACCTCTTTGGACGGAAGCCGCGCTCTTTCCAAAGCGGGCGGTGGCGTCGGCGCTGGGTGCATACCCAGCGCCATCCGAGCCCCAGGACCGGACCGACGATGCCGGGCATCGGCGCGACGCCACCACCGCTTCTTCGCTTTTCGTAGCGCGAACCGGAGCAAGGCCATGAGGGGTTTTTGGGGATGGCGAGATAAAAGGCACGCCGTCGGCCTGGACTCATGTGGTTGGTTTTGGGGCTTTTCCAGCGGCGGCACTGCAATTGCCGCGACGGCGCTCGGAGCGATTTCTGCCATGTTTTCAAAGCATCTGGCGCTGGCAAGGGTCATTTCGAGCGGGAATTCTGCATCATGAACCGGGACGAGCAGGGCTTCGACGTCCGGCCCGGCCGGGCACGCGATCGTGGTGCCGGCCAGGGGCGACGCGCCGTATCGCTGGCCACTCAGGTCCGGCGCGCAGCGGCCAAGGCCGGGCATATGCGACTGCCCAGAGCGCGTCGGTCGGGCGGCACAGGCACGATCGGGCGGGGCAGGCTGGCCGCAGCATCCGTTCGCTTCCGTGCCGACGGGCGGAAGGTCGTCATCAAGGCCCGGATCGTGCGCCACAAGGGCGCCCGCTTCCGGGCCGCGCCGCTCGCCCGGCATATCGCCTATCTCGCCCGCGACGGCGTCACCCGCGACGGACAGGATGCCCGGCTGTTCGACCAGCGAACGGATGGTGTGGAGGCGGCGGATTTCGCACGGCGCTGCGAGGACGATCGCCACCATTTCCGCTTCATCGTGTCCCCCCAGGATGGGGCAGACATGGAGGACCTGCGCGGCTTCGCCCGCGAACTCATGGCCGACATGGCGCGCGATCTCGACACTGCGCTCGACTGGGTCGGCGTCGATCACTGGAACACCGACAATCCCCATGTCCATATCCTGCTGCGCGGGCGCGCCGATGACGGGTCCGACCTCGTCATCGATCGCGACTATATCAGCGAAGGCATGCGCGCTCGTGCCGAGGCGCGGGCGACGCTGGAACTGGGGCCGCGCACCAGCCAGGAGATTGCCCGGACGCTTGCCCGCGAGGTCGATGCCGAGCGCTGGACGTCGCTCGACCAGAGACTGCAGCGGCTGGCCGCCCGCAATATGGGGATCGTCGATCTGCGGCCTGGGCACGCGGGTTCCGAACCGAGGCAGGGCCATCATCCGGGTCTGGTTCCGGGGCCGAATCGGGCGTCAGGATATGGTACCCCCGACAGCCAGTTACTGCTGGGACGCGCGGCCAGGCTGGAACGGATGGCTCTGGCCGAACCCATTGCGCCAGCGATGTGGACATTGCGACCCGACCTTGAGGAGAGCCTGCGCGAACTCGGCATGCGCACCGACATCATCAAGACGATGCACCGGGCGATGCGCGAAAACGGACGCCGCCCCGACCTCGCGACCTTCACCCTGCACGATGGCACGCCCACAGATCCGGTCATCGGCAGACTCGCCGCCCGCGGCCTTGATGACGAACTGACCGGAACCGCCTTTGCGATCGTCGAAGGGGTGGACGGGCGCACCCATCATCTGCGATTCGAGGATCTCGAGATGACCGGCGATACGCCGATCGGCGGCATCGTCGAGCTGCGCAGCTGGACGGGCCGCGACGGGCGCGCCCGCATGTCGCTCGCAACACGCTCCGACATGCCGCTCCACGCCCAGGTCGATGCGCTGGGTGCGACCTGGATCGACCGGCAGCTTGTGGCCGACGAACCCCTGACCATGGCCAATGGCTTTGGCCGAGAAGTCCGCGATGCTCTTGACGCCCGGCGCGAGAAGCTGGTCGCGCTTGGCGTGGCGACCCGGCGCGGCGGACGGCTAATCCTGCCTTCGGGCATGATCGCCAGCCTTCGCGCGTCCGAGTTGCAGGATGCCGCCACGCGGATCGCACAGGCGACCGGGCTTGCCCACCAGCCCTCAGCGCCCGGCGAGATCGTGAGCGGCCAATATCGCGAGCGCGTCACCCTCGCATCAGGCCGCTTCGCGATGATCGACGACGGCCTCGGTTTCCAGCTCGTGCCCTGGCGTCCGGCGCTCGACCGCCAGCTTGGCAGCCAGGTGCTGGGCACGATGAGCCCAGGCGGACGGATCGACTGGTCGCAGGGCCGCAGTCGCGGGCTCGGCCTGTGACTTTCATCAATGACAAGGAGGTAAGACAATGTCGGGCGCACGCATACTCTGGGGTCAGTTGCTGCTCGTCGGCCTGGTCGTGCTGATCGCCATCTGGGGCGCAACCCAGTGGACCGCGGCCAGCCTTGGCTATCAGTCGGCGCTAGGGCCACCCTGGTTCATGATCGGCGACCATCCCATCTATCTGCCGCCCGCCTTCTTCTGGTGGTGGTTCAGCTATGACGCCTATGCGCCCCATGTCTTCGAGCGCGGGGCCTATGTCGCCGCCTCGGGCGGGTTCGCGGCGATCGCGGTGGCGGTCTGCATGTCCGTCTGGCGCGCACGCGAGGCCCGTACCGCGGAAACCTATGGATCGGCCCGCTGGGCCCTGCCTGCCGATATCGTGCAAGCTGGCCTGCTGAAGGATGAAGGCGTCGTGCTTGGTCGGCATGGTTCAGACTATCTGCGCCATGACGGCCCGGAGCATGTCCTGTGTTTCGCGCCGACCCGCAGTGGCAAGGGCGTTGGCCTTGTCGTGCCCACATTGCTGACCTGGCCGGGCAGCTGTGTCATTCACGATATCAAGGGCGAGAATTGGCAGATATCATCGGGCTTTCGCGCACGCCATGGCCGCGTGCTGCTGTTCGATCCGACCAGCAGTGCGTCGGCCGCCTATAATCCGCTGCTTGAAGTGCGGCGCGGGCAGTGGGAGGTGCGCGACGTCCAGAATGTCGCCGACGTGCTGGTCGATCCCGAAGGCTCGCTCGAACGCCGCAACCATTGGGAGAAGACCAGCCATGCGCTGCTGGTCGGCGCAATCCTCCACGTCCTCTACGCCGAGCCTGACAAGACGCTGGCCGGGGTCGCCGCCTTCCTGTCCGACCCAAGGCGCACAATCGATAACACGTTGCGCGCGATGATGACGACGCCGCATCTGGGCGAGGCAGGCGTGCATCCGGTCGTCGCCAGCGCCGCGCGCGAACTGCTGAACAAGAGCGAGAATGAACGGTCCGGCGTGCTCTCGACCGCCATGTCGTTCCTGGGCCTGTATCGCGATCCTGTGGTCGCCCATGTCACCCGGCAATGCGACTGGCGCATCGCCGACCTAGTCGATGGCTCGCAGGCGATGAGCCTCTATCTGGTGGTGCCGCCTTCCGACATCAGTCGGACGAAACCTCTCATCCGCCTCATCCTCAACCAGATCGGTCGCCGCCTGACCGAGGAATTGAAACCCGATGCCAGGCGCCACCGGGTCCTGCTGATGCTTGACGAATTTCCGGCACTGGGGCGACTCGATTTCTTCGAGAGCGCGCTCGCCTTCATGGCGGGCTATGGCCTCAAGGCCTTCCTGATCGCCCAGAGCCTCAACCAGATCGAGAAGGCCTATGGCCCCAACAACGCGATCCTCGACAATTGCCATGTGCGCGTCGCCTTCGCGACCAATGACGAGCGGACCGCCAAGCGTATTTCCGATAGCCTTGGGACAGCGACCGAAATGCGCGCGATGAAAAATTATGCCGGCCATCGCCTCTCGCCATGGCTTGGGCATCTGATGGTCTCGCGCACCGAAACGCCGCGCCCTCTCCTGACACCGGGCGAGGTCATGCAACTACCGCCGAACGAAGAAATCGTCATGGTATCGGGAATGCCGCCGCTGCGCGCCACCAAGGCCCGCTATTTCGAGGACAGACGCTTCACGGCCCGGCTGCTACCGCCGCCGCAGGCTGCGGCGCTTGGTGACGGCAAGCCGCCGTTCGACGACTGGAGCGACCGCGCTACCATCGCGGTCCCTATAGCAAAGCCTGTTTCCCCTATGCCCCCACCGGCAGAACCGCCGGAGGCTGATCCGCGAGCCATAAACGCAGGCGGATCGGGCGAGGCCTGTCGCGCCGATCG
>NZ_JPPQ01000083.1:356597-361174 GCF_000743655.1 Sphingobium sp. ba1
GAGCCCCCGGCATCCAGTACACGAGTCACGACCGTCGCGTCGAAACTGGGCACGAAGCCCTCCAATGTCGCCGATCCGTTCATCATCGGTACGCCAGCGACGTTGATATTATCCTTGATCGCGACAGTCCTGCCATGCAGCTTGCCGGTCGAGGCGCCCTGCACCATGGCCTTCCAATACCAAGCGTTGCCGCATGTTTCCTCCCCTTCGGGGCGATAGCCCGGCGCGCGCGGATAGCGCAGCGGCGGCACCTCGTCGGGAAGATCGTCGATCATCTGATAATCGGCAAGGAAGCCGTCCATCAGGACCCGATAGTCCTGCACCTGATCGGGCGGCAGAGTCATGTGCAGGCTGGCGGCGATGTCGGCCAGTTCGGCGGTCGACGGCGTGCGGATGGTCATGGATGATCCCCGATCAGTTGGCGTCGGCGCCGATGCGGGCGTCGCGCATCAGGCCGCTATTGGGATGGCAATTGATATATTCATAATATTGGTCAGCAGCGTCGACCACCAGCACCTCATGATAGAGCCTGAGCTTCTCAAGCGAAGTGGCGACCCGGAAGAAGGTGACGAAGATGCGCAAATGCGTCGGATGAGATTCCGCCCAGCGCTCCAGTAGGTCGAGCGACCGCCAGTGGCCCAGGTCGAAACTCTGGTCGATCGGTCGCCCGTCCAGATCGATATGCCGGACATAGCGGTTCGAATAGCAGCCGACACTGGCACCCTGATCGCGCAGGAAATCCATGCCCGCGCGTAGCGTCGGCTCGATCTCCTCCAGATACAGGACGCGCTCTTCCGCTCCGGCCTCCTCCCAATCCTGTCCTGACCGGATCAGGCAGAGATTGTCATGCCCGCCGATGATGACCCGGCCCCGTGCCTGCGGGTCGCCGGCAGCAACGGTCAGGTCGCCCTTCGCCGCCAGCCAGTCGGTCTGCGAAGCGGCCATCCGGTCACGCATCGACCCCCAATAGCCATGTTCCTCAATCTGGTCGCTGACGCGATCCATGACCGCGCCGACGCCGGGCAGCGCATCACGAAAGGCATAGAGCGTCTCGAACTGATCGACGCGTGGGGCCAGTATCTCGCGAAAATAGCCTAGCCCGTCGGACAGGCGCGCATCCGCCTGCCACCAGTCCCGCACCGGCGCGGCATCCTGCCAGCGCGCGAACGCGGCGGGATCGCCCCAGTAGGCGATGGCCATGCGATTGTCATAGCCATCGGTGTCGGCATAATCGACCAGGTCGAAATGACCCGGACCGTCCGTCGCCTGAAACATCGCGACGATGTGCCGCAGCGCATCCAGCGAAGCGGCGTTGGCGAGACCATCGCCACTTTTCGACTGCACGCCGAAATGCGCCATCACGACCTGCTTGAGCGACGGATCGGCACGCGCCACCCACATGGGGAAAGGCGGAACATAGTCGGCCGCGACCCGGCGCGAGAGGCTACGCGGGCATTTGAGGTGGGTATCGATTGCGGATTCCATGTCGCCGATGGTCCTTTCCGGGCGCGAACTTAGCCCTCCATGAGCCGGTCGATAGGCTCGCGGAAAGGCATGGACCGATCATATCGGGCGGCAGCGCGAGATATTGCCAAGGCTTGCGAAGTCATTGGCATATCTTGCTATTCATTCCGTTGGCCTAGGTTCCCGCAAGATGTGTCAACAGCTCCGCAGGATCGGGCAATACGTGCCTGGTCGAGGCATCCAATCTCTTGGCGATATCGGCGCAAGCCCGGCGACCTCGCCCGAACTGAGGTCCGCTTGCGGTCGTATCGACCTGATCTCATCGAGAGAGGAAAAGGGAATGTCTGTCGGGGTAGAAGAGATGCATGACAACCGACCCGGCCTGCCGTTGCAGGCGTCGGCCGAAGAGCGCGCCCGCGCGCTCTATCAGGTTTTGAAGGACAAGGGCGTTGCAGCGGACGGCTTTGTCGAAGGATGGCAAAAGGTGTTCGAGGAGGATTTCTCCCCCCGGCGCGGCGCAGAATTGGTCGCCCGCGCCTGGACCGACCCGGATTTTCGGGATTTGCTGCTCAGCGATGGCACAGCAGCTGTAGGGCAATATGGCTATCTGGGGCCGCAGGGCGAATATATCGTCGCGCTGGATGACAGCGCCAGCGTCAAGCATGTCGTAACCTGCACGCTATGTTCCTGCACCGCCTGGCCGATCCTTGGCCTGCCACCGACATGGTATAAGAGCTTTGAATATCGGGCGCGCATCTGCCGCGAACCGCGCAAGGTGCTGGCCGAAATGGGCACCGACATCCCCGCCGAGGTCGCCATCAAGGTTTATGATACGACCGCCGAAACGCGGTACATGGTCCTGCCCGTCCGTCCCGAAGGGACCGGGGGCTGGAGCGCGGAGCAGCTCGCCCAGATCGTCACCAAGGACTGCCTGATCGGCGTCGCCTTGCCCAAGGCAGGCTGAACCCAAGACTTCAAGCAAAGGACAGACATAATGGACGGTATCCATGATCTCGCCGGGATGCAGGGCTTCGGGAGGGTCGATCATATCGCCGATGCGGACGTCGGCGGCCCGTTTCACCATGACTGGGAGGCGATCGGCTATGGCGGCATTTTCCTGGGTGTGGAAAAGGGCATTTTCAGCATCGATGAAGTGCGTCACGCGGTCGAGCGGCTGGAGCCGCTCTATTATCTGATGACTCCCTATTATGAACGCTATGTCGTCGGCGTAGCCTCCCTACTGGTCGAAAAAGGCGTGTTGACGCAGGATGAACTGGTCGCCGCGACCGGCAAGCCCTTCCCGCTGGCCCGGCCTGCCTTGTCGCAAGGTCGTGCCCCGCGCCAGGATCGCTCTCTCTTTGCGGTCGGCGATCGCGTCCGGGTACGCGACGATCATTTTGCCGGACATGTCCGCTATCCCGCTTATTGTCGGGGCAAGGTGGGGACCGTCACGCACCGCACCAGCGCACAATGGCCGTTCCCCGACGCGATCGGCCATGGGCGCAACGACTGCGGATCGGAACCAACGCTCCATGTCGAATTTGCAGGGGCTGACCTATGGGGCGACGATACCGACGCCTCCGCCGTGGTGGTCGATCTGTTCGAAACCTATCTCGAACCCGCCTGAGCCATAGGGCCATGGATGACACCCGCCTCCCGGTCACCGTCCTCTCCGGCTTTTTGGGCGCGGGGAAAAGCACCTTGCTCAGTCATATCCTGAAAAACCGTCAGGGCCGACGGGTCGCCATCATCGTCAATGACATGAGCGAGATCAATATCGACGCCGCTGACATGATGCGTGATGTCGCCCTCAGCAGGTCGGAGGAACGGCTGGTCGAAATGACCAATGGTTGCATCTGCTGCACTCTGCGGGAGGATTTGCTGGAACAGATCAGCCTACTCGCAGCAGAGCAGCGGTTCGATTATCTGCTGATCGAATCGTCAGGTATTTCCGAACCCCGGCCGGTCGCGGAAACTTTCACCTTTATCGACCCTGCGGGAAGAACGCTGGCCGATGTCGCGCGACTGGATACAATGGTGACGGTCGTGGACGCTCGTCACTTCCTGCGCGACTTTCGCGCTGGCGAGTGGCTGGAGGCAGGTTTGCCGGGCGATCGCGACCTCTCACAATTGCTGATCGACCAGATCGAGTTTGCCGACATGATCCTTGTCAGCAAGGTGGATCTGGTATCCGCGGACGCGATCGACGAATTGCTAGCGATCCTGCGCCGCCTCAATCCTGTGGCTACCATCAGGTCTATGCAGATGGGCAAGGTTCCGCTCGACTGGATTCTCGACACCCGCCTTTTCTCCCTGGAACGGGCGGAAAGCGCGCCGGGGTGGTTGCGGGAACTGCGGGGCGACCATGTACCGGAGACGGAAGAATATGGCATAGCATCCTGCGTCTATCGCGCCCGCGCGCCCTTCCATCCAAGACGCTGGAATGACTTTCTCGCACAACCCTGGAGCAATGGCCGCCTGTTGCGGGCGAAGGGCCATTTCTGGAATGCCGCCCGCTTCGCCGAAATCGGAAGTATCTCCCAAGCCGGAACCCTGATCCACCAAGGCTATATAGGGCGATGGTGGAATTTTATCCCCCAGGTCAACTGGCCCTTAGATGAGGATCGGCGCAGTGCGATCCTGCAGCAATGGGAGGAACCGGTCGGCGATTGTCGGCAGGAACTCGTCTTCATTGGCCAGCATATCGATCGCGAGACGCTATTTAGGCGACTGGACGCTTGCCTTTTGACGGTAGCGGAGATTGCTCTTGGTCCAGATCGCTGGAAAGATTTTGGCGCCGTTGCCGATGATTGAGAAGAAAGAAGGCTCTTAGCGACCTTGATGCGATGTTCAGGATTCGATTGTAATACCCGATGTCCGGACGTTCCGCCTTCCTATTCTGGACACCCAGGACTGGGCTGATTGCAGAATGACTGGTTCCAGATGATATGAACGTGAAGCGGACCATCATTCAGCTGGACTTGTAACCTATTTGCGCCGGTCACCCATCCCATTGAGCCGCCTTGACTTCGAAGGCGAGCAGGCTGATGCCACCGGGATATGAATGTCGACGGCGGGTGATGTAGAGCCCGTTGATCTTCATCAGCCGCCCG
>NZ_JPPQ01000083.1:361184-370341 GCF_000743655.1 Sphingobium sp. ba1
GGCGATGGCACGGTGGATGGAACGGCCGCAGAGCGTCATCACCATGATCGCGATCGTGCCCCCGCCAATGCCGAGCAACGCGGAAAAAGTGCCCAGCCCGCCCGCGATGCCGACACGGGCGATGCCCGATGGCATATCCTGGCTGATTACCTTGTCGCCGACCTTGGGCAGCAGGAAGTTGAGCGACATCAGGAACACGCCGCCTGCAAAGATCATCGTGAGGATATGGCCATCGACATGGCCCGCCAGCAGCACGCCGACGCCATCACCCAGGATGATCCACGGTGCCCAGGTCTTGAGGATTTCAAACTCCACCGCGCCGCGCTTGGCATGGGACAGGAGCGAACGGATCGAGGTGACAATGATGGTGGCGGCCGACGTGCCGATGGCAACATGCGCGATCGCTTCGGGTGTGCCGCCCAATAGCGGCAGGACGACGAACAGCGCAGGCACGACGACGAAGCCGCCGCCAATGCCGAAAATCCCCGCCGCGAAACCCGCGAACAGGCCAGCGGCCAACATCGACAGCAGCGGCACCAACCAGGTCATGACATCGCCGTTCATCAGCGCGCTCCCATGGCTGGCGTGAGGCCGGTGGCCAGGCTGTCGGTGCCCCGGACAAACAAGGCGGCGAATGAAACTAGATCGACCATGTCGTAAAACCATGCCTCTCTTCGGCGGAACCAGAGCAAGGGGCTGACAGGACAGGTCCCTTGGCTGGCTAGACGAACAAGGTCGACAAATCCGCACCTTGTCCGACACAAGTCGGACAAGGTTGGCGGACGGGCCGGGTCAGCCGAGCAGATCTTCGGCCGGGGTATAGGGCAGGTCGAGCGCGTCGGCGACGGCGCGATAGGTGAGTTTGCCCTGGGCCACGTTGAGGCCCGCGCGCAGATGCGGATCAGCGCGCAGCGCGCCTTTCCAGCCGAGGTCTGCGATCCGCAGCGCATGGGGCAAAGTCACATTGTTTAGCGCATAGGTGCTGGTGCGGGCGACCGCGCCGGGCATGTTGGCGACGCAATAATGGACGATGCCATCGACGATATAGGTGGGGTCGGCATGGGTGGTGGCGTGGCTGGTTTCGAAACAGCCGCCCTGGTCGATCGCGACATCGACCAGCACTGCGCCCTTCTTCATCGTCTTGAGCATATCGGCACTGACCAGCTTGGGCGCGGCCGCGCCGGGGATCAGCACCGCGCCGATCACCAGGTCCGCATCGGCCACGCAGTCCGCGAGGTTGGCGCGGTTCGAAAAGCGCGTTTTGGCCCGTGCCTCGAAATACATGCCGAGTTTTTCCAGCACTTCGGGGCTGCGGTCGAGGATGGTAACGTCCGCGCCCAGCCCCGCCGCCATCTGCGCCGCGTTGAAACCGACGACACCGCCGCCGATCACCGCAACCTTGGCGGGCAGGACGCCGGGAACACCGCCCAGCAGGACGCCGCGCCCGCCATGCGCCTTTTCGAGCGCGGTCGCGCCGGCCTGGATCGCCATGCGGCCTGCAACCTGGCTCATCGGCTTGAGCAGCGGCAGGCCGCCCTGCGCGTCGGTCACGGTTTCATAGGCGATGCCGATCGCGCCGCTGGCGATCAGGTCGCGCGTCTGATCGGGATCGGGGGCGAGGTGGAGATAGGTGTAGAGGATTTGGTCGGGCCGCAGCATCGCGCGCTCGGCGGCTTGCGGCTCCTTGACCTTCACGATCATGTCGGCGCGGGCGAAGATCTCGGCGGCGGTGGCGACGATCTGCGCACCCGCCTTTTCATACAGGGCGTCGTGCGCGCCGATTCCCTCCCCTGCCCCGCTTTCGACCAGCACCGCATGGCCATGCGCGGTGAGTTCATGGACGCTTTCAGGCGTCAGCCCGACGCGATATTCGTGATTCTTGATTTCCCTGACGGTGCCGACGATCATGCAATGCCTCCCGATGGCGCGGCGCGTGGCGGGGCCGCTTTCCTACAGGATGACATAGCGCGGCGGCGGGCGCGAATGTTCCCTTTAGGGAGCCGGACGGACCGGCACCGGCGCATTGCAGATGTCGACCCCGCCCGCAGGCAGATCGTAGAAATCATCCTTCCGATTGGCGCGCAGGCGCAGATAGGCGGCGAAGCTGGGCGAGGCGACGTCCATCGCCTCAAACCGGGGCTGTTCCGCGGGTGCCAGGTCGCTGGCGAGGCGGACCGAGAGGATCGGGATTTTATGTTCGGTGGCGGTGTAGAAGCCAAGCTCACCGCTGCCGCGCGGCAGGCTGGACAGATGGGCCATGCCATCGATCACCCGGCCGACGACCGCGATATTGCGATCCAGCTGGCGCGGGGCTTGGCCGATGACGGTGTAGAGTTCCGCCCCCGTGCCCGCATCGGGCGACAGGTTGCGGCCGACGCCGACAGAAGCATAGCAATGGGGCAGCCAGGCCGCGTCCCCATCCATCGCCATCGGCCAGCCATCGACATAGCCGGTCGCGGGCGCATAGGCATCGGGATGGGGCAAGGGCGTGATCGCCAGCCGCACATTGGCGAGCGAGCGGACATAGTCGGCCGCACTGGTGGGCGCGAGGCCGGGCGGCATCGGCTTCTTCTCGGTCGCGTCGCCCCATTGGGTGACATAATTGTCCTGCACCCGGTTGATGCTGGTCCCGTCCCACCAGTGCGCGCGCGCCAGCGTGCGGATATTGCCGACATGGCGCGGCGCGAAGGCCGGGGCGAGCTGGATCACGACGCGCTTGCCGCCTTCGATCGTCATGACGAGCAGGTCTTCGAGCGGAATCGCGCGCCAGGCATCAGCGGGCGCACTCGCTACGAGCGCCGCGGGCGTTGTCGGCGGATCAGCCGCGATGGCGGTTGAGGCGAGGAGAGAAGCGAGCAGCGCGGGCGCGAAAAAACGGATCATGCCGCAATCAGAGCGCGGCCGCACAGGAAAGTAAAGCATCCCCTTGCCTAGCCGCCCGCGCCGCGATAGGGAGCGCGACTTCCAGTGCAATGCGGAGCGGTGGCCGAGTGGTCGAAGGCGCTCGCCTGGAAAGTGAGTATACGCCAAAAGCGTATCCAGGGTTCGAATCCCTGCCGCTCCGCCATAATTTTGACTAATATATTGAAAATGCTAGGTTTTTAGCAGGCCTTTGTGGCCAGGCCAACAATCCGCCCAACATAATGATTTTCATATTTTGGTGGCAGATTAGGCCGTGCGGATCGGGCGGACTTAGCCGGTAATCCGCGAAAGCAATGCGTCCAATATCAGCGACGATGCCTCACCTTTGATGGGCATCCCCTCGTTCTCTTCGAATTTCATAATCGCAAATTGCGTTGCGGGCGTCATGCGCCCGGTAGCCGGGCCGGGCTGGCAGCCAAGGCGCAGCAAGAGTTTCTGTATCGTCTCCATCTTTGCATCTGCAACGGCTGGCGTTGGATTGCTGAGCAATGTGGATGGAGCGCGATAGCTGCTTTGCGGGGTAGGCGTGACGATGGTGCGCCTAGGTGAGGCGACGGGTGGCGTGGAGCGTCTTGGAGAGGCGACAGGGGCGGATACGCTAGGACCGCGATGGCAATGGTATCCGCCGTTCTTGCGATCGTTGTGGCAGCCAGCGGCATTTAGGCCTACACCGTGTCCAAGTGACGGTGTAGCGATGCGAAATCCCACTAAAAAAGTAGATATCCGCCTCATATCGCTTTTGTGCCGAACGACGTGGGGACATGCAATGGCGACAGATTGTTTCTCAATCAGTGTCCAAAAGAGAATCTCTGCTCACGCATGATTTTCCCCTATTGAGAATGGTGATCCCGCGCCCATATCCCCACCATATAGGGGGATTTGATGAAAGTATTTCTCAGCCATCAGCATAGCGACAAGCCCGTTGTGGAGCCGATTGCTATTGCTTTAAAAGATAAGCTAGGCGCGGCAAATGTCTTTTATGACGCTTGGAGCATCAAGCCCGGTGAAGGCATTATAGAGAAAATGAATGAGGGCATGACTGCTCCCAATTTCGTATTCTTCTTTGTGTCTGCTAAAAGCCTTGATAGTGGCATGGTCAAATTGGAATGGCACAATGCGCTATATCAAGCTGCCAAAGGGCAAACTCAGTTGATCCCTGTCAGGGTCGATGGATCGGCCATGCCAGCATTGCTGATGCAGAGCGTTCATATAGACCTACATAACATCGGCATACCTGCTGCCCAGCAACAAATATTGCAGATAGTGACAGGTTCGGATGACTTCCGGCCAAAGCACACGGAGTTTTCAAACCTTACAGCGTCGATTATCAAAATCTCGCCTTTTCATTACGAGATTACTGTGTCGGCTTCCCATCTTAGCGAACACGCTCCTACGATCGTTATGATGACAAACAATACAACCGCAGAGGCGAGTTTATGGATCAAGGGAGCAGGAGGCGTGCATACAAATAGTTATGGTTTTAACACTGCCCACGGCACCGTGCTTCACGGATTTTCAGCGGCTCCTATTGGTGGCGATGTTATAAAACCCAATTTTTCTAGGATTTATGAATTGCGCTCTTCCTCAAAGCCAATTGAGTTGGTGGCCGTTGTGCAGGAAATAAAGCCAAATGAGTTCAAGCCGCTTCCGACAGTGGGCCTGTAATACGCTCCAACTCCTTAGACCCAAATTTTGCTAGAGATTTGCGAGGGGGCAACTCAGGCAAGCGCGTGACCGATTGCCCCTCGCATGCGCCCAGTCCTGCACGATGGGAAAAGGCATGGGCCTACCCTACCTGCCCAATGGGTGCAGCAAATAGGCGATCCTTCATATCGCGACAAATTCCGTCAAGTCCTGGAAATAGCGAACCGTACGTCAAGCCCATCAGTTCCAACTCGCGCATGATGCGGGGACGATCACTGGCAGGTAGGTCGCATACAGTAAGATATTTGACTCCATCGCTCGCCTCTCTCTCCTTTATGAAATCCTCTACATCAGCGATATTAGTGACTGCTGATAGCGCCTGTTGAGGGGATGATCGCGGATTACCAAGCGCCATACTCTCCAGAATTACCATCTGCGGAGGTGCAGCATCGACGATAAAGGCTGCCTTACCATAACGCTCGTTCCATGCTTCTTGATCGAAGATAAAAATGCGGGGAGGCTTATCCTGACCTATTTGGACGTGCTGAAAAGCAAAGAACGCTGCAACGAATGGGGAAAAGGTCCAATCCAGCATCGGCGTAGGGTAGCCGTGATGCTGCAAAATATTCCATATTGCCGCGTTATGCGCCAACGTTCCTAGTTGCAGTGGATATGATATTCGGTCAGCGACTGCTCCAAATAGCCTCTGAACGTCGTCGGCGATCCACTTCTGCAAATCTTTTCGCCAAGTCCTATGGAACGTTGACGCGAGTTTGTATGGATAACCCTGCCCCCTAAAGATATGCTGACGAGGTTTCTGGCCAATAGCCCAGTTTCTAAACTGATTCCACGTTGTCAGATCGCCCTCACTCTCAAAGGACGATTTTCCATCGGGATCAGACTTTTTCATTGATACCGTGCCGCCGTCATCATTTGCAGCCCAACGTATCTCTAATTTCCCGTCTGCATTAGCAAATTCAGCCTTGATGATCTCTGGCATGACCTCACCAAACCGCTGCCGCAAATTATCTTCGCCGACTTTTCTATCCGGTCCAGTCATGACCCCTCCATCTGGATAGAGATACCAAGTCTCTAGATCGGCAACGTATGGCCCCTCTTTGGGCATCCTGACTTGGAAACGGAATCCGGGAAGATTATGGGATCGGTCATAGAATAGATAGATATGGCCTAATTAGTTCAGGCCACGATCTTCTAACTCTAACCGTAAGGTCGCAGGATGCTCGCCTTCAATCTTGCCGAGCCACTGTCCGTGCATCAAATATCTCCGATCACATCGCGACGATATGAATAGTAGCCAGATCAACATTGCCAACCCGTTACGACCTAAATTTTGATCGGATTTTGCTAGGCGGCAACTCTGACCTAGCGCGGGCCTATTTCCCCCATGGCGGGCAAGGCCCCGACCAGCACAGCGGGACGGCCTGCCCTACCCGGATCAAGCGGGATGCAGTGCAGCCAGCGCCCAGCCAGCATACCGTATCGCAATCGCCCCTTTCCGATCCGTATCATCCATCTGTATCGGAAAGTACGGTATGTCATTCCAGAGCAGATGGTATTGCCGATACAGAGTTGCGATACGACATGGGGAGGACGCCCACTAGGCCAGCGCGCAATATCTCTTCACGGTCGCATCGGACAAACCGAATTGCGCCGCCGTCTTGCTGATGCTCGCAGCGTTCTCCCTACGCCATGACGCGACTGTAGCAGCATCAGCAGCCTTAGGCCTCCCCATGCTAACTTTGCCCCTATGAGTGCGCCCTGTGGCTTCTAGGGACGCCCTAGCGGCGGTCCTGCCTGCTTCGCAACGCTCCTTGATCCTGCCCCGCTCCATATCCGCAATCTGGGCTAGGACTGCTACAATCAATTCCCCAACGCCTCTGCCGATAGGACCAAGACCAAGAACATCTACCGTCACGCCCCGTTCAATCAGCCTACGAACTGTAGATTGAACATCAAGTGCGTCGCGCCCAAGGCGATCGATCGCGGCTATATAAAGAGTGTCACCCTCACGCACATAATTGAGCAGGGAGGCGAAGCCGGGTCTATCCGCTGCCATGGTCGCACCTGATACACCTTCATCGGCAAACTCCTTATCGAAAGGGCCGGTAAGGGTCTGGCGCTGGGCTTCAATGCTCTGCCCGCCTGTAGAAACCCGGTAATATGCAATGCGGCTCATATCTGCCCCTCGACTCGCTCATAAGATATGTTCTTATCTATGAGCTAGATCAAATATGAGTCAACATATGTTTTGAGCCATTCCGGCTGGCATTGAAGCCGGTGGGTATAAAGCTACAACTTTTGATCTGGCGCTTGCGCCGTTGGACCTGTTTGGAGGTAGCGGCACATCTAAGCGCATGGATAAGATCGAAGTCCTAGAGATTCGCGGTAAGACCGATACGGGTCCGTGCAGTCACAAGCCTATGAAAATAAGTCAGGCTCACACATTTAGAATCGTCAATTTCATACGGCAGATACCCGCCCATCGACGCCCGTGGTCGCGGCGGCAGGTGCAACGGAAAGCCGCCCATCCGCTAACGACCATTTTTAGCTATTTAGCCGCGCATGACCCATGCTCGAAAGCGGTCGATCAAAGTTGGTGGTTGTAGCAGGCGAGCGGCATCAGGCACCGAGATGGCAAGCAGATAGGCGATCTCATCCAAAGAGATGTCGGGTCTCTCCCGCCGCAAATCTTCCGCCGTCGATACCAATGCCGGTGAACGGGGATCAAGATATGTCCACGGCTTGCTCATGGTTATGCCGAGCCTGAGAACCTGCTCGTAGGTCATAAACTCGTCAGGCCACTGCCCTTTATCTATAATGGCTTGCTTCTCGGATGCGAGAAGGCGACGCAGATAGTAGTTGTCGTAAATGCGATCGTCCTGCGCGATCATCCAGACTTGCGAACATTTGAGGCAGTGAGAAACATAGAGCCACCATTGCTCCCCTCCACGCTCGATGATTTGTTCCAAAGATGTAAACACGCGTTCGTCCAGCGCATCCGAACCCATTGGGACCACGGCTAGATCAGGCAGTGAATTGCAACAACAGCTTGCATCAGCGGACACTTCGTCGCTCATGATCGCGACATACCGCCTTTGTGATGCGGCAGCTATAGCGCTTCATATTTTCAAAACGGACAGTCCGAAATCCACCCCGTAGCTGTACCATATGAGCGTCGGAATGGGATAAGCCGTGATCAAGGGCGGTTGACCGACTCACGTAATGTTCTTCATATGTTCTCGAAGGAGGATATATGACCCAGCTTGATCAACCCGAACTGCGCACCATCGCCAAAACCATATTTGATACCGTTTATCCATCCGAAGAATGGACCCCGGTCCGGTTTGAGGAAGCCGAGCGCTTTGAGACAATCCATTACCGAAACGCCATTGCTGCTGCCCGCTTTTTCCAGCCGGTGGAACAGGGTGCGTTGTTTTGATTCATGGCGCATTATCGCGACGGGCTAAAGCGGGCGACCTGCTTATTTGAAGCCGCCGCCTGGCATCGTGCCGTCAAAGTCCGTTGCGGTTGTGGGCATTTTGCCGTGTTCGATCCGCATGGCCTGTGGTGGTTTTTTCACAGAAAGGGATGGAGTGAAGATTTGCGCGATGTGCGGGGTAAGATGTGGTGCAGGGCATGTCGCAAATCGATTGGGCAGAAGGTGAGGCCAAGGCATATCGATCTGCTAACGGAATATCCGATAGGCATGATCACGCTTCCCTTGCCCGATGAGCGGGAATGGAAGAGGGTTGTAAGCCGGTATCGCGGGTGAGTCTAAATGTGCAATCTCTATAAAGCCCGGAGTACAGCGGAGGAAATGGCCCGGCTGTTCAACGCCATTCCTGATCCCGCCTATCAGATTGTCATTGAAAAGGATTATGTCGCGCCCGGTAAGCCGGGCTGCGTCGTTCGCGAAGAGAATGGCCAGCGGCTATTGTCCACCATGGCTTGGGGCTTCCCGTTCCAAGGCAAGCCGGTGACAAACGTGCGCAATTATACGTCGCCATTTTGGAAGTCGGCACTGGCAAACCCTGATCGCCGATGCCTTGTCCCAGTGACGGAATTTCAAGAATGGTCTGCCGCCCCTATGCCGGAGACAGGCAAGAAGAAGGCGTTCTGGTTCAGCGTTCCTAGCCAACCAACATTCGCCTTTGCAGGGATATGGCGACCAACTGAGATCATGCCTGTGTTTTCGTTTCTCACTTCTGGATATGACGGCGATCCCGCTGCCCATGTTGTCGGTGCGATCCATCCCAAGGCCTGCCCGGTAATTCTGCATCCCGAAGATTATGACCGATGGCTTCATGCTGATTTGGACGAAGCAATTGATCTAGCAGGGCCGTATCCAAGCCAATTAATGAAGGTCAATTGATCTGATATCGGCTGGTGCCGAGCCAATGCTGAAAACTGATCGTGAAGGCAACTGAATTGCCCCTATTGGGCGATTTAAGGTATCGCCAGACATCGATATGGCATTTTAGGTGGTTAGGTGCCGATATTTTCTTTCGGCTTGTCAATCGGCGTCCAAACGGGACCCCTTATCAGCGCGCAAAAGGGACCCCCTGTCAGG
>NZ_JPPQ01000083.1:370351-376087 GCF_000743655.1 Sphingobium sp. ba1
GAGGTCGGGCAAGGCGGCGCGCTGGCGCTTCTCCTCGGCCTGCGCCAGCGGCACAGCGACCAGCCGCCGGTTCACCTTGGCGCGATAATGCATCCGCGCGGTATTTTCCTGCCCGACATAGCAGCCCTTGTCATAATCGACGCCATGCAACTCCCCGGCATTGGTTTCGAGCCAGAGCGTCTGATCCTGCCCCAACTCGCCCACCCCTTCGAACACGCCGATCGCCAGCCGATGCGCGCGGAAGGCAGCAGAGGCATCCCCCTCCCCCGCTGGCGCGATCCAGCGATGGCCAAGCGCCGGCAGACGCGGGTCAAGCGGCTTGTCCTGCGCGTCGGGCGCCCAATGCACCGCCAACGCATCGTCCCGCGCGATCACGACCTTGCGGCGCAGGCGATAGAGGGTGAGGCGCTTCGCCAGCGCATCGGCTTGCGCCGCCTCACAGTCGATCAGCACATCCTCGCCGTCTCTCCATAGCAGGAAGTCGAACAGCGCCTTGCCCTGCGGCGTCAGCAGCCCGGTCCAGCGCGCCTCCCCCGGCTTGAGCGTCAGCACGTCGCGAGTCAGCAGCCCTTGCAGGAAGGGCTTGGCCTCCTCGCCCGAAATTCTGAGGAGCGCGCGGTCGGTGAGGGTGGTGCCGGTCATCGGCTTTAGGTAGGACAGTCGCGCTGAATAACCAACCCGTTCGGGCCGAACGGGTTTTGACAAGCGGAACCACGCCATGACCCAGACTTTCGACCTGATCCTCAAAAACGGCACCGTCCACACACCGGGCGGCGCGGAGCAGACGGACGTGGGCGTGCGCGCAGGCAAGATCGTGGCGATCGGTTCCGGCCTGGGTGATGGAGGCGAGGTGATCGACTGTACCGGGCTGGACGTACTGCCCGGCTGCATCGACAGCCAGGTGCATTTTCGCGAGCCGGGCCTGGAACATAAGGAAGACCTCGAATCGGGCAGCCGCGCGGCGGTGCTGGGCGGGGTGACCGCCGTGTTCGAAATGCCCAACACCAACCCCAACACCGACACGGCCGCGCGCGTCCATGACAAGCTGGTCCGCGCCCGGCATCGCATGTGGTGCGACCATGCCTTTTATGTCGGCGCGACGGCGGACAATGCCGAACAATTACGCGAACTGGAACGCATCCCCGGCACGGCGGGCGTCAAGATCTTCATGGGTGCCTCGACCGGCAGCCTGCTGGTCGATGACGATGATGCCCTGTCGCGCGTACTGGCCAGCGGCACCCGCCGCGTCGCCATCCATGCCGAGGATGAGGCGCGGATGAACGCGCGCAAGGATTATCGGGTGGAGGGCGATCCATCGTCGCATCCGGTCTGGCGCGACGATGAAAGCGCGATGATCGCGACCAAGCGGATCATCGCGCTCGCCCGCGCGGCGCGGCGGCGCATCCACATCCTGCACATCACGACGCCGGCGGAGCTGGAATATATCGGCCAGAACAAGGATATCGCGACCTGCGAAGTGACGCCGCAGCATCTGACGCTGGCGGGGGAGGATGCCTATCCGCGCCTTGGCAGCTATGCGCAAATGAACCCGCCGATCCGCAGCGCCGCGCATCGCGACGGGCTGTGGCAGTGGCTTAATCAGGGCGTGCCCGACGTGCTGGGCAGCGACCATGCGCCGCACACGATCGAGGAAAAGGCCAAGACCTACCCGGCCAGCCCCAGCGGCATGCCGGGCGTGCAGACGCTCGTGCCGTTGTTGCTCAATCATGTGGCGGAGGGGCGGCTGACGCTGCGCCGCTTCATCGAATTGACCTCGTCGGGGCCGCAGCGGGTGTTCGGGCTGGTCGGCAAGGGCCGGATCGCGCTTGGCTATGATGCAGACTTTACCGTGGTGGACCTCAAGAAGCGCTGGACCGTGGGCAAGGACTGGCTCGCCTCGCGCTGCGACTGGTCGCCATTCGAGGGGATGGACCTGACCGGCAAGGCGGTCGGCACCATCATCCGCGGCCATCGCGTGATGTGGGAAGATGCGCTGGCCGACGCCGCAGTGGGCGAACCGGTGCGGTTCGAGGCGACGGAATTTTCCTAAGCCGTCACGACCCGATTGCGGCGGGCGGCCTTCACGCTGTCCGTCGCAAACAGGATGAGGCCGACCCAGATCAGGCCGAAGCTCAGCATTTGCCCCAGGCTCAGCGTCTCGCCGAACAGCACGACACCGCAGACAAATTGCAGCGTGGGTGCGAGATATTGCAGCACGCCCAGCGTCGCCATCGGCAGGCTGCGCGCGGCCGTGGCGAACAGCACCAGCGGCACGGTGGTCACTAAGCCTGCGATGATGAGCAAGGCAGTGGTGGACATGTCCTGTCCAAAGCCGATCGGACCATGGCTCGCTTCCCAGAGCAAATAGGCGACCGCCAGCGGCGCGAGCAGCAGCGTCTCGACACCCAGGCCGGTCATCGGCGCCACCGGCGTCATCTTGCGGATGAGGCCATAGAAGGCGAAGCTGAAGGCGAGCGTCAGGCTGATCCACAGCGTCGTAATCGCAGACGCCGCCAAGATGGCAACTCCCACCGCCGCAAAGCCGATCGCCAGCATCTGCCCGCGCCGCAAGCGTTCCTTGAGTACCAATACGCCCAGCGCCACATTGACCAGCGGGTTGAGGAAATAACCAAGGCTAGTCGCCACGACATGGCCGTCATTGACTGCCCAGACATAGACCAGCCAGTTGATCGCGATCATAACTGCCGATCCAGCCAGCGCCAGCAGCAGACGACGATCGCGCAGCACAGCGATCATCGGACCGATGCCGTTGCGCAGCGCCAGCAGCGTCAGGATCAGCAGCAGCGACCAGAGGATGCGCTGGGTAACGATTTCGACCGGATCGACATGGTGCAGCAGCCGGAAGAAGATCGGCAGCAGCCCCCAAAGCCCATAAGCGCCCAGCGCCGCGAGCAATCCCCGGCGTGTACTGGCGTCCGCGTCGGTCAGATAAGCCCCCCGCCCATGAACAGCCGCAACGCGCCGAACGCCGCGACGATCAGGCAGAAATTGCGGCCACCATTTTTCGAGGAGAACATGCCGATAAAGGCGCCGAACAGCGCCATGGGCACGAAGATCCAGTTGAGCGCGCCCAGAAACGGAAAGACCGCCGGCATCATCATGATAAGGGTGACAAGGCCGATAAAGCCGGACAAGATATTGAGCATGATGGTCAGATGATCCTTTCGCCGCGCGCGAACAAGTCGGTCGACAGGGCCAATGCGCAGAAACTGGCCTTGCGATAGGGGAATTTTTCGCGATTCACCAAATGTCCTAACGAAAAATTAACCTCCGTTCTTCATGCCTTGTTTACGAAGGAGTGAAGAATGGCGTTTTTCCGGTCTGTTTCCCTGCTCACGCTTATGGTTGGCCTGGCCGCCTGCGGCAAGGGCGACAAGGACGCCAATCTCGCCGCGCTCGACGCGCAGCTCACCAACAATGCGGTAGATCCCGCGCTCAAGGGCGCGCTGGCCGACCCGATCGTGGTCGATCCGCAACTGGTGGGCCAGTCCAACCGCAACGCCGTGCGCCCCGCCGACCAGCCCGCCAATGGCGCAGTGCCGGTGCTGTCGGGCGATGCCGGTGCGGCCCAGGCGCAAGCGGTCAAGCAGGCGGGCGGCAAGCTGCTCTCTGCCCCTGCCGCCAGCGAAGGCACCGCCATGGCGTCGAGCGTCACGCTGGGTGCCGTCGCGCGCGAACAGGCGACGCGGCGCGGCGGCACGGCCAATTGCTCGAAGAAACTCGCTTATGGCATGGAATGGGCGCAGCGCCTGCCCGACCCCTTCGCCCTCTATCCCGGCGCGCAGCTGACCGAAGCGGCAGGCGCGGAGACCGACGGCTGCACCTTGCGCGCGGCCAGCTTCGTAACGCCCGCCCCGCGCCAGGGGGTGATGGACTATTATTATACCGTGGCCCGCCGTGCTGGTTATGACGGCGAGCATAAGATATTGGGCGGCGACCATGTGCTGGGCGGCACGCGCAAGGCCGATGGCAGCGCCTATTTCATCCTCTTCACCGATGCGCCCGGCGGCAAGACCGGCGTGGACATCATCGCCGACAACGGAAAGTAACAGGCGTCCGCTTCCTGCGCTTGAGGCGCGGAAAGACTGTTTCACCATCGACCTTTCCCCTTTGGCGGAATCGCTATAGGGCGATAGTCATGACCAATATCTTTCTTGTAATGGGCGGCGGCGCGATTGGCGCGGCGCTGCGCTACCAGCTTGGGCGCTTCGCCGGGCAGTTGACGCCTGGCGCGACCTGGCCCTGGGGCACGTTCGCCGCCAATCTGATCGGCGGCTTCGCCATGGGGCTGCTCGCCGGATGGCTGGCGCGCGGCAGCGCGGTGGCGGGCGAACCGATCCGGCTGCTGCTCGGCGTCGGCCTGCTCGGCGGCTTCACCACCTTTTCCGCCTTCAGCCTCGAAACACTGCTGATGTTCGAGCGCGGCCAGATGATCGTCGCCTTGGGCTATGCGCTGGCGTCGGTGATCGGCGCAGTCGTGGCGCTGGCGCTTGGCCTTACCGTGATGCGGAGTATCGTGGCATGAAGGGTCGTCCCCCACCCAAAAGCGACGCCCCGCGCGGTCGCAAGCCTGCCGCGCCTGGCAAATCCACTGGCGGCAAACCCGCTGGGAGCAAGTCAGGGTTCGGCAAGGCCGCTGATGGCAAGCCCGGCGGCGGTGCGAGATCCTTTGCCAAGCCATCGGGCGCGCCCGGTCGCGCCCGTGGCGGGGCCAAGGCGGCAACCGCACGCAAGGGCGAAGGCGGCAAGCCTGCCTTCAAGGCCCCCTTCAAATCGGGGCCAAAGCCAGCGGCCAAGCCAGCCCCCAAAGCTGCCGTGGCGAAAGTCGCTATCGTACCATCCACGCCTGCAAAGCCCAGCGTGGCCAAGGGCGTCTCGCTCGACGTGCGGCAATATCGGGTGCAGCCCGACGATGACGGCATCCGCCTCGACCGCTGGTTCCAGCGGCATTTGCCCGATGTCGGCTTCAACATCGTGTCGCGCTGGTCGCGGACCGGTCAGTTGCGCATCGACGGCGCGCGTGCCGCACCGGGCGACCGCGTTGCCGAAGGGCAGATGATCCGCGTACCCCCCGCCGAAGCCAAGGCACCTGCCGCCGAACGGCCCAAGCGCGCCCGCGTCATCGACCTGACCGAGGACGAGATCGCTTTCGTACAGGAGATGGTGATCCATCGCGACGCGCAGGCGATCGTCATCAACAAGCCGCCGGGCCTTTCGACGCAGGGCGGCACCAGGACCGACGAGCATGTCGACAAGCTGCTCGACGGCCTGATGTTCGATTCCGAATCGCGCCCCAAGCTGGTTCACCGGCTGGACAAGGACACGTCGGGCGCGCTGCTGATTGCCCGCACCAGCCGCGCCGCCGCCCATTTCGCCAAGGCCTTTTCCAGCCGCACCGCGCGCAAAGTCTATTGGGCGCTGGTGATCGGCGTGCCGTCCATCTCCGACGGGATGATCGAACTGCCGCTCGCCAAGCAGCCGGGCACCGGCGGCGAGAAGATGCATGTCGATGAGGAAGAAGGCCTGCCCGCCCGCACCCGCTATCGCATCATCGAGCGCGCGGGCAACCGCGCCTGCTGGGTCGAGCTGCAACCCTATACCGGCCGCACCCACCAGTTGCGCGTGCATCTGGCGGCGATCGGCCATCCGATCGTGGGCGACGGCAAATATGGCGGCAAGGACAGTTTCCTGACCGGATCGATCAGCCGCAAGATG
>NZ_JPPQ01000083.1:376097-400026 GCF_000743655.1 Sphingobium sp. ba1
CCTTCGCCAACGTCGTGAACCCGTGGCTGAGACCGCCCAACGCGCGACCATCGCGATCGGCCCGACATCACCATCGCAAGGCGCCGTTCCGCCATCGCACGAGCCAGGGGCATCGCAGCGATCGATGCCGCGACAGTTGAGCCTATTCTGACATTCTCGCGCCTCACATCATAGGAGATTGGCATGTCCCGACATGTCCATATCGACGCTCTGGGCCGGATTCCGTCTGGCACAGCAATCATAACTTTGGCCATCTGCGGACCGCGCGGCGGATTACGCGCCGTCGAGGATATTTCGATCGATGAAGCCGAGAAAATGGTGACGCAACTTCAGGCTGCGGTCGCTCATGCTCGAGCCGGGGCCGCCATCGCTCCAGTCGATCGCTTCATGCAGGACGTCATCGACCGGCTCGCCGATCAGGGGCTCGCGCTCGATCCTTCCTTCCGTACATGGTGTGCCGACAATCATGGCCTGCTCAGTCCACGACAGGCGGCTGAACGCTGGTGCTGCTGGCATGTTGCCTGACCGATCCTGCCCGTCGAGATGATGGTCGGTTTCCCGTGCCTATGTGACGGGTCAATACAGGATGACGCCCGTCCCCGGAATGATCTGATCGAAAAAATCGAAATCGCGCCGGTTGCCGGTCAGCAGGTCACAGCCGGTCGCCGCAGCCTGCAGAAACAGCAGGGCATCGTTGAGCAGGGCGATCGAATGGGGTTGGCCGCAAAGCCGTGTGACCATGCCTGCCAGCATACCGGCCTCTCCGAACATGCGGGAGGAGGGGGCGCTCAGACGATGCTCCGGGATATCGTCGATTGTCCGTCCCAGGGTCTTGAGCACCGACGCCGTGCGCTTGTCGGCAGGATCGAGCGCGCCCATCAGGTGGGTCATTTCGGCAAGCGCCACGCAGGAATGATTGACGATCCGGTTTTCCAGCAAACAATCTACTTCAACCGGTGTCTTGCCCTGAAGCACATCAATATAGACGCACGTGTCGAGCAGAAGCTCGCGGCCTATGACAGCTGCCTTGTGAACAAGCGGCAATGCCTCTTCGGGTCGTCGCGACAGCCTGGCACCAGATCGCTGCGGCCTGATCCGGCGCAACGAGGCCTTGCGATCAAATCCCAAGCGCAATATCCGCAGGGATCGTGCCCTTTCGGCGCACTAGCCTGGCTCCAAAATCATCCTCAAGCGCCACTTTGGCGAGCGCATATTCGACAAGATCGGTGGTCGAGGCGATGCCGCTGCGCATCTTGGCGCGATCGATGAGTTCGCGTGGCACGCGGGCGCCGACCGCGCTGTTCGTGCCCGACAGTAAACCCGCCGCCTTGGCAGCGGCCACGACCGCTTCATGTCGCTGAGACAGATGATCCTCATGCTTCGTCGCCATCATGGCCTCCTTTCGTTGAACATATACGCCAATTTGTAAAACATACAAGCCGCCGTCGTACCTGCTGCCGCCGGTCGGGGTCTCGTGAACCCAATATCGCGGTGCGCGAAAGGGAAGGGAGGGGCGGGGATGTGACAGGAGCGGTGAAGCACCTGTCGCTCTGCATCTCAAGGAGACGATTTCCATGGCGACCCTTGCCCCCATGAACGAAAGCCCCCGCGTTACGGCGCCCTATCGGATCGATGTCTCGCGCGGACGCATGAGCAGCCGCGTATCGTCCGAGTGGTTCTCCCGTCCCGACGACGAGAAATATCTCTCGCTGACCAGTCTCTATGATGCCGTGCGCGGCCGCGCGGACCGTGCGACCACGCGTATCGTTGAAAGCCGCTCGATCCGGGTCGAGGCGAAAAGCGACAATCCAGAGCGGCTGATGCTGGTGGCGCCGGGCGATGATCGACCGCTTGCACCCACTAACTGGTCCTTTGGCCAGGTAGCAAGTCTCGTCGGTGCCCCGGCCTCTTATCTGCGCCAGCTGCCTGCCGCGCTTGCCGGCATCAACCTGCAGCATGGGTTGATCAACCACCGGGGCGAGCAGGTTAAACTGCTCCAGACCGAGAATGGTCGCACCGAATTGCGGGCGGCGACCGGGTCGGAATATGGCAGGATCTTCGACTGGGAACTGGTCCAGGCGGTGATGGCCTTTGCCGGCGATGGCGTCGGCGACACGCGCTGGAAGGTGCCCGGAACCATCGACTGGGGCAGCATGACCTACAACCCTCATGTCGATATCACCAGGGAGACGACCACGCTCTACGCATCGGACCGGGACATTTTCCTGTTCCTCGTGGACGACACGCACCCCATCGAGGCCGGCAAGCTTCCTAATGGCGATCCCGACCTTTATTTTCGAGGGTTCTACGCCTGGAACAGTGAAGTCGGCTCCAAAACGCTCGGGATCGCGACTTTCTATCTGCGCGGCGTGTGCGCCAACCGGTGCCTGTGGGGTGTCGAGAATTTCGAGGAGGTCAATATCCGCCACTCGAAATTCGCCGGTGCCCGTTTCGCGCATCAGGCCGCGCCCGCGCTCGAGCATTTCGCAAACTCCTCGCCGTCGCATTTCATCTCCGGCATCAAGGCCGCTCGCGAGCGGATCGTCGCGCGCAAGGAAGAAGAGCGCGAACCCTTCCTGCGCAAACGCGGCTTTTCCAGGGCCGAGACGGCAAAGATCATCCAGACCGTGCTGGCCGAGGAAGGCCGTCCGCCTGAATCCATCTATGATTTCGTCCAGGGTATAACGGCGCTGGCCCGATCGAAGCCGCATCAGGACAGCCGCCTCGACCTGGAGAACAAGGCCAGAAAGCTGCTCGAACAGGCGCTTTGAGGCCCGGCGCCGCCGCTCTCATGCCTTCTCCACCTTCTTCCTCGCCATCCCGGTCAAGCGCCGGGGTGGCCATTGTCATGAAAGGATGCCGCCATGCGCGCCCATTCGTCCCTTCCCCTGCCGCAATTTATCGTCGACATCGCCTTCTTCAGCGGCGGCGAATACTATGCCACCGAGACTTACACCGTTCCTGCATCCACCTGGTTTGCTGCGGAGCAACAGGCGCTGCAGATGTCGGTAAACAGCGTCTATGACGATGCGCGCATTCCTGACCTCAGCCGAACAGCCACTGTCCGCACGGCCTGATCATGCTCTGAGATCAATCTCGATGACAGAACTTCCGAACCGGAATCCTGGGACGGGTGTGCCGATCCAGCCGCTGTCCGAACCGTGGGCTCGTGCCACCTTCCCCTGGAGCCATCTCCATGACCCGCTACACATTATCCCATCTCGAAACCGCTGCTTGTCTTTGGGAAGCCGTCCTTGAATTGCGCGATCGGCCAGAGACCACTCCCGATGCAAGCAGTCTGGCGCTCGCCTTGCGCAAATGCGTCGATACGCTCGGCACGGCGGCGCTGCGTCTGATCGTGGTAGGCTGGGTCGATGCGGTGGAGTCCGCATGGCGTACAATAGAAGGCGAATATCCGTTGTCGTTCGATTGGGATTTCGTGCCCCGTTGGATTGCCGACACGATCGACTGGTCAGATCCGCGCAGTCCGGTCATTCGCGCAACTGCGCCCGTTCGGTACGTCAGATCGACGTCGTTTCCACCTATAGGATATGACGCACCCCCCCAAACCGCGATCGGGACCAGCCATGAGGACCATCTGGCGATAGAGGTCCACACTGCCGTGATTGAACATCGACATGGAATGAATATCCACGTCGCAGTCGATGCGATGGCTCTCGACGTGGAAATCGCTGCTTATTGCCGTGAATATTGGAGCGAGATCGACGACGCGCGCGACCCGGATACCCTGTCCGACACAGAAGCGATATCAATCTATTTCGAATGTCATCCGTCGGAAAGCTGCACGAAGGACCGCATGCGTATTGCGTCCGTCGCACACCCGTCTCCCCTTGTTGCCGGATCGATCGAGCAAGGCCGCTATTGTGTACTATCGACCGCCCATCTGACGGTTCATACCGCCTCATGCCTCGATAAATGGGCGTCCTGGCCGCCCAGTGATCGACCGATCGACATCGCGGCTTCGGTCTATGGCTGGTTCGTGCCGACGCGCGCCATTGATGATGACCGCCGTGCGCAATTGCCGCAGGATCTGCTGCGGCTCATCGCCTTCGGCCGCGCGCACGGTTTCCAGTTCCTGCTCTTCGACTGTGACGGCAGTGACGTCGACGGACTGCCGCTCCACCATTGGTAGGGAGGTTTCCAATCTGGCCGCCCCGGCTTCTCCGCGATTATCCGAATTTCCCCGCGACCTGATTCCAGAAGCCGATCTTGCGTCCATGAATCTTGCGAAGATCGGCCAGCCAGTCATCATGCGGTACGACATCGACATCGCCTGCGATACGGTCGGCCAAATCCGTCGCGGCTGCAAAGTCCCGCGCGGCATAGGGGTAGTATTTCGAACTCGCCCGGTCGAGCACGCCAGTCACCAGTCGGCGATAAAGCAGGGTGGCCCCGCCTGGATCGATCTGAGATAATGCCTCGGCGGCAGGACGCAGAATGTCATAGGCCCGGGCTTCCAGACCTTCGAGCCTTTCCCTGGTCAGCTTGCTAGCGCGCTTGAGATCGGGCCAGGCAACCACGAACGCCAGTGCCGATGTCGCCCGATCATATGCCATGGCCTGATCAAGGGCCTGCCTTTCCGCAGCGACATCCTCGAAATCAGGCAAAGCCCTGAGCCATTCGCGTAGCGCCTGAGCGTCAAGCCAACGGTCGAAGATCGCCTTGCGCTGCGCCTGCACATCGTCCCTGCGGCCCAACGCCTCAAAGGCGCGTAATTTGAGATCGGCGATTTCGCGCTCATTATGGCAGCGCTCAACCGGAGCATCGATCCAGTCGAGAGCTTCTGCCGCACGACCCTGCGCGATCAATCGGGCGGCAACCTGCGCATTGAGCAGCGTATTGCGCCGATCAGGATCGACTGTTGCAATATAGGCGTCCACATCGCCGTCGAGGTCGGCGAGCTTGGGCAACAGCCACCCGACCTTATAGTCGAATTGCCGTCGCTCCGGGCCGGTCAGCCCCGCCTGCCGCTCCAGCAGCATCCGTCGCAAGGCTGCGCGGCCTGTCTGTCCCAGAGCCGGGGAGGCTGCGTCCGGCAGGTCGTCGAACACGCCATAGCCATCCCCTTCAATCAGCGTTAAAATATCCCCGGCGAGCTGCTCGACATCGGGTGCATCGGCTCGGGCCCACAGCAGTCCCAGATCCTCGCCTCCCTGGCGGAACACTGCGCCCAACGAACCGCTGCTGTCGTCGGACCTTTCGAACACTGGTTCGGCAAGGCTCAGCAGCAGCTTCATGCTGTCGACCGCCTGGCTCAGCGAGGTTTCGGCCAGTGGTCCCAATATGGTTTCCCGCAACTGGTCGAGTTCGCGCGCGAGCGGACCTACCTTGTCCCATTCGACGAACCCGCGCGAACGCCGAATGGTCTTCAGCCGCTTGTCGATTTCGTGGGCCAGGGCCCCGCTATCGTCCTTCGCCGCCAGCTCCATGCGAACCGCGCGGGCGAAGACGGCGTCACGCTCGGCCTGGGCTAGCACAAGCCGGGCAAGGCGCGCTGGTCCCAGCGCTTGGATCGCATCGAGCGTCACCCTGCCGGTGCCGCGTTTACCACTGTCAGAGGTCGCCATCAGATGTCTTCACCGCCCGATCGTCCTGTCCCCTTGACCAGCGCAAGCAGCATGGCGTGCAGCGCCTCTTCCGCGCGCTCGCGCCGCGCGGGATCGGCTGCAGAGATGTCCCGGCGCATCCAGTCCGGCATGCGGCGCAGAAAGTCGGTGAGTTGCGAATCCAGATCCTGAGGCATTCCTTGTCCTTCGCAGTCCACGACCGCTGCCGCAATATCGGATGCACAGTGGCACCCGCGGGCGTCATGGCCCTGGAAGACGAACGGAGGGAAGGAAGAGGGGAGGGATGATGGGTTCCAGTCCGGAACCAGGGAGACCGCCATGCCCCTTCCAACAACGATCCATAGCGCCGTCAGCCCGGACGCGATCCGCCGCGCGTCCCGCCTTTTTTCGGGCGACAGCCGGGACTGCCTTCATGAGATGTTCCAGAATGCCAGACGCGCCGGCGCCACCTGCATCACGGTCGATCTGACCGAACAGGACGGCCGATCCCTGCTGCACATCCGGGATGATGGCTGCGGCATCGACGATCCAGCCGCCCTGCTGATGTTGGGACATTCAGGCTGGGGCGATGACATCGCGCGTAGCGAAGACCCGGCCGGCATGGGCATGTTCAGCCTTGCCGGCCGCGCGGTCGAAATCCAGCCCTTCTCTCCCTCTGCGGGCGCGGCCTGGAAAGTCCAGATTCCGGCAGACGCATGGGACAGCGGCGCGCCGCTTGCCATCGCCCCGGCCATGATCGGTTGGGGCACGCTGATCTCGATCGAACTGCCGCCCGACTGGAAGCAAGGCTTGTCTGCGGTCGTCGCCGATGCAGCCCGTCACTATCCCTTACCGGTCACCTTGAACGAAACGCTGCTGCCCCGCGAAGACTTCCTCAAGGACGCCATATTTGTCGAAAACGCCTGCGGCTGCCGTATCGGTGTCTATGACCGGGATCCTGATTGGCCAAGAGACCAACGCATCAATTTTCACGGGCACCGCGTCAAATGCGCCTTGCCGACGGTTCGGGAAGAAAAAGACAATGGCAGTCTTTGGACGGTCCGGATCGATATTATGGATGCGCCGGAAATTCATATGGTTCTGCCGGCGCGCAAGGAGGTCATCGACAACGCGGCATTGAAGGCGCTTCGCGACGCTGCCGAGCAAATCCTGTACAAGGCCATCGCGACCCGACCGGACCATCGGCTGCCCTTTACCGCCTGGCAGCGGGCGTGCGAGCTGGGCGTTACGCTGCCGCAGGCGCGCTCAGGGCTGGCGATCTGGCGGCCGCAGACCGCTGACGATTGTCATGGACGCAGCAGCCGCATGATCGCTCCTGAAGGCGCAATGCTGATCGTGCCGGCGCTGGAGCCCGATATTGCGCAGGCGCTTGCGCTGGCGCGGGGCAAACCGCCCACCCAGGACGTGCAACTCGTCGAGGCGGAAGACGCGCTGCAAGGCTACGCTTGGTATGACACGCTCCCGGTGATCAGGGATATTTCACTGCGCATCGACCGGGAAGGCTCCGTCCATCGCTACGACGACGACATGTGTCTCCCCGCCGATTTCGCTTGTGGCCTGGTCGACCGGATCGTCATCGAGCTGACGGTTTGTGAAACCGGTCGCACGGACGCGCCACGCAGCGTCCATTCCATCGAAATCCCGGCGCTCGTCTGCCGCAATGGCGGTTGGGATATTGAGGAGGCCATCATCCTGGCCACGCGCGATGATGGTATCACCCCGGACAGACTGAGCCGCATGATCTATGCGACGATCTTCTGTGGGGCTGATGATGGCGACTGCGACAGCTGGGACACCCAGTCGCGATCCTTCGAACGCGAGGCGCGGCAGCACGCTACGCATATCCTCCTTGGGGAGGACGCTGCCACCCTCGAAGCCATCAACATGAGCGCATGGGATAATCTGAGCTGGCTGATCCCGCTCGATCGCAAGATCGTCATTCACGCCGAGCGCGGTGCCATCACGGTCGATTTCTTGCCGAATTGAAAGGGTGCCCGAGTTTGCTCGCCGCGCCTGTCACCCCTGTCCCAACCCAATCAAGGAGACCGGCCATGCGCCGCTTCCCCGTCTGCGCCTGTTCAACAGCGCATCTTCCCCGCGCCGAGAATGACGCCATCGACCGGCTGATCCAGCACGCGCCGCGAAGGAGCGGCCGGATCATCGTCGATCATCCGATCTTGTCGATCGAGGCCCATCAATATGGCTTCTGGGTCCATCTTGGCTTCATCGATGACTGGCCCGATCGCCCCGATGGGCTTTCGCCCGAATTCTGGGCTTTGCTGTCGGACGCCCGCAAGGCTGGAGCGAATTGGCTGAGCTTCGACCGTGATGAACCGCCTTCCGATCGGTTCCCGGTCTTCGCGGCCGGGCAGGGGGAGGCAACAGGCGACGCCGGGAAATCGGTCAATGCCGCAAACCCCGCTGCCAGGATCACGATCCGCTGTTCTGCATGTGGCAGCGCCGAGGTGATGCGCGATGCCTGGGCGCGCTGGGACGATGATGCCCAGGACTGGGCGCTTGGCGCTGTCTTCGACGCAGCTTTTTGCGAGGCCTGTGAAAAGGACGCCACGCTGTCCCAACAGCCGCTCAAAGGATGGCAGCACAGCCATTCCTGATTGCCAGGCCGCCAGGCCACTTATCGCGTCAAGCCCATTCCCTCGACCAGCATCTCCGGCCGCTCTGCGCGACGCCGGGTGAAGAAGGACATCAGATGACCATCGCCAACCATGATTTCACTCGTGACACGAAAGTCCCGCTCGGCCGCTCTTCGACGGGTCCGCTAGAACTGGATCTCGGCAAGCTGATGTCGGGGCGCTGTCTGATTCAGGGATCTTCGGGCGCGGGCAAAAGCCACACGCTGCGCCGGATCATCGAAGAAGCCTTCGATTATCTCACCACCATCATCATCGACCCGGAAGGCGAGTTCGCCAACCTTGCTACGCATATCGGCGCAACGACGGTCATCGCACGCGAATATGCCAATGATGGTCTCACAGCGCTCGCGCTGCGAACGCGGCAGCATCGTATCGCCCTCCATCTCGACCTTACCGATCTGGAGCCCGATCATCGCATCGAGAAAGCGGCGGCCTTCTTTGCGGGCCTTCTCTCGACACCCCGCGAACATTGGGGCCACACTGTGCTGGTATGTATCGACGAGGCGCATCTGCTCGCGCCGCATATGGCAGCCTCGGCCCGCGACGCGGAGACCCGCCGTCTGGGCGTCGCCACCTTGACGGATATGTGCGCGCGGGGTCGCAAGCGCGGCATTGGCACGATAATCGCGACCCAGCGTCTCGCCAAGCTCGCAAGTTCGGTGGTTTCCGAACTGCACAATCATCTGATCGGCCTCAATGTCTTCGACCGCGATGTTGCGCGCGCTGCCGATCTTCTCGGGTTCGGCAGTGAACAGGCCGCGTTGCTGCGCCAGCTTCCGCCCGGCGAATTCTTCGCCTTTGGCCCCGCGCTCGCGGCAACGCCGGTGCTGGCGAAGATCGATACCACGATCACTCCCCATATCGGGCGCACGCCCGATCTCGTCGCTGCCGCCGATCTTGATGCCGATGAAAGCCGGACCCTGCTTGATCTTGACGCCCTGCGCGAGGTCATGCCGACAAAGGGCGATCGGGTGACGATGCGAGGCCAACGTGCGCTCGACGCCTTCCTCCTCGATCCCGCCGCCCCCGCCGCAGCACGGATTGTCGGCGCACTGGGCAGCATAGCACCCAACGCCACCACGGCGGACGATCTGGTGCGGCACCTTGCCCTGCCTGCGAACGATATCGATGCCGGGCTCGACCTGCTCGCCGCGATCGGTGCGTCCGACACGATGCCGCGCGGCGATACGCGGATCGCGCGGCTGTCGGCCCGGTTGCGCCTGCGTGTCGTCGATACGCCCGTCATCGGCCTGGTCTGAACGGAGAGTGCCATGAAAGAGACAAGCTTCGATCTCGACGCTGATATCGTCGAACTCACCCCGTTCGTCCCTGACCAGCAAACGGGTACAACCGCGCCACTTGCCGAGCTGGCTTTCCGTGCCGACGCATGGCTCCCCGATGAAATACAGCGCCTGCGGGCCGCCTTCGCCGATGACTGCACGCTAGAGGAGATTGCCACAATGCTGGGCCGATCGCGTGCCAGCATCGCCACGCGTATCTATGATCTTGGCCTTCGCCGAAACTCGCGGCGATCCTGGATCGCGTGGGAGGATGAGGAATTGGCGCGCTGCTATACGCACGAACCAACCGCGACACTGGCCGCCCGCCTCGGCCGCGGTGTGAGCGCCCTATATGCCCGTGCCCAACTGCTCGGACTCTCAGAACCGGGATCGCCGCCCTATAGCGGTTGGGAAGATGCACAGCTTCGCGCCGGGTACGCCAAGGGTGTTCCCGTCGCCCAGATTGCCAGCCTCATCGGCCGTCCCTTCGCTGGCGTCATCTCCCGCGCTTCGGCGCTGGGTCTGCGCCATGCCGGCCAGCCAGACGACTGGAGCGACGCGGAAATGGCTCGCGCACTCGCACTCGCGGCCACCGGCGCGCGCTATGTCGCCATCGCGCAGGCGCTTGCCGCCGAAGGTTTTCCGACCCGGAACAGTCGCAGCCTTGGCCAACGCCTTCGCAAACTGGGTTACGGCAGAGGGTGGGGCAGGCCGTGGATCATCGAGGAAGACGAGCTGCTGCGCCACGCCTACGCTACCGGGGCGAGCCTTACGCCCCTGCGGGAGCGGCTTGGCCGCAGCCCGCATTCCATCCGCTGGCGTGCAGAGGCGCTTGGCTTGCGCGGCACGCATGTCCGCCGCGACGGGTTTCGGCGGGGACCTGTCTGGACGGCCGGGGAAGAAGCCCGGTTGCGAGCGGATTATGGCAAGGTCCCGACACGGGACATTGCCAAAGACCTTGGTCGCGGCGTGCGCGCTGTCCTATATCATGCCAATCGCCTGGGGCTGGTGCATGGCTTCATGCGCGCGTTCAGCGCGCATGAGGACCGGGCGATCCGTAACGCCTGGATCCATGGCATCTCGATGGTCGATGTCGCCCAGGCGCTCGGCCGCGATCCCGCCGTCATCGGCAAGCGCGCTGCGCGTATCGGCTGTCGGTTCAATGATCCGGCCAGGCCCTCCCGAGGCCCCAGGACCCGGCGGGCAAATCGCACACCCGTCACGCTTCAAAGCCTGCTTGCACTGAAATCTGCTGCGGCGGTCGATGCCGACCGGTCAATCGCCGCCTGAACCCATTCCAGCATGGAGGCCCTGATGCCCTCGTCCGATCTGCCCGCCCGGTTGTCACCTTGCCGGCGCCGCTTATGCTCATTCGATCACGCCTATAAAATCGCTCTCAACCTCCGGCGGGACACGGGCATCCCACATTATGTCATTCGCGGGATCGTGCCCCTTCAGGCCTATCGGGTAACGACAAGGCCGCCGGTCTGGCCGGACCGCTGGCTGGCAATGGCGGCATGAGCGCGGGCAAGCGTGCGCCCGCGGTCGCAGCATGGGGGGCAGGCACCAACTCGACCGCGATGATCATCGAACTTGTCCGTCGGGGCGAAATCCCTGACATGACCTTGTTGGCGGCAATGCCCGAGCAGCCTCATACCCGCCGGCTTATCCCTGTCTTCCGTCAGTGGATGGACGATCATGGCGTTCCCAATGAGATTGTCGAATATCAGCCCAGATTCTTCAAGCACTGGCCGCCCTATACCTCGCTTCTCGATGCCTGTTTAACCAATGGCACATTGCCGTCGATCGCATTCGGGCAGCATAGTTGTTCGGCGCGGCATAAAATTTCCCCGCAGGACAAATGGGTCAAGGCCTGGCCTGCGGCACAGCATGCCTGGGCCAATGGCCAGAAGGTCGTCCGGCTCATTGGTTATGACTGCTCGACCCGTGACAATCAGCGTTACGCCCATCGCGAAGGGCATATCTCAGATCTTTATGAATACCGATATCCACTGCGGGATTGGGGCTTTACGCGTGAAGATTGCGAGCGTGTCATAGCGGAATAGGGCTTGCCAGCTTTCCATAAAAGCTCGTGCTTCTTTTGTACCGCCATGCAGGTGTCGGAAGTGCGCGCGCTGCCGCGCGAGGAATTGCGCCTTATCGTGCTGCTCGAATCCCGCGCGGCGCCACGCCTGCGCACGATAGAGGGACTATGGCGCAAATCGACCCGGAAGCGCCCCGGATCGATGACGGTCTTCATTCGGGCCGAGGGATTGCTCGATGCTGCCGAGATTGACGAGATCGTAGCCAATGCTCCGCTTGATCTTCTCGAATTCCAGCGTGCGGCCGCCGCTGTCCCGATCGAACGCCGTGCCCATATCGGCACCTGGATCGAACGCTTCAATGCCGGACAGGCCTGCTCCTCATTGCCTGCCAATGCGATCAATGTCTCCGAGGATTCCGCTATGCGGTCCGCCGCCATCAGTTGATCGCTCGAGACTGGAAACGCACCGGTCCGTGCCGGTCCTCGCAAGGCTGTCGGTTCTGCCTGTAGGTGCCACCTGATCTTGCCTCGCGCACCGCTACCACTACCCGCTCGACCCTGGCGCCAACGCGGCTACCGCCGCGCCTCCAGCCTCACCCCCCAATTCAACGTGGCCGTCGCCTGCTCGTCGGCATTCGGGCCTCGTCGTACTGCAGGTTTGCGCAGAATTTTGGCCTGGCGTGGCGTTGCGCGTGGAGGGAATGGGAGAGCGTCGCGCCGGAGGATGTGGAGCGCTGTTCCAGGGGCGGGCGGCGCGCGGGGCAAGGGCGGGAAAGAGAGGAGAGAAGGGACGGGGAGGGTGTCGCCGGAAAATGGATTTCGAGCGACATTCGAAAGGTCAAGACGATGAACATCGGTGAAATCTTCAATCAGAACGGCCGCCTGACGGGCTCGATCGCCACTCGCACGATCGATCTCCCGCGCATCGGGCTGCGCAAGGTCATGAGCGAGAATGAGAAGGCTCCGGTCTATGAGATCCTGGCGCTCAACGTCGCGCGTCGCTGGGTTCAGGTCGGCGCATTGTGGGAGGCTGCGTCCAAGCGCACCGGCGAGGTCTTCCTTGCCGGCAATATCGACGATCCCAGCCTGCCTGAACCGCTGCCGATCGCGCTCTTCCCGGCCGATCATGGCGGCTACATGGTCGCATGGCGGCGCGACACCATGCGCTCCGACTTCGGGGGCAGCATGGGGACCAGCCGCACCAATTATGACGATCGCGGTTCGCGCGACGAAGGCGGCTTCGGCGACAGCACCGCAGGGGCTGACGGCGAGCTAGCCGGTGCGGGCGCAGCGTTCGGCGAGGAGGACCCGTTCTGATCACCCGTTAATCGGAACCCGTTCGGGGCCGGGGAGGTGTCAGGCTTCCCCGGCCCTTTTCCTTTCTTCGCATGAGGAGACAGTCCATGCCGCTTCCTTCTTTTCATGACGTTGCGCCGCTGTCCGATCTCTCGGCGCTCTGCGCCGCGATCATGGCCAGTCCCGCTATCCGGGATCTGCTGGCACCCCAAAACACGCTTGCGGTCCGCTCGCCGGAGATACCTGGCGGCGTAACATGCGGCGAGATCATCGCTGCTATCTATGACCTGCTCGAAGGCACGCCCTTTGCGCCCCATGCGGCGCAAATCGTAGATGCCGTCCTGACGCGCTCAACCGCTTTCGCCAGCGTACGGGCGAACATGCACTGATCGACATAATGGGGCGGGACGCTTTTGCGCGTTCGCGCCCCTTTTTCCTTTTCCATGATGAGGAGAAGTACCATGACCCATGACCATTCGCGGCGTATCAGCCACTTCGCAGACCTGCCGACACTGTTTGCACAGATGACGGCGACACCGGAATTCAAACGCGCTTTTGGCGATCCCATCCCGCTTTCGATCATCACGCCGGGCGACGAGCCGGGCGAGCATGATATGCCCGAACCGCTCCACGCGCAGGCTGATTGCGCGGGTGTGATCGCCACCATCTTCGATCTCTTGACCGATACCCGCCTCGACGCGCTTGCGCCCGAGATCGCCTGGGGCATGGTCAACAGCTTCCACTTCGTCGCTGGCAAGCTTGAACGACAGGAAGACATGCTGGCCAATGAGCTGCGCGATATGATCCGGCGGATCGAGCCTTCCGAGGTTTTCAACAGCGAACTGGAGGAGAAACAGCTCCTGTGCCAGTCGCTGACCGAACAGCGCGAGGCGGTCGAGTGTATGCGCGATTATGCCGCCGAAACTTTCCGCGTGCTGTCTGGTCGCCCCTGGTCGCCGGCTCGCGGATCGCGTGTCTCGAAGGCGGCTACCGCCACGCAAGTATCGATACAGGATTTCCTGCGCGCCCGTGAACTGGCCGAACGGGAGCGGTACCGTCCCCGTGGACCGATCGTTATCGCCTCAGGCCATGCCGAGTGGCATGACTGGCAATTGCTCTGGGATCGGCTAGACACCATCCTCGAACGCATCCCGCATATGACGCTGGTGACGACCGCGCAGCGCAAGGGCTTCGACGCAATCGTGGCCTCTTGGGCTGGCAATCGGGAGGTGCAACTTGTGACATATTCGCTGACGGGGTCGGGGCGCGGTGCGCCCTTCGCTCGCAATCGCAAGCTTGTGGACCTGAAACCCGTCGAAGCCTTGCTGGGTGAGGGATCGGGTATTCAGGCCAATCTTTATCAGGCCCTGCGCAAGGCCGGCGTTCCGATCCATGCCTTCCGCAAGGCCAATCAGGTTCCGGTCGAAAAGGTCACTCCGCCCCTGCGCAGCCGACGTCGCCGCGCCGCCTGACAATACATCGTTTGCATTCCGTTCGGGGACAGCACTACGCGTGTTGTCCCCTTTTTAATGGAACAGATGCTACCTCGGCGATCAGGGCAAGCGTTGCCGGCACTTCCCTGCGAGGCCATCGCCAGGAGGCACCCATTTGCGAATCAGGGGCATCGAGCCCCAGATTCGCAACGCCTCTTCTCTCTCTCTCAAGAATTCCAAGGGTGGCACGGGACCGCGTCGGCCTCAAGGACGACGGGGCCCCACCATTTTTTGGGGCGGGTCAGGCGCCGCGCTTCTCACTCGACCATGGTGGCCGCCCCAAAAAATCGTGACCCCCATCGCCGGCTGCGCCGGTCGCGTTCCGCGATCCTTGACCCCGCCGCTCGGAGCCCGTGCCCAAGGGGGAACCTCTTTCGTTTCAACAGGAGGTTCACATGACGAAGATCAACCAGTCTGACCGCACATTTTCCGACATCGCCGCATTCATCACGCAGGAGACAGCGGCCACCACCGACGATTTCCACGCCGCCTTCGCGTCCGATCTAGATGGTGTCCGCATCGGGCGAGGCGGTGAGGAGATGGCGACCGACATGCCCGATCCGAGGGATGCCCAACTCGCCGTCGAACTGATCGTCACGACACTTTTCGATGTCCTGCGCGACACGCGTTTGGAACCCGCCGCGCAACGCCTGGCATGGGGCATCGTCAACAGCTTCCATCACGTCGCTGACCAGTGGGAGGGCCAGGCCGACAAGGCGATACGCGAGGTCCAGGACCTGCTGCGTCGCGCCGATGGCAGCGAAATCCACAGCGTCGAACTCGAACAGGCACGCGACGAACTTGAATATCTCGACGAAGCTACCGATGCGCTGCGGTGCATGCGCGACCATGCCGCTGACATCTTTCACACCGAAACCGGACGGCCATGGTCCGCGCCTAAGGGGTCGCTGGTATCGAGCAAGCGCACCGCGTCGGTTATTGCCGCCACCGATTTCCTCGCCGCCCGTCGCCAGCGCAAAACCGACGCGCACAATCCGCAAGGACCCGTCGTGATCTTCTCAGGAGGAGCGGAATGCTGGTTTGACGACCGTCTCATCTGGGGCAAGCTCGATGAAGCCAAATCCCGAAACCCAGCGATGGTGCTGGCGACGACTGCGCAGGACAAGGGGTGCGACGCCATGGCGGCCGCGTGGGCGGCATCGCGCAAGGTGACGCTCATCACCTTCCGGCTCAGTGCAAAGCTTGGCAAACGGGCGGGCTTTGTCCGCAACGAGCAGATGGTGGGCCTCCGACCCGTCGAAGCGCTGGTCTGCGAAGGGTCGGGACTGCAATCACACCTCGCGCGACTGGTCAGAGAGAAGCGTATCCCGGCGCGGTTTGTGAGGCTCAGCGATCAGGAATGGGAAGCGCAGTGACGCCCGAGAGGATCGGTCCGGTTTACCGGGCCGGTCCTCATTTCTTTTTTCGAGCGCAGCACTCGCCCCCGCTCAGGGACCCGCAAGCGGGCCCGTCGCGGACGCGATGCGGAACCGCCAGCGCGGTCCCGGCCTCCTGCGCGCGGCTTCGCCGTGCTCGTCGCAGGGACACCCTTCGGGTGCGGTTTGGAAGGGCGGGGCATCGCGAAAACGTTCAGCGTGACCATCAGAGGTAGGGAGGGCCATAGCGCGGAATGCCTCCTATGGCTTTATCATCTAGAACAATCGGAGCAGGGGAAGTCTCGCCGATATCCGTCGATGTGCAGAACGGGGATGCTTCGTCCCTATCTGGTTTGCCCGGAAGGCCGTATCGTCATCCTGCGCTGTGATACCGACAGGAATGGGCTTCTTATGCTCCACCCCTGCCGGTCATCTTCAGATTGCTGCTTCGCGGCGGGTCAGGTCATCGGCGGCAACTTTTTCAGGGCCGTCAGCGCTGCGCTGCCACCAACCCGGATCGCCTGCATCAGAAGTTCGCGGAACTCACGTTCCGTAAGCGTCTCTATCGGCACGTCGTTCACCATGGCCGCATATTTGCCGCGCAGAGCGCGGCGGGCGGTTTCCAGATCTTCTGTCAGCTTGCGCTGACGTGTTTCGAGATCGGCAAGCCGATCCCTTTCGGTCATCTTTGGCATTTCCATCGTCCTTCCCCGATGGGCTGCCCGTCACACGCAACTGTGCCATATCGACGGGCCAAAGCAAGAGCGGCTTGCCGCTTCCTGGGGAACTGGCGGGGTGTACGGCGCGCCGGCGAGGCAGCGATGCTGGCATGCGAAGCCCGGCGTTAAATCTCCTGATGACGGTAATCACGCTCTCGGGACCGGGCCTGATGCACGGCTTCCTTTTTTACATTCTGGGAGAACAAGGCCATGAGCTCTACCCTCAAACCACCCGATATCGGCCCCCGAAAATCAGCAGAAAGGTTGCCCCGCGCCTACCGGCACGAGGCAGCGCAGCGCGAGCGCGCTGCGTAAGGCGGGACGCACGGCGCAAGGCCGTTTTGTAATGGACCCTACGCACGGGTGCTGCGGGCGCATTATGCCCTAAAAACATCGAGATAAGTCTGTATCACACGTCTCACGTCGAACCGGTGGGCTGTCGTACGCGAAACACCACGCTCACTTGGTCCAACCTATCTTATTGAAACGACTTCGGGAATTTTGTGATACGCGTCGTACGCCATTGAGGATCCCAGAATGCTGTGTCCCCGGAACCGTCGGGGCGACGCCCGTTGAGTCCTGGCCAAATTCATGGTCTTTTTGTCGCGGCAAAAAGGATAGCGCCATGACGGAATTGAACGAGGACTATATCAGCGACCTCCGCCGGGCGGTGGTCAAAGCCATCTGCGAAGTGTCGGCGCAAAGGCAACACGCCCCGGAAGCGGGCAAGGGGGATACTCTCTATATCGGGACAGCAGAAGTCTGTCAGATGCTCACGATTTTGCTGACCGAGTTTCTGGAGGGCGTCCCTGGTCTCGATACGCCCAGTGAGGTGCGGCGCATGTCGGACGTAGTAGCCAGGAGGATCAGACTGGGGATCGGCGAAATCCGTCGCCACCGCGAGGAGACAGGCGGAACCCCGCCGCCGTCCATCATCATCAGAGGCAACTGACCGAGCTGCTCAGCCTGTTTTTATGACGGCACCTATTCTCAGCGCTAAATCTCTGGATCAATCTGGTGATAGGGCGGCTTGCGCCAATATTGCCATTCCGGTAATATGCGACCGCTTCATGATATTTTCGAAGGTCTCCGGATAAGGAGACCCTTCGCTTGCCCAAGCTTAATTTCCGCCTCGATGAATCGCTGCATGCCGCCTTGATGCGCCGTGCGCTCGGTGCGAACCTGTCCTTATCGGGGTTCATCCGTCAGCTACTTGAGCAGGCGGTCGATGAGCGCAAACGCTATGTCTTCTCCTCCCAGGATGAGATACTCGCCACGTCGATCCAGATCCTATCGATAGTCGCGACGTCCGTCGGCCAGCAATCTCCGAGCGCGCTCGAGCAGGGCATGGCGCAGGCCCGAATGATCCTTGCCGAACGCGGACTGCTTGGCGGGGAGGATATCCCATGAGCATCTTTCGCAACGACACATTAGGCTCCTGGACGCGCGGTGGCCAGGCGATCGTCCACAATGTCCGCATGACGACCCAGGTCTTTTATCAGACCATATTAGCGGGCTTCATCATCTGGATCATCGGCACGCTCTGGTATGCGTTCGAGAAGTCGACCGAATATGAGCGGTTCGTTCTGGTCAAACTGGCTGAGGCCACGATCAAGGTGGATGCGGCCGCCGGAACCAATGATCCGGTGCAGTTTCGCACCCCCGAAGGCCAGGCCTACTGGACATCGGCAGACTGGCTGGTTGCCTCCACCCTCACGAAAAAGACCCTCCATGCGTTCGAAGGCTATCTGCTGCATGGCGCACTGCTCTCTGGCCTGTTCACCTTTGTCATGCTCGCCTGGGCCTGGTTCTACTTCACCCGGACGGGTAGGGGCCTGGGCTCCAACGAATATCTGCGAGGGGCAAGGTTCGGCACGATCCGCCAGGTGAAACGTGCGCTATGGCGACAGACCAAGGGACCACTGGTGATCGGCAATGTGCCGGTTCCTGAGGCTTACGAGCCTGAGCATATCCTGCTGTGCGGTGCGCCTGGTACGGGAAAGACAAACCTCATCGTCGGCATGCTCGACGGCATCCGCAAATCGGGTCGGCGCGCCATCGTCTATGATACCGCCGGGACCTTCGTCGAGAAATTCTATCGGCAGGGCACTGACATGTTGCTCAACCCGCTCGACCAGCGCGCGGCGCGCTGGTCGCCCTGGGTCGATGTGCCACGCGATTATCATTACGACCAGATCGCGGAATCGACCATTCCCGACAAGCATGGCGATCCCTTCTGGGCGAAGGCGGCGCGGGGCACGCTGGTTGCGGTCATGCGCAAGCTGGCGCGCCAGAAGCATACCTATGTCTCGGTCCTGCTCGACCGTCTGCTGCGCTCGAAACTGAAAGACCTTGCCGCTTTCGTGACTGGAACTGACGCCGCCGCTTTCATCAGCACCGAAGGCGAACGAACATCCGCCGGCATCCAGGCCGAACTCGCTTCGGTCATGCGCAGTTTCGGTTATCTCGATGACACCGAAGACGGCTTCTCGATCCGAGACTGGGTGGAAAAAGGCGCTGATGGAAGCTGGCTCTTCATCACCGTGAAGGCCGACCAGCTTCCCTCGCTACGCCCGCTCATCACCGTCTGGCTCGACATCGCCATCAGCGCCATCATGAGCCTGACGCCCGATCGCGACCGACGGCTTTATTGCGTGATCGATGAACTCCCGACGCTGCATAAGCTGCCGTCGCTCTCGGATTTCCTTGCCCGTGCCCGCAAATATGGGGGGTGCGGCATATTGGGCTTCCAGTCCTATCCCCAGCTCAAGGCGACCTACGGCAAGGACGATGCGGCCGCGATCACTGGCTATTGCTCGACCTGGGTGGCGCTGCGCGCGAACGACACCGATACCGCCGAGCATGTTTCGATCAACCTTGGTCAGGTCGAACAGGTCGAAGCCAATGAGGGCATGTCCTATGGGGTCAACGACATGCGCGATGGGGTCAATCTGTCGCGGATGCAGGTGACGCGGCCACTGGTCATGTCGACCGAGGTGACCAACCTGCCCAATCTGGTGGGCTTCCTGCGCTTCGGCCGCAATTTGCCCGTGGTGCGGTTCGATAGCCGGTTCAACGACGTGCCATCGCTCGGACCAGCTTTCCTCGAACGCACGACGCCCCCCATTCAGATCGACAAGGCCGGGATGCTCGTTCGCATCGCCCATGCCGAAGCGCGTGTTCGTGAAGCAATGGAGCGGGAAGCGACGCAGGCATCTCCGCCAGCGACACATGGCGAGATCAAGCAAGCGAAGCCTTCGACATCTTCGGAACCCGCCCCGACGCCACCACCCCAGCCGGATCTGTTTACGGCTCCAGCGCCGAACATCGACCCGCAGCGCGTGGAAGATATATTGCTCAATGACGAGAATGCCGAGCTTCCCGTGCCCGCCCGCAATCTTTGGACGATCCTTGCCGGCAAGCAGGGAGAAATCCGGTCCGATCTTGTCCAGCATGGCCGCGATGACGGACCGCGTGAGCGGGCGAGGCCAGCATGATCCAGCCGCAACGTCTCCATGGCAAACCAGCCAATATCGCTCGCTACTATGCGGTGGGCGATTACTACACCAAGGGCGGCAATGAACCGTCTGCATGGGTCGGGAAGCTGGCAGCCGATCTCGGCCTCTCCGGCGCTGTTGATCCGAAGCTGCTGCGCGACCTACTTGCTGGAAAAGTCCGCGATCAACAACTCGGGCGGCACCGTGCGAACGGTGGAATGCAGCATCACCCCGGTTGGGATTTTGCGGTCAATGCGCCCAAGTCGGTTTCGATCATGGGGCTGGTTGCAGGCGACGAACGCGTGCTTGCCGCCCATGAGGGCGGGGTGACCGCGGCTATATCCTATCTGGAAGAGCAGGCGCAGCTGCGCCGCCGTGATGAAGGCAAGATCGTTCATGAAACAACGGGCCGGATCCTGGTTGCCCGCTTTACCGAGCATGGCAGTCGGGAACTTGATCCGCATCTGCATACGCATCTTGTCGTGCTCAACATGACGAACCGCGAGAATGGCGATCCGATGGCAAGCCTTGAAAGCCGGGTCATGTATGGCGAACAGCGCGTGGCCGGGCAGATCTATCGCAACGCGCTGGCGTTCGGCTTGCACGAAGCGGGCTATGAAATCGATGCTGATCCGCGTTCCGGATTGTTCGAGATACGAGGCGTGCCGAAGGAGATGATCGACCAATTCTCGAAGCGCGCCGAGGCGATTGAAGACCATGCGCGCGAACATGGTCTGGTGGGACAGAAAGCCCAGCGTGCTTCCTTCTACGCCACCCGCAAGGCGAAGGTGAAGATCGGCGGGGCCGAACTCAGCGCGCAATGGCATCAGCGGACAGGCAAGCGTCTCGAAACGCTGCAGGAGGTTGCTGCGCTGGCGCGGGGTCGGGAAGGGGAGCATCCGGCGCCCACGGAACGCGATGCGTCGCGTGCGGCTCTTTTCGGCTTGCGGCAACTGGAGACATCCGAGGCGGTCAACAATTTAGGCGATATCTTGCGCACTGGTCTTGCTGCCTATGTCGGTGAAGTCCGGCTCGACGATATCCGTCCCCGGATCGCAGCGCATGAGGTCCTGCGCAAATTGCTGCCGACCCATGCGCAGACCGGTGACAGGGTGTTAACCCGTGGCCGCACCAGCCGGAAGTCCTGGCGTCTGGAACTGGCATTGACCCAGCATATCGCGCTCGGCCTCAATGACGCGCGTCCCATCGCCTCGAGCGATCGCTTGTTGGCCGTGCTCGACGGGGCGTCGCTCAACACGCAGCAGCAGCGCGCACTTGTCGAGACGGCGCTGACGCGGGATCGGGTCACGGCAATTCACGGTGTTGCCGGTTCTGGAAAATCGACGCTGGTGAAAGTCTTGGCCGAGGCGGCCGAGCCGGGAACGACATTGATTGCATTAGCACCCACATCATCGGCCGCTGCGGAACTGGGAAGCAAGGCGAACATCATGTCCCATACTGTCGCCAGCTTCGTCGCGCGCGGCGGGCAGGGGATCACGGACCGGCATGTCTTGGTTCTCGATGAAGCAGGGCAGCTCGGCAACCGCCAGGCCCAGCGGATGCTGGAGATCAGCAGGACAACCGGCGCACGGCTGCTTTTCCTCGGAGACGAGAAACAGACCGGGGCGATCGAGCAGGGCAAACCCTTCTGGTTGATGCGAAGGCTGGGCTTGCCGACGGTCGAGTTGACGCACGCCGTGCGGCAGGAAACGAAATCAATCAAGGCTGCGGTCACAGCTGCGCGGACGGGGAACTTTGCCGAGGCATTGGCTAAGCTCGATAGCGTCAGCACCGTTGACGACAATGAAAAGATGGCGGAGCAGGTCGTCAATGCCTGGATACGGCTCAAGCGGGACACGCGGGCCGGTACCAATATCCTCGTCCTCGACAATGCGACCCGGCTGATCGTTAACAGCAAGATTCGCGAAGCGCTGAAAAACGAGAATGGGCTGGCCGCCCAGGATAGTCTGCTTTCCATTCTCGCCCCGGCGGGCTTGACCGATGTCCAGAAGCATATGGCCCGTTTCTACGGGGCAGGACAGGTGGTGCGTTTCGAGCGGGACATTGCAGACCTCGGTATCGCACGGCACGCCGACTATCGGGTCGCTGGACTAGGCCGGGAGGCCAATGGGCGCCAGGTTGTGCGTCTCGTCGACGATCAGGGGCGCGTCATACGCTGGGATCCGCAGACGACGAAGGCCCGCCACATCAATGTCTTCAATCCTGAAGAGCGGGATATTGCGGAGGGTGACCGTATCCAGTGGCGGCTCGTCAATCGCGAACTCGGGCTACGCAATGCGGAGCGCGGCACCGCAGAAAAACTTGATGGCCCGCTAGCGACGATCCGCTGGGATCGAGATGGGCGCGTGCAGCAGGTTAATCTATCGGAACACCGGACCTGGGATCATGGTTACGCAGAGACGGTCTATTCCGCACAGTCCAAAACCTATCCGCGCGTTTTCGTGCTGGCGCCGGTCGAATCGCCGCTGGTCAACGCCCAGAATTTTTACACCGCCATTACCCGCGCGGCATTCGGTGCCAGGCTATGGACCAACAACGTCAAGGAACTGATTGCCAAGCTCGAGCGCCAATCAGGAGAGAAGACGTCTTCGTCGGAAGGGTTGGGCCGGTTGAAGACTGACCGCGTAGATGCCTTCTCGAAACGCCGGGAAGGCCATCTGGAAAATTTGAGGGCCGAGCAGGAGCGAGACCGAAACGAGCGGCGCGATCGGGCGCTCGAGCGACAACTCCACTATCGTGACCGCTCACCCCGAGGCGCGGCTGAGCATCTTGCCGACGGTGCCCGGAACATCGCGCAGGTGCTCGACAGGTTTCTCGCAGGCATTCTCGACCATGCGCGCGCCGAAGGACGAGCGCCGAAAATCGGCATTAACCGGGAAAATCATTCTCCTGCACCTCGACCCGAGCCCTCCCACGGCCCCGAACGATAAGGTAACTGCCTATGCTTCGCTGTAAGTTTGCCGTTCAGCTGACCCAGGGAAAGCGCTTCGCAGGCGCTGTCCCGCCTCTGCATGGGTTAGAATTCAGTTCGTCGCGCCAGACCGGAAGGTGTAGAGTTTCCTTCAGACGCATTGGAAGGACCGGGCCTGACAGCTGGACTTCTTTCGCTCGTAGCGCCGCCGCCGAGATCAATTCGGGCAGAGCGCTCTTTGCATTTCTCAAAGGTGGCCCAGTTCCAGTGCTTGGGCTTTACAGTGTTCCGATCAATTCGATCACTACGCCTGGAACCGCTATCCGGAGGGTCAGATGAGGTCATATGGCATCCTCAGGCTGGTGTGCACTGCAGTCATCACTATGGCACTGTACACCACCCCCGCATTTTCGAAGTCCTCAAATGAGGAGGAATTGCGGATCGCCGCCTGCATTCTGCAAGCCTCGCTTGGTCATCCCTGGCTGGAGAAAACGCTTTGGGGCCTGCGCGATCAGGAAGCGGGCTGGGTCGGCGCTGAGGTTCGTAACAGCAATGGCTCTCATGATCTCGGTCCCCTGCAGATCAACAGTTGGTGGACACCTCGCATCGCTGCGCTTGTTGGGCGTTCACCTATTCAGGTTCGACATTGGCTGCGTTTTGATCCCTGCTTCAATGCGCAGGCTGCAAGGTGGATATTCTTGTCAGCCCTGCGCTCTACCGGAAATTACTGGATGGCGATTGGCGTCTATCACAGCCCGACTACGTGGCGGCAGAGACACTATCTTCATTCGGTCGCTCGCCATATGCGGACGAGATACGGAGATGCTGTCTTTCGCCCGTGATAGACAGGACGTGACCTTGAAGTACCAGACAGAGTGCACCGTGTGTTTCGTGATTGGAATATGCTTTTACCCCTATATGGCGCGGCGAAGTCAATCTTCATGTCGCTGTGGAGATGCACGACACAACATTTCCCCGCAGCGGAATTATCGTAATTGCTCACGGGGTCGGCAATTGGTGGGCTGATCAGGCGACCATGAATCTGCCGTC
>NZ_JPPQ01000083.1:400036-420210 GCF_000743655.1 Sphingobium sp. ba1
GCCTCTTGGCATCCGCCATAACACGACTATCGCCCAGAATATCAGGGCAATTGAGAACCGCTACCGGAATATCGGCATCGTCTAGAGCCTGCATACAGGCATCATGCGAGGCCGGTCGGGATGATGTCGCATCCGACATTTCCTGCCGCAGCCCCGTCATGGAAATGCCATTGGAGAGGACAGTCTCCTCAATCCAGGTCATGAGCATCCCGGCAAAAGATGGTCTTAACCCATCACGCTGAAACGCCAGGCTATCCATGACAATATAGTCCAGCGCGACGCCATCATTACGCGCTGCCCTAAGCAGGTCGAAGTTATTTTTGGCGAAAGAATGAAACAGGTCGGACCCGACGATGCGGTCACCGATTTGAGGCGTGAGAAGATGGTCCTGCAGACAGCTATTGGCAATCTTGCAGACATGGGCGGCAAATTGATTGCCGACGACAAAATGCCCACCGTCGGCATAGATGGCGCGTACCCTATTCCCGCCTTGCCGGAATATCTCTTCAAGCCAATAACTGGTGATGCGATCAAGTCGGTGGCTCGGATCAGGTTTTGCAAAGGCGGTCAAATCGAAGTAGATTTGAGGCGCTTTCTGGCAGGCTTCATTGCGAGCCAGCGCGATAGCAACCTTTGCCAAATCATTTTCGTCCGGCCGACTTCCGCGGACGTCTTCCGGCAGTCTCGCAATAAGGCGTTTTAGGACTTCGGCGTCTGCGCGCTTTGCTGGCAGCTTACCGCTCATCTGGCGCGCTGCCTCGACGGCACCAGGCATGGCCGCGCCCGTTATGTTATCATCCCGCACGAGGGCCTGCGCCGAATCAAAAAATTCGACCAACTTCGAGCACTTTGCTCCAACCAGATGGCGAGCTAGATAAAGGCGCGGTGGCGGGCAGTCGATGGACATCCTTTTACGGATCGCATCCGGCAAGCCGTCATCGACGATCAGGACATCGGCCGTTGACAGCAGTCCACAATACACAGCGTCCAGATCACAGCTAATCCGGACAACGCCAGACACCAATTTGCTGATATTGACGTCGCCCGGCTGCCGGTCATGCAGGTCGCAAAAAACCACGAGAGACGGCGCGTCTGTTACAGCGACAAAAGCCGTACGGAAATCCCGAATGATGCGGGAAGCGGCATCGTCATCGGCAGCAACTGCCACGATAACAGCGGACGCTGCGTTTACACCGACCTTTTCGCACAGTGCCCTACGGGCCTGGTCGGAAAGCGCAATGGGCATGATGTCGGTCCGGCAGGCCACTTGTCCGACTGCCGAGTCAGCCTCGACATAGAGATGGGCGGCACGGCTTGCCAAATCCTCAATCAGCAGGTCGATCATCTCATTTGCAGAAACTTCGTTCGCCGCTGCGCGTGACAGCCCCCCAAAGCCGGCGGCCTCGAACATAGCCAGTTCCGCGCCATCGAAAAGGCGCCGGCCGGTCAATTTATTAGGAGCAGGAGGAGCCAGACGCTCCACCAGTATCAGGTCGCCCTTTTGGCGGCGCATCAGTCGGCGGAAAGCGGCATCGGCCATATAATCGGCACTGTAGAGGATATGATGAAAGTGATCCGCGTGGGTTTCGAACCACTCGACGTTCCTGATGGCGCAATTGGCCTGCAACCATTCGCTTACCGGCGTTCGGCTCGTGCTGATGATCGTAAGGTCAAACCTGTCTGCGAGCGCGGCTGCCAAGGCATTGTTGACGCCAGAGAGTCGATGTTCGGGTGGAACGTCCATCATCAACAGCGCCATTTCCATCCGCCTGGATGGCATGCCCCCTTCATCCTGTACGGTAGCAGAGGTAGACGGGCGGCTCTCGCGCAGCAATTTTTCAAGCGCGTCGAGCGCGACGGTTGCAGACTTTTCCCATGTGAACAACGCCGCACGCCGCGGGCCAAAATCGCGCAATTCCTTCTCAACCGAAGGATTGGCCAGGATGCGTTCGATCGCTCGCCCGATTTCGACGATGTTGGCAGGATCGGGCGCGAGATCGGATCGACCAACGACTTCGGGAATGCTGGTTTTCGACGAACCTACGACGGGGGCTCCGCAGGCCATCGCCTCCAATAGCGGAAGGCCAAAACCCTCGCTAAAGGATGGAAAGGCGAATGTGCTGCTGTAATGGTAGAGCGCAGGCAGATCAGCATCGGAAACGAAACCAGGCAACACAATGGTTTCCGGGTCCATCCCCTCCGCCCTCGCCAAGTCGTGGATATAACGCTGCGCAAAGCTGTCCATCTTGCCGGCAAAAACAAGCTGATGTCCATCACGGACGCTCTTGGACATGCTGCCATAACCCGCAATCAGTCCTTCGATGTTCTTACGCGGCTCCAAAGGACTGGCCATCATCACATAGGGGCGGGAAATCCCATATTTTTCCAGGATATCCGCTCTTTGCGCGGAACTCCATTTCGGCGCGCGAAACTGTTCATCCACACCGCCATAGGCAACGACCACCTTGTGATCGGCAATGCCGAGCTTGGCGATAGCGTCATCTCCCGCGTAGCGCGAAACTGCAAGCAACAGATCGGCGTGGCGGGCGTCGTTCAAACGGCGAAAATAGGCAGCACGATCATGTTCCCCGCCCAAATGACGCGCGGGATCTTCCAAAGGTATCAGGTCGTGTAAGGTGATGACGTTGAGATAGGGCGCGTCGCGCTCCACAGAGACAACCGTATCGTCCCAAAAGCCCTCGAACAGGCTAGGAACGAACACGACGTCGGGCGCCAGGCTTTCGAGAAAATGCGCGCGCACAAGTTCAGCCGCGCGATTGCGCCATGCATTTGACGGATCCGCCGCCGTAGCCATGGGAGGCACCGAATAGGTAACGACAGAGCTAGGCGGAAGCAGCCCCTCAAACGAACGACGGATATCATCCACGGATTCGGAGAAGGATCGATTAAGCGCAATGATGAATTCGTGGTTTCTACCAGCCTTTACCATCGCGCGGGCCATGGACATGGCGTATCGGCCGATTCCACGATGTCGGCTGCCATTCTGACATGCCTGCAGATCTATAACGATGCGCATCTATCAATGTTTTCCTTGAACATGCGTGGCCAGAAGGTTCCATATGGCTTTTTCACGTTCGCCCAGTTCAGGCGGGCACACCATGACTCTTGACTTGCCTTCGGCAGGGGCGGGACTGGCTTGCGTATGCGCGATTTCGGCACCGGCCAATATGGGGTGGTCAGCAAGGCGATGGGGAGCAAGCCGAAGCACGGTGCCGAACGCTGTACGGGCCGAATTATGCCGGTTTTGCGCCGTTAACACATAGCCAAGATGTAACCATGGATCCACATATAGGGGATCGATTGCGATCGCGCGACGGTAGGCGAGTTCTGCTTCAGGTTGCTGGTTTTGGTGGTTGAAAGCATGGCCGAGCTGTAGAAGAAGATCGGGATTGCTCGGCTCAAGCCGCACTGCGGCTGCATAAAATTTCTCGGCTTCTTTCCAATCCCGTTTGCGCGCAGCTTTTCTTGCCTGGGACCGCAACCACACTGCCTTCCACCCCATCGGCCGATCAGGACGGCATTCATCAGCGTGCGCAAAAGCAGCATTGACCAGATATTCCTGCGTCTTTTCCTCACCTTTGTCTGCCAGCAATATTTCAGCGATGTCGCGATTTTCAGGGTCAAGAAGAAGGGCGCGGGCTAAAGAACGCATTCCTTGTTCATGAAGATGCGTTTCGCGCTGCACATAGCCTAGATGGCGGTGACCGATAGAATTTTCTGGCTGCGCTTTCGTTGCATTGCGATAGGCGAGCTGTGCTGCATCCGGCATTCCCAAATGACCATAGGCATGACCTAGCTGTACCCAGAGGCGTGCATTCATAGGTACCAACCGCAATGCCCCAACATAGGCATCAACAGCTTGGCCCCAATTCATTGCATGGGCAGCGGCACGTCCCTTTTTTCTGGCTAAATATGCACAGAAGCGAGCGGCGAACGGGACCATCTTCAACTTAGCGATTTCAAATGGAGCGTTCGAAACAGGATCTACCAACTTCATAGCATACTCTAACTGTCAATTTTGACCGAATAAGGCGCGCTGCCCAAGCTTCAGCCTAACAGACCCAAGCCCTGGAAGACTTTACACCTTGGTACCGATTACAATATGGGGGGAAAGCGCCCGTGAGCTCCAATTATGCAACCGTAAGCCCGTGGCCTTGTGTACAACGTCAATCCCATGCTGCTTAGTTTGATCTAGCTCATATCAGAAAATAAATCACTTTATATCAATTTTTTAGATCAAATTACACGACATATGATCTGGTATGCGAAGTCTCAAATCGGAAGGAGGTGGCGCGTTGAAACCAACGAATTCATGGTTCCTACAATTTCGAGCCTTGCAACCGCCTTGGCAAGAAAATTTTGTCGAAAAGCATAATTTCATGGAAAATGGTAAGGGGTTGCTCTCTTCTGAACGAGGCAATGAACCGCATTGCTCAATGCTGGGCGAGTAAGGCGCATATCGTGATATTACCGTAATAGAGCGATCCCTCCACCCGCCGCAGGACGTTACCTGTGGTGCAGCGGCACGTTGATTGACTAACCGCTGAGCCATCCCTAAATCGCCGCGCATGTCTGCGCGCCTGCCCGTCACCGGGCAACGCCTCCCTTTTGAGTCAGGAATGTCCATGTTCGGCGCACTCGCCAAGTCCATCTTCGGTTCGTCCAACGAACGCTACGTGAAGTCGCTGGGCAAGATCGTCGATCGGATCGCCTCGTTCGAACCATCGGTGCAGGCGCTGAGCGACGCGGATCTGGCCGCACAGACCGCGCGGTTCCGCGAGCGGCTGGCCGCGGGCGAGACGCTGGACGACCTGTTGCCCGAAGCCTTTGCCACGGTGCGCGAAGCGTCCGTCCGGGTATTGGGTATGCGCCATTTCGACGTGCAGATGGTGGGCGGCATCGTCCTGCATCGCGGAGAGATCGCTGAAATGCGCACGGGTGAGGGCAAGACGCTGGTGGCGACGCTCGCGACTTACCTCAATGCGCTGGAGGGCAAGGGCGTTCATGTCGTCACCGTCAACGACTATCTCGCCAGCCGCGACTGCGACTGGATGGGGCAGGTCTATCGTTTCCTGGGGCTGACCACCGGCGTCATCGTGCCGAACATCAGCGAGGATCAGCGCCGCGCCGCCTATGCCGCCGACATCACCTATGCGACGAACAACGAACTCGGTTTCGACTATCTGCGCGACAATATGAAATATGACCGCGCGTCGATGGTCCAGCGCCCGTTCAACTATGCGATCGTTGACGAGGTGGACTCGATCCTGATCGACGAAGCGCGCACGCCGCTCATCATCTCCGGCCCGACCGACGACAAGTCCGAACTCTATGTCTCAGTCGATGCGATCGTGAAGCAGGTCACGGAAGCCGATTATGAGAAGGACGAAAAGCAGCGCTCCGTCACGCTGACCGAGGACGGCACCGAGCGGATCGAGCGTTTGCTGGAGGATGCCGGGCTGCTGCAGGGCACCAACCTCTATGATTTCGAAAATACCCAGGTGGTGCATCATGTGAACCAGGCGCTGCGCGCCAACGTCATGTTCCGCCGCGACATCGATTATATCGTGAAGGACGGCAAGGTCATCATCATCGATGAGTTTACCGGCCGTATGATGGATGGTCGCCGCTGGTCCGATGGCCTGCATCAGGCGGTGGAGGCCAAGGAAGGCGTACAGATCGAGCCGGAAAACCAGACGCTGGCATCGGTCACCTTCCAGAATTATTTCCGCATGTATCCCAAGATTTCGGGCATGACCGGGACGGCTTCGACCGAAGCGACCGAATTTTACGAAATCTACAAGATGAACGTCGTCACCATCCCGACCAACAAGCCGGTGCAGCGGATCGACGAGCAGGATAGTTTCTACAAGAATATCGAGGACAAGTTCCGCGGGATTGCGCGGACGATCAAGGAACATGCCGAAAAGGGCCAGCCGGTGCTGGTCGGCACGGTGTCGATCGAAAAGTCCGAAATGCTGTCGGAATTCCTCAATCAGGAAGGCGTGCCCCACGCGGTCCTCAACGCCCGCTTCCATGAGAGCGAGGCGCATATCGTGGCGCAGGCCGGGCGCAAGGGCGTGGTGACGATCGCCACCAACATGGCCGGTCGCGGCACCGATATTCAGTTGGGCGGCAATCTGGAACTGCGCGTCGAGGACGAATTGCGCGATGTGCCAGAAGGCCCCGAACGCGATGCTGCAATCGAACGGATGAAGGCGGAAATCGCCGCAGAAAAGGCCGAAGTGCTGGCCGCTGGCGGCCTGTTCGTGCTGGCGACCGAGCGGCATGAAAGCCGCCGTATCGACAATCAGCTGCGTGGCCGTTCGGGTCGTCAGGGTGACCCTGGCCTGTCGCGCTTCTATCTCAGCCTCGACGATGATCTGATGCGTATCTTTGGCCCGGACACGATGTTCGCCAAGATGATCCGCTCCAACCTGGAAGATGGCGAAGCGCTGCCCCCGTCCAAATGGCTGAGCAAGGCGATCGAGACTGCGCAGAAGAAGGTCGAGGCGCGCAACTACGACATTCGCAAGCAGGTCGTCGAATATGATGACGTCATGAACGACCAGCGCAAGGTGATCTACGAACAGCGCTCCGACATCATGGACGCCGATACGGTGGACGACGTCGTCACCGACATGCGCCATGAAACCGTGAACGACATCGTCGGCGCATCCTGCCCGCCCGGCACCTATCCCGAACAATGGGACATGGTGAAGCTCAAGACCCGCACCTCCGAAATTCTGGGGCTGGAGGTTGATTTCGACGCTTGGATGGCCGAGGATTCGATCGACCCGGAAATGATCGAGGAGCGGCTGACCGCCATGGCCGACGAAGCCGTCGCCGAGAAGGTCGCCAATGTCGATTCGGCCGACTGGCACATGATCGAAAAGTCGATCCTGTTGCAGAGCTTGGATCATCATTGGAAGGAGCATCTGGCCACACTCGACGCGCTGCGCCAGGTCGTCCATCTGCGCGCCTATGCGCAAAAGACGCCGATCAACGAATATAAGCAGGAGGCCTTCGCGCTGTTCGAACGGATGCTGGAAAATATCCGCGAGGATGTGACCGGGTCGATCGCACGGGTGCAGTTCCGCATGGACGAAGCGCCACTACCGCAATTCGACCTGCCGGTGCTACCCGATTTCATCACCACCCATATCGATCCGTTTTCGGGTGAGGATAACAGCGCCGACATCGACGCCGGGCAATGGGGCGGGATCACCACGACCATCCCTAGCCGGCCGCTCGACACGGCACCCGATAGCGACTTCGCTAATCTCGACATCAGCCGCAACGCGCTTTGCCCCTGCGGGTCGGGTCAGAAATATAAGCATTGTCACGGCGCCTTGGCCTGATCCTGCGCCGGGCGGATGGGTAATTCCGTCCGCCTATGGCTAATATAGGGTTGACCGGATGAGGCATGGTTTCGGTAACGAAACCAGCCGATAATTGCATCTTATCCTGGGGGGAGCCGGGAGAAGAGCATGACAAGCACATCTTATCGTTCACAAAGTGACCGCCGACGCGAAAGTCGCTTCGTCGCCAATGCGCCAGCGACCCTGCTATGGGACGGGGTCAGCAGCCCAGTCACCATCCTGAACATCTCGGTCTATGGTGCGCTGCTGGGCGGTGCCCATGTGCCGCCGGTGGGTGCCCGTGTGACATTGATTGGCGATCATCTGGAAATATGCGGCACGGTCATCTGGCAAGGTGATGATCGATGCGGCCTTCTGCTCAGCCGTGCCGTTGATCCGCTGGCCGTGATCGACGAACCATCGGTGCGCACGACCGAACCGCCCATCACGCTACGTCGGGTCGCGCCTGGCCGTTACGCTTAAAGAGAACGCCATCGATCTTCCCGACCCGCGCGTCACTATCACAGTCCAGTTATACCGTTGCCCAAGCGCCGCCATCAGAGTGCTAAAGGCTTGGCAAGCCTAGAATTTGCAGCCATAGACCACGCCAATCATCCGTGTGACACTGTTACGGTAACGTTACATCTGATTTGAAGATTGACGGATTAATTAGGCGAAAAATGGCGAGCGAATCTCAATATATTGTTCCTGTGGTCTTGTCTGGGGGATCGGGAACTCGACTATGGCCGGTGTCGACGCCTGAGCGTCCCAAGCAACTGCTATCGCTAACGGCAAAGCAAACCATGCTTCAATTGACCATCAGTAGGACGGAAGGCTATGCCGGTGCTTCGGTTAGTTCCCCGATCATTGTTGCCAATGCCGCACACGCACTCATTGTCGATGAACAATTGCAGGCTATCGGAATCCACGACTATCGTCTGATACTTGAACCGTCGGGGCGCAACACCGCGCCCGCAATTGCGCTGGCAGCATTAGAGGCGCGACCTGATGATATTCTGCTGGTGATGCCAAGCGATCATATCATCCTTGATCTGCCTGCGTTCCATACTGCCATATCGCGTGCGTTGCCGCTTGTTTCAGAAGGTCTGCTAACCACATTCGGCATCGAAGCGGACGGCCCGGAGACGGGATATGGTTATATCCAGATGGGTGCTGACCTTGGCAATATGGTGCATAAGGTAGCAAGGTTCGTTGAGAAGCCTGACGCATCTACTGCCGTAAAGATGTTGGCTGAAGGCAAATATGTCTGGAATGCTGGCATATTCCTGTTTCGGGCCGACGCCTATTTGGAAGCGCTTGAACGTCACCGGCCGGATATGCTGGCCGCAGTCAGGGCGTCCCTTAAAGGCGCGAAGCGCGAAGGATTGCATGTCCTGCCGGAACCGGAATCCTTCGCGGCTTGCCCCTCTGACTCGGTAGACTATGCCATTATGGAACGCGAGGCGCATGTGGCCTGTGTTCCTGTCAATATGGGCTGGTCCGATGTCGGCAGCTGGGACTCGTTGCATGCGGTCAGCACTAGAGACGCCAACGACAATGCAGTACGAGGGGAGGCCCTCCTGTTGAACGCAAGAAACTGTTTGGTGCATAGCGATGGACCCCGCGTCACGCTGGTCGATATCGACGACTTGATCGTGGTCGTTTCAGGACAAGAAGTCATGATATTGCGTCGCGGCGAATCTCAACAGGTTCGCCGCGTGACGGAAGCGGTAAAGGGCGCTAAGCCCGCGACAGGGGCGTAAGTTTTCCGCGTCTGCAATCACATTCCCTAGCGGGCATAGCGAGTTTTTATGACGGGTGTTTCTATCGCGGACCTGATGGCCGTGTCTGGCGTCGCTTTCGGTACAAGTGGCGCCCGCGGCCTCGTGAGCGCGATGAGCGACCGCATATGCTTCGCCTACACCATGGGCTTTCTGCAGCATCTGGAAGCCGAGGGATTGTTTCACTCCGGACAGCATGTTGCGATTGCTGGTGATCTTCGCCCATCCTCGCCCCGGATCATGGCCGCCTGTGCAGCCGCTATTGTTCATAAGGGCGGACATGTGGACTATTGCGGTTTCGTACCTTCGCCAGCGGTGGCAGCCTATGGCTTTGCGCGGGGCATGGGGTCGCTCATGGTTACGGGCAGCCACATACCCGACGATCGCAATGGCATAAAATTCAACCGTCCCGATGGTGAAATACTCAAGGCGGACGAACTGTCCATCCGGGCGCAAATAGTGGATTTGCCGGATATATTCGACGGCAGTGGGATGTTGTTGGCGCCTCCCCTAAAGTTTCCCCTTGTCGATGCTACGACAACATATATCGCGCGCTACGTCGATTTCTTTGGTGCGCGCGCATTGGAGGGGCTTAAGCTCGGCATCTACGAACATTCGGCCGTTGGTCGAGATGTCCTTGTTGCTTTGGTCAAGCAGATGGGCGGGCAAGCCTTTCCTCTCGGTAGATCGGAAACGTTCATTCCAGTCGATACGGAGGCGGTTCGCCCTGAAGACCATGTCCTCGCCCGCCAATGGGCTGCAGAATTGCAACTCGATGCCATTTTGTCGTCAGATGGGGATTCGGACAGGCCGCTGCTGGCCGACGAAACGGGTATATGGATTCGTGGGGATATATTGGGCATTTTATGTGCCAGGGCCTTGGGTATCAAGGCGGTCGCGACGCCGGTCAGTTGCAACAGCGCGGTCGAGCTATGCGGCCTGTTCGATGTAGTTCGTCGAACCCGGATCGGATCGCCATTCGTCATAGAAGGCATGCAGGGACTGAGCCGCGCTGGCCATGCCACGATATGCGGCTATGAAGCCAATGGTGGCTTTTTGCTTGGCACTCCTGTTGAAAGCGAGGGCGTTGTTTTAGAAGCGCTACCGACGCGCGACGCCATATTGCCAATGATAGCAGCACTAGTGGATGCAAAGCGCCGAAGCATCACTCTGTCGGCGTTGCAGGAACAGTTGCCGGCCCGATATACGGTGAGTGATCGCCTGCAAAATTTCCCCACTGATCGCAGCCAGGCGTTGATTTCCTATCTTCAAGCTGGCACCGAAACCGATATCCTCGCTCGGCTAACGAATATGCTGGGCGCGGTAGCGGGGAAAGCGGTCCGGTTCGACACGACAGATGGGTTGCGGATCTATTTCGACAATGACGACATCGTCCATCTTCGCCCCAGCGGTAATGCACCGGAGTTGCGTTGCTATACGGAGAGTGCGGATGTGGAAGCGGCATCGACACTCAATCAGCAAATTCTTCACCTTGTCGCAAACAGTGATAGTAATATTCTTGAATTTAAGATCTAAAAATAGAATAATATTATCGACACATTATTATCAAAAATGTTCGATTGATGCAGAAATAAACATTTTATCTGGCACGAGGTTTATATGAAGACGGCAATAGTTACTGGAATAACCGGGCAGGATGGCGCCTATCTTGCTGAACTGTTGCTGGGCAAGGGTTATGAGGTTTATGGAACCTATCGCCGTACCAGTTCTGTCAACTTCTGGCGGATCGAGGAGCTTGGCATAAGCCAGCATCCCAATCTCAAGCTCGTGGAATATGACCTCACGGATCTTGCATCGAGCATCCGTCTGTTACAAACAGCCAAGGCATCGGAAATCTATAACCTTGCCGCACAAAGCTTCGTAGGCGTATCCTTCGATCAGCCGATTACGACCGCCGAGATTACCGGCATAGGCCCTTTGAACCTCCTCGAAGCCATCCGCATCGTCGATCCCACGATCCGCTTCTATCAAGCCAGCACGTCGGAAATGTTCGGAAAGGTGCAGGCCGTACCGCAAATTGAGGACACACCCTTTTATCCGCGCAGTCCCTATGGCGTTGCCAAGCTGTACGCGCATTGGATCACGGTGAATTATCGTGAAAGCTATGACATCTTCGGATGCAGCGGCATCCTGTTCAACCATGAAAGTCCGCTGCGCGGCCGCGAATTCGTAACCCGCAAAATCACCGACACCGTCGCGAAGATCAAACTTGGTAAGATGGATTGCCTGGAACTTGGCAATCTGGACCCGAAGCGGGACTGGGGATTTGCCAAGGAATATGTCGAAGGCATGTGGCGCATGCTGCAGGCCGACGAGCCGGACACCTATGTTCTGGCGACCAACCGCACTGAAACCGTCCGCGATTTCGTTCGGATGGCGTTTAAAGCTGCGGATATTGAGGTCGAATTTTCGGGCGCCGAAGAGCATGAGGTTGCCACCGACGTTGCAACCGGCAAGATCGTCATGCGCGTCAACCCGCGTTTTTATCGCCCTGCCGAGGTCGATTTGCTGATTGGCAATCCCGAAAAAGCTGTCACAAAACTGGGCTGGAAGCCGGAAACGACATTGGAGCAGTTGTGCAAGATGATGGTAAACGCGGACCTCATACGAAACCGTTTGAACGCCTCTTTCTGATCTCGATTTGAGCGTTGGCGACAAGATGCCGGTAGCGGGCGATCGGATACCACATCTACGTGGCAACGGTCGTTCCACGGCAGCAGTTAAGGTGAGACATCTATGAGCAGAATTTTGATTACCGGCGTAGATGGGTTCACGGGACGCTACCTAACCACTTTGTTGTCGCGTCATGGTCACGAAGTCGTTGGTATATCGCATATGCCGATTACTTCGCCTATCGAAGGATTGAGCAGGTCTGTCATATGTGATTTGACCGACGCCAAAGCCCTTACGGACACGATCGCAGACATCAGGCCGGATAAGGTCGTGCATCTTGCTGCAATCGCATTTGTCTCTCATGGCGTAGCCGAAGATATTTATCGTACAAACATCGTGGGTAGTCGCAATCTGCTGGACGCCCTCGATAAAGCGGGAAATGTCGATACAATCCTTCTGGCCAGCAGTGCTAATATTTACGGAAATCGGGTAAGTGGCGCCATTACCGAAGCTGTTTCGCCTGACCCTGTAAACGACTATGCTGTCAGTAAATTGTCGATGGAGTTTGTTGCCCGCCTGTACAGAGAACGTTTGCCGATCATCCTCGCCCGGCCGTTCAACTATACTGGCGTCGGACAATCTATCAATTTTGTCATACCCAAGATCGTTCATTATGTGCGTCAAAAGGCAGATGAGATAGAGTTGGGAAATCTGGACGTTTCCCGTGATTTTTCGGATGTCCGTGATGTCGTGTCGGCCTATGCCTCTCTTCTGGACGCGCCTTCTGCTTTGGGCGAAACATTCAACATCTGCTCCGGCAAGGCCTATTCGCTGAGAGAAGTAATCGCCATGATCCAGGAGATTTCGGGACGCGATTTCGCCGTTCGCGTCAATCCGGACTTTGTTCGCGAGAACGAAGTAAAAACATTGTGGGGAGATCGTAGCAAGCTCGATGCGGTGTCCGGGCAAAGGCCGATATATGATCTACGCGATACGCTGACATGGATGCTCAATCACCAGTAAACGAGTGTCGCAGGCGAATGGCGTGGTTACTTTTGAACAATCACAGTTACTACGCTGAACTGAATATTGGCGGCATCGCTCCATCCTGACCGATGCGAAAATATGTTTGTTCCAAAGGGCATTGTGCCTAAACCGGCCTCCACCCCTATCATAGCGAGACGAATATGCAACGCTCTCCCCTCGCCCCCGCCCAATTCCCCGCCTTGCCCTCTATCGCGGGCGTGACGCTGCGCGTGGCGCAGGCGCGCTACAAGGATTGGGACCGGTGCGACCTCACCTATGTCGAGTTGGACGCAGGTACGGCGGTCGCGGGTGTGACGACGCAGAGCCTGTGCCCTTCGCCCGAAGTCGAATGGTGCCGTGACGCCATCCCGCTGGGGTCGGCGCGCGCGCTAGTGGTCAATGCGGGTAATGCCAATGCCTTTACCGGGCATCGTGGCCGCGCGGCGGTGGAAGCGATTGCTGCCAAGGTCGCCAACCATCTGGGCTGCCTACCCTCCGACGTGCTGGTTTCGTCGACCGGGGTGATTGGGGTGCCCCTGCCCATCGACAAGGCCGAGGCGGGACTGGAAGCTGCCTTTGTTGCCGAACCCTGCGGCTGGGAGGCAGCGGCTACGACCATCGGCACCACCGACACCTATGCCAAGGGCGCCCATGCCTCCGCCATGATCGGCGACACGCGCGTCAATTTGGTCGGCATCATCAAGGGATCGGGCATGATCGCGCCCGACATGGCGACGATGCTGGGCTATATCTTCACCGACGCGGCGATCGATCCGGCGCTGCTTCAACAGATGCTGTCGGCGGCCAACAAGCGGACCTTTTCCTGCATCACGGTCGATAGCGATACATCAACCAGCGACACGGTGCTGGCCTTTGCCACCGGCAAGGCGGGCAATGCGCCGATGACCAGCATGGACGATGCGGGGGCGGACGCCTTCCACGCTGCCCTGTCCGACATCTGCCGCCAGCTCGCGCATCTGGTCGTGCGCGACGGCGAGGGAGCGACCAAATTCGTCGAGATCAGCGTCGAAGGCGCTGTGAGCGACGAAAGCGCGCATCGCATCGGCCTGTCGATCGCCAATTCGCCGCTGGTCAAGACCGCGCTGGCGGGCGAGGACGCTAATTGGGGCCGGGTCGTCATGGCGATCGGCAAGGCGGGCGAACCGGCCGATCGCGACCGGCTGTCGATCCGCTTCGGCGCGACGCAAGTGGCGACCGGCGGCCTGGCGGTCGAAGGCTATGACGAAGCGCCGGTGGCCGCGCACCTCAAGGGGCAGGATATCGAGATCGGCGTCGATCTGGGTCTGGGCGAGGGGCGCGCGACGGTGTGGACCTGCGACCTGACCCATGGTTATATCGCGATCAACGCGGATTATCGAAGCTGATGCAGCTCGATATCCACGCCCCCGTCGTCGCCCTGATGCGCGAGGTCGCGCGCGACATCGTCATGCCGCGCTACCAGAATCTGGCGCGTCATGAGATTAGCGAGAAGGCGGCAAACGATTTCGTCACCATCGCCGACAAGGAAAGCGAAATCCGCCTGGCCGAAGGGCTGAGTGCGATCCTGCCTGAAGCCGGGATCATCGGCGAGGAAGCCTGCGCGGCCGATCCCGCGATCCTCGACCGGGCGGGCGACGGACTGAACTGGATCATCGACCCGATCGACGGCACCGGCAATTTTGCGGCGGGCAATCCGCCCTTCGGCATCATGATCGCGCTGGCCGATGGCGGCGCGACGCTGGCGGGGTGGATACTCGATCCGCTGACTGGCCGCCTGTGCCACGCCATGCTGGGCGGGGGCAGCCATATCGACGGGGAACAAGTGCAGGCGCGCGAGAGCGGTGGCGAGCTGCCGATCGCGGCGCTGGCCGTCTATTTCATGACGCCGGAGGAACGGGCGGATATTCAGCGGCGATCGCAGGACCGTTTCGCGCTGGTGGACATTCCTCGCTGCGCCGCCGAACAATATCCCCGGCTGGTGCTGGGGCAGAATGATGTGTCGGTGTTCGCGCGCACCCTGCCTTGGGACCATGCGACGGGCACATTGTTCCTGAACGAAGCGGGCGGCTGCTGTCAGCGGCTCGACGGATCACCCTATCAAGTCGGCGATACGCGCCGGGGTCTGCTGGGCGCATCTTCGCCGCGTTTGTGGGACAGGGCAGCGGAAATCCTGTTCCGCTAACCCTGCCCCGCCTGCATCGATCTTACAGGACGCTTTCGAGCCAGCTCTTGAGCGCGCTCTTGGGCGCAGCGCCGACCTTGGTCGCAGCGGCTTCGCCATTTTTGAACAGGATCATCGTCGGGATGCCGCGCACGCCATATTTGCCCGGCGCGTCGGGATTATCGTCGATATTGACCTTGGCGATCACCACCTTGTCACCCAGTTCCTCGGAAATTTCCTCCAGAGCGGGGCCGATCATCTTACAGGGGCCGCACCATTCGGCCCAGAAATCGACAAGCACGGGCTTGTCGGCGTCGATCACATCCTGCTGAAAGCTGGCGTCGGTTACTGCCTTGGTGGCCATGTCGCTATTCTCCTTGCGTTGCTTGGCTATCTAGGACGCCTGCTCGCCCGGCTCAACGGGCGGGAGCGGCAAATTCTCCTGCGCAGGCACAAAGCCGGGCTTGTGTGCGGCGAGCAGGGCGGACGGCAGGGTGATGAGACGCGGGGCGCTGGTGTAGAGCAGCCCCGCCTCGATCGCCCGGTCAGGAAAGATGACTTTCAGCGCCGCGACATAGGCCGCCATCTGGCGGACATGCGCCATCGGGACTTCGGCCAGCGTCCGCGGTGCAACCCGCCCGGTCTTGAAATCGACGATCTGGACACGATCCGCGCCGACGCAGAGCCGGTCCACCGTGCCCGCAATTACGGCTTCACCAACAACCGCCGCGATCGGTGCTTCGGCGAGCGCGTCAGGCCCGAACAGGCCGGCGAAATCGGGTGCATTGATGACGCGCAAGGCCTGGTCGATTACCTCCTGGCGCAGCGCTACGTCGTCCGCCCCCTGCTGAGCCAGCCAGCGGTCGGCCGCATCTCGGCGGCGATCGACCGGCACGGCGGGCAACCGCTCGAACAGGGCATGAAGCCAGCGTCCGCGATCAGCCGCCGCACGCATCGCCAAGGTCGGTGGCGGATAGGGCTGGTCATCCTCCACCGCTGCCGATGGTGCGAGCGGACGCGGCGGGCGCGCTTCGACTGGCGCTGGCTGGCGCAACCATGTTGGTTCCGCGACGCTGTCGCGCGCCTCTGCTACGTCGATATCGGCCTTCGCGCTCGGCAGGCTTTCCGTCCCCCGCCAGCGGCGAAGTTGCCCCCAGATCGGATCGTCTTCCCACGGTGCGCCAAGCGATTCCATCGCTGCCTCGACCGCGCCATACCAGCTTTCAGGCTTCACCTGCTCCTTGGCCGCCGGGCCAAGCGATCCGGCAACAACCAGCCGTTCCTCGGCCCGCGTCAGCGCGACATAGAGCAGCCGCCAATGCTCCTGCCGCTCGACCCGCGCCGCTTCTTCCGCGAGGTCACCGATCGGTCCCTGCCGTTCGGGCTTGCGCGGCGGCAGGATCGGCAGGCCGTTCCATTCCAGTCCATCCATCCGGTTGCCCGCATCGGGATCGAGACAGGCATCGGCGAGAATGACGATGGGGGCCTGCAAGCCCTTGGCCCCATGCACGGTCAACAGCCGCAGATTATCTCCCTGGGCGGCGGCATCGCGCACGATGTCGACCTCGCCCCGGTCGAACCAGTCGATGAACCGCTGGAGCGAGGGGTGATCGTCCTGCTCGAACCCCAGAGCGGCGTTCAACAATTCCTCGATCGGGTCCGCCGCTTCGGTGCCCAGCCTGTCGATCAGGCGACGGCGGCCATCCATCGGCCCGGACAGGATCGCTTCGAGATAGCGATAGGGGGTCGAAAAATCCGCCACCGCCAGCAGGTCGCGCAAGGGTTGAAGCAGGCCATCGTCCAGCGAGCGGGTGAGGTGCCGCCACAATCCGCCGCGTCGCCCGATCAGCCGGGTCATGAGATCGTCTTGGGTCCAACCGATCAAGGGCGATACCAGCAGCGCAGCGAGGTTCAGATCATCCTCCGGCTGTACCGCAAAGCGCAGCGCGGCGAGCAGGTCGCGTACGGCAAGCGGCGCATTGAGCCGCAGCCGATCGATCCCCGCAACCGCGACATTTTCCTCATAGAGGCGGGCGACGATCAGCCGGGCCAATTCATTGCGGCGACGCACCAGGATCATGATGTCACCCGCGCGCACCGGGCGGCCCCGGCTTTCGAGCATCAGCCCGTCATCGATCCAGCTCTTGATCTGGCGCGCGATATTTTCGGCCAGCTTGCGCTCCTGATCGGCGGCCCAATTTTCCTCACCCTCGGCATCGTCAGATAAGCCCGCGATCACCGGCTTCCACAATTGCACTTCGCCGGGGTGGAGATTGGCGCTGATATGGCGCACATCGCCGGGTTCCAGCCCCAGCCGCCCTGCATCGAGGGTCGCGATGGTGCGGTCCACCACGTCCAGCACCGCCGGGGTGGAGCGGAAACTATGGTCCAGCGACAGATCGTGGAGCCGGTGGCCGGACTGGTCGGCATCGCGCTGGAACAGAATTTGCGCAGCGGCGAAATTGGCGGGGCTGGTCCCCTGAAAGCCGAAGATCGCCTGCTTGAAATCGCCAACCGTGAAAATCGTGCGGATCTTTTCGCCCGCTTCCCATTCGGTTGCGAAAAACTCTTCGGCCAATGTGCGAACGATGCGCCATTGCGCGGCGTTGGTGTCCTGCGCCTCGTCCACCAATATATGGTCGATCCGCTGGTCCAGTTTGTAGCGGATCCATTCGGCAATACCGTCCTGTTCCAACAGGCGGGCAGCGCGGGCAATCAGATCCTCGAAATCGACGGCCCCTGCCAGCCGCTTACCCTCGGCATAGGCCATGGCATAGGCGCGCCCAGCATGAAGCCCCTGCGCCAGCAGCGCGGCATAATCGGCGCGAGCCTTGGTCGCGAGCAGTTCGGCGCAGCGCGTATGCAGGCGCGAGGACAAGGCACCATAGCCATCGTCCGGCGGCACCCAGCCCTTGGCCTCGATCAGATCGCCATCGGTTTTCGCCCAGGCGCGGTGCAGATCGGCCAGGGTCGCCGCGCGCGTGGCGGGATCGGCAGCGCGCCAGACAGCGATCCGGTCACAGCGTTCCAGCCCCCGCCCCTTGCCCCAGGCGACATTGGCGGCGACCAGCGCAGACAAGGTCCGCATGTCAAAGACATCATCGGAACATTGGTCAGCAAGCCATTGATCAATATCACCTTCCGGCAGATCAAACTGACCCGCCAGCCAGGGCGCGATCGGATCGGGCAGCGCCGCCAGCGCATCACCGCGCGCGGCGCAGCGCAGCAGGAAATGCTCCGCCCCACCCTCGCCCAGCCGCAGGCTGATCGCCTGGAGCGCGCCGATCAGTGCGCCATCGCCCTGCTCCTGCGCCCGCACCGCCATGTCGGCCAAGGTCTGCCGCGCCAGTGCGCTCTGTTCGCGCTGGTCGAGTGGGTGGAAGCCCGGCACCAGGTCCGCCTCCAGCGGGAAGGCGGTCAGCAATTGCTGGCAAAAGCCATGGATGGTCTGGATGCGCAAGCCACCACCCGTTGATTCCAGCACTTCGGCGAACAGGCGGCGGGCGCGTTCGCGGGCATCGGGGCCGGACTCTTCACCCAAAGCCTCAAGATCGGCGAACAACCCCTTGTCATCCATCTGCACCCAGGCGGCGAGCCGGTCGTGGATGCGGTCGGCCATTTCCGCCGCACCTGCCTTGGTGAAGGTCAGGCACAGGATATTTTCCGGGCGCACCCCCTGCAGCAGCAGGCGGAATACGCGCGCGGTCAGCACATGGGTCTTGCCCGTGCCGGCCGACGCGGACAGCCAGACATGAGCGTCCGGCGCGGCGGCCTGCGCCTGATTGCCGAGGAGTTTCTGGAGCGGGCGCGCCTTAGCCATCGTCGCGGCCATACCATTCCTCCAGCCGCATAAGCTGGTCATAATCGCCATAATTGGCGACTTCGGGGTTGAGTTGCGCGGTAAAGGGCACGGTGCCAAGCAGATAGGCCTCGACCAATCCACTGAATTGCTCATGGGCGTGGGCGGTGAAGCTCGACGTGACGATCTTGCCACGGCTGCCTGTCGAATCGACCGGGCTTTCGCGATAGCCGAACTGATCGCCCTTCTTGGCGAGCGACCAATATTCGAAGTCGGCTGCGCGCGGTTGATCGCCCAGCCCCGCAAAACCGCCCATTTCGGCGATGACGCCCAGCAGGCCGAGTTGCAGCGAATAGCCCGCCTTAACCATCTTGGCGCTGGGCGGCTTGCCGGTCTTATAGTCGATGACGCCGAGCGTGCCGTCTGACAGTCGGTCGATCCGGTCGGCCTTCCCCATCAACGTGACCTCGGCGACCTCCGCCCGACCTTCGCGCTCGACCGCCAATATGGTCCGCCCCGCCGCCTTGTCCTTGGCGACCTCCGTCGCGATCCAGCGGATCGCTTCCATCAGGCGCGGTTGCCACAGGGCTTTGAGCAAGGGATGGACTTCGGGCCGGTCGAACATCGCCTGCGCGCGGGCTTCCAGGTCAGCGGGGTCGAGCGTGCCAGCCTCCGCCCAATGCTGGAGGATTTCATGCACCGCCGTCCCGCGCCAGGCCGGACCCGCATCGGCGTCAACCGGGTCGAGCCGGACGAGGCGAAGAATGCGCCGGGCGTAGAAAGCATAGGGGTCGGCCTTGAGCCGATCGACGTCGGTGACCGGGATCAGCCTTGGCCGCACGGACAAAGGCGGAACCGGCGCGGGCCGCGAAGCCGGGTGATGGCCATCGGGCCGGTCAATCGCCTGCGCCAGCGCGGCGTAGCGGCCGGCGCCTTTCCATTGCGGGCCGGACATGGCCTTCAACCGCAGCCAGAAGCGCGAGGCGACCGCCGGGCCGCCGCCGCCGCGCCGGGCGCGGGTGATAAGGACGTGGGGGGCGCCCAGCGCACTGGCGAAATCATGCGCGGCAAGGCCAATGCGGGTTTCCAGCCCCGGCAGGCCCAATTCACGGCGGATTCGTGGCGCTAGCCACGGGTCGGGCGCGGGCAGGCCGGGCCAGGTGCCTTCGTTGAGGCCACCCAGCACCATGAGGTCGGCCTGTTGCAGCCGCGCTTCGATCAGACCCAGGATGGCGATGCGCGGATGACCACCCTGGGGCGGACGCACCGACACGCCGCCCAGCATGTGATCGAGCAATACCGGCAGCGCGCGCATGTCGGCCTGACGCGGGCCTTCGGGCGCGGCGGCCTCCATCTCGGCGAAGAGATCGGCGGCGGCCTGCCCCTGGTGC
>NZ_JPPQ01000083.1:420220-424417 GCF_000743655.1 Sphingobium sp. ba1
AAAAGGCGATGATGCGCCCACCATAGGTCTTGGTGCCCTCTGACGGGATCACGCCGATGACCAGATTCTTTTCCTCGCGCGCCAGTTCGACGACATGGGCGTTGGTCAATATCTTGTCGGGCGCGACCGCCAGGCCGCTGCCATGGCCAACGAAATAGGCCTCGCTGCCATCGGTCGCGACCAGCACCACCCGCACCACCCCGCGCGCCGCTGCAGCGATATCCTGCTGTTCGGCGTGGGATGTTGCTGGCGCGAAAAGCGCGATCAGCAGGGCGAAGCGGCGGAGGAGGGCGATCATGAGCGGGCATACATATTGGATGGCGGGCGCGGCGCAATCGGGAAATGCCGCAATGTTTTGAAAGCAAGGCGCGGGAAGCATGGCCAAGCGCCCGCGTCTATTCCATAGGCATGACCCTGATGACAGCCCTTGCCGACCCGATGCCTGACGACGCGACCTGTTGGGCCGCTTTCCTGGCGCGCGACCGCACCATGGACGACCGTTTCGTCGGCTGCGTCGCCACTACCGGCATTTATTGCAAACCGAGCTGCGCCGCCCGCCATCCCAAACGCGAAAATATGCGCTTCCTGCCAGACCCCGCAGCGGCGCGCGCAGCGGGGTTCCGCGCTTGCCTGCGTTGCCGCCCGGACGAGGTGGGCCGCGACCGAATCGCCGTCGCGGCGGCGCGCGCGCTGATCGAGGCGACGGAAGACGCCACCCGGCTGGAGGCGATCGCCGCCCATGTCGGCTATGCCCCGCATCATTTCCACCGCCTGTTCAAGCGCGAAACCGGCCTCACCCCTGCCGCCTATGCCCGCGCCCTGCGCGCCGACCGATTAAAGGCCGCGCTCGACGTGCCCGGCAGCGTGACGAGCGCCATCTATGCAGCGGGCTATAATGCGCCCAGCCGCGCCTATGCCGACGCCGACCGCCATCTGGGCATGACGCCCAGCGCCTGGAAGGATGGCGGGCGCGGCGCGCTGATCCGCTGGCGCACGATCGACAGCAGTCTTGGGCCGCTTTTGGTCGCGGCGACGGCGCGCGGCCTGTGCTGTATCAGCTTCGGCGAGGGCGAGGCAGAGTTGCGCGCCCGCTTCCCCAATGCTGATCTTCAACCGGCCGACGCCACTCTCGACCAGTTGGCGGAGGCCGTCGTGACACTGGTGGATCATCCGGGCGAAACGCCGGATTTGCCGATCGACGTCTGCGGCACGGCCTTCCAACAGGCCGTCTGGGCCGCGCTGCGCGCCATCCCGCCGGGCGAAACGCGCAGCTACAGCGAGGTAGCCGCCGCCATCGGTAGGCCGCAAGCCGTCCGCGCGGCGGGCAGCGCCTGTGGCGACAATGTTCTGGCGGTCCTCGTCCCCTGCCACCGCGTGCTGCGCAGCGATGGTACGCTGGGCGGCTATGCCTGGGGTCTGGACCGCAAGCAGGCGCTGCTCGCTCGCGAAAAGGGCGAGTAGCGGGCCGATTGTATCTTTCCTTCGTGCCATCGCTCGGCCACTCTGAAGGCTGGGCCAAATGGGGGATAGGATGCGATTCTGGTTGAAAGCGCTGGCGACGATGATGCTCGCGCTGCCCGGCGTCGCACACGCGACCTGGTGGCAGGCAAAGACCGACCATTTCACCGTTTACAGCGAGGGCAAGGACGAAACGCTGCGCGGCTTTGCCGAACGTCTGGAGAAGTTCGATTTCCTCCTGCGCCGCCTCTATGGCGTCACGGATCGGCAACAGGGCAGTCCGGTCAAAGTCTACCTCTTGTCCAACGACCGCAAGGTGCAGGATCTGGCGGGCAACCGCAATCTCAAGGGCTTTTACACCACGTCGCAACGGAACGCCTACGCCTTCCTCTCTCGCGAAACGAAAAGCGGTCGCTTCGGCATAGGGGCGGAGGAAATTCTTTTCCACGAATATGCCCATCATTTCATGCTGCACTATTTTCCAGCCGCCTACCCTGCCTGGTTCGTGGAGGGGTTTGCCGAATTTTTCTCCGTCGTGAAGTTCCCCAAAAGCGGATCGATCGAGTTCGGCCATATCCCGATGGCGCGGGTGCCGGGCCTCGTGCTGGGCCAGCCCTATCCCCTGACGCAACTGCTGGCGCGCGAAACCAAGGGACTGAACCTGCGAGACGGCGATCGCTTCTATGGCACCGCCTGGTTGCTGACCCATTTCTATTTTCAGCACGCGTCGAATCGGAAGGCGGAGATCAACCGCTATCTGACAGAGATCGCCAAGGGCACGACGGACGGCGATGTGGCGCACTATTTTGAGGGCGGGCTGGACGGTCTCGAAAAAGACCTCAAAGCCTATATGCGGAAAAAGCATTTCATCAGCGTGCTCACGCCCAAGGATATGGCGATCGGAGCGATTACCGTGACCGCTGTTGACCCAGCGCAGGCGGCTTTGGTTGAGGATGAGCTACGCTTGACCCACCGCCCCAAGACGGAAGACCTGCCCGGCATTGTCGCGGCTATCCGCGCCATTGCTGACCAATATCCCGGCGATGCCTATGCGCAGGCGTTGCTCGCGGAAGCGGAATGGAAGGCGGATCAGGCAGACGCAGCGCTTGCCGCCGCTGACCGCGCCATCGCCAGCAACCCCCAATCCGCGCGCGCCCAAGCTGTTCGGGCAGAAGTGTTGCTGGAACGCGCCAATGACAGCGACAAGGCGGACGACTGGAAGGCTGCGCTGACGGCGATCGTGCGCGCCAACCGCGCTGATACCGAAGACCCGGTGCCGCTCGCGCTCTTCTATCGCTATCATGCCATGCGGGGCGGCAAGATGCCGGACCTTGGCTATGACGGTCTCTACAAGGCGTTCAGCCTGCTACCGCAAAACCCCGGCTATCGCTTCAATTTCGCGCAGGCGATGGCTTTTAGGGGTGACTATGCCAGCGCCTCGACCCTGCTCGATCCGATCGCCTATTCGCCCCATGAATCCGGGATGCGCGAAAACGCGCTCAGGATGAAGGCTCAGTTCGACGCTGAGGCGGCGAAAATGCCGAAGGGCGCGGCGAAGGCGCAAAGTCCCGCACCCGCGTCATGACGGCGGCGCGTTGCGCGTCGGTCAGGCTGCGCCAATGGACGATCTCGTCGATCGTCCGGCCGCAACCGGTGCAGGTCGCGCGCGCCGCATCCAGCGCACAGAGGTTGCGGCAGGGCGTTTCCATCACATGAAGCTATAGGGATCGACATCGACCGCCACCCGCGTCCCGGATTTCCACACGATCTGGCTCAGCCATTCGCGGATCGCGGACTGAATATCCACCTGCCGCGTGGCGTGGATCAGCAAGCGGTGCCGATGCCGCCCGCGCAATACCGACAGCGGAGCCGGGGCCGGGCCATAAACCCGCATCCCATCGATGACCGGCGCGGATTTGCCGATCAGCCGGGCGACCTGCGCGGCCTCGTCCGCATCCTCGCTCGAAATGATGATCGCGGCGAAGCGGCCGAAGGGCGGAGCATTGGCCCGCCGTCGATGCTCGGTTTCGACCGCATAGAATCGTTCGGTATCGCCATCGATCAACGCCTGGATGACTTCGCTGCCGGGCATCCGTGTCTGGATGAACACCCGCCCAGGCTTGGCCCCACGCCCCGCGCGCCCGGCAACCTGGACGATCTGCTGGAAGGTCCGCTCGGCCGCGCGCAGGTCGCCGCCTTCCAGACCCAGATCGGCGTCGATCACCCCCACCAATGTCAGGTTGGGGAAATGATAGCCCTTGGTGACCAACTGCGTGCCGACGATGATGTCGATGTCGCCCGCTTCCACCGACTTGACGAAATCAGCGGCCTTGGCGGGAGAAAACAGCGTGTCCGACGTAGCGATCGCAATCCGTGCCAGCGGCCACAGCGCCTTCACTTCGTCCGCGATCCGCTCGACGCCCGGCCCGCAGGCGACGAGGCTGTCCTCCTCCTTGCAGTCCGGGCAGAAACGCGGCGCGGGCACGACATGGCCGCAATGATGGCAGGCCAGCCGATGCGATAGCCGATGCTCCACCATCCAGGCGGTGCAATTGGGGCATTGGAAGCGATAGCCGCAATGGCGGCACAGTGTCAGCGGCGCATAGCCACGCCGGTTGAGGAAGAGCAGGCTCTGCTCGCCCTTTGCCATCGTCTCGTCGATCGCCTTGACCAGAGGCGGGGCGATCCAGCGCCCGCGCTCAGGCGGATCGGTCAGCAGGTTGACGCCCTCGATATGCG
>NZ_JPPQ01000083.1:424427-442725 GCF_000743655.1 Sphingobium sp. ba1
GCGCAAGTGCCCGCCGCTGACGTCCAGAGCTTCTGGGGTGCGGTCGGCTGCGGCTGCTGGGCGGTTTAAGTCATGGCCCCGCGTCCCATCGCCGCCTTGCTGGCCGATCGCCGTTTCGCGACCGGCGCGGCCATTCTGCTGACCCTGCCTTATTGGACCAGCGGCATCGCCAAGCTGATCGACTGGAACGGCGCGCTGGCCGAAGCGGCACATTTCGGGTTGCAGCCCCCGGCCGGGGTGGCGGCGCTGACGATCCTGGTCCAGATCGGCGCATCGCTGCTGATCATCATGGGGCGGCAGGCGTGGCTGGGGGCCGGTGCGCTCGGCCTGTTCACGGCCTTGGCGACGGGAATCGCGCATCCCTTCTGGCAGATGGCTGATCCGGTCGCGCGCTTTCATGAGCGGGTGACTTTCTTGGAGCATATCGGCCTGATCGGCGGGCTGATGATGGCCGCGCTCTCGTAGGATCGCGACGATCGTGTCGAACATCGGCACATGGATGCATGATGTCGGCGCGGGCTGGCTCATGACGTCGCTGTCCAACGACCCGCTGATGGTGGCGCTCGTCCAAGCCGCGACGACCCTGCCCATGTTTCTCTTCGCGCTCCCCGCCGGGGCGCTCGCCGATATCGTGGACCGACGCAAGCTGCTGATCGGCGCGCAACTGTTCGGCCTGGTCGCGACCATCATCCTCGCGATCGCGACCGCGAGCGGGCTCACGACGCCATGGGTGCTGCTGACGCTGACCGCCGCGATTGCTGTTGGGGCGGCGCTGTCGGCCCCGACCTTTCAGGCGATCGTGCCCGAACTGGTGCCTGGCCCCGCCTTGCAACAGGCAGTCGCGCTCAACAGCCTGGGCGTCAACATCGCCCGTGCGATCGGCCCCGCCATGGGCGGCCTCATCATCGCCATCGCCGGGAGCGCCGCTGTTTTCGCGCTCAATGCGGTGTCAGTGCTGGGCGTGATCATCGTCATGCTCCGCTGGCGTCGGGAGGGTGCGACGCGGCATCTGCCTGCCGAACATTTTGTCGGCGCGATGCGGGCCGGCCTGCGCTACGCCCTGCGCGCGCCGGAATTGCAGGTCGTGCTGATCCGTTCGGTCGGCTTCTTCCTGTTCGCGAGCGGCCTATGGGCGCTGTTGCCGATTGTCGCGCGGCGCGACCTCGCGCTGGGACCAGCGGGCTATGGCGGGTTGCTGGCCTTCATGGGGCTGGGCGCGGTCGCTGGTGCGATCCTCATGCCCCGATTGCGCGCGCGCCTGGGGGCCAATCGCACGACGGTAGCGGCATCCGTGCTGCTGGCGGCGGCGATGGCGGGCCTTTCCTGGTCGAGCAATTTCCTGGCGGCGGCGATGGCGGTAGGGGCGGGCGGCTTCGCATGGATCGCGATGATGGCCGCGCTGAACGGCGGGGCGCAGGCCCGCTCGCCGGGCTGGGTGAAGGCGCGCGCGCTGGCCATCTACCTGCTGGTCTTTCAGGGGTCGATGACCGCTGGCGCTATGATGTGGGGTAGCATTGCGGGGCAAATCGGGGTTCCGGCGACCTTGATGCTGGCGGCCGCGGCGCTGGTCCTCGCGTCGCTGCTGCTCGCCTGGCGCTATCCGCTCGACAGCGCGGCCCGGTTCGACCTTTCGCCCTCGCTCCACTGGCCCGCGCCCATGATCGAAGCGGTGATCGAGCAGGATCGCGGCCCCGTGCTGGTGACGATCGAATATCGCATCGACCCGGTCCTGGTGCCCGACTTCTTCGCCGCGATGCAGGACATGCGCCGCATCCGTCGCCGCGATGGCGCGATCCATTGGGGCGTCTATGAGGATGTCGCGCAGCCCGGCCGGGTGGTTGAAACCTTCACCGTCGAAAGCTGGCTCGAACATCTGCGCCAGCATGAGCGGGTGACCAATGCCGACCGGGTGCAGCAGGACGCGGTGCGGGCATTTCAGGTGGATGCCGTGCCGCCTTTGGTCCGCCACCTCGTCGCGCGATGATCCGGGCGCTGCTGCTGGCGGCTTTGCTAGGCCTGCCGTCGGTTGCCGAGGCACAGGTCGCGCAGACCAACCTGCGCTATGACGAGGACTGGACGCCGTTGCGCGGAACCCCCGACCGCCGCGCCGACTGGTGGGCGCCGTTGGACCGGCCGCTGGATGAAGACGGTCGTTTCACGCTGACCTTGGGCGCGGAAGCGCGGGTCCGCTATGAGGGCTTTGCCGACAATCTTTGGGGCGCGCCGCCCGCTCCGGACGATGGCTATCTCTGGTTGCGTGTCATGCCCCTTGCCGACCTGCATGCCGGCCCCGTGCGTGTCTTCGTCCAGGGGATTGGCGGCTATGCCAGAGGCGTGGGCGCGGGAGCAGGACCGGCGGATGAAACCGGCCTGGACCTGCTTCAAGGCTTTGCCGATATCCAGCTACCCATCGGCGATCAAGCGTCGCTGACGCTGCGCGCTGGGCGCGAATTGATTGCGCTTGGATCGGAGCGGCTGGTCGGTTTGCGCTATGGCCCCAACATCCCGCAGCCTTTCGACGGCGTTCGGCTGATGCTGGAGCGGGGCAACAGCCGGATCGAAGCCTTCCAGGGAAAGCCCGTCGCGGTGCAGTCCGGCAATTTTGATGACCGCCGTTCGCCGACCAAACAGCTTGACGGCTTTTATGTCACCACACCCCTGGCGACAGGCGTGAAAGTCGATCTTTACGCCCTCCGTTACAGCGACGCCGCCGCCCGCTATGCCAATATGATCGCGCGCGAACGACGGCAAACCTATGGCGTCAGGCTGTTCGGCACCCATGCGGCACTGGGCTGGAACTGGGAAGCGATGCTCCAGCGCGGTCGGTTCGGCTCGCAGTCCATCAAAGCCTGGTCGATTGCGACCGAAACCAGCTATGCGTTTGCCGAAACCCCGCTAAAACCCCGCCTTCGCCTGCGCGCCAATGCCGCCAGTGGCGACGATGACCCGAGGGACAACCGGCTGGGTACGTTCAACGCGCTGTTTCCCAAGGGCAAATATTTCGGCGAACTGACGCTCATCGGCCCGCGCAATATCCTCAACCTGCATCCCAGCATCGATGTCGATCTGGGTCGTGGGCTCACCGTCGAAATGACGGCAATCGCCTATTGGCGCTTCAGTCGCGGGGACGGCATTTATGATGTCCCCGGCCAATTGATCCGCGCCGCAGGGCAGGGGGCATCCCGGTACATCGGCAATCAGGTCGAACTGTCGGCCAACTGGCAGGCCAGCACGATCCTGTCCGTCTCCGCTTCGGCATCGCTGTTCCGCGCTGGCGACTTCCTGCGCCAGACCGGCCCCGCCCGCCCCATCCGCATGGTGGGAACGGAAATCATGTTCCGCTTCTAAAAGCCGGTCGGAAAAATCCTGTCTTTTTAACAACCTGTCGTTCTTCCCACGGCTGTCTGCAATGCCGTTGGCAGTTGCCCGAAGCGAAATGGCCGACATAAATGTCAGTGGTCTGCCATAAGATTGTTGACAGCTTCGGGCCGTCACAATAAATCGGGTTAACGTTACCATTCTGATTTTCGGCAGGGCGGATGATCTGACTGTTCCAGCCGTTCGGCACGCGAATGCAGGCTTAGGGTGATTTCGCGGGTTCAGTTATAAATATCCAATAAATACAAAGACTGGGAGATGGACATGATACGGAAAACGACGGCACAATATGGGCTGAAATGGCGGCGCGCCTATGTGGCCACCGGCTCTATGATAGCGATAGCATCGAATCTAGCCCTGCCATCCGTGGCGCTGGCGCAGCAGGCTCCGCAGCCCGCCGCCACGCAATCGGAAGCGCCGCAATCGGCACCGGCCGCGCCCGCCCCGACGAACCAGGATATCGTGGTCACCGGATCGCGCATCACGTCAAACGGCTTCAATGCGCCCACGCCCACTACCATGATCGGCACTGAGCAGATTGAGGCAAATGCGCAGCCCAATATCTTCACCACCATCGCCCAATTGCCCTCGCTGCAGGGATCGACCGGCTCCACGGTCAATACGTTCAGCACGTCGAGCGGCCAGCAGGGGCTGTCCTCCTTCTCGCTGCGTGGCCTGGGGCCGATCCGCACCCTGACGCTCTTGGACGGTCAGCGCGTCGTCGGTGCCAATGTCACCGGCGTTCCCGATGTCAGCCTCTTCCCGCAACTGCTCATCAAGCAGGTCGATGTGGTCAATGGCGGCGCTTCGGCCTCCTATGGCTCGGACGCTGTGGGCGGGGTCGTGAATTTCATCACCGACACGCGCTTTGAAGGGTTCAAGGGCAACGTCCAGGGCGGCGTGTCCACCTATGGCGATAATGAGCAATATCTCGTCCAACTGGCGGCGGGCAAAAGCTTTCTCGACGGTCGTCTGCGCGCCGTGGTCAGCGCCGAATATGGCGATGAGGCTGGCGTCGGCGGCGGCGATTTCGGTATCGGGCTGGCCGGTGGCCGCGACTGGTTCAAGCAAACCACGCTGATCAATCGCAACGCGCTCAACGACGGATCGCCCCAATATCTGCTGCTCGATAATGCGCAGCCCTATAATTATACTAAATATGGCCTGATCACTGCGGGGCCGTTGCAGGGCATCGCCTTTGACCAGGCGGGCAATCCGTTCCAGTTCCAATATGGTTCCAACGGCACGCCATCCGGCAACGCATCGGGTGCGGTCAATGGCTGTTATCCCGGCTTCTGCATCGGCGGCGATCTGTCGGGCAATGTCGATGCCGGTCGATCGCTGCAATCGAGCATCAAGCGGCTCAATACCTACGGCCGCCTGGGCTTCGAATTTGCCCCCGACAATGAAATTTACGGGACCGTCAATATTGCGCAGGTGAAAACAAACAACCAGCCGGTGGGGGGTATGAACCGGCCCAACCTGACGATCGAATGCAGCAACCCGTTCGTGCCAGCATCGGTGCAGCAGGCGTGCGCCACGGCGGGCATCACCAATTTCGCCTATGGCACCAGCAATGCGGCGCTGGGCAATACGCAGGTCTATACCGACCGCCGTCAATATCGCTTCGTCGCTGGCGCGAAGGGCCGCGTGCCGGTCGCCGGATCGGACTGGACCTATGATGCCTATTATCAGCATGGCACCAATTATACCGACGTCGATGTCACCAACATCATGCTGTCCCGCCGCTTCAACCAGGCGATTCAGGCGGTGACGTTGAATGGCGCGATCGTCTGTGCCGATCCGGTTGCCAGAGCCAATGGCTGCGTGCCCCTCAACATCCTGGGCGGCGCACCGCCATCCGCGGCTGCCCTGTCCTACATCATGCCCGAAAACGGTCCCTATCAGCGGACTCGCCAGACGCAGGATGTGGTCAGTCTCAATTTCTCCGGCTCGCCCTTCGACCTTTGGGCAGGACCGCTGTCGGTCGCGTTCGGCGCGGAATATCGCCATGAATATTATAAGGTCACGGCCGACCCCTATGGTGCGGGCGTGTCGGACCTGTCGCCCAACAATAGCGAATATCCTGCCGATCCCGCGCTGTTGACCGATGGCAACAATTGGTATGCGGGCAATTACAAGAATGGCCAGGGTGCCTACAGCGTCAAGGAAGCCTTTGTCGAAGTCGACCTTCCGCTGTTCGACAGCAGCTCCGTCGGCCGCGCCAACATCAATGCCGCGGCCCGCGTAACGGACTATAGCACGTCGGGAACGGTGTGGGCCTGGAAGGTCGGCGGCACCTGGGATCTGCCGATTGAGGGGCTGCGTCTGCGCGGTGTCGCCTCGCGCGATGTGCGCGCGCCCAACCTGTCGGAACTGTTTGCGGCGCCCGTCACCACCACCTTGCCCAATTTCTTCGACCCCTTCCGCAACGTCAACGTGCTGGCCATCCAGAACCAGATCGGCAATACCGACCTGACCCCGGAAATCGCGCGCAACACCACTTTCGGCGTGGCGCTGGCCAATGCCCCCTGGCTGCCCGGCGTCAGCCTGTCGGTGGATTATTACAAGATCAACCTGACCGACGTGATTTCCAGCCTGGGCGCTGGCGACATCGTCAATCTCTGCTTCCGCGAAATCCTGCCCGACGCCTGCAATGCGTTCAATCTGAACAACCAGAACGGGCCGAACTTCATCAATGTCCAGGCCTTCAACCTGGCGTCGATCAAGACCGAGGGCATCGATATCGAAGCCAGCTATGTGTGGCAGCGGCCACTGGGGCTGGACGGCACATTGACGCTGCGCGCATTGGCGACCCATATCCGCAAGTTCGTGACCGACAATGGTCTGTTCGGTTCGGTTCCCCTGGACTCGGCGGGCGCGAACCTGGGCAATACGCCCGACTGGAAATGGCTGGCGATCCAGACCTACGCCACCGACACCTTCTCCCTCTATGTTCAGGAACGCTGGTTTTCCGACGGCGTGTTGGGCAAACAATATGTCGAATGTCAGCCCGGCAGCTGCCCGGCCTCGACCAACAACAATCCGACGATCGACAATAATTTCATGCCCGGCGCCTTCTACATGGACATAGGCGGCACCTATAATCTGACGCCTGCGATCACCGCCTATGCCAAGGTCGACAATCTGTTCGATCGTGACCCGGCACGCTCGCCCTATTTCGCCAATCCCGCACTCTATGATGTCGTAGGCCGCATGTATCGTGCCGGTGTGCGCTTCAAATTCTGACCTTTACCGATACGGTCGGCGGTGCGACCTCCCCCTGCACCCGCCGATCGAAACGGCCGCCATCGTCTATCCCGCGATGGCGGCCGTCGATTGCCGCTCGATAAGCTGATGGCCCAGCAGGCATTTGGGATGGCGCACCTTGCGCGAGGTGCTGATTTCCTGGGTCAAAAGGCGCAACGCTTCGGCCGCCAGTTCGCGCACGGGCTGGCGGATCGTCGTGAGTGGCGGCCACAGCGTCACCGCGGCGGTGGTATCGTCAAAGCCGACCACGGTCAGGTCTTCGGGCACGGACAGGTGGCGGCGATGGGCGACGGAGACGACCGCAGCGGCCATGTCGTCATTGCTCGCGAAAATGGCGGTCGGCGGATGGTCGATATCCAGCAACTGCTCGCCCGCCAGCAAGCCGGACGTATAGGAGAAGTCTCCCTGGACCAATATCGTCTCAATACCCCCGGCTTCATGCACGGCGGCGTCGAATCCTGCCAGCCGGTCTTCGCTGGCGGACTGGCCAGGATTACCGATGATGAAGCCGATGCGACGATGGCCAAGGCCGATCAGATGTTTGGTCATGTCATAAGCCGCCGCGCGATCGTCGATCCGCACGCAGATCGCATCGCGGGCATAGCCACCCACCACTGCCATCGGCAATTGCGCCAGATGGATGGGGTCGCGCACTACGCGCGATTCCCCCAGCGGCGGCGCGATGATGATGCCGCCCACGCCCGATCCGATCAGGCGGTGGATCGCTTCGGGCGGCGGCGGGCGACCATCCTGCCCGCCCAGCAGCGTCAATTGCGCCCCCATGACCGACGCTTCCTCGAACACGCCGATCAGGAAATCATGCATGAAAGCGGCGCTCGGATTGGAATAGATCACGCCGATCCGCACCTCGCGCGACGTCACCAGCGCACGGGCCGCGACATTGGGCGTATAGTTCAGTTCCGCAATCGCGGCATTGACCGCCAGACGGGTTTCGGCGCGCACCTTGCCATTGCCGTTGATAACGCGCGACACGGTCATCGCGGACACGCCCGCACGCTTGGCGACATCGACCACGGTCGCGCTGCGCTGCTGAGGATGGGGAGGCTTCAAGATCATCCTTTCGAACCAATCGCACCATTTCTAGCGAGATGGCAGGCCCGTCAAGACAAAGACGATGGCCTCCATCGGGGCGGATGCGCACCCTCCTGCACATTAGCGCTTGCCGCGTCCGGCTGCCTTCGCCTACATCGCTATGATAACGTTAACGCAGGACATGTCTGTTGACCTATTTCCGGCATATCCGTTGGACCATCATCGGTCTGTTCGCGATCGCGATGACCATCAATTATCTGACGCGCAGCGTCCTGGGGGTGGCCGCCCCTACGATCATGGGTGAACAGGGCATCACGTCCGAACAATATTCCTGGATCACCGGGGCATTCCAGATCGGCATCATGTTTCAGCCGGTCGCAGGCTATGTCCTCGACATTGCGGGCCTGCGCTACGGTTTCACCTTCTTCGTGCTGATCTGGTCGCTCATCACCATGGCGCATGGGCTGGTGCAGGGCTGGCTCGGCTTTCTCGCGCTCCGCGGCGCGCTCGGCCTGGTCGAAGGCGGCGCGCAGCCTGCGGGCATGAAGGTCGTGTCCCAATGGTTCCCCGCCCGCGAGCGCGGGACCGCAGGGGGATTGTACCAGATCGGCGCATCACTGGGTGCCGTCGCCGCGCCGCCGCTGGTGGCCTGGGCGGTGCTCACCCATAGCTGGCGCGCGGCCTTCTTCGTCGCAGGCGGCCTCGGCCTCGTCTGGCTCATCCTGTGGCTATTCTGGTATCAGACGCCCGCACGGCACCGGGCTATCACCGCGGAAGAACGCACAAAGATCCTCGATGGCCAGGAAGCGGAGTTGCAGCAGAAGCGCAAGCGCCCGGACCTGCGCACGATGCTGCGCCGTCGCGATATGTGGGGCATCGCGCTCCCGCGCTTTCTCGCCGATCCGGTATGGGGGATGCTCTCGCTCTGGATGCCGCTCTATCTGGTGCAAGTGCGCAATTTCGATATTCAGCAGATTGCGATCTTCGCCTGGCTACCCTTCCTTGCCGCCGACCTTGGCTGTCTTGCGGGGCCAGCCCTGGTCGCCTGGCTCCAGCGGCGCGGCGTCCATCTGATCGACGCGCGGCGCGGCGCCTTCACCATCGGCGCGGTGCTGATGTGTTCGATGATGTTCGTCGGCATCGTGCAAAGCCCGGTTGCGGCCATCGCCCTGCTCTGTGTCGCGGGCTTTGCCCATCAAACCCTGTCGGTCACCGTCATCACCATGTCGGCCGACCTGTTCCCGCAGGATGAGGTGGCGACGGCCACCGGCATAGCGGGCACGGCGGCCAATCTCGGCGTGCTGATCTTCACCCTGCTGCTGGGCAGTTGGGTCGACCAGGTCGGCTATGGCCCCTTCTTCATTCTCCTTGGGCTGCTGGACCTTGTCGGCGCCGCCATACTTTGGACCTTGGTGCGAAAACCGGTATGATCTCGATTACCAATCCTATCCTGCGGGGCTTCAATCCCGATCCCTCGATCGTGCGGGTCGGCGACGACTATTATGTCGCCACTTCGACCTTCGAATGGTATCCGGGCGTGCAGATCCACCATTCCCGCGACCTCGCCAATTGGCAGCTTGTCGCCCGGCCGCTACGTCGCCCGGCCCAGCTCGACATGCGGGGCAATCCCGATTCCTGCGGGGTGTGGGCGCCGGACCTGAGCTATGCCGATGGCCGGTTTCACCTGACCTATACCGACGTCAAACGCTATGGCCGCACCACCCGGTCCGACCGGACGGACGTATCGCTGCGGGACTTCCATAATTATTGGGTGTGGTGCGACCGTATCGATGGCGAATGGTCCGATCCCGTCCATGTGAACAGCAGCGGCTTCGATCCCGCGCTCTTCCACGACGATGATGGCCGTAGTTGGCTGCTCAACATGCTGTGGGATCATCGCCCCGGCCACAAACGCTTCGCCGGGATCGTCATCCAGCAAATGTGCCTCAAAACCGGCCGCCTTCTGGGTGAGCGGCATAATATCTTCGCTGGCAGCCCGCTGGGCTTTACCGAAGGGCCGCATCTCTACAAGCGCGACGGCTATTATCATATCTTGGTGGCCGAGGGCGGGACGGAGCGCAATCATGCCGTGGTGATGGCGCGGTCGCGGTCGCTCTTTGGCCCCTATGAACTGCATCCCGATGGGCCAGTGCTGACGGCGCGCGATCAGCCCGATGGGCCGCTTGCTCGCGCTGGCCATGGCGACCTGGTGGAAACGGCGAACGGCGATCCCTGGCTCGTCTATCTCTGCGGCCGCCCGCTGCCCGCGTCCGATCGCTGCATATTGGGCCGGGAAACCGCGATACAGCCTATGCGCTGGGGCGAGGATGGCTGGCTGCGCACGATCGACGGAACGGGCCGCCCGATGGCGTCGGTCGGAAACGTGAGCGTCGCGCGCACCCTGACCGATGATCGCGCGGATTTCGACGATCCGACTTTGCCCCCCCCCTTTCAATGGCTGCGCACGCCCTATCCCGACCAGATTTTCTCGCTGACGGATCGGTCGGGCCATCTGCGCCTGTTCGGGCGCGAGTCCGTGGGCAGCCATTTCACCCAGGCGCTGGTGGCGCGACGCCAGTGCGAATGGCGCTTCAGCGCGGAAACGTTGGTCGATTTCCATCCCGCCAATTTCCAGCAGTCGGCCGGTCTGATCCATTATTATAACAGCACGAAATTCCATTATCTGCACATCACCGCCGACGATGTGGGGCAACCGGTGATCCAGATATTGTCGGTCGTGCCTGACGAGGCTCGTCCCAGTGTCACTTCACCCGCCATCCCGATCGCGCGCGGCCCGGTCTGCCTTCGGCTGGACGTGGATCATGAAACAATGCGCTTCTCCTATCGCATGGCCGATGACGAAGCTTGGCACGAGGTTCCCGGCGATCGCGACGCGAGCATTCTGTCCGACGAAGCGACCTTGCCCTATTTGCCCAACTTCACCGGCACCTTCGTCGGCATGGCCTGTCAGGACATGGCGGGCACAGGAGCCGTCGCCGACTTCGACTATTTCCATTATGTCGAGCGAGACGGCTGACGCGAAACCGAATAGGGGCGCGCTACCGACAGGCAGCGCGCCCCTTTTGCGTCAGAAGCGGATCGGCGTGTCCGTTGCGGCGGCGGGCAGCGCGCCTGTCGTCGCCACCCCCTCCGCATCGACCGACAGCGTAAAGCCATAGCGGTGCGGCGTCACCGGAATGCGATATGGCTCCAACGGTCGGCCAAGCGCGCTCCAGCTATCAGTGCCACCGACCCCGCTTTGCACCTTGTCGATCAACAGCGTGACGTCGCCATGCGGCTTGATATCGCTGCTGCGCCAGGTGCCGGGCGGACGTCGCGCTAGGTCGTCATAGGGAAAGGCCAGCACATTGGCGGACAGTGGCTCCATGCCCTTCACGGTCAGGGACGGCATGGTGGCGCCGCTAACCTTCATCCAGCGCACGCCCACCTTGTTCCCGGTTTCCTGGGGTCGCATATAATCATGGTGCTGATCGGCGATTGCGCCGGTCCAGCGGCCCAGCGCCGCGCCGGTCTGGCGGTCGGCATAGCTTTCATGCGGCCCCTTGCCATACCATTCGACGCTCTTGAACGCAGAAGGCATGCTATAGGCGAGGCCGATGCGCAGCGGATCGGGCAGATCCTTCTGCAACGGCGTGAATTGTGCCTCCACCGCCACCTTACCATCGCCGCGCAGGACATAGCGGTTCTCGAACCGCGCCACGCCATCGCCGACATTGAACCGGACGCTGACGGCGACGGCGCGTTTGTCCGCCTGGTCCACCGTCACCGCTTCGACGACGCGCTTCTCCGACGCCGTCTGCCACATCGCATGGGTGCGCGCGACGCCGGTGCCTATGTCATTGTCGATGAGCGCGCGATAGAAATGCGGCGCGCCGCCAGACAAGATGGCGCGGCCGTCCTTGCGATAGCCGATCAGCCCGGTCGCGCGGTCGATCCTCAGCTCAGACCCCGCCGCCGCCAGGACAATACTGGCCTGGTCATCGGTGATGCTGACCGGCCCGCCACCATCTGGCGCTTGCGCCATCACGGCGCCCGGCACGACGAACTGGTCCCAGGCGACCAAATGCCCCGCCGGGACCAGCGGCACCGCGCCGCCACGCGCGCGCGCGGTCAACGTCACGACATATTCGCCACCAGCCTTGCGGGTCTGTGGCAAGGCAGCGGTAATCGTGGCCTCCGATCGCGCGGCGACAGCGGGGGAGGGGATAGCCCCACGCGCCACCTCGATCCCGTCTTCCAGCAATATCCAGCCCAGATCGAAATCGGCCAGGTTGCGGAAATCATGGCGATTGATCACTGTGAACCGTCCGCTGCCCAAGTCATCAGCACGGAAGGCGATCGGCTGATAGACTTTATGCAGTTCGAACAGATGCGGATTGGGCGTGCGGTCGGGCTGGATCAGCCCATCGCCAAATTCGATGTCGCCCCCCGGATTGGGACCATAAATCCCGCCCGTGCCCCAAAACGGCTCGCCCTTCTCGTCGCGCGCATGCATCGACTGATCCACCCAGTCCCACACGAAGCCGCCCTGCAATTTGCGATGGGCGTAGATGGCCTCCCAATAGTCAGCCATATTACCCCCGCTATTGCCCTGCATATGCGCATATTCGCACTGGATCAGCGGCTGGGTGAAACGCGGGTCACGGGCATAGGCGATCGTCTGGTCGACGCTATAATACATCGGCGCAAAGATATCGGCATAGGCATTGGGCTTCGGTTCGCTCAGCGTGCCCCAGCCCAGATAGTTGATCAGCCGCGTCGGGTCGCGTCGCCGCGCTTCCGCCGCCGCCTTTTCGAACGCCGGGCCGATCCCCGCCTCATTGCCCAGCGACCAGAAGATGATCGACGGATGATTCTTGTCCCGCTCGATCATATTGACCACGCGTGAGACATGGGCAGCGTCCCAAGCCGGATCATAGCCAATCTGATAAAGTTTGCGCTCGGCTTCGCCCTTCCAGCCCATTTCCATATAGGCGTGGGATTCGATATTCGCCTCGTCCATGACATAGAGGCCATATTCATCGGCCAGATCATACCAGCGCGGGTCGTTGGGATAATGCGACGTGCGTACCGCGTTGACATTGTTGCGCTTCATCATCTCCATGTCGCGCCGCATCGACGCCATCGAAATGACGTGGAACGTGTCCGGGTCATGCTCGTGCCGGTTGACGCCGCGGATCATGATCGGACGGCCATTGACCATCAATTGCCCATCGCGGATCGCGACATCGCGAAAACCGATGCGCTGGGCGGTCGCCTGCACCACCGCACCCTTGTCGTCCAGCAGCTCCAGCAGCAGCGTGTAGAGGTTGGGCGTTTCCGCCGACCAGGCGCGCACCCCCGGCAGCCGGTCGGCAACGCGCACCGTCTGTTCAGCCGTGCCCGACACGACCGCGACCGTTCGGCGCGACAAGGTCTGCTCGCCATCCATCACCGTTGCGCGCATGGTCATCGGCCCGCTGCCGGGCAGCACCTTCGCCACCACCTCCAGCGTCCCGTCGCGCCAATCCTGCGTCAGCCCCGCCCGCACCGCGAAATCGCGGATGCGCGTCTTCGGCGCCGCCATCAGGAAGACTTCGCGCTCGATACCCGATACGCGCCAGAAATCCTGATCCTCCAGATAGGAACCGTCCGACCAGCGATAGATGCGGATCGCGATGCTGTTCTTGCCGGGGCGCAGGAAGCGCGAGACGTTGAACTCGGACGGCAGCTTGCTGTCCTCGCTATAGCCGACCTGCTGTCCGTTGACCCAGACATAATAGGCCGAACCCGCAGCGCCGATGTGCAATATCACATCCTCGCCCGCCCAGTCCGGCGGCACATCGACATCGCGGCGATACGACCCCACCGGATTGCGATCATGCGGGATCAGCGGCCGGTTCGCGGGGAAGGGGTAGGTGATATTATTGTATCGCGCCTGGTCATAACCTTCCGCCTGCCAGTCCGCCGGCACGCTTATGCTCTTCCATCCCGACGCATCGAAATCATCGCGGAAGAAATCCGCCGGTGCCCCATCGACATTGGGCGAAAAATGAAACTGCCACTGGCCATTGAGCGACAGGAAGCGCCGCGACGCCGTGCGATCTCCCGCCAGCGCGCGCGCGCTGTCTTCGAACGGAAAGCCGGTGGCGCGCGCAGGCTCCTTGCCGCGTTCGAAAACCGCCGGATTTTCCCAGTCGGGACGGCTATTGTCGATTTGCGGGGTCAGCGGAACGGCGGGCCGACTCTGCGCGCCAACCGGCGCTGCCATCAATAGGGGAGTGAGACCCGTCAACCAGGTTGCAGCTTTTCTCTTCATCGGCTCCCTCCATCATATGGCATCTGTTCCGATGCGTGGTAACGCTCACATAGCAGGCGCATAGCCCGCTTGCCAGCATCGCTTGCCTATGTCTGTGTGCCCAAGACCGGCATATCGCGATAGGGCAAAAGAGACTTGCGAATGATAGTGGTTCGCATTAGTAGCGGCCCGACAGGGTGATCCTACGCCCGCTATTTGCATAAAAGGGATTTTATGAAGGCCGCAAAGCTCGCGCTGTGCCTCTGCACCGCCATGACCGTCACGCCATCCTTCGCGCAGGCACCCGACGCTGCGGAGGGCGCGGACCAGTCCAGCATCGTCGTCACTGCGGTCGCTGGCCAGTCGAGCGGCGCGGGCACGAAAACCGACGTGCCCCTCATCGAAACGCCCCAGCCGATCAGCATCATCAACGCCGAAACCTATCAGGCGCAGGGCGCGATCTCGATCGCCGATACGCTGCGCTATGTGTCGGGCGTGGTCGCCAACCCCTATGGCGCGGACGGGCGCGAGGACGGGGCCTTCATTCGCGGCATTTCCCCGCTCCAGTTCCGCGATGGCATGCGCGACCTGTTCAGCTATTTCGCCAATATCCGGTCCGACCCCTATAATTTCTCGCAAGTCGAGGTCGTGCGCGGCCCGGCCTCCGTGTTGTTCGGGTCAGGCTCGATCGGCGGCCTCATCAACACCGTGTCGAAGCGGCCCGATTATGAAACGCATGGCGAAATGTCGGTCCGCTATGGCTCGTTCGACCGCAAGGAAATATTGGGCGACATCACCGGATCACTCACCGACGGAATCGCTGCGCGGCTGGTCGCGCGGGTCCGCGATGCCGATACGCAGGTCGATCATGTCTCCGACGACCGCGTGATGCTCGCCCCTTCGCTGCGCTTCAAACTGGGGGAACAGACCGAACTGACGCTGCTGGGCCTGTATCAGGAAGATGATGGCGGCTCGATCTCGCAATTCCTGCCGATCGTCGGCACGCTCGCGCCCAATCCCAATGGCCAGTTGCCGAACAACACCTTCATCGGCAAGCCCGGCTGGGACCGCTATGACGGCCGCACCCTGCAGGGCACGGCCCTGCTGGAACATCGTTTCAACGAGCATGTCCAGTTGAACCTCAAGGCGCGGGTGATCGACTCGGATCTCACCTATTTCACCCATTATCCCAACAGCTACAGCAATCCCGCCAATCCCTATCTCGACTCCGCGCAGCGCGTGATCGGCCTCTATGCCGATGGCAGCTATGCCAGCACCGATGTCTTTTCGACCGACAATAATGTGCGGATCGACTTCAACACCGGCGATGCGATCGAACATATCCTGCTGGCGGGCGTCGATTATAGCTGGAACCGGGTGCGCAAATTGGGCGGGGCCGCGTTTGAAACGATCGATATTTACGACATCGATTATGCCTCCCTGTCCGACTATGGCGGCGGTATCCCGCAGCCGGGCGATGCGGGCTATCTCTACGGCACCAACAGCAATGTGACCCAGGCGCAGCTCGGCTTCTATGTGCAGGATCAGATCCGCTTGTGGGATCGCGTCTCGATCGTGCTGGGCGGACGGCGCGACCATGTCGAAACCAAAAGCCTCGATCCCACGACCAACAGCCGCACCAAGGAAACCGCGAACGCCACCTCCTTCCGCGCGGGCATCATCGCCGAAGTCGTGACCGGCTTCTCGCCCTTTTTCAGCTATACCGAATCCTTCAACCCCATTTCCGGCAGCGCCAATGACGGCACGCTGTGGAAGCCCGAACGCGGCCGCCAATATGAGGTCGGCGTAAAGCTCCACCCCGACGACCGCACCCTGCTGACCGCGACCGCCTATCATATCCGGCAGAGCTATCGGGTCATCAACCTGTCCCCAACCGTCTCGGTGCAGGCAGGCAAGGCGACATCGAAGGGCTTTGAGATCGAAGGCCGCCGCTCGCTGCCTGGCGATTATGAGATCATCGCCAATTTCAGCTACAACAAAGCCTATCTGAACGAAAATGCGGATCAGCAGCAACTCGACAATGTGCCCAAATATGGCGCATCTGCCTGGGCCACCAAGACGTTCCGCATGGATGATGACAAGTCGCTGCGGCTCGGCACCGGCGTCCGCTATGTCGGCGAAAACTGGTCGGGCGGTGTCGTGCGCACCCCGTCCTACACGCTGGTCGATGCCCTAGCCGAAGTGAACTGGCGGCAATGGCGCATGTCGATCAATGCGACCAACCTGTTCAACAAGAAACATTATGCCGCCTGCCTGTCGCGCGGCGACTGCTTCATCGGGGCGGATCGCAATGTCTTCGGCACGCTGACCTACGCCTTCTGATGGCCTGGGTCTGGGCAGGATCAGCGATGACGGTGGCCGCAGTGCTGTTGCTCCGTCACGCCTGGCGGTTGCAAGGGCGTTCCGTGCCGCTGCTGGGTGCTGCCTGGGCGCTGCTGCTCTTGGGCCTGATCGCCGCAGGGGCGGGCCATGGCGCGTGGGGCGTGTCGGTGGCGTGCCTGTCGTTGATGCTCTGCGCCTTCGCCTGCCTAGCCGTCGCGGGCTGGACCGCGCCGCGTGACAAGGCACGCCCGCCCCAACGGCGCGCGCATATGCTGCCTGACGCGGGCGAGCCATCCTATATCGGCCGCCGCCTGCTGACCTTCCTGATCACGGTGCCGCTCGCCCTCGTCACATCGCTCGCCCTAGCGCTGGCCATGCGCGTCTGGGTGTCCGCCAGCGGGGCAGTGGAGGCCAATGCCAATGTCGTCACCCTCTTCCTGACGCCTCTGCTATGGTCGATCCTGGTCGTCCTGCTGATGCTGGCAAAGCGGCGGCGCACGCAATGGCTGATGCTGGGCGCGCCGCTTCTGGTCGGCGGCCTGTCCATCCTGTGGGGAATGATGTAATGAGCAATGGCGAAGGCGTGCGCGCCAAAGGTTTCGACAAGGCGACCGTTCGCGACGTGCTCTCGGCCCATGCCGCCATCGGCCTGCTGGCGGGTGCCTTCCTCTATCTCGTCTGCCTGACTGGCACGATCGTCGTCTTCTTCGCCGAATGGCAACGGATCGAGCAGCCCGCCGCCCCCGAAATGCGCGAAATCGCGCCCCAATCGGTGCAACGCGCGGTGGAAACCGTGCTGGCGAGCGAGAAGGGCAAGCCGCTCACCACGCATCTCTACGTCCATCTGCCGACGCAAGACCTGCCGCGCACCACCATCACCACCGATCATCAGGCGGTGCATGTCGCCTCCGATGGTAGCATCGCCATGCCGGAGGAAAATGCCTGGTCCGACTATCTCCTCTCGCTCCATTATACGCTGCATCTGCCCTCGACGCTGGGCATGATCCTCGTCGGCCTCCTGGGCGTCATGATCGTGGCGCTGGCGATCTCCGGCGTGATCGCCCATCCGCGCATCTTCCGCGATGCCTTCCGCCTGCGCGCGCGCAGTAGCGGCGGTGTGGGGCTTGCCGACTGGCACAATCGGCTCGGCGTATGGACGCTGCCCTTCACCATCATGATCGCGCTGACCGGCGCGATGATCGGCCTCGCGGTCGTCACTGGCTATGGCCTGGCGGGCAGTTTCTACAAGGGCGATCTGGCAGCCGTCTACGCCCCCATCTTCGGCGGCGAAGGTGCAGCGGACAGGGCATCCGCGCCCGTCCCGGATATGGCGGCCCCCATGCGCTATATGCAGGCGCATCATCCCGATGTGCATCCAAGCTACCTGATCCTGCATGATCCGCTGACCGCCGGACAGCATGTCCAGGTCGTCGGCCTTCATCCCAACCGGCTCATTTTCGGCGAATATTATATGTTCGACGCCAAGGGTGGCTATCATGGCACGGCGGGCCTGTCCGACGGCGCGCTGGGGCAACAGGCGGCGGCATCGGCCTATAATCTCCACTTCGGCAATTATGGCGGCCTGCCGGTCAAGATCGCTTATGCCCTGTTCGGCCTTGCGCTATGCGCTATGACCGCGACCGGCACCTCGATCTGGCTCGGCAAGCGGCGACGGCGCGGCCTCGACCATCCCCGCCTGACCCGCGCCTGGGACGCCATCGTCTGGGGCAGCCCGGCCGCGCTGATGCTGACCTTCGTCCTGCGCCAAGGGATCGGCAATGACGCGCCGCTGGTCGCGGCCTTCTGGGGCCTGCTCGTCGCAATTTTGGTCGTCAGCCTGGTTGTGACCGATGGCCACCGCTTTCGGCGCGGGCTTCAGATGCTCCTTGTTGCCGCCACCCTCGCAGGCTGCGTAGGATTCATCCTAGCGCTGTGAAATCCCTGCGCCACAGCGGC
>NZ_JPPQ01000083.1:442788-454555 GCF_000743655.1 Sphingobium sp. ba1
GGCGGTGTGGATGATGTTCGATCGCGCCGCGTCCAGCGCCTGCGAAAACAGCGTGCGGAAGATGATGTCGGCCGCGACATGCGTCATCATCGGGTCAATATCGACCGGCTGGCCCCGGTCGGCGGCCTCAAACCGCGCCAGCAGATCGTCGGCCGCCGCCGCCATAAGAGGCATGGTCCGCCCCAGCGCGGTATGGGCGAAGGCGGGATTGACCATCGCCCGCTGGCTTTCCCAATCCGCACCATTGGCGGAAAAGACGCTATTGCCGATCAGCGGGTCGAGATTGCGGACCAGTTCGCTATGTTTGGGAAATGCGGTGCCGCCGCGCAATATCTGGTCCACCAGGCTCAGCTCATTGGCGATATACATGGTCCGGCCGGGCAGGCGGATTTCGCCCATCTTCATCGTATAGCTTTTGTCGAACAGCACATGGATCCAGCTATGCCAGCCACGCAGGAACCGCTTGATCAAGCCACGCTTGGTGCGGGGCGGCTGCGGATACGGGGGCGTAAAAAGATCGGTCAAGGGATCGTCCTGAAGGCGGCGACGGCTTCGTCCACGGTGCGGGGGCCAACGGTCAAGCTGATGAAATCGAGCGGCGAAAGCCGGTCGCCCACGCGCAGATAGTCGAAATGCGCCTCATATTTGTTCGACCAGCCGCCATGATAATTGTCCGGCTGATAGAAGAGATGGAAGCGCGGCGATAGCATGTCCACCCGCGCGGCATATTGATCCGCGACAAGGCGCAGCGGATTGACGTTATAATAGGCCGCGCCATCGGGGGGCGAGGAAATATCGACATAGCGGAACGCCTTGTCCGCCAGCGCCGCCAGATCATCATGATACCAGCGCGCGTCGCGGCGCAGGCCGATCACCGGCACCACCTGCCCCATACCCACCATCACCGCATGATCGGGCATCGCCGCGCCCCCGCGCAAGGCAAACACCCGGCGCAATATGCTCATGCCCAATATGGTGCCCGCGCTATGGGTGACGATCTGCACTTCGTCCCAATCGCCGTCCAGTTCCGCTGCGATACGGACGGCAAACTGATCGAGCCGCGCGTCCAGCTCCGCGCCCGGCCCATCGGCGGCCAGCGCGCCATGATAGGTCATGAACCGCAGCAGCCAGGGCACGACCAGCTTGGCCAGCACCCGCCCCGACAGCAGCGCGCTGATGCCGATGCCGATGAGCGCACTGACCCACAAGGGCAGCAGCAACGCCAGCAACAGCGCCGGCACCACAGCCAGCAACAGCGGGATCAGCATCGCGAACAGCGGCGGATAGAGGATGGTGATGACCGGCCCCGACCGCAGCTTGCGCATCCGCCCGAACTGCATGAAGCGCGCATGACCCAAATAAGCCCGCGCCGCCCGCAGCGCGAGCGGCAATGGATTGCGGATCCACACCTTGGCGATCAAATCTTCCCAGCGCAGATATTCATAATCGACCGCAACGCCCGCCTGTTTATTGGCGACATCCCACTGCACCGACACCAGCGACCCGTCCGGCCCGGCCCGCCGCGCGCCGACGGTCACATCCTCCCCCGTCAGTCTATGATAGCGCGCCGCCTGTTCGCGGTAGAGCTGATGATAAAAACGCACGCCGCGCGGATCGAAACCGCCGAGGTAGAAGACTTTACGCTTGAACTTTTGCACTGACCCAGCCCTAATCGGGGCATGAGCACACCCGAACGCGACTATTGCTATTTCATAGACCATCGCAAATACAACCGAAACATCGGCTGTAGGAAACATGACAATGCCTATGGCATCAATGGCGGCGGCAGCGAGCGGGACCGCTGGCGCGCCGACATGGCCTTTTATCGCCATATGAAGGGACAGGGCGACCCGATGGCATTGCCGTCCCTCATCGCCTGCCTCGCCTTTGGCTGGTTCTGCTGGAACTATCATCCGGGCAAGGGCCTGTGGCGCGGGCAATTGTTGCGCCGCTTCGCCAAAGCCCCCAAATGAGCGCCATGACCAGCCCAAACCATATCTCCACAGGTTCCGTCACCTTCGGCAACGACCTCCCCTTCGTCCTCATTTCCGGCCCCTGTCAGATCGAAAGCCGCGACCATGCGCTGTTCATGGCCGATGCGCTGGCGCAGATCGCGCGGCAAGCGGGCGTGCCCTTCATCTTCAAGAGCAGTTTCGACAAGGCCAACCGGACATCGGTATCGGGCCAGCGCGGCGTCGGCATCGATGCAGGCCTCGCGATCCTCGCGGAGGTGGAGGCGACGCTGGGCTGCCCGGTGCTGACCGACGTGCATGATGCAGGCCAGGTGGCGGCCGCCGCGCAGGCGGTGGACATCCTCCAGATCCCGGCGTTCCTCTGCCGCCAGACCGACTTGCTGCTCGCCGCCGGGCGGACGGGCGCGGTCATCAACGTCAAGAAGGGGCAGTTCATGGCCCCCTGGGACATGGCGGCGGTCGCGCAAAAGGTCGCCTCGACCGGCAATGACCGCATCCTGCTGACCGAACGCGGCGCGAGTTTCGGCTACAATACCTTGGTCAGCGACATGCGCGCTTTGCCCGTGATGGCGCAGACCGGCTATCCGGTCGTCTTCGACGCCACCCATTCGGTGCAACAGCCGGGCGGCCTGGGCTCCGCATCCGGCGGCCAACGCGAATATGCGCCGCTCCTCGCCCGCAGCGCGATCGCAGCGGGCGTCGCGGCCATCTTCGCCGAAGCCCACCAAGACCCAGACAACGCCCCCTCCGACGGCCCGGTCATGCTCCCGCTAGACTGGGTCGCGCCCATGCTCGCGAAGCTGAAAGCCATCGACGAAGTGGTGAAGGGGTAAGGCAAAGGCCCAACCCCGCCCTCTCCCGCCTTCGCGGGAGAGGCTATGAAGACTTGGCAGCGTGCTGCCTAGTCGCAGTCGGTGAGGGCCTTTCTTGCAGCGTTAGACAGACCCTCACCCTCCCACGCCTTCGGCGCGGGCCCCTCCCTCTCCCGCGAAGGCGGGAGAGGTGTGGCGGTCGCCCTTTATGCGGTCAGGGCCGAACCTGCCCCGTCCCCCGCACGATCCACTTGTACGTCGTCAGCCCCTCCAGCGCGACCGGCCCGCGCGCGTGCAACCGTCCGGTGGAAATGCCGATTTCCGCGCCCAGCCCGAATTCGCCGCCATCGGCGAACTGGGTGGAGGCGTTCCACATCACGATCGCGCTGTCCACCGCGTTGAGGAAGCGCTCGGCGGTTGCGGGATCGTCGGTGATGATCGCGTCGGTATGGTGGCTGGCATGGACGGCGATATGGGCGATCGCTTCCTCCACGCCATCGACCAGCCGGATCGACACGATCGCGTCGAGATATTCGGTATCCCAGTCCGCCTCGTCGGCGGGCTTCACCCGCGCGTCCATTGCCTGCACCGCTTCGTCGCCGCGCACTTCGCATTGCGCGTCGAGCAGCGCCCTGACCAGCGCGGGCGCATAGGCATAAGCGCGGTCGATCAGCACCGTTTCGGTCGCGCCGCAAATGCCGGTGCGGCGCATCTTGGCATTGACCACCAATTGCTGCGCCATCGTCGGGTCCGCCGCGCCATCGACATAGCTGTGGTTGATGCCGTCGAGATGCGCCAGCACGGGCACGCGCGCTTCGTCCTGCACGCGCGCGACCAAGCTCTTGCCGCCGCGCGGCACGATCAGGTCGACAAACTCCGCCGCCTTGAGCAGCGCGCCGACCGCCGCACGATCGGTCGTGGGCACCAGCTGTACGACATCGGCGGGCAGGCCAGCGGCGACGATCCCCTCGACGATCGCGGCGTGGATCGCGCGGTTGCTCTCCTTCGCCTCGCTGCCGCCGCGCAGGATCACCGCATTGCCCGCGCGCAGGCACAGCGCCGCCGCATCGGCGGTCACATTGGGGCGGCTTTCATAGATGATGCCGATCACGCCCAGCGGCACCCGCACCCGGCGCAAGTCCAGCCCATTGGGGCGCACGCTCTGGTCGATCACGCTGCCCAGCGGATTGGGCAGGCCCGCGACCTGCTCCACGCCCGCCGCCGTCGCCGCGACCCGCCCTTCGTCCAGCCGCAGCCGGTCGAGCAGTGCAGGCGACAGGCCGTTCGCCACCGCATTATCCATGTCGCGCGCATTGGCGGCGATGATCGCCGGTGCCTGATCCCGCAACGCCTGGGCCGCACGACGCAGCGCGTCGGCCTTTTGCGCGTCGCTCGCCTGCGCGATCACGGCGGCGGCGCGGCGCGCGCGCGCGCCCATCGTCGCGATCAGCATTTCGGGGGTCTGGGTCAGGTCGTTCATCATCACTCTCGCCATTCGGATGCGCGGCGGCTTAGCATGAAAGCCGACCGTTGCGAAGGCGATAGGACCGGCGTCAGGCCGCCTTGGCCAGCCCCTCATCCTTCACCGCGCGAAACAGGCGGCAGGGCGGAATATTGCGCCATTCCAGCGCATCCTGCACCTCGCCGAAGAGGGGATCGATCAAGCGGCGCACGAAGCGCGAATATTGATAGACGAGGAAGGCCCCGCCGGGCCGCAGCGCGCCAAGCGTCTCCGCCGCAATGCCTTCCCCCACGCCGTCGGGCAGGGTGGAAAAGGGGATGCCCGACAGGATATAATCGGCCTGAACATGCCCCGCTTCCCGAATGAAGCGGCGCACGTCGGCGGCCGATCCATGCACGACCCGCAGGCGGGGATCATCGATCTGCGCCTCTAGATAGGCGACGAAATCGACATTGAGGTCGATCGCCAGCAGCGTGGCGTCCGGGTGCATCCGGTCGAGGATCGCCTGCGTGAAGGTGCCGACGCCTGGCCCATATTCCACGAACAGGCGCGTGCGCTGCCAATCGACGGGGTCGAGCATGCGCTTCACCAGCGTCGCGGACGAGGGGATGATCGACCCGATCATGCCGGGATGCTTGACGAACTGCCGGAAAAACAGCCTCCACTGGCTCAGGAACACGCCCTTGCGAGCGCGATTGTCGTTCTTTTTCAAGGGAATGGAGGCCATCATTATCCGCCTGTTTGTCATTACGGTCGGGCGTCGCAAAAATCGGCAAGCCTTGCAAGCCGCATTGCGCGCATCGAGCAGGAACGCGCAGGCGGCGATTGGTTTCCCCGCCGCCTGCGCGTCACCCTAGCGGTGAGGCTCGATCAGGCCCGGTCGCGCCCGCGCACCATGCCCGGTGACACGAAGCCGATCGGATCGATCTGCATCGCGCTCTGCTTCAACGTCGCCTGGATCTGCTCATATTCCCGCTCCATGTCCGGCGTCACCGACGCGCGGGTTTCCAGCAGCGCGGCCTCGAAATGCGCCATCGTGACCTTCTCGACCGTCATCGACTGGCGCAGCGCGAACAGGCCCGCGCGACGCGACAGATCCTCCAGATCCGCGCCGGTAAAGCGCTGCGTCCGCGCCGCCAGCGAGGCGAGATCGACATCGTCGGCCAGCGGCATCTTGCCGGTATGGATCGACAGGATGCGCGCCCGCCCCCCTTCGTCCGGCACGGGGACATAGATCAGTTCGTCGAACCGGCCGGGCCGCAGCAACGCCGGGTCCACCAGCGTCGGCCGGTTGGTGGCACCGATCACCACCACCGACTGCAATTCCTCCAGCCCATCCATCTCGGCGAGAATGGTATTGACCACCCGCTCCGTCACCGCCGGTTCGCCAAGCCCGCCGCCGCGCGCGGGGACCAAACTGTCCAGTTCGTCGATGAAGATGACCGTCGGGGCCACTTGCCGCGCGCGGGCGAACAGCCGGGCGATCTGCTGCTCGCTTTCGCCATACCATTTGGACAAGAGGTCGCTCGATTTGGTGGCGATGAAGTTCGCCTGCGCCTCACGCGCCACCGCCTTGGCCAGCAGCGTCTTGCCGGTGCCGGGCGGGCCGTAGAGCAGGAAGCCCTTGGCCGGGCGGATGCCGATCCGGCGGAAGGCGTCGGGATTTTTGAGCGGCAGCTCGACCCCTTCCTTCAAGCGCATCTGCGCATCGTCCAGCCCGCCAATGTCGGACCAACCGATATTGGGTGCCTGCACCATCACCTCGCGCATGGCCGATGGCTGCACCCGCTTGATCGCCGACATGAAATCCTCGCGCGTGACGCACAATTCTTCCAGGACATCGGCCGGGATCGTCCCGTCCTCCAGGTTGAGGCGCGGCATGAAACGGCGCACCGTCTCGATCGCCGCCTCGCGGGTCAGCGCCGCAAGGTCCGCGCCGACAAAGCCATAGGTCATGCGCGCCAGTTCGGACAGATCGACCTTGTCGCCCAGCGGCATGCCGCGCGTGTGGATGCCCAATATCTCGCGCCGACCGCGCTCGTCGGGCACCCCGACCACGATCTCGCGGTCGAAGCGGCCGGGTCGCCGCAGCGCCTCGTCAATCGCCTCCGGGCGGTTGGTCGCAGCGATCACCACCAGATTGGTGCGCGGCTCCAGCCCGTCCATCAGCGTCAGCAATTGTGCGACCAACCGCTTTTCGGTTTCGCCGGTCACCTGTCCCCGCTTGGGCGCGATCGAATCAATCTCGTCAATGAACAGGATCGAGGGGGCAGCCTTGGCCGCCGCCTCGAATATCTCGCGCAACTGTTTTTCGGATTCGCCATAGGCCGACCCCATGATCTCCGGCCCGTTGATCAGGAAGAATTCGGCTTCCGATTCGTTGGCGACGGCGCGGGCCAGCCGCGTCTTGCCGGTGCCCGGCGGGCCATGGAGCAGCACGCCGCGCGGCGGATCGACGCCCAGCCGCTGGAACAGTTCGGGGTAGCGCAGCGGCAATTCGACCATTTCGCGCAACTGGTCGATCGTATCGGCCATGCCGCCGACATCGTCATAGGTCACGTCGGCACGCCGCGCTTCCTTCGGCTCCTCATATTCGGGGCGCAGCTCGACTTCGGTTTCCGCGTCGATCTGAACCACGCCCTTGGGCATGGTGGACACGACCACCAGCCGGATTTCCTGCAAGGCATAGGCGGGCGCGGCCAGCATCTGGCGTAGCTGGGGCGGCATGTCACCGGTCGGCACCTGCTGCTGCCCCGCCGTCGCGACGACATCGCCCGCGGTCAACGGCCGCTGGAAGAAGACCCGCTTGAGCGCTTCGGGATGGCCCTGAAGCCGTAAATTATTTTGTGCAGGCGCGAACACGACCCGCTGCGCCGGGCGCGGCTCCACCTTCTCGATATGGACGAAATCGCCCGACCCGGCCCCGGCATTGGCGCGCTGCAAGCCATCGAGGCGCAGCACGTCCAGCCCTTCATCTTCCTTGTACGGACGCACCACGCGCGCAGGCGTGGATCGCTTGCCGACGATCTCGATCACATCGCCTTCGCTTAGCTGCAATTCGGCCATCACCGTCAAGGGCAGCCGTGCAAGCCCGCGTCCCGCATCTTCGGGCCGCGCATTGGCGACCTGGATGCGGCGTCCAGTCATTTCCTCATCGGCCATCGGGCACCCCGTCCTTCTTGTTCCGTAACGAGATAGGAAACGTCGGCCGCCGCGAAAAGGGGGCCATGTGCCACGCCCAAGGCATAAAAAAAGGGCCGGCCACAAGGGCCAGCCCGTAAAGTTTTAGGAGAGGATGCCTGAAAGGCCTGCTCTATATGTAGCGTTAAACGCGATATTGCAAGTGCGAACGCAAAAGTTCCGGTTGCAAAAAATGCATCTTGCCATTCGCCTGATTTTCCTGCTCTGTAGGGCGAGGATGCTTGAGACCGGAAGCTGCCCACTCGATAACAGGCGATGACGCGGCGCAGCGCACCGGCGATGGAATTGTAAAAGATCATGCGGAGATTACCGCCCCTTACGGCCCTGGAGGCCTTTGTGCAGGTCGCACGCCTCGGCTCGGTCAAGGCGGCGGCGGAAGAGCTTGCGCTCTCGACTCCCGCACTCAGCCGCCGGGTTCAGGCGCTCGAACGCTTCATCGGCCGCCCCCTGTTCGACCGCAAGCATCAAGCGCTGGAAATCAATGCCGAGGGGCAAAGGCTGCTCGACGACATCGCGCCCGCCCTCGATTCGCTGGCCCAGGCGCTGGAAAATATCCAGAGCGGCGGCAATCAGTTGCGGCTGCGGCTGGCGGTGCTGCCGCTGTTCGCCACGCAACGCCTCTTCCCGCATCTGGGTGCCCTGCGCGCACTCCACCCCCAGCTGCATATCGACATCGAAACGACGCCCCATGCCGTGGCGCGGCTCGGCGAAGGGCTGGACGCGGCGATCGTGCTGCTGGCCAAGGATATCGATCCGGCGCTCTATGCCCATGAACTGGACCATGACGAAGTCTATCTGATCGGGCGGCGCGAACTGCTCGAAGCGCCCCATGCGCTGACCGCGCCGCAGGAACTGGCGAACCATACCGTCCTCATCCACCGCGACATGGCCCAATCCTTCGATGCCTGGAAGGAAGCGGTCGGCCTGCCCGACCTGCAACCGCTGGCGATCGACAATTATGATTCGGGCCAGTTGATGCTGGAGGCCGCGGCGCAGGGGCTGGGCGTGGCCGTCATGCATGCCAGCCATTTCAACCAGTCGGGCGATACCCGGCTGGTGCGGCTCTTCCCCGACACGCATATCGACAGCCCCTATCGCTATTTCTTCGTCTGCCGCCCCCGCGCGCTCCAGACGCGGGCGGTGCGCATCTTCCGCGACTGGCTGGTCGCCGCCGACATCTGACCGTGCGCGCGACCGGGAAGGGGAGACGGATCGATTCTTTCCCGCTATAGTCTTAACCTTGTTCCACCTCCGCCGTTATGAGGGTCATGACCGGGGCATCTTCTTCTTCCGCAGGCTCGCAACATGGGCTTACCGATCGGCTGACGCGCTGGGCCAAGGGTCTGTCGGGCAAGGCGGAGGAAGAAAGCGCGGAAGTCGAAGCCCGGCCCCGCGCCGGATCATCGTCCAGCCGCGAGATCAACCGCCGCCGCCAGCTCTATGAAGATATTGGTGATTTTCTCTTCGCCCACGACCTCGACCTCACGCCCATCAATTTCAGCGTCGCGCTGGATTATCTGACCGGCGCGAATATCGGCGTGGAAAAGGCGATCCGCGCGGTGCTGATGGAACGGGGCAAGATCACCAATGGCTGGGTCGAATCGGTCGCCGCTGAACAACGCGCCGATGAAGTCACCCCCGATTCGCTGGCGACCATGCTCGACAAGGTCGAGGAAAATCTGACCCAGTTCACCGGCCTGATGCATGAATCGCGCAATTCGGCGAAGGATTATGGCGCAGCGCTGCAGGAACAGGCCAAGGATCTGGTCGAAGGCGGCGATAGCGAGCCGGTGCTGGCGCGCCTCGTCGGCCTCACCCGATCCATGGTCGAAAAGACCCGCCTCGTCGAAACCCAGCTGCGCGAAAATCAGAAGCAGACCAAGGCGCTCAAATCCAGCCTCGAAACCGCCCGCCGCGCCGCCGAACATGACCATCTGACCGGCCTGCCCAATCGCCGCGCCTTTGAGACCGTGCTGCGCGAGGAAGTGGCGCTGGCGCAGGCGCAGGGCGAACAGCTCTCGGTCGCCTTTTGCGACATCGACCATTTCAAGCATGTCAACGACACCCACGGCCATGACACGGGCGACAGGGTGTTGAAATTCGTGGCTGGTCTCTTGTCCAAGGCGTCCAACGACCGCTGCCATGTCGCCCGTCATGGAGGCGAGGAATTCGTCATGCTGTTCCGGGGCAAGGGCGCGGGCGAAGCAGGCGAAGTGGTGGACGGCGTGCGCGAGGATCTGGCCAACCGCAGCCTCGTCAACCGCGCCACCGGCGAGCGGATGGATCGGGTCAGCTTTTCGGCCGGGGTGGCCAATGTGCTGGCCTATGAAGACGCCCGTGCCGCGCTCAAGGCCGCCGACCGCGCCCTCTATCTGGCCAAGGAACATGGCCGCAACCGCGTCTACCTCGCCGCCGAAACGGACTGATCGGCGCTATTTGCGCAGCAAAAACACCGCATGTTCGGCGAACAGATTGGCGTTCGCGTGCGTGGTTTCGCGGTCGCCCTTCAAGAACCACTGCCCGTCGATGGTCCAGCCGCGCTCCTTCACCAGGGCGCGGAAATCATCGACGGTGACATGGTGGATGTTGAGCGTGTCGTACCAGGTGTCGGGCAACAGCCGCGTTACCGGCATCCGCCCGCCCCACAGCAACGACAGCCGCCCGCGCCAATGCGCGAAATTGGGGAAGGACACGAACGCCTGCCCGCCGATACGCAGCAATTCCTCCACCACCAGGTCGGGCCGCCGGGTCGTCTGGAGCGTCTGGCTCAATATCGCATAGTCGAAACTGGCGTCGGGATAGTAACGCAGGTCCGTGTCCGCATCCCCCTGCACCACCGACAGGCCGCGCGCCACCGCCGCCGCGACGTTCGATCCATCAATCTCCAGCCCGCGCGCATCGACCCCGGCATTGTCGCGCAGCGCCGCCATCAGCGCGCCCTCGCCACAGCCCACGTCCAGCACCCGCGCGCCCTGCCGCACGGTCCGCGCGATCAACGCCAGGTCGGGGCGTAACGCCGCGCTCATGCTCGCCCGCCCTTCAGGAAGCCGTCGACCACCCGGTTGAGTTCGGGACATTCGAGCAGGAAGGCGTCATGACCGAACGGGCTGGACAGTTCGACGAAGCTCGCCTGCGCGCCGCTCGCGTTCAGCGCATGGACGATGATCCGTGATTCGGTGGTGGGATAAAGCCAGTCGGTATCGAAACTGACGAGGCAGAAGCGCGCCTTGCTCGCGGTAAAGGCATGGGCCAGCGACCCGCCATGATCCTCGGCAATGTCATAATAGTCCATGGCGCGGGTGATGTAGAGATAGGAGTTGGCGTCGAACCGATCGACAAAGCTCAACCCCTGATGCCGCAAATAGCTTTCCACCTGGAAATCCGCGTCGAAGCCGAAGGTCTTGGCGTCGCGGCCCTGCAAACGCCGCCCGAATTTCTCGGTCAGCCCGGCTTCGGACAAATAGGTGATATGCGCCGCCATCCGCGCGACGGCGAGGCCCGCGCTCGGTACCTGCCCGTCGGCATAATAATCGCCGCCGCGCCATTGCGGATCGGCCATGATCGCTTGGCGCCCCACTTCATGAAAGGCGATATTCTGTGCGCTGTGCCGTGCGGTCGACGCAATGACGACGCAGCTTTCGACCCGGTCGGGGAAGAGGGTCGGCCAGGTCAGCGCCTGCATGCCCCCCATCGACCCGCCGATCACCGCCGACAGCCGCGCAACGCCCAGATGGTCGAGCAGCAACGCCTGCGCCCGCACCATGTCGGCAATGGTCAGCACCGGAAAGCGCATCGCATAAGGGTCGCCGGTCGCCGGATCGATACTGGCCGGGCCGCTCGACCCCATGCAACTGCCGATGACATTGGCGCAGACGATGAAATGGCGCGCGGGATCGACCGGCTTGCCCTCGCCCACCATCCGCCACCACCAGCCGGGCTTTCCCGTGCCGGGATGCTCCGATGCGACATATTGGTCGCCGGTCAGCGCATGGCAGATCAGGATGGCGTTGGACCCGTCGGCATCGAGCTGCCCATAGGTTTCATAGGCGATATCGACCGGCCCCAGCGTCGCCCCGCTCGACAGGTTGAGCGGCCCGGTCAGGCGGACCTGGCGGCGCAGGCCGAAACGGCTGTCTTCAGTCGCGATGATGCTGGCCATGATGCCGCCGCGCTAGGACCGCCACCTGTTCCTGTCAATCGCCAGCGGGTGGTGGCATGCCCTCACAAATCCACCCCCGCCGCGATCGCTTCCAGCTTGCGGATGCGTTCCTTGAGGTCGGCGACTTCGATCCGCGCGACCGCCGATGGCGGGGCGGCGT
>NZ_JPPQ01000083.1:454565-468828 GCF_000743655.1 Sphingobium sp. ba1
CGGCAGCCGGTGCCGAGGCAGGTGTGGAAGCGGCGGCCTTGGCGGTGCCGGCGGCGACGGCGGCGGTGACATCGTCCTTGGTCAGGCGACCGTCCTTGCCGGTGCCCTTGATCTTGGACGGGTCAAGGCCATGCTCCAGCACCAGGCGGCGCACGGCGGGAGAGAGCGTCAGATTGCCGCCTTCCTCCTCGTCCGACGCGGCTGGCGCAGGGGCCGATGCGGCAGGCGCAGGCGCAGCGGCTTCCGCCTTGGCAGCGGGAGCAGGCGACGCAGCAGGAGCGGCGGCTGCGGCCGCGCCCTCGTTGACCATCGCCAGCAGCGCGCCGACATTCACGGTGTCGCCTTCCTTGGCGACGATGTCGCCCAGCGTACCGGCGACAGGCGAGGGCACGTCGACCGCGACCTTGTCGGTTTCCAGGCTGACGATGGGTTCGTCGAGCGCGACGGCTTCACCAGGCTTTTTGAGCCACTGGCCCACGGTTGCTTCGGTAACGGATTCGCCCAGGGTAGGGACTTTGACTTCGGTAGCCATGAGCTTGTTCAGCCTTTCTTCTGGCGTCGGATTTCTTCACGGACGCTGTGACCCAGCGCATCGGCGACGAGGGCGCCCTGTTCGGCGACATGGCGTTTGGCGAGGCCCGTTGCGGGCGACGCCGAGGCCTTGCGACCGGCATAGCGGGCGCGCATCGGTGCCTTGCCGACGTCCGCCAGAGCTTCCTCGATATAGGGCTCCACATGGAACCACGCGCCATTATTGCGTGGCTCTTCTTGGCACCAGATCACTTCTTCCAGCTTGGGCATACGTTCCATGCGGATGGCGAGTGCTTCGGTGGGGAAGGGATAGAGTTGTTCGATGCGGACGATCTGGGTGTTCTTGTCCCCGGCCGCATCGCGCGCTTCCATCAGGTCGTAGGCGACCTTGCCCGAACAGAGCACCAGCCGCTTCGTTTCCGCATCGGGTGCCGGATTCATGTCCGACAGGATGCGCATGAAGTGGGTGTCGCCCTGGAAATCCTCGGCCTTGCTCACCGCCAGCTTGTGCCGCAGCAGCGACTTGGGCGTCATGATGATCAACGGCTTGCGGAACGGACGCAGCATCTGGCGACGCAGGACGTGGAAATAGTTGGCCGGGGTCGTGATGTTGGCGACCTGGATATTCCCTTCGGCGCAGAGCTGAAGGAAGCGTTCCAGACGCGCCGAACTATGTTCCGGTCCCTGTCCTTCATAGCCGTGCGGCAACAGGCAGACGAGGCCGTTGGCGCGCAGCCACTTGCTTTCCGACGAGGCGATATACTGGTCGAAGATGATCTGCGCACCATTGGCGAAATCGCCGAACTGCGCTTCCCACAGGACCAAGCTCTTGGGGTCGGCCAGGGCATAGCCATATTCGAAGCCAAGGACGCCATATTCGGACAAGGGGCTATCCAGCACCTCGAACCGGCCATGACGGACGGTGGAGAGCGGGATATATTTCTTTTCCGTATTCTGATCGACCCAGACCGAGTGACGCTGGCTGAACGTGCCGCGCCCTGAGTCCTGGCCCGACAGGCGCACGCCATAGCCTTCCGACAGGAGCGAGCCGAAGGCCAGCGCCTCGCCGGTTGCCCAATCGAAATTCGCGCCGGTCTTGAACATCTCCGCCTTGGCATCCAGCACGCGCTGGAGCGTCTTGTGGACGGCATGGCCTTCGGGAACGGTGGTCAGCGTCTTGCCCAGGCTTTCCATCAGCTTAGGCGCGATGGCGGATTCGACGCTGCGGCGTGTGGTTTCCGCGTCGGCGGGCTTGTGCAGGCCCGACCAGCGACCGGCGAACCAGTCGGCCTTGTTGGCCTTGTAGCTTTTGGACGCTTCGAACTCGTCTTCCAGATGGGTCACGAACTCGTTGGTCGCGCTGGCCACGAAATCGTCGCCGATCACGCCCTGTTCCTTGAGGCGCGTGGCATAGACGTCGCTGACCGGCGGATGCTGGCGGATCTTCGCATACATCAGCGGCTGGGTGAACGAAGGCTCGTCGCCTTCATTATGGCCAAAGCGCCGATAGCACCACATGTCGATCACGATGTCGCGGTGGAAGGTCTGGCGATATTCGACCGCCAGTTTGCACGCGAAGGTCACCGCTTCGGGGTCGTCGCCATTGACGTGCAGGATCGGGGCCTGAACGCCCTTCGCCACGTCGGACGGGTAGGGCGAGCCGCGCGAGAATTGCGGGCTGGTGGTGAAGCCGACCTGGTTGTTGACGATGAAGTGGATGCAGCCGCCGGTATTGTAGCCCGACACGCCGGAGAAGCCGAGGCATTCCCATACGATACCCTGACCCGCAAAAGCGGCGTCGCCATGGATCAGCACGGGCAGAACCTGCTCATGCTTGTCGAGGTCGTCGCGGAAGGTCTGCTGCGCGCGCACCTTGCCCAATACGACCGGATCGACGGTTTCGAGATGCGAGGGGTTGGGCACCAGCGACATATGGACCTTGATCCCGTCGAACTCGCGATCGGTGGAGGTGCCCAGATGATATTTCACGTCGCCCGAACCGCCGACATCTTCGGGGTTGGCGGTGCCGCCGGAAAATTCGTGGAAGATGACGCGGAAGCCCTTGGCCATCACATTGGCAAGGACGTTCAAACGGCCGCGATGGGCCATGCCATAGACGATTTCGCGCACGCCCGACTGGCCGCCATATTTGATGACGGCTTCGAGCGCGGGGATCATGGATTCGCCGCCGTCGAGGCCAAAGCGCTTAGTGCCGACATATTTGCGGCCCAGGAACTTCTCATATTGCTCGCCCTGGATGACCTTGGCCAGGATCGCCTTCTTGCCTTCCGGCGTGAAGATGATTTCCTTGTCCTTGCCTTCCATCCGGTCCTGCAGGAAGCGGCGCTCCTCCACATCGGCGATGTGCATATATTCGAGGCCGACATTGCCGCAATAATTGGCGCGCAGGATGGCGACGATCTCGCTGACGCTGGCAAATTGCAGGCCGAGCGTGCCGCCGAGATAGATTTTCCGGTTAAGGTCGGTCAGGCCGTGAAATTCCGGCGTCAGGTCGGCCGGCAGATCGCGATGGGTCAGCCCCAGCGGATCGAGATTGGCGGCCAAATGACCGCGCACGCGATAGGTGCGGATCAGCATCATCGCGCGGATGGAATCTTCGGCGGCCTGCGCTATGTCCGCATCCGACACCGCCTTGCCCGCAGCCTTGGCGGCGGCCTTGACCGCGACCTGCATCTGCGTGGGGTCAAGCGCCCCGGTGAGGTCGTCAGTGTCCGACAACGGCCAATTCGGGCGTGCCCAGCTGGGGCCTTGCTCGATCTCGAAATCCTGGTTTTCGTAACCCATAATATCTTGTCCGATCCGTGCCGCGTGCAGTCGCGGTGCGGGAAGTGAGCGGCCAGGGTGCAGCCCGGCCGCCTCTATATATAGTCGCTTTTTAGCCGTTCAGCACTTCGAGCAAGGTCGTGCCGAGTTCCGAGGGGCTGGCGGCGACCTTGATCCCGGCGGCTTCCATCGCCGCGATCTTGCTTTCCGCGTCGCCCTTGCCGCCCGACACGATCGCGCCGGCATGGCCCATGCGACGGCCCGGAGGGGCGGTGCGGCCCGCGATGAAGCCGGCCATCGGCTTCTTGCGTCCACGCTTGGCCTCATCCCTCAGGAACTGGGCGGCCTGTTCTTCCGCGTCGCCGCCGATTTCACCGATCATGATGATCGATTCGGTCGCGTCGTCGGCCAGGAACAGTTCCAGCACGTCGATGAAGTTGGTGCCGTTGACCGGATCGCCGCCGATGCCGACAGCCGTGGTCTGGCCCAGGCCCGCGTTCGAGGTCTGGAACACGGCTTCATAGGTCAGCGTGCCGGAGCGCGAGACGACGCCGACGCTGCCCTTCTTGAAGATGCTGCCGGGCATGATGCCGATCTTGCACTCGTCGGGGGTCAGGACGCCGGGGCAGTTGGGGCCGATGAGGCGCGACTTGCTGCCCGACAGGGCGCGCTTGACGCGCACCATGTCGAGGACGGGGATGCCTTCGGTGATGCAGATGATCAGCGGGATTTCCGCGTCGATCGCTTCCAGGATCGAGTCGGCGGCAAATGGTGGCGGCACATAGACCACCGAGGCATCGGCGCCGGTCTTGGTCTTGGCTTCCAGCACGGTGTCGAACATGGGCAGGCCGATATGGGTCTGGCCCCCTTTGCCCGGCGTGACGCCGGCCACCATCTGCGTGCCATAGGCAAGCGCCTGTTCGGTATGGAAAGTGCCGGTGGCACCGGTCATCCCTTGCGTGATGACCTTGGTATTCTTGTTGACGAGAATCGACATTTGTCTTGGCGTCCTTTCGGTTGCCCGGTGCAGGTCGGGTCTATGAACTCGCTAGTTGCGAGAATGGCGTTTATTCGGGAACGTAGTGGTCGTTACTATTCAAGTTAGTAGGTCCGATCCGACCCGGAAAGTATTTTCCGGCGTCCACACGCAGATGCCCTTCTTTTACTAGCCAAGCTAAATCCTTGCGTAGATCAGATGCTCGATCACCAGAGCCAAATATCGCCATTGCCAATTGCACCAAATCAATAGGTGCCCTGTATCGGACGATAACTTCGATGGCCTGAGCAACCGTGGGCTTGGGAAATACCATCGAAATCACTCAGGCCAGGCTGGGATCGATCGCTTTGCAAGCGTCGAGCAGTTCCTTGACCGCGTCGACCGACACCTGGAGGTTGCCCTTGGCTTCTTCGTTCAGCTCGATCTCGATGACCTGCTCGACGCCGTCCTTGCCGATGATCACGGGCACGCCGACATAGAGATTGTCGACGCCATATTGGCCGGTGAGGTTGGCGGCGCAGGGCAGCAGGCGCTTCTTGTCGCCCAGATAGGCTTCAGCCATGGCGATCGCGCTGGTGGCGGGCGCATAGAAGGCCGAGCCGGTCTTGAGCAGGCCGACGATTTCGCCGCCACCCGAACGGGTGCGCTGCACGATGGCGTCGATGCGCTCCTGCGTCGAGCGACCCTGCTTGATGAGGTCGGGGACGGGGATGCCAGCGACCGTCGAATATTCGATGACGGGGACCATCGTGTCGCCATGGCCACCCAGCACGAAGCTGGTGACGTCCTTGGCCGACACCTGGAATTCCTCGGCGAGGAAGTGGTTGAAGCGCGAGCTGTCGAGGACGCCCGCCATGCCGACGACCTTATTGTGGGGGAGGCCGGAAAATTCGCGCAGCGCCCACACCATCGCGTCGAGCGGGTTGGTGATGCAGATGACGAAGGCGTCGGGTGCGTTGGCGGCGATGCCTTCGCCCACGGCCTTCATGACCTTGAGATTGATGCCGAGCAGATCGTCGCGGCTCATGCCCGGCTTGCGGGCGACGCCGGCGGTGACGATGATGACGTCCGCACCTGCAATGTCGGCATAATCGTTGGAGCCGGTGATCTTGGCATCGAAGCCTTCGACCGCGCCGCACTGCGACAGGTCGAGCGCCTTGCCCTGGGGGATGCCTTCGACGACGTCGAACAGGACGATGTCGCCCAGGCCCTTCAGAGCGGCGAGATGCGCCAGCGTGCCACCAATATTGCCAGCGCCGATGAGCGCGATCTTCTTACGGGCCATATATCTGTCATCCTCCAAGTCTTGACTACTGGAATTGATGCCTCGCCTACGCCCTTCGACCGGGGGTTTCAACCTGTCAAAGGTGGGAAGTCGGATTTATCTTTGCAATTCATTCGCAGTTGCATTAAAGGCGATTCACACGCTGTCGCTCCCGGCTCCTACCCTGGCCGGTGAGCCTTCCCTGCAGCGCTACCCTGCCGGATGCCTTCCCGACGGAAGGCATCCGGTCTATTTTTCGCAGGATATGGACAAGAAGATTGCGCCGTGATGACGGCGGTGCGCGCTATAACGTGCTGCAACAGGCAGTTACCCATAGGTCTTTATGTCATCCCCGCGAAGGCGGGGATCCATCTCCGAACCTAAACCCAAGACGATAAGGTGGGAGATGGGTTCCCGCCTTCGCGGGAATGACGGTGATTGGTAAGCGATGCGCATTTCGCAACGACCCCCTGCCAGGGGAGGATGCTATTTGGGGCCGTGGCCGAGCGCGAGATAATCATCCGACTGCATTTCCATCAGGCGCGAGACGGTGCGTTCGAATTCGAATGCGCCATCGCCTTGTGGATAGAGCTGCGCCGGTTCCGCATCGGCCGAGGCCAGCAATTTGACCTTATATTCGTAGAGCGAGTCGATCAGCGTGACGAAGCGGGCGGCCTCGTTGCGGTTTTCCGGGCCAAGCACCGGAATGCCGACGATGATGACTGTATGATATTTGCGCGCGATCGCCAGATAGTCGGGCGCACCGCGGGCTTCGGCGCACAGGCGCTTGAACGAGAAGACCGCGACGCCCTTGAGGCTTTTGGGCACATGCAGGGTGCGGCCGCCCTGGACCGGTATGTCTTCGGACGGGACATGGGCACGATCGGACGGCGGATAGTCGGTCAGGCGGAAAAAGGCAGTGCTGAGCGCGGCGGTCGCTTCGTCGCCATTGGGGCAATGCCACAGCGTCGCATCGCCGAGCCGGTCGCGGCGATAGTCGGTCGGGCCGTTCAATGTCTGCACATCGAGCCGATCCTTGATCAGGTCGATGAAGGGTAGGAACAACTGGCGGTTGAGGCCGTCCTTGTAGAGATCGTCGGGCACGCGGTTCGACGTGGTGACGATCGTCACCCGCTTTTCGAGCAATCCCGTGAACAGCCGCGACATGATCGCGGCGTCCGCCATATTATTGACCACCATCTCGTCGAAGCATAGCAGCCGGGCATTCTCGGCCAGCGCCTCGACCACCGGGGGGATGGGGTCGCCGGTTTCGGATTTGCGCGCTTCGGCCAAGCGGGCGTGGACGTCGAGCATGAATTCGTGGAAATGGGCACGCGCCTTGCGCGGGATTTTCACCGTGTCGAAGAACAGGTCCATCAACATGGATTTGCCGCGCCCGACGCCGCCCCACATATAGAGGCCGCGCGGCGGTTCGGGGGCCTTGCGGAGCAGCCGCCACAGGGTCGAGCCGCGTTCGGGCGCGGCTTCCAACTGCTGTTGCAGGGTGTCGAGCCGGACGGCAGCGGCGCGCTGATCGGGATCGGCGCGCAATTCTCCGGCAGCGATCAACGCTTCGTAGCGAGCAAGGACACCGGTCATTTGGCGGGCGGCGCCTTGCGGATGGTGGCGGTGGAGGCGGCGACGGGCTCGCCATCCTGCGTCATCAGCATCCGCAGGAACAATAGGCGGCCGGTTTCACGCAACAGGTCGACCTGCGCCAGCAGCAGCGGGCCGACGCGCCCGGCACCCAGATATTGCATCGACAGGTCGATGGTCACGCCATGAATCTGATCCTTATGCCCCATCGCCCAGAGCGCGCCGAAATAGGCATGGTCGGCAAAGGCGGCGAGGAAGCCGCCATGCAGCGTATCGAGCCGGTTGCGATGGCTGGAGCGGGTTTCCAGCGCGACTTCCGCCCGGCCGGGCGAGAGTTCGCGCATATAGCCACGGCCGATCGCCTGCAAAAACGTATCGGGGTGCGGGTCGGACCATGCGATCCAGCCCGCCCATTGCCCGTCCGTCAGTGGCTGACCCCCGGCGACACCATCACTGTTCAAGATCAAAGCTGCCGTTCGACCATCATCTTCTTGGTCTCGGCGATCGCCTTGGCCGGCGACAGACCCTTGGGGCAGACATTGGCGCAGTTCATGATCGTGTGGCAGCGATAGAGGCGGAAGGGATCTTCCAGCTCGTCGAGGCGGTCCCCGGTATATTCGTCGCGGCTGTCGGCCAGCCAGCGATAGGCCTGGAGCAGGATGGCCGGACCCAAGAACTTGTCGCTGTTCCACCAATAGGATGGGCAGCTGGTCGAGCAGCAGGCGCACAGGATGCACTCGTAGAGGCCGTCGAGCTTTTCACGGTCGGCGGGCGACTGGAGCCGCTCCTTGCCCGATGGCGGGGGCGACACGGTCTTCAGCCAAGGCTGGATCGAGTTGTATTGCGCGTAGAAATGGGTGAAATCAGGCACCAGATCCTTGATCACGTCCATGTGCGGCAGCGGCGTGATCTTCACGTCCTTGCCCGAACATTCGTCGATCGCGGTGGTGCAGGCCAGGCCGTTCTTGCCGTTCATGTTCATCGAACAGGAACCGCAAATGCCTTCGCGGCAAGAGCGGCGGAAGGTCAGCGTGGTGTCATATTCATTCTTGATCTTGATGAGCGCGTCCAGAACCATCGGCCCGCACTGGTCGAGATCGACCTCGAACGTGTCGTAACGCGGGTTTTGCCCGGAGTCGGGATCATAGCGATAGACTTTGAAGCTGCGCACATTGGTTGCGCCTGCGGGTGCGGGGTGGGTCACACCCTTACCGCTGATCTTGCTGTTCTTGGGCAACGCAAATTCGGCCATCGCTCGTCGAGCCTCTTTCAGAGTGTCGTTCGGTTGCGGCCCGCATACCAAAATATGGGCAAAGGTCCAGCACCTACAAAAGGGAATGCGACGCGCGCCCTTGCAAAAGCCCCTATATCGCCGCTAGGCCTCCAGCCCGTCTGGAGTGGCTTTCGCGCATGGACATCGCCTTTCTCGCCATTGCCGAAGCGCAGCAGCTTTATCATTGGCTGCCCGCCGCGCTGGAACTGGCGCGGCGTCCTGGGGTGCGGGTGCATGTGCTGTCGCCATCGGACGCGATACTGGATCTGGTGGCGGGGTACGACACAGACCGGCGGTTGCGGCCGGTACGGCTGAGGCGTTTTTCGGCCCAAGCCGACTCGCTGTTCCGCCAGCCTTCGCGAATCCTCACCCTGCTTGGCAATTACCGCACGATCGCGGCCTTTCCGCTGTTGGTGACGACGGAGATTTCCACCGCCTGGTTGCGGCGGGTGCCGGGTTTCAAGTCCCGGCTGGTGCTGATCAAACATGGCGCGGGCGACCGGGAGGGGGGCTATAAGAAGCGCCATGCCGATTTCGACCTGACGCTGGTGGCGGGCGAAAAGGATCGTCGCCGGATGATCGAACGGGGGTTGTGCGCGGCGAATAAAGTCGTGGTCGGGGGCTATGCCAAGTTCGAGTTGAAGGCAGCGCGGCAGCGATTCTTCGCTGACGACAAGCCGGTGCTGCTCTATAATCCGCATTTCGACCCTGATCTGTCTTCCTGGGTGCGGCATGGCCCGGCGATGCTGGCGGCGCTGGAGTCGTTCAACGGGTGGAATGTCATCATCGCGCCGCATACCAAGCTGGCGCAGGCGGTGGCGCCGATCGTCAGCGCCGCGCCGCACATCCGCGTCGACATGGGCAGCCGGCATGCGATCGACATGAGCTATACGATGAGCGCCGACGTCTATCTGGGCGATGTATCGAGCCAGGTGTATGAGTTTCTGATCCAGCCGCGGCCGTGCATCTTCCTCAATCTCGACCGGCGCGATGCCAGTGGTGAGGCCTTTGCGCATTGGCGGTTGGGGCAGGTGATCGAGACGCCGGAGGCGCTGGCCGATGCCCTGGCGCGGGCGCAGGACTTGCAACCCGGCTTCGTTGCTGCGCAGGAAGCGGCCATGGAGCAATCCATCGACCTGTCGCCGATTCCCGCGTCGCGGCGGCAGGCCGACATTATAATGACCTTCGCGAAAGCGCCTGCATGACTGAGACGATGACCACTGCCCTTGGCCCCATTCGCATGCTGGGGAAGAATACCACGCCGATCTGGGGCATGACCAATGCCGAACGGAACCGCCGGATGGCGGAAAGCGCGGCAAAGAATGGCAGCGCGCTGGCACCGGGGCATGAACTGGTCTTCAACCTGACCTATGCATTCGATCCGTTGCTGCTGCGGCTGGTGCTGGAGACGCCGGGGACGGTCTTTGCCTGGGGTGGCGTGCCGGTCGTGGGGCAGGTGCCGCAGGGACATGATCCGATGCAGGCAGCGGTGATCGACCTGTCGGACGGGCGCAAACTCTATAACCGGCAGTTGCGCAAGCTGGAGCAGCCGATGGTGCGCGAGCTGACCCCCGCGACCCGGCGCGCGATCGAGCGGCACAGCTATTTCGGCGCCTATAAGGGCGTGACGGACGTGCTGACCAAATATCTGTGGCCCGAATTGGCGCTGATACTGACGCGGATCGCGGCGCAGCTCAAGATGACGCCCAATATGGTGTCGGTGATCGGGGTGACGCTGTGCCTGATCGCGACCTTCCTGTTTTCAGAAGGGATGTACTGGACCGGCTTCCTGTGCGGTTTCATCTTCATGGTGCTGGATACGGTGGACGGGAAGCTGGCGCGCTGCACCATCACCTCGTCCAAATGGGGCAATGTGATCGACCATGGCGTCGATCTGGTTCACCCGCCCTTCTGGTGGTATTTTTGGGGAACGGGGTTGGCCGCCTGGGGCCTGTCGCTGACGGGGCAGGCGTTCATCCTGGTGATGGCGGCGGTGGTCGTCGGCTATGTGCTGCAACGCTTGATTGAGGGCGCGTTCCTCAAGGATTTCGGCATGGACATCCATGTCTGGAGGCGGTTCGACAGCCAGTTCCGGCTGGTGACGGCGCGGCGCAACCCGAATATGGTGATCCTGTTCGTGGCGCTGCTGGTCGGGCGGCCAGACATCGGGCTGGTGGCGCTGGCCTGGTGGACGGTGATTTCGCTGGTCGTGCATGCGGTGCGGCTGGCGCAGGCCTATAGCGTGAAGCGGTCGGGACGGCCGATCGTCAGCTGGATGGATGAGGCGGCAGCGTGAACGAGACGATAGTGAAGTTCGGCTGGCCCGCCAGCCTGATCGCGGAGTTTGCGCATTGGGTGGTGCTGCTGCGCCCGGCGCAGCCGACGCTGGGGTCGCTGGTGCTGGCGGCCAAGAGCGATGCGACGGCGTTCGGGGATTTGCCAGCCGAAGCCCATGCCGAACTCAAGACCGTGACCGGGGCGATCGAAGCGGCATTGCGGGCGGCGGTCGGCTATCAGAAGATCAACTATCTGATGCTGATGATGGTCGATCCGCATGTCCATTTCCATGTCCTGCCGCGCTATGAGGGCGAGCGCAGCGGTGGCGGGCTGACGGTGCGCGATGCGGGCTGGCCGGGGCAGCCGGATTTGGGTGCGGCGGTTGCGTCCGATGCGGGGGTCCGCGATTGGGTCGCATCCTATTTCGAGGCTGCGCAGCCCTAAGGCGTCAGCCGCCGAAATCGGGTTTCCGTTTGGCGCGGAAAGCGGACACACCTTCGGCGAAATCGGGCAGGGTGAAGGCGTCGCGGAACAGCGCGAGCGTCCTGTCGTCATCGTCTGCCTGACCATCCAGGATGCGGCGGATGATCGTCTTGGACGATCGCACGCTATGCTGGGCATTGGCGGCGATGGTGCGGGCAAGGGCGTCAGCCTCCGCCAGCGGATCGGCGGCGATCTGGTCTATGAGGCCGATCGCGAGCGCGGTATCGGCATCGTGGAGCGCGCCGGTGAAGAGGATGCGCTTGGCGCGGGCAGGGCCGACGAGATCGACCAGCAATTTGGTGTCGAACAGCGAATAGACGATGCCGAGCTTGGCGGGCGTGATGCCCAGCCGCGCGGTGGGCGCGGCGATGCGCAGGTCGCAGGCGATGGCGAGGCCGCAGCCGCCGCCGACGCAATCGCCATCAATCGCGGCGATGACCGGCTTGTCGGCATGGGCGAGCGCATATTGGGTATTACGGATCGCTGTCTGGTTCGTGACGCGCCAGTCGGGATCACCGGAACAAGTCGCAAATTCATCGATATCCGCCCCGGCGCAGAACAGGCCGGGCGTGGCTGAGGCGAGGATCAGCACGCGGATGGCATCATCGGCTATGGCGTCATGGACGAGGAGTGGTAGTGTTTCCCACATATCCTGCGTCATGGCGTTGCGCCGGGCCGGGCGGTCGATCAGCAGCCGGGCGACCGGGCCGTCGCGCTCCAGCCGCAGGGTCATTGCGGCCAGCCTTGCAGCAGGGGCAGCAATTCGTTGAAATGATGGATGATGGCGTCGGCCCGCAACTCTTCGACCGGGCCGTCGAGGAAGCCGAAGCTGACCGCGACGCTGGCGATGCCCGCATGGCGCGCGCCCGCTATGTCGTTGATCGTGTCGCCGACGAAGATCGTGCGCCCGCCGCCCGCCCGCTCGATCATGGCGTGGATCGGTGCGGGATCGGGCTTGCCGACGCCGACCGTATCGCCGCCGATGATGCTGGCGAAGCGGTGCGACAGGCCGAGCTGATCCATCAGGGGCAGGGCGAAACGTTCCGCCTTGTTGGTGCAGATGGCGAGCGTGACGCCCGCCGCTGTCAGCGCATCCATCGCGCCGAGCAGACCGGGATAGGGGGTGGAATGGGCGCTGAGGTTCGCCTGATAATAGTCGAGCAGCACCGGGAGCAGTTGCGCCAGCAAGGCATCGTCCTGCGCGTCCGAGGCCGACAGCGCGCGGTCGAGCATGACCCTGGCCCCCTGGCCGACGAAAGGGCGAATGTCCGCGACGGGGAAGGGGGCAAGGCCGACCGTGCCGATGGCGTGGTTGACCGCCGCGGCGAGATCGCCGCTGGTGTCGATCAACGTGCCGTCGAGGTCGAAGCCGACGATATCGAAAGGAATATGGGCCATGGCCGCGCCATGCCGCGTCGGCGGTGGCAAAGGCAAGCCAAACATGGCAGAGCCGCATGATCCAACGCACTTGTCAGGGACAAAGCCATCGTGACTGCCGCCCGTCCTCTCGCCGTCATCATCCTTGCCGCAGGCCAAGGCACGCGCATGAAATCCGCGCTGCACAAGGTGTTGCACCCGGTCGCCGGGCGGCCGATGCTGTTGCACCTGCTGGCCAGCGTTGCCGCGCTGGAGCCGGAGCGGCAAGTGGTGGTGGTCGGCGCAGGCCGGGAACAGGTGGAGGCGGCGGTAGCGGGCACCGGCGCGGTGATCGCGGTGCAGGACAAGCAGTTGGGCACTGGCCATGCGGTCGCCCAGGCGCATGACGCGCTGGCCGGATTCGCGGGCGATGTGCTGATCTTGTATGGCGATGTGCCGTTGGTGAGTGCGACGACGATGCGGGCGATGCTCGATCGGCTGAACCGGGGGGACGATCCGCGCGCGGTGGTGCTGGGCTTCCGCCCCGACGATGCCGCCGCCTATGGCCGGATCATCGCCGACGGGCAGGGCATGATCGGCAAGATGGTCGAATATAAGGATGCGAGCGAGGCCGAGCGCGCGGTGACGTTGTGCAATAGCGGGCTGATGGCGGTGCGATCGACCGACCTGTTCGTGCTGCTCGACCAGATTGGCAACGACAATGCCGCCGGCGAATATTATCTGCCCGATATCATCATGCTGCCGGGCGCGCAAAGCGCCGTCATCGAGACCGAAGCTTGGGAAGTGGCGGGGGTTAACAGCCGGGTCGAACTGGCGGGCGTGGAAGCGATGTGGCAGGCGCGCCGCCGGATCGAGGCGATGCGCGAGGGCGTGACGTTGGTGGCGCCGGAGACGGTATTCTTTGCCCATGATACGGTGCTGGGCCGCGACGTGGTGGTGGAGCCGAACGTCGTGTTCGGACCGGGCGTGACGGTGGCCGATGATGTCGTGATCCACGCCTTCTCCCATCTGGAGGGTGCGCGCATCGAACGCGGCGCTGCGATCGGTCCCTATGCGCGGCTGCGGCCCGGCGCCGAGATCGGGGTCAAGGCCAAGGTCGGCAACTTCGTCGAGATCAAGAAGGCGCGGCTGGGCGAGGGGGCGAAGGTCAATCACCTGTCCTATATCGGCGATGCGGGCGTCGGCGCGGGTGCCAATATCGGCGCGGGGACGATCACCTGCAATTATGATGGCTTCTTCAAATATCGCACGGAAATCGGCGCGGGGGCGTTCATCGGATCGAACAGCGCGCTGGTCGCGCCGGTCAGGATCGGCGATGGCGCGATCGTGGCGGCGGGTAGCGTGGTGACGCAGCCGGTGGGCGATGATGCGCTGTGCCTGGTCCGGCCCGCGCAGGTTGCAAAGCCCGGCTGGGCGGCGGCCTTTCGCGAGCGGATGGTGGCGAAGAAGGCGGCGAAGTGAAGGTGATGTTGGTGCTCCTGCGCAAGCAGGAGCCTAGTGTGCAGGGCAATCCGATCGACCCTGGGCTCCTGCTTTCGCAGGAGCACGTCGTTCTTTGAGCATGCGCCGTAAAATTCTTTGGACGCTGCTTGCGCTGGTTCTGCTTGCGGGCTGGCTCGCTCTCTGGCTCATCCTCAATGCGCGCACCATGCCGGTGGTGCGGCGTGCGGAGGTAGTGTTG
>NZ_JPPQ01000083.1:468838-504394 GCF_000743655.1 Sphingobium sp. ba1
ATCCGTTCGTTTCGAGCGTAGTCGAGAAACGGAGCGCGCCTGTGTCTCGACTACGCTCGACACGAACGGGGTTTATTGGGCGGGGCGGAGGGCCAGGACGCTGCCTTCGGCGTCGCCCGACAGGTAGAGCGTGCCGTTCGGTCCTGCGGTCAGGCCGCAGAAATTGATCATCGGTCCAGCCATGTCGCCGATCGGGCCGAGATAATGCGGCGTGATGCCGATCGGTGCGCCGACTGGGAGGTTGGTGGCCAATATGTTCCGATCGCCGCCGGACAGGTCGCAGCCGACCAGCGATTTGGTGCCGGTATCCACCACGAACAGGCGGTTGCCGATGATGGCGATGCCTTCGGGTTTTTCCAGCCCGTCGAGGACCGTTTCGATACGTCCGCTGATCAGTTTGATCACTTTGCCCGTTTGCGAGGCGTAGAGGATGCCGTTGGCGTCGATAGCGACGCCCATCGGCTTGTGGAGGCCTTCGGCCAGCGTCTCGGCCGACCCATTGCTGGCCGAAAGCAGGCGTCCGCTGCCCTGTTCGGCGAAGACGACTGCGCCGTCCGGGGCGAGCGCGACGCCCATGAGGCGGTCATGGCCGTGGGAGAGGAAGTCGCTGGCCCCCTCGCCCGGCCGATAGCGTGCGACGCTGCCGGTGCCGGTGGTGATGATCCATTCGCCCGATTGCGATCCCGCTGCAACGCCGCGCATATAGCCGGGGCAGCCGGGGTAGAAGATCATGCCCGCTAGTTGCGGCGCACCGCCGGGGCGGAGCGTGTAGCCGAACGTGCCGTCCGCGACGAACAGCGCGCCATCCGCACCCATGGCGAGGCCGAGCGGCCATTGCAGCGCGCGCGGGACGACCGAGCGGACCTTGCCGTCGCCGAGCAATTCGGTGATTTCGCCGGGGATGCTGGAGACGAAGATGCGATCGCCGATGAAGCTGACATTGTCGAGGCCGGGGCCAAGATCGGCGAGGATTTCGCGCGTGCCGCTGATCGGGTCGATGCGCAGCACCTGGCCGCTGGCGACCTGGGTGGTGACGATGCGGCCCTTGCTGTCGAACTTGACCGAGTCCGGCACGCCAAGGTCGCCTGCGACGACGTCATGCGCGCCGGTTTCCATGTCTACGCGCCAGATTTCATTGGCGCCCATGACGGGGACATAGAGTTTGCCGTCCGGGCCGACCTGAAAGGCGTTGGCCATGGGGATATTGTCGAGGATGAGGCGGGGCGCGCCGCCGTCGCGGTCCAGTTCCATGATGCGCGCGCCCATGCGGCACTCGCCTGCGATCAGGCGGCCCTGATGCCAGGTGATCGGGTTGGCGACGGGCATGTCGCCATAGATGACGCGCGCTTCCCCGCCGGGCGTGAGCATCGACACGCGGCCTTCGGTGATTTCGGTGAGGTAGAGATTGCCAGCATCATCGAACACCAGATCGTCGGGCGCGACGATCGCGCCGCCCATCGGGCTGATGGTCGAGATGGTGCCTGTATCGACGTCGATCGCGCTGACCTGGCTGCCGCCGACCTGGGCGACATAGAGGCGGCCGTCCGGGCCGGTGGCAAGGCCGTTCGCGCCGTAGAGGCGGCTGGGGGGTGTGAGGCGTTCGAGGCTCCACCCTTCCGCCGCGGTCATGCCGCTGGGCGCGATGCGGCTATCCATATCAGGCGTAGCCGAGCATGGATTTGACTTCGAGATATTCGTGGAAGCCATACTCGCCCCATTCGCGCCCATTGCCGCTGCGCTTGTAGCCGCCGAACGGGGCGTGGAAATCGAAGCCGCCATTCATGCTGACCCAGCCGGTGCGCAGGCGACGGGCCACGGCGTGGACCTGGGCGGTGTCCAAACCGTTGACGTATCCCGCGAGGCCGAAGGGGCTGTCATTGGCGATGGCGACGGCATGGTCGATGTCGTCATAGGGGATGATGACCAGCACGGGGCCGAAAATCTCTTCGCGGGCGATGAGCATGTCGTTGGTGCCGAGGAAGACGGTGGGGCGAACGAACCAGCCCTTCTCGATGCCTTCGGGGCGGCCGGGGCCGCCTGCGACAAGGGTGGCGCCTTCTTCGGCGCCTTTGGCGATATAGTCCTGAATGATATTATATTGCGCCTTCGACACGACCGGCCCCATGGCGACGTCGCCTGCCGGGTCGCCAACGGTGACGGCTTGTGCGGCCGACTTGGCGGCTACAAGCGCTTCGTCTAGGCGGGATGCGGGGACAAGCAGGCGCGATCCGGCGCTGCAGGTCTGGCCGCTATTGCCCATCATGCCCGCGGTTGCGCCGGTGACATTGTCCGCCAGCGCTGCGTCGTCCAGCACGATGAAGGCGCTCTTGCCGCCCAGTTCCAGGCCGACGCGCTTGACCGTGGTGGCGGCGTCCTTCTGGATCTGCACGCCGACGGGTTCGGAGCCGGTGAAGCTGATCATATCGACATCTTCGTGGGTCGAGAGCGCGGTGCCGATGACGCTGCCCTGCCCCTGGATCATGTTGAACACGCCCGCAGGCACGCCCGCCGCGTCGATGATTTCGGCGAGGATCTGCGCGGAGAAGGGCGCGAGCTGCGGCGGTTTGAGGATCATGGTGCAGCCGGTGGCGAGCGCGGGGAAGACCTTGACGCAAGTCTGGTTCATCGGCCAGTTCCATGGCGTGATGAGGGCGCAGACGCCGATGGGTTCGCGGCGGATCAGGGTGGGCCCGCGCAATTCCTCGAACGCGAAATTCTCCAGCAATTCGATCGCGGTCTGGAGATGACCTGCGCCGAGGCCGACATGGAAGCCGTTGGCAAGGACGGATGGTGCGCCCATCTCCTCGCGGATCGCCTCACCCAGGTCGGCCATGCGGCGTTGATATTCGGACTGGATGGCCTTGAGCAGATCGAGCCGCTGTTCGCGCGTGGTTTCCGACCAGGCGGGGAAAGCGCGGCGCGCGGCGGCGACGGCTTTGTCCACGTCCGCAGCGGAGCCAAGCGCGATATGGCCTGCGACAGCTTCGGTTGCGGGGTTGATGACTTCGGCCGTCTTGGGCGCGACCGGGTCTACCCACTGGCCGTCAATGTAGAAGTGCAGATGGTGGCGCATGATTGTTGTCCTCTCCTTCGTTAAATCCTCCCCCATTGGGGGAGGGGGACCACTCCGAAGGAGTGGTGGAGGGGTGTCGCCCTATCGATGGCGTGACACCCCTCCGTCTGGCCTGCGGCCAGCCACCTCCCCTCACAGGGGAGGAATTTCTCCGGCTTACTGCGTGCCTTCCGCGTACCAGGTGCGGAATTCGGCATATTTGGGCATTTCTTCCGAATTGGCCTTGGGGTCGATGACGACATGAACAACGCCGACCTTGCCGCTGGCATAGGCGCGTTCGATCGCGGGTTTGATGTCCTCGGCGCGGGTCACATATTCGCCGTGGCAGCCAAAGCCTTCGCCGATCTTGTCGAAACGGACGTCCTTGCTCCAATGGGTGCCGGTTTCTTCGGTGCCCTGACCGAAGGTGCGCTTGTAGACGCCCACTTCCAGACCCCAGGCATTGTCGACGCCGACGACGCAGACCAGCGGCAGCTTGCAGCGCGCCGCGACTTCCAGTTCGCCGATATGGAAGAGGAAGCTGCTGTCCGAGGTCAGCAGCATGGCCGGGCGCGAAATGCCGGTTGCCGCCTGGTCCGCCAGCATTGCGCCGGTGGCGTAGGGGATGCCCGTGCCGATATGCCCGAAATTCTGGTTCCAGATCACGTCATGCGGTTTGCACTGCGAATAGGTCCATTGGAAGATGACGCCCGCGCCGCCATCGCGGATCATGATGCCGTCCTTGGGGAAGGCCTGTGTCGCTTCGACCGCGAGGCGCGCGGGATGGATGGCCACGTCGCCAGTGCCGTCGCTCTTGGTCAGCGATTCCGCCGCCAGTTCGTCCAGTTCCGCCTGACCGTCGCGCATGAAGGCTTCCAGCATCGGCGCCGGTGCGCGCGGCGTGTCCTTGAGCGCGGCGACAAGCTGCGGCACGACGCCGCGCAGATCGCCGACCAAGGGCACGTCGATCGGGCGGTTGACGCCGATGGCCGAGGCATCCTGTTCGACATAGATCCATTTGCGGATCGCTTCATTCTTCTGCCAGTAGCGCCATTTGCCGAAATGAACCGGTTCGCCGAGTTCAGTGCCGAGCGCCAGCACGAGGTCGGACTCGGTGACGGCCTCGATCGACGCCTTGGAGAAGACATATTGGAAGGTGCGGTCTTCGAGACCCTTGATATAGCTGGTGCCGCCCGATGTCTGGATGACGGGGCAGTTCATCAGATCGGCCAGTTGCTTGACCGCTGCGCCGGTGCGTGACGTGTGGACGCCATGGCCGACGAGAAGGATCGGGTTCTTGGCTTCGCGGATCAATTTGGCGGCTTCGTGGACCCGGTCGATGTCCGCGCCTTGATTGACCAGGCGATAGCGCTCCGGCACCAGTGGTGCTGGCAGGTCCAGCTCTTCCAGAATGATGTGGCTGGGATATTCGATATAGACCGGGCCAGGGGTGCCGCCCATCGCCTTGCGGATGCCTTCGCGGATCACTTCGTCGGTCTGGTCGGCATATTCGATGGATGCCGCATATTTCACCGAATTTTCGAACAGCGGCATTTGCTTGACGAACTGGATGCGGCCACGGCGAACGCGCTGTTCGGTGACGCGGGCGCGCTGACCCGACAGGAAGATGACGGGCGAATGTTCGACCAGCGCGCATTGGATGGCGGGCGCCATATTGGCGATGCCCGGCCCCAGCGTGCCGATGGCGACGGCGGGCTTGCCGGTGATGCGCGAGGCGGCTTCGGCCATGAAGCCTGCGGCGGCTTCATGATGGGGCGCAACCACGGTCCAGCCGCGCCGTTCGGCCTCCAAGAACATATGGACGAAGTTCGGGTCGGGAATGCCGAACAGGGTGTTGATGCCTTCGGCCTCGAACAGATCGAGGACGCGCTTATAGACTGGCGTGCCTGGCGTGTCCGATGCGGTTGCAGCGGTGGCAGGTTTGGGATCGTCGTAGCTCATTTCAATAGCCTCGGTGCGCCCGTACCCATGTACGCGGCGAGGTTGCGGTGGAAATTGGTGATCTTGCGTTCCTGGTGCGGATTGGGCAGCGGCCCGCGGAAACCGCGCGACTTCATCCCTTTCTGCACCCATTTCATGTTCGAGAAGTCCTGCGCGAGGACGGCGCCCCACCCTTCCGCCGTCGGTTCGGCATGTTCCCATTCAGTCGCCGGTTCCTGGCCTTCGGGGAACCGTTCGATCGCGTAGGATTCGAAGATGCACATGTTCGGATCGTCGCCGAAGGGCCGCGCGCGATAGCAGAGCGCGAAGGTGATCCCCTGCAACACCGACATGTTGGGAAAGACGTGCCAGGCGAGGCCGGCCTCGGCCATGACCTCTGGCGGAATGTCGGGCCAGAAGACGCCGCGTGCAGCGTCATCCGCCCGCGCCGATTTCAGCCAATGGGCGATGACGTCGGCGGCCGCCGTGCCTTCGGGCAATTCATCGACCAGACGACTAGCCGCATCGACCAGCGTTTGCGTGGACGCGGCATAGTTGAGCGTCTCGTAATTTTCCCGGATCAGCTCGTAGGTCGAGCGGCGCGGGTCGTCGCCCTTGCCTGCGCGGGTGACGCTGCTGCTCTGGCTCATGGCGAAGGCAGGATCGCGCTGGTCGAACCCGCTGACGCCGTGCAGGCCATAGGCCGCGCTATAGGCATAATAGTCGCCATAGGCGAGCAGCTGGCTATGCGTGCCCGCGACATGATAGGGTTCCATGAAGGCTTCGAGCGCAGTCTTCCAATTGGATGGATAAACCACCCATTTGCGCCATTTGTAGCGCATCTTGTCCATCTCGAAATAGGACAGGATGCGCCCGGCATCGCCCAGGAACTCGGTCACGGGTTCAGCATCCAGATCCATGTGAATCCAGATCCAGCCGCCCCACAGATCGACCTTCACTTCGGAAAGATGCGTACAGTCGGGCGTCAGGGCGCCCTGCCAGTCCTGCGGATCGAGGATATAGCTGTTATTGCCGTCAATATCGAAGGTCCAGCCGTGGAAGCCGCAGATGAAATTGCGACGCTTGTTGCCGTTGGCCGAGTGCGCGCCTTCGGGCACATCCACTAACTGCCGCCCGCGATGCGGACAGACATTGTGATAGGCCTTGAGCCGATCGGGCGCGACGCGGATGACGATGATGCTGTCGTCGCAAATATCGTAGGTCAGCCAGTCGCCGACGTCCGGCAATTCCTCGACCCGCGCGGCGACCTGCCACACTTTGGGCCAAAGCTTTTCCTTTTCGGCCAGCGCATAGTCGCGCGACAGGAAGGCCTCGACCGGATAGGTCAGCGGCTTGGTCAGATCATCGACGGTGATGGTGGTCGGGCTGTTCATGCCATGCTCCCGCAGCCTGTTCCCTGACGTTCGATTATCGCGAACAGCCGGGCCAGCCCAAGCGAAAGCGGGCAGCGCGGCGACATCATCCCCCCGGCGATCATGACCGCAATTCCATGCCCGCTAGGTCACCGCGCGCGCGCCAGTCCTGCAACAATGTCTGGAATGCGCCCCAGCCGGGGCCGTAGCTGCGGAACAGCGCCCAGGGTGCTTTTACCTGGCCTTCGTTGGTGAAATAGCTTGGCGTACATTCGATCTGGAAGGCGGAGGTGTCATATTCCACGTCGTGGAAATGCTGGACATAGGCGTCCTGTGCGTCCGCCGTAGTTTCGACCGAGGCCGCGCCCTTTGCCATTGTCGCCTGGATGATATGGGCGATATGTTCCGCCTGCCGCCCGAATTGTTCGGTGACGCTGGCGTTGAGGCCGCCCTGAATATAGCCGATGAAGAACTGGTTGGGGAAACCATGGGTCATGGTGCCGTGCAGCGTCTTTGGCCCGTTCGCCCAATGATCGTAGATGGACAGGCCATTGCGCCCCTCCACCACATCGATGCCCCAGCGGCGCTTGAGGTCGCTGGTGACTTCAAAGCCGCTGGCGAAGATCATGCAGTCAACGGCATAGTCGACGCCGTTCGAGACGAAGCCGGTCTCCGTCATCCGCTCCAACCCCTTGGCGTCGGACACGTCGACCAGTTTGACGTTGGGCTGGTTGAAGGCGGCGTAGAAGTCGTTGCTGGAGAGCGGGCGCTTGCACAGGAAGCGATACCAGGGCTTGAGCGAGGCGGCCGTCGCTTCGTCCTTGACCATTTCATCGACGCGGGCGCGCAGCCGCTCCATGACGCGATAATCCACCACTTCGCGGCGGGCCATGAATTCTTCGGGCGACAGTTCCGGCCAGCCTTCGGCTTCCAGTTCGGCGTGGAGGTTGCGCGCGATTTCGGTCCAGATGTCGCAGATCAGATCCTGCTCACCGGGCAGGAAAAATTCCATCGCGGCGCGGTGGAAATTGGCCTGGCGCTCGGCCTGCCAGCCCGGTTGCAGCGATTCCGCCCAGTCGGGATCGGTCGGCGGATTGGGCCGTTCGTCCACGGTCGATGGCGTGCGCTGAATGACGTAGAGCTGCTTGGCGTAGCGGGCGAGATGCGGGACGGCCTGGATCGCGGTGGCCCCGGTGCCCAGGATCGCGACACGCTTGTCGGCAAGCTTGTCCAGCACGGGATTTTCGTAGCTGCCGCCGGTGTAGCCATAGTCCCAGCGGGCGGTGTGGAAGATCTTGCCCTGATAGCGGTCTATCCCCTCGATCCCCGGCAGCTTGGGCATGTTGAGGACGCCGCAGCCCATGATAACGAAGCGGGCGCGGAAATGATCGCCGCGGCTGGTTTCGACATGCCAGCGCTGGAGTGTATCGTCCCATCTGAGCGCGGTGACGAGGGTGTGGAACTGGGCGCGATCGTGGAAGCCGAAGCGCTGGGCGATCTGTTTGATATAGGCTTGAATCTCCGCGCCGTCGGCGAATTTCTTGGACGGCATGAAGCCGGTTTCTTCGAGCAGCGGTAGATAGCAATAAGCGTCATTGTCGCACTGGATGCCGGGATAGCGGTTCCAGTACCAGACGCCGCCAAAGTCGCCGGCATGGTCGATATTGCGGAAATCGGTGACGCCTTGCTTGGTTAGATGATAGCCCGCCAACACCCCGGCAAAGCCTCCGCCCAGCACCAGCACGTCGAGATCCTCGACCAGCGGGTCGCGCGGGGTGACGGCCATGTGCGGATCGACATCATAGCTGTGGGTCGTGTCGTCGGTGGTCGGCTGATACTGCGCCTGCCCGTCACCACGCAGGCGCTTGTCGCGCTCCTCGCGATATTTTGCGCGCAGCGTCGGGATATCGAATGTATCGGGCGCTGGCGTCCGGGTGGGAGTGCAGCTCATATCCGCTCCATGACAGCTTGTTGTTTCCGGCAACTAATCAACAACACTGTTCATTTGCAATGCGGTCTGCGCGGTTAGCGCGGGAGCGATGTTTCGCTTTGCCCTCTGTTTAGGGCTTGGCCGCGCGGGCTAGGTTGAGCGCGTAAAAAGTGGGATGAGGATGTCGGACATGGCGCAGCAATTGATGGATTTCACCGGCCGGACGATCATCGTCACGGGCGCGGCGGGCGGCGGCATCGGCACCGCGACGACGAAGATGCTGGCGCAGGCGGGCGCGACCGTGATTGCCGCTGGGCGCACCCAGGCCAAGTTCGACGCGCATATCGCGCCGCTGATTGCGCAGGGGCTGGCGATCGTGCCGGTGATCGCCGATGTGGGAACGGACGAGGGCGTGGCGAAGGTGATGGAGGCGGCGGTGGCGGCCCCCGGCACGCTTCATGGCCTGGCCAATGTCGCGGGGGGCGCGGCTCCGCAGACCTGGATGCGGGCGGAGCGGGTGACGCGGGCGGACTGGCGGGCGCTGTTCGAGCAGAATCTGGAGACGATGTTCTTCATGAGCCAGGTGGTGGCGCGGGAATTGCGGGCACGGGGCAATCCGGGTGCGATCGTGGGAGTTTCCTCGATCAGCGGGATGAACAGCGCGCCCTATCACATCGCCTATGGCACGGCGAAAGCGGCGATCGTCGCGGCGACCCGCACGCTGGCGACCGAATTGGCGCTGGACAATATCCGCGTCAATGCGATCGCGCCGGGTATGACGATCACACCGGGGTCGGGCGCTTACATCGATGAGGATGTGGCGCGGGACCAGGCGGCGATCGCCATGGGACGGCGTGCCCAGCCGGAGGAACAGGCGGGGGCCATCGCCTTCTTATTGTCCGACCTGTCGAGATATATCACTGGGCAGACGATATTGGTGGATGGCGGGCTGAACCTCAAATGGACGCATCTGGGCGCGGACAATACGTCGCTATTCCTGAAGAATGAGGATTTCCGTGCAGCGATAAAGGCGTAACAATGGCTGGCATGAGCGCGATTGAAAGACAGACATTGCGGGGGGCGGACGTAGACCTGGCCGCCGACGTCACCGGGCCGGTGGATGGCCAGCCCATCCTGTTCCTGCATGGCAGCGGGCAGACGCGGCAAAGCTGGGGCAAGGCGCTGGTCGAGGCGGCGCGCCATGGGTTTCGCGCGCTATCCATGGATTTGCGCGGCCATGGCGACAGCGGATGGTCGCCCGATGGACGCTATGATCTGACCGTCTTTGCCGATGATTTGCGCGCGGTGCTGGCGCAATTGGACCGACCCCCGGTGGTGGTGGGCGCGTCGCTGGGTGGGATCGTCGGCATGATCGTGGCCGCCGCCGATCCTGCCGCGATCCGCGCGCTGGTGCTGGTGGACATCACCGCAACGGTGGACATGGAGGGGGCGAACGAGGTGATCGCCTTCATGAACGCCGGGTCGGACGGCTTTGCCTCGATCGAGGAGGCAGCAGCGGCGGTATCGGCCTATCTGCCGCATCGTGACAAGCCGCAGAGCAGCCGGGGGCTGGCGAAGAATTTGCGACAGCGGGGCGCACGCTGGTACTGGCATTGGGACCCGGCTTTCATGACGATGGGCGTGGATGCCAAGCAGGAGGCGGAAGGACCGACCGTGCTGGAGACGGCGGCGCGGGGGCTAACCATTCCCACCTTGCTGATCCGGGGCGGCCGCAGCCGGATCGTGACCGAAGAGGGGGCGCGCGCCTTTCTGGAGATGGTGCCGCATGCCGACTATGTGCATATCGACGGCGCGCATCATATGGTGGCGGGCGACGCCAATGATGCGTTCAACGATGCGGTGTTCCGATTTGCCGATCGGCAGGTGGAAGGATCATCGCAGGCTGACGGGTGACGCACAAAAAAAAGGCGACGCCGGAGCGTCGCCCTTATCTGGTGCGTACTGACACTTGTTAACTGCCAGACCGCGATCTCTGAGGTTTTGAGATCGCACAGGCGCCGACCGTCGTCAATAGTGACAATGATCGACAGACCCATTTCGGCGCAGAATTTGCCTTGACCTTAGCCAAGTAACTTGGCCCATTGGATTTTCTCTTCTGGGGGTGGATTGTCATGACAGGCAAAAAGCATATATATTGGCGCTTGGGCGCTGACCTGGGGGCCAATTCGCTGGGTTGGGCGGCGATCGAACTCGATGCGCGCGGATTGCCTAGAGCTATCCTCGCGGCCGGTTCGCGTATTTTCAGTGATGGGCGCGATCCCAAGTCCGGGGCGTCGTTGGCCGTGGATCGGCGCGATGCGCGGGCGATGCGGCGGCGGCGGGATCGCTTTCAGCAGCGGCAGCGGGCGTTGCTCAAATATCTCGTCGCTGACGGGTTGTTCCCTGAGGATGAAGGTGAACGCAAGGCGCTGGCCGCGCTCGACCCCTATGCGCTCCGCGCACGGGCGCTGGATGAGGCGCTGTCGCTGCATGAATTGGGCCGGGCGCTCTTTCATCTCAACCAGCGGCGCGGTTTCAAATCCAACCGGAAGGCCGATAGGAAAGCGGATGACGACGCAGGCAAGATCGCGATCGGCGTTGATCGTGCGCGTGAGGCCATGGCCGAGAATGGCGCGCGTACCTATGGCGAATGGTTGCACCGACGCCGTGCCAGCGCGACGGACGCCAATGCCATTCCCCCGGTCCGGACACGACTGCGCCCTGAAAGCGGCGAAGACGCCAAGGGCGATGGGTATGATTTTTACCCTGGCCGCGACCTGCTGGAGGAGGAATTTGCGGCCATTTGGGAGGCGCAAGCGGCGCATCATCCCGACGTGCTGACTGACGACGTGTATGAGCGCCTGTTCGAGATCGTCTTTTACCAGCGCCCCTTGAAAGCACCGCAGATCGGCATGTGTACGCTGATCGCGGGTGACCGGCGGCTGCCCAAGGCGCATCCCTTGTTCCAGCGCCGCCGCTTGCTGGAAGAACTTAATGCGCTGATGATCGTGCGGCCGGGCGAAGTCGCGCAGCGTCTGACGCGCGAGGAACGCGATACGCTGTTCCTCAAGCTCAAGGATCGCAACAAGGTCAGTTTCGAAAGCCTGCGAAAGACGCTCAAGCTAGACCCCGACGCGCGTTTTAACAAGGAGAGCGAAAACCGCACCGAGTTGAAGGGCGATGAAGTCGCGGCGGCGATGGGGAGCAAGACGCGCTTCGGCAATCGCTGGGTGCATTTGTCGATCGAAGAGCAATGGGCAGTGATCGAGCGGCTGGGCGATGTCGAAAGCGACGCGGAGGATGCGGCTTTTCGCGCCTGGCTGGCCGAGCGTTACGAGTTAACGCCGGAACAGACGCGAGCCGTCACCAATGCGCCGTTGCCGCAGGGCTATGGTCGGTTCGGCGAGACCGCGACACGCAAGCTGATCGACGCGCTGCGCGACGGCGAGAAGGATGGTCGAGTGCTGGTATATAGCGAAGCGGTCACGGCGGCGGGCCTGGGCCATCATAGCGACCGGCGCACGGGCGAGGTCTTCGAGGACGAAGAGGGGCGACCGCAATTGCCCTATTATGGCGTGGCGCTGGAGCGGCACATCATGCCGGGGACGGGAGATCCGTCCGATTCGGATGAAATGCGCGTTGGTCGGCTGACCAATCCCACCGTCCATATCGGGCTCAATCAGTTGCGGCGGATCGTCAACCGGCTGATCCGCGCCTATGGCCCGCCCGCCGAAATCGCGATCGAGCTGGCGCGCGAACTGAAGCTGACGGATGAGGACAAGAAGCGGATCAATAAGGAGAATAACAGCAATCGGCTGGATGCGGAACGGCGGTCGGAAAAGCTGTTGGCGATCGGCAAGCCCGATACCGGTGCGAACCGGGCCTTGCTGAAATTATGGGAGGAACTGAATCCGGCCAATGTACTGGACCGGCGGTGCATCTATAGTGGCGTGCAGATTTCCATCGACATGCTGTTTTCCGCTGCGGTCGAGGTCGATCATATCCTGCCATTCACCGCGACGCTGGACGACAGCAATGGCAACAAGATCGTCTGCACCCGCGAGGCCAATCGGGAGAAGCGCAAACGGTCCCCCTATGAAGCGTGGGGGCATAGCGCCCGCTGGGAAGAGATTGCCGCGCGCGCCGCGCAATTGCCGCGCAACAAGCGCTGGCGGTTCGAGCCGGATGCGATGGAAAAGTTCAAGGATGACGGCGGGTTTCAGGCTCGGCATCTGATCGACACCCAATATCTCGCCCGGCTGTCGCGCGAATATCTGGCGACGCTCTATCCCGACAAGGGCGAAGGGAGCGGCCATATCTGGGTTTCGCCCGGCCGCCTGACCGAGATGGTGCGGCGCAAGCTGGGCCTCAACGACCTGTTGCCCGATCATAATTTCGGCGGCGGCGCGGATCAGGCCAAGAACCGGCTGGATCATCGCCATCATGCGATCGACGCGGTGGTGGTGGCGATCGTGGACCGGGGAATGCTGAACAGGATTGCGCGGGCTTCGGGTCAGGAAGGCGCGGAAGGACGCGAACGGATCATCATTCCCGAACCGTGGGAAGGATTCCGCGATGATCTGCGCACGGCCGTCAATGCCATTACCGTCAGCCACCGTACCGATCATGGCACGGCGTCGAAAGCGGGCCTGCCCAAGGGCAAGGACGCGACCGCCGGGCGGCTGCATAATGACACCGCCTATGGCTTTACCGGGGAAAGCGACGCCAAGGGCAACAGCATCGTGGTGCGCCGGGTGCCGTTGTCGAGCTTCAAGAAGCTGGCCGACATCGACCGTGTGCGCGACCCTGAGTTGAAGGCTGCGCTCTACCAGCATCTCGACGGGCTGGAGGGCAAGGCGTTCGAGAAGGCGATTGGTGAGTTTGGCAGTCGCGAATGGCATCCCTATGGTGGCGTCCGTCGCGTGCGCGTGACCGAACCGCTGAGCGTCATTCCCATTCGTGACCGAAATGGACACATCTACAAGGGCTATAAGGGCGATTCCAACTACAGATATGATGTGTGGGAATTGCCGGGAGGCAAGTGGGTGAATGAAGTCGTTTCCATGTTCGATGCGCATCAGCCGGGCTGGCAATCCGCCATCCGCGCCGCCAACCCCACCGCGCGCAAGGTTTTGAGTTTGCATCGCGACGATGTGCTGGCGATCGAGCGAAATGGTGCGGAGCGGGAACTGGTGCGTGTCGTGAAATTTTCCGAGAAGCAATTTGCGGTCGCGCCACCCAATGAAGGCGGAGCGTTGAAGGCGCGCGATGCCGATAAAGGTGATCCGTTCAAATATAGCTACCCCTCGCCCAACACGCTCAAGGCATTGCGCGCGCGCCAGGTTCGGATCGACGAGTTGGGCCGGGTGCTGGACCCCGGCTTTCCCGCGCGTACGAAGCAGCGCAAGACACGCAAGCCGAACTGAGCGGGCGCGGCGACAGACATGGACCGAATCGTCGATATCGCGACCGACGGCCGTCATCTGTCGGCCTATCGCGGTTTCCTGATCGTGTCGCAGGATCGGGAGGAGGTCGGCCGGATACCGCTGGACGATGTCGCCGCGGTCATCGTCCATGCCCATGGCATAAGCTGGTCCACCAATCTGATCGTCGCGCTGGCGCAGCGGGGCGCGATCATGCTGTTGTGCGGCAGCAATCATGCGCCGGTCGCCGTCTGCCTGCCGCTCGACGGGCATCATGCCCAGAACAGCCGCATCCGCGCGCAGTGGGAGGCGGGCAAACCGCTGTCCAAGCAGCTATGGCGGCGGATCATCATCGCCAAGATCCGCTGGCAGGCGGCGATTTTGGAGGCCAATGGCGTGTCTGCCTCCGCGTTCGACCTGCTGGCCAGGCGGGTCGGGTCGGGCGACCCGGACAATGTCGAGGCGCAGACGGCGCGCCGCTATTGGCCTTTGCTGATGGGCGAGAGTTTTCGTCGCGACCGGGATGCGGAGGATATCAACGCCCTGCTCAACTATGGCTATACCGTGCTGCGATCGCTGTGTGCGCGCGCCGTGGTAGCATCCGGCCTGCATCCCTCGATCGGCGTGCATCATGCCAACCGCACCAATGCCTTTGCCCTAGCCGACGACCTGATCGAGCCTTTTCGGCCGCTGGTCGATGGACTGGCGGTGCGGATGGCGGCGCGTGGCATCGATAGGGTGACGCCCGAAGCCAAGCGCGCTTTTGCCGGGCTGATCGCGCTCGACCTGCCTGGAGCGGACGGCGCGACGACGGTGGCGGGTGCCGCCAACCGGGCTGCCCAAAGCCTGGCGCGGGCGTTTCAAAGTGGGCTGGCGACCGACATCATTCTTCCGGCCCCGCCTTCTGCCCTGGAACTGGCCGGGCTCGACGCGCTGCTCCCGTGAGCGCGAGCCAACTGAGCGGATATCGCCTGATGTGGATTTTCGTGATGTTCGACCTGCCGGTGGGCACCAAGGAACAGGCCCGTGCCGCTACCAAATTCCGCGAGTTCCTGCTGGACGAAGGTTTTGAGAAAAGCCAGTTTTCCGTCTATGCTCGTTTCTGCAACGGCAAGGAACAGTTTGAAACCTACATGCGGCGAGTCGAAGCGAAGCTCCCCGATAATGGCGACGTCCACATCCTCAGTTTCACGGACCGGCAATATGAAAATATCGTGCGATTTTCAGGGCAGCGGCGCAGGCGGCAGCGGAAAAACCCCGATCAGCTGGCTTTGTTTTAGCGATTCGGGTCGTTTTGAAGGCGGGCGATCCGTCATTATCGCTTTGGTTTTCAATGCGATAATGACGGATCTATTATAACCGCTCAGAGATCGCGGTCCAGCGGCAACCCAGGAAAAAGTCATAGACGGTTGGCACCGATTATAACCGCTCAGAGATCGCGGTCCAGCTGTGTCTATGGCTGCTTTGGTTGCATGGCCAATCCTGCCAGACCCGTGGCCGCGTCGGTCATGAATAGATAGGCGTCGGTGCCGGGTTGCCGATCCTTGTTGATCGACTTTGCCGGAACCGCGCCGCTTTTGTCCTGATGGGTGGCCAACCATTTTTGCGCGCGTTTTAGGGCGGTTGCAGTCGACGGATCGCCTGTTTCTCGTAGAATGACGGCGACCGATGCGGTGGCGTAGCCGTCGCTTTCCTGTGGCAAACTCGTTCCATCGATGCGCTGCCATGTCGACAGGCTCGGCAGGTTCCAGCCGCCATCCGGTCGCTGGCTTGCCATCAGTTCCGCGAGGATTTCGGTACGTTGCTCTGGAACCAACACATCGTCAAGCTGGCTGTCCGCCCATAGGATGAGGGATCGGGAATAGAGCGATCCGCCGCGGATGCCGCTGCGCAGATAGGCGCGGAGCGCTTCGATTTGTGGCGCAATGGCCGGGTTTGCGGCATAGCCGTCGGGCGCACGGGCAACAGCGAGCGCCGCCAGGGTTGCACCCCAATATGACGCGCTGGTCGATTCAAAGGGTTCGAGGCGGAAATTGAGCCAGGTGAAGCCGCCCTTTTGATCCCCCGTCTTCATCTGGACGCCCCACATGTTGGCGAAGGCCTGTCGCGTATCCGCGCCAAAATGCCCGCTTGCCTGATCGCGGGTGGCGAGGATCAGGGCGTTCAGGACCGCTTCGACGCCGCGGGATTCGGCAGATTTGGGCACGCCGCGCGTCTGATCAGGGTAGAAAGGCTGGACCGCGTCCCACAGATAAACGCGTTTTACCACGTCATCGAACATGGCCATTTCATCGATGCTTTGTCGATGTTCGCCAGATTGTGCGCGCAAAGCGGGCATCGCCAGAACATGCGGCAGCGAGGTATGACATGATACGCAGCGCGTGCCATGATCCCGTTCGAATTTGGGCCATTGCCGCCACCAGGTCAGGCGACTTTCAAGATAGCGGGCGGCCGCTGCATTATCCCAACCAGGTGCCTGCGCAGGCGCGGCCTGTCCGCGCGACATCGCTGCCATCGCGAGAAGGGCGGCAGAAGAAAAAAGCAGCCAGCGGATCATGCAGCATCCTATCAAACATGCGAAAGGATAGGTGGAAGGCCTTCGCAGGCTATGGGTCGAATGACGTAGAAGTCCCTGCGGAATGGCGGTGCGCTGCAATCAGGGCGGTTTTGCGCTCAGTCTTTTTCAAGAAGCGTTCGGCAAGCGGCAGTGGATCGCGGCGCGCCATTGTGCCTGTCCAGTTCGTCCAGGGTTGCCAGCGCCATCGCCTTATAGGGCGGCAGGAGTGTCGGGCATTGTTCGCCCAGCGCTGCGAGATGTTTGGCGATCGTTTCGTCGTCGCCGCGCAGCAGCGGGCCGGAGAGGCCTGCCATGCCGTGATCGAGACTGGCGTCCAGCGCGGCGCGTACCAGGGGGGCGAGGAGTGCCGAGGGTTCGGCGACACCGGCGGCGGCGAGTGCCTGGCAGGCTCCGGCGATCAGCGTGACCAAATGGTTGGCACCGTGGCATAAAGCGGCGTGATAGAGCGCCCGCTGCGCCTCTTCGACGGGCACCATGATGCCGCCCAGCAAGGTTACGAGCTTTTGGGCTGCCGCGTTGGCTTGTTCAGTCGATCCAGTGACGGCGAAGCGGGCGCCGACCATATGTTTGACTTCACGCGTCGGGTTGCCGGTGAAGGTCATGGCGGGATGGATAGCCGCCGTCATCGACGTGGCGCTGCGCAGTGGGTCCAATATGGTCGCGCCGCTGCGCCCGCTGACGTGGAAAATGAATCGTGGCTGGTCGGTGGGTTCAGCCTGTGCCAGAGCGACGACGATGTGTGCGAGGGCATCGTCCGCGACGGCGAGCATGATGAGATCGCAGTCGCGCGCGATCTGGGCCATATCTTCGGTCGCCTGCGCCCGTCCGATGACGGCGACAGCCTCGGCGCATTTCTTAGGGCTCCGACCCCAGATTAGAAGCGGGTCTTGGGAATGGTCGGCCAGCGCGAGGCCGATGGCGGACGCGACCCGGCCTGTGCCGATGATGCCGATGCGGCGGTAGGGCGATGTGCTGACCATGATTGCCACCCTAGCCCAGGGAGGATGGCCCGTCATCGCATGGATGACGGGCCATCGCCATTTGTCAGCCGACCGCGCGGCTCATCAGTCGGTCGAGCCGGTCAGAGAAGGCGCGCGCGTCGGTGGGTTGTTCGCCATCGGCGATGCGGGCCTGGTCGAGCAGCAAATGGGCGAGGTCGGACTTGAGACCATCCGCATCGTCGCTCGACGCCAATTTCTGGATCAGGGCATGACGCGGATTAATCTCCAGCACAGGCAACGCCGCCGTCGGGAGCTGGCCTGCGCTGGCGAGCAGCTTTTCCAATTGCCGGTCCATGCCGCTTTCGGGCGCGACCAGGCATACAGCGCTGGTCGTCAGCCGGTCCGACGCGCGCACATCGGATACGGCATCAGCGAGGGTCGTCTTGGCGAAGGCGAGGAAGTCGGCGACGGCTGCATTTTCCGGCTCGGTGGGCTTGTCCGCGCCTTCGACCAGCGGAATGAGGCCCAGGTCCGCGCCGCCCTGCGTCACCGACTTGAACGGCTTGCCTTCATAATCGACGCCCATGGTGGTCCAGAAATTATCGACCTGATCGGGCAGCAATAGCACCTCGATGCCGCGCGCGCGGAAGCCTTCAAGCTGTGGCGAGGTGGACAGCCGGTCAAGGTCGCTGCCGGTCGCATAATAGATGGCGGTCTGGTTTTCTTTAAGCTGCGCGACATAGTCCTTGAGCGAGCGCCAGCCTTCACCCGATGTGGTGCTTTTGAACCGGGCGAGGCCAAGCAGCGCCTCGCGCCGTTCGAAATCCTCATACAGTCCTTCCTTGAGGACGGGGCCGAAATTTTCCCAGATGCGCTGATAGGCCTCCGCATCATTGTCTGCCAGCTTCTGCAAGTCGCCGAGCAGACGGCCGGTCACGCCTTTCTGGATGGCACCCAGCACCGGGCTGTCCTGAATCATCTCACGCGACATGTTGAGCGGGAGGTCCGATGAGTCCACCAGGCCGCGTACGAACCGTAGATAACGGGGCAGGATCGGCGCTTCGTCGGTGATGAAGACGCGACGAACATAGAGTTTGATATGCCCTTTGCGATCCGGGTCAAACAGGTCGAACGGCTTGGTTTCGGGGATGAAGGTCAGGACCGAATATTCATAGCGGCCTTCGGCCCGGTAATGGACCGTGTGTGCGGGCTTGTCATATTGGCCGGCGACGCTGCGATAGAAGTCGGCATAATCCTCTTCGCTGATCTCGGACTTGGGCTTAAGCCACAATGCGGCGCCATCGGCGATGTCGACGCCTTCCGCATCGGGCTTTTCGAACAGCATGATCGGGACCGGGACATGGCCCGACTGTGCCTTGATGATGCGCTCGACCGTATAGCGTTCGGCATAGGATTTGGCGTCTTCCATCAGGTGCAGGACGACGCGGGTGCCACGCGTGGGCGCATCGGCCGGGTCTACGGGGGCGATGGTGTAAGTGCCCTGCCCGTCCGAGGTCCAGCTGGCAGCCTCGTCCGATCCGGCCCGGCGCGAAAACACCTCGACCTGGCTGGCCACCATGAAAGCGGAGTAGAAGCCGACGCCGAATTGGCCGATCAGTTGCGAGCCTTCCTTGCCCGCTTCGGCGGCGAGGCGCTCCATGAACGCCTTGGTGCCCGACCGGGCGATCGTGCCCAGCGTCTCGCCCATTTCAGCCGCGGTCATGCCGATGCCATTATCTTCGATCGTCAGGCGGTTCTGGTCTGCGTCCAGCAGAACGCGGATGCGCGGTTGCGGGTCATCGCCCAGCAGAGATGGCGTGGCGATACCTTCATAGCGCAGCTTCTCGCACGCATCGGCGGCGTTGGAGATGAGTTCGCGCAGGAAGACGTCACGGTCGGAATAGACCGAATGCACCATCATGCGCAGCAGCTTCGAAACATCCGCCTCGAAAGCATGGGTTTCGGGCGCGGTAGCGGTTTCAGTCGTCATGGCAGGCTTACCCTTTGAATACGTCAACGGCGCGGCAAATGGCGGCTCGTCGTGCATTTTGCAAGATCGGTGCTTGGCCTTTCCTGACGCGGGCGGGGTGGCTCGGCCCCTTACTCTATCGATTGCACTTCATCGGTATGGACGTCGAACCGGACCAGATTGGCGGGGCCGAAAGCGGTAGTCAGGGCGACGTCGGTCGCATCGCGTCCCCGCGCCATGAGGATGCGGCCGATGCGGGGGCGGTTGTGACGGGCATCATAGGTGTACCAGTTGCCGTCGATATAGACGTCGAACCAGGCGCTGAAATCCATCGGCGCATCGACCGGCGGGATGCCGATATCACCCAAATAGCCGGTGCAGTAGCGCGCCGGGATATTCATGCAGCGGCACAAGGTGACAGCGAGATGGGCAAAGTCGCGACATACGCCGCGCCGTTCCTGATAGCCGTTCCAGGCGGTCTTGTCCGACCGGGCATAATGATAGCCGAACTCGATATGATTGTGGACAAAATCGACGATCGCATCGACCCGGTCGCGGGCCGAGGCATAATGGGCGAAATTGCCCCAGGCGACATCCATCAGCCGATCGGTTTCGCAATAGCGGCTGCCAAGCAGGAAGGGCATCACCGCGTCGGGCAAATCCTCGACCGGGATTTGCGGGCCATCGGGGGCGCGCACATCGGGCTCGCCACTGTCTTCGATCACGAAATCGCAGGACAGGGTCACGCCGCCGGGCGGGATCGCGAAGCGGGTGGCGACATTGCCGAACCCGTCCTCGAACTGATAAAGCGGAATATCGGGGCTGGCCATCAACCGCTGAGGCGTGCGCAGATCCTGATGCCGCGAGGGATGCACGCTCAACAGCGCGACCATCGCGGTCTTCGCATCGGTATTGAAGGCAATATCATATCCGCAGCGGATCAGCATGGACGGGTACTTTCCTTAAGCGCCGATATGTCGGCTGTTGATGGCACCATGGTTGGTCGAGGGAAACAGGCTGGGGTCGGCACGCAGCACATCGACCGACACATCCATGTTCAGGAAGCTGCCGGGCGGGCCGAACCATATGCCCGACAGGGGCAACGCCTGATAGGGATCGCGCGCGACGGCGACGCGGATGAGGCCGCGATTGCCGATAATGCCGTTGGTGGGATCAAATTCGACCCAGCCGGAACCAGGCAGGAAGATGCGAACCCAGGCATGGGTGTTGCCGCCGCCCACCACATCTTCGGATCGCGAAGGATTATACACATAACCAGAAACGAACCGCGCGGCGAAACCCAGAGCGCGCACCGCCTCGATCATCAACACGGCAAAGTCGCGGCAGGTGCCCTGGCGCAGCTTGAGCGTTTCTATGGGCGACTGGGTGCCCTTTTCATGGCGGGGGACATAGGTGAATTCGCGCTGGATGCCCGTGGCGATTTCCGTCAACAGCGCGATCGTGCTGGTATTGCCATGATTGCTGACAAAGCTGCGCGCCCAATTATCGACGATGCGTTCGGGATCATGATATTCCCGTTCGATCGACCGAAGCAGGTCGGGCATGTCTTCCGACGAATAAGTGAAGGGAAAGAGGCGGGCATAGGGTTCAACGTCCACCTGCTTCTGCGCGAGCGGGGCATGATCCAATGTGGCTTCGCTATTGACGACCAATTGCGCAGCCCGCGCCTTGAATGTGGCGATGGCGACGGAATTGCCGAAGACGTCATGCAGCCAGCGCAATTCGCTGGGCGCAGGATCGATGTCGAGGCGTGCGGACAGCAAGCGCTGGTCAAATGCCTCGCGAGGGCGCATCATGATGCGATGTTCACCCAGGGATACCGGCTGCTGATAGTGATAGATGGTGCTGTGTCGAATGGTGAGCAACGGCATAAGGTCATGTCCTGATGGCCGGGCGCACGGCAGAAAATCTCTTGGGTCCGGGCGATCCGTTGCCGTTCGGGCTGTTCAACGCAGAAGGCGGCTCCCCGTTCCTGCTGATCGGCGATCATGCGGGGGCGGCTATTCCGGGGACGCTGGGGGATATGGGGTTGAACGCGATCGATCTGGTGCGCCACATCGCCGTCGATATCGGAGTCTATGGGCTTGGCCATGCGCTGGCGCGGCGGCTGGATGCCCCTTTTCTGCATCAGAGCTATTCGCGTCTGGTTATCGATTGCAATCGTGACCCGGCGCATGCCGAGGCGATACCCGCTTTATCCGATGGCACCGTGATTGGCGGCAATGCCGATTTGGATATGGCGGAGAAGACAGAGCGGGTGAGAGCGATCCACCGACCCTATCATCAGGCGATGGCGGACCTGATCACGGCCCGGACGGCCGCAGGACGCGAGACGGTCCTGTTGTCGTTGCATAGTTTTACCCCGGTGCTGAACGGTGATGTCCGTCCCTGGGACATCGGCATATTGCATTGGCAAGGGCGGACGGATTTCGCGCTGTCGATGCTCGACCAGTTGCGGTCGGTTGCCGGTGTCGTCGTCGGTGACAATGAACCCTATGCGATGGATGCCACCGACTATACGGTGCCCTTTCATGCTTTTCCCAACGGATTGCGCTATGCGGAAATCGAGGTGCGGCAAGACCTGATCCAGGATGCCGAGGGGCAGATGCTATGGGCCGAGCATATTGCCAGCGCGGCACAGGGGTTCATCGCTTAACGTTCCGCCTGAAAGACCCGGCCATGGAAAAAGATTCCAAGGGAACGTCCGCACTTACCGCGCATTAGCCTCCCCGATAGGAGGCCTCATGATTTATAGTGACCGTATGACCCTATTCGCGCGCATCGGCTTTGCAGCGCGCGGACTCGTCTATATCCTGATCGGCTGGTTCGCTTTGGATGTCGCATCGACGGGCGGCGAGGTGAAGGATAATCAAGGTGCGCTGGGCAGCATGGTCGATGCGCCGCTGGGCCATGTGCTGCTGGCCATCTGCGCGCTGGGGTTTGCCGGTTACGCCATATGGCGACTGACCGAAGCGGCGATGGACCCGGAAAATTGCAGCCGGACGCTCAAGGGGAAATTCAAGCGGGTGGGCTATGCCATGAGCGGCATTTCCCATGTCATCCTGGCGGTCGCCGCAGCGCGCTTGGCCTTGCGCCAGACATCGGCGCAGCAGGGCAGTCCGGGGGACGCGAGCGCCGAAAGCTGGTCCGCCTGGCTTTTGTCCCAGCCGGGCGGCGTGTTCCTTCTGGTACTGGTTGGCCTGGTTCTCTTTGCGGTTGCCGCGACTCAGGCGATCAAAGCCTATAAGGCGGAGTTTCACGAACTGGATGGCGATACCCCCGCCCCCGACTATGTGCGTTGGATCGGACGCTGTGGTTATGCCGCGCGCGCATTGATATTCGCGCTGATCGGCTGGTTCGTCATTTCGGCCGCGCTGAACCATGATCCCGATCAGGCGGGTGGGCTGGGCGAAGCGCTCAAACAATTGCGGGCACAGGAGGAAGGCACCATCATTTTGAGCGTCGTGGCCTTTGGCCTGGGGCTGTTCGGGGTCTTTAGCCTGATCGAAGCGCGCTATCGCCGGATGCGTGTCGCCAAGCCCGATTTCCTGCGATGAACCACGTGATTTTGGCTGATGTCCGGTCATGTGAACAGCCGTTCATGGACCAAAATCGCGATCAAATCGTTTCTGAAACAACCGGCTCCCTGTGAGCGCAAGAGTTTGAGGACGATATGACGGATCTGGCCACCGATGACCGCAAGGTGACGATTTCCACCGGCATTGCGGACCTGGACAATATTTTGGGCGGCGGGCTGACGGCCAATCGCGCCTATCTGCTGGAAGGAACGCCCGGCAGCGGCAAGACGACGATCGCGCTGCAATTCCTGCTGGAAGGCGCGCGCCAGGGAGAATGCGGCCTTTACATCACCCTGTCTGAAACATCGGCGGAATTGAAGGAAGTCGCGCGCAGCCATAATTGGGTGCTGGACGATATCGACCTGTTTGAACTGGTCAGCGGCGAAGGGCTGGACCCCGACGCGGAGCAATCCATTTTGGAGCCGTCCGAAGTGGAATTGGGCGAGACGATCCAGGGCGTGATGGAGTGCGTCGATCGCATCCGGCCGGTTCGGGTGGTGTTCGATAGCCTGTTAGAAATGCGGTTGCTGGCGCAAAATTCGCTGCGTTATCGCCGCCAGATCCTAGCACTGAAGCAATATTTCTCGCAGCGCCATTGCACGGTGCTGATGCTCGATGATCGCAGTTCCGATCCCAACGACCTGCAGTTGCACAGCATTGCCCATGGCGTCATCACGCTGGAACAAGCGGCGCAGGATTATGGCACCGAACGCCGCCGCCTGCGCGTCGTGAAGATGCGCGGCGTGAAATATCGCGGTGGCTATCATGATTTCGTGATCGAAACCGGTGGTGTGGCCGTCTTCCCCCGTCTGGTCGCAAATGAACATCATGGTCAATATGTCCAGCAGTTGGTTTCCACCGGGCTGGAGCGCATGGACCAGATGTTGGGCGGCGGCATTTCGGTGGGCACCAATTTGCTGTTCAATGGACCTTCGGGCGTCGGCAAGACGACGACCGCGGTGCAGTTTGGCCTGAGCGCCATCGCGCGCGGCGAAAAGGCGGCCTATTTCCTGTTCGATGAAGGACGGCCGACGATGATCACCCGTGCCCGCGCCATGGGCATGGATTTGCAGCCGCATCTCGACAGCGGCGCGCTGACCGTCACGCAGATCGACCCCGCGGAAATGTCGCCGGGCGAATTTGCGAGCTGGGTCCGCCGCGCCGTGGAAGAGGATGGCGTTCGCTTCGTGGTGATCGACAGCCTGAACGCCTTTCTGCAGGCCATGCCGGGCGAGAAATATCTGGTGCTGCAGATGCACGAGATGTTGAGCTATCTGAACCAGCAGGGCGTTATCACCGTCCTCATATTGGGGCAGCATGGTATCATCGGCGAGGTCCGGTCCGACGTTGACCTCAGCTATCTGTCCGACACGATCGTCCTTTTCCGCTATTTCGAGGCCAAGGGCGAAATGCTCAAGGCCGTGTCGGTCGTGAAGAGCCGCACCACGCCGCATGAGGCGACCATCAGGGAATATCGCCTGGGCCGCAACGGCATTACCGTGGGCGAGCCGCTCAAGGATTTCGACGGCGTTCTGACCGGCGTGCCCACCTATAGCGGCAAGACGCCCTTGCTGGCAGCAGAGCCGGCGGCGAGCGAGACATAAGGATGGAAGATCGCATCCTTGTTCTGGCGCAGAGGGGTAGAGACGCGGCAGTGATGGAAACGCTGTTGGCGAAGCAGGATTATGCCTGCACGACCTGCACCGATGCGCGTGCGCTGAGCGACGAGCTGGTTCAAGGCGCGGCTACCGCGATCATCACCGAGGAGTCGCTGGCCGGGGCGGATCGTAGCGCACTCGACGCCTGGGTCGCGCAACAGCCGCCATGGTCGGACTTTCCCTTCATCCTGCTCGCCACGCGGCGGGCCGGGCATCGGCCCCGCGACGCCATGCTTGTGCTGGAGCGGCTGGGCAATGTCATCGTGCTGGAGCGGCCCATCCATAGCGAGACGCTGGGCAGCGCTGTGCGGTCTGCGATGCGGGTGCGGCGACGACAATATGAGGCGCGCGAGCGGCTCGCCGCGCTGCAACTGGCCGAAGAGCGGCTGACACACCTCAACGCCAATCTCGAAACGCGTATTGCCGAGCGCACGAGCGAATTGTCGCGCGCCAACAATATGTTGATGGAGGAAGTGGCCGAGCGCGAGCGCGCGCAGACGGCGCTAGTCCAATCGCAGAAGATGGAAGCGGTGGGCCAGTTGACCTGTGGTATCGCGCATGATTTCAACAATCTGCTGACCGTCGTATCCGGTAACCTCGAAATGATCGAGCGGCGGAGCGACGACGAAAGGATATTGCGCCACGCCCGTTTCGCAGCGGAGGCGACCGATCGCGCGGCGAAGCTGACGCGCCAGCTTCTGGCCTTTTCGCGCACCCAGCAATTGGCGCTCGCGCCGCTCAGCCTCAATGCGCTGGTGGAGGGCATGAGCGACCTGCTGGCCCGGACCATCGGCCCGCGCATCGACCAGCGACGGTCGCTGGCGGCGAGCCAGCCCTGGGTGATGGCCGACATGCATCAGCTCGAACTGGCCGTGCTGAACCTGGCGATCAATGCGCGCGACGCGATGCCGGAAGGCGGCATATTGACGATCGAAACGGACGCCGGGCCCTCTGCACCGGAGGGCGTGAAGCCCGGACGCTATGGTGTGGTGCGGGTGCGCGACAATGGTGTGGGGATACCCCGACCGATCCTGTCCAAAGTGTTCGACCCCTTTTACACGACCAAGCCACTGGGCAAGGGCACCGGCCTTGGCCTGAGCCAAGTCTTCGGGATCGCCCGGCAGTCAGGCGGGATCGCGCAGATCGACAGTGTGGAGCAGGAGGGTACCACCGTCAGCATCTGGCTGCCGCTCGCCGAGCAACCAGTGGTCGATACGGAGTTGGTCGCGCAAATCTCGCCGTCGGACCGGGTCCGTGCGAAGCTCAACATCCTGGTCGTGGACGATGACGAAGGCGTGCGCCGGTTCGTTGCCGAAGGACTTGAGAGTTTTGGCTATCATATCACGCAGGCGGCGTCCGGCGCGGAGGCGGTGACGATGCTGGATGCCGAGCTTCCAGACGTGATGATCGTGGACTTTGCGATGCCGGGCATGACCGGGATCGAACTGGCAGAAGACGCGCGACGCCGGGCATCCGATCTGCCGATCATCATGGTGACGGGCTATGCCGAAGAAGGCGTGTCGGCGGACACGAGCCTGATCACCCACATAGTGCGCAAGCCCTTCAAGATCGATGCGCTCGTAGGCGTGCTGGACATGTCGACGGGCATGTTGGCCAGCGCGCCGGATTGAAGGTTTGGGCCGGGGTGCCGGTTTCCGGCCGTCAGGCGACGCTGTCCAACGGTCGGGACACCAGCAGCCCCTGCATCGCGGCGAGCAATTCATCGATACGGAACGGCTTGCGCAACATGACGGCATTGCCGCCCGTGACGGAATCAATGGCGTCAGTATCGGCAAATCCGCTGGCGAACATGACGGGCAGCGACGGGCATTGCTGTGCGATCCGGGCGGCGAGTTCGGCGCCATTCATACCCGGCATGGCAAAGTCGATAACGGCGATGTCGAAGTCCTGCGCATCGAGCTTGATCAGGGCGCTGGCGCCATCAATCGCCTCGACCACATGATGGCCATGGCTTTCCAAGGCGCCCGCGACGATGGTCCGCACGCTGTCATCGTCATCCACGAGCAATATGCGCGCCGCGTCTCGCTCCGCAGCAGGCGCAAGCGCGGCAGCGGGCGACGCGGCGATGGGCTGCCACGTCGTGCAGGGGAGTAATACGCGAACGGTGGTACCTTCGCCCAAGATGCTTTCGAGGCGGACGGTCCCGCCCGCCTGTCGCGCGCTGGCATAGATTTGCGCGAGGCCAAGGCCCGTGCCCTTGCCCACCGCCTTGGTCGTGAAGAAGGGTTCCATGGCACGACGGCAGGTGACTTCGTCCATGCCCGTGCCGGTATCGCGCACGGCGATTTCGACATAGTCATTGTCGGCGATTTCGCTGTCGCCGCTGACGGTGCGGACATGGGTAGAGATGGCCAGCGTTCCGCCATTGGGCATGGCATCGCGGGCATTGATCGCCAGGTTCAGCACCATCATTTCCAGCTGGGTCGCGTCCGCCAGGACCGGCACGGGATTTGGGTTGAGCTGAAAATCGAGCCTGATCATCGGCCCCAGGGTACGCGCGAGCAGGTCGTGCAATGGCCGGATAACATCGCAGACCAGGAGCGGTTGAAGCTGGATGCGTTGCGCGCGGGCGAAGGCAAGCAGTTGCGCGGTCAGCTTGGCACCGCGTTCGGCGGCGTCGAGACCACCCTGGGCATAGCGACGCACACGATCGAGGTCGTCGGGACGGCGCAGGATCAGGTCATAGGCCCCGACGATCGCCGCCAGCACATTGTTGAAGTCATGCGCCATGCCGGACACGAGCTGGCCGATGGCTTCGAGTTTCTGGCTGTGCAGCAAGGCTTCCTGCGCATCGCGCAATTCCCGCGTGCGCGCCTCGACCCGTCCTTCGAGCGTCGCATTGAGTTCGCGCAACTGTTCCTCGACCGCGGCGCGTTCGATGACCAGCCGGGTGCGTTCGGCGATCTCCTCCATGAAGGCGGTATCGTCCCGCTGCCAGGCGCGCGCGTGGCGGTCATTCAGATAGACGATGGTTTGCAGGCGGCCGTCGCGGATGAAGGGGACGACGAGGATCGCGCGGGTATCGACCGATTTGGCGTCCGCGTGGAGGCGGGTGTCATTACTGAGGTCAGAGTGAAACAGATCATCGATGACGACCGTCTGCCCTGCCTTGAGCGCGGTGACGATTTTCGGCCCGAAGGTCTTGGCGGGGTAGCGGCCCAGCAAGGGCGGCGCAGCCCCGTCGGTCCAGCAGATATCATAATGGAAGATGTCCTCGACCGGGTCGAGTTGGCCATAGCCGGTACGGGCAACGCCGAAATGCGCGCCCATGAGCGCCGCGACCTCCTGTAAGGCTTCCTCTGTATTGCGGCCACGCAGCACGTCGGCGATCTTGAGGCGCAGCGCGATGCGCGCCTCCCGCCGGGTGATATTGCGGAACAGCCGTTCCAGCCCGGCGGCACCCAGTGCCAGCAGCAGGATCAGCACCGTCACCGCGCTGATCAACATGGCCAGATAGGTTTGTCCTAGGTTTCCGCCACCGCCGGTCATGGTCAGGCCCGTCTTTGCGGTGAAGATCGCCGCGCGCATGCCCGCATAATGCATGCCGGCGATCGCCACACCCATGATGGCGGCCGCGACCAGCCGATGCGACAATTGATGATCGCGGGCGGCGAGCCACATAGCAGCCGTCGCGGCCCCGACGGCGATCAGAACGGACAGCAGCAGCCAGAATGGATCATAGCGGAGCGTTGCCGCCATGTGCATCGCCGCCATGCCGAGATAATGCATGCCAAGCACGCCAGCGCTGATCAACAGGCCCGCCACCGCCAAGCGCAGCGGTGCCATGGCCGACCGGCTCAACATCCAGAATCCGGCCCAGGTGAAGCCCAATGCCAGCGCCAGCGACAAGAGGGTGAGCGCGAGGTCATAGCGCATCACCATGCCCGGCATGGTGAAAGCGAGCATGGCGACGAAATGCATCGACCAGATGCCGCCGCCCAGGGCAATGGCGGCGGCCGTCACCCACATATGCTGCATCCAGCCGGTCGATGCCCGCATGCGCGTCGCAAGGCTGAGCGCCGTGAACGATGCGAACATGGCGATCAGGATCGACAGGATAACCAGAGACATGTCGTGGGTGCCGCGCATCATCATGGGAGTGCTAGTCTCACAGCCCGACAAACAGCGCAATAACATGGATTTTCATGCCGACCCAAAACGTCCGGTCGCGGCCATTCTTATGTTCCGTCAAATTTCTGCCGACAACGCGTGAATGGGCAACAGCGCCGCGCCCAAGGTGATGGGCGAACTGCCGAGATTCGAGACCTGCACCGGCGGCCTGCGATGATCGAACATGGTGACCAGATGGGCGCTGCGCAGGCGATCGGCCAGGCCATCGAGAATGGCGCGCGGCAATGCCCCCGCCAGCATGATCGCGCCCGGATCGAACCAGGCAAAGGCGGAATTGCAAACGATTTCCAACTGCCGCGCGGCGCGGTCGAGCCAGGTTTCGATGATCGGCGCCTGGTCTGTGGCATCAAAATCGATTTCGGCGACGGAGGAAATATCGCACCCGCCTGCGCGCAGGACGGCGAGCAGGTCGAGCGGGCTGGGACGCGGCCGGTCACCGGGAAACAAGGCCCCGATCTCGCCCGCCGCGCCAAATTGCCCGCGCACGAGGCGGCCGTCCACGATGACGCCAGCGCCGATGCCAAACCCAAGCAGCAATATGACCATGGAGGAAAAATCGCGGATGAGGCCGCCGAGATAATATTCAGCGATCGCCGCGGCGTTGGCGTCATTTTCGATCCACAAGGGCCAGCCCATTTCGGCTGAGAATATGTCGTGCAAGGGCGCGTCCCGCCAATCGGGCAGGACATCGACCACCGCCCAACGGTCGCCCGCCAAGGACAGCGCCGGGCCAGGGACCGCGATGCCGATGCCCAGCATCCTTTGCCCCAGCAGGCCATGGCGATCGACCAGCATATGGGTGATGCGGCGGATCTTGTGCGCGAACGCCCTGGGATCGATCGGCTCGGTCGCTTCATGATGGATCGCGATCGTGGTGCCGGTGAAGTCCACCAGCGCGATCTCGATCAGCCCCTTATGCGCCGTCGCGCCGACCGCATAGCCGCCGCGCGGAGCGAGGCGGAGGGGGATGGCGGGCCTGCCCCGCCGCTGCACATCGACGTCGGGCATTTCCTCGACCAGCCCGAGCGCGAGCAGATCGCGGGACAGCCGGGTCAGTGCCGTGCCGCTGATTTCCAGCGCCGCCGACAGCGCGGATCGCGACAGCGGGCCGGACTTGCGCAGCCGTTGCAGGATGCGGCGCTGGTCCTTGTCGATGGAGGGAAATTGCATGGCCTTGGCCCTCGTCATACCGGCTCTGTCGCACGATGAGCGCCGCGCTAGGCGGATTTATTTATTTTCACAACAATAATTAAAAATGTCATGTTCATCGACCACGGGCCGCTCGACCACCACAGAGGGGCTTTTCATGATCAAGACCGTTTTTGCCACCGGCACCGCCCTTGCGGCGCTGTGTTCCACCTTCCTCACGCCCGCCTTTGCGCAGGATGCAGCCCCCGCCGAGCAGGCGGCCGAACTGGGCGGCGAACTGAACAGCGAACAGGGCGACATCATCGTCACCGGTTCGACCCGCGCCCAGCGTCGCTTCGACGTATCCTATGCGATCAACACCATCTCGGCCGAAGATGTCGAGAAGATCGCCCCCGTCAACTTCGCCGATCTGATCGGCCAGCTGCCCGGTTTCCAGACCGAAATCACCGGCGGCGAAGTGCAGAACATCTATCGCATCCGCGGCCTGCCCAATGATGGTGGCTTTGTCAGCTTCCAGCAGGACGGCCTGCCGCTGTTCCACGAAAATGATGGCGTCTTCTTCCGGGGCGACGCGATCTTGAAGCAAGACCTGATGACCGACCATGTCGAGGTCGTGCGCGGCGGCCCTGCCCCGGTCTATGCCAGCTATTCGGGCGCAATCATCAACGCGATCACCGTGACGGGCAGCGATACGCCGCGCGGCAAGGCGCAGGTGACGCTGGGCGATACCGGCCTCTATCGGCTGGATGCCTATCAGGCCGGACCGCTCGGCGAGAATACCTATTATGCGATCGGCGGCTTCCTGCGCCAGCATGACGGCTATCGCGACAATGGCTTCCCCAACGACAAGGGCGGCCAGATCCGCGCCAACATCAAACATGATCTGGACAATGGTTCGATCAAGCTGAGCCTCAATTATGTCAACGATCACAACGTTTTCTACCTGCCGATTCCTACGGCGGACCCGCGCGACCCCAGCGTTTCTCTGAACAAATATATCGACTTTTTCGAAGGGACGATGAACTCACCCGCGTTGCGCAACGTCAATCTGAAATATCGCGATGGCGCAGGCGTGATCCAGAGCGGCACCAGCGGCCTGGCTGATGGCCGCCACATGCAGATGATCAATATCGGCGCGCAATATGAGGCCGAGTTCGACGGCTGGCTGGTGTCGGCCAAGGCCGGTTACACCCAGGGACAACTGGATTTCACCGCTTTCTATTCAACCACCAATCCCACGACACTGACCGCCTTCCTCGATTCCGGTGGCGCCAACAGCATTCGCAACCGGGCGAACAGCGCGTTCGGGACGGCCAGTCGGTTAGGCCTGACGCTGGCGGGGACCAACACCATCTATGACCCCGACGCCGCCTCCGGCCTCATCATGCAGGGTCAGTATCGCGATATTCATTCCAAATATTATTCGGCGCAGGGCAATTTCTCGGTCGCCAAGAAGTTCGAGACCGGCATTGGCAGCCACGACATTAAGCTCGGCCTCTACACCAGTGCCTATGGCGAAAGCAGCCGTACCACTTTTCAGAACTATCTGATCGAAGTGGCAGGCCAGCCGCGCACGCTCGACCTGGTTGCCTATAATGCGGCGGGTGCGGAAATCGGCCGTGTCACCGACAATGGCGTGCTGAACTATGCCGCGACGCTGAGCCAAGGCGATTCGGACGCGACGATGTTCGCGCTTTATGCCAACGACACCTGGGAGATCATTCCCGGCCTGCGCATCGACGCGGGCGTCCGTCATGAACGCTACAGCTATAAGGGCTGGGCCGCGCTGACCGAGCAGGTCAATCTGGGCGATGCCACGACATTGGCCGACGACACCACGCGCGGTTTCACCGGCGTCATCGTCAATTCCAAGCGGAAGCCCAACGTCACCAACTGGACGGTCGGCGCCAATTACGACTTCAGCCAGAATGTCGGCGTCTATGGCCGCGCGTCGCATCTTGAAACGCCGCCCAATGTGCAGACGGTGATGAGCATCAATCCCACGATCATCACGACAGTCGCCGACCAGTTCGAGGTCGGGCTGAAGCTCGCTTCGGGTCGTTCCTACCTCTATGTCACGGGCTTCTACACCAATTTCGATCCGCTCAACGCCTCGTTCCTCGCCTTCGACCCGACGACGGGCCGCAACGATGTGAACATTCCCTTCATCGGCGAAGCGCAGGTGAAGGGCGTGGAGTTCGACGCGTCGGTTGCGGTCACGCCGTGGTTCTCGCTCAACGGGGCGCTGACGATCAGCGATCCGAAATATAAGAATTTCCAGAGCGCGACCGGTGCCGACCCGGAACAGGCCGAGGGCAACCAGATCGTCCGCCAGCCGAAAATCTATGGCAATATCCGTCCGAGCTTCGACTTCCAGACGGGCGAAACGGATATCTCGGTCTATGGTCGCTATACCTATATGGGCAAGCGCTTCGTCGATCTGTACAACAACACCGCCCTGCCCGCTTATGGCACGATCGGCGCGGGTGTGACGGCGCGCCATGGTAGCTGGCAGATGCAGATTGTGGGTGACAATCTGTTCAACGCCCATGGCCTGACCGAAGGCAATACTCGTACCGACTCGCTGAGCGGCCAAGGCAGCGCGGAAGCCATTTACGGTCGGCCGATCTTTGGCCGTAACTTCCGCCTCGTCATCAGCAAGTCCTGGTAATGATGCGCACCGTGGCACGGATGGCGACCCTGTTCGCCACTATGGCTGCGGTTGCGATCGCGACGGTCCCGGCACAAGCCGGGGCCGTTCGCGATGTCGTGACCGAACGGCTTTCGCAGCGGCTCTTTCCGCTTTTCGACGGGATGGCGCGCGACCCGACCGCTGTTCGGACACTTGTTTCCAAGGCGGACATCGCTGCCCTGTTGGACAGTCGGCAGCGGCGCGTCGCTGGCTGCGCGCAGGATATGTTCTGCGTGGCGCAGGCGCTGATCTGGACGGAAACGGACATCGACGCCGTGGCCAAGTCGGTGGCTGCGCCTGCTGGCCTGACCGCCCCCGATGATGGGGTGGCCGCGCAGGCCAAGCGCGAGATGGAAGGCATCAACATCATCTTGCGCACCTATGGCCTGGGCGCGCCAGCCGCCTATGCGCAGATCGACGGGGCCGGCACGATCGATCCGCAAGAGCGCCAGGCGCGGCTTCAGGCCGCTTATTGGCTGTCACGCACCCCACGCGACACATCGGCGCAGGCGCTGGACCCCAGCATCGACTATGCGCTGGCGCTGCTGGACGGTAGCGATCGCGCCGATGCGATCGGTTTCGAACCGCTGACCGGTGGCGCGAATGCGGCCGCCATGGCGCGCGCGACAGGTCTCGATTGGAGCCGCTATCGCTATTCCGCATTGATCGTCACGGGCGTCGGGCCGGAAGTGCCGGACATGGCGATCAGCCCCTTTGGCAAATATCATCTTCGGCTGGCCGCCAGCCGCTTCGCGCAGGGCGACGCGCCCTTTATCATCGTGACCGGAGGCAAGGCGCATCCCCGCGCGACCCGCTTTGCCGAGGCCGAGCAGATGCGCAACGCGCTGATCGACCGCTATGGCGTGCCGGCCGACGCGATCCTGATCGAACCCTATGCCCGGCATACGACCACCAATTTGCGCAATGCGACACGCCTGTTGATGGCGATGGATGCGCCGATGGATCGCGATGCCGTGATCGTCTGCGACCCCGGCCAGAGCGCTTCGATCGAAAGCCCGCAATTCGCCACGCGCAACCAGCGGGAGCTTGGCTATCAGCCGGGGCAAGTCGGTCGCCGCCTGTCGCCAACCGAATTGCTGTTCCGCCCCTCCCGCGTATCGGCGCGGATCGATCCGCGCGACCCCCTCGACCCCTGATTTCGGAGTTCAGACGATGCGAACCCTCCTCCTTGCCCTCACCACGATAAGCGCACTGGCGTTGCATCCGACCGCCGCCCATGCTTGGGGCCAGACCGCCCATGCCGTGATTGATCGGGCGGCGATAGAGGCCATTCCGGAGGATGGGCCGGTCTTCCTGCGCAAGCATGTCGATTATATTGCAGCCTCGGCCTCGCTGCCCGACAGTTGGCGCGGAGACGCGGAGAATTTCTCCAAGATGGAGGAAGACCCCAATCATGGCTGGTTTCGGGAACAGTTCACCTTCGTAAAACCCATCCCGCGGTCGCGCCATGAATTCGTCCTGGCGCTCTACAAACAGTATGAGGCGATCAAAGATAGCGACCCGCAGACGGCGCAGCGAACCAATATACGCTGGACCGGCACCCTGCCCTATGCGGCGATGGAAGCCTATGAACGGTTGATCACCTGCATGCGCTACGTTCGCAAGGCCCAGGCGGAGGGCGGCGATGCGTCGATCCCGGAACAGCATTGCGCTTTTCAGGTCATACGGCTGGGCCATTATATCGGCGATGGGGCGCAGCCGCACCATGACTCGATTCATTCCGACGGATGGCGCGGCGACAATCCCAAGGACTATACCACCGACCGGTCCGTTCATGGCCGGTTCGAAAGCCGGTTCGTCGACGGGATGGGCCTGACGGTAGCGGACATCGCGCCGCGCATCGGGACGCCGCGCCGCCAGAGTGGCGACATGTTCGATGCGGTGCTGGGCTTTCTGAACGAAGCGGGCGACCTGGTGGAAAATCTGTACAAGCTCGAAAAGCGCAACGGCTTTGCCGATTTTGCCGACAAGGATGTGCGCGCGTTCGTCTATGACCGGACGAGTGCCGGCGCCGCGATGCTGCGCGACATGCTGTGCCGCGCCTGGGCCGAAAGCGCGACGCCGCCCGCCAAAATCACACCCTCGCCGCTCGACGCCAACAATCCGCGCTTCAACCCGGAAACCGGATCGGCACCGAGCTGAGCGGATTTCACATTCATATCGAACACTATGCCATCAATTGCAGTTAAAGCGTGATATTATTAAAACGATTTTGCCATATTCGATATATTCATTAACTAATTTGGCGCATCATTCTGACAGCGTAATAATCTGACAGCGTAATAATATGTCTTCGGATATGGGGTTAGATATGAGGGGGTGGGATTTTTTCTACTTTTCGCGCCGCAGCCGAAAGCAGCGATCAATGGCTATCACCGCGCATTCTCCAGAATGCGAGATGACATATTCTCTTTTAGCGGAAGAATATGCGGACCAGGCCTCACTCGCGATGGTCTGCGAAAAGGCGATCGCGGCACCGCCGTCTAGCACCATCTTTGCTGGTCGCCTTGAACGGTTCCGCAGATTGATGAAAAAAAGCCTCGTCTAGCGCGGACCGTCCTTGATCATGGAAACGACACCATGCCAATCCGACTGGCTTGGACGCCTCGATTACAGCGCTGATAAATGCCATCCTACTCCAACAACAGCCGATTTGCTGGAGATAGCTGCGCTATAACGCAAACATCGGATGATCCAATTCAAGCTGTCGGTTGGCATGGCCTCTCGAAGTTACCAGGTAAGAGGATGCACATAGCGCGCAACTTCGCCGCTGCCGGTCGAATGACCGATGTAGACAGCATCCTCAAACCGAGATGTTCGACGACGGCAGACCCATCCGCAGCATAATGGTCCATGTTGTGCCCCGTGGCGACCTGCGCCGAACGGCCAGGACCGCAACGATCATGCGCGACAAGGCGATAGTTATTGGCCAAGAAAAACAACATCTGCGCATCCCAATCATCCGACGACAAAGACCAGCTGTGATGGAACATGACCGGCTGCGCGTCCTTTGGACCCCAGTTGCAGTTATTTGCCGGTTGCCGACCGAACGACCCGACCTGGTCGGTGGAGCGTCTG
>NZ_JPPQ01000083.1:504404-515037 GCF_000743655.1 Sphingobium sp. ba1
CGAGCCTCGCTCGACAGCGCGCTCGGCATGAAACGCCGTGAAGCGGCAGCGATCGATTCGATCGTTGCTGAAGACATCGGCAAATTCCCCGACTCGAACCTCGCTGAATCGATGCAGCGCGTGCCCGGCGTGGCGCTTGCGCGTGGCGATGGTGGCGAAGGCCGCAACATCTCGGTCCGTGGCCTCGGCGCTGGGTTCACCCGCGTCCGCATCAACGGCATGGAAGGCACGGCGCAAACCGGCGGCTCGGACATTTATGGCGCAGGCAATAATGGCCGCAGCTTCGACTTCAACGTCTTCCCGACCGAAATCTTCTCGGCCCTCTCCGTGCGCAAGACACCCTCGGCCGATATCGTGGAAGGCTCGCTCGGTGCGACCGTCGACCTCTCCGCGCCCAAGCCCTTCGATCAGAAGGATGACTTCGTCCTCTCGATGACGGCGCGCGGCGTCTATAACGAATTGTCGAAAAAGGTCGATCCGCGCGCCTCGCTGCTGGTCTCCAAACAGTTCGGCGATAGCGGTTTTGGCATATTGGGGTCGGTTGCCTATCAACAGCGCAACTTGCGTGAAGTCGGCTATTCCGCCGTCGATCTGTTGCCTGCCAATATCAATGGCGGCTTCTGTTCGCCGCTGGGCGCACCGATCAATACGGCAGGCCAGACGCCTGAACAATTGGCGACGCGCGGCGTAACGGCCGCAAACTGCAGCAACGGCAATCCGCGCACCAGCACGCAGGCGGCCTATGACACGATCCAGAATCTGCGTCGCGAAGGCGCAGAAGGAACGCCGGGCAGCGGCGCCTTCTTCCCCCGCCTGCCGCGCTATCTCAATAGCGAGCAGAAGCAGGAACGGATCGGCGGATCGTTGACCCTGCAATATCAGCCGGACGACCAGACCGATATCTCCGTCGACTTCCTCTATTCGCGGTTCGAAGTGACCCGTCGCGACAATTATATCGCCGCCGTGTCCTTCGCGCGTAACGCCTCGAACCTCGGCCAGCCGATGACGTCGGTGCGCGAGATCGAATTCGACGAGAATGGATCGCTGGTCCATGGCGTGTTCGACGGCGTCGATGTGCGCTCCGAAGGGCTGGTCGATAATTTCGTCTCGACCTTCAAACAGGCCAATGTCAATTTCAAGCGCGAGCTGAACGACAGCCTGACCGTCGACGCGATCGTCGGGTTCAACCGCTCGATCTGGAACGGCAAGAAGCGCCTGCAAACCTTCATGGATGCCGTCGATGTCGATGGTTTCTCGATCGACTTCCGGGATGGCGGCAGCACGCCGGTTTTGGGCTTTGGCACGGATGTCGGCAACCCCGGCAGCTTTGCCTATGCGCCGCCGCTCGCCGATGGCACCGTGCGCGGCGGCTTCAGCTTCCAGGGCAAGCCGTCCCGCAACAAGACCGACAATCTCACCGCTGGCGCGAACCTGACGTGGAAGGCGAGCGAAGCCTTCTCGATCCGGGCGGGCGGCCAGTATCGGCGCAGCGACTTCCTCTCCACCTTCCTGCGGCCCTTCAATGCCGACACGGTGGTCCGCGCCCTGCCTGCCGGCACGACGTTGGCAGACATCACGACCACCATCGGCGGCGTCGACAAGCTATGGGGCAATGGTGCGCCCAGTGGCTGGGCAGCCATAGATGCCGAAAAATGGGCTGATACGTTCGGCTTCGATGCAGTACGCTATTGCGGCGTCGAATGTGGCGGTGGCCGCAGCCGGGTCCGCGAAGAGGTGACGAGCGGCTATGTAATGGCCAATTTCGACCTTGAGGATGCCATCGGCTTCAGCGTGCGCGGCGATGCGGGCGTGCGCTATGTCAAGACCGACATGCTTTCGTCGGGCTATATCCAGATCGCCAGCGCCACCACGCCTACCGGCCTTGCCGGCCGGTTCGCTGCTGCCCGCAATGTCTATGATGATTGGCTGCCGTCCGCCAATGTCGTGATCGAGCCGATGCAAAATCTGCTGGTGCGCTTCTCCGGTGCGAAGGTGCTGGCGCGCCCGGAACTGGGCCTGCTGACCCCCACCAGCGGCGTCAACCCGGTCACCCGCGTCGGCAATATCAACAATCCCTTCCTCGACCCGATCCGTGCCAACACGTTCGACGTCGCGGTGGAATGGTATTTCCGTCCCGGCTCTTTGCTGTCCGCCGCCTTCTTCTACAAGGACATCAAGAGCTTCGTTCAGAATGTGAACAGCCTCATTCCGTTCAACCAGTTGGGCCTGCCCAATGGTCTGCTCGAAAACAGCAACACCGACCCCAGCGAACCCTTCAACGTGTCGCAGCCGTTCAATACGCCGGGCGGCCCGCTGAAGGGTATCGAGCTGAATGCGCAGATACCCTTCACCTTCTTCGACGGTTTCCTCGGCAATTTCGGCATGCTGGCGAACTTCACTCACGTTACGTCGAAGATCGACTATATCCTCGCCAGCGTGAACGGCGTGCCGACGGTGACCACCACGGCGGACCTTGTCGGCCTGTCGAAGAACACGGCGTCGGGCACCCTCTATTATGAGGATGAGAAGTTCAGCATCCGCACCACGGGCAATTTCCGCGATAAATTCATCCGCGGCATCCCCGCCTCGCCGGGCAGCGATCTGGTCGGCAATGCCAAGACCTTCTACATGGACGCATCGGCCTCCTTCGCCGTGACCGATCGTCTCTAGCTCATTGTCGAGGCCCAGAACCTGACCGATGAACAGAACCGCCTTTATACCGACAGCGTGCGGCAGGACACTTTGTTCGAAACGCGCATCGGCCGCACCTTCACCTTCGGCGTGACCTACCGGATGTAAAGACACCCTCTCCCCAACCTAAAGGGCGCGATCATCACAATGATCGCGCCCTCATTGTTTTTGCGGGGAGAGTCGCCCGTTCAGCGCGGGCCGCTATACCCCACCGCAGCGCTGATCTGCTCGGCCGACCGCATCACCTGCAGCGCCAACGTCGTGCGCAATTCGTCGGTCAGATAATGGGCGGCGCTGGCGATAGAGATGGCGATGCAGATATTGCCCTTCGCATCGCGGATCGGTGTCGCGATCGATCGGACACCGTCACCCAATTCGCTGTCATGCAACACTTCGCCCCGCGCCTTGTGGCCCTGCATTTCGGCGATGAAAGCATTGATCGCCGCGCGCGACGGCTTGCCGCCCTTGGCCGCGACATAAAGCCGCTCCCAGGTCGCTTCGTCCTCGTCCAGCAACAGCGCCTTGCCGAGGCCCGTTTCCGCGATCGGCCGACGATCGCCCGGTGCCGTCGCCACGCGCAGCCGCTGCGTTCCCGTCACCCGATCGAGATGGCGGGAAAAATCCCCCTCGCGCTTGCCCACGAACACGCAAAAACCGCTGCGTTCGGACAATAATTCCATGAATGGCCGGGCAATCCGCACAAAGTCGATCTGCTCAGTCGCCAGCACGCCCAACTGCAGCAGCTTCGGTCCTAGCGCAAAACCATCCCGCGTCACGGCCAGATAGTTGCGCGACTTGAGCGCCTGCACCAGCCGGTGCGCCGTGGTCTTGCTCATGCCCAGTTTACGGGCCAGGTCAGCGGCGCGAATGGGGCCGTCAATCACCTCGTCCATGATGTCGAGCGCGCGCATCAGCGTCTGCGTGCCCTTGACGCCCGGTTCCTTGCTGTCTTCGCTATCGCTCATATCATGTTCGCCATGCGTCCCAAATAAAGGAACGTCTATCCTTCAAATCGGCCCGCCTGTCAGCAGATTTGTGCGGTGCGCGCTCAAGCCCGATAGTCGAGCGCGCCCCGCTTTGCCAGTTCGCCGCTCGCCGGATCGAAGATCATGTTGAGCACCAGCCCCACCGCCAGCACGGCCGCAAACAGCGTCGCGAGGTAGAAGCCATAAATGGCATCGCCGAAATAATCGCCGATCAACCCCATTGCCAGCGGTGCCACCACCGCACTGACGCAGGTGAAGAACAGGATGACCCCCGAAATCGCGCCATGCTGGGGCTTTGGAAAGCAACTGATCCCCTTGGAATTGAGCGTCGGATACAGCACCGACATGAACAGGCCCGACAAAGGCAGGGATATGACTGCCAAGGGCCGCCCGCCAAAAATGGCCAGCGCAAAGCATATTAGGATGGCGATCCCGCACGAGGCCAGCACCGCGGTCCAGTTGAATCGCTCCAGCAGCCAGAAGCCGGCAAAGCGGCCGATGACGCGCAGGATGAAGAAGATCGACAGCGCATAGGCCGCCCATTGCCAGCCCGGCCCCGCATAGCCCGCCAATAATGTCGGCATACACACATAGATGGCGGTCTCGACCCCCACATAGAGCATGATCCCGCTGCTGAACGCCAGCGCATAGCGATTGCGCATCATCGCCAGCATGTCGGCCATAGGCGCGCTGTCCGTTTTCGCCTGCACAGGCGGGTAGGGGACGCGCCAGGCGACGATCATGAGCAATCCGCACAGCGCCGCGGCAATCAGATAGAGCCATTTCCACGACGCATCATGCGACAGCAGATAAGCGACGATCGCCGGCCCGATGATCGCGCCGATGCCGAAAAACCCCTCGACCACATTCATGGTCGCCGTATGCGCGCGCGTCGATGTCGATATGTCGCCGATCAACGCCAACGCCGCCGTCTTGAAGATGCCGACCGCAAGCCCGCCGACGAACAGCAGGATCAGAAACAGGCCGAAACTGCTCACCCAAGCGAACAGGGACGCGCTCAAGCCGAACAACGCCAGGCCTACCAAAATCGTCGGCTTGCGCCCGAACCGGTCCGCCATCGATCCCAGCAAGACCCCGCCCAGCGCGATGCCGCTCATCGTCGCATAGTGAAAGGCACCACCCGCCGTCATGCCCAACCCGAACTCGCGGATCACCGACGGAATGATCACCCCGACCGATTCCGATGTCATCGCGAACATCAGGAACATCAAATAGGTGAGCCAACGAATGCGTGCCATCTGCCTGCGGTCCTAAATCAGCTTGTACATGCGTATGCGCACGGCGGGGGTGTCCATCTCCGGCACCGGGCCGACCGTCCCTGCAAACACGGCTTCGTTCAGCCAGGCGTGCGGGCCATTGGGTACTTCGAACACGGCACTCGTCCGCGCATAGCCCTTGCCCGCCACACCCTTGTTTTGGATGTGGATGACGGTGCCGTCGGCCTCCCGCATCAGATAGGCGGCCTCTAATTCGGTCATCCCGTCCGGGCGGATCAATTGCCAGTCCATGCCTTCGGGGAAGATGGTGCCGCTGATCCGTGGCCCTTTGAACGTGCCGCCGGTGATCGGAATGCGCACGCGCTTGCCATGCGGCGTCTCGCCAATCTCTTCGGGCGGGCCCAATGTCACGATCGCCTCATAGACGAATTCCGCCTTGGGGACGTCCTCTGGCACGGGCGCAGGCGCTGCCGCTTTAGCCATCACAGGAACGGCCGCCAGTGCGCCGGCGGCGAGCAACAGGCTGCGGCGCGTCTGCGGGTCGTTCGGGAATTGCCTGTCGGCCATGATGCTGCCCTTTCCGAAAAAATGGGACGTCCCGCACGGGACGCCCCACCCTAGCTTAGAATTGCATGCCGAGGCGCACGCCATAGGTACGCGGCGGATCATAATTGGCGGTGGTCGAACTCCACACCGTCACCAGATTATTGGCCACGCGCTCATCCTCCAGATTGTTGACGAAGCCGGTGATCGACAACTGCCCATCTTCGGTTTCATATCGCAGGTTGAGGTCGGTCTTGGTATAGGATGCCCGGCGGCTCTGCGCATAATTTTGGATGTCGCTGAACGTCCGCGACTGGACATAGAAGTCCACGCTCGGCGTCAGGCTACCCGCACCGCCCAGGTCGAAGATATGCGCATAGCTCACCCGCGCGCTCCACTTCGGCGCATTGGGCAGTTCATTGCCCGACACGTCCCGCACGACATTGGTGGGCAGGGGCAGGTTGCCGAATGCACCCGTGACGCCGTTATAATTGCCGCTGCCCGAATTGAGATTGTCCGATGCCGTCGGGAACGACCGGATCTTCGCGTCGAGATAGGAGACGAAGCCGCTGATCCGGTCATTGCTCGTCGGCCGGATGATCGCTTCCAGCTCGATGCCGCGCAAACGCGCCGTCGCGGCATTGGTCGTCACCGCCGACACCTGGTTGGTCAGCGGATTGAGCACGATGCTCGATACCTGCAGATCCTTATAGTCCATGTTGAACGCCGTGGCGGCAAGGTAGAGCTTGCCTCCCATCAGCGAGCTACGCACGCCGATTTCGTAATTGGTCACGGTTTCGGGCTGATATTCCCGGAACTCCGGCGCGTTGCCTGTGGCTTCGAGGCCACCGCCACGAAAACCTGTGCCAACGCTGGCATAGGCCAGCGTTTCTGGCGTCAGCTCGTAATTCACGCCGGCCTTCCAACTGACGTTGGAAAATTTCGCTTCCGGCCGGTTGGTGTCATCGGTCAGGGCATAGACGAAGGGAATGCCGGGACAGGTCGTGGGCGTGATATTCTCCAGCGTGATCGTGTCGCCGGGACAGACCAGCTCGATATTGCGCTGGTTGACCTGTTCCCAGGTCGACCGCACGCCGCCCAGGATCTTCAGGCCCGGTGCGAGTTCATAGGTGCCCTGGCCGAACACCGCCTGCGACTTGGTCCCCTGACCGCGATAGGAGGTCACGACATCGACGCCGCTGATGGTCGTGATATTATTGCCCGTGCCCGCGACCTTGGCGATTCCAGCCGCATTGAGGATGCTGCCGAACGGCGCAGGCGCTGTATCGCCGGCATGCAGCAGGCGCGTGCCCGATGGCTGCTTGTCCTGATAGAGGAAGCCGCCCAGCACCAGATCGAACCGGCCCGCATTATAATTGACGTTCACCTCATGCGATTGGGTTTCGGTCCGACGGTTGATATTCTGCTGCGTAAACACGCCCGTTGCGGCATCCACGCCATTATTCTTCAGCACCGAATAGCCCGCCAGATAGGTGAGCGACAGCGCGTCGGTCGCCTGCCAAGTCAGGCGCGACCGGGCGGCATAATATTTCAGGTCCATCTGATTGTCGGTGACCAAATCCTGACCCGGATTGACGACTTCATCATAGATGGTCTGGATCGGGCCGAACGTGCCCGCCGCGATGTTGGCATCGGGATAGACGTTGCGGCTGCGCATATAGGTCAGCGGGATCGTGCCCTTATTTTCCCCATAGTTGAGCGACAGGCGCCAGGTCAGGCTGTCGCCCAGACGCAGGATGCTGTTGACGCGCAGCCCGGCCTGGTCGGTCTTGTTGTAATTCTGTCGCGCGCCATATTTGCCCTCGAACCCGTCATCAACCTGGCGATAGGCGGCGATGCGCAGGGCAAAAGCGTCACTGATCGGCAGGTCGACGGCGGCGCGGGCGCGCACTTCGTTGAACCGGCCATATTGGATATCGGCATTGAAGCCCAGATCCTTGCCCGGATCGGCGGTGTTGATATTGACGACGCCTGCGGTCGCATTGCGTCCATAAACGGTGCCCTGCGGCCCGCGCAGCACTTCGACGGAACCAAGATCGAACAGGCCGAGCGTCAGCACGGCGGCGGACGGATCATAGATGCCGTCAATCTGCGTCGCGACCGTGGAATAGCCGCTGAAGCTGTTGTTGCTGCCGATGCCGCGAATGGCAAAGCCGTTCTGGCTCGATTGCAGGCCCGGCACCGTGCTGGTCAGCGCGGCGGCGGAATCAATGCCTTGGCGGGTCAGGCTATCCTGCGACACGACGCTGATCGCGACCGGCGCCTTGGACAATTTTTCGGAGGTCTTTTGCGCGGTGACGATGATGTCGCCGCCATAACTATCGGCCATGTCCGTTTCAGCCTGCGGCTGCGCTACGTCCTGCGCCAGCGCGGGGAAGGACAAGGCGGCGACACTGGCGCCGACGAACAGAAATGAGAAATGCTTCACGATACTCTCCCTTTTTATGGAGGCTTGGATCGTCACCTTATCTCGATCCAAGTCCTTGTTTTCATGCTATGATTTAGAAGTTGAAATGGTCCCATGCGGCCTTGGCCATGACGGCATAGCCCTCGTCCGACGGGTGGAGTTTGTCGCCGCAATCATATTGGGCGAGGATATGGTCGGGCGCGGCGGGATCGCGGACGGCGGCGTCGAAATCGATCACGCCGTCAAATTCGCCGCTGGTGCGGATCCACTGGTTGATGGCCTGGCGGATCACTTCCTTGGCAGGCGTCGCATAGCCCGGAAAGGTCGAACCCAGGAACGGCGTCAGCGTCGCGCCATGGACCTTGATGCCTTGCGCCCGCGCCCGTGCGATCATCTGGCGATAGCCCGCGATCAGGTCATCGGCGGTGATCGTGTCATGCAGCCCGTCTGTGCGTGGATTGTCCAGACCGCTCAGCCCCAGATCGTTGATCCCTTCCAGCAGGACGATGTCGGTGACGCCCGGCACGGCCAGCGCATCGCGGTCGAACCGCGCAAGGCCGCTTGGCCCGACTTCTTCGCGCAACACCCGATTGCCGCCGATGCCCGCATTGGCGATGCCGACATTGGCGATCCCCTTGGCGTTCAGCATCTTGGCCAACTGCCCCGGCCAACCGCGCAGCAGCGGATCTTTGGCCCCAAAGCCATCGGTAATGGAATCGCCAAAGGCGACGATGGTCCGGGCGTCCTTGTCCGACTGCACCAATACCGACGTCACGATTTCACGGCTCGATACCGGCTTGGCACCGCGCAACGTCGCCGACCCGGTCTGGTCGCTCCCGATCGCCCATTCGGCGCGATGATTGGGGTCGGCCTGCGGCAAGATCACCTTGGTGGGCAGATAGACGCTGACCACGGCGACCGCGCCCGGCTTCACCTGCAACGGCAGCGGGTCGGACAAGAGGGGCGCTCCTGCAGGCAGCCGTACCGATCGCGCGCCGGAAAAGGTCAAAGGCCGGATGGTGGCCGCATCGATCCGGCCCTGCGCGTCGGCCAGGGCGATGGTCGCACTGCCGATCGCGACGTCGGTCGGCTGGGTATCGCCCGACAGGCGAACCTGAACCTTCGTGCCGCCCGCGCTCAGGCGCAGATGATAGCGGATGGTCCCCTGCACCTCCGGTGCCGGCTCCCAGAAATCGAACGGCAGCTTGGCGACGGGCAGGGAAGGGCTGGACGCCCAACTCGCGACCCAGCGGCCATCGTCCGCCGCGACCGCCTGCATCGGCAGCAACGCCGCCTGCATCGCGATGACCCCAAGGGCAAGCCGGCCTATCATCCTCTTACGCATTCGAAGCTTTCCTTTTTCTCGACATCGCCCTGGCCCTTGTACCGGGCATAGGCGGGGTATCGGCAGATCGGGCGGGTGCGTCCCGGCCAGGGACTGGCCGCCGCCGCCACGGCATTGAGCTGTTCGGGCGCACGGCCCTGCTCGACCCAATCGACCATCGCCGCAAAGGCGTCATAGCGATCAGTCGATGGCCCGCCCTCACAATGGTTCATGCCGGGCACAGGGAAGACGCGCACGGTGTCCGCGCCTTTGCCCGCATAACGGGCGTCGACCTCCCGATACCATTGCAGCGTGTCTTCGAGCGAGAAGACCGGATCGGCCGCGCCATGCGGCACGATCAGCTTGCCGCCCTCGGCCCGGAAACCATCGATATCAGGCGACCGCGCCGACATCATATCCCAGCCCGAAGCAGGGAAGGGGGCCGCCACACGATAGATGGCATCGGCATCGCGATCGAAATCATAAGCCATCTGCCACTGCATCATGCCCTGCGGATCGGCAGCCACCAGCTTGGGCGGCGTCTGGAAGATTGCGGACAGGGCCGATCCGCCGACGACGATGCTCAACGCAGGGACGCCCTCCTTGGCCAGTCCCACTTTCCACACCGCCCAGCCCGGCTCTCCCACGCCGCCGTCCCAGGGAAAACGGACATAGAGGGGCGACCCATCACTCTTGCGCGGACCGGCCATGGACCGGACAAGCGCATCGATCTGCAAATTGGACAAACATTGTCCGTTTCGCTGTCCGGTACAGGCCAAACCGCGCAGCACCGGCAGCACATCTGCATTGCCGCACTGGCCATAATGCGACACCAGACCATCGGCCACGCCATCCTTGGCGTCGCACGCCTTCAGTATGGCCTGCCGCACGATCCCCAATTCGCTGGTCGAAAATGCGTTCGCCAATTGTCCGAACGGCCGCACGCCATCGGGGCCGGGGGGCACCAGGCGTCCGAATGTCTGCACGTCCCAAGCCTGCGCCAACGCCGCACGCGGCAGCGACATGCCCGGCGCAGCGGCGACGATCCCGTCGAACGCATCAGGATAGCGATGCGCGACCGCCAACCCTTCCTGGCCGCCCTTGGAACAGCCCGCAAAATAGGAATAGCGCGGTGCGCGGCCATAAAAGGTCGCGATCGCCGCCTTCGCCGCATCGGTCACCGCGCCCAATGACGCATAGGCATAGTTGCGCCGCGCTTGCGGGTCGAAGCCGAACGCCACCGCACCGCCTTTGGCCGGATCGCTGTTGACCGCATTGTCATGCCCCGAATCCTGGCTGACCACCGCATAGCCCCGGGCAAGCGCTGGCGTTACCAGACCGACACCGGCCAGCGCGCCCAACGCATTGCCAATGTCGCCATTCGTCCCACCGCCGCCCTGGAACAGAAACCGTCCATTCCACC
>NZ_JPPQ01000083.1:515100-525124 GCF_000743655.1 Sphingobium sp. ba1
CCGCCGAGGGCAAGGGCAATGGCCGGTCGCTGTTCGGCGGCGGCGTCAGCGTCGTCGGCGATCGCGTGTTCGCCAGCACGGGTCTTGGCGACGTGTTTGCGCTCAATGCCACCGATGGCGCAATCATCTGGAAAAAGCATCTGGCCGGGCCGCTGCGCGGCGCGCCGACGCTGGAAAATGGCCATGTCTATGTGATGGGCCAGGATAACCAGATTTTCGCGTTGAACCAGTCCGATGGGGAGACCCAGTGGACCGACAGCGGCACCTTGCAGGTCACCGGCATTTTCGGCGTTGCCGCCCCCGCCGCCGCGCAAGGTACGGTCGTTGCGGGCTATAGCTCGGGTGAAATCAACGCCTATCGCTACGAAAATGGCCGCACGCTCTGGGGCGATGCGCTCTCGCGCACCAGCATTTCGACGGCGGTTGCGACCCTGACTGACATTGACGCCGATCCGGTCATCGACCGTGGCCGTGTCTTCGCGATCGGCCAGGGCGGCCGCATGGCCTCCTATGAACTGACCAGCGGTCAGCGCCTGTGGGAAATCAATATTGCGGGCATCTCCACCCCCTGGGTGGTGGGCGAATGGGTCTTCGCCGTCACCAGCGACGCGCGCCTGCTCTGCGTCGCCCGCGCGACCGGTAAGATCCGCTGGGTCAGTCAGTTACGCCGTTGGCAGAATGAAAAGAAGAAGGACAAGGCGATCCGCTGGACTGGCCCGGTGCTGGCAGGTGGCCGGTTGATCGTCGTTTCGACGCGCGGCCAGATGGTCTATGTCGATCCGACGACCGGTTCGGTGCAGTCGGAAGTGGACATGAAACATTCCATGTCCCTCTCGCCGATCGTCGCCAACAATATACTTTATGTTCTGGCGGATGACGGCAAACTGACGGCGTTCCGCTAAACCGATTATTCGTGCTAAGCATGCTCCTGCGAAGGCTGGAGCCCAGTTCCTCCGCTTTTGGACTGGGTTTCTGCCTTCGCAGGAGCATTGCGTTTTTTTAGATAAGAAGAAGGAAACGGGCCTCCATGCTGCCCATCGTAGCCATTGTCGGGCGGCCCAATGTGGGCAAGTCCACCCTGTTCAACCGCCTGATCGGCAAGAAGCTCGCGCTGGTCGACGACCAGCCTGGCGTCACCCGCGACCGGCGGGAGGGCGAGGCGCATCTGCTCGGCCTCGATTTCACCATCGTCGATACCGCCGGTTATGAAGATGAGGACGCCAACAGCCTGCCCGGCCGGATGCGGATGCAGACCGAAGCGGCGGTGGAAAATTGCGACGTCGCCTTGTTCATGATCGACGCGCGCGCGGGCATCACGCCACTGGACGAGGAAATCGCCCGCTGGTTGCGCGCCAATGATGCGCCGGTCATTCTGGTCGCCAATAAAGCGGAGGGTAAAGCCGCCGACGATGGCGTGATGGAGTCCTTCAGCTTGGGGCTGGGCGAGCCTGTCCCCTTTTCGGCCGAACATGGCCAGGGCATGGCCGACCTGTTTCAGGCGCTGCTGCCCCATGTCGAGCGCGAAGGCGACGAACCGTTCGAGCGGGAATTTTACGAGGATGACGAGAGCGCGCCGCTCAAACTCGCCATCGTCGGCCGCCCCAATGCGGGCAAATCCACGCTGATCAACCGCCTGCTCGGCGAAAACCGCCTGCTGACCGGGCCGGAAGCGGGCATCACCCGCGACAGCATCGCAGTGGACTGGATGTGGACCAGCCGCGAAGGCGTCGAGCGGCCCGTCCGCCTGATCGACACGGCGGGGATGCGCAAACATGCCAAGGTGCAGGACAAGCTGGAAAAGCTGGCCGTCACCGACGGTCTGAACGCTGTGAACTTTGCCGAAGTCGTGGTGCTGTTGCTCGATTCGACGCGCGGACTGGAAGCGCAGGATCTGCGCATCGCCGACAAGGTGCTGGAGGAAGGGCGCGCGCTGGTCGTCGCACTCAACAAATGGGATACGGTCGAACATGGTTCGGCCTTGTATCAGGGCATCAAAAAAGCGCTGGACGACGGGCTGGCGCAGGTGCGCGGCGTGCCCATCATGACCGTGTCGGCGGCCACCGGCAAGGGTCTGGACGACCTGATCCATGTCGCGTTCGAAACGCGCACCGCCTGGTCGCAGCGCGTGTCCACCGGCGTCCTCAACCGCTGGTTCGAAACCGCGCTGGAGGCCAATCCACCGCCAGCGCCGGGCGGCAAGCGGATCAAGCTGCGCTACATCACCCAGAACAAGACCCGTCCGCCGACCTTCGTGCTGTTCGGCACGCGGCTGGACGATCTGCCCGAAAGCTATCGCCGCTATCTGGTGAACGGCATAAGGCGGGAACTGGGCTTTGGCGCCGTGCCGGTGCGGCTGACGCTACGGAGCGCCAAGAATCCTTATGCCACAAAATGAGCCGCTGTCGGTCAACGCGCGCGGCATGAAATGCCCCTGGCCCGTGCTGCGCGCGGCACGGGCCATGCGCGGGGCCGATGCGGTGGTGGTGGAGGCCGACGATCCGATCGCGCCTGCCGAACTCGCGGCCCTGGCAAGCGCGCAAGGCTGGGCGTTCGAGGCGCTGAGCGACCATCGCTTTTCACTGCGCCGCCCAGGCTGATCATCATCCCGCTTTAACCGCCTGTTTACGCAGCCCGCCTATTTCCAGACCTTAGCCAAAGGAGCGGTGCGCGTGCCCCATCAAGAGACCGATCTGGTCAACTGGACCGAATTTACCCGGACCCGGAATGAGCTGGGCGCCGCATTTCCACGTATATTGGGCTATTTTCGCGAAGATGGCGTGAAGTCGATCCAGGCAATCGAGCAGGCATTCCGCGCGCGCAACGCCGTCGCACTGGTCACCCCCGCGCACACGCTCAAGGGGGAATCGGCGCAGTTCGGTGCCTATCGCCTCAGCGCCATGGCCGAAGAGATTGAAATGGTCGCCCGCCGCTGTGTGGAAACCCGTGAACAGCCCGACGAACTGATCGAAACCGTCGTCGCGCTGCGTCCCTGCTTTACCGAAACGCTGGCGCTGCTGGATCGCGACGCCAACCCGCTGGTCGCGCGCCGTCCCGTGACTTTCGGTCGCCGTACCGAAACGCCGGTTCAGGGTTTCGGTCGCGCCATCTGAATTTGCGTATTGAAATAAAACCCATCATGCCCCCATATGGAGAGCATGACACGCTTTTCCCTGCTCGATCTCGTCCCCGTCCGCGAAGGCGACAGCATTGCTACCGCGCTCGCCAATACAGCTGACCTCGCCGCCCATGCCGAAAGGCTGGGCTATCACCGTTTCTGGGTCGCCGAACATCATGGCATGGCGGGCATCGCATCGGCCGCGACGTCTGTCGTGCTGGCACATATCGGTCAGGCGACATCGACGATCCGTATCGGCGCGGGGGGCATCATGCTGCCCAATCATGCGCCCCTGCTGATCGCCGAACAGTTCGGCACGCTCGACGCGCTCTTCCCCGGCCGGGTTGATCTGGGGCTGGGTCGTGCACCGGGGTCGGACCAGCGGGTGGCGCAGGCGATCCGCCGCACGCTTGCAGGTGGGGCGGATAATTTCCCGCGCGACGTGATGGAGATACAGGCCTATTTCGCTGCGGACGATCGGCTGGGCATCCAGGCGACACCGGGCGCAGGCGCGAACGTGGCACTGTGGATTCTGGGCTCCAGCCTGTATGGCGCGCAACTCGCTGCGGCGCTGGGCCTCCCCTACGCCTTCGCCTCGCATTTCGCGCCCGCTGCACTGGATGAAGCGATTGAAATTTACCGCCGCGACTTCCGCCCCTCGGCCCAGCTGAGGGAGCCTTATGTGATGGCTGGCTATAATGTCTTTGCTGCCGACAGCATGGCCGATGCGCAATTGCTCGCCAGTTCGATGCAGCAGGCGTTCGTGCGGCTGCGCACGGGGCAGCCGGGCAAGCTCCAGCCCCCCGTAGCGGATTATTACGACATGTTGCCGCCTCAGGCGCAGGCGATGCTGGCCGATGTGCTGAGCGCCTCCAGCATTGGTACGCAAGCCGATGTCGAGCGTGACCTGGCCGCCTTCCTGCGCCGCACGCGCGCGGACGAACTGATCCTGACCGGGCAGATTTTCGATACCGCAGCCCGCAAGCGCAGCTTCGCCATCGCCATGGCGGCAGCACAGGCAATCACCGCGCCCGAACTCGCGCTATAAGCGGCCGCCGCTGAGTAAAGCGGCGGCGCGCGGGGCGATCCGACGGAGTATTCGGCCCAGCGCAATCACCGCGAGGAGCACCAGCAGCGGCTGAAGGATCAGGTAGAACGGATAAAGCGGCGATCCCAGCGGGCCGGTCAGATTGCCCAATAATGGCCCGCCAAGCCAGATGAGGATCAGGTGCGCGCAAAAGAGCAGGAAGACGAACGGTTCGATCCGCAGCAACATCGCGCGCGCCCCGCTGCCCGCCAGTGCCCAGGCAATCCGCCAGAAAGCGACGACAGCGCTCAGGCGAACGGCCAGGTCCAACGTCCGCTGCGCCAGCACCGCCTCGCCATCGCCAACCATGATCGCGCGATAAAGTTGGGCCCCCATCAACAGCGCGAAGGGCAACAGCGCCCATAACAAGGGCAAGCAAGTGATCCGCGCCTCCCAGGCACCTCGTCGCGCCATGATGCCCAAGGTGAAGAAGAACAGGATCGACGTGCGCATCAGCACGGGCGGACCAAGCCCCGTGACATGGCACGCCGCCGCAACCAGCGCGATGATCCCCAACGCCCAGCCGGGCGATCGCACCAGCAGCGGCGCTGCGACCATGCACAGGAACAGGTCGCGCAGAAATCCCATCTGGACATTGATGTCGGGATTGCGGGTGAGGACCAGCATTTCATCCACCGTCCACCAGAGCGACTGGGGCACGGGCGCGGAAAGGCCGAGCATCAGCGCAGCGCTCGATACCAGCAGGATCGCAATGCCATTCCACAGGATCATGGGCAGCAGGATCGTCCGCGCCTTGCGCCGGACATGCCCGCTCCAATTGCGCGTACCGCTCGACCCCGCTACCAGCCAGCCCGATATCAGGCCCAGCAACGGCACGGCGCTACGCCCGAACAATTCCATCAACAGCCAGCGCAGGTTTTCCTGCGCCGTCCCGCGCAACGCATTGAGCGCTTCGCCGTTCAAGCCAGTCCAGGCATGGACATAAACCACGCCGACGATGCAGATGACACGGGCTATGGCAATCGCGTCGGAGCGCCGCGCTCCATCGTCCGTTATCGTTTCGGGCACGAAAATATCCTGTTGTGGCGCAGGCTCAATGCCCCAAAGCCTGTCCTGTTCCCCAGCCCCGATCCGATCCGTTTCGGACCAACCGCTACCTTTTGGCAAGAAGCCATGCCCCAAATTGTCCGATCAAGCGATGATCGACCCATGCATAAGCTAATCTTTACCTTCGCCGCCTAGACGTCATGTGTTTGCCGGAAGTCTTTCCGGGCCAAGGGACGACAAAGGCTCATGACCCATATGTCGGGTGCGCATCACTTCACGCCGACAGCGACGCCCGCGTCCCTGGCCACGGCCCAATCGATGGGAATGGTGTTCCAGATCGCCGGATCAAGCTCCAAGATCCTGATCGATCCGCAACGGCTTGCCCTATTGGGGCAGGACATGGACCCCTGCACCGCCATGGCGGGCCAGGTCGGCAGCCAGGTCAAGATGCGCGTCGGCACGGTCTGGCTGGTTGCCAGCGTCCGCGCGATGGTGCTGGACCAGGCGAGCCAGAGCATCGTCGCCGACATCGACTTTCTGGGCGAGGGCGACGAAGAAAAGCTGACCGGGCGTATCTTTCACTTCCGGCGTGGCGTCACCCGCTATCCAACACCCGGCACCGAGATTTTCCCGGTGTCGAGCAAGGATATGCAGCAGATCTACGCCGCCGATGACCGACCGCATGTCCAGATCGGCACCGTCTATCCCACCACCGACACGCGCGCCGCGCTCTATGTCGATCAGATGCTCGGCAAGCATTTCGCGCTGCTCGGCTCCACCGGCACTGGCAAATCGACCAGCGCCGCGATGATCCTGCACCGCATCTGCGACCTGTCGCCGCAGGGGCATATCGTGATGATCGACCCCCATGGCGAATATGGCGCGGCCTTCAGCAGCAATGGCGCCGTGTTCGACATCAGCAATCTGGCGCTGCCCTATTGGCTGATGAATTTCGAGGAACATTGCGAGGTGTTCGTCACCTCCTCCGGTTCCGAACGCACGGTCGATTGCGACATTCTCGCCAAATGCTTGCTCGCGGCGCGCATGAAGAACAGGCTTGCCGAACAGATTGGTCGCCTGACCGTCGATTCGCCGATCCCCTATCTGCTCTCTGACCTGACCAACATTCTCCAGAATGAAATGGGCAAGCTCGACAAGGGCACCGGGTCGCTGCCCTATATGCGGATCAAGACCAAGATCGACGAGATCAAGGCCGACCCGCGCTACAGCTTCATGTTCTCCGGCATGCTGGTGGCCGACACGATGCAGGACTTCATCGCGAAGATTTTTCGCCTGCCTTCGGACGGCAAGCCGATTTCGATCATCGACGTGTCCGCCATGCCATCGGACATCACCTCGACCGTGGTGTCGGTGCTGTCGCGCCTTGTGTTCGACTATGCAATCTGGGCGCGCGACGAGCCGCAGCGACCGATCCTGCTCGTGTGCGAAGAAGCGCATCGCTACATCCCCAATTCGACCAGCGGCAACGGCCAGGCGGTGCGCAAGATCTTGGAGCGGATCGCCAAGGAAGGCCGTAAATATGGCGTATCGCTGGGCCTCATCACCCAGCGTCCGTCGGACCTGGCCGAAGGCGTGCTGTCACAATGCGGCACGATCATCGCCATGCGTCTGAACAACGACCGCGATCAGGCCTTCGTCAAGGCCGCCATGCCCGAAGGGGCGCGCGGCTTCCTCGATTCGATCCCCGCGTTGCGCAACCGCGAGGCGATCATCTGCGGCGAAGGCGTCGCCGTGCCGATCCGCGTCGCGCTCGACAATCTGGAAGAACATCGCCGCCCCGCGTCCGGCGACCCAAGCTTTACCGAGCTTTGGCGGCAGTCGGGCGATGAGCAGGCTATCCTCGACCGCACCATCACCCGCTGGCGCAACCAGGGGCGGTAATTATCCGGTCGGCGCGATCCGCCCGGCGGGTTCGGCGTCGCTGTTCACACTCTCCCGACATTCTTCTTCATGCACCGGCACCAGCAGCTTGGCCTTGCGCCAGCCGCCTTGGGCATAGACCAGATAGGCGAGCAGCAGCGAGACGAACGATCCCGCCGGAAAACTGAACCACAACGCATCGGCACCGATCCGGGAATAAGCGAGATAATAGAAACCGATCCGCACCGCGAACAGGGTGAAGATCAGGATGATCAGCGGCTTTATCACCACGCCATTGGCGCGCATCACGCCGAACAGGATCATGGTGCAGCCAAAGGCCAGGAAACTCCAGCTGACCCGCAACTGCATATGCCATGCTTCCGCGATCACGGCGTCATTGTCGCCCAAAAACAGGCCCAGCAACGCTTCGTGGAAGGTCAGCATCACCGCGACCATGGTGCCGGTGATCAGCAACTGATAGCCGATGCCATAGCCGGTAATGCGGCTGATCCGGTCCCACCGCCCCGCGCCGATATTCTGCGCCGCCATGGCGCTGACCGCGCCGCCCATCGCCATCGCCGGCATCTGGAGATAGGTCCATAGCTGCTGCGACGCGCCATAGGCCGCCGTCACCTGCAGCCCTTCGCGGTTGACGAGGCCGATCATCACCAGGCCCGATGCCGACATGACGATCATCTGGAGGCCCATTGGCAGCCCCTTGCCCAGCAGCACGCGCATCTGTTCGGCCGCCGGGCGCAGATAGGCCAGCTCCAATCCGCGTAGCCGCAACGGCAGATCTTTGGCATAGGTATAGGCGATGATCCCGATCAGGCTGACGAAACCGGCCACAGCGGTCGCCGTCGCCGACCCCGCGATCCCCATGGCCGGGAACGGTCCCAGCCCCAGGATCAGCACGGGGTTCAATATCAGGTCCACCGCCACGCTGACGATCATGAAGATCAGCGGCGTGCGCGCATCGCCCACGCCGCGCAGGCCCATCATGATCATGACGGACAAGAGGGTTGCGGGCATGGCGATGAAGATGACGCGCAGATAGACGAGCGCCATGGCATAGGCTTCGACCGGGGTCGAAAGCAGCCGCAGCAGCGCGGGCGCGCCCACCCAGCCGAGGGTCGATACGACCAACGCCAGCCCCATGCAGAAGCCAACCGCCGACCCGAAGGCGCGGCGCGCGGCGTCCATGTCCCGCCGCCCCACCGCCTGGCCAATCATCACCGTGGATGCCATGCCGAATCCGAAGACGACCGAGAACATGAGGAACATGATGATATTGGCGTTGGCCGTCGCCGCCAGCGCCTCCGGCCCCAGGAAGCGCCCTACCCATATGGCGTTGATCGATCCATTGAGCGACTGGAGGATGTTCGACGCCAACGTCGGCATCGCGAACAGCATCAGCGTGGACGCGATCGGCCCTTGCGTCAGGTCTTTTGCGCCCGTCTTGCCTGCCGCCATGCTCATTCCCCCGCCCCCAACTACATGACAAACATATTTATTGCAGGCCCGACCCCAAATTCCTCCCCTGTAAGGGGAGGGGAACCGCCGAAGGCGGTGGAGGGGTGTCACCCTATCGATAGGGCGACACCCCTCCGTCAGGCTTCGCCTGCCACCTCCCCTGTCAGGGGAGGATTAGGCTTTTCAACACGCCGCTATCGAATATGATCGCCTGTATCTCAAAACTCGCAGAGACCCACCTACCCCAGCCGGTCGAGGGCCGCCTGCAACTGTTCCGCCTCGGCGGTCTTCTCGCCATGGTCCTCGCGCGCCTTGGCGACCGCTTCGGGCTTGGCCTTCTCGACGAAACTGGGGTTGGACAAGCGCCCGCCCAGCGCATCGCGCTCCTTCTGTGCCGCGGCCAGCGCCTTGGCGAGCCGCGCCTTTTCCGCAGCGATGTCGATTACGCCTTCCAGCGGCAGGATGAAGGTCGCTTCGTCCACTACGATCTGCGCCGCGCCGCCCGTCGGCGCTTCGCCAAAGGTCAGGCTCGCGATGCGACCCAGCCGCGCCAGCGCCGCACCCTGCCGATCGAGGCGACGATGCGTCTTCTCCGACCCGTCGCTCACCACCACCGGCAGCTTCGCGCCCGGCGGCACGTTGAGTTCGGTCCGCGCGGTACGGATGGCGCTCACCAGCCGGATCAACCAGTCAATCTCCGCCTGCGCTTCGCTGTCCACCGCCGCCAGCGCCTGCGGCCATTGCGCAACGATCAGTTCGTTCGCGCGCGCGCCGGTCAGGTGCCATAACTCTTCGGTGATGAAGGGCATGAAGGGGTGCAGCATCACCAATATCTGATCGAACGCCCAGCCCGCGACCGCGCGCGTCTCGTCGTCCATCCCGCCTTTGGTCAGTTCGATATACCAGTCGCAAAACTGGTCCCAGACGAAATGATAGATGGCGTTGGCGGCTGCGTCGAAGCGCAGGTCGGCAAGCGCGCTGTCGATCGCCTGCACGGTCGCGACCGTCTCGGCGATGATCCAGCGATTGACCGGCAATTGCGCGGCGGGTGCCTCATGGCTGGTCGAGGCCGTCACGCCGTTCGACTGGAGGAAGCGCGCGGCGTTCCACAGCTTGGTCGCGAAGTTGCGATAGCCCTCGACCCGCTTCTCATCCATCTTCACGTCGCGGCCCTGGCTCTCCATCGCCGCCATGAAGAAGCGCAGCGCATCGGCCCCGAACTTGTCGATCAGGCCCAGCGGATCGACGACATTGCCCTTGGACTTAGACATTTTCTGCCCGTCCGCCGCCCGGACGAGGCCGTGGAGATAGAGTTTGCGCCATGGCACGTCACCCATGAACTCCATCCCCTGCATCGCCATCCGCGCGTCCCAGAAGAACAGGATGTCGAAGCCGGAAATGAGGAGATCGTTGGGATAGTGGCGGGATACGAGCGAGTTGCTCCCCTCCCCTTCAGGGGA
>NZ_JPPQ01000083.1:525134-531818 GCF_000743655.1 Sphingobium sp. ba1
GTTCATCAGGCCGCCCGCAAACCAGCCTTCGCCCTCGGTCCAGGCGCGCACAGGCGGCACTTGCCACTCGATCGCCTGCGCCGCGTCCAGCCAATAGCGTTCGCGATCGTTCTGACTGCGCATCTGTGCGTCCAGATAGGCCTGGGCCATGATTTTCTCTCCCATGTTGGAAATAATCCTGCCGCAAATCTGTAGGAAAGGCCATTCGACGTTAGTCGGGCGCGGCCTGGGCGACATAAAATAAGGGCGGCCTCCTATTGGTGGCCGCCCCTGATTCCATTGTACGGGTCGCTGTACTAGTCGTCGATATTGCGCTTGAACGTCTCCGGCAGGAACAGCAGGCCGATGACCACGGTGGCGGCTGCAACGACCACCGGATACCATAGGCCGTAATAGATGTTCCCGGTCGCCGCGACCATCGCGAAGGCCGTCGTTGGCAGGAAGCCGCCGAACCAGCCATTGCCGATATGATAGGGCAGCGACATCGACGTGTAGCGGATGCGGCTGGGGAAGAGTTCCACCAGCATCGCGGCGATCGGCCCGTAGACCATCGTCACCAGCATCGCGAGCGCCCACAGGATCGCCACGACCGCGACCTTGTTGATCTTCGCGGTGTCCGCCTTGGCCGGATAGCCCGCATCGACCAGCCCTGCCTGCAACTGCGCCTGATAGGCCGCGATCGCCGCTTTCTTGTCCGGTCCCGCCAACGTGGCGGCATCGGGCGCGGTCAGGCTGACGCTGCCGATCCTGACCACCGCAGGCGTGCCTGCTGCGGCTTCGACATTGTCATAGCTGACCCCGGTCTTGGCCATATAGGTCTTGGCGACGTCGCAGCTCGACGTGTCGAACTTGTTCTTGCCGACCGGATCGAACTGGAACGAACATTCGGGCTTATAGGCAACGATCGTCACAGGCGCGGAGGCCTGCGCCGCCGCCAGCGCGGGATTGGCTGCATTGGTCAACGCCCCGAACAGCGGGAAGTAGGTCATCGCCGCCAGCGCACAACCGCCCAGGATAATCGGCTTGCGGCCGATCTTGTCGGACAGCCAGCCGAAGAAGACGAAGAAGGGGGTAGCCAGCGCGAGCGCGATGGCGATCAGGATATTAGCCGTCGCGCCATCCACCCGCAGCGTCTTTTCCAGGAAGAAGAGCGCATAGAATTGCCCGGCATACCAGACCACCGCCTGACCCATGACCGCACCCAACAGCGCGATGATGACCCAGCGCAGATTGCCCCATTTGCCGAACGCTTCGGTCAGCGGTGCCTTCGACGTGGTGCCTTCGTCCTTCATCTTCTGGAAGACGGGGCTTTCGTTGAGCTGCAGGCGGATCCACATCGACACGCCGAGCAGGAAGATCGAGATCAGGAAGGGCAGACGCCAGCCCCAGGCGGCAAAGGCTTCCTCGCCCAGCGCGAAGCGGAAACCGATGACCACCAGCAGCGCGGCGAACAGCCCGAAGGTCGCGGTGGTCTGGATCCAGCTGGTATAAAGGCCGCGTTTCCCCTCCGGCGCATGTTCGGCGACATAGGTTGCCGCCCCGCCATATTCGCCGCCCAGCGCCAGGCCTTGCGCCAGACGCAGGACCAGCAGGATGACCGGCGCCGCGACGCCGATGCTGGCATAATTGGGCAGGATGCCGACCGCGAAGGTCGACAGGCCCATAATGCCCATGGTGACCAGAAACGTATTCTTGCGCCCGACCATGTCGCCGATCCGCCCGAACACGATCGCGCCGAACGGCCGCACCGCAAAACCGGCGGCAAAGGCGGCGAGGGCAAAGATGAACCCCGTCGTCTCATTCACGCCGGAGAAGAATTGCGCCGAAATATAGGTCGCCAGCAGGCCGTAAAGATAGAAGTCATACCATTCGAACACCGTGCCCAGCGATGACGCGGCAATGACGAGCTTCTCATTCTGCCCCGTCACGCTGCGCTTTGGCTGGCCGTCGTCATATGTTGTCGCCATCTGCCCTCTCCCTTAAAAAGTATATTTCGCGGCCATCTCGACACGGTCCATCTGGCCCTTCAGGCCACTGACGACTTCCCGCTGAGCATGACGATATTCGATCCCGAAATCCAGATTCTTGACCGGCGACCAGAACAGGTTGCCGGCCAGGCTGTAGGCCGCCTTGTTGGCCAGATCCGGCAGCAGGATGCCGCCGGGATAGTCGGCATGCTGGTATCCGACCATGAAGGTCGACCGGATCGTCGGCGTCCAGCCGAGCTTGAGCGCGGCAAAGCCAGCGACATTGTCGACCACATGCAACTGGTTGCCGATCGCGCTGTCATAGATGGCGTCGGGCGCATAGCCGACGGTGAAGTAGCGGCCCATGCCATGGCCATAGGTGGCCAGGAAGCGCAGGTCGTGCCGCCCCTCCGGCCCGAACGGAATCTTGCCGCCCGTCGTGATGCCCCAGCCCATCGCCGTGTCGCCGACGCCATTGTTGCGCACCGACAATTGCCGCACCAGCCCGGCGACATGCAGTTCGCCGATCGCGCCCTTATAGGCGAGCTTGGCGACCAGGTCGGGGATGCGATCCTGGTCGTTGTCGATCAGGGCAGGGGCGGTCGTCGTCTCCGTCTCGGTCTGCGGATTTTCCGCCGCCAGATAGAGGTCGAAGCCGCTGCCCAGCGGTTGCTTATATTGCACCATCATCTGCCGCACGAAGATCGCGCCGTCCATCGGCCCCACGAAATCCGTGGTTTCGGGCAGATGGCCGGGATTTTGGAAGGTCGTCCATTCCTGCCCGATCAGCCAGTTGCCATAGCTGATGAAGCCCCGGCGGAAGGTCGGCGTATAGGGGTTGGTCGCCCGCTGCGCACCCAAGGGGGCTGCCGCCAGCGCGAAGTCGAACTCGACCACGCTCTTAATCTCCTTGCCACCCAGCGGCGTGGAGGTACTGAACGACAGCCGCGTCTGGCGCGCATGGCCGATGATGTCGCGGCTGCTTTGGCCGCCCACCGGAATCTGCTGCGGCAGGTAGAATTCCTTGCCCAGCGATCCGCCCGGCACCGCGCCATCGTCATAGCGCGTCGCGCTGCCCACGACCTTCACGAAGCCGCCCAGCTTGAAGGTGGTGGCCCCGACCTTGAAGCCGTCCGACGCTGGCTTGGCTTCCAGTGCCGCGACGCGGCTGTCGGCCTTCTGCGCGATCTGCGTCGATGTCTGTTGCTCGGATCGCGCCTGCGTCAATTCGCTGCGCAGCGCCGATACCGCAGCTTCCAGCTGGTTGAGCCGCGCTTCCAGCTCCGCCTCGCGCGCCGTCTGCGCCATGGCACCAGGGGCGTTGACGATAGCCACCGCCATCGCGCCCATCGCAATCCCGCGCCTTAGATTTATGAATGCTCTATTCGTCATCATTCATCCTCTCCCCGCCGGTCGCCCCTTTCTGCGAAGGGGTGTGGCGATCCGGCCATGCTTGCATCATGCGGGTCGGGGCAGGGGAAGGATAAGGCGGACCATGGTCGCAAGTCCCTCCAACTTTGGTCGAGGATGGCGGGCGGGCCTGGCTTCGTTACGCTAGTGCGAAAGAGTTTGGAGAGGCCAAAACCATGAGCGAATCCCTCTATCCCGTTCCCGCGTCCCTCGCCGCCGATGCGCGGGTCACTGCCGCGGACGCCGCCCGGATGCATGCGCAGGCGCTGGCCGATCCCGACGCCTTCTGGCGCGATCAGGCGCAGCGCCTTGACTGGATCACCCCCTTCACCAAGGTCGATGAAAGCAGCTTCAATGAGGCTGATTTCGGCATAAGCTGGTTCGCCGACGGTCAACTCAACGTCTCGGCCAACTGCATCGACCGGCATCTGGCCGAACGGGGCGACCAGCCCGCGATCATCTGGGAAGGCGATAATCCGGGCGAAAGCCGGGTCATCACCTATGCACAACTCCACGAGGAAGTCTGCCGCTTCGCCAATGTGTTAAAAGAACAGGGGGTCCGCCGCGGCGACCGGGTGACGCTCTATCTGCCGATGATCCCCGAAGCCGCCTTCGCCATGCTGGCCTGCACCCGCATCGGCGCGGTCCATTCGATCGTCTTCGGCGGCTTCTCGCCCGACAGCCTCGCCAGCCGCATCCGCGACTGCGACTCCCGCCTGGTCATCACCGCCGACGAAGGGCTGCGCGGCGGCAAGGCCGTGCCCTTGAAGGCCAATGTCGATGCGGCGCTTGCCCATTGTACCTCGGTCGAAACCGTCCTCGTCGTCCAGCGCACCGGCGCGGACGTGCCGATGGTGGAGGGTCGTGACCTCTTCTACGGTCCCGCCCGCGATGCCGCTGCGCCGGATTGCCCGGCCGAAGCGATGGGCGCAGAAGACCCGCTGTTCATCCTCTACACCTCCGGTTCGACCGGCACGCCCAAGGGCGTCCTCCACAGCACGGGCGGCTACCTCCTCTGGGCGGCGATGACCCATGCGCAGGTGTTCGATTACCGCCCCGGCGAAGTCTATTGGTGTACCGCCGACATCGGTTGGGTCACTGGCCACAGCTATGTCGTCTATGGCCCGCTCGCCAACGGCGCGACCACGCTGATGTTTGAAGGCGTGCCCAACTATCCCGACCATAGCCGCTTCTGGCAGGTCTGCGACAAATGGAACGTCGCGATCTTCTACACCGCCCCCACGGCGCTGCGCGCCTTGATGCGTGAAGGCGACGCCTTCGTGCAGGCGACCAGCCGCGCGTCGCTGCGCATCCTGGGCAGCGTCGGCGAGCCGATCAACCCGGAAGCCTGGCAATGGTATCACCGCGTCGTCGGCGAAGGCCGCTGCCCGATCGTCGATACCTGGTGGCAGACCGAAACGGGCGGCATCCTGATCGCCCCGCTACCCGGCGCGACGGACTTGAAGCCGGGCTCGGCGACCAAACCGCTATTCGGCGTCCATCCCTTGCTGGTCGACGCCGATGGCAGGGAACTGGACGGTGCGACCGAGGGCAATCTGTGCATCGCCAAAAGCTGGCCCGGCCAGATGCGCACCGTCTATGGCGACCATGAGCGTTTCTTCCAGACCTATTTCACCACCTATCCGGGCCGCTATTTTACCGGCGACGGTGCCCGCCGCGATGCCGATGGCTATTATTGGATCACCGGCCGCGTCGATGACGTCATCAACGTGTCGGGTCACCGCATGGGCACCGCCGAAGTCGAAAGCGCGCTCGTCGCGCATGCCAAAGTCGCGGAAGCGGCGGTCGTGGGCATGCCGCACCCGATCAAGGGGCAGGGCATCTACGCCTATGTGACGCTCAACGCGCATGAGGAACCGTCCGAAGAGCTACGCAAGCAGCTCGTCGCCTGGGTCCGCAGCGAAATCGGCCCGATCGCCACGCCCGACATCATCCAGTTCGCGCCCGGCCTGCCCAAGACCCGATCGGGCAAGATCATGCGCCGCATCCTGCGCAAGATCGCCGAGGGCGAGACCGATGCGCTGGGCGACATTTCGACGCTGGCCGACCCGTCGGTGGTCGAAGCGCTGATCGCCGACAGCCAGATGGTAGCGGCCTGAGACGCTTGCCGGGCTAGGGGATAACCCCTATTTGCATCGCTGCCCAATGCGGGGCAGGATGGCGGTGGAGAGGGAAGGATAAGCCAACGGCAATAGGCACCATCTTGGTGGCGGACGATCATCCGCTCTTCCGTCAGGCTTTGGTCATGGCGGCCTCCAACGTCGCGCCCGACGCGCGGATCGTGGAGGCGGCGACGCTGGACCGCGCGGTGGAAACCGCCACCGCCGCCAGCGACCTGCTCCTCATCCTGCTCGACCTCAAAATGCCGGGATCGGCGGGCTTTTCCGGCGTGGCGCTACTCCATGCCGAACGCCCCTCGGTCCCCATCCTCGTCATTTCCAGCGCCGATGCGCAGATCGCCGCAGCCGAAGCGCGCCGCTATGGCGCGGTCGGCTTCATCGGCAAGGATCAGGATCTGAGCGTCATCGAAGACGCGATTGCCGCCGCTCTGGCGGGCGAAACCCCCGCCGTCGCGCCCCTGATGCCCGATGAGGTGGATGAGATGGCCGGCAAGGTCGCCTCGCTGACGCCGACCCAATTGCGCGTCCTGCTCGGCGTGTTGGACGGCCAACTCAACAAGCAGATCGCCTGGGAACTGGGGGTCGCCGAATCCACCATCAAGTCGCACATGACGACGGTCCTCGCCAAACTCGGCGTCCAGAACCGCACCCAGGCCGCGCTCGCTGCCCGCGCGCTGGGATTAGGAAACCGCTGACCCACCAGCGCCGCGCCGCGCTACCTCCGCAATCCACTGTTCCAGCACCGTCGCCGCCAAAGGCTTGGCGAGCAACGGAATATCCCGCTCGGCGAGGCGCGCCAGCATCGCCTCACTACGCTCGGCCGTGACCAGCGCCACCGCCAGCCCCGGCAATCGATCGCGCAGCGCGTCGATCAAGTCGATGCCATCGCGCGCCGTGCCCAGCGCGAAATCAACCAAAGCGCCATCAAATGGCCCGCTGGCCGCCAACGCCTCGCTTTCCGTCGCCGCCACCACACAGTCATGTCCCATGCCGTCCAAAGCCGCTTGCATCGCCGCGCGATTGGCCGGATCATCGTCCACGACCAGCAGGCGCAGGCCGGTCGTCGGCGCAAGCACCGCCGCCGCTACGGTTGCCGCCGCTACCGGCGGCGACGCCGCCACCAGCGGCAGGCTGATTGCAAAGCAACTCCCCTTGCCGGGCCAGGA
>NZ_JPPQ01000083.1:531828-549073 GCF_000743655.1 Sphingobium sp. ba1
CCAGGAACAGGAGCGCCGCGCCTGGTTCCATCTCGGCGACGATGGATTCGTGTGGATCGATCAGCACCTCGCTGCAGCGCCGATGGCTGCCAGGCCAGACATGGGTTGTGCCATTCTCCTGGGTGTAGGGCGTGAACGGCCACATCACATTGACCAGAAACTCGACCCCGAGGGCCGGATCGACCAGGCGGCTGCATGGCCACATATCCTGGTCGCGATGCGGCACCTGCTTCCGCGAACCGGGCATCAGCTCAATCGCTTGCGTAAGGTTGAGCGAGAAATGATCGCACCAGGGACCCAGCACTTTCTGCACGATATCGAGGATCATGGGATGCTGGACGAAATCCCTTGTCCGGTCTGACCGCCTGAGCAGACTGCCAAAGCGTTTCGTATCGTCGCCGTAAAATGGCCCCGCCGAAAGCGGGGTGGCGCTAAAGTCGTCGGCGAGGTCGCACGCCAGGGCTGTAACCTCACATGGGGATATGGCCTGCGGAATGATGCAATAGCCCTGGTCGAGCAGTAGATCGGCGTGAAACTCTGCACATGGAGTATCGGGTAAATGTGCCATGGTCGTTTCTCCTATGCGGCGGCGACCGCGGCGAATTGAGCGGGGGCAGGGCGCCAGACGCCGGCGGCTTGCATCAACGCGGGCGTGTCTTCCGAGATGATGATCTGCATCGCACCCAGCATGCCGCAGGCCAGCGTCCTTGGAAGGCCAAGCGGGCGACATTCCCACCCGAAAGACAGGATCTGGCTGAACCAGGGCATGTCGGCCACGCAGCAATAGCTCTCGATGCCTTCCTCAAGCGCGAAGCTGGCCGCCATCGTCACAAGATGATCGCGGACCTGACGGCGCTCGGCCGCGCGCAAGTCGCGAGACAGGCAGAAGCGCGATATCTCCCAGATCGTGGTGCTCGCGGGTGGCGCCAGGTCGCACAGTTCAGGGAAAATATCGCCAAGCAGGTTGGGGCCGCTGGTGGGCAGAAGCCGCATCGATCCCAGATGGGTGCCGTCGCGCTCGGCGGCGATCAGATAGATGGTCGATGGACCGTCGAACTGATCGATTTCATAACGTCCGGCCAGGACGGGGATGTCCCAGCGGAGCAGATCGATGAAGACGCGCTTGCGCGCCTCATACATGGATCGAAGAACGGTTTGTTCCTGGAGGCTCCCGCCTCGAATGATTTGCATCATGTCGGCTCCCTTGTCCTGTTGGCAAGTCAGCGTCGCGCAACAGGGACGGGGGAACAATTCCTCCAAAAAGAGGGATGGCGGAGAGCGGGGGACCGAAGATAGTGCCGCACGCAAAGCGTGCGGCTTTGGAAGATCTACCTTCTGATATTGAGGGCGCGGTAGCAAATCTGTCCGTCGAACAAGGCGCGCACGACCAGCTCGGTTCGCTTGTAGACATCATATTTGCGCATGGCATCCTCAATATATTGGCGGACCGTGTTCGGTGAAATATTGAGGATACCCCCAATTTCGGCATTGCCCTTACCGCATCCGACCAGGGCAATGCAGTCAAGCTCCCTCTGACTGAGCGCGGGAATGTCGGGCGTTTTCGTGCCGGGTGCCCATCGCGCTCGCTGCAGACGGCGCGCCGCTTCAAACGCGAACATGCCGATGACTTGAGCGGCCCCTAACAGGTCGGCGGTGGGCCTGACAGTCTCGCGTCATGCGAACGAACAGCTTCCCCTATATTCGCCAGCCGCCTGCACCGGGATGGTCAAGCCCTCGCGCAAACCGAATGGCTTGGCCTCTTCCAGGATGTGGCGTTGTCGTTTCGTCATCCTGATCATGGCGGGAATGACGCTCCACAGGAACGCCGTTACCGTTTTCGTGCTGGCCGCATGCACGGGGTCGTCGACATAATAGTTGCGTAACAGAGATCGCTCTATCCAGCCCTCAGGGTAGCTCGTGATCACCATGGTGTCGTGGGGCGGACCGATCAGATCCACATGATCAACGAGGGCGAATTGCTCGAAACCCAACGAGGGCGTTGCCTCGCCGAGCAGCGCTTTGAGCGCAAATTCGTCCGTAACTTCTCTGCAGTCATCTACAAAGGTTGCGAGACGCGGTGACATATACATGACTTTCTCCTCATATGGGTTGGCCTGTCGGCGACACTGTCCAAATTGACGACGCGATCCTGGCGCATCGGTCCGCTCACTGCCGGGCTGCTGCCCATCCCGGCCGTGGAGGAGAGCCGGGGTCACTTTGCTCAGCGGAACGGGAGAAGAGTAACAGCGGCGACGTCAGCGCCAAGTCGGTTTTAAACCGAAATGTTCTTTTCACAAATTTGTCATCGAAGGCGTGGCTTGGACGCAACATCCTATCGGCGGCAAGCGCGCCTCAACGGGCCCGCCCGCCCCGATACACAAGGCACGGTGCTGCGATTTGGGCGATGGGTTTAGGCAGTGATCTTCGCGATAATGCCAGGTCAGCATTCTCATCACTGATCGACCGCCTATCTTGGCGGCTTCGACTTCTTGCCAGGCATTTTGGGTGGTAGCGGGGGCTTGAGGGCGGCAATGGCTGCTGCGCCACCACGTTGGATCGAGAGCTGCCGCAGCTCGCGCAACTCCCGTTCAGTCAGTGTTTCTACCGACAGATCCTGGACAACAGCAGCATAGCGCGATTGCACGGAGATGCGCGCAGCGTCGATCTCGTTGGACGATTTGCGCTGTCTCGTCTCAAGCTCGGCCAGACGTTCGCGTGCGGTTAGTCTCGGCATGATCCATGGTCCTCATGGATCTGGCCGCCGGAAGTGAGAATGCCAAATCTACACAGCGTTGCAAGGGGGGTGTCGGCGCTAAGGTGCAGATACTGCTCGTTCAGGGGAAGCGATCTGGCAGGCGCTGACCCGATCGGGATTACGGCTTTTCCAGATCCTCCAAATAATGGGACGCAAAGTCTACCTTGAAGGCTGACCTAAGAAGGAGGTGGTGATCTGGCATCTGGTAGGTCCGCCATTCTTTACAGGTCGGCAGCTTGCCCTTCTTACCGGGCTTGATCTCCGGGGTGTACGGGGGGGGCGACAATATCGTGGATATAGTCCCCCGCCTGATCGTCAACAGCATCGATGCGACCATCGCCGCTGCTGAGGCGGGGGTGGGACTCGCCAATCTGCTGAGCTACCAATCGGCCCCGCGCATTGCGAACGGGCAGTTAGTGGAGGTGCTGGCGGATCATGCCCCGTCCCCCATGCCGGTAAGCCTGCTCTACGATCCCGGTCGGGCGGCTATGCCTGCGGTTCGCGTGTTCATTGAGGCCATGCGGGAACAAGGGAGGCAAGGAGCGTGGTCCTGATCAAGATCGGTGCGAACCGAGAGCACAAAATCATTGTCTCGAGAACGGAGCGCAACGCCCGGTTGCGCGAATCAGGAATTTCCCTTTGAAAGGCTGGACTGGTTCGATCGCGGAATTGAGTAGGCCGTTTTTCCCCTGAACGCGGACCTCCAAATCAACGACCAACGACCTAAACTGGATAGGGCTTTGCCTTCTGCCCAGCCGAAATCACCCCGCAGAACTTCGGTGCGAGTCTAAGCTATCCCGTTTAGCTGGACGCTTATGTCGCCAAAGCCAACGGGCGGCGCGCGTGTGATGAAATGGCCCTTCACCCCGTCGGGCCATTGCGCATAGGGCACCTGCCCATGTTCGCTCTGTGCATAGTGAACCGCATAATCAAGGATGGCGCGTGCCGCCGCCTCATCGGGCAGGAAGTGCCTAAGCACATAGCTGATCTTGCCGGGCGCACGCAGATGGATGGTGCAATGCGCCTTGCAGGCAAAAAGGCAGGGCATCTCCTGGACGTCCACGCCATCATAGCGGTTCGAACTCGCTTTGACCTGGTGCAGTGCCTCCACCAGCTTCCCTCCGCCGAACAGGCCATTTGCGTCCTGCCGCTCCTCGGGGGAGAAGCGACAGCTGTTGCAGGCGACGATGGCAGGCCCATCCTTGACCGCTTGCAACATGGTCAGGCCGCCGCCCGCAGATCGCGCCTCAGCAGGCCGCCGCTTTCCAGCAGAAGCTGGAACAGGCGCAGGCCACCCAGGATAAGAGCGTAACGGACAAATTGCCGCAGCAGGATGTCCGGTGTGAACGCCCCATAGCCTGCGTTCATCGCCACGGCACCGATCAGAACGACCAGCTTGAACCCGACAAAGGCGGCGATATAGGCCATGACGAGCCGCGCAAAGGAGGACTGGTTCGGCAAAGCGCTGACTATGCGATCAGCTACCAGCAAGGCAGCGATAGCCGCCAGCGCCAGAGTGACGGCCCAACCGGCATTCTGCGCCGTCAGCGAATAGTCCAACAGGCAATAACCGACGGCTTGCGACGCCGACCAGGCGGCCAGCATGAGGATGATCCCCGCCTTGCGCGGCACATAGAGAGCCGCGAGCGCAGCCAGAGCGGGAAAGGGCGTGGCGCAGGCCAGCACCAGCGTCGTCGCTATGCTGGCGAAGGTCATCGATCCGATCCACAAATTGCGGGCGGCGGCAGGGGACATAGGCTGCATGGACAGGCACTCCTTGGCTTTACGAGGGTGGGGATAGGGCCGGGTCATCACAGCCGCGCCCGGAACCCGGCGTAGATGCTGCGGCCAAGCTGGCCATAGCGACGCGCGGTTTCATAATAGTCGTCGAACAGATTTTCGGCCCGCGCGAACAGGGTGAGGGTCTGCGTCACCGGCATCTCCGCGCGCAAGTCGATGATCGTATAAGCGCGGTTGACGAAGGGCGTCACCGTGGCACTGGTCCGCGCCGTGTCGATCGTCTCGCCTGACCATCGCATGGCGACCGCCGTGTTGAGGCCGAACGGCCAGGCATAGCGCGCTGTCGCATTGGCGGCGTGGCGCGGCCTGCGCGCAAGCTGATTGCCGAAATTGAGGCCCGGCGACCGGTCTTCCGCCACGATCCAGCTATAATTGCCGTCGATGGTCAGGCGGCCGATCTGGGCAAGGCCTGCCATTTCCAGACCATGCGCTTCGCTGCGCTGGATATTGGCATAATAGCCCGCCCGCGGCGTAGTCGTTCCTGGCGCAAGACAAAGCGGCGGGCGGTTGCTTGTCGGACAGCCATTATAGGTGATCAGATTGTCCGTGTTCCGTTCGAACCAGGTGGCCGACAGGATCAGCTTATGGTCGAAAAGATGCTGCTCAACCCCTGCGTCCCAACCGCGCGACTTTTCCGGGTCGAGCGCGCTGTTCCCATATTCGCTGTGCAACTGGTAGAGGGTAGGGGCTTTGAAGCCCTCGCCATAGCTGGCGCGCAGGATCGTGCGATCGTCAAACAGCGACCAGACCGCGCCGCCACCAAATACCATATTGCCACCAAAGGCCGAATGACGATCATGGCGAAGCCCGCCATTAAGCGTGAGGCCAACGACCGGTTCGATCCTGACCTGTGCATATTGGCTGTCGATCTCGGCCGACGCCCGGATGGTGGTAAAGCTGGCCAGGCTATTGGGAGGCGAGGCGGAGCGCATTTTCTGTTCTTCGCGTTCCACACCAAAGACGATGGTCCAGCCCTGGGCGAGGCCAAGCGTGCCCTGATATTCGTACCGATCGGTTTGCCCCTTGGCGGCGAAGCTTTGCGGACGCACCGTCCGCAACGGATTGCTATTGTCGCGCACCGTTTCGCTGCGGCTAAAGCCCAGGCGGTTGCGCAGCGCGCCGTCGAACAGATCGGCATTGAGCCCGGCATAGCTGGTCCACTCCTCGACCAGCGAATATTCCGGACTGTCCGGGACCGATCCTGCGCTGTCGATGTCGGCGCGCCCCTTGGCGTAATAGCCGCGCAGATCGACGGAGATACCGGGCGACAGGGCAATGCCGACCCGCCCGTTGAGCGTGCTGTTGGTATATCCGTCCCGCTCCTTGCCGCCAAAGCGCGGGCTGATCGCGGAGATGCCCTCGGTTGTGAAGCGCCCCCCTGCAACGCGCCAGTGAACGGGGCCGCTGCGCCCGCCCACGGCTGCCCGCGCATTGACGGTATCGCGCGAGCCCGCTTCGATATCGGCGGACGCCTCGAGCGCGCGATCGGGCGTTGCCGTCACGATGTTGACGACGCCGCCGATCGCCTGGCTGCCCCACAGGATCGATTGCGGCCCGCGCAATATTTCGATCTGGTCGATGTCGCCGGTCATCAGTGTCGCGAAATTATAGCCGCCATCGGTTGAAGATGGGTCTGCCAGCTTCACCCCGTCAATGACCAGCACGGTCTGGTCGCCCTCGGCACCGCGGATACGGATGGATGTCGCCGTGCCATAGCCGCCATTGCGCGTGAAGCTGATGCCCGGTGTGCGGACCAGCAGGTCCGACACGACCGGTGCTTGCGATGCGTCGATGGCCTTCTTGTCGAGCACGGTGAGGCTGGATGCGACAGTGTCGACAGGCGTTGGCGTGCGCAGGGCCGACACGACAATAACGCCGCCCGCATCGATCGCCGCCAGGGGTTCGGCCTGGACGGCCATGGGAAGGCAGGCCAATGCGGCCACAGTGGTTTGTAAAATGTTACGCATCGTTAATCCCCCGTCTTTGACAAGACCGGGCGCGCACGACGCGGCGCGGGGACGAGCGCAGAACGCACGACACCACACCGCGCGAACACGCACGGTCGAACTGTCGTTGCGCGAGGATATCCTCGTTCGACCGGCACACCCTGTCCGGACGAAGAACGACTGCGACGGGCAGGTCTCCTGGCTTGCGGGTCAACGCCGGTTCGGCCGCCTTCTCAGAACCTTGAAGGTTCCAATGGGATCGTGTCCCACAGCGTGGTGTAGGTTCGCTGGGATAGCCACAGCGACCTCCGGCTAAGCCGGATTGATCATGCTGCCATGGCAGGCAACGTGATGATGGGATTATCGCTTAAACCTGAGACGCTCTCAAGTGTCATGTAGCGGCAGCGTTGGACGGCCCATTCGTCGTTCTGTTCCAGAAGGATAGCGCCGACGAGACGGGTAATCGCCTCTTCGTTGGGGAAGATGTCGGCAACATCAGTACGCCGCTTGATCTCGCCATTGAGCCGCTCGATCGGATTGTTGCTGTGCAACTTCGTGCGGTGTTGGGCTGGGAAGGTCATGTAGGCCAGCACATCCTCCTCGGCGCTGTCCATCAGGGCAGCGAGTTTTGGCACGGTAGGGCGCAATTGATCGGCGACGCTACGCCATTGGGCCTTTGCGGCCTCTGGAGTTTCCTGGGCGAAAGCGGTGGCGATGAATGCCGACACGACCCGGCGTCCGCTCTTGCCGGCATGGGCCAGCGCATTGCGCATAAAATGAACCCGGCATCGCTGCCAGGTGGCGCTGAACACTTTGGCGACGGAAGCTTTTATGCCTTCATGGGAATCGGAGATCACCAGCTTCACGCCGCGCAGACCGCGACGGGCAAGGCTGCGTAGAAAGTCGGTCCAGAAGACCTCAGCTTCGGAATGACCGATCGCCATGCCGAGCACTTCGCGCCGGCCATCGCTGTTAACTCCAACGGCAATGATGACGGCGACAGAGACAATGCGACCGGCTCGCCGCACTTTGATGTAGGTCGCGTCCATCCAGAGATAGGGCCAGTCGCCTTCGATCGGACGATCGAGAAAGGCCTTCACCCGCTCGTCGATCTCCACGCACAGTCGGCTGACCTGGCTCTTTGAGATCCCATTCATGCCCATGGCTTTGACCAGATCGTCCACAGAGCGGGTCGAGATCCCCTGGATATAAGCTTCCTGGATGACGGCCGTCAGTGCCTTCTCTGCCATACGGCGGGGCTCCAGAAACCCTGGAAAATATGTTCCCTTGCGCAGCTTGGGGATCCGCAGCTCGACCGTGCCTGCCCGCGTCTCCCAGTCCCGATCCCGATAGCCGTTGCGCTGCGCGAGGCGCTCGGGATCCTTATCGCCATAGGCCGCGCCCGTAAGGTCGCCCACTTCCAGCTCCATCAGCCGCTGCGCGGCAAAGCCGATCATATCGCGTAGAAAATCGCCGTCGGCTGTCTTCCCAACCAGGGCGTGCAGGTCCATCTTGTCATTGGTCATCGGTGGTCTCCGTAAGTTGAGTCTCGCAACCCAAACTTATCCGAAGTTCGCCGGTGACCACCCGCGAAACTGACCGGCCGCTACAGCGCTTTATCGATGAGCGCGCGTCCGGTCAGCTTCGCTACCCTCAAAACCTACACCACGCGCCGGGACACGACCCAGGCGCCCATCTAAAGACGCCCTGCTTCGAAAGCTACAGGCTCCGCTCGAAAAGATGTTGCAAACTGCGTTTCTTGGCTCAGCCTGGCAGAGCGAGAGGGAATGGCTGCGACCCAGACCGATCAACGCTCCAAGTTTCGGAAATAGTTCGAAGCACCGAGCGTGAACGCTCGCAATTTTAGCAGGGGGGCGATAGGCGGACAATCGGCACTTCGGGATCAAAAATTGAACACTAAGTGGCAGATTTGGTTCGGTTTCAATAGCAGCTGCCTGGATCCAGTAGATTGTTCAAGCTGCAGTTCTGCCGTCCAGGCAGTAACGATCAGCCAGTCACACCGCGTTGATGACGCTCTGCCCAATCCAGTGCGGTGTCGGCGACCTCCTCCCAACCTTCGTCGAGCAAAGTCCAATGCGAACGAATTGGGAATTCGAGATATTCGGTCAGCGTCGCCGCTTGCTTCTGTTTGGCGAAGATGGCGCGCGTCATCGCTGCGTCGGCGATCAGGTCCTTGCCCCCGCCGATGAGCAGCATCGGCGCGCGCGCCGGATTGCGCCAGTCGATCTTCATCGGGTCGATGACGCCGTCCCAATAGACCCGTCCGGGGGTTGGGACGATATAGCGATCATAGAGCGCGTCGGCCCGGTCGGCTGGCACCGTCTGGGCGAAACGACGTGCGAAGAAGCGGCGCGACATATGCTTGACCCTGTTCCGGCTGAACGGATCGAGAAACACAGGCAGCGCCGAGACGATCGCATGGGGATAGAGCGGCACCCCAGGCGTGGGCGCAGGATGGATCACGATGCCCGCAACGCCCAGTCCCCGGTCCATCAGATGCTGGACGAACACCCCGCCGACCGAATGACCGATCAGGATTGGTTGTTCCGGAAGGGCGCGGATGATCGCCTCGTAATGCGCGACGATTTCCCGCTGGCCGATTTTGTGGAGGCCAGGATGAGGGACCGCGCGCAGGTCAGCCGGATCGCGATCGTCGAGCGGCCAGTCGGGGACGATCACGGTGTAGCCGCGAGCCTCGTAGCGGGCCTTGACGCCGTCCCAGCTCCTGGCATTGAGCCAGGCACCGTGCACGAGGACAATGGTCTTTGATCTGGTCATGACTAGATTCCCTTCTGTGGACGGCCCGCATCAAGCCCGGTAGCGGGCGGCGGCATGGTTGCGGGAGAGATTGGGCCGCAGCGCCGCGCGTCCGGCCAGATAGGCATCAAGATCGGCGCTGTCGGGTAGGGCTGGAATGGTGATAGTTTCGCCCAGGTCGAGGCCCCTCATGGCGGCGTCGACCATCTCGTCGGCTTCCATCACCATGTCGGCCGGGATGTTGGCAAGCTGCTCCTGGGTCCAGATGGCGGTGCGGGTTATCCCCGGCAGCACGGCCTGGACTCGAACGCCTTTTGTTCCCAGTTCACTCTGCAGTGCCTCGGTAAAGGCGAGAACGAACGCCTTGGTTGCTGGATAGAGCGCGGTGAAGCCTTCGGGCATCAGCGCCGTGACGGAGGTCATGTTGATGATCGTCCCGCTGCCCAACCCGACAAGGCGCGGCGCGATGGCCGCGGTCAGGCGGGTGACAGCCAGCACATTGAGGTTGATCATGCCCGTCAGGAAGGATGGATCTGCTTCCACCAGCGTGGTTTCCCCCGCGATGCCAGCGTTGTTGACCAAGCCAACAATGCGGTCGTCTGTTCGCAGTCGGCTTTCGATACGGGCAAGATCGTCCGCGTTGGACAGATCCGCGCTGATGACCTCCACTGCGACGCCTGTCTGCGAAGTAAGCTGCTGCGCCAGGGCCGCCAGCTTGTCTGCGCGGCGGGCAACGAGGATCAGGTCGTGGCCGCGGCGGGCCAGCCGGTCGGCATAGATGGCACCAATGCCATCGGAAGCGCCGGTGATGAGGAACATATTGTTCATGGCGAATATCCTTTGTGCGAAACGGAGGCGTCAGTTGCGGATGAAGGCGAGCAGATCGGCATTGAACCGATCCTGATGGGTCTGCGTCAGGCCGTGGTCGGCACCCTGATAGATGGTAAGCACCGCATCCTTGACGATTTTCACCGTTTCCAGAGCCGATGCGCCGATCGGCACGATCTGGTCATCGTCGCCATGCAGGACGAGCGTTGGCACATCGAATTTGGCCAAGTCGGCATGGAAATCACTCTCCGAAAAGGCCCGGATGCTATCGAGTTGACCCTTGAGCCCGCCCATCATGCCCTGCCGCCAGAATTCATCGCGGATGCCGTCGGATATCACCGCACCTTCGCGATTATAGCCATAGAAGGGGATCGTCAGATCCCTGAAGAACTGACTGCGGTTGTCTAACGTGCCCTTGCGGATGCCATCGAAGGCATCGATCGGCAGACCGCCCGGATTGGCCTCGGTCTTGAGCATCAACGGCGGCACCGCGCCAATCAGCGCGACCTTGGCGACGCGGGCCGTCCCATGACGGCCGATATAGCGGGTCACTTCCCCGCCGCCGGTCGAATGGCCGACCAGGATCACGTCGTGCAGGTCCAGCGTCTCGATCAGCTCGGCCAAATCGTCGGCATATTGATCCATGGTGTTGTTGGCCCACACATGGTCCGAACGACCATGGCTGCGGCGATCATGGGCGACCGTGCGGAAACCCTGATCGGCAAAAAAGACCATCTGCGCGTCCCAGGCATCGGCACTCAATGGCCAGCCATGCGAGAAGAGGATCGGCTGGGCCTCCTTCGATCCCCAGTCCTTGTAAAAGATCCTGGTTCCATCCTTGGTCGTAATCCTGCTCATGTTGGCACTCCCTGTTGAATGGGGCGGTTGCGCCCTGTGATCAGAGGAATAGGATCGTTGCGCGACTGGCAGGAGCGGCGGTTCCGACATTAAGCAGGTCAAAACCGACAAAGGGAGCATAGACATGGCGGTGGGGGCGGGAACGGTGGCTGACCTGGGTGCCGAAGTGGGGCTGGTTCTTTATCCCGGGTGCCAGATCGGCATGGTGTATGGGGTCACGGATCTATTCATGATCGCATCACAATTTTCGCTGGACCGGGGCGGTAAGGCGTTGCGCGTCAGCCACTGGTCAGTCGACGAGGCTCGCACTTTCACCCGGACGTTCGACACCCATCCAGATCAGCCGGGCATGCCGACGATCCTGATCAGTCCGGGCCGGCTGTCGGGCCCGCCCGACGCGCAGGAGGCCGCGCCCTATGCGCGTTGGTTGCTGGACCGCCATGCGCAGGGCACCGTTCTGGCATCAAATTGTGGGGGCACTTTCCTGCTCGCGGCGACGGGCCTGCTGGCAGGCCGGCCCGCCACAACGCACTGGCTATTTGCCGACCAGTTTCGCGATCGCTTTCCCGACGTCAGGCTCGACACGGCCAAGATGGTGATCGAGGATGGCGATATCATCACGGCGGGCGGCCTCATGGCCTGGACCGACCTTGGCATGCGGATCGTGGATCGGTTGCTGGGTCCCACCGTGATGATCGAGACGGGCAAGTTCCTGCTGATTGATGCATCTGGCCGGGAACAGCGCCATTTTTCCAGCTTTGCGCCGCGCCTGACGCATGGCGACGAGGCGATATTGAAGGTGCAGCACTGGCTACAGGGGCGTGCGGAGCGGCCGGTCAGCGTCGGCGATATGGCGGGAACGGCGGGGCTAGAGGAGCGCACCTTCTTGCGCCGGTTCAAGGCGGCGACCGGCATGAAGCCGATTGAATATGTGCAGAACCTGCGCGTCGGTAAGGCACGCGAACTGCTGGAATTTACCAGGCGGTCTGTAGACCAGATTGCCTGGGCAGTCGGCTATGAGGATGCAACCGCCTTTCGCCGCGTGTTCCATCGCATATTGGGCTTGGCACCTGGCGAATATCGCAACCGCTTCTCGAGCGGATCAGACGTTCAGATAGCGGCATGACTTCTGGACAAAGCAAATCCGACAAAGGGCCGATTAACGAATGAGACGATCAGGACGTTGAAAGACAGGCTCGTCCCAACCTATGTTCAGAAGACTGGCGCATTGTCGGACTGGCTCGGAAAAGCTCGAGAGGGCTGGCCACTAGCTCAACAAATCGGTCGTGATCTCGCCCCTATGCCCTTTCGGCGCCAGCGCGGCGCGCAGGGCTTCCAGCAGAGGCGGCAGCGCCTGCGTGAAGGCGTAGGGCGGATTGACGATATAAAGGCCCGCGCCGTTGTATAAGCCGGACTGGTCGCCATCGTATAACCAATGCTCCACCCGCAGCAATTTCGGAATGCCGAGTTTGCGTAACTGCTCCCTCCACCGCCAATGCGTGGCGCGGTCTTTCAGCGGATACCAGATCACCGTCACGCCATGCGCCCATTTGCGGTGTGCGGCGGCAAGTGTGGCTGTGATGCGTTCGCGTTCGTCTGCCTGCTCATAAGGCGGATCGACCAGCACCACGCCGCGCGCGGTGCGGGGTGGCAGCATTGCTAGCCAAAGCTCGTAAGCGTCGCGCTCATGTACGGCAGCGGTCGTGCCGCGCATCATGCCGCGCAGGGTATAGGCATCCTCGGGATGTTTTTCGTTCAGGATCAGGAAATCCTGCGGCCGAAGAAGCTGCGCCAGAATGCGCGGCGAGCCCGGGTAGAAATGTGCCTCGGTCCCGACATTTACCGCTTGTACGACGGCGCGGTAGTCGTTCAGCAAGGCGCTCGAGTCGGCAAAAGCCCGCTGCACGCCCTGCGTGGACTCGCCGGTGCGTTGGGCATCCTCCCCATCAAGGTCGTAAAGCCCGCAGCCGGCATGGGTGTCGATCAGGGTCAGCGCGCTCTGTTTTTGCTGCAAGGCCCGCACGAGGGCGATCAGCAGGCTGTGCTTGACGACATCGGCGCTATTGCCGGCATGGAAGGAATGGCGATAATTCATTGCGACCCGACTGCTTGACGATCTACATTTATATTTGAGGCTGGGCACGGTTGCCGCGCGCGAAGCGATTGAAGAAACCAATCCGGCGCTAGTATGAAGTCGTGTGGAAACCTTCAATACACTTCTGCACGGCGCCTCAAGTCCGCGTTAGCGATCGCTATCAGAGGCGAAGACGCAGGGCTCCGCGTGCATGGACATGTTCGAAGAACATAACGGACTTGCGCCCGCTCAATGTAGGATGACTTGGATTAGTTGACTGCTGCCGGACAGGGGGAAGCTCGGCCATGGACCTGCCGAAGTCGGAAATCGCATGGCCGCTGGCCGTAGACGTCGACACATTCACAATATGCATCATGATATGTCATTTAGTTCGTGCGGCCGGACCTTTGCCGTTCCCAGGCTCGAACACCCAATTGAGATAGGCCGCGACCCTTATGCCTCCGCGCTTCAGTCGATCGTCCATCTCCGATCGATGCTTGTAGGCATAGTCCCAGGATATGCTGGGGTCGGCGGGGTAGATCGTCCTGCGCAGCGCGATGCTCTCGGAAATCCAGACCGAAGGCGCAGGATCGCTCCAGTCGATTAGCTGCTCGGGCGATATCGAGCGCGACAGCCATTGCGCATATTCGGAATAGGACAAGGCGCGTTGTTCGATCATGGCCGAATCCCACACCGAATGAAGGTTGGTCGCGCGGCCGAACCAGGTCACCTTGACATCATTGCCGCCCCGGTCATCTCCACCGCCGGCGTGCAATGGCTGATGCAGATCGCCGATGATGTGCACGATGAAGCGGAGGGCCAGCCGCTTGTCCTCGATGGACGATTTGGGATTGCGCAATGTAGCCGTAAAACCATCGAGCGCGCTCATGGCATCACCCTCTGGCGGCGCGTACTTGCTTTGATAGCTGTTCCCTTGCCTGACCGTTACATAGTGCCATGGGCCAGCCTTTTTCTGCCAATATTCAGCGGGGTCGGACTTCATGTCATCGGGCCAGGTCGCCGCTTCCGCCAAATTCTCGGCTCCAAGCAAGAGCCGGACATGGGCACGTGCAACACCGCTCAGATTTTCATCGGCGATGGCACCGGTTATGCGGTGGCCGACAGGACCCCAAGCTTGTGCAGGTGCGCATGCAAGGAATGGGATGGCGAGAAGGGAGAATATACGCATGGCTGTTTCTTGGCGGCATTTCCTCTCCAGGGAAAGAAGGATTGCTGTAGATGACGTGTCTCTCCGCATGGCGCGAACCTAAATCGTCCTGTCGGCCCTATCGTCCAGCATCAGCCTTTCGCCCTGCTTCTCTACTATGGCGGCGATCGGCCCTGACATCAGGCTCAGCATGCCAGGAAGATGGAGCGTCACCCGCAGCCGATTGTCTTCCGCATCAACGGTGCAGGGCACTTCGACGCCCATGGTCGCGACCGTCACTGCAAGACGCTCAGCGCTGGGCCATGAATGGGTCACAGTGGCTGCGCCGCCCGGGATGTGCGAGGCCAGTTTGCTAACGCCCCTCTCCATGCGCCGTATGGCCTCATCGCGACCAAGAGTGTGGGGAATGTCAATTTCAGTGGGAGTTACCATGGTCCATGGACGCTTGGACCAAGGCTGTGGTTCCGGCTCTGTCGCGTGGGTCCGCATCATGAGGCTGGGGCTGTGGGGTAGGGGGGTGGTGCTTGACCGGGAAGGGGAGGGACTGCCTGCATGCCCAATTGTGGGCAGCGCTGACCGTTCACTGCCAGGATCGTTCATCGCTCGAGATCGGCCGGTTGGGCGATATCCAGCCACATCGGACAAGGGATCTCCAGCAGCAAACCTCGCTCATCTCGCCTTTACGGCGGGCACCTCGGCAATGCGGGTGGTGTAGTTGGGCGACTTGCTGTCCGATCTGGCCGCCCATTCGCGCTTGAACCCCTGACTGGCTGGAACGGCCGCGAACTTCCCCAAACGCATATTGACCTGATCCATGGCGACCATCAACCGATCACGCCGTCCGCTATCCTCCTCGAACAGCGTTCGCGGTCGTCGGTCAGCGTCGATGAGGTCTTCCAGCATGACGCCCGCCTTGGTGATGCCATAGCCCTCTCGCCAAGCGCTCTCTATGCCGCGCCGGGCGTAGGCAAGAAGCATGAGGCCATCGTTGGTCATGGGCTGTATGGCGAGCGTCCGTGTCGCGGAATATTGCGGCCGGTCCTGCTTATGTCGATTGGTATGGAAAAATACCGTCAGGCGTCCTGCTACCAGGCCATGCTGCCGCAGCTTCTCTCCCGCCCGCATCGCATATTGGGCAACGGCACCCATCAGCAGGCCCTTATCGGTAACAGGCGTGCCGAATGAACGGGTGACAGCCATGCCCTTGCGCTGAGGCTCCACGGTTTCGATGGCGCACGCCGGAACACCCCGCAATTCAGCGACCAGCCGTTCCAGCACGACACCGCCGATGGCGCGGGCCTGCTTCAGAGCCATGTCGCGCAGCTGCCCGGCGGTACAGATATCCAAGCCTGCAAGTTTCGCCGCACTCGCCTTGCCGACACCCCACACATCGCCCACGTCGAACTGGTCGAGCACCCGGCGGCATAAGTCTTCGTCGCGCAGGTCGGCGACGCCATCAAATGTCGGGTTTTTCTTCGCCGCCGCATTCGCCAGCTTTGCGAGCGTCTTGGTCGAAGCGATGCCCACACAGGTGGGAATGGTGGTCCACTGCCGAACCTGCGCGCGCATGGCACGGCTATGCGCGGCGAGATCCAGATGCTCGAAGCCTGCAAAATCGACAAAGGTCTCGTCGATCGAGTAAATCTCGAAATCCCGCGCAAATGGCTCGATCGCCGCGACGACCCGCCGCTGCATATCGCCATAGAGCGCATAGTTGGATGAGAGGACGCGGATGCCGTGCTGCCTGATCTTGTCGCGGATCAGATGGACCGGATCCCCCATTTTGATGCCCAGCGCCTTGGCTTCACCCGAACGGGCAATCGCACAGCCGTCATTGTTGGAGAGGACAATGACCGGGACACCAACTAGGCTGGCATCGAACGCTCTCTCGCAGGACACATAATAATTGTTGCAGTCAATCAGGGCGACCGGCGCGCTCATCCGTATTTGCGGGCCAGTCCGACGACCACACCCCATATCTCGACATATTCATCCACGATGATGTCAGCAAAGCCATCGGCTTCCGGGACCAGCCAGAAGCGCCCGTCGCGCCGTTTCAGCCGCTTCAACGTGCGATCGCCATGGACCACAGCGACGACGATATGGCCTGCAACAGGCTTTTTTGCCCTGCTGACGATGATCAGGTCGCCGTCGGCAATCCCGGCCCCGGTCATGGAATATCCATCGACGCGCATGATGTAACTTGCCGCCGGATGCTCCACCAGCCAGTCGGCCAGATTGATCGGTTCCTCCATGTCGTCCTGCGCGGGCGAAGGAAAGCCTGCCGGCAGGCTCACCAGCAGCAGCGGCAGATCGGGCATGGCAAGGCAAATGGGTATGGGTTCAAACATCAAATAGGCCACGAATCAGATACCCGATCCGGCATAGCCTGATTGTCCGAAACGGTCATTTGTTCTTTTTATGTTCTACCCTTGAACGGTCATCCGCGCGGCAGGATATGCCATCGCACAGGCACCGTCATAATCCGTCGATAACCATGCCTGATAATCGCTGGGTTCAACGATGACCGGCATCGCCTTGGGATGCAGCGGCGCGACCAGCGCATTGGGTTGGCAGGTCAGAAACGCATAAACCGGACCCTGGTCGCTCTGTCGCCAAATACCGGCGAACGCGGCGATCGGCTGGTCGATCACGTTGAACCACCACTCATCGCGTCCTTCCCCGATCTTGGGTTCCGCAAATGTCGAGAAGGGGACGAGGCACCGCTGCGGAGGATTAGCCAGCATCGACTTCCAGAATGGGCTGCTGAGATTCCGCACATTGGTGACGCGCTTTTCCAGCATCTTTCCGCTTTTGCCTTTGACCTGGGTTGGCACGCCCCAGGACATGACGTCGCTTCGGAGCACACCGTCATCGTTGCGGACGATCATGCCCGGCTTTTTGGGCCAGACGTCCGTGGCGAACGCGGCGTTGGGCTGGCGGATATCGAACCCCGCATAGTCCCGCCAACTGAGGATGGCGGTTTCGATTTGAAGCGCGACATCCATGGGATGCGTAGCATTTCATCCAGGGTGGGG
>NZ_JPPQ01000083.1:549083-555461 GCF_000743655.1 Sphingobium sp. ba1
AGCGCCGTGCCGAAGGCCGCCGCCAAAAATTCCGGGCGGTTGGTCATCAGGATGCCGACGCGCGTCCCCTTGCCCACGCCGCAGGCGATGAGCGCGCGCGCCACTGCGTTCGCGCGCGTCCACAGATCGTCATAGGTCCAGCGGGTGACGCTGTCCCCTTCGTACATCACCAGCGCTTCGGCCGGGCCGGACCGCGTCGTGACCTCGCGCAACCAGCCGCTCAAGGTCAGCGCCCCCAGCCCCGGCTCTTCACTGAGCGGGGGGCCGGCGACGATCGAAAGCGGCTGGTCGGTCATGATGCGTCCTTGGGGTAAGGGTCAGCGGTTCACGTCGACGATGATGCGCCCGCGCACCTTGCCATCCATCAGGTCGGTGGCCGCCGTGACGGCTTCGGACAGGCTGATTTCGGTGGCAATCACGTCCAGCAAAGCAGGGTCGAGATCGCGCGCCAGCCTTTCCCACGCCGCAAGGCGTGGCGCCTTGGGCGCCATCACGCTGTCGACGCCGAGCAGGCGCACGCCGCGCAGGATGAAAGGCATGACCGTTGCGGGAAAGTCCGCGCCCTGTGCCAGGCCGCAGGCCGCAACCGCGCCGCCATAGCGGGTCTGGGCGCAGGCATTGGCGAGGGTGAAGCTGCCGACCGAGTCCACCACGCCAGCCCAACGCTCCTTCTGGAGTGGCTTGCCCTTTTCGGACAGTTCAGCGCGGTCGATGACGCCGGCTGCGCCCAGTTGCGTCAGATAATCGGCTTCCGACGCCTTGCCGGTCGAACCGATGACGGTGAAGCCTGCTTTTTTAAGCAGGGCAACGGCGACGCTACCCACACCACCGGTGGCACCGGTGACGAGGATTTCGCCCTGATCGGGAGTGACGCCAGCCTTGACCAGCGCTTCGACGCAAAGTGCGGCGGTATAGCCGGCCGTGCCGATCGCCATCGCCTGCGCCCCGGTGAAGGCGGCGGGCAATGGCACCAGCCAGTCGCCTTTCAGCCGGGCGACCTGCGCCAGACCGCCCCAATGGCCTTCGCCCACGCCCCAGCCGTTCAGCACGACCTTGTCGCCCGGCTTCCAGTCGGCATGATCGGAGGTGCGCACGGTGCCGACCAGGTCGATGCCGGGGACCATCGGGAATTTGCGGACGACCGGCGACTTGCCGGTGATGGCCAGGCCATCCTTATAATTGAGCGTCGAATAGGCGACGTCGATCGTGACATCGCCTTCGGGCAATTGGGCTTCGTCGACCTGCTGGAGCGAGACGCTCTGCTGGTCGTCGGTCTTGTCGATCATGATGGCTGAAAACATGGGGCTATTCCTTTTTGGGAGACGAAGAGGGTGCCGTTGGTGTCAGTCCTTTGCGGAGGCGATCGGCGATGCCGGGGAAGCGATCGGCGCGCATCGAGCCATACATGCACAGGCGCAGCGATTCCTGCGCCACACGCCGGGCGAGATCGCGCCGCTCCTGGTCCGGGCGACCATGGGATTGCGCCCAGACCGGCCAGAGAAACGCACCCGACAGCATCATCACCGACAACACTTCGACGTCGATGCCGTCTTCGGCCATATCGGTTTCGGCAAAGCGCTGGAGCGACCCTTCATATTCGCGCCAGAAGGGGTCGGCCATCGGATCGGGCGAAGCCAATAGCTGGAGCAGCCAGATGCGGCACAGTTCCGGGTTTTCCATCGCGAAGATGGCGAGGCGGTCGGTCGTGTCGGCAATATCGACCTGCTCGACGCGGCGTTCACCGATGGTTTCAGGGTCGCCGAATACCGCGCGGAACATGCGGTCGGACACCCATTCCGCGGTCGCCTCGATCAGTTTCTCGCGGGTTTCGAAATGCTGGTAGGCGGTCCCGCGATTGACCCCGGCGAGCGTTGCGACTTCGGACAGGCTGATCCCCTCCGGCCCGTCCTTCGCCAGCAGCGCACGCGCTGCTTCCAGTATGACTTCGCGTGTGGCTGCAGGATCGCGGGAGCGTCTGGTTCGCGTTTGCGTCATGCGGCATGCCTCTCTTGTCGTTCGGGCGGCCCGCCGTAACGATCCGAACGACCGCCCGGCTGGCTCGCCTGGGATAAGAAGGCATAAATCAACATCAGTGTTGTCCATTAGGCAAGGGCCGTCATCGCCAGCGCCGGTGATGCGCGTCCTTCGCAGAGACTGCGGGGGCGATCCGACCGATCCTGTCCAAGGTTCGGACCGCCCCGCAAAATCTCAGCGCGATCCGAAGTAGAAACGCACGTTGATGCCGAATTCGCGCGGCGGCGTGACCGTGCCACCGGTGTAGGTGCTGGTGAAGGTCTGCGCCGCCGTCGTCGCACCTGTTGCGGTGAAGCCGGTGATCTGCTGATAGCTGGTGAACAATGGCGTGGTGCGGGTCAGAACCTTGGTCGTGTCGAACAGGTTCTTGGCGAAGAGCGATACTTCCCAACCGCCATCGGGATCGCGGATGCCGGCATAAAGGTTGGCAAGGGCATAGGCGCCGACCTGATCAAAATTATTGCTCGGATCCCCTTGCGACTTGCCGTTATAATTGACCAGTCCGCGCAGGAAACCATCGACTTTGCTGGAAACGGCGACATGATATTCGCCCTGCAAGGTCGCCGTTACCGGGGGCATGAAGGACGAACGTTGCGATACGGCGCAGGAGGACAGATTGTCCGCACCGACGGCCGCCTGCAGTTCCGCAAGCGATGGTGCCGCAGTCACCAGGTCGGGTATGCCGTCAGCGTTCAGATCATTGCAAGGGATGTTGCCATTCTTGATCTTCCCCAGCGAATAGCTGGCGGTCAGGCCGAGGGTAAGGTTACGCGTGACATCGACGCTCAGTTCGCTTTCGATGCCGTTCACTTCGACCGGCACGGCACCGACGAAGTTGAAGGATGCGACCTGCTGCGCCGTCCCGGTGACCTGGCCCGCACCATTGCGGACGGCGACGGTGTTCACATAATAGACGCCATTATTGGGGACGCGGAACGGGAAATTCTTGTAGGTCTGATGGTAGGCGGTCATGTTGAAACGTGCCCGGCCACCCATCAGGGTGCTTTTGAAGCCCAACTCATAGGATTTGGAGGTTTCAGGCGGCAGGTTGAGGAAGCTGTTTTCCAGCGCCGACTTCACGATGTTGAAGTCGCCCACGACGTTGAGACCAGGCCGCATCGAGCTGCCGGTGGCGGCATAGACCAGAAAGTCGGGAGAGAAATTATGCTTCACCGACGCGCTGTAGATGAGCTTTTTGAGATCCTGGGTATCGTTGGCGATGACGTTGCCATTGACGCCCAACTGACTGAGCGAGTCATATTTGATCTGGCGCAGGCCTCCGGAGATTTCCGTCTTGTCGCCGATCTGGGCGGTCAGGTTGCCGAAGAAGGATTGTTCATGCGTGTCGTTGGCGCGCAAAATGTTGGTCGTCACGATCGACGCAATCCCGCCCCCGAACGCCGTGGGAAGACGCACGGGCGTCAGCTGGCTAAGGGCCGTCGGCGAATCGAGCTTGCTGTCAAAGAAGCCGATCACATAGTCGAATATGCCAAGAACGCGCTCCTCATTCTGGAGCCGGATTTCATGCGACGTCCCCTTGGCGATCGTGTCGGTGAGCTGGTTGATGTCGCGACCGATGAAGAAATTGCCGCGGTCCAGATTTTCCGTCGATAGATATTCCTGCTTGCTGTACTGGCCCTGATAGATCAGCCGCTGACCCCACTGGGCGAGTTCGGCGCGCCAGTTGAAGATATCGAACCGCTGATTGATGATGCGTGGCTGTTCCTGGATCGACAAGCGATCCTTCGCCGTGATCAGCACCGGGCTGGGCGCGGCCGCCGGATTGGCTTCGCTAAAGGAAATCGACTGATCATAGGTCCGCGCGTCGCGGTCCATATATTGATAGGTGCCTTCCAGCCTGATCCAATCCGCCGGTTCGATGAGACCGACGACACGATAGCTCTTGGTCCGCGAATGCGGGTCCGGCGCGCCGGCGCTGCGCACCAGCGGACGGACGCGATCGACTTCATTTTCGTCCCACACGCCCGACACGCGGATGCCCGCAATGCCTTCGATGACGGGGATGTTCAGCGCGCCCTTGAAGTTAAGGGTGCCGATATCATTGGCGGTCCAGTCCGCATAGCCGCCAAACTGGTTGAGATCAGGCTTGCGCGTCGTGATGGTGATCGAGCCGGACGGCGAAGCGCGACCGCGCAAGGTGCCCTGCGGCCCGCGCTGCACTTCGATCTGGCCGATGTCGTACATCTGCTGAATGACCACGCCCGGCGAGATTGGCGCGTCATTGAAGTAGAATTCGACCGTGCCGTTGTTGCCGGACGCACTGGCGTCGAAATTGACGCCGCGCAGGCGGGCATTGCCGCCGATACCGTTGGGGTTGGAGGTCAGTTCAAGGCCGGGTGCCAGCGATTTGACTTCGGTGAATTCGCGGAAGTTGAGATTGTCGATGGACTGGGCGGTCACGGCGTTGACGACGGCGGGAACGTCCTGAACATCCTCGCCGCGACGGCGTGCTTCCACGATGATGGTGGGCGCATCGAAGCCATTTTCCTGCGGTGCTTCCTGCGCGATGGCCGGCATCGCCAGGGTGAGAACCGCCAGGCTGGCGCTCATACTATAATAGGCTGTCTTCCGCATCCGAAAATCCTCCCCAATTTGGCGCCTCACCCGATCTAAGGCCGGGAACGGCGTGGTCATCATTGTCCTTTTGTGAGCCGCGTTATGCCCGATTAGACTGTGGCGCGAAGCCCTTAACCAACAGGGGTGTTTATATATCGCTGTCGCGATTCCGGCCTGATCGTCGCGGGTTGAGTGCTGGCTTATGAGTGGATCAGGTGTCGGGTGGCCCGTAGCAGAAGATGACGAGCTTGTTGCCGTCGAGGTCGCGGAAATAGGCACCATAGAAGCCATTGGGGTCATCGCCCCTAATGCCGGGCTTGCCTTCGCACTGGCCGCCAAGGGCCATTGCCCTGGCATGGACGGCATCGACCGTTGCGCGGCTGGCGGCCTGGATGCCGACCTGGTTGCCGTTGCCGGGCGATGCGTCGCCCGCGAAAGGCTTGCCGATGAGGAGCATGCCGCTGTCGGGGGTTTTGTAGGCCACGACGTCCGGGCGGTCGAAGGCGCGGACGGCCCCCAACAGGGCGGCCAGTTCGTCGTAGAAACTCTTGGCGCGATCGAGGTCGCGGGTGCCGAAGCGGGCCAGGCTGATCATGCGGTGCGTCCTCCCATGGCGGCCCAGCGTTCGGGGACCATCCAGACATATTCACTATAGTGGCCGAGCCACTTGCGGGTATCGAGATAGAGGAACTGGAGCATGCCCGGCGTTCCGCCTTTCAACGCAACGGGAAAGGGCTGCCGGTCGACCTGCGCCAGGAAAGCGTTCCAATCATCGACGCGGTGGCAGACATGATGGAAGCGCAGCCGGTCGTCGGCTGGCAGAGCGTCGCGATAGAGGGCGAGGACGTCGCCCTGCCCCGGTTGGATCAACTCGATTTGCATGTCGCCGATCCAGAGGAAGGCGAGCTTCTGCGTGCCGATGCCTTCGCCATGGGGTGTCCAGAGAGTGACGGAGATTTCGGCTTCGAGGAGCTGGCGGATGTCGGCCCGCTCCTTAAACTCTGCCACGGCCTGGTCGATATTTCGGGTCACATAGGCATTTTGATAATGGCGTCCGACGATCATCCTGCCGCCCTCTCCTGCTGATGCGTTCTGATTATGCGTACAGCGACTAGGACAATGGATTGCGGTTTTTTCAAGGCAGATACTATCGTAATCAAGCCATTATATAGATAATCAGCCAGAGAATGGGGGCGACAGACGGCGCTGACGAAATTGGCGGGGGGTGGAGCCGGTCGCGCGGCGGAAGGCGTAGGCGAAGCTGGAAGGGGAGGCAAAGCCGAGCGCGAAGGCGATTTCCTTGATGCTTTGCGGGGTGGCGAGATGACGCTTGGCCATGTCGATCCGGGTCTGGGCGATATGGTCGCCGATCGAACAGCCCCGCGAGGCGCGAAAACCGCGCGTCAATTGGCGGGGGGAGAGGTTGCACAGCGCCGCCAATTCGCCAAGCGTCGGGGGTGGACCAAGCATGTGCAGCCGTTCCTCAATACGGCGCAAACGCCAGGAGGACAGACCCCCGCTGACCGGGCCTTCGCCGATCGCCTGGCAATAGCGGGCCACTTCGATCGCCAGTTGCCGGGCGATGAGTTCGGCGAGGATCGCGCTGCCGGACCCTGGATGACGGACTTCGTCGGCGAGCCGCAACAGGCAGGCGCGCATATGGGGATGGGTGATGTCGAGGCCAGCGGCGAGGCGCCGGTCAGTCCAGTCGATGCCGCCATCATCGAGCCAGCAGTTGATCGCCGCGGCCGGGATTTCGCAGATGAC
>NZ_JPPQ01000083.1:555471-569709 GCF_000743655.1 Sphingobium sp. ba1
ATCAACAAAGGCGCTTTAAGCCGCGCTCAGGCTACGGCCTGCCCGGATTGTCGCAAATCCTCTGCTGTACAAAAATGTACCTGCGCCTTCCCCTTGGCCTTGGATCGGTACAGGGCGGTATCGGCAAAAGCCATCAGCCGCTCCAGCTCCAGGCCAAATTCGGGGGCCATCGCAATGCCCACGCTGACCGTAATGCGCATTTCTATCCCATCGACCAGATAGGGTTCGCTCAACTGCTTGATGATGCGCCGGGCAAGCAGGTCGGCTTGGTCCTGATGCCGCACATGGCCTTGGAGCAGCAGAAATTCGTCGCCACCCAGACGGCACGCCACATCCTCTGTCCGGATCATGCTCTGCAGCCGCCGCGCCACCTCCCGCAGCACCGCATCGCCAGCGGGATGGCCATATCGATCGTTGATCGCCTTGAAGCCGTCGAGATCCAGATAATGGACCGCCATCTGGTCGCCAATGTCCGATGATTGCACGTTGGTTTGAAAAGTCTCCCGCAACAACAGGCGGTTGGGCAGGCCCGTGAGCGGATCGAAGCGCGCAAGCGTCGCCAGATCATGTTTGGTTGTCAGATGTTCGACGGACGAAGCATAGAGATGCCGCACCGACTGCAAGCTCATCAGCGCGACCGTGACCAGCAGCAGGGCTTGCAGGGCAAAAAACTCGGCGTGCAGCAATTGATCATATTCGCGCGTGGCATGGATCAGCATGGCGACCGCCGTCGGCAGAACCACCAGCGACAAGCTCATGACGCATAGCTTGGGGCGAGAGGCGTTGCGCGATACTATTCCCGCACCAAAGGTGAAGATGAGGCTGATCGTTGCGATATGCACGAGCGGCTCGTGCGCGGACAAGGCACGTATGTGGAGCGCCGCCAGCAATAGCGCGAATATATAGGTCAAAAACGCATAGCGTCTCTCCCATGCCTTCAGCGCTGGGATATCCTGCGTAGTGCTTCCCGCGCGATTATAGGCTTTTATGAGCCAGACACGCGCCATGGTGATCACAATGGCAATACCGGTCAGAACGGCTATCACGCCATCCTGCCATTTGAGAAAGATCAGCGTGCCGACAAGGGCGTAGAGGATGCCAAAGCCGATGATCGGCATCGCCATGGCAAAGAGCGTGGAGACGAGGTCGCGATAGACGGCGTCCGGCAGGCTACTCTCACCTGCCGCGCTGAATGCCGAAATCCGGCGATGCGTTCCATTCTTGGCGCGTCTCTCCATACGCCATCATGGGCGCAAGAATGTTAACAGTATCCTACCGGTGCGCCGAACCGAAAAGGCTTCCGCTTCACGCGACCCTCGGTGCCGACCCTGCCAGGCGGTAGCCGACACCGGGTTCATTGATGATCAGCTTCGGGCGCGACGGATCCGCTTCGACCTTCTTGCGCAGGGCGCGAATGGCGACGCGGAGGTAATCGACATCGTCGCGATGGGCCACACCCCAGACGGTTTCGAGCAACGTCCTGTGCGTCAGCACGCGGCCGGGCTTTTCGCACAACGCCCATAGCAGGTCGAACTCGCGCGGGGTCAGCGCCACCGCCCCGCCACCGATCGTCACGGCATGGGCTTCACGATCGATCGTGCCGCCCTCGAACGCCCGCCGTTGCGGGTCGGCGCGACTACCCGTCTTGCGCCGCAGCGCCGAGCGTATGCGCGCCAGTAGTTCGGCGCTGTCGAAGGGCTTGGTCACGAAATCATCCGCGCCAAGGTCCAGCGCCGCCACCTTCTCCTCGGTGGCATCGCGGGCGGTCAATATGATGACCGCCAATCCAGCCTCCACCAGTTGCGGGATGATCTCCAACCCGTCCCGGTCGGGCAAGCCAAGGTCGAGCAACGCGACCAGCGGATGTGGCTGAACGGCCGCCAGACGCAACGCTTCGGCGGCTGTCGATGCCTCGGCATAGGTCAGCCCCGTCCGATCAAGCGCGCCCATCAGCAAGCGCCGGATCGCGGGCTCATCCTCAACGATCAGCACATCCTTATGCATCGGCAGCGCGTCCTTCCGCTTCATCCTTGGGGCGCCCCGGCAATATGACCTCGAACATCGCGCCCCCACCCGCCCGGTTGCCAGCCGTTATCGTCCCGCCGACTGCTTCGGTAAAATTCTTGGCGATCCACAGGCCAAGGCCCGATCCACCGACCCGGTCGCTCCCCTCCAGCCGGTGGAAGCGATCGAACAAAGCGTCGGTATCGGCGGGCAGGCCAGAGCCGGAATCCAGCACGCGGCACAGGACATCGCCGTCACGGCAGAGCAATTCGACCTCCACCTGCGTCGTTACAGGCGAAAATTTCAGTGCATTGTCGATGAGGTTGATCAGCACATGGCGCAACAGTAGCGGATCGCTGGACACGAACGGGCAATCGCCGTCGATCCGCGTCGTGACCCGCGAACCGGCCTCGTCCTGGCGTAGCGCCCGCAGGACGTCGGTGATGATATCGGTCAGGTCCACACTCTCCCATCGCGGTTCGATCGCGCCATGTTCGATCCGGGACGCCTCCAGCAGATCGTCGAGAAAGCGCTGCAACCGCCGCGATTCCGAACGGGCGATACGAATCTCGTCCGCGAACGCCCCTTCCGCTGGTATCGCCTCTGTCGCAGCGATCACGGCGGTCAGCGGGGTGCGCAGGTCATGCGCGATGCTGCCGAGCAACGCGCCGCGCAGACGATCCCGCTCGCGCAAGGCGTCGACCTGGCGCGCCTGCCCCTCCAGCACGATACGTTCATGCGCCAGCGCGGTCTGGTCCACTAGGGAAGCGAGCATGACCGCGTCATCGGGCCGGATGATCCGCTCCTGCGAGGGCCGCGCCAGTCCCAGCGCCCCCATGGTGCCAAGCGATGTCCTAAGCGGATGGAATTGCCAATCGGATGCGTTCAACGTGCCCGTATCGCGCCCTGTTGCGATACCCTGTTCCAGTGCCCAACGGACCGCGGCTTCGTCGATCATGTCGATCCGGCGATAGGCGTCATTGCCGCGCACCATGATATTCTCATCCTCGATCGTGACGATCACCGCTTCGACATCGAGCAGATTGCCGATTTCGCGGCAAGCTACCCGCGCCGTCTCCTCCTTCTCCGACAGTCCCCCCATCAAGCCCGCAAAGCGCGCCAGCGACGCATTGAGGCGCGCGACCCCGGCGCTCGTTTCGGCCTGCCGCCGGATGCGCCCGGCAAGCCAGCCGACCACAGCCGCGACCAGCGCCAACACGGCAAAGGTGATGACATTCTGGGGATCGTCGATGGTCAGGCTATGGAGGGGCGGGATGAAGAAGAAATTGTAGCAAAGCGCGGCCCAGACCGCCGACCAGAGACCCGCGCGCAGCCGCAGCACCGTCGCGGACAGGATGACCGGGATCAACAGCAGCAGGTCGATCGCGCCGAACGGCAGCCATGGCTGGACCAGCCGCAGCACGGCAACGGTTGCGACGACGATCGCAAACGCCACTATATCGTCGCGGGCAAAGGCCGCTTCACGCGGCTTGTCGGGCCTCTCATCCGCATCGCTGAGCGGCACGACATGCACCGCAACCCCTTGCGCCTTGCGGATCACGTCCTGGGCGATCGATCCATGTCGCCATTCGAACCAGCGCGACCGGCGGCTCTTGCCGATCACGATTTGGCTGGCTCGCAATTGTCGGGCCTGATCGACCAGCGCGTCCCCGACATGGTCGGCCGCAACGGTCATCAGCGACGCGCCAAGCGACGCCGCCAGCGCCAGATTGTCGGCTAGCTGCTCGCGCTGCGCGCCGACGATCGCGCGCGCCCGGCCGCTTTCGACAACTACTGCGGTCCAGGGCGCATGAAATATATCGGCCATCCGCCTGGCATGGCGGACGACCTGCGACCCGCCTTTGCCGGGGCTCACCGCGACCATCAGCCGCTCGCCAGCGACGAAATCGCCCTCGTCGCCTGCCGTGCGCAACTGATCGGTGAGGCGCCGGTCGACGCTGCGGGCGGCAAAGCGCAGTGCCAGTTCGCGCAACGCGGCCAGCTTGGTAGGTGTGAAGAAATTGGAGAGCGCCCGGCCCGCCGTGTCCGGCAGATAGATTTTGCCTGCCGTCAATCGCTCGATCAGGGCATCGGGGGGCAGGTCGACAATGATCAGTTCGGCATCGTCCAATATCTGGTCGGGCACGGTTTCGCGCACGCGGATATGGGTGAAGCCCGCCACGACGTCATTGAGGCTTTCGATATGCTGGATGTTGACCGTGGTGGCGACATCGATGCTCGCCGCCAGCAATTCCTCCACATCCTGCCACCGCTTGGGGTGTCGGCTGCCCGGCGCATTGCTATGCGCCAACTCATCGACCAGAATCAGCCCCGGATGCCGCGCGATCGCGGCGTCAATGTCGAACTCGTCCAGCGCATGGCCCTGATGATCGACGCGGTGGCGCGGCAATATGCGCAACGGTTCGAGCAGCAGCGCCGTCTCGCTGCGGCCATGGGTTTCCGCCACGCCGACGACGACATCCACACCCTCCGCCTGTCGCCGCGCCGCGTCCTGCAACATGCGATAGGTCTTACCGACGCCTGGCGCAGCACCCAGATAGACGGTCAGACGCCCGCGCTGCTCCTGGCGTGCCAGCCGCAGATAATGGTCGGCATCGGTGGAGGGGGTGGATTGGGTCATCGCTGGACCTGCTCTATGGCTTCACGCGATCCAGCGCCAGATTGAGTTGCAGCACATTGACGATCGGGTCGGGCGCGAAGGGGCCACCCGGCACGATCGCGCCATCATTGACCAGCCGCGCCACCGCCGCTGGATCGATACCGCGCGCCCGCGCCACCCGCTGCACCTGATACAGCGCCCCACCGCGCGAGATGTGCGGGTCCAGACCGCCGCCGGACGCCGCCACCAGATCGGCCGGAACGGGATTGGCGGACGTTGCCCCATAGCGCGCGACGGTTTCGGCGGCCCGCTTAGCCAGTGTCTCGCTGGTTGGCGACAGGTTGCTACCCGCCGCGCCCATGGCATCATAATCGGCGGCGGACGGACGCGGCCAGAAATAGCGGTCGGACGTGAAATTTTGCGCCGCCAGTTCGCTGCCGACCGCCCGGCCATCGACTATGATGATCGATCCATTGGCCCGAAACGGCGCGACGCTCTGCGCGAAGGCGAGAACGAGCAGCGTGTAGCCGACAACGCAAACAAGCAGCGTCACCAGCCAAAGGCGGATCGAGGGAATGAGATAGGCCATTGCGTATAATCCTTTCGACCAAGCGGCCGCTTAGCGCATCAATGTCACATGTTCGGCGATCGGGCCGAGCGCGGCGGCGGGGAAGAAGGTCAGCGCGCCGAAGATCAGGATGGTGATCACCAGCATGATGCCGAAACTGCCGCCCTCCACGCTCAGCGTGCCCGCGCTTTCCGCACTGCGCTTCTTGGCCATCAGCGATCCGACAATCGCCAGCGGCACGATGATCGGCAGATAGCGTCCGATCAGCATGACCAGCCCGGTGGCGATGTTCCAAGGCCCGGTATTGTCGCCCAACCCCTCGAAGCCCGACCCGTTATTCGCCCCCGCAGAGCTGAATTCGTAGAGGATTTCGGAAAAGCCATGCGCGCCGACATTGTGCAGCGTCGCCTGCCCCCAGGCGGTCGCCGCGAACAGGGCGGTGCCACCCAATATGAGCAGGGCGTGGCTGAACAGCGCCAATATGGCCAGCCGCATTTCCCCGCCTTCGACCTTGTGCCCCAGATATTCGGGCGTCCGCCCCACCATCATCCCGGCAATGAAGACCGCCACGACGATATAGAGGAACATGTTGATCATGCCCACGCCGACCCCGCCGAAGGTGGCGTTGAGCCACATGCCGATCATCGGCATCAGGCCGGTGAGGGGGTTGAGGCTATCATGCATGGCCGCGACCGACCCGTTGCTGGTCGACGTAGTCAGCACCGCCCAGAGCGGCCCGGTCGTCGCGCCAAGGCGCAATTCCTTGCCCTCCAGATTGCCGACATCCTGCATCACCGGCAGGTGGACGAAGGCCTGGGTCGGCGCGGCTTCGAAGGCGACCGATCCGCCGATCTTTAGCAGCAGAAAGGCGAGCATCACGGCGAAAATCACACCGGCATGTTTCATCCGCCCGATGATCCGGCCGAACATCCATACGCAAGCCATCGGAATGATAATGATGGCGATCATCGAAAAGCCGTTCGACCAGAAGTTCGGGTTTTCCAACGGGTGCGTCGAGTTGGGACCAAAGAAGCCGCCGCCATTGGTGCCCAATTGCTTGATCGCGACAAACGCGGCGGCAGGCCCGCGCGCGATTGTCTGCGCTACGCCCTCCAGCGTCGTTACATGGGCCGCGCCCTCAAAGGTCATCGGCACGCCGCTCAGCGCCAGCGCCAGCGCGACAAGGATCGCCAGGGGCAAAAGCACGCAAAAGGTCGCCCGTTGCAGGTCGAGGAAGAAATTGCCCATGCTCGCTTGCCCGGCAATCCCGCGGGCCAGGGCTGCCAGAGCGGCGATCCCGGTGGCGGCGGATACGAATTGCAGCCACATCAGCCCGCCAAGCTGGGCCAGATAGCTCCAGCTGCTCTCCCCGGAATAATGCTGCAAATTGGTATTGGTGGTAAAGGACGCCGCTGTGTTGAACACCAGGTCGAGCGAAGCGGCGGTCTGGCCATCGGGATTGAGCGGGAGCCAATGCTGCGTCGCCAGCAGCAGAAAGACAAACACGAACATCAGGGTGTTGAACGCCAGCAGTGCGACCGAATAGTGCTTCCAATCCTGCTGCGGCGCGCGTCCCGCAACTCGCACAAACAGGCCATCGGCGCGCGCGAAGCGCCCCGAAAAGAGCGCCGCCATATAGTGGCCGAGCGGCCAGGACAGCAGCGCCGCGCCGCCGACGATCAGGATGATGGTGAGAATGGCTGTTAACATGATCTGGTCCTTTCCCGCTCAAACCAGGCCGAGGCCGGCAACGGCGACGTCGATGAGCTTGATGCCGATAAAGGGGGCGATCACGCCGCCCGCACCATAGACGCCCAGATTGTGGAGCAACTGGCTGGCCGCAGGCATGGGGCGATACGCGACGCCCCGGAGCGCCAGCGGCACCAGCAGCGGAATGATGAGCGCATTGAAGATGATCGCCGAGAGGATGGCGCTCGACGGGCTCGCCAGCCCCATCAGGTTGAGCACGCCAAGCGACGGATACAGCACCACGAAAATGGCAGGCAGGATCGCGAAATATTTGGCGACATCATTGGCGATCGAGAAGGTGGTCAGCGCCCCGCGCGTCATCAGCAACTGCTTGCCGATACCCACCACCTCGATCAACTTGGTGGGATCGCTGTCCAGATCGACCATATTGCCGGCCTCGCGCGCTGCCTGCGTGCCAGTATTCATCGCGACACCCACATCGGACTGGGCCAGCGCAGGCGCATCATTGGTGCCATCGCCGCACATGGCGACCAGCTTGCCCTCTGCCTGTTCCTTGCGGATATAGGCGAGCTTATCCTCTGGCGTTGCTTCGGCCAGAAAGTCATCGACCCCGGCTTCCGCCGCGATCGCCGCTGCCGTCAGCGGATTGTCGCCCGTGATCATGACCGTGCGGATGCCCATGCGCCGTAATTCGCCAAAGCGTTCGCGGATACCCGCCTTGATCACATCCTTGAGATGCACCGCACCCAGTAGCCGGCCATTTTCCACCACCGCCAGCGGCGTGCCTCCCGCTTGCGCGATACGATCGGTAATCTTCCTGAGCGCGCGGACGATGTCTTCGGGGAAGTCGCCCAGCTTGAGGACCGCATCCACGGCCCCTTTGCGGATGCTTCGCCCCGGCAGGTCGATCCCGCTCACCCGCGTCTGCGCGGTGAAGCCCACCGGCACAGCGTCGGCGGGCAGGGCGTCGCCGTCTCCCGCCAGCGTCACGATCGACCGGCCCTCCGGCGTGGTGTCGGACAGGCTGGCGATCCGCGCTGCGCCGATCAGGTCCGCCTGTGCCACGCCCGGCAGCGGTACGAACTCACTTGCCTGCCGGTCGCCGATCGTGATGGTGCCGGTCTTGTCGAGCAACAATGTGCCGATGTCGCCTGCTGCTTCGACTGCCCGGCCCGATTTGGCCAGCACGTTGAAACGGATCAGCCGGTCCATGCCCGCAATGCCGATGGCGGACAACAGTCCCGATATGGTGGTGGGGATCAGCGCGACGAAAAGCGCGATCAGCACCGGCACGGAGAGCACGCCGCCCGCATAAGCGGCAAAGGCCGGGAGCGTCCCCACCGCGACGAGAAAGATCAGCGTCAGCCCCGTAAGCAGGATGGTCAACGCAATCTCATTCGGCGTCTTCTGCCGGCTTGCGCCTTCCACAAGCGCAATCATGCGATCGAGAAAGCCGCTGCCCGGTTCCGCTGTCACCTTGACCTGGATTTGATCGGACAGGACGGTCGTGCCAGCCGTCACGGCCGACCGGTCCCCGCCTGCCTCGCGGATCACCGGTGCACTCTCGCCGGTGATCGCGGCTTCGTTGACGGAGGCGACGCCGACCACGACTTCGCCATCGGCCGGGATCTGCCTGCCTTGCGTGACCAGCACCACATCGCCTTGCCGCAACAGCGTGGCAGGCACTTCCTCGGTCGCGCCATTTTTCCCGATGCGCAGCGCGACGATCTGGTCCTTGGTCGCGCGCAGGCTTTGCGCCTGCGCCTTGCCACGCCCCTCTGCCAGCGCTTCGGCGAAATTGCCGAACAACACGGTTAGCCACAGCCAGAATATGAGTTGTGCTTCGAACGCCAGATCGCCCGTACCGACGATCATGTGGCGCAGCAGGATGACCGTCGCCACCATGGCGACGATGGCCGTGGTGAACATCACCGGATTGCGCACCAGCGTCCGGGGATCGAGCTTGATGAACGCATCGCGGACCGCAGGCAGCAGCAGCGCGCGCTCGAACAGAGAGGTGCCGGCCATCAGAAGCGCTCCGGCCGGATCAGCACAGCGGTCAGATAGCCCAGCAGGCCCAACGCCACCAGACCAGCAAGGGCAAAGTCGAACGTCATGAAAGACTCCTTTTCATCGGAGCCGAAAATGGCCGCTATGCGCATGAACTATCGATGGGGGTTGATGGCCTTACCCATGAAAATCCTGTAAAAATGCTGTGCAAACTGGCCCATCCTCGCTCGACCAATCGGTGACAGCGTGTCTTTATACCGCTATCGGGCATCGACTTTGGACCCAGGATGGAGAGGCCTCATGCTGCCTGCACGCACCTACAGCATATCGATCGACCGGGATTGGCAGGCGCTCTACGACCGTATCTGGCGGCCGGAAATCTTCCCCAAATGGGCTTCCGGCCTTGCCGAATCCAATCTTCGCCAGGACGGCGATCGGTGGCTGGCCGATGGCCCGGAAGGTCCAGTGGCCATCCGCTTCACGCCGCATAATGCGTTCGGCGTGATGGACCATTATGTCGATACCGGGAGCGGCACGGAAATCCATGTCCCCTTGCGCGTCATCGCCAATGGCCATGGGGCGGAGGTCATGCTGACGCTGTTCCGTCAACCCGGCATGGATGATGAGATGTTCGCTCGCGACGCCAAATGGATCACCCGCGACCTGCGTGCGCTCAAAGCCTTCGCGATGGCGTAAACACCTTATCTATTCGTTCTCGATCGCATCGATCACTCCACGCGGTACGCTAAGCAGCGAGCCATGGCGCGCGCCTATTGGCAGCGCCAGCCGATCGCTGACATCCTGCCATGTCGCCATGTCGCGGGTCATGGCTGCGCCCCAGCTGCCTTCCTTGTAAATGTCGTAATAGCAGACAAGCGCATCGCCGATCCGCGTGGTCATCGGCCCTTCGACCCAGGCAGGCGAGAAAGGGGCGGACAGCGCGCCAAAAGGGCCGGACGGACTGTGGGCGGGTGCGCTGCGCAACCATTTGCGCGGTGGCGACACCGTCTCATCCTTGACAATCAGGTGCAGGCTGCCGTCCGGCGCGTGCGCAAAACTGCCGTCGATGACGCTGAAACCTGGATCATAGAGCGGTTGCGGCGGTGAAAAGGTGGTGAAATCGCGCGTAGTGGTGGACCAGAGGCGATGGTTATACCCTGATTCCGACGTGCCTTCGGTTTCCCGGTAGCGGCTAGTGACCGTGCTGGACCAGAAGAGCAGCCAGTGCCGCGCGCGGGGATCATAGATGGCTTCGGGTGCCCAGCAATTGCGCGTGCCGCTTATGGTCACCATGACCGGAATAGCCTGCTGCGGCGACCAGTGGACGAGGTCGCGACTGGTGGCATGGCCGATCGTCACGCCCTCCCAGGCGGTGGTCCACAGCAGATGATAGAGGGCTCCGTCCCGAAACAGGAAGGGATCGCGCAACAGCTTCTTCTCGCCGACTTGTGGCACCAGCAGGCTGCGCCCGCCCGCCAACGGGCGAAAGGTGAAGCCATCGTCGCTGGTAGCCAGTTTCAGGCCATCCGCCTCGCCCTTCCCGGTCGTGAAATAGGCGAAGACCATCGGATCGGCCCCGACCACCGGGCGCGTGGTGCATGCGGTGAGCGCCAGCGCCCCAGCGCCCAGCGTGAAGTCGCGGCGGTTCACGGTCGATAATCCTTCGCCATCCGATCATAGAGATCGAGCAGGGGATTGGCGACATAATCGCCGCCAACGCCCATTGGTCCTGTCGGTTGGGGCTTGGGCGCTGGCGCAGCGGTGGCAAGGCCGCCGGGGGCTTCGGCGCTGTTGATGCCTTGGCTCAGCAGGTCGGGTTTGGGGCCTTCGCCCGCATTCTCGCCATTGCGGTCGAAGATCGCTTCTTGATGCCGGGTCGGTTCCCAGATGAACGTGCCGCAGCCGCGCTTGTCCGGCAGGGCGTGGACCAGATCGTTGATATAGCGTTTGCGACTGGAATATTCGGCGACCAGCAGCCCTTTGCCCGGATAGCGTTTGAGGAACTGGTCGAAGCTGTTGGCCCAGTCGCCCTGTCGCTGCTGCTGATAGGCGGAAAAGCCGATTACGTCGAAATCGACATTGCGTGCCACCAGCGCGTCGGTCCATTCGCGCACGATACCCCAATGACGCCCCAAATGATTGTGCAACTGGATGGCGATGCCCGGTTCGGCGCGGCGCGCCCCCGCTATGCCCGCGCGCAACAAGGCGGCGAAGGCATCGAAGCCACCAACCTGACCGACCTTGGCATGATTGGCGTCGGTGATGGGGTTGCCGGTGGGGGTGGACAGTTTCACCCGGCCATGGGGCCATAATATGCCAAAGGTCGTTTCGTTACCGATCACCGCCATGTCGACAGGCGCGCCGCCCGCGCGCATCGCGACGAGCGTGTCATGCGTGTGGGCATCGACGGCTTTGGCGAGCCTAGGCAGGTCATAGCCTGCCCAGGCAGCGGGCACGCCCTGATGCTCAGGGTCTGCCCAAGTGTCGCTATAATGGAAGCTTAGGACCAGATACAGGCCCGCGTCGCGGACGCGGCGGCCGAGTTTGATGGTCTGTTCCAGCCCGGCCCATGCCTTATCTGGCTCTCGCTTCGAATAGCCATTCGCCGGATCGACGAAGATGCGCAGGCGAATGGCGTTGAACCCCGCGTCCCGCAACAGGAGGATGGGGTCTTTCTGCTGATCCTTGACGAAATAGCGAGCCCCTGCGGCCTCATCTTCGGGAATCCAGCTGATGTCCGCGCCGATCAGAAAGGGGCCGGGGCGTGCGCCGGTCTTCTTGGGCGCGGCCAGCGCAGGCGTGGTCAGTAACGGCAGTGTGGCGAGGCCAAGCGTGGCGCGGCGGGTAAGAGCGGTCATGCGCGGATCTCCAACTGATATTCGGGGACGAGGCGAAGGGTGAGCAACTCCGCAACTTGGTCCGCTTTGTGCAGTTTCGCGCGGGCGCTATCGTCCAGATAGATTGGGGCATCTGCACGCAGCGGCAGGATGGTCAATGTCCATGGTCGCCCCAACCGTTCGGCAAAGCGCTTGAGGCCGATGCGCCAGACGCGGCCGTCCCAAAAGGCATCGTCCAGCATATCCATGCCGTCGAACAGGCGACCTATGTCGCCACGCCAGTCAAGCTCCAGAAAGGCGTCGCCGGTCGCCAGCGCATCCTTGGGTAGCGTGAAGGTGAAGGCGGCGGCCGCGCGATGCGCTTCGGGCAAGGGCTGCATCGCGGCGTTGGCGGGGCCGCCGATGACGATGGGCGGTGCCGTGCCGGGGGTGCGGCTCCGGGTAAAGGGAATCGCTCTGGATGCCGGGCCTTTCGCCGTTGCCGTGCCCGCTCGACCGGGCAGCATGCGATAGCGGAAGGCGGGATCGCCGCGCTGGCGCAGGGTCAGGCTGTCTGTTCCGAACATCGTGTCGGCAGACGTCAGGACAAGGCGGCGCTGGCCCGACAGGTTGCCAACCCACAGGCTGCGCGCGGACATCTGATCGAGCAGAAGCAACCGAACCTTGCGGCCATCGGCTCTGGTCACGGTCAGCAGCCGGTCCGGGGCAGGCGGGACATCGGCGATGACATGTGGACCGTCGGCGCGGGATGGCGCCGATAAGCGCGTGCCCGAAGGGAAGGCGAGTTCGACGGACCCTGGCGCAGTGGCGATCAACACATGGATCGGGCCATCCGCATCGGCCAGTCGAGTGACGGGCTGGGCGGTGGCCCAGCTGAGCAAAACGCAGTCCAAGTCCAGGCCGATCGGCCAGAAGAAGTAGTCGCCTGTTGCAATCGTGACCGGCCGCGACGGCAGGGTGACTGGGCCAGTGGTCAGTTGGACAGTGAACTGCACGCCGCGATGGGCAGGGGTGGCATATTGGCGGACATGGTTGTTGACGAACAGGAAACCGCTGTCCCCCTGCGACCGAACTGACCAGCGCAGCGTTTGCAGGTCGTTCTTGTCGCTGGGTAGCCTGGCAGGGGCCTGAACGGCCATGGGTGCGAGCCGATCGCCATATTGCCCAAGGAAATAATGCAGCGGACGCAGCGCAGCGTTTACCGGGTTTACCTCACCATATTGGCCGATCGGCGCCTGAAAATCATAGCCGATGATCGGACAGTCATTATAGCCGCCCGGCCGCTGGCTCTCTTCCAGGGTGCGGCCCTGCGCGAGCGGGTTTGCCCCGCCGTGGAACATATAATAGCCCAGCAGATTGACGCCCGACCCGACCTGCGTGGTGACGGCGGCCGCCACATCCTTGGGGTCGAGCAGCGGTCGGCGGCGATACATGACGGGCACGCCACCGCCATATTCCGCGCCCAGGAAGGGCGTGTCCGCCATATCGCTATCGGCGTCGCCCCGGCGATTGCTCCGGGTCTGCGCGCCAAGGTCACCGCTCACCCGGCTATCGAAACGGAACAGGTAATTTTCCTTGGGCGGCAGCGCGGTGGTTTTGGCCGACCAGGGTTCGTCAGGATAGCCGCCATGGACGGGTACGACCTCGCCTTTGGGGTAGAGCGTCTGGTCCCAGCCAGTGACCGTATAGAGCGGCACGTCATAGCCGATCTTCTGCGCCATGCTTTTGAGCGTAGCGATATGCGCGCGGCCTTGACCCGGCCCATCGAGATTATATTCATTCTCGATCTGCATGCCGACGATCGGGCCGCCATCTTTCCAGAACAGGCCCTTCACCTGGTCATGAAGACTGCGCCAGAAGCGTTCGACCTCTGCCAGATAAGCGGCATCATTGCTGCGCGGGTGCGTGCCTGCGACGATCCAGTCGGGGATGCCGCCAAAGCGCGCCTCGGCATGGCCCCAGGGTCCGGGCCGCAGGAAGAAGAGCAATCCCTCGGCGTCGCATAGCTGGATGAAGCGACGAATGTCGCGGTCGCCAGTCCAGTCGATCTGGACCGGCGACAGCTCCACATGATTCCACAATATATAGCTGGCGACGATGGTGATGCCCGCCGCCTTCATCTTGCGCAATTCTTCCGCCCAATAGCGCGCCGGGAAGCGGGTGAAATGAAATTCGCCCATCACTGGCAGCCAAGGCTGCCCATCCCGAAGCAGGGTCAGGTTGGTGAGGCCGATCGTGCCATTGGGGCCGGTGCCCGTGCCCATGCGCAGATGCCCCGTTTTGAGCGGCGGGCCGGACTTTCTAGCACCAAGCGTCAGCGGTGCGTGCGCGACGGCGGGAGCGGGGAGGGCGGCTCCCAGTGCAACGAGACCAGTGGCGGTAAGAGCAGCACGCCTGTCGATATCGGGCATCCATCCTCCATGATGTGAGTTGGGAGGGTTATCCCTCCTCTGTTCGATCGTCCGTTCGCCCTGAGCCTGTCGAAGGGC
>NZ_JPPQ01000083.1:569719-585302 GCF_000743655.1 Sphingobium sp. ba1
ACTCTATGCCCTCGCCTTTTCGCACCGTGCCTCTGGCGCTCTGCATATTGATCGCCGCCTGCGCTGAACCCAAGCCCCCGCAAAAAGGCCCGGTCGAAGTGGGGGTCGTCACCCTGACGACGCAAAATGTCACGGTGGCGAGCGAACTGCCTGGCCGCACCGTGTCGGCGATGATGTCGGAAGTCCGGCCCCAGGTTGCTGGCCTGATTCAGAAACGCCTGTTCACAGAAGGCGCGATGGTGACCGCCGGGCAGCCGCTCTATCAGATTGACGAACGCCTCTATCGTGCCTCCCGCGACGAAGCGCAGGCAGCGCTGGCGAGCGCGCAGGCGACGCAGATGGCGGCGCAGGCCAGGGCGCGCCGCTACACATCGCTGGGTGACAGCGAAGCCGTCAGCGCGCAGGATCGTGACGATGTCACCGCCACCGCGCGGCAGGCCAGCGCCGCCGTGCAGCAGGCCCGCGCCAGCCTGCAGACCAGCAACGTCAACCTGCAATTCACCCTGGTCCGTGCGCCGATCAGCGGGCGTATCGGCCGCACGCTGTTCACGCCGGGCGCGCTGGTGACCGCCAGCCAGGCCGATCCGCTGACGACGATCCAGCAGCTTGATCCGATCTATGTCGATGTCACCCAGTCCAGCACCCAGTTGCTCGCGCTGCGCCGGTCGCTGGCGTCGGGCCAGACGCTGCCCGCCAGCGCGACTATTCGCCTGAAACTGGAGGATGGCAGCGACTATCCGCAGGAGGGGGTGATCGCGTTCGCCGAACCGATTGTTGACGTCAACAGCGGCACGGTGACGCTGCGTGCGCGCTTCCCCAATCCCGACGGGCTGTTGATGCCCGGCATGTTCGTGCGCGTCGTCGCCCCGCAATCGGTCGTGCCGGGCGCGATCCTGGCGCCGCAACAGGGCATCACGCGCGATCCCAAGGGCAATGCCACCGCCCTGGTGGTGAACAGCGCGAACAAGGTCGAGCGCCGCACCGTGACGGCGGGGCAGGCGATCGGCGACAAATGGCTGATCACCAAGGGGTTGAAAGCCGGCGACAGGCTGATCGTCGAAGGCACGGGCAAGGTCCAGCCCGACGATGTCGTCAAGCCCGTCGCGGCATCGAAATAAGCCATGCTCAGTCGCTATTTCATCGAACGGCCGATCTTTGCCTGGGTCATCGCCATTGGCATCATGTTGGCGGGGCTGGGGGCGATGTTTTCGCTGCCCATCGCCCAATATCCCGACATTGCGCCGCCCGGCGTCGGCATCAGTGCGACCTATCCCGGCGCATCGGCCGACACCGTCGAAACCGCCGTTACCCAGGTCATCGAACAGCAGCTGACCGGCATTGACGGGCTGATGTATTTCTCGTCCTCATCGTCCGCAACGGGCCGGTCGCAGATCACCGTAACCTTCCAGAAGGGCACCGACCCTGACACCGCGCAGGTGCAGGTGCAGAACCGCGTGCAACAGGCGCTCAGCCGCCTGCCCAATCCGGTGCAGCAGCAGGGATTGACCGTCACCAAGCAGCAGACCGACTTCCTGATGCTGGTCGGCCTCTATGACGAAAACGACCTGGCAACGCAGGCCGATATTTCAGACTATCTGGTCAATAATTTCCAGGATCCGATCGCGCGGATCGAAGGCATTGGCGCGACCCAGATATTCGGGTCGCAATATGCCATGCGCGTCTGGCTCGATCCCTATAAGCTCGCCGCCGTCAAGCTGATGCCCTCGGACGTGCAGAGCGCGATATCGGCGCAGAATGTCGAAGTGTCCGCCGGGCAGATCGGTGCCGACCCCGCACCCGCCGGGCAGCAGATCAATGCCACGGTGACCGCCCGATCGCGGCTGGAAACGCCTGAGCAATTCCGCAACATCGTCGTCAAGACGCAGCGCGACGGGTCGATCGTGCATTTGTCCGACGTCGCGCGGGTGGAATTGGGCAATGAAAGCTACACTACGTCCGCGCGGCTGAACGGCCATCCCGCAACCGGCATGGCGCTGCAACTCGCGCCCGGTGCCGACGCGCTCAAGACCGCCGAACTGGTGAAGGCCAGGGTCGATCAATTGGCGCAAAACCTGCCCCATGGCTATAAACTGGTGTACCCGCGCGATACGACGCCGTTCATCAAACTGTCCGTCAACGAAGTCATCAAGACGCTGATCGAGGCTGTCTTGCTGGTCGTCGTGGTCATGTTCGTCTTCCTGCAGAGCTGGCGCGCGACCCTTATCCCCACCATTGCGGTGCCCGTCGTGCTGCTCGGCACCTTCGGCGTGCTGGCGCTATTCGGCTATTCCATCAACACGCTCACTTTGTTCGGCATGGTGTTGTCGATCGGCCTGCTGGTCGATGACGCCATCGTCGTGGTCGAGAATGTCGAGCGGATCATGGAGGAAGAGGGGCTTTCCCCCCGCGACGCGACGATCAAGTCGATGGAGGAGATCGGCAGCGCGCTGGTCGGCATCGGCCTTGTCCTGTCGGCGGTCCTCTTGCCCATGGCTTTCTTCGGCGGATCGACCGGCGTCATCTATCGCCAATTCTCCATCACCATCGTCTCGTCCATGCTGCTCTCGGTCGTGGTGGCGCTCATTCTCTCGCCCGCGCTCTGCGCCACTTTGCTCAAACCCGTGCATGACGAACGGCGCAATCATGGCTGGTCGGGCAAGTTCAACCGCGGGTTCGATCGGCTGACCAACGGCTATATCCGCCGCACCGAACAGATGCTGGGACGCCGCAAGCTGTTCTGGGTCGGCTATGTCGTCATCCTTGGCATCCTCGCCCTGCTGTTCGTGCGCCTCCCCTCCAGCTTCCTGCCCGTCGAGGATCAGGGCCAGGTGATGGTGCAACTCACGCTGCCCGCCGGTGCCAAGTCCAGCCGCACGACCGAAACGGCCGCGCAGGTACAAAATTACTTTCTGAATGACGAGAAGGACAATGTCGCTTTCACCTTCATCTTGACGGGGTTCAGTTTTCAAGGTCAGGGCGAGAATGTCGCGCAGGGTTTCATCAACCTTGCGCCCTGGGAAGACCGCAAGGGTGCGGTGAACAGCGCGGGCGGCATTGCCGAGCGCGCCAACAAGCAATTATCGGCCATTCGCGATGCCAGGGTGCTGGCGATGACGCCGCCCGCCATTCGCGGCCTCGGCCAATCCAATGGCTTCTCCTTTCAACTGCTCAACACCGGTGGGTTAAGCCGCGACCGCTTTCTGGAACTGCGCAACCAGTTGATCGCCGCCGCCGCGAAAGACCCGCTACTCGCAGGCGTGCGCGCTGCCGCGCTGGAAGATACGCCGCAGCTCAAGATCGATGTGGATTCCGAAAAGCTCGCCGTCCTGGGTCTGAGTCAGAGCGATGTGGACTCGGTCCTCAGCGCCGCCTGGGGCAGCCGCTACATCAATGATTTCGTGGATCGCGGCCGGGTGAAGCGCGTCTTCATGCAGGCCGACGCCCCCTATCGCGCGCTGCCGACCGATCTGGACAACTGGATGGTGCGATCCGCATCCACCGGCGAAATGGTGCCCTTCTCCGCCTTTGCCACCACGCGCTGGACGATGGGGCCGTCCACGCTGGCGCGCTTCAACGGCCAGTCCTCCTATGAATTGCAGGGACAGGCGGCGGCAGGCGCCAGTTCGGGCGAAGCGATGGACCGCATCGTTGAGCTACAGCAACAGCTTCCCGCAGGCACCAGCTATGCCTGGAGCGGCCTATCCTATCAGGAACAATTGTCGGGTGGTCAGGCGCCGCTGCTGTACGGCCTGTCGGTGCTGGTCGTCTTCCTCTGCCTTGCTGCCTTGTATGAAAGCTGGTCGATCCCGATCGCGGTGCTGCTGGTGGTGCCGCTTGGCCTTGTCGGCGCCGTGATCGCGGTGTGGGCGCGGGGGCTGGAGAATAATATCTTCTTCCAAGTGGGCTTGCTCACCACCATGGGGCTTGCCGCCAAGAACGCCATCCTGATCGTGGAATTTGCCGAACTCGCACATCGACAGGGCAAAGACCCACTCTCGGCAGCGATCGAAGCCGCGAGGCTGCGCTTCCGCCCGATCCTGATGACCTCGCTGGCCTTCATCGCGGGCGTCATTCCGCTCGCCATCGCCACCGGTGCTGGCGCGCAGAGCCGGGTCGCGATCGGCACCGCCGTCGTCGGCGGCATGTTGACCGCCACATTGCTGGCGATCTTCTATGTCCCGCTCTTCTTCGTCACCATCGCACGGCTGTTCGACAGCAAGGCCAAGGCCAAAGCCCCGCCGCCAAGCCCCGCCCCGGACGCAGGATTGCCCGCATGACCCGCTCGCTCCTTCTGCTGACCAGCGCGCTGACGCTGGCGGGGTGCAACATGGCCCCGACCTATGTCCGCCCCGCTGCGCCGGTTCCAGCGGCCCTGCCCACGGGCGAAGCCTATGCCCCGGCGCAGGCGGGCGCGGCGGGGCTTCCCTGGACGCAATTGGTCGGCGATGCCAAACTCCAGGCGGTGATCGCGCGCGCACTCACCAATAATCGCGACCTGCGCGCGACGCTGGCCAATGTGCAGGCCGCCCGCGCCCAATATCGCATCCAGCGCGCCAGCCAGTTGCCGACGATCACCGGCGACGCCGGCGCGACCTTCAGCCGACGCAATGACGCACAGCAAAACAGCTATAGCGCCGACATCGGCTTTGGTGCGTTCGAAATCGATCTGTTCGGACGGCTGCGCAACCTGTCGGAATCCGCGCTGCAATCCTATCTGGCAACGCAGGAAGGCGCGCGGGCCGCCCGCATCGCGCTCATTGCCGAGACCGCGACCGCCTATGCGACGCTGGCCGCCGACCAGGAATTGCTCACCGTTTCGCGCCAAACGCTCGCCAGCGCACAGCGCACGCTCGACCTTGTGAGTTCGCTGAACGGCACCGGGTTGACCGGCAAGCTGGACGTCTATCAGGCGCAAACCACGGTCGAACAGGCCGCTTCCGATGTCGCCTCCAATGTGACGCAAGTGGCGCAGGACCGTAATGCGATCGACCTGCTGGCTGGCGCGCCCGTCGAGGAATCGCTGCTGCCCGCCTCGCTCGACAGCCTGATCACGGGCATCGCCAAGGTGCCCGCCGGGCTGACCTCCGACATCCTGCTCCAGCGCCCCGATGTGCTGCAGGCCGAACATCAGCTCATGGCCGCCAATGCCGATATCGGCGCAGCGCGTGCGGCGATGTTTCCGCGGATCAGCCTGACCTCGGCGATCGGCGTTGCCAGTTCGGCCCTGTCCTCGCTGTTTACCGGCGATGCCTTTGCCTGGTCGGCCGCGCCCTCGGCGAGCCTGCCGATCTTCGGCGGCCCCGTGCGCGGCAATATCGACTTTAGCAAGGCGCAGCGCGACATGATGCTGGCGCAATATGAGGGCGCGATCCAGACCGCTTTCAGGGAAGTCGCCGATGCCCTGGCCCGTGACGGCACGATCGATGCGCAACAGGCGGCCCAGCGTCGCCTGGTGATCGCCAGTCAACGGGCCTATGCCCTGTCCGAAGACCGCTATCGCGCCGGTATCGATACCTTCCTCACGACGCTCACCAGCCAGCGCACGCTCTATGCCGCGCGCCAGTCGGCGATCGCCACCGACCTCGCTCTGCTCACCAACCGCATCCTGCTCTATCGCGTGATCGGCGCGGATCAGTAACCTCTTCCCACGCCTTCCATTTATGATATGCTTTCTCCATAAGATAAATGGAGAGAGACCATGCTGTTATTGGCGCGGTATCTGGATTGGTTTTGTCGGCAATGTGCCGCCGGTGCGCAGGATGAACTGCGCCTCAATCAGTTGATCATCAGTGCGCGGGCACCGCGCTCGCCTAAGGATGCTGCGCCGCAGCGCCGCTGAACCCCGCTTCTTCGCCCTTGCCTCTCCGCCTTTCCCGCGCCATGGCACGGGCGATAGCGCGGCGGAGGAAAGCAGAGCCATGAGCAAGGACCGCCCGCAAGAGCTGCGCGACATTGTCGAGCGGATCGGCCAGCGGCCTGCCAACCCGATCACCCGCGCCCGCCAGATGGTGGAGCAGGAAGTGCCCGTCGCCAGGCGGGGACCGGGCTGGGACCGCCATTGGCGCGAACTCGAAGCCTATCTCGAAGTCGGGGTCGTCTGGCGCGACTCGGCCAAAACTGTCTGCATCGATCCTGCAGGGCCGGAGGATGAAGCGCCACAAGACAAAAAAAGGGCCGATCCGAAGACCAGCCCGTAAAAGTTTTAGGAGAGGATGCCTGAAAGGCGAGTTTGTTTTCGCCCCAATGGCGTTTTGCTGCAAGTGCGAAAGCATCATGTGCGATTGCAAAAATTGCATCCGTAGCGCAATGCAACGCTTTCCGTAGGGGAATTGATCGATACCCTGTGGCGTTGTGATGGGCGATGACTGATTGCGACTCGGCGAATCACTTGCTGATCCATGCTTTGCGCACAGCGGTCGGCTGCCTCTATGATGACTGCGCGAAAACCGCCAACTGATCGGCGAAGGCGTGCTTAAAGGCCGGGCGCGCCTCGCCACGAGCGACATAGGTACATAGATTGGGATAGGCGGTCAGCAGGCCGGATATGGTCAGCCGACGCAGCACAGTGACCATCAGCAAATCGCCCGCGCTGAACGCACCATCAAGCCATTCCGCATCATCCAAATGCTTTGACAGGGCGTCGAGACGGTGGCGAGTCTGATCGTCCATCATCTGCAGACGTTCAACATGCCAAGGCTTGTCGCGTTCAGTGAACATGGCGCTTTCGCGATGGAGGATCGGGGGCTCCACCGTGCTGAGCGCCGCGAACATCCAACTGATGGCCCGCCCTCGCGCGATGTCATCGTCCGGCAACAGGCCGGGATGCTGCTGTGCGATGTGGAGGACGATCGCGCCGGATTCGAACAGCCTCAAATCTCCTTCCTCATAGGTCGGGATTTGCCCGAACGGATGCAGCGACTGATGCGGGGCTTCCTTCATCGCCGCAAAGGACAACAAGCGAACCGCATAAGGCTGGCCCACTTCCTCCAAGGCCCATCTGACCCCCATATCGCGTGCCAGCCCCCGGCCGCGATCGGGCGATTGGGCAAAAGCGGTGATGGTGATAGCCATTGTGAGGGTCCTGCATTCTGCCGACGATATGCGCAGGCTTCACCTCTCCCGTCCGGCATGCAAGAGTGAGTCGATATTTTCGTCCACCGCCAATCCCTGACCCGAAAAGGCCAGCCATGACAGCAGCGTCCCCGCAGACCGATCAGCCCTGGTGGAAGGGCGCGGTGATCTACCAGATTTATCCGCGCAGCTTTCAGGACAGCAATCATGACGGCGTGGGTGACCTGAACGGCATCACCCAGCGATTGGAGCATGTCGCCAAATTGGGCGTGGACGCGATCTGGATATCGCCCTTCTTCACCTCGCCGATGCGCGATTTTGGCTATGATATCGCCGATTATTGCGGCGTCGATCCGGTCTTCGGCACGCTCGCCGATTTCGACGCGCTCATCGCCCGCGCCCATGCGCTGGGCTTGAAGGTCACGATCGATCAGGTCTATGCCCATAGTTCCGACCTCCACGACTGGTTCGTGCAGAGCCGCGCCGACCGCACCAATGCCAAGGCCGACTGGTATGTCTGGGCCGATCCCAAGGCCGACGGCAGCCCGCCCAATAATTGGCAATCGGTATTCGGCGGCCCGGCCTGGACCTGGGACGCGCGGCGCGGTCAATATTATATGCACCAGTTCCTGGCCAGCCAGCCGCAGCTCAACGTCCATAACCCGATGGTTCAGGATGCGTTGCTGGACGTCATGCGCTTCTGGCTGGACCGCGGCGTCGATGGCTTCCGCCTCGATGCGCTCAACCACGCGATGCACGATCCCGATTTCCGCGACAATCCTCCCGCGCCCGATGATGGCAGCCCCCGCACCCGGCCTTTTGATTTCCAGATCAAACGCTACAGCCAGTCGCATCACGCCATCGTCCCCTTCGTGGAACGCATCCGCGCACTATGCGACGCCTATGGTGCGATCTTCACGGTCGCCGAAGTGGGCGGCGCACTCGCCGAGCACGAAATGAAGGCCTTTACCGCCGGCGATCATCGCCTCAACAGCGCCTATGGCTTCACCTTCCTCTACGCGCCCGCGCTCACGCCAGCGCTAGTGGCGGAGACGGTCGACCAATGGCCGGACGAGCCGGGCATGGGCTGGCCCAGCTGGGCGTTCGAGAATCACGACGCGCCGCGCGCGCTGTCGCGCTGGTGCGCGCCCGAAGATCGGCCTGCCTTTGCGCGCATGAAGATGGTTCTGCTGATGGCGCTGCGCGGCAACGCCATCCTCTATCAGGGCGAGGAACTGGGCATCACCCAGGTCGACATCCCCTTCGAGCGATTGCAAGACCCCGAAGCGATCGCCAACTGGCCGCTCACCCTGTCGCGCGATGGCGCGCGCACGCCGCTGCCTTGGTCGGCCGATGCCATACAGGCGGGCTTTTCCAGCGTCGAACCCTGGCTGCCCCATGGCGACGATCATCTCGCTCTCGCCGTGGACGCGCAGGAGGCCGACCCCGAATCCCTCCTCACCTTCACCCGCAACATGCTGACGCTGCGCAAGACCAACCCGGCGCTACGCCATGGTGCGCTCGCCATCCTGGTTGCCGACACCGCCTGCCTCGCCTTCCGCCGGACCAGCGGCGACCAGTCTTTGCTCTGCATCTTCAACCTGTCGCGCGAGGCCATGGACTGGCCCGCTGGCGTTGACGGGTCAGGTCGCATCCTGAGCGCCGTCAACGGAGCATCGTCGGCCAGCCTGCCGCCATTCGCCGCCCTGCTGATCGAACAGTGACGCTCAGGCGGCGACCCGTTCGCCGCTCAGCATCTCGCTCAACCGACCGCGGATGATCGCCTCGGCATCCGCCACGATGCGCTTCACCAGCGCGTCGCAGGTCGGGATGTCGTGGATCAGGCCTTGGACCTGCCCGGCCCAGACCAGCCCCGCGTCCAGATCGCCCGTTTCCAGCGCAACCCGCCCCTTCGCGCCCGATACGAGCGGCTGGATGTCCTGAAACTCCGCGCCGTCGCGCGACGATATCTCGACCACCTGATCCGACACGCTATTCTTGGCGACGCGCCCCGTATTGTGGAATTTGCGGAAGATCAGGTTCGTGCCCCGCTCGTCATTATCGACCAGAAACTGCTTCACATTGTCATGGATCGGCGCTTCCACCGTCGCGCAGAAGCGCGTGCCCATGTTGATGCCGTCCGCCCCCAGCGCCAGCGCGGCGGCAAGACCGCGCCCGTCGCCGAAGCCGCCACTCGCGATCATCGGGATCGTCAGCTTGTCGGCCGCCGCCGGGATCAGGATCAGCCCCGGAATATCATCCTCGCCCGGATGCCCCGCACATTCGAACCCGTCGATCGAGATCGCATCCACGCACATCCGCTGCGCCGATAGAGCATGACGGACGGCCGTGCATTTATGCACGACGATGACGCCGTGCGCCTTGAAATCGTCGACATGCTCCTGCGGCTTATGCCCCGCCGTCTCGACGATCTTGACCCCGCTATCGATGATCGCCTTGCGATATTCCGCATAAGGCGGCGGACTGACCGACGGCAATATGGTGAGGTTCACGCCGAACGGCTTGTCGGTCATCGCACGGCAGCGATCGATTTCGCGCCGCAGATCGTCGGGCGTCGGCTGGGTCAGCGCGGTCAATATGCCCAAGCCACCGGCATTGGAGACGGCCGCGGCCAGTTCCGCCTGGCCGACCCACATCATGCCGCCCTGCACGATCGGATGCTCGATCCCGCACAGGTCTGTAAAGCGCGTCCTGATCCCCATTACAGCGCTTCCACGATCGTCACATTGGCAACGCCCCCGCCTTCGCACATCGTCTGCAAGCCATAGCGCTTGCCCTTGGCGCGCAGGGCATGGATCAGCGTGGTCATCAGCTTGGTGCCACTGGCGCCCAGCGGATGGCCGAGCGCGATCGCGCCACCATGAACGTTGAGCTTCGCCGGGTCCGCGCCGATCGCCTTGAGCCATGCCATCGGGATCGCGGCAAAGGCTTCGTTCACTTCGAACAGGTCGATGTCGTTGAGGCTGAGGCCCGACCGCTCGAACGCGCGCCGGGTCGCCGGAATCGGCTCCTCCAGCATGATCACCGGGTCACCCGCCGTCACCGTCAGGTTGACGATGCGCGCAATGGGCTTGAGGTTGAAGCGCTTGATCGCTGCCTCGCTCGCCACCAGCACCCCCGAAGCGCCATCGGTCATCTGGCTGGCATTGGCTGCGGTGATGGTGCCGCCTTCCTCCAGCGTCTTGACGCTGGCCATCGCCTCCATCGTGCCGCCGCGGCGCACGCCGTCATCGGTGTCGAACAGGCCTTCGGGCGTCCCCACGCCGACGATCTCGCCCTTGAACGCACCGCTGTCGATCGCGGCGGCCGCCTTGGCATGGCTGGCTAGCGCAAAAGCGTCCATATCCTCACGGGTGAAGCCATATTTGTTGGCGATCATCTGCGCGCCATGGAACTGGCTGAACTCGGCCACACCATAGCGGTTCTGGATGCTCTTGGGCCATGGCCCGATGCCGACGCCCGCCGCCGCGTGAAGCTGATAGTTGGAACCCATCGGCACCCGCGTCATGCTTTCCGCGCCCGCGGCAATCACCAGATCCTGCGTACCGGACATGATCGCCTGCGCCGCGAAATGCAGCGCCTGTTGCGAGGAACCGCATTGCCGGTCGATGGTGACGGCGGGCACGCTGTCGGGCAGCTTCGACGCCAGCACGAGGTTGCGGCCAAAGGCAAAGGCCTGTTCGCCTGCCTGACTGACGCAGCCGACGATGACATCCTCGATCGCAGCGGGATCGACGCCCGTGCGATCGACCAGCGCATTGAGGATGGTCGCGCCCAGATCGGCGGGATGCACGTCGATCAGGCCGCCCTTGCGGGCGCGGCCACCGGCGGTACGGACGGCTTCTACGATATAGGCGTCGGCCATGGTCTCAAACTCCCCTAAAATTGGCGGGGCGTTTTGCAAGCAATGCGCTTAGCCCCTCTTCACTTTCCTGTCCCGCGCCTGCCGCCGCCATGCTCCGCAATTCGCGGTCCAGCTGCGTCTCCAACCCGGTCTCGAAACTGTCGGCCAGCAGCGCGCGGCTGGCGGCCAGCGCCGCCATCGGCGCATCGGCCAGCGCGGTGGCGACGCGCAGGCCTTCGTCGACCAGCGCTTCGTCATCGACGATCCGCGTGACCAGCCCGATCGCCTCGGCCTCCTCCGCCTTGATCCGGCGGTTGGTCAGGATGATGTCCTGCGCCTTGCGCAACCCCACCAGACGCGGCAGCAACCAGCTAAGGCCCCCGTCCGGCGTCAGGCCGATCGCGCCATAAGCGGCGGTAAAATGCGCCGACCGCGCGCCGATTACCACGTCACCCAGCATCGCCAGGCTGAACCCCGCGCCCGCCGCCGGGCCGTTGACCAATGTGACCAGCGGCTTGGGCGCGCGCGCCAGCCGGGCGACGGCGGCATGAAAGGTTGCGATCAATTCGCTCAGCACTTCCGATCGCTTGTCGCCCGCACCGGCCAGCAATTGCACATCGCCGCCTGCGCAGAATAACCGCCCATTGCCGGTCAGGACGATACAGCGGATCGCCGCGTCGGTTTGGCACCGGATCGCGGCCGCCAGCAGCGCGCGCGCCAGCGGCAAAGTGATGGCGTTGCCTGCCTCTGGCCGGTCAAGCGTGATCCGCCCGATGCCGTCCTCGACCGTAAAGGCGATCCCGTCCATCAGCGCGGCGCCATGCGGATTGCACCGTCCAGGCGGATGACATCGCCGTTCAGCATCGGGTTGCGGACGATGGACTCCACCAGTTGCGCATATTCGGCCGGTTTGCCCAGGCGACTGGGATGCGGCACCTGCGCGCCCAATGCATCCTGCACATGCTGCGGGAAGGCTTCGAGCATCGGCGTCAAGAAAATGCCCGGCGCGATCGTCATGACGCGAATCTTATGTTGCGCCAGGTCACGCGCGATCGGCAATGTCATCCCGACGACGCCGCCCTTCGACGCGCTGTATGCTGCCTGTCCGATCTGCCCGTCATAGGCCGCGACCGATGCGGTGTTGACGATAACACCACGCTCGCCGTCAATCTCCTCGGCCGCGGCCAGCCGCGCCGAGAATTTGGAAATGACGTTGAATGTGCCGATGAGGTTGACGGTCACCGTCTTGGCAAACGTATCGAGCGGATGCGGCGCATTCTCCTTGCCCACCGTCTTGACCGCAGGTGCGATCCCCGCGCAGTTGACCAGGATGCGCGCTACGCCATGCGCGGCCTCCGCCGTGTCCAAACCGGCCGCGACGCTGGCATCATCGGCGACATTCACCGAGACATAGACCCCGCCCAGTTCCGCCGCGACGGCCTTGCCCGCTTCTTCGTTCAAGTCGAAGATCGCAACCTTCGCGCCCTGCGCCGCCAGCATCGTCGCGGTCGCCCGGCCAAGCCCCGAAGCGCCGCCCGTAACAATGGCGGCCAAACCTTTGATATCCATAACAACCAACCCCTAAACTATCAGACCAGCTCGATCGCCATCGCCGTCGCTTCACCACCACCGATGCACAGGCTGGCGACGCCGCGCTTCAACCCGCGCGTTTCCAGCGCCCCGATCAACGTCGCGACGATGCGCGCGCCCGATGCGCCGATCGGATGGCCAAGCGCCGTAGCGCCGCCATTGACGTTCAGCTTCTCCGCCGGAATGCCCAATTCCTTGGCGGCGATCATCGCGACGACGGCAAAGGCTTCGTTGACCTCGAATAGATCGACATCGTCCACCGACCAGCCTGCCTTTTCCAGCAGCTTGCGCATTGCCGGAACCGGTGCGGTCGTGAATTTCGATGGCTCATGCGCGTGCCCTGCGGTCGCGACCACGCGGGCGACAACCTTCATGCCTTGCTTGTCCGCGACGCTCTGCCGCGTCATCACCAACGCTGCCGCACCGTCCGAAATGGACGAGGCATTGGCCGCCGTGATCGTGCCATCCTTGACGAAAGCGGGCTTGAGGCCGGGAATCTTGTCCGGCCGTGCCTTGCCCGGTTGTTCGTCGGTATCGACGATCGTGTCGCCGCCCCGGCCCCTGACCGTCACCGGCGTAATCTCGCGCACGAAAACACCGCTGCCGATCGCCGCATTGGCGCGTTCGAGCGAGCGGATGGCATAATCATCCTGATCCTGCCGCGTGAACTGATAATCGCGCACCGCTTCCTCGGCGAACACACCCATCGCCTTGCCCGGCTCATAGGCATCTTCCAGCCCGTCCATCATCATCGTGTCGATGATCCGGTCATGGCCGATCCGCGCCCCGCCACGATGCTTGGGCAGGGCATAAGGCGCATTGGTCATGCTCTCCATCCCGCCTGCAATCACGACATCCACCGCGCCGGATGCCAGCGCTTCATGCGCCATGATCGCGGCCTGCATCCCCGATCCGCACATCTTGTTGACGGTGGTGGCTTCGGTGTTGAGGCCAAGCCCCGCACCCAATGCCGCTTGCCGCGCCGGCGCCTGCCCCAGTCCGGCTGGCAGGACGCACCCCATATAGATGCGATCGACCGCATCGACCGAAACGCCCGCCCGCTCGACCGCGGCCTTGACTGCCGCCGCGCCCAGTTCGGTGGCCTTGAGGCCCGACAAGGCACCCTGAAACCCGCCCATCGGCGTGCGGGCATAGCTGGCGATAACTACCGGATCGTCCTGCATATCAATTCCTTTCAAAGACTGCGCGCGATGACCATGCGCTGGATGTCCGATGTGCCCTCGTAAATTTGGCACACGCGCACATCGCGATAGATTTTGGCGACGCCATATTCTTCCAGATAGCCATAGCCACCCAGCGTCTGGAGCGCGCCCGATACGATCTGTTCGGCGGCTTCCGACGCGAACAGCTTGGCCATCGACGCTTCGGTCAGGCAGGGCAGGCCCGCATCCTTCACCCGTGCGGCGTTCAGCACCAGCTGCCGCGCCGCCTCCAGCCGGGTGGCGAGGTCAGCAAGGCGGAAGCCCACCGCCTGATGCTCCATGATGGGCTTGCCGAAACTCCGGCGTTCCTTGGCATAGGCGACCGCGATGTCCATTGCCGCCTGCGCCATGCCGACGCATTGCGCGGCGATGCCGATGCGGCCCGTCTCCAGATTGGCAAGCGCAATGCGATAGCCCTGCCCCGGCTGGCCGATCAGCAGATCATCCTCGACGAACATATCATCGAACCGCAGCGCGCAGGTGTCCGACGCGCCCTGCCCCAACTTATGCTCGACCTTGTCGACGCTGAAACCGGGTCGGTCGGTCGGCACGATGAACACGGACAGACCTTTCTTGCCCGCATCGGGATCTGTCACGGCGGCGACCATTACCAGTCCGGCGATCTTGCCCGACGTGATGAACTGTTTGGAGCCATTAATGCGCCAGCCGCCATCGACCTTGGTCGCGCGGGTGCGCACGGCGGACGCATCCGATCCGGCATCGGCCTCAGTCAGGGCAAAGGCACCGATGATCCGCCCCCCAATCAGGTCGGGCAGGAAGCGCGCCTTCTGCGCCTCGCTACCATCCTTGAGCAGGCCGGACACGAGGATGCTATTCTGGATAGAAACGATGGTGGACAGTGCCCCGTCCGCCGCCGCCAGTTCGATCAGCGCCAGCGCGTAGGACACCGCGTCCGCCTCCGCCCCGCCATAGCTTTCCGGCGCCGTCATGCCCCACAGGCCGAGGCCTGCCATCTCCTCGAACAGCTCAGGCGGATAGCCGCCCTCCGCTTCGAAGCGCATGCTATGCGGACGGATGGTTTCCTGCGCGAAACTGCGCACCGTATCGCGAATGGCCGTCTGAATTTCCGTCAGCATAAAACCCATTCGTCTCCTATATACTCGTCGGTATATTGATTATCCGCAGGTTTCTTGTCAAGGGTGGAGCCGTAAGGAGAATAGCTTGCCTCTGCCCAATGCCGCCCCCTCCCCCTTCCGATCGCGCGAAGAGCGCGAGCGTGACCGCGAGGAAAAGCGCGAAGCCGTGCTGCGTGCAGCAGTGCGGATGTTCAACGCACGCGGTTTTCACGCGACGTCGCTCGATGATGTCGCGGCGAGCCTGGGGATCAGCAAGCCGACCATCTATCATTATCTGGGCAATAAGGAGCAGGTGCTGATCGAATGCGTGACGCGCGGGCTGGAATTGCTCAGCGCCGCCGCCGATACGGCCCGCGCCCAGCCCGGCGATGGCCTCGCCCGACTACGCAGTGTCCTGCGCAGCTATGCGCTGGTGATGATGGATGATTTCGGTCGATGCGTGGTGCGCACCGGCGACGAATTTCTCTCCCCCGAAGGCGCGGCGCTATTTCGTGCGCGCAAGCGGGCGATCGACCTGTCGATCCGGGCGCTGATTGAGGACGGGATCGCCGATGGCTCGATCGCACCGGTCGATGTGCGGATGACGGCCTTCACCCTGGCGGGTGCGCTCAACTGGCCGGGCCGCTGGCATGCGCCGGACGGGCCATTGACCCCCAGCGAGATCGCCAACGCGATGGTTGATATATTGATCGGCGGCCTCGCCCCGCGCGCCTGATCAGTCCGCCAACACGCTGCGC
>NZ_JPPQ01000083.1:585312-591337 GCF_000743655.1 Sphingobium sp. ba1
TTCCGCCATCGGCTCGTCCATCGCGCCCAGGTCGACGCCCGAAGCCTGCTGCGCACCACGGTTGCCCTTGGTCGCGGCGGCCGCAATGGCGTCACAATAAAGGCGGATGGCGCGGCTGGCGTCGTCGTTCGCGGGAACCGGGAAGGCGATGCCGTCGGGCGAGACGTTCGAATCGAGGATCGCGACGACTGGGATACCCAGCGTGTTGGCTTCCTTGATCGCCAGTTCTTCCTTGTTCGCGTCGATCACGAACATGACATCGGGAATGCCGCCCATGTCGCGAATGCCGCCGAGCGACATTTCGAGCTTCTCATGCTCGCGCGTCATCTGAAGCACTTCCTTCTTGGTCAGGCCGTGGGTGTCACCCTGCAGCTTTTCCTCAAGGGTCTTCAAGCGCTTGATCGAACCGGAAATGGTCTTCCAGTTAGTGAGCATACCGCCCAGCCAGCGATGGTTGACGAAATGCTGGCCGGACTTGCGCGCGGCCTCGGCGATCGGATCCTGCGCCTGGCGCTTGGTGCCGACGAACAGCACCTTGCCACCGGCGGCAACCGTACCCGACACGAAGTCGAGTGCGCGGCCGAACAGGGGCACGGTCTGCGACAGGTCAAGGATGTGGATGCCGTTGCGCTCGCCGAAAATATACGGCTTCATGCGCGGATTCCAGCGATGGGTCTGGTGGCCAAAATGCGCGCCAGCGTCGATCAATTGGTGCATGGTGACAACAGGAGCCGCCATAAGATAATCTCCTTCCGGTTAATGCCTCTGGGAATCGGGAACCGCAGAGAGCCTGAAAGGCCACCGCCAGCACCGGATATGATGATTCCCATGTGGAATGAGGCGCGCTTTTAACGCCGCAGAAAATAATGTGCAAGGCTTGACTTGCGCCGCAAACCGGAACATAAAGTGAACAAACGGAACAAAGGCGGTGCGCTGCCGTTGAAACCGTCATAGTGAGGCCAGCCGTGCAAATGGCAAGATGGAAAGTGACGTTGATGTTCACATTCGTTGCAGCGACCCTGTTTCTTGGCGCATTCCTGATGGCTGTGGGAACCATAGCATGGATGTTCCTACTCTATCATGACAAGATGATCGCCGCGCTCCAGTTCGAGCCGATCCCGCACACGCCCGTTTACCATGTGCGTATCCGTCGGCCTCGCGCCGCCGATGCAGGCCGCGTTGCTGCCGTCCGGGTACCGAACAGCGTTTTCGCGGCCTGATCGTTTATTAGGCAGTCGCTGGCGGTTCCGCCTCGCGGGTCCGCACGACCTTGGCATAGGAGATGATGCCGAACGGTATCAGGGCCACATAGACGGCGCAGAGCAACAGCAGCGTCAGCCACGGATCGGTTACCAGCAACGCCGCCAGCAACCCGGCAAAGGCAATGACTTCCAACCGGATGCGCTTGCGCAACCGCAGCGCCGACCAGCTATAGGTCGCGATGTTGGAGATCATCAGGAAGGCGACGAACGCCGTCCAGGGTGCCACGACATACCAAGCGCGAAACAAATCTTCGCCCGTCACCAGCCACAGATAGAGCGGAACGAAGGACAGGCCTGCCCCGGCGGGTGCGGGCACGCCGGTCATGAAACCAGCGGATTTATGCGGCTGTTGTTCCGCATCGATATTGGCATTGAACCGCGCCAGGCGCAGCGCGCAGGACAAAGCGTGGGCCAGCGCGAATATCCAGCCGAATTTCGGCATGGCGTGCAGCGACCAGAGATAGAGGATCAACGCCGGCGCAACGCCGAATGCGATCGAATCGGACAGCGAATCCAGTTCCGCGCCGAATCGGCTTTCGCCGCGCAGCATACGGGCGATCCGGCCATCCAGTCCATCCAGCACCCCGGCAAAGATGATCGACAGCACGGCCCGCTCCCAATCGCCCGATATGCCGTAGCGCACGCCGGTCAGGCCAAAGCACAAGGCCATTGCCGTCACCGCATTGGGGGCGAGCATGCGCAGGGTAATGCCCCGCCGCATGCCCTGTGGCACGGCACGCCGCCGCCTCATTGCTGAATACCGGCGACGACCCGGCGATCACCCATTTGCCCCAGGATGGTTTCGCCGGCGATGGTGCGCTGGCCCAGGATCACGCGCGGCGCGGTTCCGGCGGGCAGATAGACATCGACCCGGCTGCCGAAGCGGATGAGGCCGATGCGCTGCCCCGCTGCGACCATGTCGCCAGGCTTGACGAACGGCACGATCCGGCGCGCCACCAGGCCCGCAATCTGCGTGAAGCCGATGCGCACGCCGTCATGGCGTTCGACCAATATATGCTGGCGCTCATTATCCTCGCTCGCCTTGTCGAGATCGGCATTGAGGAATTTGCCCGAAATATAGACGACCGACTTGATCGTGCCGCCGATCGGTGTCCGATTGATATGGACGTCGAAAACGCTCATGAAAATCGACACGCGGATCATCGGCTGATCGCCAAGGCCATCCACGCCCGCCATTTCGCGCGGCGGCGGCACACGCTGGATCAGCGTCACCAGGCCGTCGGCAGGGGCAATGATCGCGCCCTCATCCTGCGGCACGGCACGCACTGGATCGCGGAAGAAGGCGAAGACCCAGATCGTCACCATCAGCATCAGCCATCCCAGCACCTCCCATCCCAGCAGGAACAGGAGCGCCGTGATCGCGACCGCGATCAGGCCGAATTTCATCCCTTCCGGGTGAACCGAAGGAAAGCGCCATTTGACATTGCCGCCAGCGGCGATCGTGATTTCGTTATTGTCCATGGCCACCATCTTTAGGGGGAGAGCTTCCCCCTGACAACGGCCGATCCCGGCGAAGGCTCCGCTCTGTCATATAACTGTGCCTGCGCAGTTGAACATTCTGCCCGCTTTGCCTAGGGCGATTGCCAAATCCACCCACGATGAAGAAGGCGAACAGGCGCATGGCGAAGATCAAGGTGAAGAACCCGGTCGTTGAGATTGACGGCGATGAAATGACCCGGATCATCTGGGAATGGATCCGCGAGCGGCTGATCCTCCCCTATCTCGACATCGACCTCAAATATTATGACCTGTCCGTCCAGAAGCGCGACGAGACGAACGACCAGATCACGGTCGATTGCGCCAATGCGATCAAGCAATATGGCGTCGGCGTGAAGTGCGCCACCATCACGCCCGACGAACAGCGCGTCGAGGAATTCAACCTCAAGTCGATGTGGAAGTCGCCCAACGGCACGATCCGCAACATTCTGGGCGGTGTCGTCTTCCGCGAGCCCATCGTCATCAAGAACGTCCCCCGCCTGGTCCCCGGCTGGACCGACCCGATCGTCATCGGCCGCCACGCTTTTGGCGACCAGTATAAGGCGACCGACTTTCTGGTCCCCGGCCCCGGCAAGCTGCGCCTGATCTGGGACGGCGAAAATGGCGAGAAGATCGAAAAGGAAGTGTTCGACTTCCCGGCCGCTGGCGTTGCTATGGGCATGTATAATCTGGACGAATCGATCCGCGATTTCGCCAAGGCGAGCATGAACTATGCGCTCGACCGTGGATGGCCGCTGTACCTTTCGACCAAGAACACCATCCTCAAGGCCTATGATGGCCGCTTCAAAGATCTGTTCCAGGAAGTGTTCGACGCCGAATTCGCCGACAAGTTCAAGGCGGCGGGCATTGTCTATGAGCATCGCCTGATCGACGACATGGTCGCGTCCGCGCTCAAGTGGAGCGGCAAGTTCGTCTGGGCCTGCAAGAATTATGACGGCGACGTCCAGTCGGACACCGTGGCGCAGGGCTTCGGCTCGCTCGGCTTGATGACCTCGGTCCTTCTCTCGCCCGACGGCAAGACGGTGGAAGCCGAAGCGGCGCATGGCACCGTCACCCGCCACTATCGCCAGCATCAGCAGGGCAAGGCGACCTCGACCAACCCTATCGCGTCGATCTTCGCCTGGACGCAGGGCCTGTCCTTCCGTGGCAAGTTCGACGGCACCCCCGAAGTCACCAAATTCGCCGAAACCCTTGAGCGCGTCTGCATCAAGACCGTCGAAGATGGCGCGATGACCAAGGATCTGGCGCTGCTGATCGGCCCGGAACAGGCGTGGATGACGACGGAACAGTTTTTCGAACAGATCCGCGTCAATCTGGAAACCGAAATGGCCAAGTGGAACTGATAGGCTCCTGAAGCTTTCAGTACGGAAACGGAATGAGGCGGTGCCGATTATTCGGTGCCGCCTTTTCCATAGCCATCGCGCCGAGGGAAGAAAGCCATGACAACAGCCACGCAGAAACGCCTTGAGGTGCGCCCGGCGGTGCCGACCGACGTGCGCGCGATCATCCGACTTATCGCCCGCGTCTATCCGGGCCTACCCAATTATTCCCCCGCCACAGTGCGCGGCCAGATCAACAATTTCCCCGATGGCTGCTTCGTCGCGCTCTACGATAACAAGGTCGTGGGCTATTGCGCGACGATGCGGGTCAGCAAGGGCATGGCCTTTGCCTGGCATGATTGGGAGGAAATCACCGCCAACGGCTTTGGCACGCGCCACAGTGCGGCGGGCGAATGGCTCTATGGCTATGAGATGGCGGTGGACCCCAAGCTGCGCGGCCTGCGCATCGGCCAGCGCCTCTATGACGAACGCAAGGAACTGGCCGAGCAACTCGATTTGCACGGCATCGTCATTGCCGGCCGGATGCCGGGCTATCTGCGCGCCAAGCGCAAGGTCGAAGGCCCCAAAGATTATCTGGACAAGGTCGCCGCGGGCAAGATCCGCGATCAGGTCGTCAGCTTCCAGCTCAAGAACCAGTTCGAACCGCTGGGCGTGCTGGAAAATTATCTGCCCGAAGACAAGCAGTCCGATGGCCACGCCGCACATCTGGTCTGGCGCAACCCCTATGTCGATCCCGACGAAGCGCCCGAAATGCGCGTGCCGCGCGGCGTCGAAAGCGTCCGCCTCGCCACCTGCCAGTTGCAGGCGCGCGCGGTCGAGGATTTCGAGGGGTTCGTCCGCAACATCGAATATTTCGTCGATGTCGCGGCGGACTATCGCTCCGACTTCATCGTCTTCCCTGAGCTTTTCACCCTGCCCCTGCTGTCGTTCGAGACCAAGAAGCTCAATCCGATGGAGGCGATCGACAAGCTCACCAGCTATACCCCGCGCCTGACCAAGGAACTGACGCGGATGGCGCTGCAATATAATATCAACATCATCGGCGGCTCCCACCCGACCCGCGCCGATGATGGCGACATCCAGAATATCGCTTATGTCGCGCTACGCGATGGCTCGGTTCACACGCAGGAAAAAATCCACCCCACCCCCAATGAATCCTTCTGGTGGAACATCAAGGGTGGCGATTCGCTCGACGTGATCCAGACCGACTGCGGGCCGATCGGCGTCCTCATCTGCTATGACAGCGAGTTTCCCGAACTGGCCCGTCGCCTGGTCGATCAGGGCGCGCGGATCATCTTCGTGCCCTTCTGCACCGATTCGCGCCTAGGCTATATGCGGGTGCGTTACTGCGCGCAGGCGCGGGCGATCGAGAATCAATGCTATGTCGTGATGTCAGGCAATGTCGGCAACCTGCCCAATGTCGACAATATGGACATTCAATATGCGCAGAGCGCGATCCTGACGCCATGCGACCTGCCCTTCGCGCGCGATGGCATTGCGGCGGAATCGACCGAGAATGTCGAGACGCTGACGATGGCCGACGTGAACCTGGCGGACCTGAGCTGGGCACGGGCCGAAGGGACCGTCCGCAACCTGCGCGACCGGCGGTTCGACCTCTATCATATCGAATGGGACAGCAATCCCGACCATGGCCATGCGCCCAGTGGCGGTCCCGTTCCCGCCGGGGGCCATAATTCACCCGGCGGCGGCTAAGGCGATCAGGCCGCGACCGGTTCCAGCAGCCGGTCGCGCGTCGCCAGCAGCGCTTCGAGCGGCGGCTGATCCGCGCCGCGCGTAACGCTGGCCATCGCGCGGTCGAGCCGTAGGCGGGACTCCGCTCGCATATCGGGCAAGGCGTCGGCGATGGCGACCATGTCGTCCATCCGCCCCCAGCAATTGAGCGCC
>NZ_JPPQ01000083.1:591347-592475 GCF_000743655.1 Sphingobium sp. ba1
CCTGCCGCTGACCGCCGCTTTGGTGATCGCGATCGCGCTGGTGCCGTTGCTGGAGTGGATGGAGCGACGCCGGTTGCCGTCGGGGCTGGCGGCGTTGCTGGCGCTGATCGGCTTCCTGCTGGTCGCCAATACGGCGCTGGTGCTGATCATCGTGCCGGCAACCGACTGGTTCCGCATATTGCCCGAACGATTGCCGCAGATTCAGGCCAATCTCGCGCCGCTCATCGACTTCTACGCCAATTTGCAGCGGTTCGTGGATGAAACCGTGCGGATGCTGGCGACCGGGCCGGTGGCGGCGGCGCAGACGGCGGCGATCGACACGCCGCGCTCGTTGCTGCAATTTGCTGCCGCCTCCGCGCCGTCCGCCATCGTCCAGATGGTGTTCGCGCTGCTCATCATCTATTTCTTCCTTGCCGGATGGACGCGCCTGCGCCGTCGCACGATCAACAGCCGCGACAGTTTCGACGGCGCGCTGGCGGTCGCGCGGGTGATACAGAATGTGGTCGATGCGACGTCGGCCTATGTCATCACCATCGCGACGATCAACCTGGGGCTGGGGCTGGCGGTCGCCGTTTCGCTCTGGCTGATCGGGATGCCGTCGCCCTGGATGTGGGGTGGCATCGTCGCGTTGTTGAACTTCATTCCCTATTTCGGGCCGATGCTCGCGGCCGTGCTGCTGGGGCTGGGCGGCCTGATGGTGTTCGACGATATCTGGGTGGCGTTGCTGCCTGCGGCCTTGCAGGTCGGTTTCCACATGGTCGAGGCCAATGTGGTGACGCCGACCGTGCTGGGGCGGCGGTTGACGATGAATCCGCTGCTGATCCTGGTGTCGCTGGCCTTTTGGGGATGGGTGTGGGGGACGCCCGGCGCGTTACTGGGCGTGCCGCTGCTGATCATCATCCAGACCGTGGTGCAGGCAGCGGGAACGCCCGATATTGCCGGTTTCCTGTTCGAGCAGGGGACGCTGACGGTTGCGCCGCGCAAAGAAAATGACGAGAATGGCAAAACAGCCGAAACGGACGGTTGACAGTTTTGGCGCGCGCCCATAGACGGCGCTTCCACACCGAACGCGGGTGTAGCTCAGTTGGTTAGAGTGCCGGCCTGTCACGCCGGAGGTCGCGGGTTCGA
>NZ_JPPQ01000083.1:592485-593150 GCF_000743655.1 Sphingobium sp. ba1
TCGATACCGACACCAGCACTGGTCGCTTGATGCTCGCTATGCTCGGCGCTGTGGCGGCCTTTGAAAACGACATCCGACGCGAACGTATGATGGAAGGCGTGCGAAAAGCGCAGGCCGCAGGGAAGTATCGCGGCCGTCCAGCATCGATCGACCCCACCAAGATCAAGGAACTGCGCTCTACCGGTATGGGAGCCGCTGCGATCGCCAAGCAAATGGGTATCGGCCGCGCATCGGTATATCGGGCGCTGGCGGCGTGATCGGCGTCACTCGGGACCCCACCGACATCCCCACACTCCATCAACACGATCATCTCCCCGACGATCGCCGTCACCATCCGCGCCCCTCATCGAGACCAGCATGACGACCGCACGCTCCGACCTCCCGCCAGCGTCAGACCCTAATGCTTCCGCCGATGATCTGGACGACAGCGTGGCCGACATCATGCCGAAGATCGATGGGGCCGCAGGCGACGATACGGGGGAGATGATGGTGGTGGACGCTGGGGCTAGTGATGCGGTTCCTCTTCTGGCACCCACATCCTCCACCCCGGAATTGGCGGAAATCCGTCCAGTCCCCAACGAGGATTCAAATCGCCCTCGGCGCTCTCCTCTTCTGGGCACCATTTGTTCTCAAAGCATTGAAAATGCACGGGGATCGTCCAAAAC
>NZ_JPPQ01000083.1:593160-594451 GCF_000743655.1 Sphingobium sp. ba1
ACCGCCCGACATCACATCGTCGCCAGCGCCCCCATAGAGCGTGTCGTTGCCTGCATCGCCATACAGCGTGTCATTCCCAGCATCGCCGTACAGCGTGTCATTGTCGTTGCCGCCGTAGAGGCTATCGGCATCGTCCCCGCCATAGAGAATGTCATTGCCGTCTTCGCCATGAAGCGTGTCGATGCCTGCGCCACCGGCGATCGTATCGCTGCCGCCATCGCCCCACAGGCTATCATTGCCCAGCAGCCCATAGATGAAATTATTGCTGGCATCGCCATGATGGCTGTCGTCCCCGGCCGTCCCGGCATAGGTGCGGAAGGGGTTATCGACGAAGTCCGTCAGTTGGATGTCGGCAATGGTGCCGGGTGCGAACTCGACCACATAGTCCGATCCGCTCAGCGTCAGGTCGCGGTCGCTGTCGATGATCAGCACTGTCTTTGCGCTGCCGCCTGTGCCAACCCGGCTCCACCACACCTGGACAAAGCCCGTGCCAAGGTCCGCCCCCGGCAAAGGCGCGCCATCATAATAGAGCGCCGACGACAATTCGCCCCGGAACACCAGCGGCACATTGGTGTAGCCATAGGTACCGTTGATATAGGGATCGAACTCTAGCTTCAGCTTGTCGCCCTCGACCCGGCTGAAATCGGTAATGACATGGGGTGCCGCCAAACTGCCAGGCGCATTGCCCGCAGCTCCAAGGCGAAACACATCAGCGCCCGTGCCACCCGTGGCTGTATCCCGTGCATTGACTTCTGTGCCGACATAGACCGCATCATCACCTGCACCACCGTTGACGATATTGATGCCGCCGTCGCCGCGTACGGCGTCATTGCCTGCGCCACCCTGGACTGTGTCATTGCCATCGCTACCGCGAACGTCATCATTGCCATCACCGCCATCGAGCGTATCGGCGCCTGCAAAACCCACAATATAATCGGCACCAGCGCCGCCACTGACACCATCATTGCCCTCGCCACCATAGAGCGTGTCGTTGCCCGCGCCGCCGGTCAGCTGGTCATTGCCGATGCCACCGTCCAGATAGCTACCCGACGTGCCTGCGGTCATCACATCGTCGCCAGCCTCGCCATACAGCGAGTCAGACCCCGCGCCGCCTGACATCACATCATCGCCAGCGCCACCATAGAGCGTGTCGTTGCCCGCATCGCCATACAGCGTGTCGTTCCCGGCATCGCCATACAGCGTGTCATTGTCGTTGCCGCCGTAGAGGCTGTCGGCATCGTCCCCGCCATAGAGAATGTCATTGCCGTCTTCGCCATGAAGCGTGTCGATG
>NZ_JPPQ01000083.1:594461-594724 GCF_000743655.1 Sphingobium sp. ba1
CCGATGGCGGACATAGACCCCGCCGCCCAATATTTGGTTAAGAGGCTGAATTTGCGGCATGGGCGCGTGCATTGCTTTGCAAATTGACGGCCCGTGACGGGCAGCGCACATCTGAGTGAAATCTTTGGCGAATCGGACAAAAGTGACAGTCGGCGAACAACAGGAAATCAACCGCAGGCGCGACCGGCTGCTGGCGTCGATCGCGCTGACGGCGGGCATTGGCCTGATCATCGCGCTGCCCTTTGCGTTGCGGGCGGGGGCGG
>NZ_JPPQ01000083.1:594734-595383 GCF_000743655.1 Sphingobium sp. ba1
TTATGGCGAGGTGAGCATAACGCAAGCCAGTGTCCGACATAGCTTGCGTGGCTGTCGTGTAGGATATTCGGGAGATCCAGATCGGCGCAGCACAGCCCTGCCCCGATTTCGGCGACAAGCTCTTCAAATGCATAGGCTTTGTCGCCGAAGCGCTTGCCGAAGGTGCGAGCGAGTCTGTCGGCATGGCCCGACCAGTGGACTGTCTCATGGCACCTTGTCGATGCGTACAGATCCATGCTGCGGAACGATGTCCGATTTGGCATCTGGATATAATCAAAGGTCGGCGTGAAGTAGGCTTGGTTGCCGCCATGGCGCACATCGGCGGGGATGCCGGCGAAGAAAGCATCGATTGCCGCCTGGCGGAGGGAGGGCGCCACCGGCATCTGCGGCTCGTCTGGCGCATAGAAATAGGCGGGCAGCGCATCGATCTGGTCGGCGTTGAAGACGATGTAATGGCGAAGGAAGCGGATGTTGCGCTCCACCTCCTTGCCCGTTTCGGGATGCTCCTCCAGCTTCTTGAACGAGGAATAGTAGACCGAGATTGCGCCGGTTTCGCCGCGCCGAACATTGGCCCCGAGCGCCTCGGCCTGGCGATAGGTCATCCAGAACCGGGAACGATATCCCATCGCGTCTCCGAGCGCCCATAAAT
>NZ_JPPQ01000083.1:595393-596251 GCF_000743655.1 Sphingobium sp. ba1
CACGCGCGGGGGACGGATGTCAGCCAACGGGTCCTGCCGGTTGATGCGGGTCAATGATGGCGAGATCGCGCTCAATCTGGCGCGGGAGGCGGACCGCGACCTGCTGCCCATCCTGCTCGCTGACCATGCGGCCGACCTGTCGGACTGGGCCGCGATAGAGCGGGCCGCGGCGGGGTGTGACAGCGGGACGCTGCTGGCGCGCGGGGTCGAGATGAGCATGGCCATCGCTGCCGTCGTGCCGCCCCGTCCCCCTGCCCGGTTCTTTCCGGCCCTCAAGTCTGTCCGCACCGCGCTTGGGCGCCCGCCCTTGGTTGTCGATCTGTCCTCACTCTGGGCCGGTCCCCTGTGCGGATCGTTGTTGGCGCTGGCGGGGGCGCAGGTGGTCAAGGTGGAGAGTCGCACCCGGCTCGATGGTGCGCGGTTCGGGCATGGCGGTTTCTACGACCTGCTCAATGCGGGCAAGGCGAGCGTCACGCTCGACTTTCATGACGCGGCGGACCGACGCGCGCTGGCCGCGCTGGTTGCACAAGCCGACATCGTGATCGAAGCCTCGCGCACCCGTGCGCTGCGCCAATTGGGGATCGATCGCGACGCCGAAGTGGCGCGCGGCGCGATCTGGATAGGCCTTACCGCGCATGACGACCCGGACCGGATCGGCTTTGGCGACGATGCGGCGGTGGCGGGTGGCCTGGCCGCGCTCATGGCCGAGGGGTGGGGCGAAGCGATGTTCGCGGGCGATGCCATCGCCGACCCGCTGACCGGGCTGCATGCCGCGCTCGCCGCGCTGGTGGCATGGCGACAGGGGCAGGCCGGGCTGATCGCGCTGTCGTTGGCGGGCACCACGGCGTTCGCCTGCCA
>NZ_JPPQ01000083.1:596261-597128 GCF_000743655.1 Sphingobium sp. ba1
TTATGCTCACCTCGCCATAACGCGAGCCAAGAGCCGGTATAGTCGGCATGGCGGACGGTCGGCACGATGCCGAGTGCGGCGCAGAGGAAGGCCGATCCCATTTCGGCGATCAGTTCTTCGCGGGCATAATCCTTGGAGCCAAAGCCGTTGGTAAGGTTGCGGCCAAGGCGCGAGGGATGGCCGGTCGCGTGGGTCAGTTCGTGCAGGCAGGTCCGGTAATAGTTGATCTGCTCATAGAAGGCAGGCTGTGGCGGCACCTGCACCATGTCCAGCGAGGGCATGTAGAAAGCCTTGTCTCCGCCAATACGGAAATCCACGCCGCTGGCCGCGATCACCGCCTCGGCAAGGGGCACAACCTGACGTTCGGGCAGGGGCGCGGGTTCGGCGGCGAGGCCGGGCCGCAGCCCTTCGCATTGCGACAGGTTGAAGACGGTAAAGCGTTTGAGGAAGGCGACCGACCTGGCGTCCTCGCCGGTCGCCCTTGCCTTTTCTTTCTCCGCTTCGGGGGTGAAGCGGTCGGCATAGACGATGGTGGTGCCCTTCTCGCCCTTGGATACGCATCCGCCTGCGTCTCGTGCCTGTTTGAAGGTCAGCCAGCTTTGGGAAGGATAGCCCTTTTCGATGGCAGCGCCCCACAGGATGAGGATATTGACGCCCGAATAGCAGCGGGCCGTCAGCGCGTTGCGCGGCAGGCCGGGGGCCAGCGCGCCGTGTGCCATGTCGGTGCCCGACGATGCCCAAGGCTGGACCCATGGGAAACGCCCTTCTTCAAGCTGGGCGATGATTTTGGCGGTTACCTCGTCATAGAGGTTGATCCGTTCGGGCTGGGCGTCCTCGGTGCGACGCTCCGACCTTGCGCGAACGTTG
>NZ_JPPQ01000083.1:597138-598718 GCF_000743655.1 Sphingobium sp. ba1
CGCCACCGTCTGCCGTTCGAGGTGGAGCAGGAATTGGAAGCGGAATGGGTGGGCGATGTCGATGCCCTGCTCGCCGCTTGCGACATCATCTCGATCCACTGTCCGCTCAATGCCGACAGTCGCGGGCTGATCGATGTGCGGCGGATATCCCTCATGCGCCCCGACGCCTATCTCATCAACACCTCCCGCGCTGAAATCACTGACGAGGCCGCGTTGATCGTCGCGCTCGACGAAGGGCGGATCGCTGGTGCAGGCCTCGACGTCTATACCCATGAACCGGCGGTCGATGCGCGCCTGTTCGACCTCGCCAATGTCGTATTGCTGCCCCACATGGGATCGGCCACCTTCGAAGGCCGCGATGCGACCGGCGCGCGGGTCATCGCCAATATCCGCAGTTGGGTCGATGGCCACCGTCCCCCCAACCAAGTGCTGGAAGGCTGGGTCTGACGGGAACCCCGTGCGCCGTCATCCGTTCGGAAATCATAGCATTTCCATCGAAAGGGACGGATCACCATGTTGAAACTCGCAGTCATCTCACTCGTCATCGCCGCTGTGCTGGCGGTTCTCGGCTTCGGCGGCGCCGCTGGCACCTTCGTCGGCATCGCCAAAATCCTCTTCTTCATCGCGCTCGCCGTCTTCGTCCTGTTCCTCGTCCTCGGCATCCTGGCTGGCAAGGGCATCAAGGATGCGATAGACTGACCGCATGATAGAAAGTGGCGCTGACGTAGATGAAACCGGGCGGCTCGTTCGCGACGCCGCCGGTTTTCTGCTCCGGCGCGATGTTGGCGGCACCTACCGCCTCGTCCTGCTCCGCGTACCCGTCGATCTTGTCGAAAAACGGGTGCGCGTTCAGGGCTTTTATATGGGCGACGATATTGTCGAGGCCGATGGCGTAGCGCCCGCCTGAAACCCCTTGCCAAAGCAGCGGGGACACGCGATCCCCTTGCGTCATGCGCAAGATCCTTCCACTTCTCCTCTCCGTCGCCACGCCCGTTTTCGCCCAGGCGCAAACGCCCCGCGACACACTCACGCAGGTCATGGACGATCATTGGACATGGTGGCTCTCCACCCATCCGGTCGAGGCGACCGCGCGTGGCGTCCGCACCTATGATGACCGCATCTATGACCTGTCGCTCACCGCCCGCGCCGCGCAGATCAAGGCCGAGCAGGCCTTCGTGGCCCGGCTGGAAGCGATCGGCGAAACGACGCTCGATCCCGCCGATCGGGTCAACCGCGCCGTATTGTTGTGGATGCTGCGCGACGACATAGCGGGGGAGGCGCATCAGGCCGAACGGCTGATGCTGTTCACCACCTATTATGGCTGGCACCAGGGTTTTGCAGGCATGGGCGATGGCCTGCCTTTCTACGACCGCGCCGACTATGACAGCTATCTCACTCGCCTGTCGCTCTACCCGAAACAAAATGGCGACGCCCTCGCCATCACCCGTCAGGCGATCGAGGGCGGCTATGTTCTGCCTTGCTCAGTGCTGGGCAATTATGCGGCCACCATCAGCGGCATCGTGGCGGGCAAGCCGGAATCGACCCGCTTCTACGAGCCGTTCACCCGCCCCAAGCCCCGC
>NZ_JPPQ01000084.1:0-2016 GCF_000743655.1 Sphingobium sp. ba1
CGGTTGCTCGCTCGCCAGATGGGAGCGGCGGGGATCGCCATGAGCATCGTCAATCCCAGGCAAGTGCGGGATTTTGCTAGAGCGAGCGGTCAACTCGCCAAAACCGATGCGCTTGACGCTGGCATCATCCTACGCTTCGCTGACGCCATGCAGCCCGCCAGAACACCGCCAACACCTGAAAATCAGGCTCGCCTTGCCGAGCAAGTGCGCAGAAGGCGGCAACTGGTCGGTATGCTGGCTACCGAAAAGCAGCGTCTGTCCGGCCTCGATGACGCCGAAACGCTGGCTTCGATCCGCGAGCATATTGCCTTCCTGCAAGGACAAATCGGCCAGTGCGATGCGCGCATAACGGCTGAAATCGAGGCTGATGCCACGCTCGCGCGCAAAGCTATGCTGCTGGAGTCTATTCCAGGCATCGGCGCCACGACAGCGGCAGTGCTGATCGCCGAACTCCCCGAACTTGGTATCGCTGACAAAAAGCAGATCGCAGCCCTTGCCGGCATCGCTCCCATGAACCGTGACAGCGGCCAGTGGCGCGGTCAGGCGCATATTACCGGCGGCCGACTCTCGGTCAGATGCGCGCTCTACATGGCAACATTACCCGCCATCCGCTTCAATCCAACCATCCGCGACTTCTACCAGCACCTCCGCGCGGGAGGCAAAGCGCCCAAAGTCGCCATCACCGCCGCCATGCGAAAACTCCTCATTATCGCAAACGCTATCGTCCAGCAGGATAAACCATGGGCCAATCTCGCTTGACACCCAATACGGTTGCTGAGCGCCTGCCTTGGCAGGCAGTCGAAGGGGCTACTCAGGACGAACGGTTCTGAGTAAAGTCATCACGCTTGTCTTATGACTTTGTGGTCCGTTCGGGTCAGGATGCGATGTCCGGTCCGGGGTGGCCACCCCGGACCGGACGGAAGGGGACGGATCGCAAAACCGCTGGTCGTGAAGGGACCGGGTTAGAGTAGGATCGCCCCTTTCTTTTTCATCAGGCCCGAACGGATACCGGGGCTTTTAAGGCCCGGATGACAAGCATGGGACAGCGAAAAAGATGAGCAACTCTCTACCACAAACCATCGGCATCGACATCTCCAAAGCGACGTTGGACTGCTATGTCCATCCCATCGGGATCGAGCGCCAGTTCCCCAACACCACCAAGGGCCACAAGACCCTGATCGCATGGGCCGGGCAATGGGAGGTCGAGCGGATCGCCTATGAGGCTACCGGCATCTACCACCGCGCGCTGGAGGTCGCGCTCGGCCATATGCCCTGCGTCAAGCTCAACCCGGAACGGGCAAGGCGCTTCGCTCAGGCGACAGGCACGCTCGCCAAGACCGATCGCATCGACGCCAGGCTGCTCGCACGGATGGCGGTGACGCTGAAACCCCCGGTCAGGCCCGCCCGAAGCCCGCAGCAGAACCAACTGGCCGAACTCGTCAACGCCCGCGATGGTCTGGTGCGTGATCGCACCGCGCTCAAAAACCGCGAAAAGAACCTCACCGTCACGCTGCTTAAGCGCCAGTGCAGCCAACGGCTCGAACAGATCGCTCGCCACATCGCTGCGCTCGACGCTGAAATCGCGGCCGTCATTGCCGCAGATGAAAAGCTCGTCCGGCGCCACCACATTCTCACCAGCATCGCTGGCCTCGGCACACTCACCGCCAACCAGATCATCGCCACCATGCCCGAACTCGGATCGCTCGATAACAAGCAGGCTGCCTCGCTCGCCGGACTTGCCCCGGTCGCGCGCCAGTCCGGCCAATGGAAAGGCAAAAGCTTCATCCGCGGCGGTAGGGCCAATGTCCGACAGGCTCTCTACATGCCTGCTCTGGTCGCCGCCCGATTCAATCCAAACCTCAAGGCCAAATACCAGCAGCTCATCGCTGCCGGAAAACCCGCCAAAATCGCCATCACAGCCATCATGCGAAAGCTCATCGTCACCGCAAATGCGCTACTCAGGGCAGATCGTCTCTGGACCACAGCATGCGCTTGACCATCACGGATACTCTAAAC
>NZ_JPPQ01000085.1:0-4802 GCF_000743655.1 Sphingobium sp. ba1
GGGTCCCTTTTAGACGCCGATCACCCCGCTAACGGGGTCCCTTTTGCACGCCGATCCACACATATCGGGGCTGCGCCTGCGTTTGGTCGGGTCAATTCCCTCATCAACCTGCCGCAAAATATCCTGTGCCTTTTCACGGGCGGTAGCCAATGTAATCCGGGGAAAGACGCCTAGCTTCATCCGCTTCTGATCCAGCCCGTAGCGGAACTTGACCGAGAAAACTTTCTGCCCTTGCGCCGAAACCCGAACGCTCATCCCCGGGCAGTGAAGATCATGAACCTCGTAACGCTTCGTCTGAGGTTTCAGTGCTTCAAGTGTCTTGTTTGTTAGGGCCTTCTGCATGTGTCATCCTTCTGAATGACACCTCAATAATCATGGAAATCGACCAATCTCAAAGAAATTCCTATCGTCCGAAGGATCTGCATCGGGAAAGTTCAGCGCGATGCAGTTTGATCATGCTTCAGATGACCGGGGGGTGCTTTGGACCAAGGCCCCGCACCAACAGTCGGACCAGAGGGCGCAACACTGATTTTGGATTTTTCGGAATCACGCGATTGCGTGTTCGTGCGGCTGTGATTGATAGACCGGTCTTCTATCGATCATCTCCGAGTTCCGTACCGATCCGAAGCAGATCGACATAGGCGGCATAGGCAAAGCTGCGATCCCGACGCCTGCCGGTCGTCTCGGTCAAAACCGCTACGGACACGAGCGCTTCGATCGCCCGGATCGCAGTTGGCTTACTGATCCCCAGCAACGTCATGGCCGATGCGACCGTGACGATCGGATGGTTAGGCAGCTCCTCAAACAGCCTAGCCGCAGATACCGAAGCGGCATCACTCGCCAACAGCCGCGCACGATCTTGGCTTACAATCGCAAATATGTCCCGCGCCGATGCTACTGCCTCGTCAGCGATCGTCGCCACCCCGTCGAGGAAGAAGTCAGTCCAGCCTTCCCAATCGCCTTGCGTCCGAACGGCATCCAGCCGCCGGTAATATTCGGCACGATGACGTTTGAAGAACAAGCTGAGATAAAGCGATGGCGCGCGGAGCAGGTCCCAATGCTGAAGCAGCAACGAAATCAGCAGCCTGCCTATGCGCCCGTTGCCGTCGAGATAGGGATGGATCGTTTCAAACTGGACATGGACAAGCCCGGCGCGAATGAGCGGCGCCAAGTCATCATCCGCATGAATGTACTTTTCGAGCGCACTGAGCAATTCCGGCAGGCGTGTGGGCGGTGGCGGCACGAACACGGCGTTGCCCGGCCTGCTGCCCCCAATCCAGTTTTGGCTACGTCGGATTTCGCCGGGCTGCTTGGTTGCGCCCCGCACGCCGTCCATCAACCGCCGGTGCGCGCCGTTCAAGAGGCGCATGGAAATCGGAATGCCCGTTGGATTCGCCAGCTCTTGTTGGACATTGTTCAGGGCGTCGAGATAATTGCAGACCTCTTCGACGTCGGCATCTGGCGCATTCACGTCATCCGCCTCAAAGCTCAGTAGATCGAGCAACGTCGCCTGCGTGCCCTCGATCTGTAACGAAATCACGGCTTCCTTGCGTACAAATCCGTAGAGGAACCAGTCAAGTGACGGCACCATCTCGGTTGCCAGATCAAGCCGGACTAAAGCTTGCTCCGCAGCACGCAGACGCCTGCCGAGTGCTTCAGACATGTTAAAAACTGGATCGCGCGGCGGCAAGGAGTAAGGCAGGAAAGCCGGGACATCCTCCCCGCCCGCTATCACGTTCTCATATTCGCCCGTCGTTCGCTTGGTCATGACATCCTGCAATTCGGCGTTGAGATAGGAACGACGTTGTTCCTTTCACCGGTCACTAATAACGATATCGTGACTTGTTTAGATCAAAAGTCAACCATCCGTTATTAACGCCGCCTAAATTGTGGTACCGACGAAGTGAGATTTTTCCTGACGCACGCTGCCGCGATCGATATCACGCCGCTATTAGGCCAGCAGATAGATCACGCCGCCTTTATCCTTCATCGCTCTGATACCCAGAAAATCGACGATCTCCCATGTGGGTATCAAGGGGGTCCCGGACGCCCGAACTTGCCTGACAGAGCGTGAAGTAACATGCTTCAAAATCAGCGGGTCTAAGATACGACCTTGTGTTCCCCAAGACGCAAAATGACGCAGAAAAGTTAGATATAATAATAGCTTAATCCTCGCTCTTAATCAGCGGGTCCTTGGCTCGATCCCAAGTGCGTCCACCATATTTTCAACAGGTTTGTTTACCCCTGCTGGGGCCACCTTCTTAGAGGGGCGGCAATTAAGACGGCGCGGCGAAGCCGAGGCGATTGGGATCGTTTGGGATCGTTCGCTCCCATTATGCGTGCCAATGTGGCACGGCAGGCCGTCAAGTCGTCGCCTTGCTTAGCAAGCTGATCCTCCACAAACTTGATCCCGCCCTCGCAGTACGGGCCGCCGAACTTGGTGGACAGGGCAATGGACTTCGCCTTGGCGGTGACGTCCTCATACAAAAGCTCGATTATGGTTGGCGGGACGCCTACCCCGCCCGTCCTGAGCACGGTCAGCCGCGTCCAACCGTTGCACTTCAAACGTGAATCCACATTCCCGCTTTCGCGGGAATGACGAGGGGAATGACGGGGGTGTGGGTCGCCGTCGTTTGGCCTTCCCCGACACCCGTGCCTATTGCGTGGCTTTTTCGTCGGGGGCGAAGAAGTGGTCGATGACGTCGCGTGTTAGTCGCGCGGGGCGCAGGCTGCTGGCGTCGATGCAGCACCAACTGGATTTGACTTCGGCCAGCACTTCTTCACCGCGGCGGATGATGGTTTCGTAGAAGGCGCGCGCGCCCTGCACCTTTTCCAGCAACACGGTGGCGATCACGTCGTCGTCGAGGAAGGTGGGTTTGCGATAGGTGATTTCATGCTTGAGCGCGACCCATAGATGCCCGGCGACGGCTTCCGACGGGGCCAGGGCGCGCCAATGGTCCAGCACCGCTTCCTGCACCCATTTGAGGTAGCTGGCATTGTTGACATGACCCATGAAGTCGATGTCGGCGGCATCGATGCCGATGGGATATTGATGGGGAATCGCGTTACTCACATTAATGTCAATATCATCCTTGCGCCCGTCGCGCTAGGGGGATGCAACTTTGAACGGCAATGCTGCGCGGCGCTGAGAAATTGTCCCCCTGCTTCACCGGCTTATGCTGCATTGCAGCAAATGGCGTTGACTTGGGCGGGCTAATCTTCATCCTGACGGGACCGAAATGATGGAGGGAATCATCATGGCGATCACGAGCGACACGGCGGCCCAGGTGGCTGCGCAATTGACTCAGGCGTGGGCGATCCGGTCCGGGGTGAAGAAGCCCGATCCGACCAAGCCGATCGAAGATCAGGTCATTACCATCTACAAGCGGTTTCTGGACATAGTGCAGAAGGGCTGAACGATAGTGTCGTAAAATGGTGAAAGGGGCCGGTCTTGTGAACCGGCCCCCTCCCCTACTCAGCGAACTTTAGAAGCGCCAGCCGACGCTGGCGACGACCTGATGCCGGTCGGTGTCGATGCCGAAATCTTCGGTGGTCGCGCCATTGGCGAACTCGATATTGGCATCGCTATATTTGGAATAGCGATATTCCACCTTGGCAAAGGTGTTGGTGTTGATCGCGCGTTCCACGCCGCCACCGATGCGCCAGCCGTCCAGCTTGAACGCGGTATCGGTGGTTTGGTCGGTGTTGCCGGCCAGTACGTTGAGCTTGCTGTTGGTATAGCCGCCCTTGACGTAGACGAGCGTCGAGGGGTTGGCGAGGATACCGGCGCGCGCGCCGACATAGAGGTCACGACCCTGGCTGACGCGGCCGAAACCGAACTGGTCGGTGGGATCGCGACGATCGGACTTGGCGGTGGAGTCGGTCCATTCGCCTTCGACGCCGACCACGGCGCTGCCGAGGTTCACGTCGTAACCGGCGCCGATGCCGTAGAGCAGACCGTCGATCGACTGGTCATCGCGGTCGTTATTATTGTCGACATCGCTGCCGGCGCCGACATGGTCATAGCCCAGGATCGCTTCGACGCGGGGACCGGTGAAGGTCGGGCCGACATCCTGTGCCATGGCGGGGGCGGCGACTGCGGCGCTGCCGAGAAGGGTTGCGACCATCAACTTACGCATATTCTAAACTCCATTGTCATCCCCCTGCAGGGGAGAGACGCTGAAAGCCGCGCAGAGCCGTAAGTTTCATGAACCTAAGATAAACAAGGACTTATGTTGCAGATATGACACAAATACTGTCGTTTCATCGCAGATTTGACGGTGCAAAGCGACGAATGGAAGGGAACCGCCTCAGCACTCCACGACGTTGACGGCCAAGCCGCCAAGCGAGGTTTCCTTGTAGCGGCTGGCCATATCCTCGCCGGTCTGGCGCATCGTTTCGATGACGGCGTCGAGGCTGACGATATGATGGCCATCGCCTTGGAGAGCCAGATAGGCGGCGTTGATCGCCTTGACCGCGCCCATGGTGTTGCGTTCGATGCAGGGGATCTGGACCAGGCCGCCGATGGGATCACAGGTGAGGCCGAGATTATGTTCCATGCCGATTTCGGCGGCATTTTCGACCTGGCCGTTGGTGCCGCCCAGCACGGCGGCAAGGCCTGCGGCGGCCATGGAGCAGGCGACGCCGACTTCGCCCTGGCACCCCATTTCGGCGGCGGAGATGGAGGCGCGCTTCTTGTAGAGGAAGCCGATGGCGGCGGCGGTGAGCAGGAAGCGGCGCTCGCCATCGCGATCCGCGCCGGGGACGAAGCGGCGATAATAATGCAGCACGGCGGGGATGAC
>NZ_JPPQ01000086.1:0-1100 GCF_000743655.1 Sphingobium sp. ba1
CGGGAAGATGCGTGATCTGATCCTTCAACTCAGCAAAAGTTCGATTTATTCAACAAAGCCACGTTGTGTCTCAAAATCTCTGATGTTACATTGCACAAGATAAAAATATATCATCATGAACAATAAAACTGTCTGCTTACATAAACAGTAATACAAGGGGTGTTATGAGCCATATTCAACGGGAAACGTCTTGCTCGAGGCCGCGATTAAATTCCAACATGGATGCTGATTTATATGGGTATAAATGGGCTCGCGATAATGTCGGGCAATCAGGTGCGACAATCTATCGATTGTATGGGAAGCCCGATGCGCCAGAGTTGTTTCTGAAACATGGCAAAGGTAGCGTTGCCAATGATGTTACAGATGAGATGGTCAGACTAAACTGGCTGACGGAATTTATGCCTCTTCCGACCATCAAGCATTTTATCCGTACTCCTGATGATGCATGGTTACTCACCACTGCGATCCCCGGGAAAACAGCATTCCAGGTATTAGAAGAATATCCTGATTCAGGTGAAAATATTGTTGATGCGCTGGCAGTGTTCCTGCGCCGGTTGCATTCGATTCCTGTTTGTAATTGTCCTTTTAACAGCGATCGCGTATTTCGTCTCGCTCAGGCGCAATCACGAATGAATAACGGTTTGGTTGATGCGAGTGATTTTGATGACGAGCGTAATGGCTGGCCTGTTGAACAAGTCTGGAAAGAAATGCATAAGCTTTTGCCATTCTCACCGGATTCAGTCGTCACTCATGGTGATTTCTCACTTGATAACCTTATTTTTGACGAGGGGAAATTAATAGGTTGTATTGATGTTGGACGAGTCGGAATCGCAGACCGATACCAGGATCTTGCCATCCTATGGAACTGCCTCGGTGAGTTTTCTCCTTCATTACAGAAACGGCTTTTTCAAAAATATGGTATTGATAATCCTGATATGAATAAATTGCAGTTTCATTTGATGCTCGATGAGTTTTTCTAATCAGAATTGGTTAATTGGTTGTAACACTGGCAGAGCATTACGCTGACTTGACGGGACGGCGGCTTTGTTGAATAAATCGAACTTTTGCTGAGTTGAAGGATCAGATCACGCATCTTCCCG
>NZ_JPPQ01000086.1:1106-2163 GCF_000743655.1 Sphingobium sp. ba1
GGCTTTGTTGAATAAATCGAACTTTTGCTGAGTTGAAGGATCAGATCACGCATCTTCCCGACAACGCAGACCGTTCCGTGGCAAAGCAAAAGTTCAAAATCACCAACTGGTCCACCTACAACAAAGCTCTCATCAACCGTGGCTCCCTCACTTTCTGGCTGGATGATGGGGCGATTCAGGCCTGGTATGAGTCAGCAACACCTTCTTCACGAGGCAGACCTCAGCGCTATTCTGACCTTGCCATCACGACTGTGCTGGTCATTAAACGCGTATTCAGGCTGACCCTGCGCGCTGCGCAGGGCTTTATTGATTCCATTTTTACACTGATGAATGTTCCGTTGCGCTGCCCGGATTACAGCTGTGTCAGCAGGCGGGCAAAGTCGGTTAATATCAGTTTCAAAACGTTCACCCGGGGTGAAATCGCGCATCTGGTGATTGATTCCACCGGGCTGAAGGTCTTTGGTGAAGGCGAATGGAAAGTCAAAAAGCATGGCCAGGAACGCCGCCGTATCTGGCGTAAGCTGCATCTCGCCGTTGACAGTAAAACACATGAAATCATCTGCGCTGACCTGTCGCTGAACAATGTGACCGACTCAGAAGCCTTCCCGGGTCTTATCCGGCAGACTCACAGAAAAATCAGGGCAGCATCGGCAGACGGCGCTTACGACACCCGGCTCTGTCACGATGAACTGCGGCGTAAGAAAATCAGCGCGCTTATCCCTCCCCGAAAAGGTGCGGGTTACTGGCCCGGTGAATATGCAGACCGTAACCGTGCAGTGGCTAATCAGCGAATGACCGGGAGTAATGCGCGGTGGAAATGGACAACAGATTACAACCGTCGCTCGATAGCGGAAACGGCGATGTACCGGGTAAAACAGCTGTTCGGGGGTTCACTGACGCTGCGTGACTACGATGGTCAGGTTGCGGAGGCTATGGCCCTGGTACGAGCGCTGAACAAAATGACGAAAGCAGGTATGCCTGAAAGCGTGCGTATTGCCTGAAAACACAACCCGCTACGGGGGAGACTTACCCGAAATCTGATTTATTCAACAAAGCC
>NZ_JPPQ01000087.1:0-1616 GCF_000743655.1 Sphingobium sp. ba1
GCCGGCGGCTATGCCGAGCCGGAAGATGTCGACAAGGTCTGGCGGATCGCCACCGGCGCGCCGATGGGGCCGTTCCAGATCTACGACATCATCGGATTGAACACCCCCTACAACATCCTGTCGCACGGTGATGAGCACGCACAGTCGCTCGCCGCGTGGCTGAAGGAAAACTACATCGACAAGGGCAAGCTCGGCATCGCGTCGGGCGAAGGCTTCTACAGCTACAAGCCCGCCGACTGATCCCAACAAGAAAAACAGGAGTTTGCCATGCATTATAGCAGTGGAAACTATGAAGCCTTTGTCCGTCCACGCAAGCCGGAAGGCGCCGACAAAAAGACGGCGTGGTTCGTCGGCTCGGGCCTCGCGGGGCTCGCCGGCGCCGCCTTCCTGATCCGCGACGGCGGCGTTTCGGGCGACCGCATCACCATATTGGAAGAGCTGGAAATCCCCGGCGGCGCGCTCGATGGTCTGGACGTGCCCGAAAAGGGCTTCGTCATTCGCGGCGGCCGCGAGATGGAGGAGCATTTCGAGTGCCTGTGGGACCTCTATCGCTCGATCCCCTCGCTGGAGATCGAGGATGCCAGCGTGCTCGACGAGTTCTACCGGCTCAACAAGGACGATCCCAACTTTTCGCTGCAGCGAACGACGCAGAACCAGGGTCAGGACGTGCCCGACAAGGCGCTGCTAACGCTCAACGACAAGGCGCAGAAGGATCTCCTCTCGGTCTTCCTTGCGACGCGGGAGGAGATGGAGAACAAGCGCATCAACGAGGTCTTCGGCGAGGACTTCCTCAAGAGCAATTTCTGGCTCTACTGGCGCACCATGTTCGCCTTCGAGGAATGGCATTCCGCGCTGGAGATGAAGCTCTACCTGCACCGCTTCATCCATCACATCGGCAGTCTCGCCGACTTTTCCTCGCTCAAGTTCAATCGCTACAACCAGTATGAATCGATGGTCCTGCCGCTGGTGAAGTGGCTGACCGATCACGGGGTTAAATTCCGCTACGGCGTCGAGGTCACCGATGTCGATTTCGACATCCAGCCCGGCTCCAAGCAGGCGACGCGCATCCACTGGAAGGAGCGCGGCGTCGAAGGCGGCATTGATCTCGGGCCCGACGATCTCGTCTTCGTTACCATCGGCTCGCTGACCGAGAATTCCGACAATGGCGACCACAGGACACCGGCGAAGCTCAACGAAGGACCGGCGCCGGCCTGGGACCTGTGGCGGCGGATCGCGGCGAAGGATCCGGCCTTCGGCCGCCCGGACGTATTCGGCGCCCATATCCCGGAGACGAAATGGGCCTCCGCGTCGATCACTGCCCTCGACGCCCGCATTCCGGCCTATGTCGAGAAGATCACGAAGCGGAACCCCTTTACCGGCAAGATCGTCTCCGCCGGTATCGTCACCGTGAAGGATTCCGCATGGCTGCTGAGCTGGACGGTCCATCGCCAGCCGCATTTCAAGAAGCAGCCCAAAGATCAGATGATCGCCTGGTTCTACGCGCTCTTCGTCGACAAGCCCGGTGATTTCGTGAAGAAGCCGATGCAGGAATGCACCGGCGAGGAGATCACCCAGGAATGGCTCTATCACCTCGGCGTGCCGGTCGAGGACATTCC